>CBDCOF010000001.1:0-1221063 GCA_965219725.1 Dehalococcoidia bacterium | reverse complement strand
ACTACACCGTCAACTGCCCCGCCTGTGATTCCGGCCATGTGGTGAAGATTGGCAAGCAAGCGGGCCAGCAACGCTATCGTTGCCGGGGCTGCAATAAGGACTTTCGAGCCAACGGCAAAGCCAAGGGCCGCCGGATGGACGCCGAACTGATGGGCAGTGCCATCCGGGACTTCTACACCGGCAAGTCCTACAAGCAAATCGCCGAAGGGCTCAAGGAAGAATACGACCTACCCAACGAACCCAGCAAGGCCACCATTTATAGCTGGGTGCGGGACTACACTGACGAAGCCGTGGGGCAGATGAAGGGGCACAAGGCCAAGACCGGCGGGCATTGGGTGGCGGATGAAACGCAGGTGGACGTGGGCGGGCAGAAGATGTGGCTTTGGAACCTGATGGACTCGGAAACCCGCTACATCCTGGCGTCGCACCTTACGCCCCGGCGGGACGCCCAAGCGGCGCGGGTCGTCTTGAGAAAAGCGGCACTGGCCGCCGACAGCCCACCGAAGACCATCACCACCGACAAACTCCGGTCCTACATCAAGCCGATCAAGGACGTGTTGCCGGAAAGCCGGCATATTCAGTCTGATGGTATGCGGGCCGACATCAACAACAACCTGAGCGAGCGCCTGCAAGGAACCTTCAAGGACCGCACCAAGACCCTCCGGGCCTTGGACAGCAGGAAAACCGGACAGCGTTACCTTGACGGGTGGGTTCTGACCTACAACCATTTCCGGGGCCATGAGAGCCTGCGGAACCAGACGCCGGGGAAACGGGCGAAGGTGGACCCGCCTTTCCGTGAATGGGCCGACGTGGTAAAAGACGAGGCCGCGCTTCCAGTGCCCACATTGAAGGCGGAGGCGCGGCCAGCCTCTCAACCGAAACCGAAGTTGCCACAGCGTCAAGCCGCCCTAAAACTAAGGTTGCCCAAGCCGCGGCCAACGGCCACGGGGACAACGCACCGTAGGCGGAGGGGGAAACTGCATCCTATGGCGGCATTGCGGAACGCCGCAAGGAGAGACCAGAGGCGACGGGGCGGCGCCGTCGGGACCCGGCACTGATGGGGATACGCTAAAACAAACGGAACCATTTCAAATGGAACACAGCGACGTCAGACTTGTCGAGGGCCATGCGGGCCTTACTTTCGATCCATGCACCGATCTCAGGTCCTTGACCAACTCCGTCGATCTCGTGCCGTGCCCCAGATCGTGAGCCTCGGCCGAATAGGCCGAGGACTCCGGCGTGCTGACGCCTCGCAAAGCCTGGTCGCCATAAGAGTTGTGATACCGCTCGCTGCCATGCTCGGCCACTCGCTGGGGAATGTCCTGGGCTACAATGGCGCGCTAGCAAGAAAGCATCCACGGACAATGATGCAAGGGCTCGTTCGTTGGCGTTCCAAGCTGTTAGATGCATAGGATCTAGGCCAGCAAGTCGACCACGTCACTGGCCGGCTCATCCTCCGTGATTGTGGAAGAAGCTAAGTTGTGACCGGCACCCGCAAAATACTCGCGTGCGAAAGTCACGTCGATGAGTCCTTTCTGCGCTTCTGCACCCGCTTGGAAGAGCTCGTTCGCGCGGTTCAGCAAGATGCCAGGGCGACCCTGTGAGACTTGGCGCAGCACAGTCAGCGTATCGCGTTCGAACGGAACCAACTCCCCGGGTGTGGAGGCGTCAATACGATGGGCATCGAGCCACACGCGCAATAATGCCTCTACCTGATCATCGTCTCGCATTCCACGAAGCACGACAACCGCGGCATGATTGCTTGGCGTGTCCTCGAAGCTCGGCAGTCGGTTCTGTTCCCAAAAAGTCTCGAGCTCTGTAGCAGGCCGCAGCATGGAAAGTGAAGGTCATGTGAAGCATCGAAGCGTAGGGCTCATTTTCCATCAGGTCACGGATTCGCCCAATCTCGCGTCGCCGCCTAGCCGCCGAAAGTGACTTATTGGTCGCGAGGTCCTCCAGTTGGTCGATCATCAGAAGTACCTTACGCACTCCCGCGGCTGCCAGTGCGATCATGGCGAAGTCTAGGTATTGGAGTCCAGATCGGATCTGGGTCGCGTCGGTAACTTGGCCAAGGAAGCTTGGCACTTCGTCGGGTTTTTCTGTGAAGACCCGAAGGAGGTCAGGGCGCAAGGCTGGGGACCTGGGCGAAACCGCTAGACGTGTCTCGATCAGCTTGGCCGCCACCTTTTCTGGCGCGTCGTCTCCGATCGCTGTGCAGATCAACTCTCTGGCACGGAGCAATGGCGCATTCGCGTCCGTCGCCATACCGACTACGGCGTTGAACAACACCGGATATAGGCCGGTCCGGTTCATCGTATTCAACTCCGAGAAGCCCGCCGCGATCGGAACGATCCGGTCATCGCGCATGCCTGAAATGGCCTCCACCTGTCTCCCGAAGTCAGCATTTATCTTGCGGACCGATTCGCGCATGAGGGCTGTCTTGCCGTAGCCAGTGTCTCCTCCAGGTCCTTTGCTCCAGAGGAAGCCGACCTGCCGGTTGCCCTGAAGTGCTCCACGGACAACCTTCTGAAAAAACTCTGCTTCCTCGTCTGGAAACACGTCCGAGCTATATGGATCCGTCCATCCTCCAGAGATCGCGGAGTGAGGAAAGGGGTTCCGGTCCAAACCCCAGGCCTCTTCAATATGCTGATACGGCGACGTGCTCATGAATTCCTCCTTTACCTGTTTCGCATGGTTACTTCTAGACGGCGGCGTCCGTGGTGTCGAAACGCCGGCTCCGAGCTCGGTAATGCCGTGGTGCCGATGTGCAGAAGCACTTCGACATCGACCTCGCGATAGTTCCCGTCTGCTAGTTTCGACAGCACTAAATCACACAAGGCTCTCGTCACTCCGGATTCGAAGGCGACTTGGGCACGGAGTTGGTGGACTGGAAGGTAGGGTTCAGCCAATGAGGAACTGGACGCGAGGGCCTGCTGACGGTAGGCGAGCGGGATGGCTCGCGCGACACCATCTCCATGTTCTGCGATGCGGCGGCGGGACTGCTCGGCAGCCTCATCGTCATAGCCTTCATTCAGAATGAACGAGGCCATTTCCCGCCAGTTGAAGGACACATCGGCGGCGGCCAGCATCCGGAACATCCGGGCCAGCAATATCCTGAGCATCGTCCCCCGGGCCGTCAGCAGCCGGTTGAGCCGGGTCTCGCTGTAGAAACCCTTCTCCCGCTGGGTATCGCTCCCCAGGAACAAGGCCCGTCCCACCGGGGTGTAGCCGTCGTGAGCGGTGCGGGGGTTGCCGTCTCCGATGTTGGTGGGCGTCATCAGGGCAATGCCGTGAATGATGAGCGCCCATTTCCCCTCTATTTCGGGGCCCCTGAATAAGTCCCTTTGGGCCATCAGCCTCCAGAAAGCCGCGGCGTCGGGGTCGTCTGGGTCCATGCGACGTAATTGGGCCAGGTCCCCTCGCCTGAAGTTTTCCGAAGCCATGATGCCGGCCAGCGCCACGGCATTGGAGGCCCAGGAAGTGTCGGAGCTGGCTGTGTCGTCAACATTCGGGGTGTTTGGGCTTTCGCCCGTTTCGGTGGTTGTCATGCTGTTACCCTCCGGTATCGGCAGTTGCAAAGATTTCCGGCAGGCCGTTGTTGCCCCGTATCCGTCCCTCAAACAAGCCGTCGGCGCGGACCCGGGCCCGGTAGCGGTGGATGGCCGGGCAGGGCAGTGAGTCCTCGGCGTCGTGGAGCAGGGCGCGGGCGTGATCAACTACGCCATTGCTGCCGTTCATCAACCATTGATTGCGGATACCCTGGCGTTCGTTCGCCTCGGCCTCGAACTCGGTTTGCAGGTCCTCGAAAAAGCGGGCGTCAATGATTTCATCCAGCCGGTTAAGCCAGGGACGGGCCAGAACGCGATGCTCTGGGCTGACTTTGCCGCTGTCCCCCCGGGCTGCGAACACCTGAATGGCATGGCTGAGGATACGCTGGACAGTGCCGACTTCCTCAATGCGGGCCTTGGCAATGTCGCCCAGTTCTTGTGTTCCATCACGCCGTTGCATTGCAGTTTTGAGCTTGTGACCAATGGGGATGCTGCGCTCGTGGTAGCCTTCGGTCTTCCCTTGACCCCGCACCATTGCGCGGGCTACCAATTGCATCGTGTCAGGTGAGCGCTGCTCGGCTTGTGTCGGATGCAGTAGGGCCGGAGAGGACCAGTCTCCCGAGGTTAGGTAATCTGTGACCCGTTTGTAGTTGAAGCCGCCGGCGCCTAAGGTTAGCGGCAAGCCCTCTCTCTTACTGTTGGTAGGAGTCCAGGGGTCGCCGGTCCTGCCTTTGAGGTTCTTCCCCTCTATGCGGGCCGCCCTGGAGCTTGTGCGGATGGCGTACAATTGGCCGTCTGTGTCGGAGCGCAGCCGGACGCGGCGGCAAACCTCGATGTACAGGGGACCAAGGTTGTTGAGTAGCAGGGTTTCCACCGGAGTCCCGTCCCAAGGCAGAGTCCATAGCAGGGCATGTCCGACCTCTGTCATAGGATACTCAGACAAGAGCGTCGGCAAGTATTCCAGCAGGGCAGTAATATCACGCCGAACATGGGCGCCTGGAGTTTGGTTGAATGGCGCAAGGGTGAAAGCTGGCCGGCTGCCCAGGCCGCCGTTCATCCGGGAAATGCCATAGTTGCCGGCCCCGCCGAATCCCTCCATCGTCTGTAGGGTAATCAGCGCGAAAATCCAGTCGTCAACGCCGGCTTGGGCGGCGACGGAGGACTTCAGGTCGTGGTTCTTGGAGGTGACCAGCATATCCAGTTCGTCGGGGGTCTCAACCAGGCTCTTGTAGTCCTTCTCCCGCTCCTTGGAGCGAGCGGGGGGCTGCATGAAGGCGGGCTTGGTGATGTCCTCCACCACCAGATGCCAGGGTTCGTCGTCAGGGTAGTCCGGTGTGAGGCGGCGTAGCAGGTCAGCCCACTCATCCGTCTCGGTAGGCGGCCCATCCTTCCCTGCCCCGTGCATCGCCATCGCCCCAAGCTGGACCAGGAAGGCGTGCCAGGCGTGGCGCTGGTGAGGGCGCAGGGTGGGGAAGGCGTCCACCTCGTCTGCTATCAGCGCGGCATAGACTTCCGGCAGGGATGCTTCCAAGCGGGAGCCTGTGGATGGGTACATGCGGATTACAGGTTCTGTTATACTGTTGAGCATTATAGTGTTCCTCCGAACATGTTTGACAACGTTAGACAAGCTGATTTCTATGGAATGTGTAAGCGATCATTTGGATTATGCAACTGCTTAGTGTCAGTCACCATGACTTCCCCAACTTGGACCTCGACCGTAGCGTATGGAGTACGCAGTGTCAGCGACGCTGGTGTATCGGTCAGCACAGCCTGGACGGCAGCCACGTTTGGCACTATCATATTTATTTGGGTCGCCTTGTGGTAGCTTGACACTTTTACCTCCAGTTTGGAATGTATTATAGTGGCTCAGAGATTCTGGTGTGAAGAGTAACATCCATGGGACTGGCTGTCAAGTCCCCCAATAGATTGGGGATAGACCTCTCTGCGTCACGATAATAGCCTATCGTTGACAAGTTCCCCCGCAGGCGCGGGGATAGATGTCCCGGGGGTGTAGGTGGGCCTGCACCCCCGGGCGTACACAACCTGGGCCGATGCCGCCCAGCTTAACCCGGCTATACCCGCCGCAGGCCCCGGCGGTCGTAGCGGAATGTACGGTCGCCTATGCTGAAGGTGAAGCCCCCATCGCCCATGACAGGCTCGACGGGGCCGTCTATGGGCACACTCTCCATCCCCCGGGCTGGTAGGGACATCCTGCTGATGGTCCTGCCCGGCTCGAAGGGGCTGGGAGGCGGTGGGGCCAACTCTACGTCTATGCCCTCGTCGCCCAGCCGGGTGCGGATGTGCTCCTCCACCGAGCCGAACAGCACGTCCCTGTTGTCGTCGCCGAAGAAGGATTTGTCCCGCCGGATGACGACACCCCCGGCGGTCTGGAAATCGGCCAAAATCTCACCTTCGATGTTTATCGCGTGGACTTGCCAGTCTTCCCCCAACTCCCGGGCAATGGCCTCTAGGGCCTCTGGGTGGGTGGCCCGCTCCACCAGTTCCCGATTCATCCCAGGGATGGTCCACTGGGGGTACTCGTCAATCAGCCGCCGGGTGGCCTCCAGGATGCGCAGGTCCTTATAGACGTATCCATGGGGGCCTAGCCCGTTCCGGTTGGGGCCTGGTTTCAGCAGGGGCGAGAGGTCGTCGCCCTCCGGGGTCAGCACCACGCAGGCGGGCGTGGCGTAGCCGGCGGGCCGGTCGTCCCTGGGGTGGCGGTGCAGCCGGCCAATCCGTTGCAGCAGCACGTCCACCGGGCACAGGTCGGTAATCAGCAGGTCGGCATCAATGTCCAGGGACTGCTCAAGGGTCTGGGTCCCGACCACTACCATGCCGCCGGCTTCGCGGCCCTTGCCCAGCATCACCTCTACCCGCCCATCCAACAGCTTGCGGTCGTCGGCGGCGAACCGGCCATGATGCAGGGTTGGGATGTCCCGCCAGGCGAACAGCAGGCTGCGGTCGCTGCCCCCCATGTTAAATGATGCGGCCCCTTCCACCGCCTGCTGGGTGTCAATGGCATAGTTGACGGTGTTGCGGATGACCAGGACCTTAGCCCCGGCCCGCGCCGCCCCCATCGCCAGCCCCGCCACGCCGTCGAAGTCGTGCATCACCGGCTTGGCAGAGATGTTGACCCTCTTCTCCCGGTCATTCATGCCAACGGGGGCAATCCTCTCGCCGTCATGGGCCATGACGCTGACGGCAGGGTAGGGTGCGCATTTGGCTTGCTCCAGAGGGATGAGGTCTCCGACCCTGGGGCGTCCGGCGGACAGCCATTCCTGCCGCGCCGCCGACCCCAGGGTGGCCGACATCAGCAGGGCGTACCCTCCCGCGCCGAGGTGGGCGTCCAGCAGCGACTTCAGGACCCGGCGCATATAGGTGTCCGAAGCGTGGACCTCGTCCACCACCAGCAGGTTGCGGGAGAGGCACGCCGCCCGCATGTGGGCGTGCTTGACCTTGAGGGCCGCCATCATGGCCTGGTCCACGGTGCCCACGGCTATCTGCGCCGCCAGGAAACGCTTGGGCCTTTCCGAAGCCCAGGACCGCTCCCGGGTGGTGTCGGCAGGATGGTGGTTCCACCAGACATCGTAGTCCTGCAAGTGTCGGTGGGTGATGTCCTCGGCACGCACGTAGCTGGGAACGGCCAGCACGATTTCGGGCGGGTTGCCGGCGGGAAACATCCCCTCCACGAAGCGGCTGACCCGTCCATGAAGCTGCGTGGCGGCGGCGCGGGTGGGTAGGGCGAAGTACAGGCCGTCCACCAGCCCCCTTTCGTACATGTGGGCGAAACGCCACAACGCCGCCTCGGTCTTGCCGGAGCCGGTCTCCGACTCGATGATTACCAGCCGCTCGCCGGGGGGAGTATCCACGGATGCCTGCTGTATGGCGTTGGGATCGAAGCCGAACAGTTGGGCGAACCCCGGCAGTTGGCCGGGCATCGCGGCGCGCTGGCCGGACAGGTCCAGGCCGATTTCCTTGATGGCATCCTTGGCTTTCCGCCGGGCGGCGGCCATATAGTCATCGTCCGGCTCTTCGACGAACTCGAACCATGATTCGTTGGAGCCGATCCAGTCGGCTAGGGTGCACAGCCCCAGGAACATGTGCTGGAATTCGGGGGCGTAGGGGAGATGTGGCGCGCCGGGTCCCAAGGCCGCCGGGAACCACTCCCGTGCCAGCCGGCCAATGCGCCGGACGCCTTCGGCGGGGTCCAGGCCACGGAAGGAACGCCAGATTCCGGGGTTGGCGTGGCGCTCCCCTTCCAGTTGTAGGGGCAGCCCGTGATGAGACAGGGCGGCCACGAACAGGGCGCAGACGGTCTCGCCGTTCCGGTCGTCCCAGGACTCGATGGCATCCCACCACCAACCCAGGGCGTCGAAGAACCACTTGGCCGTTGCATCATCCTTGCCACTCAGCACCGGCGTCAGGTCCAGGGTGTGTCCGGCGTGGCTGATTCGGGGGCTGCCTTGCAGGTATTGAGGCTCCCAGACCCGCGACTGAAAGCCGATGTTGACCTTGCCTATGTCGTGCATGGCGGCCAAGAGGGTCAGCCGCGCCGCCGTCGTGTCGTCAAGGGTGTCCAGCCCCCCGGAGCGGGCCAGCCGTTGTCGGATGGTCGGCTGTGCCAGCAGCGCCTCGAAGCACGCGCCTACGTCGGCCAGGTGGTGCTCCAGCAGGTGGATTCGCTTCGGGTAGCCGTCCCGCGGCTCCGATTTGGCCCAGAATCGCCGGGTGTAGTCCGGTGCCCTCTCACTGTTCGTCATGTCTGCGCCCCGCTGCGTGAATTTTGAATTGCCGCCCGTCATTTCCATCCGCTTACGTGGCCTTGTCAATGCCATCCGCAATTCTAGTACAAGCATTCTCCCCCTCCGGAGTGTCTGCTCCCCGAGTGGGCATAGGCAAGTCCGAAAGTCCAGGGAATAAGCTGTTGTTGGACTTTGTCCGCCCCGCGATAGCCATAGGAATCTTGCAGCTGCCGTACCAGGTTGCGGAAAGGGAGGCCACTACCGATGAAACACAGAATGCCCGTCGTCACTGTGGGGACGCTGGGAGCCCTTGTTATTGCCGTCCTCGCGGTAATCCTGCTCTCCCACTCTATTTCAGCTTGAGGATTTATTTTCGTCCTACGAACTCAGGAACTCTTTGGGAATATATAAGAACGATCTTGAACATATTTCAATGCAAAATCTTGACACAAAAATAGAAGTATGATACGTTACGTGCCGTTGCAAGGCATCCAAGGGAAGGACCGTCCGGTGGCGGCAACACCATAAGGCCCGATATACAGAGCGCTATCAAGGGTAAGCGTCACGAGGCTAGGGTTGCTTGGCCGCCGTTTTATGTTGGCTCATGGGCAGTCTGAAGCTTGTAAGGGAGAGTTGGAATCATGTTATTCCGTTGGTTTCTGAGACCTCAAGTGTTATTATTCGTGCCCCTGGCATTGATCATTATGATAGCCGTGGCCTGCGATGGAGAAGAAGAGGCAGCCCCCACCTCAACGTCGCCGGCAGCGGCTCCGACGGCGACTTCAGTATCCCAGGCAGCAGACGTCCCCACCCCCACGTCCGCGCCGGAGGCTACACCGACACAGATGGCCCCAGTGGTGGATGCTCCCTGGGGGACCCTGAATTATGGCCGCCCGGACAACCGCAGCTTCGGGTTACAGCCTCGGCTGTCGGGTGGCGCAGAAGGGCTTGGCTGGGTTACTATTGCTGAAGGAATGGTATACGTCAACGAAAAGCGGGAATTCGTGCCATGGCTGGCCAAGGAATGGCTCGTTTCCGACGATGGCCTAATCTGGACATTCAAGCTCCAGGAGGGTGTCCAGTTCCACCAGGGCTACGGAGAATTGACCGCCGAGGACGTCATCTGGACCCACCAGGAGATGGGAAGAGAGGACTCCAGGCAGAGCTTCCGAGACCACATTAATAGGCTCTGGAACCTCAAAGAGGGAGGGGCCAAGGCCGTTGATAAATACACCGTTGAGGTGAACAGCGGTACTCTCCAGGCTGACATGTTGAACGTCTTGAGTCGCATTCACACAAATATCTACAGCAAGAAGGTGAATGATGAACTGGGCGATGAAGGGGCCTTCGCAGCGGGGGTTGGCACAGGGCCCTGGGAGAAGGATGACATCAGGGTTGGCGAGTTCTGGAAGTTGAAGGCGGTGGAAAACCACTGGCGCAAAACACCCGAGTTCACCGAGTTGATCGTTTGGCAAATGCCCGAGGAATCCACCCGGGTGGCCAATTTCAAGGTGGGCAAGGTGGACACCTTCGATATGGCCTTGGACTCCTTGCCCGCCGTTGAGGAGGAGGAAGGCGCCAAGTTCATGCGGGTGCTGGGCGGAACCGGGCTGGGCATGACCTTCTTTGGCAACTGGTACGCGCGGTGGGGCACCCCGGAATTCGAGGAGAAGAACCCTGGCTACGATGCTTCTCTGCCCTGGGTATCCAGCAACCCGGACATCAATTCTGAGGAGTGGAAGAACGCTGCCAAGGTCCGCCGAGCCATGAACATCGCCATAGACCGCCAGTCCATAGTGGACACCATACTTCGGGGTGAGGGAGCGCCCTTGACTATGGTAGGGTGGAGCACTCAGGAGCACAGGCTTCCCGATGACATCAGGTATCATGAGTACAACCCGGACAAAGCCATGCAACTCCTGGAGGAGGCAGGCTGGGCTGATGGCTTTTCAGTAGAAATAAGGGCCCCCGTCGGCACCGGCGGCGCTGCCGGGGCGGATGCGATTCAGGCTGTCGCCACCATGTGGGAGGCAATAGGCATCCGAGCCAGAGCGGAGACGGAGGTCTATGTCACTCTCCGGCCAAGGATAGTAGGCCGCATATTTAAAGGGGTATACTTCAACGGCGGCGTTGGCAGGCCCGACCCCATTGACCTTTGGCCGGAAGTGTTCCTGAGTACGGCTGGCTTTAGCTTTGGTGCGGAACATCCTGTGTTGGATGACCTGCTAAACAAGGCCATCGGCATACCACAAGAGGCCGAGCGCTATGAAGTGATGATAGAGGCAGCTAGATTTATGTACGAAAACGATCTGGCCTCTGGACTCTACATCGTCAATGTGGTATGGCCTCTGGGCCCCAGAATAGATTCCTGGGTAGAGCGTCTGAATTACTCCGGCCCAGGGGACTTGACTGCCTTTGAGTGGATTCCCCACCGCCAGTAGGGAAGGGCTTGGTCTAGGTCCAGGCAGATAATAGGGTTTGCTTTAAGCTGCAAGCGGGTGGGTTATTCTGATAGTAAGCATCCTTACCATTGCTGGGCGTGGCGCACTTGGAATCCTCCTTGCGCTCGTGTTGAGCATGGTGGGAGTAGCAATAGCTTGGGGACTGTACATTTTCTCAGGTGCGGTCTCTCAGACAACACTGCTAGCTATGTTGATGTGTGGGGCGGGCATCGGGGCCGGCATTGGAGGGAGCGTTGCATGGTTGAGACTTGAAGGCAACCCGCTTTCAAGTCTCATACTTGTCATACTGCTGGCCTTTCTGGTGGGCGTGGGTGGAGCCTGGGCCGGATATCAGTATGGAGCGAACAAGGAAGTTGAGTGTTGCGCGGATCCCGATATCGGGGCCTTTACCTACACAGCCTTTGGGGCCACGCTGGCGGCAAACGGAGTGGTCCTGCTCCTGGGTATTGGGAGGGAAATAATCACTAGAAGACAGTAGGCTCAAAGTTCGCCTTGATGGCGAACTTTGAGTATTGATGGTGGCGGTGTTATATGCAAAGGTTTCTGATACGCCGGTTCATAATAATGATAATCACCCTGATCGCTGTATCGGTGATTGTCTTTATCATGGCGCGTATAGGCGGAGACCCCAGAGCCGTACTTCTTGACGATTACGCCGGCAAGGAGCAATGGGAGGAGCTAGGCAAGGCGCTGGGGCTAGACAAGCCCTACTATCACCAGTATGCCGTATTTATGAAAGGTGTGTTACAAGGGGACTTTGGCGATTCTATAGAAGAGCGGCGGCCCGTCATGACTATTATCGCAGAGCATCTCTGGGCCACCTTCGAGCTTGCCCTGGCCGCCTTCCTATTTTCGCTGGTAGTGGGAATCCCCCTGGGCGTTCTTTCTTCCGTAAATCGTGGGAGTATTTTCGACCAGTTCGGTAAAGTGGTAGCCCTGATAGGGCAGTCGGCCCCCTCCTTCTGGCTGGGCATTATGTTCATGTTCTGGTTCGCTGTAGAGTTGCGATGGGTACCTCCCTCTGGCCGGCAGGACTGGAATAGCATCGTTCTTCCCATGATCACCCTGAGCTGGGTCTTCATAGCAGGCAACCTGCGGATCATGCGTTCTGCCATGCTGGACGTGCTGGACTCGGAGTACATAAAGATGGCCCGAGCCAAAGGTGTGTCGGGCAGGAGCATAATCTGGAAACACGCCCTTCGCAACGCTTTGATCCCACCCCTGACCTTCGCCGGCGTCAACATGAGCGCCCTGATGACCGGCGCCGTGACAACCGAGTTGGTTTTCGCTTGGCCTGGAATAGGCCAGTTGGCGATCCAGTCCATGTGGTCCTCTGACTATCCGCTGCTTCAGGGAATAGTCATTATCTTTACCTTGATGTATGTGGGAGCAGCCCTGCTGGTTGACGTGCTTTATGGCTACATTGATCCCAGGATACGTTATACATAGGGAAGCTAGGAGAGAAACAGATGGCTGACGCTACTATTTTTGCACCCCCTCAGCCGGCGCGGGCACGTGTAATGAGGGCGATCCGGACCGGGAGGAGGCTGCCTCTAATACCAATCTTTGTGCTCCTCTTGGTGTTGGTAGCCGGCATCACCGCTCCCTGGATTTCGCCTCATCACCCCACAAAAGGGACTCTGGCAGATAGAAATCTGCCGGGATTCTGGGGGGGAGAGCAGAGTACCTTGAAGACAGTGGTGGAGGAAGTGGAGGTAGGGATAGGTCATAGACAGATCAATCTTGAGGATGCCAGGAAGATAGAAGAAGATGCTGCTTTGGGTGACCGGGTGAAGGTGGTGACAAGGGCGGGGGGTAGTACCAAGTACCTGCTGGGCACAGACCACTTGGGCCGGGACCTCTTGACCCGCATCATCTATGGGGCCCGCATTTCCCTGATATTGACGTCAATAACCCTGCTTGTCGGTGGGACTACAGGTGTGGTGCTTGGCTTGATTTCCGGTTGGTACGGCCGATGGGTAGATGAGTTGATTATGCGAGTGGTGGACATTGAGCTAGCGCTGCCCCTTATCCTGCTTGCGCTGGTCTTGGTGGTATCCCTGGGCCCGTCCCTTGAGCTCATTATTGTGATAATAGCGGTATGGATATGGCCGCGTTTCGCCCGGATGGTGCGGGGAGAAGTGTTGCAACTCAAGAACATGGACTACGTGGCCCTGGCCCGGGTGTCTGGGGCCTCCACCCCGCGCATAATGTTCATACACCTTCTCCCGGGCACCATCAATACTGTGATAATAATAGCCACGCTGCAGGTTGGCGCAGTTATACTTGTAGAAGCCGGCTTGAGCTTCCTGGGGGCGGGAGTGCCCCGTCCTGATCCCGCATGGGGGTCTATGGTGGCTGACGGCAGGAGCAGGCTGGCGGATGCCTGGTGGATCGCCACCATGCCCGGCCTGGCTATCTTGCTCACGGTGATGTCCCTGAACCTGTTCGGAGACTGGCTAAGAGACACCCTGGACCCGAGGCTCCGGCAGATAGAATAGATGATCAAGCAAGAGGTGTAGATAAATGGAGAACAATGGGTCAAAGAACGCCTTTGCATTAGAAGTGGAAGACCTGCGCACCTATTTTCAAACACGCTGGGGTACAGTAAAGGCGGTGGACGGCGTTAGCTTCAGTGTACGGCGGGGCGAGACCTTGGGCATCGTTGGAGAGTCGGGGTGCGGCAAGTCCGTTACAGTCCTTTCATTGATGCGCCTCGTCCCTTCCCCTCCGGGACGTATAGTGGGCGGAAAGGTAATCCTGGATGGCCAGGACATACTGCAATTGTCGGAAAAGGAGATGAGCCGGGTCCGGGGCGGCGAGATAGGCATCATCCTCCAGGACCCCATGACCTCCTTGAACCCCATCTTCTCCATAGGGGAGCAGGTGAAAGAGGCTATCAGGATACATCAGAATACCAATAGGAAAGGAGTGATGGAGAAAACCCTGGAGGTGTTGAGGCAGGTGAGAATACCGGCGGCAGAGACGCGGGCAAAGGACTATCCGCATCAGATGAGCGGCGGGATGCGCCAGCGGGTAGTGGGGGCGATAAGCATCTCCTGTCAGCCCAAGGTGCTCATCGCCGACGAGCCCACCACTTCTCTGGACGTGACCATCCAGGCCCAGTACCTTAGACTCTTGAGAGAGCTGCAAGAGGAGTTGGACCTGGCGCTGATCTTCATCACTCACGACTTTGGCATTGTAGCCAAAAACTGCGACCGGGTGGCGGTGATGTACGCTGGGAGGATCGTGGAGATAGGAGACGTGAGGGACATCTTCAACAACCCCTCCCATCCCTACACCGAGGCCCTGCTGTCCTCGGTGCCCAAGATGGAGGAGGATGTTGAGCGGTTGTACTCCATAGAGGGGCAGCCGCCTACCCTTCACGACCTGCCCCCGGGCTGTCCCTTTGCCCCTCGGTGTCCCCATGTAATGGAACGCTGCCGGGAGGAGTATCCCCCCAAGATTCAGGTGGGCACCGACCATTTCGCTAACTGCTGGAACATCGGGGAATAGAATGAGTATAGAAGCAGGAAACCAGGGCAATGGCCGTGACGGGCGGGTGGTGCTGGAGGCCAGGGGCCTGAAGAAGCACTTCCCGGTCACCAAAGGGCTGCTGTTATCGAAAGTGACAGGCTGGATCAAGGCCGTAGATGGAGTATCCTTTGAGGTGCGAGAGGGAGAGACCCTGGGGATCGTGGGAGAGTCTGGGTGCGGCAAGAGCACCACTGCCAAGATGCTGCTAATGCTGGAACGTCCCACTGAAGGCAACATCTTGTTCGAGGGCGAGGATATTGCCAGGGCCGGCGCTGCCCAGCGCAAAAAGTACCGCAGCTCGGTGCAGGCGGTGTTCCAAGACCCTTGGAGTTCCCTCAATCCCAGGATGAAGGTAAAAGACATCATAGCTGAGCCTATGGTCATCAACTGGCATATCTCCCGCAGGGAGGTGAGGGAGCGGGTAGAGAAGCTCCTGAGAGACGTGGGCCTGAACCCATATCATGCCAATCTGTACCCCCATGAGTTCAGCGGAGGCCAGAGGCAACGGCTTGCCATAGCCAGGGGCCTGGCCCTGAACCCCCGGATGATTGTATTGGACGAGCCGGTGTCTGCCCTGGACGTGTCCATAAGGGCGCAGATTATGAACCTGCTCAAGGACCTCCAGAGTGAGTACAATGTAAGCTACCTGCTGATTGCCCACAACCTGGCGACGGTGAGATACATGTGCCACTGGGTGGCGGTAATGTACCTTGGACAGATTGTTGAGTTGGCGGAAGTAAGGGAGTTGTTCAACAACCCCCTTCATCCTTACACCAAGGCCCTGATGTCCGCGGCATTACCTTCCCATCCCGACATTGAACGGGATGAGATAATTCTGACAGGGGAGGTGCCTTCCCCGCTGAACCCACCCTCCGGTTGCTACTTCCACACCCGATGTCCCTTCGTCTTTGACAGATGCTCCGTGGAAGAGCCGGTACTGCAAGACGTAGGTGCTAACCACATGGTATCCTGTCATCTGTACTAACGTGTAGTTGTCAATACTTGGCCTGACACTCATGGATTATCCGGCGGGAACTGCCTGTCTAATCGTGCTGCCTGACATGTCATCTCCTCATGGTGGCTGTCGTCATTGACCGCAATTCCCCGCTATTTTTGCCTCAACAACTCATGGGACCCGGCCCGTCAGAAGCCGACCGCCAGGAGTTGCTGGTGAAGCTGCTGGAGGATGCACCCTGGCTGCCATCGGAGATCGTGGCCAGCACGCCGCGCATGGCCCAACTGGTGGAGTCGGTAACGTCACCCCTGGGCATCGAACTCTCGGTGGACCACATGCCGGCCGTCTATGACATAAGAGGTGCAATGTCCGATTTCTTCAACGAATAACCCCCCACCTGTAGCGCCGATTCTCCCACGGCAGGGACGTAATTCGACAATCGGGATGCCCCGATGCGGCCCGGCCTTGCGCTTTGGCCGCGCCGCGCCGGGAGCTTACCCTTAGGGGCATACCACCGGATCGCTTCAAGCCGCACACGGTATGGTACTGTTTATCCCGCCAACTCTGTAATAGATACCCAAGACGGACGGTTTCCCAATGGATAAGTCTCCACCGGGGTCAGTTTTCCTGAGTCCGGGTTGATACCGAATATCGCCATGCGGCCCGATTCCTGCCCGGCGGAGTAGAGAAACTTGTCCTGGAGGTCCAGGCACAAGGCGTTGGGTATCGGCTCCGAGGCAACAATGCCGTTGGCGCTCAACTGCCCCGTGGACGTATCTATCACAAAGCAGGCGATGCTGTTGTGCCCCCGGTTGGGAGCGTACAGGAACCTCCCCGACGCGGAGACTTGAATCTGGGAGCAGGTGTTCCTCTCGGTGTAACCCTCGGGCAGGGTTGTGATGGTCTGAAATGGCGACAGCGTTCCCGTCGCGGTATCCAGACGATAGCCGGTTACGCTGCAACCCTGCTCGTCGGAAAAATAGAGTACATCCAACGAGGGGTGAAAGCAAAAGTGGCGGGGTCCCAGGAACTCTTCCAACTCCACCCTGGCCGGCGAGTTAGGAGTAATATGGCCGGTGTTTTCGTCGAACCTGAATTGGAAGACGGCGTTGGGCCCGTTGCCGGCGATGTGGGGTACAAAAGCGTAGCTGTTGGTCGGGTCTGTCTGCATTGCATGAGCGCCGGTCGCCGTAGCCAGCCATTCGATGGGTGGGCCGCCCACTGAGCCATCATCCCCAATAGGATGCACCGCTGCATGGGCGCCCTGGTAATAGGCCGACAGCACAAACTTGCCCCTTCGGTCCGTGGCGATGTAAACGGGCCACGCCTCCACCGATACCGCCCCGTTCTGGGTAAGGCCTCCGTTGGCTTGGTCAATCTGGAAGCTGAGAATCTGATGGACGTCGCGGCACCCGGCGTAAAGGGACCGCCGGTCCGGGCTGATTGCCAGGTTGAACGGCCCTCCGGGTACGGGCACGTCAACCTGGGGCGTTAGACTTCCGGTTTGGGGGTCTATGGTAAAAACCGATATTTTGTTGTCCTCTTGCAGGGCAACGTACATATAGTAAGGCATCGTCTCCTCCTACGGTTATTTTGCCCGGTTATTTTGCCATTGACGACCCGCCATATTCATTCCGAGTCTTTCATGCCGGGCTGTAGAGGCAGGTTTCAAACCTGCCTCTACTCTACGGTTATCTGGAAACGTTGTTCCCTGCTGGGAATAGTCGTAATGCGATAGCCTCGGGGGTAGGCCCGGGACTGTTTCCTGTTTCACCGCCACCGAACTGCTGCGTCAGATAGAAGGCCCGTAGCCGGGGCGCCTGTCCCATATCAGGCCGTCGGGGTCATGCGCCAGCGCTACCTTGTTGCCCTTGGAGTCCTTCAACCCCAGAGGGTGCTGCACCAGTTCGATCATGTTCCCATCCGGGTCATTGATATAGGTTGAGTGTCCGCCGCTATACTCGCGGACGGTAGGTGGAGTGTACTGGACGCCCAGCGCGTCCAGGTTGGCAATCATCGCTTCCCAGTCGTGAATCTCCACTGCAAAATGGCCCGATGGGTTTGGGTCCGGGGTATGGGTGCTATGAATCTCCCCACTTCCGATTCGCAACTGTAGCTGCCTCTTGTTGAGCTCCGGCCCACGGTCCAGAAACTCGGCGCCCAACACCTTCTCATACCACTCTCGGGTCCGCTCCTTATCGCTGATCTGGATGTTGATGTGCTGTATCATCGTAACCCTGGACATGCCCTCACCTCCTGTCTCCTCAACTTCGCACTCCTGCCGGATTTCTCGGCCAGGATGCTATGGACACCAGTATAGCACTGGTGATTAAGTCCGTCAGCATCGGTCCGTTCACAGCCCTCCGGCCCAGCACGCCCGTGGGACCTGCTGACACTCTGTTGTTTAGGCATCAGGTTGAGGGAATCTCGCGAGGCTCCCGGCATGGACCCGGTCTGAGGGGAGCGAGCGGCCCGCGAATCGGCCATTCAGCCAACTTTATTCCTCGCCGATCCTGCCAAGGAATACCCGGGTCAATATATTGGTGTCTTGGACCGATTGAGGGGTCCCGTCGTGTACTACGCGGCCGTTATCCAGGACGTAGGCCCGGTCCACGATACTCAGGACGCCCTTGATATTATGCTCGACGACGAGGATGGTTGTCTGGAGTCTCTCACTAATCTCTGCGACTTTTTCAAACACCTCTTTGACGACTATGGGCGCGAGCCCCAGCGTAGGCTCATCCAGCAGCAGCATCTCGGGGCCGGCCATGAGCCCACGGCCCAGGGCCAACATCTGCTGCTGGCCGCCGGACATCTGGCTGGCCAGGTCCCGACGCTTTTCCCGCAGAATGGGGAAAAGTTCCATGACCGAGTCCAACCGGCGTTCTCTTTCAACCCTGTCGTTGAGGTGAAGGCACCCCATGTCCAGATTCTCTTGGATAGTAAGGTGGGTGAAGACCCGCCTGCCCTGGGGCACGAAGGCGATGCCCTCCTTTACTATCTCGTGGGTGGCCGCCACCAGAGGGCTTTGTCGCCAGAGGATGCTCCCGCCAGTCACCGGGGCCAGTCCCATGACGGCCTTGAGGACCGTGGACTTCCCGGCGCCGTTGGGGCCCATTAATGCCACCACCTCGCCCTTCCGGACCCCCATCGAGAGCCCGTCCAGAGCGGCCACAGCCCCGTAATTCACGGATACGCCGGCCAGCTCCAGCAGTTTCACCCCATTGACGGCCCTGTCTGCACTTTCCATCCAATTCACTTCCGGGTTGGGACTGCCAAGAGCCCTGAGTTTAGACGCCCAGGTAGGCGTCAATCACCTTTTCGCTGCTAAGGACCTCTTCCACATCTCCATAGGCAAGGAGGGCGCCGCCCTCGAGTACGATTATGCTATCCGACAACTCCCGGACAATGTCCATATTGTGGGAGATGAAGATTATAGTGCGCCCTTCGGACCGCATGGACTTCATTATGTCCTTGACCCTCTCCACCATCTGCGGGAAGAGCCCGGCGAAGGGCTCGTCGAGCAGGTATATGTTGACGTTCAAGGCCATGGCTCGCCCGATTTCCAGCAGCTTTCTCTGGCCGTAGGACAGGTTCATTGCCAGTGAGTCCCGCTTTTCCCACATGCCCACGCTCTCCAGGACCCTTCGGGCCTTGTCTCTGTGGCTGCCCCTGGTGCGCTGCACCAGCGCAGGGAAAAGGCGCCGCTCAGTCAACACCACCATGATGTTGTCCCACACGCTAATCTGGTCGAAGAGCCTCACCTCCTGAAAGGTGCGGGTTAGGCCATGATTGGGATTCTCGTAGGCCTTCACTATCTTGAGGCCGACCCCATCAATGATCACCATCCCATTGTCGAGAGGCAGCGTCCCACTCAGTACGTTCACCAGGGTAGATTTCCCTGAGCCGTTGGGCCCGACTATGCTGGTTACGCCCTGCCGGGGAATCGAGATGCTGAGTTGGTCAACGGCCCTGACGGCGCCGAAATGCTTTGAGATACTATCCGTTTCAAGGGCGAAGGTCCCGTCGGCTTCCGTGTGGGGAGCACTCATAGCTTGTACCTCCCAGTCAAGCCTTGAGGCCTGAATAGCATGAGCAGCACCAAGAGAATGCCCAGAACAATCTGACGGGCCTGGCCCGTGTACTCGGCGGGCACCAGGGGCAGAAAGCGCATTCCTTCCTCCAGCAGCACGAATCCCATAGCTCCAAGGAGGGAACCCCAGATGGTGGCCAGCCCCCCCAAAATCACGATTGACACCAGGAGGATAGATTCGAGCAGGATAAATGAGTAGGGGTCTATGAAGGTGGTCCAGCTGCTAAACAGGCCGCCGGCCAGGCCTGTGATCATGGCCGAGATGACCCATATAGTCAGTTTGTAGTGAGTGGACCGGTAGCCGAACACCTCTATCGCTTGCTCATCTTCTCGGATAGCGGTCAGGACCCGTCCGAAGGAGGAGGTCACAATGAACCAGGCTACCAGTATGACTAGGACCAAGAACACGAGGGCCAAGAGCAGGAATTCCACTTCGCCATCGAACACCCACCCGGCTATCTCGGGCCTGGGTATGTCGTGAATGCCGAAGGCGCCCCTGGTGAGGCTTCGCCAGTTCAAAAAGACGTTGAAGGAGATGATGGCGAAGCCAAAGGAGACGAGTACGTAGATGTCGTCTCTGAATCGGTTGAATACCACACCTACCACCAGGGCTACCAGGCCGGCCAGCGCCACACTGACGGGCAGGGCGGCGAAGAAGGGCCAGCCAAAGGTTGGAATGGCCTCGGTGCGGAGTTGCTCGTATGCTGCATTGGAGGTGAGGATAGCCATAGAGTAGGCTCCTATACCGAAAAAGCCGATGTGTCCCACCGACAGGAGTCCGGTAAATCCCACCACGAGGTTCAAACTGACCGCCAGTATGGCCCAGATGGCGAAGACGGTGCCTACACTTATGGCAAAGCCGACGCCCTGCCATAGCATGAAAGCCACAGCCCAGGTAATAATGAGCAGGTTGGCCCACAGTTCCAAGTTGCCCCTGGAGAGGCGCAAAAGCCCCCGAGGGTCACGCGCCAGAGCCCGCAGGTCTCTATAGGCATCTAAAGGCTTCTTCAGCATGGCCTACCTTCTCGGTAACAGGCCCTTGGGCCAAAAGGACAAGAACAAGATCAGCAGCATGAATGAAATTGCGTCCTTCCACTCACCGGCCAGGTCCCAAATACCGAACTGTTCGACCATGCCCAGGGCGAATCCGCCCACGATGGCTCCATAGAGGTTGCCCATGCCTCCTACCACCGAGGCAATCCAGCCCTTTAGAAGGAGCAGGAGTCCCATCCTGGGCTGGATGGAGGTGTCGTGGCCGCTTAACAGACCGGCCAGGGCAGCGTAAACGGCGCCTATGAAGAAGACAATAGCGATAACGACGGTGGTGTTTATCCCCACCACTTTCGACACCTCTTCATCGTCGCCGATGGCCCGCACAGCTTTTCCAAAGGCGGTTTTCTTGAGGATGAGCAGCAGCCCCATGAAGCCGGTGACAGCAACGCCAATGGTGAAGACGTTAAATCCCTTGATGTTGGCGCCTGCGATGGTCCAGGGATCGCTGCCAAATGCTTCCGGGAGTGGACGCGGCGCGCTCCTGAAGACTATGGTTATGAAGGCGGTAATAGCCAGCAAGATGCCAAGGGAGGCCACCAGCATTATGAGGGGTGAATTCGACCGCTGACGCATGTACACGTACAGGCCCCGGTATAGGGCCAGTCCGACGGTCCCTGCCAACAGGCACGATACTCCCCAACTCAGATAGAGGTTGGCTCCGGGTGTGTTGGACAATAGAAGGCCGCAGTATGCACCCAGGGCCGCCGCTATGACCGTCATGGCGAAGAAAGGCACCAGGCCGGCCCTTGCCCTAATGCGCCGATAGCCTCGATGGAGGGCCCAGACCGCTATGGCCGCCACCGCCACCCCGACAGCGGGGCTAAGGGTGATGTTCAGCACGTTGGGATAGGCTAACACAAACCCCACGTACACCCCGGCGCCCGCGGCCATAGCGCCTACTATGGCGCGCAGTGCAAGGGGGGCGACTCGATACCGCAGCCAAGGGTAGAGCGCTACGTGGAGGCTCCAGGCTACGACTCCTGAAGTCACTACAGCGAAGACCACATTAACGTAAACGTCGTTGGCCTCGAACCCGTAGGCTCCCCCTTGAGACCGTAGGTAGAAGACACCGTAAGCGCCCAATGCCGCGGCTGCGCCGTAATAGAGGTCGAAGAACCAGACAGTGCTGTACACCAGGGTGAAGCCCATAGCCAGAAGGGCATACACGGCCCCCACCGATAAGCCGTTGAAGGCGAACTGGAGAGCCTGATCACCGGACTGGCTAACCTTCCATGCGATGTAGCCTGTGACCGCAACTACCAGCACCACGGCCAGAAGCCGAGACAGGTCTGGTAAAGAAAGCCTGCCCTCGCCAGCGCGGTATCTAAGCAACGAGACCCCTCGAGACGGATTTCAACCAACTGATGGGCAGTCCCCAGGGTTGCCCGCATATACATCTACATCGGGCCTACCACATGGCTTGGACCTACTCCAAAGGAGCCGGGCCTAGTATCTTGTAACCCTGATTGTCGGCGGTCCGCTCGTCCGGCGGCAGTACCTCTACCACCACGTTGGTCATACCGACAACCTCGCCATCCTCGTCGAAGCTGTAATTGTCCCCAATAGTACCACTCCAACTGATCTCATACAAGCAGTCTCGGAAACCGTCGGCGTCCTGATCGTCGTTCGTCTGTTTGAGACATTCGGCGGTGATATAGACGTCATCATAGGCCGAACCCAGGTACCAGGGCAGCGTGACGTATTCGTAGCGAGCCTTGAAGTCGGCAAGAACTTGCTGGGCCTTGGGGTTGGCCGGGTCCAACTCGGCTATGATGGCCTTCAGCCCGGTAGCAGCGTCGCCGGCGATCTCCAGGGCCGTGGCGCCAACGGGCACGACTTCCGAGTATATGGGGCCTTCGTAGCCCAATTCCCGTGCCTGCTTGATGATGGTGCCCCCGCTGAACTCGGACTGGGCGGCGATATGAAGGGCGTCGGGGTCCTCGCCGAGCAGCTTGGTCAACTGGCTCCTGAAGTCGGTGATGTCCGAAGAGTACCGCTCTTCGGCAACCACTTGGCCCCCACGCTCCTCGAACTGGGCCACGGAGGTGCGCCTCACGCCCTCGGCGTAGTCGGTGGCCTCGGTGATGGTAGCCAACCTGCGGGCGCCGTCGGCCCAAATCACGTTGCCGGTATCTATGCCCAGCTGGAGGTCACTCATGGAAGTGCGGAAGATGTAATCCCCGGCGGAAGCGATGTCCGGATTAGTGGCCAACCCGGAGAACAGCACCACCCCGTCTTCCTCTGCCAGGGGTGCAGCGCCTAACATCGCGCCACTGCACGAGGTCCCTAGAATGATCTTCACCTCATCCACGTCGGTGAGCTTTCTGTAGGCGGTGATGGAGTCCTGGGCGTTGCATTTCGAGTCTTCCACGATGATCTCGAGCATACGGCCGTTGATACCTCCGGCAGCGTTGATCTCGTCCACTGCCATCCGCTTCGCTCGCACGGCCACGTTGCCGTAGGTCTCGCCCGGACCGGTAACCGACTCCATCACTCCGATCCTGAATGGTCCGCTAGGAGCAGATGTGGCCGTAGGCTGCGGGACGGCTGTGGCGGTAGCTTGTGGGACGGCCGTGGCTGTTGGATCGGGACCGTCATCGCAAGCTGCGACCGCGACCGTCAGCGCCATAATCATCAATAACGCCAGAAGGGGTATCCACCTCTTGGATGAGACGTTCATAGTTTCCTCCTCCGAGGTGTATTTCCTCGATTGAGGCCAAGGCTAATAATGAGACAGTTTATCAGTTGGGCACCTCAAGGTCAACCAGGCTACAATGGGGGTAACTGTTCAGACTTGAGGGCTCATTCTGGCCCCAACCCGTCATAACTATGAAAATAGCCAGCAGCCAGCACCGTCATTCCCGCGAAAGCGGGAATCCAGGGTCCCGCAACTTGGTGAGTTGCTGTGAAGTCACCCACACCACCGCCCCTGGATTCCGGCCTACGCCGGAATGACGGTGAAGTGGCGGTCACGGCTCATTGTGTCTGAACAGTTACGGATTCCCCGCTTTCTTGTTAGCCACCTCCTATGGGACGATTACGCGTTTGAGAATATGTCCCCTGAGGTCGTGGTCCATCTGCTTGAAGCGCTTCCAGCCGACGGGGCCACGGCAGCAGACTCATGGCCGCCTGTTGACGACTTCAGAATCGCACATCTCTTCAAGAAACTCGACTGGTCTGAGGATGTTCCCGTTGACATGATCGCCAAGCTCGAGATTCCACACATTATTGGGATTGGGTCCACTACTGGCAGGAGCAACCTTCGTGGTGTAACGTCGAGGGACGTATTCGATAGTGGCGCTCAACAGCGAGGTGGCGATTCACAGCCCATATCCTACACAGGCTCTCGGATAGCTACAATATCGAAGCTAGACACGAAGACCAAAGGGCCGATTGGTCTGACCAGTTCGAGTCATATGACACACGTCGAATGACCGAACCTCCTTGGGACGTCGGACGATGTGGAGAGAACTCCGAACCGGTTTGGAGGCTGTGATGCTACCTGTGCACCAGCTACCAAACCGGGTCTTGCCAGGCGTAGGACCTACACCACCAACCTGAACCGCAACACAAACGTCCTCGATTTTGTACATCTTGGTGGGCCTAAGCGGTACTATACTACAAACTTTTGAGTTGGTGATGGTGTTGTAGGCCGTCAGCCTGGAATTAGAAAGGCTGGGGGCCTCTCTCGCTCTGAGTAGGCCTCCGCTGTTTGGCGTATTTCAACACCCTAGTAGTCAGTCAAATCTGTTTTTGATGGTAGTTTAAAGAGTCTGAATCAAGGCGCTATTCTGAGCGACAGACAGGGTTGAAGTGAGGTGGTGGTATGGTCAGGGAAAAGTACGGAGTCCGGTTGACGCCTGAGCAGCGGAACCAACTGGAACACCTGGTTCGGGCTGGTAAAAGCACTGCCCGGGTCACCAATCGGGCCCGGATTTTACTGAAGACCGATGCAGGTTGGTCTGCGCCCCAGGTGGCCCAAGCCCTGGATGTGGCCGAGGGCATGGTGTTCCGCATCAAGTGCCGCTTTGCCGAGGAGGGATTAGCTGGGGTGCTGCAAGACCGGCCCCAGGCCCACCGGTACCGGAAGCTGGACGACCGGGGCGAAGCCCACCCCGTATCCAGTACGGGGCAGGCTCTCATCGCGTTGGCCTGCACTCCGGCGCCGGCGGGGCATGACCATTGGACCCTGCGGTTGCTGGCTGGGAAGGTGGTGGAGTTGGGGCTGGCGCCGTCCCTGTCCCACGAGACGGTGCGGCTGCACCTGAAAAAAACGTCCTTAAGCCGTGGCAGAAGCAGGAGTGGTGCATTCCCCAGGTAAGCGCCGACTTCGTAGCCCACATGGAGGATGTCCTGGACCTCTATGCCGAGCCCTATGACCCGCAACGGCCGGTGGTCTGCTTTGACGAGACCTCCACCCAGTTGCTGGCCGACACCCGGCCCCCGCTGCCCGCCCAGCCGGGACTGCCCCAGCGCCAGGACTACGAGTACTGGCGAGAGGGAACCCGCAACCTGTTCCTGGCCTGCGAGCCTTTGGCGGGTTGGCGGCAGGTGGCGGTGACCGAACGACGCACCATGCAGGATTTCGCCCAGCAGATGCGCTGGCTGGTGGATGAAGCCTACCCGGAGATAGCGGTGGTCCGGGTGGTCCTGGACAACCCCGTATCGAGTACGGGGCAGGATCTGAACACCCACCGAGTGGCGTCCTTGTACGAGACCTTCCCAGCCCAAGAAGCCCGGCGGATAGCTAAGCGGCTGGAGTTTCACTATACCCCCAAGCATGGCAGTTGGTTGAACATGGCCGAAATAGAGTTCAGCGTACTGGTCCGCTCCTGTCTGAAGCAGCGGCTCCCCGACGCGGAATCGCTCCAACGGGAAGTCGGGCCTCGGTGCGGGAGCGAAACGCGGCCCAGATCACCATCAACTGGCGGTTCAAGACCCAGGATGCCCGAACCAAATTGCACCGCCTCTATCCCTTCGATTCCAAACATGACTGACTACTAGCCCGATCATGTAGGCGGACTGGGAGATGGTGTCATGAATGGTCTGCGAGAGCTCGATCCGCTCCCGCTCCACGGCTTCTGTCCTTCTGATTCGCTCGAATCTGGAGACCAGATTGACCGCCGCGATGACCGCGCACATGACGGCGATCCTGATGAACAGGACCTTCTCCTCCTTGATCTCGAAGTCGTCGCCAGGCTCCGTCGCCAGGCTCAACGCCGCGTACACAACCGCGATCATCGTGACCCAGGCGAAGCTGAGCCTGAAGGGCGTGAACACCACCGCGAACATCGCGAGGGCAGGGTAGTACAGCACGAAGAAGGTGTTCTGAGATCCACTGACTGAGATCGCGATGCCCGCCGTAATCATCGCCGCGTCCATCGCGCTAAGAGCGAGCGCCCAGCGCCGCGTCACGGTCCGATTCGACTGGATGCGGTAGTGAACGTAGCCGTTGAGGGCCAGCAGTGATGATGCGAACAACGTGGTCGGAATATAGGCGTAGTCCGCGAAGTTGGGCCGGTAGTTGAACTGCAACAACCAGACCACCAAGAGAAACCATCGTACCCATACCGAAATCCTCAGGTTGTATCGCAGGTCGTCCGGGTCGGTCGGATCGAGCGCCCGGCGGGACTCTGCAACCGCATCGCGTGGCGTGGTTTGCAAATCCAACCCTCAACAATAGAGTGGTGTACGGCGCTCGGCGGCGTCGGCAAGGTTCAATCGTACCCCATCGGACAGGTACAAAAGTACCCCTTCGATTAGATACAAACGAACCTTTCGGCGTTGCTAGGGAACCTCTGAACTACGGGGCTTGAGCCGGTTTTTTGACCTGGCCGATGCTTTGAAACGGTTCCCCGCCCTCCGATTTTGCGCATATTGAGGTTGGTGCCAGTGGGTACCGGCCCCCTTTTCGGGTCCAGGCCAGGTTCTGGACCCATTGACCCCTGGGTCAACCGGCCAGGCAGCGTTGGGCCGTCTTTAAGTTGGACAGTCCCAGCAGCAGCGCCATCCGTTGGGTGTTCTTGGCCAGACCCCGATAGCGCACCTTGAAGTAACCGAACACCCGCTTCACCTTCAGGAACGGGTGCTCCACCCCCGAACGCAGTCGGGGGCAGGCTCTTGGCCCTCACCGACGCCTTGACCTTCTCCGCCAGGGCTGCTTCACTCCCAGGGTCCAGCTTCCGGCGCTGGCCGGGCCTCATCGCCACTTGCCACTCCACCTCCCGCTCCCGGTTCTCCTCCCGTTTGTGGACTCCCTGATACCCCGCATCTCCCCACGCTTGCCACTCCCCACCATGCAGCAGCCGGTGAGCTTCCGTCACGTCGTGCACATTGGCCGGGGTAGTGGAGAAGCTGTGCACCAAGCCCGTCTCAGCGTCCACCCCGATGTGCAGCTTCATCCCGAAGTGGTATTGGTTCCCCTTCTTCACCTGGTGCATCTCCGGGTCCCGGGACCCAGCTCGATTCTTCGTTGACGACGGCGACTCAATGATGCTGGCGTCCACTATCGTCCCCTCCCTGAGCCGTAATCCCTGGGCCTCCAGATGCCTGTTGATCTCCTGGAACAACCCCTTACCCAGGTGGCGCTTCTCCAGCAGGTGGCGGAAGTGTAGTATCGTGCTCTCGTCAGGCAGAGAATCTGACAGTCTCAGCCCTACGAACCGCCTCACCGACTCCGCCTTGTAGAGCAAGTCCTCCATGCCCGGGTCACTCAGATTGTAGAATAGCTGCACACAGTGGACCCGTAGCATCACCGACAGGGCGTAGAGCCTGCCCCCGGGAAACCGGGGGGCCGACGCCCTCGGCCCGCCTTGGGATAGAAGAGCCTGGCCCCGTGAAAACGGGGGGATGGATACGCTCTTCCAGCCGATGCCAGGGAATCAGACCTTCCATCCGTTCCAGGAATATCTCTCGACGGGTCTTCCGCTTCTTTCCCTGGTATCCCAGGTCTGAGAACGTTGGCTGGTCCATCAACTTTCAACCTCCCCATCGGATAGCATCGGGTCTTCCAGTCTCATCATCCCACAACTTCACCACACTTGTTCAGAGTATCCCTAGCGCGAACCTCAACGTGAAGGTTCTCGATTTTGTCCAGTTTGGTGGGCTATGAAGCGCTGGCAAGCCAGTCACACACCCAGGGCTGGGGCATCGTTCGGTCCGACCCAGTCCGGCGGGCCTTCCGCTCTTTTCGCCACAGGAACCGGCTCCACCCTGTCTTTGGTTTCCCGATGTGCCCGGTTCATACCGAACTACCGCTCCATCTATCAACTCCCGGCGCTCCGGACCGTTATGTTGACCGCTTGAGCCATCTTGGGTTATATTGAACGCCAGAATAGACAGACGAAGCATAATCCCGTACAACACGCCGCCTGCGGATGTTGTGCCGCAAATTCCGGCCTGCCTGCTTGTTAGACCTCAAGTTAGCTTTGGAACTCGCTGATGGAGGAATATCGCCATGCCATTCTACGAAAGAGGCCCCAACCGTATCTATTACGAAGAGGTCGGTTCCGGATTCCCCCTGCTGATCATTCCCGGTGGCGGACTTAATTCCACCGTGGCATCCTTGCAGAGATCGGTGCCCTTCAACCCTATGGAGACCTACAAAGACAACTTCCGCTGTATCGCCGCCGACTTACGCAATGCTAATCTGGGCCAATCCAGTGGCCCACTGGAGATCGACCGTCCCTGGGATGCCTACTCTGATGACCAGCTTGGGCTGATGGACCATCTCGGCATCGAGAAGTTCTTGGTCATGGGCTTCTGCATTGGTGGGCCGATGATCCACAACCTGCTCAGGCTGGCCCCGGAGCGCATTGTGGCGGCGGCGTTGATGCAACCCAGCGGGTTCAGGCCGGAGACGCCGGATGTTTTCTACCAGAACAATATCACGGGGTGGGGGCCGCCCCTTTGCGAGAAGCGTCCTGAAATCACAATGGATATGGTCCATGACTTCCTGACCAGTATGTACACCGACCGCGCCGACTTCGTTTTCACCGTTTCCCGCGATTTCGTGCGCACCTTGCAGACACCACTGCTGATAGCGCCCGACGATGTGCCGGCGCACCCATACGAGGTCGCGATGGAGGTTGCCAGCCTCGCCCCGAACTCCGAGGTAACTATTTATCCCTGGAAAGACTCGCAGGAGCACATCGAAGAGGTCTCAGCCCACGCCCGGCGCTTCCTGAAGGCCCATGAACCGGTAGCCGCGACAGCCTGACAACTCCGTACCGCTAAATCTATTAAGGGCCCCGCAGGCTTCCTAACATCGCCGGGTGATGAATAGAAGTGGCGGGGCCTTCGAATTTCGCCTGCCAGATCAGCCTCTTGTCCAGTTCATAGGTCCTGCTCGAAAATGTGGCGTGAACCAGGCCGGCGGCATGTTACGGGTCTAACGTAAGTTCCGGGTCGCCTATGGTTATGGGTTGCCAGCGTGTTTCTGGCTTTTGAGAAACTGTCGGCTCAGGTAACCGGCAACTCCCGGCCCGTGTCCGACGCCTGTTTGATGGTGTCTATGAAACGATGCAGGTCAACGGCTACATCGAACGTCGGCAGGCGGTCCTGTCCGGTCCGGACCGCCTCGGCGAACAGGGCATACATCTGCCCGACGTTGAAGGGATCGCCGCGGGGGAAGTCGGGCGGCACATAAACGAAACGCTCAGGTATAGCCAGGTCTTGCAACTCATGGCTTCCCCGTGCGCCCTGCACCCGTAGCATCTCACCGCGCTGCGACGAGACGCTCCCCGTGGTGACCAGAGTGCCTTCCCGCCCGTAGATCTCCATTCGAAAGCCGCTGCCGGCCCAGGGGACAGCTCCAACATGGACCGATACTGCCGCGCCGCTCTCCAACTGTCCGCTGACTCGCACATTGTCCGGGGATGTAACTTCCACAAACTGCTGGGTATCGGTCTCGTACCATTGCTTTGCTTGGGTGCTGACCATGCACGCCACCCGGGCGAAGTTGCCAGCCACGAAACGCAGGGCGTCAATGACGTGTCCGTTGGCGATGGTCAGGGTGTTTGCGCCCAGGCTGGCATCGCGCTGCCAGGTGCGGCTGGAAGGGCGTTCCAAGGTGCCATCGCGCATGGTGGTCACATCGCACGAGATCACCTCGCCCACATAGCCGGCTTCAATTTGTTCCTTGACATACAGCAATGCGGGACTAACTCGCGATTGCAGACCTACTGCGGTTTGCACACCTTTGTCCCGGGCCAGAGTTGCAAGTTCCTCGGCTTCGGCGGTATTCCGTCCCAAAGGCCACTCGGTGAAGACGTGCTTGCCAGCTTCGATGGCGGCCTTCGTTGGCTCATAGTGCGATGGCACCCGTACAACCACGGCCACCGCGTCGATCTCCGGCGACACTACCATTGCTCGGAAATCATGGAAGGCGAGCTTCGCTCCAAAGGCTTGGCGAGCCTCTTCCGCGCTCTCGGGCCGGGTGGTACAAACTGCGGTAAACTCAACATCCGGACTGGCGAGTAGCGCCGGGAAGTGCGACTGAGAGGCCCAGGTCGAGTTTACGTTCGCACCCACAAACCCCAGGCGGATCTTGTTTGTCATGACGCGTGCTCCTTAGATTCCTGGATTCTTTTTTACGTAAGTCGCTCCGCGCGGGAATTTCCCCCTACGCCTGGATTGCAGATTTCCCCGGCCCGGCTTGCCCACCCTCTATTGCGGATTGCGTCGCGTTTCCAGCGCACATCCCGTCGTCAAAAGGGGCAACCACCAGTAAACATAAACCGTCCCAGGAGTTGTGAAAAAGACAAGAGAGCGAACCCATTATAGCACGAAAGGCGGCGCAAGCGCAGAGGGTGATATGCTTGACCAGGCGAGGTCTGGGAGACCCACACCCAAGGGCGGGGGACAGGTTGCAGGATGGCTGAACGCGAATATTCTTTTGAGTCGCGTAGCTTTGGGGTCTACAGCGCAGACGGATGACAGGCACTTAAGAAGCTTCGCGCCTGGGTACGGCTTCGAGATGTCCCGGACGAGGGCAAGCTTCCAAATCGGTCTGGTCTATGGCTAAAGCTAGTCAGCCAACTTGCAAGTTCTGTACCGCTCGCTCATGGAACGTTCCCAACTATAGCAAAGGCAACAAAGCCGAGTGATTCCATTTGGTCCTCTGGGTTTTAGATTTGCCTGCCAAGTATGCCAACACCCAGAACCGAATGGAATCTGACGATCAGCCTGCATCACCTATATGGTCAACGTGAACCTCAATGTAAAGGTTCTTGATTTTGTCCAGTTTGGTGGACTACCGTTTACGGAAGATACCACCGAGCCGTTCAGCGGTATCTCCTGGACTTTTTTTCCTGGAATCAAGCTGTCGTCGGGCATGGGGACGCTGTAGCGGACGACGGCGTTGTCGGGCAGAAGCTCGATCTCTTTCACGAAGGTCTCGATGAAGGCCCTGCGCTCCGTCAGCTCGCTCGACTTGAGGAACCTGCTCATGTCCTTGGCGTAGGCCGTGATGGTCTTCACGTCGTCGAGGACCGCCCTGCGCTGGGCCAAGATTGCCCTCGCCCCCTGAGCGGCGGACTCAAGGCGCTCCTGACGCTCCTTGTGGTCTCTGATGCGGTGGGCGAAGTCGGCCATGTTGAACTCGGTCGTCGTCTCCACGAGGTCGTAGAGCCGGTCGAGCCTGCCCCTCACGTCGGCAAGCTCCTTCTCGATGGTCTCCAGCCGCTTGCGCTCGTCACCGGCCACGTCGTCCATCTGCTCGTCCACGACATTGACCAGGCTCCGAATGTTGCCCTCGGTCAGGATGTTGGTGCGAATCAGGCCGACGACCAGCTCCTCGAACTGCCGGGCGTCCACCCTGGGCGAGTCGCAGGAACCGGGCGCGCGCTTCACGAAGGAGTGGCAGACGTAGTAGGGGAACGTGCCTCTGCTGGAGTAGCGGCCTGAGAGCGCCCTCTTGCACCGGTAGCACTTGACCAGCCCGCTCAGAAGGAAGGTGCTTCCGACTCTGCGGGGGTGGGTGTTCCTGGGCGCCCTTGAGCGCAGTATCCTGTTCACCCGGTCGAACTGGTCCTTTGCGACGGTGGCGGGGAACGCCTTGTCCACCCGCACCGGGTCGGCCCCGTCCTTGGCGTTGTTGCCCCAGACGAGGGTGCCCAGGTACGCCTCGTTTCTGAGCATGTTGTGGACGGTGGGCTTGTTCCAGAGCTTACCCTTGGGGCTGGCGATGCCATCGTCATTGAGGATGCGGACGATCTTCATCATCCCCTTGCGAGTCTCGGCCAGGTCGAAGATGCGCTTGACGATGCCGGTCGTTTCGGGGTCCGGTTCCAGGGTGGGCCTCTCCTTGGGTCCGTCCTGCACCTTGACCTTCCTGTAGCCGTAGGGGGCCATGGGAGCGACCCAGAAGCCGCGGGAGGCGGCCTCCCTCATACCCCGCAGGACCTCCGTCGCCAGATTCTCCGAGTAGTATTCGTCGATGGTTTCGATGATGCCCTCCATCAGCCTGCCCGTCGCGGAGTCGTCGGCCTGCTCGGTGATGGAGACGACGCGGACGCCCTGTCGCCGCAGCTGGGACTTCAGGAGGACGGCGTGCTCCCGCCTGCGGGTAAAGCGGCTGAATTTCCAGACCAAGATGGCCTTGAATGGGGTGTTGCTCTTCTTGGCCTCGTCGATCATCCTCTTGAAATCGGGGCGGTTCATCACGCGTCCGCTCTCCGCCTCGTCCACGAACTCGCGGACGATCTGATAGTCGTTCTTGTCGGCGTAGTCCCTGAGCGCCCTCATCTGTGCGGCCACTGACAGGTCCACGTCCTGGCGGTCGCTGGAGACCCTGGCGTAGAGGGCCGCCGGCGTGCGGTCGTTTCGTTCACTCATCTGTTGCTCCTCCTTGTTGCTTCCTGCTGGTTCGGCGCGAGCGCCGCATCTGCGTCCTTTCCTGTCTGCGCCACTCCCTCTCCTCCAGGTAGAGGCGGAATGCCTCGCGCAGAAGCTCGCTCAGCGTGCGGCCGTCCTCCCTGACCGCCTGCCTGAGCTGGTCGTCCATCTCGGGCGGCAGTGAGAAGGTGACGGTCCTTCGTTTCTTCGGCATGTTTTTTTGCCCTTCGGTGTAGCACAATGTCTTACCCTTATCATGAACGAATCGGGCTGCCTCTGTCAAGGGACGCAGCCCCTATAACCGGCGCTCTGAATGGAGTAAAATGGGTGGTAGACACTGAGAAGGAGAGGCTCTCCCTATGGGGACTTTCAGGTGCCCTCTGCGCATCTCCAGCATGGATGGGCAGCAGGGGCGGCACGTAGAGGCGACGGTGGACACCGGGGCCGCCTACACGACGTTGCCCGGCAGCCTTCTGCGCGAGCTGGGGATCGAGCCGATGGACAAGGGCGTCTTCCTGCTCGCTGACGGTCGCCGGGTGGAGATGGACATTGGGAGAGCTTGGGCGACGGTCAACGGCTCCAGCGAGGTCACTCTCGTCGTGTTCGGAGAGGACAACGCCCCGGCTCTGCTGGGAGCCTACACCCTGGAGGGGTTGAGGCTGGCGGTGGACCCCATTGCACAGCGACTCGTTCCCACCCATCTCATCATGTACTAGAACGCGCCGCACTTGCTGCGCACCTTCTTCCCGCACCGGACCGCCTGCCCCCCCGCTTACTCTCCACGCTGACCCTCTTCCTCGCCGCCGTCCTCCTGGGTTTCGGCTCGGGGCGACGCTTCCGCCCGCTCCTCCATGTAGGAGCGGATGGCGACGCGAGCCAGGATGCGCAGCCCTTTCAGGACCGCCCTGCGGTGTTCCGGGGTGTAGGACGGCATGGAGCGCTCCAGGGCGTCTTCAAGCTCCCGTCCTCCGGGCCTCTTTCGTCCGTTGTTTCTTCTGGAATCTCTCATGGTGCGTGGTCGCAGCGGCGGTGAGTTGGGCCGCTGGCCTCTCGTTGCAAGTTGTGCGGCCGGGCCGCAGGCGCCGACGGAAGGGGCGAGCGCCTACGGCCTCCATGCCGGTTCAGGCCCCGCCGTTCCGCCGATGCGCGCCCTGCGCCCGGCGGGGCCGGTTGTCTAGCTCTCCTCCTCGAACAGGGTCATCTGGATGCCCTCGCCCAGGATGACCGGCAGGCCGCCGGGTATCCGGAACGCGAAGCGGCAGATGGAGAGCATTGCTCCGCCGCAGGGCTCGACGCCCTTCATGCGCCACATGCGCAGCTGCTTGGGGTCCACGCCGAGGGCCTTGGCGAAGCCGCGCCACGAGAGGCCGCTGAGCTCCTTGAGCTGTTCGAGGCGCTCACCGAAGTCCTCAGGCAGCACGCCGCCGTCCAGGGGTTCGGTCCCATCGGCTACGGGGTTGTCGTGCCCGTCGAAACGGGCCGGGTCGTTACTGTTGTTCATCGCTATCCTCCAGTCTGAAAAGGTCTCCGAACTCGGTCAGTTCCAGGGCCTTGAGCATCCGGCGGCGGATGCGACCGGAGGGGGAGCGCCCCGTGTTGACCAGCTTCGACACGTAGCCGGGGCTTATCCCGATCTCCCTGGCGAGCCAGTTCTGGGAGCGGTTCAGCAGTGCCAGCCGCTTCCAGAGGGCCGCCACGTCGAGCAGGACAACGGTCCGTCCTCCGCGCCTCCGGGGGCCTTCCCGCTTATGGGCATCTTGTGTAGGCATGGGTCTCTCATTCCTCGTCGTTCATTGAGGCGTCAGGGCCTGGGGCGACTGCGGGTCGGCGGGGGTGCGCCATGCGTGTCCCATCGGCCCCAGGGCGTCTATGGCCTGCCTGTGGGACACCAACAGGGGCACCGTCACCCCCTCGGCCCGCATCTCCTCCCGCGCCACGCGCAGGAAGTGGGTCTGGGCGATCTCGTCGTCGAAGACGACCAGGACTGCGGGCCGTGTGCCGTGGTCGTCGGTGGGCCTGTGAGATGAGTAGTAGCGCAGATAGGGGGCCAGCCGGTCGGACATGGTGGAGGGGCGCACGGCGCGTCGCTCCCACTCCAGGAAGAAGGGCCAGGTCGCATCGTCCTTGCGGAGGACGCCGAAGGCGTCGGGGTTGACGGCGCGCATCCCGCCGTCGTGCCGGAAGTGGCGGGAGGCCCTGCGGGGCGGGTCGAGCTGGACGACCTCCCACCCCAGCAGGGGGGCCTGCTCGGCGAGGGCGGCCAGGAAGCCGTGTGCGGCGGCGGTGTGCTCCATGTTCCTGAGCAGCTGGCGGGTCCGCCTGCCGGTGACGTTGCGCCACTCGAAGGGGCCTTCGGCATCCTCCAGGGTGACGCTCCACCGCTTCCTCGCCACGGCCACGGAAGTCCTGTCCCTGCGGGCCAGCAGCGCCAGCCCCCGGTCGGTGAGGGCGAGGCGTCCGCCCGCCTCCCTGGGCCGGGCCGCCAGGCCGAAGCCTTCGAGGGGGATGACGCCGTGGGAGACCCTCTGGGTCGAGACGTTCATCAGCCCGGCCATCTCCTTGAGGGCGATCCAGGGCCAGTCGGAGATGAGGTCGAGGGCGCGCTTCTCTATGGGCTTGAGAAGGACCGGCAGCATGTGGTCGGGGATGTCCCATCCCGGACCCTCGACGGCGAAGTCGGCGGGCGGGTCGGCGCGCTGCGGTTCCGGCTCTATTGGAAGTTGTCCGCCCGGCCCCACCCGGTCGAGGGCGTAGCGCAGGTCGATCTCGGCGCCGATCTTCGGCGGACTCCATATCCGGTCGCCCGCCCCCGTCAGGACCGCAAGGCGTTCCACGGCGAGCAGGGCCGGAACGTCGGTGGTGGAGAGGAGCCTTCGGGCGTGCCTGAGCCGCATCTCGTCGGCCATGAGCGCCAGCACCGTTCCGGGCATCGGCCAGTCGCGCAGCCCCCAGAGACGCCGGGAGAATCCCGACCTGTCGGCGGTCAGTCCCTGCCGGACGATGCCGACGGTCCTCCCGTCGGGAAGGGTCATGGCGGCGTCGAGGGGTATGGAGCGGTACCAGCGGAACCGGACGGGGAACGCGACGTCGGAGACGTTGGAGGCTACGCCGTAGACGGATGCCACGGCGTCGAGGCGCTCCATCAGGCTGCGCCGCCACTGGGCGGAGACGGGGCGGCTGCGAAGCAGCTCGTCGAGGGAGACCTCCTCCTCTGCGGCGAGCCGCCTCAGCCCCTCGGCGGTGAGGTGGAACCTCCGGGAAGGGGGAAGCAGCCCCGTGGCGTGGGGCACGGAGGCGCAGAACCCCCCGGACTCCAGCCTCTCTATGGCCTCGTAGACCGCGCCCCTGGACCAGCCGCAGACGGCGACCATCTCCAGGCGGTCGAGGAAGGGCATCCGCGACAGCGCGCGGAGCAGGTCGTGTTCGCATCCTTCGGGCTTCATTCCTCAGCCTCCCCTGCTTCCCCATCGTCCGGCTTCTGCTGCTGTTGTCCGCCGTCCTTCTCAAGCTCGTCGACGCCCCTGCGGAACTCCTCGACCTTCAGGTCTCCCTCCGCTTCGCCGTAGGCGATCTGCGGGGCCGGGACGGTGTATGCGGACGCCGCCTCGCGGACGCGGTCGGCGACTGCGGGGTCTCCCTCCTCCGGCTTCCTGACCATCATCGAGAAGGCGGGCATCCGCTCCTTGCCCACGGTGGCCCTGATGTAGCAGTGGTGGACGGGCAGCGACGTGATGTCGTCCTCGGTCACCCGGTCCTTGCCCAGCTCCCACACCAGCGTCCGGGCGTCGTTGCCCGCCACCTGGAAGACGGCGAGGCAGCCGACGTTGGCGAGGAGGGTGTCCCGCATGGTGGGCGAGAGGTCGTCCAGCTTCGCCAGGCTCTGGGTGGCGAGGACGAATGACGCCCCGAACTTGCCGAGCTCGGACAACATGCTTTCGTAGTCCACGCCGGGCATGGACTGCATCTCGTCCACGACGACCAGCGCGCCCCGCCGCCTGCTCAGGGGCAGGCTTCCCTGCTCCCGGATCACGGCGTCAACGAGGTTCAGGAGGGACGCGCCCACCAGGGCGGCCACGTCCCTGCCGACGGTCCCCTGGGACGTCGATACCAGCAGGACGCCGCCGTCGTGGATGGTGCGGCGCAGGTCGATGGTGGAGCGGCGCTGTCCGAGGATGGCCCGCGCCCGCTTGGAGGACGCGTAGTAGGAGAGTCTTGTCTGGACGGGGGCCAGGGCCTCGGCCTTGTACTGATGACCCCACTTTCCGAAGTCCCTGGCCCACCATTCGAGGAGATAGGGGTCGGAGACCTTCTTGCGCACCTCCTTGGCGAACGTCTCGTCCGACAGGAGCTTCAGGCCGTCGAGGATGGTGTACTGTTTGTCGGCCTCCACCTGCTCGTTGGCCTCGTGCAGGGTCTTCACCGTCTGTTCGAGGATGGACTGCATCCTCGGCCCCCACTGCTCCCACAGGCCCTTGGCGACGCGCACCACCGAGTCGGCGGTGCGGTCCCGGTCGGCAAAGATGCGGGTGTCCAGCAGGTTGATGCCGGGGGAGCGGGTCTCGTCCGACAGGTCTATCAGGCGGACGCGGTCCATGAGCGACTCCGGCACGTGCTCCATCAGCCCGGCCACGAGGTCGGTGTGGGGGTCTATGACGATGATGGCGTCCGGGTCCCTGCCCTCGGCCTTCTCCCGCATCTTGTGGGTGACGAGGTGGTGCATGAGGGTGGACTTGCCCATGCGGGTGCGGGCGACGTAGAGGTGGTGACGGCGGAGCAGGTCGTCGGGGAAGCGGATGGGCCGGGGCTTGCCCGCCGTAGTGTCTCCCACCAGGGCGCCTCCCCTGACGCCCTTCGCAGAGGGCAGTAGCGCCCTCGCCCCGGAGCGCTCCACCAGGGGCGTCTCGTCGCCCGCTCCGGGCGGGTGCCACAGGCAGGCGATCTCGCGGACGCCCAGGACGCTGCGCCTTCCGAACAGGCCGGGGCCTGACGGATGGAGCATGTCGGGGTCCGGCGTTATGGGCCGGACGCTGCCGACCTTGAACCGCGCCCCGGCGGGGTTGTCGAAGTGGCGGTAGGCGGCGGCAACCGGACCGAGAAGCTCGGCGGCCCGCTGGGGCCGGGTCGTCTCCGGCAGGATCGCCGTGACCTGTAGCTCGGCGTCGAAGGCGATGCGGGAGACCTTTTCCTGTATCAGGATGGGGTCCTCGACGCGCTTGCGGGACTTCTTCCACCGCCACAACGCCCAGCCGCCGACCGCCAGGCCCAGTACGGTTCCAGTTCCCAGGAGCGCGGCCTTCCATATCTCCCCGTCCTGCACCCACAGGTAGCCCTTCAGCGCCGCCAGCGCCCCGATGCCGAGCACGGCCATCGTGATGCCATCCATCTGGAGCGGCTTGGTCTGGTAGGTGTAGGCTGGCTCTCGCGGCTCCATGCCGGGCCTCTTGTGGGCCTTTTCGAGATGGGGCTGGGACCAGTCGGGTCCCAGGGAGCGCAGCAACAGCCGCGCCACCACGCGCTCGCCGTCCTCCAGGGCCGAGAGCGCGCCCATCAGGGCGATGAGGGGGTCTGAGCCGGGGTCGAGCAGGTCGTCGTCCCTGAAGGTCCTGAGGGGGACGTACTCCGGGCCGCCGGCCCGCAGGGTCATGCTCCACGCCCGCTCACCATCGTCCAGGCGCAGGGGGTCGTCGTCCGGGTCAACCTTCTGTATTCGGGCCTGGGGGTAGTGGGCGGAGAGCTGGCCTCTCACCACCTCGTCGTCGAGGCAGCGGGCCATCAGGGTCACTCCGTCCATGTCGGCGGCCAGCTCCAGGGAGAAGGGCTCCGGCACCGCTATGGAGCCGAGCATGTTCTCCACGCCCAGGAGCGTGCGCTCCCCGGCGCGGGGCGGCGTCACCGCCAGCAGGACGGGACCTTTCTTCTCGGTGTCGTCTCCGAACAGGATTTCCTTCGGGTTCAGCTTCATGGGGGGATGCCTTCCTTTCTCTATGGGTCTCTTTCTGCGTTCTCGCCTGTCCTACCTGTGCTGGCCCGGCCGCCACTCGATGACTGCCGTCTCCTCCGGCGTGGCCTCGATGCGGACGGGGAAGCGGTTGCCCCTGGCGAGAAGCAGCCCGTCACCGCGAGGGCACGAGAGCAGCCAGCGTTGGAGGTCCTCGGGCAGGTCGAAGGCGTCTCCGACCGTGCTTATGGCGGCGGCGTCCTGCTGGAGAAGCAGCTTGAAGGCGGCGTTCTGGAGCAGGGCGCGACCGGAGTGTCCGGTGATGGTCCTCGACGTGTCCTCGGAGAGGAGGTCCTGCACGTCCTGGGTGATGAACTGCAACCCCAGGCGGTGCTTGCGGGCGCGTTTCGCCATAGACACCATGAAGGCCGCGCCCTCGGGGTGCTGCATGATGCTCCACACCTCGTCCACCACGAGAAGTCTCGGCTTGGGGTCCTGGGCTGCGGCGGCCCACACCGTCTCGGTGCAGACCATCGCCGCGGCGGGGCGCAGCTCGGGTTCGAGCAATCGAAGGTCGAAGACCGTCACCAGGGCCTCGCTGCCGAGCAGGTCGTCGCCCTCGTCGGAGAGCAGGTGTCTCAGGCTGCCGGTGGCGAAGGGCCTCAGCAGGCGGGCCAGAGCCTGCCCCGAACTCGATTCGGGGTCTCGGTCGCCCGTCTCGCTCTCTTGCAGATACTTGTAGAAATCGCGGAAGCCGGTGCGCTCGCGGGGCTGGGCGTAGTAGCCCGCCAGGGCGTGGTCGAGGGAGGCCCTGCGCTCCGCGCCGAGGCTCTCTCCAACCATGACTTCAATCAAACGTCGGAGGCTGCCGATGCGCTGGAGCATCTCCTCGGAGTCGCCCCGCTCGATGACGAAGGGGTTCATGCCCTCGCCCGGCACTCCGGGGGACAGGACTCGCCCGCCTGCGGCGCGGGCCATGTCCGCGTACTCGCCCTCGGGGTCGATGACGTAGGCGGTGATGCCTCTCGTCAGACCTCGCAATACTCCCAGCTTCGTGGCGAAGCTCTTGCCGCTTCCCGACCGTGCGAGGACGGCGGTGTTGGCGTTGAGGTGGGTGCCGTCCCAGGGGTCGTAGACCACGGGGGAGCAGGCCCGCATGTCGATGCCGTAGAGGGTGCCGGAACGGGTGTCCAGGTCGGGCGGGGAGAAGGGAAACAGGCGGGCTATGCTGGAGGTGTCGAGGCTGCGCCACTCGGCCACGGCGTTCAGGGCCAGGGGCAGGGTCGAAAGCAGCCCCTCGCGCTGGCGGAAGGCCAGGTTGTCCAGCTTGCCCAGGGTGGCGCCGAAGTGGGCCTTCGCCCGCTGGGTCATCTCCCTAAGCGACGCCTCGTCCTTTGCATGGAGGGTCACGGACAGCGATGCGTGGAACAGCCTCTCCCTGCCCCGCTGCACCTCGTCCCTGAGCCGGGTGATGTCCTCCAGGGCGATCTCCGCCTCCGGCGACATGGTGCGCCCGCGTTTCAGGGAGAGGGACTGCGCCGACTCGAACCTGACCTTCTGCCACTCCAGCGTCCTCGCCGCCTGCTCCGCCGGTATCGGGCCGACGTGGACGGACAGGTCCATCGGCGCTCCCGCCGCCATGAGTCCTTGCAGAAAGCCGGGGGCCAGCGACCGGGGCCACTTGCCCAGGTGCAGGGAGCGGACCAGCCGGTCTCCGACGCGCACGTCGCGGCGTCCTATCTCCACCTCGACGGGACTCTCCTCGTCGAACTCGGAAGGTGAGCCGCCGAGTGTTGCGGCCACCAGGAACATGCGAAGCTGGCGGCCTCTGAGGTGGTGGACTGACAGCCCGGCTCTCGACAGCAGGCCGCGCAGGTCGTCGATGCGGGTGAACTCGCACACGGCGTAGAAGCGCCGGTCGAGGATGCCGTCCCTTGCCTCCAGGTCGGTGAGCAGACGACCGAGGGACTCGGCCGCCGCTCTCGTCTGCGGGGGAAGGTCCTCCGGCTGGGACTCCTTCAGCTTCTCCCGCATCCCTTCCAGGCGTGGCGGGTGCTGCCTTATGAGCAGTTGGGCCGGGAAGTCGAGGGCGTTGAGCGCCCCGGCGAAGGCCCCCAGCTTCGGTTCGTCTATCTCAAGGCCCATGACCTAGCAGACGCCAAGCTTCACCCCGTCCATGCGCACCGGACCGTCGTCGTCCAGGTGGGACAGCATGAAGAACAGGGGCAGCTCGGGCGGGAGTTTGGGAGGGGCCTCCGTCGTTCCACCGGGTGCTGGCTCCGTGGTGAGTCCGCCCTCCGGTACTGCCTGCGGAGCGACGGCCCCGTCCGGGGTACTCCCCGCTCCGCGCCTCGTGATTCGTTCAAGCAGCTTCTTCAATTCGTTTTGCTTCCTTTTCTCTATGGGGTTGGGAAGGATGGGATGATGCCGTGCTTCAGCAGGGCGGCGACGCCCTTGGCCGACAGCACCAGGACGAGGCCGACCACCGCCATGACGACGGCGGTCTTGGCCCTGCCCCCGCCCCGCTCCTCTCCGCCCTCGGCCATCAGGATGAAACCGGCCCAGACGATGGCGAAGACAGCGAGGCCGGAGCCCGCGTAGGCCATCGCCGTGAGCACGCGGTCGAACTGCTCCAGCATCGTGTCGCGCTCCTCCGGCGCAGCCCCCGTGAACACGAGGGCCGCGCCGGTCAGCAGCAGCAGGGTCGCGGCGCGTCTCACCAGGGCCACTCCCATCCGAGCCGGTCGAACCACTGGCGCAGCCCATCGGCGGGCTCCTGCTCGGCGGGCGGGTCCTCGGGCTCAGGTTCGGGCAGGACCAGGACGGCGAAGGGGTCGTCGCTGCCGACACCGGACGCCAGAGACAGGGTCTCGTCACGACTCCGGTTGATGGGGGATCGCTCCACCGTCTCGGCCTTGACGTGCTCCTTGTGCAGCACGTCCACCGTCACCTGTTTGGCGATGGTGGCGCTGGGGACGTAGGCGTAGGCCGTCGCGGTGGCGGACGCCGTTGCGCCGTCCTCGCAGGCGGCCGTCGCCGTCTGGCTGTCGGAGTCGCTGTCCCCCGGGCGATGGAGGTGCACGGTCCTGGTGACCTGCTCCACACGCTCCGGGTGGTGGGTGAGCACCGTCAGCGGGGGGATGGGGATGCGGAGGCTCGCCTCAAGGCTCGCGTCCACGGTCACTGCGTGAATGTCTGCCCCATCTCCCACCGGCAGCGTGAACCGCGTCTCTCCGTTGGGGACGAAGGCGACGCTGGTCTGCGATGCTCCCGTCGCTGCCGAGACCGTCCCTTCGATGGCCGTCACCTGGGCGTCCATGACCGCCGTCTCGGTGACGCTCTCGTGCCCGGCCACCGTCTGAAGCTCCACCGGGTGCTCGATGCGCGTCACGCACTCGGACTCGACAACTCCGCGGACCGCGCCGGGCGTCCAGCCCAGGGAGGTCACGCGAAGGTCGCAAAGCTCCCCCTCCACGACCGGCAGGGGGAAGGGAAGCTGTGCTTCCTCGACCGTGAGCGCCCCGGCCTGGCCGAGGGTGTCCTCCCACGAGACGGTGAAGGACGGCGCGGGTCCGTGGAGCGGGAGCGAGTAGTCGATGCGCTCCCCCTCCTCCAGCGTCGCCGATCCCCAGAAGCGCAGCCACGCGCCGGTCGGCCCGCCGAAGGCCCGCACCCGGATGTCCAGGGCGGTGGCGGCCCGCAGGGTCACGGCGGCCCGTTCGCCGGAGACGGTCAGCGCCTCGACGAATAACCGCCGTCCCTCCACCGGCTCGGCAAGCTCGAAGTCGATCTCGTCCCGCCAGGGCTCGTGGTCGTCGGCCAGCGCCGCCTGGGGCACCGTAGAGGCCGCCATCAGAACGGCCAGGGCCACCACCGGAATCCAGCCCATGCGGGGCTTCCTTCGTCTGCTCTGAAGGGTCTCGGCCCGGTGGTCGTGACGCTGGCCCCTCCCTCCGTCCTTCCCCCTGCGCTTGCCGAACCAGCGCATTCGCCCGTTGCGGCGCTCCCTGTTCTTGCGGGTCTTCCTGTTCTTGCGCAGCCTTCCCAGCCCGCGTCCGGCGCGTTTCGCCATCAGGCTCAGCGGGCCGGGGCCGCTCCTGACCGGCTGCGCCGGCGCGGGCGGCTCGGCTCTCACCAGCTGGGAGACCGGCCCGGCGTAGAGCCGCGCCCCCAGCCGGTACTTCAGCAGGTCGGCGGCCACCAACGGCAGCCGCCGACCGCCTATCTTCCCCACGACCATGACGATGCCGACGAGTCCGAAGAGGACGGCAATCCCCATGCGCACCTCGGACGGGCCTACCGGGGCGTAGCGGTATGCGCCGTATGAGATGGCGCACACCGCAACCACCGCCACGATCTGCGGGAAGGTGAACCCAAGCAGCACCCGGTCCTCGGCCTGAACGTGGGTCGGTACCTCGTGTTCTCTCATGTTTTTTCCTCCCTTCTCACGTCGGCCTAGCTGCCCGGCGTTGGGGCAGGTGTGGTGTCGGGCTTGGGCAGCGCGTCTTCGATTTCCACGCCGGGGTTGACCACGGCGTTCATCACCAGCTCCACGACGCCGTAGGCGACCAGGGCCAGGACGATGCCCGCCAGGGCGGTCATCATTGCGCTCTTGCCGCGCTCCATCTGGTGGGGCGCTCCCGAGGCCGTCAGGTACAGGTACGCGCCGTAGATGAAGAATCCGACGCCCACCGCGCCGACGACGCCCAGCAGGATTCCCACCAGGTTCGATATGGTCTGTGTAAGGTCTTCCATTCCTTGCTCCTCTCTCGTTTCGAGCGTTCCGCTCGTCTCTATCTGTCGGGGTCCGTAAGCTCCGTTAGCTGCACATCGCTTCGCCTCCGTCGTGGTATTGGTCGGCGCTCCGTCGTTCGCGCCTGTTGGTTGTCGTGGTTACTCCCCGCTGCTCCGGGGTTCTCCTCCGCCGTCTCCCCCTGCCGATGGGGTCGCCATCGAAGCCGCCGAGCTGAGGCCGGAGGCTGCCGCCGACACCCCCGCGCTGGCCGCAATCGCTCCGACGGCCATGCCTCCCGGCCCTCCTGCCGCGCCGCTCATCAGCCCGATGGTCTTCGCCGAGCGCATCAGCGACGACGGCAGGTTCATGCCGAAATAGAGCATCGAGAGCCAGCTATCGAAGGTCCCGGCGTTGCCCATCATTGAGGGCACCCGGGTCGCCATGTAGACGAAGGCCAACGACATGAGCAGCTTCCAGATCAGGTCCTGCACCGGCTCGAAGGCGGCGACCGACGCGAACTCGTTGAGGAAGCCGATTCCCAGGGCCAGGGCGATGAGCTGCACCGCCTGCTGGAACACCGTCGTCATGAAGAGCCGCAGCCAGTGGCGGCCCCAGCCCGCCGTGTGGGGCAGAATCCACAGCCCCAGGGCGATGGGGGCAAGGGCGAGCAGAATGTCGATGAGGGCCAGGCGCAGCACCATCTGCACGATCACGTAGAGGACGAAGAAGCCGTAGACCAGGTAGAGCAGGGCCAGGAGCTGCGCCATGCCAACGCTCCCGGCCTGGACGGCTTTGAGGAACGTGTCGAGGGGAGCCCTGAGCAGGTCTCCGGGGGTGACGTTGAGGGAGACGGCTATGAATCCCGACACGGCGTCGGCCACGTCCAGGACCAGGGCGCACCACCACAGGGACGACGCGGCGGCCACGAGGCCCAAGACCAAACGGGGCACCATCTCCCGCCACCCCGCCTGCTGGCGTCCAAGGTGCTCGGAGATGATGAGGCTGAGGCCCATCCAGCCGAGGATGACCACCAGGGCGCCGGTTGTTATGGCCCATACGACCATCCACGCCTGGCGCACCAGCTCGTGGGCGTAGGTGAGGTCGGCGGGTGTTCCGGTGAGGATGTCGCTCATCGGCTACCCGCCCCCGCAGTTGTCGGCGTCCTCGCCGGACGCCCGCTCAACCACTCCGCAGAGCGTTCCGTGGACTCCCTCGATCACCCAGCCGGCGAAGGCCCTCGCCCAGCGCGCCGGGTTGAGGGCGGACAGTATCTTGTCCCAGATGCGGCCCGGCTGGTGGATGGGGACGACGGCGTAGAACTCGCCCCGCTTCCCGTCCTCGGCGACGGCCAGCATGACCAGCAGGTATGCCCGGTCGCGGTCGAGGTCGGGCTGCTCGTCGAGGTCTGGGTACTCCCACGAGTACTCCCAACCGTCCGAGCGCTTCTTCTCTCCGCCATTGACCCGGTACATGGCGCTTATCCAGTCGCCCGTGTCGGCGTCCCGGACGGCGAAGAAGAGGTCCGCGATCTCGCGGTCGAAGACGGGGCGGGCGACGAACTCGCCGCCGCCCTTGCGCTCCACGAACTCCCGGTCGGCGTTGACCAGGGTCAGCTCGTTGCCGGGCGGGGCCTGGGCCAGGGCCATGTTGCTTGCGGGGATTGCCAGAAGCGCCGCCAACAGCAGCGCGGATGCCAGGGGAATCAGCCGTCTAACGGACCGGAGTTTCGATTTCAGCGCCAACTCGTTCACCTCTCTTCCGTTCACCGCGATTCACCGGACCGCGGCAGTCGCAAAAAAGTGTGAACAAATGAAACTGGAAATAAGACCCCTGGTAGCTCTGCGCACGGATGCGGGGTGCTATGGGCGGTTCCCCTGTGACTCTGCGCAGGGATGCGGGGGGTTATAGACCCTCTTTTTTTCGGCCCCTTTCGTGCAGTATTGGGGGTGTACAGGAGTTTCAGTTGTGTAGCGGAGCGGCCTGAGTCGTGGTTTCGTAGCTGGAACAGGGGTAAATCGCCCCCCTACAGGACGTAACCAGTGAACACTTTTAGAAAGGGTGCGTTCCGGACTGCAATGACATCGCCAAACGGGGGGAATGACATCGGCGGGACCGTGGGAGCGGCTTCCCAATGACATTAGGCCCCGGAAAAGGCGATTGAAGTGGGGGTGCATGACGTGCCCCAAAACCGTGGCCTGAGAGCGGGAAAAGGGCCGGCCAGTGGCTGACCGGAGACCTGGGCCGAGTTTGCAGAGGGAGAAAAGAGCCATGAAAACCACAGAACACGGCATCGACAGCAGCAAGGACGTGGAGAACGTCTACCACATGCGGCTCATGGCGCTGCTGAAAGAGCTGGTGCGGGACAAGGGATACAAGGGCGCTGCGCGGGTGCTGGAGCTGGACCAGCGGACGGTGGCCGAGTGCGCCAGGACGGGGCAGCTGTCGAGGCGGGTGCGGCAGGCCCTGGAGCGGGCGTTGCAGGAGGGCGTCGGGTCTGCTGCGGCCCGCCAGCGGGAGCGCAACGAGAAGCTGGAGAGCCGGGTCGAGGCGCTGGAGAAGGGGCATGAGGCGTTGGCAAAGGACCAGGACGCCCTGGGCAAGGAGGTGCGGAGACGTGTGGCCGCCGTCGAGGGCCGGGTCGAAGCCCTGAAGCCAAGCGATGCCCAGGGGACCGGGGCCGGTCACGCCGGCGCCGGTCCCTCCCAGGCGGAGAGTGGTGCGTCGGGCATGGGCAGGAAACCCCCGCCGAGGCCCAGGTTGCGGCGAGAGTACCCCGACCTCGTGACCCTGGAGCCCGCCGAGGACGACGAGGAGGCGTTCGGGGAGACGTGGCCGATGATCGTCGAGTGGCGGGAGCTGAAGGACGTTCACCCCAACGACGGGAAGAGCCTGGGCTGGCTGCGCACGGAGGAGCGGTTCCTGGCTTTGGAGCTGGGCCTGCTCGAAGACCACGGCATGACGCTTCCCCCGGCGCGGTTTCCGCTGCGGGGCTTCGACCGCAACGGGCAGGTCACCCATCGCCGGACGGCGCTCTTCGACACGCGGAGAGCGCTGAAGAAGCGGGAGCTTCTGAACACGCTGACCCTCCGGCTGTTGTGGCGGTAGCCGGGCCGGGAGTGCGGCGGCTTTGCAGGCAACTTTAGTGAACGATTTGGCGGCAGTTTGCGAAAGGGGCGTCGCAGGCCCTCTTTTGCGGGTCTCGAAGCGGCGATACTAGCCTCACTGTTTGGCTTTTTCCAAGGTTTCCGACCATAGAAACCTGGGTGCGTGATCCCTGTTGCACGGGCATGACCGTAGAGTCGCCCAAGAGGGAATGCTGCTGAAGCGGAGTTGACGTTGGTCCTTCGCAAGCAGCGCGGGCCGAAACGACGGAGTTGACGCTGGTCCTTCGTCCTCGGTCCAAGTCCGGCGGTTGGAGTGATAAGCCCTTCGCCCGCTGGACACCCGTCCGGTGGTTGGAAGTTGATCGCTTCCGTCACTGGGCACCGGTCTGGTGGTTGGGGTTGATCGCTCCTTCCGTTGGGCAATCGTCCGGCGCTTGGGGTTGATCGCCTCATCCGTTGGACGCCAGGGACGGAGCGCGCACTGTGCTTCGTCCTCCATCAGTCGGTCGAAATGCGTCTGTCGTTTCGACCGGCTCCTCACGCCCGCGGCTTGGCTGACTGACAGCTAGGCCGCAGCTTCGACATGCGCCGGTCTGCCGATGAAAGCAGGCTGGCCGCTTCACGTCTCGCAGCTCTCCCCTTGACGTTGTTCACCCCCGTATCAAGTACGGGGCAGGCTCTGGGCAAGCTGCGTCTTTCTCCCATGCGCTGGTCTGCGGTCACGTCGTGGGCTGGTCGCTTCACGTCTCGCAGCTCTCCCCCAACTCTGACGCTACGCATCCTGGGCGAACTGCGTCTTTCTCCCATGCGCTGGCCTGCAATGAAGTCGTAGGCCGGCCGCTCCCCTCAGTAGCAGCCCCCCGGAGTCGATTCCCCAACGAATCACCCCCGTATCAAGTACGGGGCAGGCTCTGGGCCGAGCTGCGTCTTCTCTCATCCCCCTCCGTCTTCCGCGTCCGGCATCCGACCTGTCTGCAACAGGCAGGCCGTGGGCGGAGTGCGTCCAGCGTCAACCCCATCACGAAGTACCCGCGCCACTGATGCCCGGCACGGGTCAACACCTGAAAGGAGGCGGCTATGCACGTCAACGAGGTCCATCGCCGCTGACGGCGGGGCCTCCGGCTCTCACCACACATCCCAACGCACAAGGGTCGTCTCGTTCGTTCGAGGCGGCCCTTCTTCTTTGCCCGCAAGCGGGCGCAGGCCAGAGGCAACACAACACAACAGAAGGAGGACGGACCGATGACGACGGCAACGATGGCAACCGGAACCAGGACGGCGGAGAGCGAGCTGAGGGCTGCTGCGAGGCGGCGGGGGGTCACCATGAAGGAGCTCGCGGCCCTGATGGGCGTGAGCGCGGGCTACCTGTCGCAGATCTCGACGGGGCGCAGGCAGTGGACTCCCAAGATGCGCCAGAAGGTCGCGGCGGTCCTGGGAGAGGTCCCCGGCCAGGGGACCGTCTACCGCCAGGGCGGCGTCGTGACCGGCGAGAGCAGCTTCATCCGGGAGCGCGCCCGCGAGATGGGCATGACCATGCGGGACCTGGCCGACCGCGCCGGGGTGTCCTACGGATACATGTCGGGGGTGGCCCGTGGCCGCGTCAACATGGGCGTCAAGGTCCAGACCCGGATCGAGTCGGCGCTCAAGGCCCCGGCCAAGATCGCGCCCGCACGGTGCGCCAACCGCCCGGCGAGCGTGGTGAGCGGGCAGAGCAGCTACGTCAGGGAGCGCGCCCGCGCCCTGGGCATGACCATGCGGGAGCTTGCCGAGCGGGTCGGCGTGTCCGCCAGCTACATGTCAATGGTGTCACGGGGCCGCCAGAGCATGGGCGTGAGGGTCCAGGCGCTGGTCGAGGCGGCGCTGGAGGCCGAGGCGACGGTCGCGTCCGCGCAGCTTGCCTGCGTGGACCCCCAGGCCCTGTGGGACCGGATGGACGCTCACGGCTTCAGCCAGAACGAGGTCGCACGGCGCGCCGGCATCAGCTCCTCCCATCTCTCCCAGATCATGAACGGCAAGTCCAGCCCGTCGGCGGGCGTGCTGAAGAGGCTGCACGCCGTGCTGTTCCGGCGCGCGAAGTCGGAGGAGCGGGTCATGCCCGCCGAGGTGAAGGTGCTGGGCTGGCGGAAGGGCGAGCGGAGCGGGATGGTGGTGCACGGCGCGGGCGGGCCTGGGCGTCGCGGCAGGTCCGGCGGTCCCGCCGTCCGGGTCGGCGGCCGGGTGCCTTGGGGCGCGAAGGCGGAGTACGCCTACCGCGCCGGGTACGACGGCATGGGCCGGTTGTCGATGACGCCCGTCCTGATGCCGGGCTACTCCGCCATGCTCAAGCAGCCGGAGCCGGCAGCCGCCTAGCGAGGCGTGAGCGACGGCCCGGCGCAAGACACCGGGCCGTCGCTCAGGGGGAAGGCCGTCGTCATTGCGGCGATGGCCTCCCCCTGCTTCCCATGTATGCCGCCTTTTTTTGTTGCCCGAAATCACCGCCCGTCTTCGACATCCCTGAAGTGGGGGCAGCGGGCGCTCACGTCCGCGCGGCGGCGCTACCGCGCCGCCTGTCCCTCGCCCGCGCCGCCCCGCATCTCCAGCGTCTCGCGGGCCAACCCCCTCGCCCCCCGCGCCGCGGCGTGCCCCGGCTCGATGCCGAGGATGGCCTCGAAGTCCTCGATGGCGCTCTCGAACCGGGCCGCGTACATGCGGGCGATTCCCCTGCTGTAGAGGACGTCCCTGTTCCGGGGGTCGAGGTCGATCACCCTGCTGTAGTCCTCTATCGCCAGCTCGTATTGCTCCAGGCTGCTGTGGGCCAGCCCCCGGGCAGCGAGGGCCTCGGCGTTGCCGGGGTCCAACTCCAGGGACCGGCCGAAGTCCCCGACCGCCTCGTCGAAACGGCCCAGGCTGCCCAGGGCAATGCCCCTGCCCCGGAGCGCCGGGGCGTTGTCGGGGTCGAGCTCCAGCACGGCGTCGAAGTCGCCGAGCGCGGCCTCGTGTGCTCCCAGGTTGACGTTGGTGATTCCCCTGGCGTAGAAGGCGAGGCCGTACCGCTCTTCGATCTCGACGGCGGCGTCGAAGTCCCTGACCGCCCTGTCCATCCGGCCCATGTCGCGGTAGGCCATGCCCCGGTGGTAGTGGGCGTCGGCGAGGTTGGGGTTCAAGTCTATGGCCCTGCTCAGGTCCTTTACCGCCCGGTGGCGTTTGCCCATCGCCACCTGGGTCAATCCCCGGTTGTAGTGGGCGTCGGCGTCGCCGGGGGCCATGGTGACGGCCACGTCGAAGTCGCTCATCGCCCCGGCCAGGTCGCCCAGCTCCGCCTTGCACGCCCCCCGGCTGTAGTGCGCCACGGCGTCGCCGGGGGCCAGGCGGATGGCGGCGTCGTAGTCCTCCACCGCCGAGCGGTGCTCCTCCAGCCTGCCATAGGCGCGCGCCCTGCCGAGGTGGGCGCCCGCGTTGCCGGGGTCCAGGGCGATGACCCTGCCGTAGTCCTCCGCCGCAAGGCGGTGCTCCCCCAGCTCGGCGTACGCCAGCCCCCTTGCGGACAGGGCTTCGGCGTCGCGGGGGTTCGCCTCGATTCTCTCCGTCAGATGCTCGACCATGCGCCGGATGCCCTCGCGACCCATGCCGTCCATCATCCTGCGAAACCTCTGGTACTCTTCCTCCGATGGCTTCTCCTGGTCCGTCCCGTCATGCTCCTCGTTCATGACGCTCCTCCTGCATGTCCTGGCGTTCTCCTATTGGGCTGGTCCCTCGTTGCGCGGACGGCGGCCCTCGATGGCGCAGGCTGCGGCCTGCGGCCCGGACTCGAATCCGTCTCCACCGGCGGGACGCCACACCGGGCCGTCCCCTCGCGGCTTGGCCTTTCCTCGGCCCCCTACGGGACTGCCGCCAACGACGCCTCTATGATGATGCAGCCGCTCCCGTAAGGCAACGCCGGCGTGACGGGGTGAGGATGGGGAGAGGCCCGGCCATGTGTGCCGCCCTTTTCGCGTTTCCGGCGTCTGCGGCCGCAGACGCTCACCGGAGCGCCGACTCCCTAGTCGGTGAACAGGTGGGCGAGGCCAAAGGGTCTCGCCAGGGCCACCAGCGCCATCATGTTCCGCATGCTGGGGCGAGCCCGTCCCTTCCTCCAGCGCCGCAGCGTCTCGTGGTGGACGTCGAGACGCCGTGCAATCTCCGCCCACGACAGCCCCGACTCCTCCTTGAACCGCTCCAGCCGCTCCGGGAAGTCGTGGGGGACTTGGTAGGTCACTCTGGTGTGGTGTATGCGCTGTCTCGGCATCTGGTCGGCCTTCCACAGGGACTCGCCAGGACGCTCCCGCCGTCTGTCCACTCCTGGAGTTGGGCGAATCCGTTGTCCGGGCAGGACCGCCGCCCCGCCCGGACTTCTCCTGTGTGCGGCCCTTTTTGCGTCTTCAGGCCCCGCGGTGGCGGCCGCTTCACCCGCACGCCGCTTCTTTCTCTACTCGGTATCCTGCTCGACCTCGGTGGGCGGCGGCGGGGCGTCGGAGCCCGGAACCTCGATGTAGACTACGGCGATTGTGCGGATTACATTGAATTCATCGACGACTTGCGTGTTCCAGCCGTTGTCGTTCTTTGCCTGCACGATATAGATGTACGTCTGGCCCGCCTCGGTGGTCGCGTCGCACACGGAATGTCGGCTAGTGTCGTTACCACGCCCGCTCAGCCGACGGAACTCACTCGTACTGCTTGGACTCCTATCCAGAGTAAGGCTGACCATACTGGACACCACGAGAGCGTCCGGGTCGTGCCATCTGGTCACCCCGGCCCCCAGGCGAAGTACCCGGTAGTTACTGACGTCGAGAACAGCGCCAGTCCTTCCATCGTCATAGTCCCAGGACACAATGGTGCAGCTGAATTGGGTGCTGTAAGCCTCAGTGGCATAGACGCCTGCGTAGTGTATGTTTTCACCGGCGATGATATCCGGCACGCCTGAGGGCATGGGTATCGCGGCGTCGACGTAGCTGTTGTCGCTCTGCTTGGTAGCGTCCAGGCCGCTGACGGCGCGGATGCGGTAGCGCCAGGTCGTGCCGAAGGGCATGATCCGGTCGGTGGTGGCCGAGTCCACCGCTGCCCTGTCCGTATAGGTGTGGGTGCCTATACTCACCGTCGCCAGGTTCACCCAGTCCAGGCCCCGCTCGGTGTGCTCGGCCAGGTCGAGGGCGCGCTCGATGAAGTAGCCGGCGGTCCCGCCGAAGCTGTTCGTCGTGAACCCCTGCGGCGCGTCCCAGCTCAGCCGGATGTTCGTCGTGGCGCCGTTGCCGCGCCCGATGGTGCCGTGTTCGAAGTTGCGCACCGCGTTGGGCTTGCCCGGCGTCGGTATCAGGATGGTTGCCTGCGCCGTGCGCTCGCTTGTTCCACTCGCGTTGACCGCCTCCACCACGTAGGTGTAGGTGAAGCCGGGCAGGACGCCCGCGATGCGCGGTACGGTGTCGGGGTTGTTGTCGTTGTCGTGTGTGGTGCCTAAGTACAGGCTCACCGCGTCGCCGTCGGTGTATGTCGTGACGTTGCCGGCCTGTAGCTCCACGCCGTAGTGAAACTCATACTCGAGGGTGACATCATTCCAGTGCCAGCTAATCGAACGGTAGATCTTGTAGCCGGTCGCGTCCGAGCCGGCCGTCCAGTTCAGCCGCACCTCGGTCGGGTCAGCCTGCTGGCTCAGCCGCAGGTTGCTCGGCGAGCCCGGCTCGCCGTCCTGGGGAATCCGCACCCAATCCGTGTAGGCCGCCGGGCCTTCGTCGCCGTTCTTGTCGCCCCGAATCGAGTAGCGGCGCCATATCCCCCGCTCGACGTGCTCGTGCGTCCAGGTGCGCACCGTGGACCCCAGGTCGGCCACCTGCCGCGACGACGACGACGGTAGGCCGTTCGCCAGACGCGTTGTGACGTTGATGAGGTATCCATCGACGTCCACCTCAGGCCCGGTGAGCTGCCCGTCAGAGTCCCTCTCGCGCGGCGGCGACCAGGTGAGGACGATGGAGTCTCCTGTCCCGTTGCCGTGTGCCAGGGCGACCTTCAGCGGGCTGCCCGGCTCATCGTACGCCGTCCCCTCCTCGCGCACGAGCAGGACCTCGCGCACGATCACTATAGGTGCGGGTGGGGTGGTGGTCGACGCGCTCGCTGCATCTTTGAATGCCGACACGCCCGTCCAGCGCAGCGCCAAAACCCAGTACGTGTAGAGCGTCTCCGGCGCCAGCCCGCTGTCGGCATGGCTCGTCTCCTGCGACTCGGTGTTGCCCACGATGATCGACGACAGCGTGGGCGCAGCCCCGTCCTCGGTCCGCAGGATCACGTAGCCCAGCGGAGGGTCGCCCTCGGGCGCCGTCCACTCCAGCGTCACGGAGTCATGCGTCACGTTCGTCAGCTCCAGCGTCTCCACGTGGGTCACGCCGTCAGTCTCGTCGAGCGTCGTGCAGGGACCGGTGGCGCTGCACACCGCGCCATCAGGCGCGCCCTCGTCCGTTCCGCCCTCCCCGTCGCCGTCCGTCTCAGGCGTCGGCGTTGGGGTCTGTTCCGGTGTAGGTGTCGGGGTTGGGGTAGGCGTCGGAGTCGGGTCCGGCTCCTGCGGGGGAGCCGCCGGGGTGTTGGCCCGGGCGAAACTGGACCATTGACTATCGCCGTTGTCGTTCACCGCCACGACCCGGTACACGTAGCGCTTCTCCGGCTCCACGGTGTCGTCGGTGTAGCTCGTCGTCGCCGAGCCGGTGTCGGAGTCGATGGTGACGAACTCGCCGGTGTCGTGGATGTCGCGGTCTCGCCGCAGCACCTGGTAGTGGGTGATGCTGGCGTCGTTGGGGTCGTCCCAGGTCAGGTTAACGCGGTCGTGGGACGCCTCGGTGGACAGTCCCGTGGGCTGATCCGGTACGGAGCCGTCCTGGGCCTGGACCGGTGCGCCGGTGAGGGACAGGAACAGGGCGGCCAGGGCGACGAACAGGATGGCGAGTCGGGGTCTAGCGGCGAGAGTCATGGTTTCTCCTCCTTGTGTGTGTTGTGTGTGGCCGTCGCCGGGCCTCCGTCCAACGGGGTGGCTGGCGTGAGCCTGCGTCGATGTACGAGGTGTGGCACCCACGGGCGCGCGCCTAGTGGAGGGTCGCGGGCAGCGACGGTTGATATGAGAGACGGCGGACGGGCGAAGTCGGTCGGCAAGAGGCTTGCCCGCTCTCCAGTGGCGTTGGGTGCGCCGTCCGAAAGCGGCGTGTGCTCCGGGCGTGCGGCGACGCGGCGGAGACGAGGAAGATTGAAGCGAAAGAGAGAGGCCCGGCTACCGGCTGGCGACGAAAATCGGGGGGGGGGGGGGGGGGTGAACATTTGTGCGAATACGCAGCGGGCGAAGACGGCCTCAAGCGCGGCTGTCGCGGCGGCTTCCGCCGCCGATGTGCACGCCGTCTCCAGTTCAGGTATTGTCCTGTCGAACGCCAAGTGAATATCTCCTTCAATCGGGCAAAGTCACTCCTCACTATACCGTACGCGTATCAACTCGCTATCAACTTTCGACGTGTTTTCCGTAAGGTCTTATCAACTTTGGCCCAAAATGCTAGAATTGCCCCAGTTGTCCCAATTCCAGCCGGTCAATGAGGGTCGGAGTATGGGGTCTTCCTCAGCACAAGCGAGGTGGCGCATTGGAGCCAGCAGACGGCCTGAAACGGGAGATAGAGACCCTGCGGAACCGCCTCTCCGGGCTGAGTGAGGCGGGCGTCCGCATCACCGAGGACCTCGACCTCGACACCGTCCTGCAAGAGGTGGTCGACGCAGCTCGCTCCCTCACCGGCGCGAGGATCAGCGGCCTTACCGCCCTCGACGAGGCGGGGGAGTTGATGTCGTTCATCACCTCCGGCATGACCGCCGAAGAGCGCCAGCGGTTCGTCGATCTGCCGGGGGGACCGGAGTTCTTCGCCCACCTGAGCAGCCTTCCCGAACCGCTCAGGGTCTCCGACTTCTCCGCCTACACGACGGCGCTGGGTCTACCGGAGATCGGCCCTCCCCTGGGGCCGGTGCAAGGCTTCCTGGGCGCGCCCATCCGTCACAGGGGGCGACACGTCGGCAACCTCTATCTATCGGACAAGGAGGGCGGCCTTGAGTTCACCCAGGAGGACGAGGACACGCTGCTGATGTTCGCGTCCCAGGCTGCGATGGCCATTACCAACGCCCGCAGGCACAGGGAAGAGCAGCGGGCCAGGGCCGACCTGGAAACCCTCGTCAACACCTGTCCCGTGGGCGTGGTGGTCTTCGATGCGAAGACCGGAGCCCCGTCGTCGCTCAACCGGGAAGGGAGGAGGATCGTCGACGGCCTGCGCAACCCGGACCAGACGGCGGAGGAGCTGCTTCAGACGCTGACCTACCGGCGAGCCGACGGGCGGGAGATTTCACTGCAAGAGTTCCCGATAGCGCAGGCGCTGAGCACGGGCGAGACGGTGCGGGCCGAGGAGATCGTGATGCAGGTCCCCGACGGGCGGAGCGTCACCACCATCATCAACGCCACGCCCATCCTCTCGGCGGAGGGCGAGCTGGAGTCGGTGGTGGTCACCCTACAGGACATGACGGCGCTGGAGGAGCTTGAGCGGCTGCGCGCCGAGTTCCTGGGGATGGTGAGCCACGAGCTGCGGGGGCCGCTGACCTCCATCAAGGGTTCGGCGGCAACGGTGCTGGGTTCGTCCACCGACATGGACCCCGCAGTGGTGCGCCAGTTCTTCCGCATCATCGAGGAGCAGGCCGACCACATGCACGACCTGGTGGCCGACCTGCTGGACGTGGCCCGCATCGAGACGGGCACGCTGCCGGTCGCCCCCGAACCTGCGGAGGTGGCGGCGCTGGTGGACCGGGCAAGGAGCGCCTTCATCAGTGCCGGGGGAAGGAACAACCTCGCCATCGAGATCGGACCCGACCTGCCCCTGGTCATGGCGGACCGGCTGCGCGTCGTGCAGGTCCTGGGCAACCTCCTGTCCAACGCCGCCCGGCACTCCTCGGAGTCGTCCGTCATCACGGTGACCGCCGTGCGGGAGGGCGTTTACGTTGCGGTCTCGGTGGCCGACGAGGGCAGGGGCATACCCTCCGAGCAGCTGCCCTTCCTGTTTCGGAAGTTCACCCGTATCGACGGCGACGACCTGGGAAGCGGTGTTCTCGGGTCTGGCCTGGGCCTCGCCATCTGCAAGGGGATAGTGGAGGCGCACGGTGGCCGCATCTGGGCGGAGAGCGAGGGTCCGGGCATGGGAGCGCGGTTCACCTTCACGCTTCCGTCCGTCGAGGAGTCCGGTAGCGGCACGGCGAGCGTCCCCACCCCGCGCTCGGTCCGCTCCTCACAGCGAGCGGTGGGGGAGGTGGGTCAACCGGTGCGCGTCCTCGCGGTGGACGACGACCCCCAGGCGCTCAGGTACGTCAGCGACGCACTCAACAGGGCGGGCTACGCGCCGCTGGTGACTGGGGACCCAGGAGAGGCGCTCCGCCTCGTGGCAGACGGGAAGCCCGATCTTGTCCTGCTCGACATGATGCTGCCGGGCGCCGATGGGATCGAGTTGATGAAGGACATCCTGGAGACGGCGGACGTGCCGGTGATTTTCCTGTCCGCCTATGGACAGGACCAGCTTGTTGCCAGGGCCTTGGACATGGGAGCCGTGGATTACGTCGCCAAGCCCTTCTCGCCAACTGAGCTTGCGGCGAGGATCAGGGCGGCCCTGCGGAAGCGGGCGGCGTCCGAGTCGTCAGAGCCGTATGTGCTGGGCGGCCTTGTGGTCAACTACGGCGAACGCCGGGCGGCGCTGGCAGGTCGCCCGCTCCAGCTGATGGCCATCGAGTACCGGCTGCTCGCCGAGCTATCGGCGAACGGAGGACGGGTGTTGACCTACGAGCATCTGCTGCAACGGGTGTGGGGGGAGAAGACCGACAGCGATGTGCGCGCCATGAGGACCATCGTTAGCAGCCTCCGCCGCAAGCTGGGGGACGACGCCGACAATCCCACCTACATCTTCACCCAGCCTCGCGTCGGCTACCGGATGCCAAAGGGCGAGACGCAGAGAGAGTGAAGCCCCAATGGCGAGACGCTCCCTACGTTCCTCCGTCCCTACACGTCACACTACAGGAATCGCGAGTCCTTGGTGCGCCGACAGGCTGCCGAGCGACATCTCGAAGATGGCGGTATCTACAGTAAGCGTTGGTGGGCCTAAGCGTACTGTACTGCGAACTTTTGAGTTGGTGGTGGCCCTGTAGGTTCCCAGGGTCCACGACCCAGCTAACATGACAGGACAGTGTAAATGACCGCAATATTACCTAATGCCCACAAAGCTCCTAACTAGCGAGGCGGGGTTGTTCTTCCAACACCTGGAGGAGGCTCCTCTGCAATACGCGCGATTGCGCCGTGCCTCCCCAACGTCAAGTAAAGACGCCCTCCGCCTCCATATGATCAATGGCTCGCTGGGGCTAAGCGTATTGTGAGCAGTACCGTGTTTGAGATGTGGATGGGCCTGTGACCTACTAAAAGTCCTCGGCTCAATTATTATGGCGCGACAGTACAGAGAAACGCAACATTCGCAGTACACAATAGACACATAAAACTCAGGTACTTGTGGGCGGTTGAATTGGAAGCCTCCCTATAGACTATTCCCAAAGGGAGACACCGAATCGTCCCTCGGCTAGCTGTGGTTGCGCAGAGGCTCGGGCGCGTGCTGGCGACCAAGAGTGTCCGCATTGTTGTCGAGCCAGATGCTTAACTTGGTGGTGCCGGTCGTCGAGGCCTCGAATGTCAACAGGGCAGCCATCAGGCCGTCAACCTCGTCGATGGTCAGTGTCACGCCGGTCATCATCGGGCCGCCTAGGCCGGGCAATCAATATGAGGTCAGTGGATGGGGGGGTGTGGACAAATAGGCTTCGGACTCTCATCTAGGAGGCGAACAGGCGAAGCAGAGCCTCGAAGGAAATCGTTTCCAGACCGGCTGGGTCGGAGGCGGAGCTTTCGCTTCGAGAAGCGGCCTCCAGAATCTGCGCCCCAAGGTCTTCGGCGATGATGGGTTGAATCAAGTAGGTGCCGTTCCTATAGGCAGGTGAGATAGGGAAGCACCGCAGCACCCCAGCTACGTCAGGCGGGCCTCAGCTGCCGGGAAAGTCTCCTACAACGACGCCGTGTCATGAGGGTTCAGATTGTCTAGGACCAGCCGCACCACTGGGCTTCTGGGTAGGCTTCATCCACCAGCCAGCGCATCTGCTGGACGAAGTTCTGCATGGTGCACCGTTGGGTGACCTCCACATGCCTCCAGTTGGCCAACGGCTTCCAGGCTAGGAACAGATTGCGGGTCCCCTCCCGCCAGCGCTCGTAGTCCTGACGCCCCGGTCTTCCCTGCTGGGCGAGCAGCGGGGGCCGGGTGTCGGCCAGAAACTGGGGTGGAGGTCTTGTCAAAGCAGACCACTGGCCTTTGGGAGTCATAGGGTTCGGCGTACAAGTCCAAGATATCCTCCATATGGGCCACGAAGTCGGCGCTTACATCGGGAATGCACCATTCCTGCTTCTTCCACGACTTGAAGGCGTTTTTCCCAGGTCCAGGCGCACCGTCTCATGGGACAGGGGGGGGGATGCCAACCCCAACTCCACCACCTTGCTGGACAAAAGGCGCAGGATCCAACGCTCATTTCCTTCCGGTGCGGGGCTGCAGGCCGAGGCGATGAAGTGGGCTTCGCCCCCGGTCATCCAGCTTCCGTACTTTTCCCTGGTCATCACTGCTACCCCCATTAACACTATCTACCCACTAGAGTAGCAGGAATGGGCGGACCCTGAAATAACCATCAAAAACAAGAAGGCGACTGACAGCATTCTTAAATTGATTAGGCGGCTGGTTGCTGCCGAGCCACTAGCTAATGTTATATAATTCCATGGAGCATGGGACCTGTCGACGCAGAAGTGCGGCATTCGGCCAGCCATCGGCGGAAAGGCTGCCACGGCATTTCGGTCCGTATGCAAGACCGCGCTGTCGTTGACGGCTGCCTCTCCCTCGGAATATAGTGACGGGAGCGCAGAAGGGAGTGGACATGGCGGGTTCGGAAGTCGTTGTCATCGGGGGAGGCATAGCTGGCGTATCCGCTGCCTGCCATCTTGCCGAACTCGGGCGCAGCGTTACCTTGCTTGAGCGGGACGAAATTGCGTCCGAAGCGTCAGGGGTCAACGCCGGCGGCATCGGGGCCTTGGGCTGGGGGCATGTTCCCAACCTGGAGTCTTACCTGACCATGGGCAGCCTCCAGATTTTCAAAAGCCTGCAACTCGAACGCGGCTACGACATCGAGTTTCGCGCCTCCGGCGCTATCCAGGCCATCCAGACAGCGGAACAGTACGATTACGCCCGGGACAACGTGCTTTCTCTGAAGTCCCGAGGTTATACCGTGGAACTGCTCACCGTGGAAGAGGCCCGCAGCATAGAGCCGGACCTGAGCTTGGAACTGTCGGGCGCTGTGTACTTCCCCCTCCGTGCCCAGGCCGACCCAGGGAAGGCCACCCGCGCCTTCGCCACCGCAGCCGGACATCGGGGCGCCCAGGTCCTGACCGGCCGGGAGGTGACGGGAATCACACGCCAGGCCAACGGAACTTTCCGTGTCACCTGCTCCGGGGAGGAGCACACCGCAGAGCAACTGGTCCTGGCGGCAGGCGCCTGGTGTGGGCCCTTGGGGAAGCTGCTGGGACTGCGCATACCTATCGTACCGGTACGCGGCCAGATGTGGGCGACGGAGCCGCTGCCCCCAAGAGTGTTTCATTCACTGTCGGCGGCTGAATCCCCCCTGTACTGGAGGGCCAGCCCGGGCAACGACGCCGACACACCATCTGAACTGACCCACAACGGCGCTCGCCGGGTCACAAGGCACCTGTACGGGCGGCAGACAAGGGACGGGGAGATCATATTCGGCGGCGACCGGCAGATGGTTGGCTACGACAAGACGGTCGACGCAGCAGGCATAGAAGTGAACTTCGGGCACGTAACCGAGATTCTTCCAATGTTGGGCCGGCTTTCCATTACCCGCACCTGGGCGGGCCTGATGCCTTTTCCCCTGGACGGCAGGCCGGTCATCGGCCGGATTCCGCAACTCGACAACCTCTATATCGTCAGCGGTCTGGCCTCATCCGGGTTCGGGCGGGGGCCTATGGCGGGAAAGTTGATTGCCGATTACGTCCACACTGGGCACATGCCCCAGTTGTTGTCGGAGTCGGACCCGGCCAGGTGCGTTTCCCTTCTTGAATGACCACATCCCACCAGGCAAGGCAAGCCGATTAATGGGTGAATTATGACGAGTCTTGAGAAAGCCTTCGAGTCAATCAATCTCTACGCTGAACACCGGATGCGGGAGGTCAATATACCTGGCCTGGCGCTTGCGGTCACCGACCGGGAGAAGTTGCTCAGGTCGGCCACTTTCGGGTACGCCGACCTGGACGCTGCCAAGCCGGTCCAGCCCGGCACAATGTTCGAGATTGGCTCCATCGGAAAATCCTTTACCAATGTCGCCCTCATGCAGCTTCGCGATGAGGACCGCCTCGACCTGCACGCGCCGGTGTCAAGCCACCTGCCGTGGTTCGAGGTGCAGTCCGACTACGGTCCCATCAGCACCCACCACCTGATGACCCACACTTCCGGCCTGCCATCCGGCACAGATATTGGACCTCACGGTCTGTACGAAGCATGGGCCCTGCGGGAAAGCCGGACGGGGTCACCTCCTGGGGAGTATTTTCGATACTCGAATGTGGGTTACAAGACCCTGGGTTTCCTGCTGGAGGAACTGGATGGCCGTTCGTATAGGGAGTCCATCCAGACGCGGGTGCTCGATCCGCTGGGCATGTACGATTCCCACCCTGTCATCGGGTACGAGACTCGGAAGCGGGAGGCGGTGGGTTACCGGAGCTTTTACGACGACCGGCCGGAGCACGTAGGCCATGGTCTGGTGCCGGCGCTCTGGACCGAATACGGGGTAGGGGACGGCTGCCAGGCGTCTACCGCCGAGGACATGAGCATCTACTTGAGGATGCTTATGAACGGAGGAGCTGGGCCGGCGGGCAGGCTCATGTCCGAGGACAGTTTCCGCCTGATGACCCACCGGGCAATAGCCACCCAACAGTGGGGAGGCGCCCACTATGGCTACGGACTCACGATGGCTGATGTCGAAGGCCACGCTTACCTGGGGCACGGCGGCAGCACCACTGGATTCGTGGCGGCCATGATCGCGGACCTGGACGACGGCATCGGGGTGGTGGTCTTGGTCAACGGCTACGTGCAGTCCTACGGCGCCATGGAAATCGCGATGCACATGCTCAGGCTGCTGCGGGCCGGACTCCGCCAGCGGGAAATGCCTCCGCCTCCTGCCGTTGCCGACCCGGAGTCCATAAGCAATGCGGCCAACTACGCCGGCACCTACAGTGCAGGAGAAGACCGCCTGGCCATCACCGCTCAGGGCGAACGGCTGTCCCTTTGGTGGCGGGGCTTGGATGTTGTTTTGCAGCGGCGCGGCGAGGACAGCTTTTACCTGCCCCATCCCGACTTGGAGCACTACCTCTTGGAGTTCGGGCGCAATGGAGACCGGGTCGTGGAGGTCTTCCACGGTCCCAACTGGTACGTTGGGGAAGGCTATTCAGGGCCTGGGAGCTTTGACCACCCGGCAGAGTGGGAGACCTTTCCCGGGCACTACCGGACTTACAATTTCGGGCTGACTAACTTCCGTATCGTGCTCCGAAAAGGCTCGTTGCTTTTGGTCTACCCGGCAGGCAGCCACGAGCCATTGGTCCCCCTCGGGGACAGCTTGTTTCGCATCGGAGAGGACCCTCGCTCACCAGAGACCATCCGTTTCGACGCGGTGGCGTCGGGCAGGGCGTTGCGGGCTACATACTCCGGCTGTCCCTACTACCGCACCTACACTCCCTGAAAAGTGGACTGCACCGGGAAAAGCTGAGGGCCCCTATCTCCGGTGAAAGCGGAGGTGGAACGCTTACAATCGGACCCCGAACAACGTGGACAATACATTCGGATTTGCAAGGAGGTGGTCATGCCAGTCGAGCAGGTCTCATCGGAGTTGGAACGCATCGTGTCTTTGGACCAGGATGTCGAGGTGCTGGGCACCGGCTACGTCGGCGGGGAGGGGCCTTTGTGGTGGAGCGAGGAACAGAGCCTGCTGTTCAGCGAGGTCCGAGGCAACCGCAGGTGGAAGTGGTCTGCCGGCGAGGGCATGACCCTAGTCCGGGAGCCGACCAATAATGCCAACGGACTGACCCGGGACCCCCAGGGAAGGTTGGTGATGTGCGAGGGCGGCGCACGGCGGGTGACGCGAGTCGAACACGACGGCAGCGTCACCGTGATTGCCGGCAGCTATCACGGCAGGCCACTGAACCGGCCCAACGATGTGGTGGTGAAGTCCGATGGCAGCATCTACTTCACCGATCCCGGCGGACCGTCCCCCGACACCGACCTGGACTTTTCCGGAGTCTACCGGGTCTCGCCGGACCTCAGCGCAATCAACCTGCTGGTGCGGGACTATGTCCTCCCCAACGGCCTCACCTTTTCGCCGGATGAGAGCATCCTCTATATCAACGATTCCCAAGGGGTGTTCGTGAACAACGACATGTTCCGCAGCGTCGGCCGCATTGATGCCTTTGATGTACGGCCCAACGGGATGCTGGCCAACCGACGAGTCTTCTGCGAACTGAGAGGAGAACGGCCCGGAATACCCGACGGCATGAAGGTTGACGTGGAGGGGAACGTATATTGCACCGGGCCCGGCGGGGTCTGGATTATGGACGCCGCCGGCAAGCACCTGGGCACGGTCCTGACCGAGGTGGAGCATACCACCAACATAGCGTGGGGGGGCGAGGACTGGAGGACCCTGTTCATTACCACCCCGGATACGGTGGCCCGCATCCGGCTTCAGATACCCGGCCTGCCGGTCCCGGCTCAAGCGCCATAGAGGCACAAGGTCCGCAATAGGTCAAAAGCAAGAAACATCGCCCCCAAACAGTTGCGTCCGGGAGGCTTGATGAGCCTCTGCTTCATGGCTGGCACCTGTTATCCATCTACCGGATGTGGTGGGCTTAAGGGCACTGTACACTCTACCGCCGTCGATGCTGAGACGAAAGGCATACTTAAGTCCTGCTATTCACTTGATACGACTTCTCCGTCGGTTTGCAGGGTGTAGCTACCCACGGCCCCGTTGAGGCCGATCACGATGTAGTAGTGGTATCCGGGATTCAACGCTGGCCATGAAATGGAATGCGAAGGTTTGCCGGAGCTTATGTACAGAGGTTTGTATAGTATCAGGCCGCCACCCTTCAGTGTCCCAAACTCGAGATTCGCCCAATACCGTCGGCCCTCCACCACCTCAAACCGGAAGATATCTATGTCGTGAGGGTAGTCTATACTACCCCTCACAACGTCTTTGACCGATATGTTGGTTGCTGTGGCCGGCGTATCGCCGTGATCATCCGAGGCCGTTGCAACAGAAGTAATCGTAGTGGTGTAGGGGCCAGATTTTCCACCGAAATTCTGCACGGCAAAGTAGTAGTCGCCGGAGGCTGGCGCTATCCATCGCATCTGGGGACCAGAAGACACTCGGGTTCTATCCAAGTACCTCTCTCTTGTTTGCCCGTCAGGACCGTAGAGCAATATGCTGGAAAAAGGCAGCGTTTCGTGGTTGACGCTTATAAGGTACTGCTGGCTCTCTTCCGCGCGGAACTTGAAGTAGTCGAAGTCGAAATGGTATTCCAGTGTGCCCTCGGCGGCCTCTCCCACCACAACCTCAGTGGCCGCCGCCGCTTCGTCTCCATGGTCGTCCGAGAAATCTACGCCGGGCTCTTCGTAGGGGCCGCCGTGCAGCCTACGGTACAGGTCGCGGAATTCCTCCATCCGCTCCGCAGGAATATGCTTCACAAACGTGTCGAAGACCAGATCTTCCTTTTCGCCCTCGCTACCATGGGATAGCTCGCGCGCCAACATCAGTGAGTATAGTTCTCCCAAGGCCGACACCATGGCATCTTCACCTATTATGTCGAGTACGTTGAGCAGGAGGTTTTCGCCCAGGACGTAGGGGCAGATATGACGCTCACGCCCCCAGAGGTACGTGAAATGCCGTATATTCTCTATTTCGTGTAGATCGAAGCACTGGCTTTGGACTTTCTGCGACATCTCAGCCATACGGTCTGCTATCGGCTGGACGCCAGTCCGGTCCTTGACGTAGGCGACGATGAAATTGGCCCCTCCTTCCGAAAGCCACTGCGGACCAAGGCCAAAGTAATAGTGGGCCGTCTCATGACGAACGCTCCGTTCCCGCAGGCCACTAGGGCCCCGGGTCACCACCATGAAACTGGAAAGGTGCTTTGCATAATTGAAGCCGTAACGTCTATCTACATCGTCCACGACAAGCAGGATGATGTCGGTCATAGGGAACGGCACGCCCAGGAAGCCCTCACTGATGCGTGCCGTATCTTCGATAACCGTCAACAGGTCCTCATCCGGCGGGAAGGGAGTGTTCTGAAAGACCCAGATGTTCACGTCGCCCGCCATAGGCAGGGAAACGGCTCTGTACTGTGTGTAGTGGGTTTGGAGCAGGTCTGCATACAGGCTAGGACTTATTGGGGCCACCCAACCTAGAGTTACCACCAAGGCGGCCTCTTCCTCGTCCAGACCGTCGGCGAACCAGGGCTGACCGGTCAGCTTGATGAGGGCATCCGTCTCAAGGCTTGCGAGACGAGTCAGGGAGGCCAGAGTGGGGGTGATGAAGGTTCCCCTGTCTGCGAACCACGAGAACTCACTTATCTCTCTAGCGAGCTCAATGTCGGAGGCAGCCAGAGTATTCAGGAACCGGAGAGCCGCCGACTCATCTTCGGTGACATCGTCTGCAAACCGTGAGAGAACTGCTATCCGTCTTGCAAGCTCGATGTCTCTTGACGCGAGATCATCCAGATATCCGAGCGAGTTCGCCTCGTATCTGGAGACGCCGTCTGCTAACCAGATCCCTGCCATCTTCCTAGCGAGTTCGATGTCCGTGAATGCGATGCGACCCAGATCCCGAAGCGCAACTAAGGCGTCCTCCCCGTCGAAGGAGCCGTCGGCAAACCAAGGGAAACTGGCAATCAGCCTTGCCAACTCGGTGTCCTTGGTTGCGATGCCGCCCAGATGGCTGAGGATATGATACTCGTAGTAGGTCAATCCGTAGCCGAACCAGAGAAGGCTCGCTGCCAACTTTGCCAACTCAATGTCCTTGGATACGATACAGTCCAGAGCGTGGAGACCGTTCCACTCATCAATGGGCCCGTCGTCACCGAACCAGGGTAGCATTGTTATCGTCTTCCCCAACTCAATGTCCTTGGACGTGATACAGTCCTTAGCGTGGAGGGCGTTCTGCTCATCAAGAGTCACGTCGTCGGTGAACCAGGGAAGGCTCGCTGCCAGCTTCGCCAGCTCAATGTCCTTGGATGCCATCCTTTCCAGAGCGCGGAGGGCGTTCCGCTTATCACCGGTCACGTCGTCGGCGAACCAGGGAAGGCTCGCTGCCAACCTCGCCAGTTCGATGTCCCTGGATGCCATCCTTTCCAGAGCGTCGAGAGTCTCTCGCTCATCAAGAGTCACGTCGTCGGTGAACCAGGGAAGGCTCGCTGCCAACTTCGCCAACTCAATGTCCTTGGATGCGACCCTGTCCAGAGCGTGAAGAGCGTTCCGCTCATCACGGGTCACGTCATCCACTGCCCAAGGAAATGTCATTACCTTCCTGCTCAACTCGGGGTCAATGCCTGCGATGTTCCGTAAACTGCGGAGTAGGTCCACTCCCCATAGGTCCACTCCATCCACAATCCACGGGAGTACGGCAGCCGAGTTGCCAACGTCGGGATCGTAAAGTAGGAGGTCTATGAGCAGTTCGGCGGCGGTGGCGTAAGCATCTCCCGGTGGATTCTCGAACCATGGAATGATTTTGGCTAGGTGTGAGGCAGCTACCTCTCGGAGGCTTGGCGTAGGTTCCGGCGTTGGCGTGCTAGTAGGGGTTGGCACCGGAGAGGCTGTCGGCGTTGGCGTGCTGGTAGGAGTTGGTAGTGGAATGGCTGTCGGCGTTGGCGTCCTGGTGGGGGTTGGCACCGGAGAGGCTGGTCGCGGCATTGGAGACAGCATCAATGTAAGGGTCGGCGACTGCCTTGGTTTCGGGGTGGTGGGCGGTGCGCCAGTTGGCTCCAGACTTGGACTCGCTGGGGGCGTACCAGTACTTCGGGACTTATCGTCACACGCCGATAACAACGCAACAGACAGCAGACACAGCACCCCAAGTTGCACGACCCAACGACTCCCCGTGCGCGCCCCGCTTGCTACCATAGAGATCAGCAACAGGAAGCCTCCTTGGTGGGCCTGAGATTACACCGAACTCTCTTTGGGACAGGCCGCGAAGCCAACGCGCAACAGCCCCAGCCTGACCCGCAGTGTGAAAGTTTTTGATTTTGTGTGGGTTGATAGGGTTGGAAAGAGTATAGCAAAAACTTTCGCAAGGAGGAACATTGTGATTTCTGGAGAGGCGACGATTTTTGGCCGTTGCTCAGGCTGGATGATAACCTCTTCAAGGGCGAGGGCCCAGAGCTATCGCCCCTGCCACACGGTTCGTAATACGGTACACTTCAGTCGAGAAAAGTGGGCCAAGGTGTGCTGTACTGCGAATGTTCCGCTGGAAGGTCTCTTTGTAAAGACAAAGGTGGGGCCGGTCGAGCCAACCCGTGACCTGTCCCCCAATAACTGGTCCAAGAGGAAGCATACAGCAGAGCAGGTGATCAACATAAAGGGTGGTACAATGATCGGGGGTAAGTCAGGGTGACGGCCAGTCTCGACCCGTCCATCCACGAGAGAACCGTTAGCTCGTCGCTAGTCGCTAAAGGTGTGGGATCGGGAGGAGGTTTGCACTGAGACAGCGAATGGGAGCTTCGACCCTCGGCATAATTGGAGGATTGTTGGTTCTCCTTATGGTGACCGCTGTTGGGTGCGACAACTCTGAGCCTAGAGCTACTGAGGACCCCACTGTCCCGCCTATAGAGCGTACGGCAACTGATACTCCCACGCCCACCAATACGCCCACGTTGGCACCAACCCACCCACCGACGCCGATCGGTACGCCTACGGCGGCACTCATACCGGCTCATACACCGACAGCCACTTTCTAAAGGACGGCCACGCCGACACCAAGTCCGACGCCTACGCCTGAACCAGCCCCCACAGCCACGCCGACACCGGAACCCACGGCCGCACCAACGCCTGTACCGAAGGTGATGCTTGTGCTGGATGCTGACGCGACGGTGGCCGGTTACTGGTCCGATAGAACCGCCAATGTCGAGATCGCCATGTCCCTGCGCAACGAGGGCGACCGCGGAGTCGAGGATGCCCATCCTGTAGCCGTTAAATGCCTGCAAGGCGGCAACGTCATAAACGGTTGCGGTCCAGAGACGAGAATCTCGCTTTCCAACGGATACGGCCCGACGGCTAAGTCACTCACACTGCGTGTCCCAATGGGCGAAGTGTCGTTCGAGCTCGACTACGGCGGGGACGGGCCTGGAACCGTGGCGATCAACGTGCCTGAACGTATCTTGGGTGTTGATCGAGACGTATGGGCATGCTTCAGCGATACGTCGCACGTAGGTACAGCGTGGTCGTCGGAGGAGGGGGTCGGCTGGCGCGGGCTGGTTCTCGGAAACGGCCAGGAAATGGGATCAGACCTTGCCAGTGAAAGTGTGGGCCGATGGGCCTGAGAGCTTTATCGCAGTTTTCAAGGATGTGCTCAATTACTTGTCGCCCGTGCTCGGCCTTGAGTTCGAGTGGGCCCCCACTAAACCCGAATCCGATTTCGTCGCCTACATCGGACATACAGTCGCGGAAGCGAAGAGTCTCAACATTTCTTGCTTTGTTTCGTATGTTGACCGAGTTCTGGGCTGCGCCAATAGTAATCCCAATGAACTAGGCGAGGTCAAGGATGGCAGAATCACTGTCTTCAATCTGTGGAATGAGGGGTCTACCTATAACGAGTTGACTCCCTGGGCGCAAAAACAAACGCTGAGCGCCATAATTCACGAGGCAATACACACCCTCGGATCTATTTCCCATCGATCAGAATCTGACACACTGGAGCGTGGGCGTTTAGATGTCGCCATCGTTCTTGACCGCGAGACGTATGTAATATCGAAGTACAGCATGGATCGGGAGCTGGGAGATGAGACGTGCGGCAGGTACATGGTCGAAGCCGAGGATGGGCAGTACCCCGATGCCTTCGAATTCCCCGATGCAGTGCGTGGAGGTTCAGACAACTTTGGCAACTGCGGCGTCGAGTCGTTAGGGGCCGTATCTGGCACAGTCGCACTCTCGGGGACGTGGATCAAGCACTGCCGCGGGAGCGACAGCGGGATGGATGGGTACAGCCGATCCTACGGCTTTTCGGTGACCGACTGGTCTATGGTCCGTATCGAGTTTACGTCCAACGACAGCACGTCACTTCATCTGTCGAAGGGTGATGGTGATGGAAGCGCTGAACTGGCTATAGAACAAGACATGCAGGTTTACTTTTCAACTGATCAGGAGTTTATTAGGGCGCACTGGCACAGGGTATTGTCCCTCCGGGCCAATACGTCGTAGAAGCAGTCAGCCATGACCTCTTGCTGCCCGGTACCTTCGGACTTTCGGTCAGCGCGTCGAAGACGCACCAACCTCCCCATAGGTTTAAGGCCATCGGCAGCGGGTTAGAGCATGTGTGCGCGTTGGATTCGGACGGGACGGCCGTTTGTTGGGGCGGCAATAGAGCACTGCACGCGTGGCCCCCATGGGGTGAGATTTCTATTCTGGCGCCGTCCGGTGAAAAGTTCATTTCTGTCAGCAGCGGCACCTATGCTTCCAGCGGGCTGAAGTCCAACGGCCGCGCTGTTTGCTGGGGAGGGAATGACGAAGGCGAAGCATCGCCACCGCTCGGCGAGAGGTTCACCTCCATCAGCAACGGCCAGGGCCACACCTGCGCACTTCGTAAGGACGGGGTGCCTGTCTGCTGGGGCAGCAACCGCTTCGGCGAATCATCACCACCGGAAGGCGAGACATTCGCCTACATCAGCAGCGGCTTGGATCAAACGTGCGCCCTCCGGTCCGACTGGACCCCAGTCTGCTGGGGTTGGGACAAACATGGTCAGGCATCACCTCCACCAGATCAGCGCTTCGCCACTATCAGCAGCGGGATGGAGCACACATGCGCGGTCACGCTTGACGGAGCCCCGGTCTGCTGGGGCAGTAATGAATATGGACAGATATCGTCGCCATCTCCCTAGGCTAGCAGGCTAATCACTGGTAACTGCCGCACCCCCATGCCCTAGTTCGCCAATGATGTCATGTTACTGGACCTTGGAGCAAACAGGATCACGCTTGGTCTAGTACTAGTTCCAGATAGAGTTGTAAGAATATGAGAAGGCAGTCATACTTGGGTATGATCTTTCTGTGGGGGAGTATCCAGACATGGCTGCCATCAAGTATAAAGTCAAGTTGACTGAATCCGAACGCTCCCGTCTCAATGAGGTTTCCCACCGGGGCAAGCCGTCCGTCCGCACCGTCAAGCGGGCTCTGGCGCTGCTCAAGGCAGATGAAGGACTTCGGGACCGTGAGATAGCCGGTGTGCTTTTGGTCAACGCCGCTACCATTGCCAGAGTGAGGAAGCGGTACGTGGAGGAAGGACTTGAGGACGCCATCAATGACAGGCCAAGGCCGGGCCGGGAGCGCAAGTTGGACGGCAAGCAGGAAGCGCACCCCGTATCCAGTACGGGGCAGGCTCTTTACCACGAAGAGTATGACCGGGAGCGTCCGGTGGTGTGTTTTGAAGAGACCTCCAAGCAGTTCCTCGGGGAGGGGCGGCCTCCCATCAAGGCCGCCCCTGGACGGGTGGAACGCTATGACACTGAGTACAAGCGAAACGGGACCCGGAACCTGTTCATGATCTGCGAGTCCAAGGGCGGGTGGAGGCATGTCGAAGTGACCGGGCGCCGCACTGCCGTGGACTTCGCTGAACAGATGAAGCGGCTGGTGGACGAGGCATATCCTGACGCCACAGTGATCCGGCTGGTCCTGGACAATCTCAACACCCACAAGCCCGGCTCGCTCTACGAAGCGTTTGCACCGTCCGAGGCGCGTCGCATAGCCAAACGCCTGGAGCTTCACCCCACACCCACTCACGGAAGCTGGTTGAACATGGCTAAAATCGAGTTGAGCGTCTTCAGCAGAGCGTGTCTGGACCGCCGGGTCGGCGATGAAGCGTTGCTGAGACGGGAGGTCGCGGCGCTCGAACGCGAGCTCAACGAGGCCGCCGCCATCATAGACTGGCGGTTCTCCACCCAGGACGCTCGCAGTAAGCTCAAACATGTCTATCCAATAGAATTAAATTGAAACGGTACTAGGCTGGTGTAGAATAAACTCAGACAGCGTTGGCCAGTAGTCGGCGCCTAGCTTTGCCGACATTGGCGAGACTGAAATACACACAGTGCTGCCCCCGTCCCGGACCATAGCTCAACCAAGCATTCAGTACTGTCGCGCATCGAAGACACCGCTCGTTCTGTGGCGTCTATGGTCATATCAAATATGGCATTTGGGACGGGCGGCACGACACCTTACAGCAAAGAAGAATGGAGGCGCCGGACACGCGAGTTTACCATCCCCCAGGAGGCGGGTCGGCTGCTATCCGCTCATTCGACTATGGAAAGCAGCATAAAGTATCTCATCAAGAGAATGGGAAGAGCCTATACATACACGCACGACTTGAGCATTCTCCTTTTGGTGATGAACGCGCAGACCGAGTTGCCACCAGTGTGTGTTACGAGTTGACAGGTTCCGAAGAGATCGCGCTGAGAATTGAGGCTCATGCGCAGGTTAGCTCGGAGCCCATTCAACACAGAGATGTATGGCCCTGCTGCTCATCGCCGCCATCTTCGCGCCTCTGATCTCCCCTCACGAGCCTCTGGCGCAGGACTACCAGCACACGCTGGAAGGTCCCGGGTCTCGCTACCCAACAGCATCTGGCTGATGGTGGACTCATTCTTGAGGTCGGAAGACGCGCCCCCGCGCTCCTGCTCGTCGCGTCTCTCGGGTCATGCGCCCCTACCTGGAAGCGGTTCTATGAGCCCGCCAACGAATGTGGCGGCATCGGTCCGATAACCGTTGCCCAATCGGTCTCGTGAGCGCCAAGAGGAGTTCAACTACCTGTTGACCCGCTACGGAAACGAGCGCCTGCCGTACCGCGCCGCCCAGTCGCCCTACCGCGAACACTTCGTGTTGGGTGGCGTCGCGCCGTTCGACGCGCGGGGAGGTTGGAGCTACCGCTGCAGCGACACCTGAGCGGGCCACGAATGGCGTAGCCCGCTCGCTTGATGCCCGCATGTCGAAATTCAGCGCCACCCGCGCGAGCCCCTCCGGGCAAGTCTCACCCGGACCAGCAACGTATTCGGTAGACAGGACCGCCTTCGAATTGTGGCTTGGGGGCCGTCATCCCTGGCAGAGATGATCACTCGGACCAGATCTCCCGCCGGCGCTCCAACACGTGTACAGTGAACCCGTGCGCCATTGCGCTCGAGGTCACTCATTGACCTGGTCCGCAGGCTAGGACTCGTTCGGGTCCACGGACACCATGACGGTCATGGTGTCCGTGGCGGTCCTGCCTATGTCGCTGTTCGTTGCCGTGACCGTCACCGTCGCCTCATGCCGCTCTTGCGGGAGCGTGGCGTAAACGTCGTGACGGTGCGTGGCATCGGGGTAGGTGATGCACGACGGTGCACCGCTATGAAACCCACTCTCGCAGACGGCTACTGGCATCGTCTCTGGCTCGATGTCCAGTACTGTGACTCTTAAGCAGTCGACGTGGACAAACCCGGTCACGCCTATAATCGCACAGGTGCGATGCTGCTGGACCGTCATCACGTCCGTGTCGGAGGACTCCGCCGTGTACGTGTCGTAATCGCCGTCGAATAGGTCTGCCACCCGCCACGCGAAGGTACGTTCGTCCCCCGTATCCAAGGACGTAACCTGCACGTTACTCCGCGCGTTGCTCCGGCGGGTGGGCCGCTGGCTGGGGACGTCCGCAATGGTCGTGTAGCTACCGATGCTGCTGCCGCGCGACGGAAGGGGTCCAGCGGGGCGGTCGCCGCCGGACGGGCAATCTCCCTGCCCCAGCTGAGGGGTGTAAGTCTGCTCGTGGTCGGGGCTCCCCTTGTTGATGGTGACAGTGCCGTCGCCGTTGTCATGGACGGTGCCATGGGTGTTGTTATACGCAACGAATTCCGCAACGGTGTGGTAAACGGTCAGCTGGCCACACGCGTGCGTCGTCTCGGCGGGCAAGGCTGCGAATGCGGCCACGGCGGCCACGAGGGCCACGACGGCTATGGGGATGGTGAAGGCGATGAGCTTCATATTCCTGCCTCCCAAATAGGATTGCCGTGCTCGGCTTGCTTGCCTGTGATTGTCGGGCAATGTGCCACAGCTACCATCACCTGTCTATGGGCGTTCAATGAACTCAGGGCCTTTTAATTGTCACCCTGTCATTCCGACCAACGGGAGGAATCTAAGATTCTTGCTGTTACCAGAGTTAACTAGCCACAGGAGTTTTAGATTCCTCACTCCGCTCGGAATGACAGCTAAAAGACCCTGACTAGTGGTTCAACATCTTTGAATTGAGGCACGAGCGGTGTATTCTGTCGGCATTGGCGAATTGCATCCAAAGAGAAGCGTCGTGCCGGCTAAGAAATACCGTATCAAACTGACCACGGAAGAACGACAGGAACTGAAGGCCCTGGTTTCCAAGGGACGGGCAGCAGCGTACAAGCAGACCCATGCGCGCATCCTGTTGCTGAGCGATGAAGCGGGGAAAGACGGAGGCATGACGGACGAAGAGATTGCCCGGTCCCTCCAGGTCGCCAGCGTCACAGTGGAAAGGGTGCGCCGCCGTTGCGTATAGGAGGGTCTGGAAACGGCCTTGGGGCGTAAGGAGCAACAACGCCGCCGGCCAAAGAAACTGGATGGCGCTGCGGAAGCCCATCTGATTGCGCTGTCCTGCGGGGAACCGCCGGAAGGCCGGACCCGTTGGACACTGCGATTGTTGTCGGAGCGGCTGGTCGAGTGCAAGATAGTTGACAGCATCCACCCCGAGATGGTGGGCAAGGCGCTGAAAAAACGAAGTCAAGCCTTGGCTGAAAGAGTGTTGGTGCATCCCGCCGGAAGGCAATGGGGACTTTGTGTGCGCGATGGAAGACGTACTGGAAGTCTACCATCGTTCCTATGCAGACAAGGAAGTTCTGGTCTGCCTGGACGAGACCAGCAAGCAGCAGAGCCTGCCCCCGGCCACGACCGGGGGTGAAGGAGATGCGGGCGCCGCGGCCGGCTCGGCCCGGGGCGTCGTCGGCCTATGATTATGAATACGAGCGCAACGGGGTGAGCAACCTTTTCATGCTGTTTGCGCCGTTGGAAGGGTGGCGCCGGGCCGCAGTGACCGACCGGCGGACGAAAGTGGACTGGGCGCACCAAGTGAAGCAGTTGGTGGACGAGGACTACCCGGACAAAGAACGGATCGTGCTGGTGATGGACAACCCCGTATCGAGTACGGGGCAGGCTCTGAATACCCATCATCCGGCCTCGTTGTACGAAGCGTTTGAGCCGGTGGAAGCGCGGCGCATCGCGGAACGTCTGGAGATTCACTACACCCCCAAGCACGGGAGTTGGCTGAACATGGCTGAAATTGAAATCGGAGCGCTGGCCCGGCAGTGCCTGGACCGCCGGATTCCAGACCAAGAGACGCTGTGCCGGGAGGTTGACGCCTGGCAGGACCAGGGCAACCGGGACATGGCGCGGGTGGACTGGCGCTTCACCACCGATGATGCCCGCATCAAGCTGAAATCCCTTTACCCAGCAATCCAAAATAGCTGAACTACTAGCGACATTGAGCCACGAAGGCAGGCCAAGTCTTAGAGAGGAGAAGCGGGTGACAGGGGAGTCCACATTTCAAGACGTGATAGACAAAATGCCCAGGTACATGGGGGAGCTTGAGGATTGCGAGGCTATAGGTATGTACACGATGGCTGACCAGAGGGCGCTACGCCGCAAGCTCCCTGCCAGCAAAGGGGTCTACGTTCTATACGAGCGAGAGCAACCGATGTATGTAGGCCGTTCAGACAATCTCGCAGACCGACTGCTGGAGCATGGCCGGCCGAGCGGCGACTCCGAGACAGCGACATTTGCCTTCAACATCGCTAAGGAAGATTTCCCCGACCCTGCGTCCATGTCTAGAAAGGAATTGCAACGAACCAAGGAGTTCAGACCGCTTTTCGACGCTGCCAAAGAGCGAGTTAGGAAAATGCAAGTACGCGTCGTCGATGTCAAAGACCCGATCGAACAGACTATTCTTGAAGCCTATGCGCATTTAGCATTAGATACACCGTTCAATAGCTTCGAGAACCACTAAGGGAACCGAACTTCATAGCTAAAGAAAATGGAAACAGTCCTGAGCTAGCAAGTAAAGCAGTAGGTTCGAATGGTCGAAGACCTCGGGTTGAAACGCCTCGCGACGCGATATAGCTTCATGGAGATAGACGAGTATGAGAGCCTATTGCAACAAAATGTCAGCGAAGGAATGAGGGTATACTGGTCCGAGACATTGGATAGAGCACATATCGCAGCTGTCACGGCTATCTTGAGGAGCAGACACTGGCTGTCCGCGTGCTCTCCTCGGAATCCGAAAGTAATGCGCTTGGGTTTGCCGCCCCATTTCGAGGGCTGATGGAGTCCGCCGCAGATACGACCACCGTATCGCGGAAGTCAGCCCTGGGCCACGGCGGCCTCCTCCGGTTCGGCGGGCTCCGACTCGCCCACCGACGGCAGCAGGATGTGCAGCAGGCCCATCCCGGCGGCCAAGTCGAACGGATTGACCAGGTGGCCGGAGCCGGGCTTGGCTCCGGCCCTCCACCGGCGCACCACGCGGGCATTGACCTTCAGGCGGCGGGCCAGCCCCCGCCAGGTCAACCCGGCAGGTTGCCGGAAGCGTTCGAGCCGCTCAGGGAAGTCCTGGGGGAACTCCTCCGGCTCGACGTGGTAGACTCGCTCCTGCTGGCGTCCCATCGCCCTACTCCCCACCAAGCCAGGGCGGGGAGTAGGGCGCCAGTAGCACGGCGCTGCCGCCAGGAACCTGGGAGGCCCACAGCGCCATCGCCCACACCGCGTCCGTGGTGGGCATCCCGCCGCTGCGCCACTCCTTTGCCCGCTCTTGCGGCAGACCAAACACGCTGGCGAACTCCTCAAGCGTAATCCCCGACAGGTCCTCCAGCCGCCCCAGCCGCGCAGTGAAGTCCTCCGGCCAGGACGGGGGTGGAAAGTCCTCGACCTCCGTGGCGGTCTCGCCGTCTAGGATCAGGTCGAAGCCGCCGGGAATGTCGCGGGCCAGCTCGATGATGGCCCAGAAGTAGGCCCCCGAAGGCGGTCCTCCCTTGCGCCACTTCGACAGGCCGCGCTGAGTCACGCTGAGACGCTCGGCGAACTCGCCCCACGACAGCCCCGACAGCTCCTTCAGGTCCTCCAACCGCTCCCCGAAGTCCTCGGGAAAGGGCGGGGGCCGGTTGTTCAACGTCCGCTTCCGTTCTCTAGTGGTCATGGTCCTTCCTCCTCGGTTTGAAGATCACGATTACGTCCTCGTCCAGAAGCTCCCACACGGCGTGGGGGTTGAGCTTGACCCGCGATGAGGGCTGTCTGCGCTTCACGCCTCGACCTCCTTCCGAGCCGACTGCGAGCCGTCCCCGGCTGCGCCGTTGCGGTACAGGTGTGGGTTGGCCAGGTAGTGGCGGGCGATGATGCGGGCCAGTATCCGCAGGCCCTCGATGCGCCGCCGCTCCTGTCTGTCCGTCAGCTTCCGTTTCGACTTCTTACTCACGCGATTCCGTCTCTCTCGTGGGGTCCGGGTGCGCCGCGAGGGTGTGGCCCTCGCGGGCGTCGGCGTTGTATACTGAGCCGGGTATTAGAAAATGAGTTCTGTGTGCGTAAGTGTAGCAATATCAGGCGAACAGAGGCAATGGGAGGAGAGCGTTATTGGAGCCTCTCACAAGATTTCATTGACAATTGCTCGCTCTGATGTAACAATTATGTAGCTGTTAGTTAGCTGGAACGTAGCAGGAACACTGTTCGCGTAACTGTACGCACCTATGGAGAGCAAGGGAGAGACATCATGGACGACCATGACGACTACCGGGAGGTGGACGACCGAGAGGCAATCGAGGGCAACGAGGAGATCGGGCCGCTGCTCAGACGGCTGCGGGGAGACCTCAGCCTGCGGGACGTGACCCGGCGCACCGGCATCTCCAGCTCCTACCTCTCCCAGATAGAGCGGGGTGGCCGAAAGCCCGGCTCGAACATGCTCCGCAAGCTGGCCGCCCTCTACAACCTGGATGAGCAGGAGCTGATGAAGCTGGCCGGGCGCGTGGGACAGCCCGACCCCTACAGCGACGAGGCGATGGAGATAGAACGGGCCTACCAGTACGTGCTGGCCGACCCCGTGTTCCGCATGGGCACTAGGCCCGACGGCCCAATCACCCTGAAGACCAAGCGGTTCATCGTCGAGATGTACGAGCGATTCGCCAACAAGAGGCTGCTGGAATGAACAGGACGAGAGAGGACTTCTGCCGCAGGCTGCTGGACGAATCCCCCCACGAGGCCCTGGACCCGGAGACCCTCGCCGCCCGCTTCGTGCGCTACTTCAACGTGCCGGCCCGACCCACGATGGATGAGCTGCGCTCCCTGCTGAAACGGACCGGGTTCGGAGAGGTGTCGGGCAGGCATCTGGACGTGAAGGGCATCCACTACAGCGCGCCGGGGGGCGGCTATGACATCCACTACCGGGAGGACATGTGGGCCGGGACGCAGGACTACTCGGTGGTCCACGAGACCCTCTGGGACATGAACTCCGGCTCCCCTCCCGACCGGATCGTGTGCCGCCAGGCCGAACGCTTCGCGGCGGCGGTGCTGATGCAGCCCAGGGCCTTCGAGCCGTTGGCCCTGGAGTGGTGGCCGGCAGATTCACGACGCCAACATCGTGGCCACCATGCTGGCCCACGGGGAGCGCAGGCTGCTGACCTTCAACCCGGCGGACTTCCGCCGGTACGGAGACCGCATCGAGCTGGTAATTGGATAGCCGAAGTCTCTCGACGGCGTAAGAGCGCCAAGTCGGACAGGCAAGAGGTAACGTGATGAGGAGGTAATGGAGTATTAGCGATGGGAGAGGAACTGGCGGATCTCATAAGAGAAGTCCTTGGTTCCAAAGAGGCCGTCCAGGCAATATTGCAGGGTAGTGAGTACGCAATGGTAAGAGTCAACACCGGCCTATGGTCTCATTTCTGGGGGTCTATCAGAAGGAAACAAGAGGGAATACCAAATGCCTGGTGGGAGGTAATGGGTGGCATCGTGTACAACTTGAACACCAAAGACCTAACACTCCAAATGGAACAGGTCCCGAGTGAATTGTACCAACGCGCGGTTTACGCTACCAAAAGCCTGGCTATCCCAGGCAGACTACCGCAATTCGACCAGAAGGTTCTTGGAACAGATCAGACGTACCGCATGGTTGCGGTTACAGAGTGGCCGTCACACGTATTAGCCTTCTACCGGAGACCCAAATACTGGATTTTTGGTCGCTGATGAGGGTCTTTCAGGGTTCCCAGCATAATGAACGCAAATGACAACAGAACCTCAAACAGGAGGGTCAACATAAAGGTGGGCAACGAATTCGTGGAGGACGAAAGTACGATGCGCGGTATAGATACGGGCTTGTATCTATCAGTTGATGAATATGTGAGTGCCATCAACGCTCTTAACGGGTTTAACGTGGCAGCTCTGTCGTGGCTGGCACGTAAGACCAATGACGACTTGAAAGACCAAATCATAGGCAACTTCATTGCCCGCGGAACAGTGTGTCTCGACAGTATCTACCAGCTTTGGGAGACCGGCAGCTATCAGGACTGCATCGTACTTCAACGGACATTGGTAGATCGCATGTTGCTTCTCAGGCACTTAATCGACCAAGGCGAATTTGGCGAATTCGAACGTTGGTCATTCCAGCGTCAATATCAATCCGCACATAACTCCCTTAGCTCTCCTGAGATCAAAGCTAAGATCCTACCGGAATGGCTCAAGCAGGCGATGGCCCTACAGGCAGAACGCCGTGCTCGGTTCAATAAGGAACCAAAGAGCACATGGCATCGACCGGACCCCAAAGAGATAGCCAAGCGAACCAATTTAGCCCTCATATATCAGTTGGGATACGACTATCCCTCTACCGAAGTTCACCCTATGGCGGATGATGGCAAAGAAGATTTCGCCAATCTGTTAGGCTTGCCGTTGGAGTCCTACGGAGGCGAGTTGACCGTGCTGCGAAACTCTCTTGTAGCCCAGGTATATCTGTCCAATTCTGGTTTCGCGGCATGTGCAGTGTTATGGCGAAGCTTTGTTTCTGATTTCTTTGATCAAGTGATGTCGCTGCTGGAATCCGGTTCTAATGAGTATCTGATTACTTTCCAAAAAGCGATGAACCTTCCAGCAGACATCTCATGGTGCGAACCGATAGTTGAAGAACATTAGCTATAGGCAGCATTGCCACTGCGAGGTGGCAATGCTCACAAACCTTCCTCTGGAACCAATAGCCCTAAACTCGAAAAACAGGCAACTCTATGGAGGACGATCAATGCAACAATCCCCTTCTTTCACCCAGGCGGCCCTCTACGCCTGGGTCTCCAGCGACCGCCAGGACGTGGACCTGTCCGTGGCAGCCCAGCTTCGGGCGCTCAGGGACTACGCCGAGAAGAACGACTACCTGGTCGCCCGCGAGTACGTGGACGAGGTGGAGAGCGGGCGCATCGCCGACCGCCCCCAGTTCAGGAAGATGCTGGACGCGGCTGGCAAGCGGGAGGACCCCTTCAAGGAGATTCTCGTCTGGAAGTTTTCGAGGTTCACCCGCAAGCGCGGGCACGCCGTGGCCTTCAAGGCCATGCTCCGCAGGCGGGGCATCCGCGTCGTCTCCATCACCGAGCAGGCCGAGGACACCGCCACTGGCAGGCTCCTTGAGGCCATAATCGAAGGGGTGGACGAATTCTACAGCGAGAATCTTGCCCAGGAGGTTGTGCGGGGGATGCGCTAGGCGGCGTCCAGGGGTTTCTGGATGACCACCTACGCCCCCTACGGCTACCAGAAGGTTCACATCCAGGACGGGGCCAAGAAGCGCCCCAAGCTGGAGCTGAACCCGCCCGCCGACGCCGTGGTCCGCCGCATCTTCGACATGGTGCTCCAGGGCAAGAGCATCCTCGACATCGCCAAGGCCCTCAATGCCGAGGGCATCCCCACCTCCAGCGGCAAGCGGTGGCTCAAGACCACCATCCACTTCGTGCCCACCAACGAGGCGTACGCCGGAACCGTGGTCTGGGGTGCCAATGCCAAGGACGGCCAGCCGCCCGTGCGGGTAGAGGATGCACACCCCGGCATCGTCTCCAAGCAGGAGTTCCGGCGCATCGCCAGGATGATGGAGTCCCGCGCCCCGAAGAAGGTGAATCCCCGCCGCGTCTCCAGCGAGGGTCTTTTAATTCTCCCTCTCCCTGGAGGGAGAGGGCTGGGGGTGAGGGGGGAATCCTTGGCATCAGCAACGGCTTCCTGGGCGGGAACGCCCTCACCCTAACCCTCTCCCTCTGGGAGAGGGGATTTTCTCGACAATCAAAAGACCCTGCGTCTCCAGCCCCTACCTGCTCAGCGGCCTGGCCAAGTGCGAGACCTGCGGCAAGGCCATGACCGCTGCCGAGGCCAGGAGCGGCAAGTACACCTACTACATCTGCCACTCCCTCCTCAAGCGCGGGAAGGGCACCTGCAAGACCCCCAGGCTCAATGCCAAGAAATTCGAGAAGCCCATCGACGATGAGCTTCGCGCCAACATCCTCACCGAGTCCAACATCAAAGACCTGGTGAAGCTCCTGGACGAGGAGATGGACGGCGTGGCCCGCGAGCAGCGCCAGAAGCTGGAGACCATCGAGGCGGAGTTGGATGAGGTCAAGCGGCGGCTGGGCCGCATCTGGCAATTCGTCGAGACCACCGACATCGAGATGGCCGCCGCCGACGACCGCATCAGGGAGCACCGGGAGCGGCAGGAGCAGTTGGAGACCGCCGCCCAGGAAGCCAGGGCGATTCTGGCCGAGCGGCGGGTGATGCTGGACAGCGCCGACACCATCGCCACTTTCGCAGAGGAGATGAGCGACTTCCTCAAGACCAGCGAGCTGACCGAGACCAAAGCCTTCGTCCGGTCATTCGTCAAGGAGGTGCAGGTCAAGCCCGGCAGGGCGGCCATCATCTACTCTATACCCACGCCGGATGACTCTCCCATAGGGGGAGCGGACGCCGCAGAGGTCGCCCTAAACGGGCGAGTTATGAATTCAGTCTCACATGGTGGGCGGTAGAGGACTCGAACCTCTGACCCCCTGCGTGTAAAGCAGGTGCTCTGGCCAACTGAGCTAACCGCCCATGTTGCTGGGAACCGGTTGGAGGATTGGGCATGAGGTCTTGGTGGAAGGAGATTTCTCTGTATGCAGCCTGCGGGTTATTCAATTATACATTATCTGAAGGATATATATCTACATGCTCGAAGCTATTGTAACTGTTCAGACTTGAGGGCTCATTCTGGCTCAAATTCGTCATTCCCGCGAAAGCGGGAATCCAGAAGTCTCAGATAAGAAATCTTGATAGCTGCAAAAGGCTGGTGGATTCCGGCTCAAAGCCTGCCCCGTACTGGATACGGGGGCCGGAATGACGGTGAGGCGGCGGTCACTACTCATCCTGTCTGAACTGTTACAAGCTATTCTGTTAATGTGCCGTGTTCAGTTCCTTGAGGGCCCGGCCCCCATGCCCATGGTCTGTTCGTTCACCAGAAAGGTCGCACTATCTCTACCGTATGTAGTGTCCAACTCGGCATCAAAACGCTGACCACCCATGGTGCCTAACAACTCGTACCGCCGTTCTGTGTACAGCTTGCCCTCGAAATTCGGGCCTTTCACATCCCTTTCTTCTTCACCCGATAGGTACATCTCGGTGGCTTGTATCATCAAGTCAGTTATATCTTCCCTGGGAATATGGGAAGTGGTGTGGAGAAAGGTATAGCCCCAGCGTATCCCCATGTGCTCCAGCATTGTGTCATCACCTATCAATTCAGATGCTTACTTATGAGGCAGTAAAGTCGCAGGCCGAAGCCTACTTTGTATCATCAGAGGGCATTATAATACTGTGTAGGAGCCGGCCCGTAAAGGTGTCTTCCCCTGGGACCCAGGGTCTTTTAATTGTCAGGGAGTTGGTGGAAAATGGATAAATGGAAGCAAAGATTGAAGACTTGGGCCTTGGTTTGCTGGAAGCCTTCAGGCAGGTGCCAGACCCCAGGAAACCTCGTGGCAAGCGTCATCCCTTACCTGCCATCCTGACCTTGGCCACTTGCGCCATGCTCGGTAACTGCCACAGTCTATATGCCATCGCCCAGTGGGGCCGGGAGCACCTAGAATTAGCCCAGACCCTGGGTTTCACTGGAAATCAGACTCCCTGTGTAGCCACCTTACATTTGGTATTCAGCCGCCTGGATAAAGGGGCCTTTGAGGCGGCGTTAAGGAATTGGGCGCAAGGAGAATTAGGGGCTGAAGAGGAGGACATTGCCCTGGATGGAAAGAGCCTAAGGGGTATTCATGGGGAGAAACTGCCGGGAGCACATCTAGTGGCAGCTTATGCACAGAAGGTGGGCTTGGTACTGGCGCAAAAAGGGGGTAGCAGAGAAGGAAGCCGAGTTGACGGTGGTCCCGGAACTGCTGGCACAGATTGATCTTAAGGGTCGAGTAGTAACAGGGGATGCCCTCTATGCCCAGAAGAGTTTGAGTCGCCAGGTAGTAGAGCAAGGAGGCGATTACTTCTGGGTAGTGAAGGACAACCAGCCCACCTTGCGTACCGACATTGCCCTGTTATTTGCGGAACCCCCTTGGGGAGAGAAATTCGACACCTTCATAGAGGAGGGCAGGCATGGAGACCGGCGGGAGATACGGAAACTGAGGACCTCGATAGCCCTCAATGAGTATCTGGAGTGGCCTTATGTAGGTCAAGTGTGCTGTGTGGAAAGGGGGGTAACCCGTAAGGGAACAGCCAGGCAGGAGACCTCTTATGCCATCACCAGCTTGAGTCCACCAAAAGCTGATGCTAAGAAGTTGTCGAAGGTGTGGCGGGGTCATTGGGGAATTGAGGACCGGTTGCATTATGTACGGGATGTGAGCATGAAGGAAGATGCATCTCAGGTACGGACCGGTCCAGCCCCGGAGGTGATGGCGGCCCTACGCAATGTAGTAGTGGGCTTGGTGAGGCAAGCTGGAGCTACCAATATAGCCGCAGCCCTTCGCCACTACAGTTGGAATGTTAATGAAGCCTTGGCCATCTTTGGCTTGGTCCCCCATTGACAATTAAAAGACCCTGACTCACTCCTCTACTGGTCTCGACCGCCTCGCCCTTACTATGCTGTAATCCCGTTGCCTTGTTCAGAGATTCCCTAGAGTTAATCTTCTCCAAACGCAAGCCAGAAGGGAAGTCGTAACTGTTCAGACTTGAGGGGATCCAAGGGTTTGAAGGTCGAAAATCGGGAGCTAATCCACGTTGCTGACGCTCAGGCTGAGGGCTATCCAACGGCTTTCGACCAATTCGACCCACCAAGTCTGAACAGTTACGGGAAGTCTGTCGCGTAGACTCGCGAGCCTGAACGCAGTACCATACACTAAAATCCTGCCTTGCACGGAGGGGAAACAGTGTCCATACAAAATCTCATAAAGGTGGTTGTCGCACTTGAGCGTCTCAGGATTGGCCTCCGGCCCTTCGTGGAAGACATCTTCAAAGAAGAATTCCCTGGATTCACCCTGGAAGACCTGAAGGGCTCGTTGAAGGATAAGCCACCCCATTATTGGGTTGAAATGCCAGACACTTTTCGCGGTATGGATATTTCGGACCTCTTGCTTTTGATTACAAATCATAGATGGACCTACCCATCGACGGTCGGCAGAAAGACATGTGTGGAAGTGGTCATGCAGAGGCTCGGGCCGATTCCAGCAAGAAGGTTTGCTAATGATGCGGAGAAGCTACTGGATTACCGCAGGCGGGTTTCACACCATGACGAGATTAACAGCCGGCTAAACGATGACCAAGTAAGACAGGCTATAGTTACGGCCATCTTGTTGCTAGACTCCATAGATGAAGATGAGGATGAAGATGAGCGGTATCCCGAGGCCCGGGAGCAACGGGCGGAGCTTAAGATTATGCAGCAGGACCTGCCGAGTATGGGAGTTGCACATCCCCATCCCGCGCCGGATATCGATTTCACGCCGGATACTTTGGATGATTACATCCGCCGCCGTAACCCTGAACCGGACCGCCCTAACTCTAAACTGGAAAGGCAGTTGGAGGAAATACAGTTTAGATCCGGGACCCGGCAGGACTTTGAAGAGCGCGCAGAAGCCGGCCTTCGGGATTCTCGAGGCCTTTCTGAGCAAGCCTATGAACACCTTAGGGCGGGAAATTACAGGCAGGCCATCGAGGACTACGACAAGGCAATTCTCCTCAGTCCCGAGATTGCCGATTATTACCTTTACCGGGGCTATTGTCACGAACAGTTGGAGGAGTTCGGGCAGGCCATCGAGGACTACACCAAGGCAATTGGCCTCGACCCCGAGAATGCCAAATATTACCGTCTTCGAGGCCTTTGTCACCAATGGTTGGAGGAGTGGAATCAGGCCATCGAGGACTACGACAAGGCAATTGGCCTCGACCCCGGGAATGCCGATTATTACTATTTTCGAGGCCATTGTTACGAACGGTTGGAGGAGTGGAATCAGGCCATCGAGGACTGCGACAAGGCAATTGGCCTCGACCCCGAGGATGCCTTTTATTACTATCTTCGGGGCCTTTGTTACAGACTGTTGAAGGAGTACGAGAAGGCCATCGAGGACTGCGACAAGGCAATTGGCCTCGACCCCGAGAATGCCGTTTATTACAGGGCACGGGGGCAAGCATACGAAGCCTGGGCGGAAGCAGTTCGTTCGAGTAATCGAATTCCCTGGTTTCCCTGGTTTCCCTTGCTAATTTCAGCCAAGAGAAAAAAGGGAAAAGAGGAGAGTGGCCGACTGTATGACAAGGCCCTCTCTGACTATGAGGACAGCCGAGCGTCTTACGCGTCTTAATAGCGGTCCCGGATTAGCCGCTGCTTAGGCTGAGCGTTGAGTATAAAGAAGGGGCCGGCAGCACTCTGCCGGCCCCTTGTGGTTTACCTGTTCGGCGCCCTGACGGGGATGACTCGCCGGAGCGCCGCTGGAGAACGCGATGGATGCCCTAACCCTGCAAGCCCTGGCCACAGGCACACTGGTGGAACCCTTCCATCTCTTGGGAACGCCACCTCAACAGCCCTTCAAGAGCCTGCCCCGGCGGAGGCCGGGGACTGGGGCGAAACAGTCCCAGCTCAGATGGCGGCCCTCCCCCTCCAATTCCCCCAAGGTGGCCTGGGGATGTGTTTCCTCGTAGTCTAATATTGCGTTGACTCGCCGCTCAAACTCTGCCACACTATGTCTGAGCAGCATCGTCCTCTGGCTCTGTGTGCTCACGCTACCCTCCGGGTTTCGGCCTACCAGCCGGTTTTTTGCACCCGTAGGGTAGCATTATTTCCTCTGCCTAAAAACTGGCGTACATCCCTGAGAGCGTAAGTGTTCAGATACGATGATTCGTGATAGCCTCCTCACCGTCATTCCTATGAAAATAGGCATCCCCCAAGCTGGAATCCCAGCCCCCCATCCCTGGATTCCCGCTTTCGCGGGAATGACGGTTGGGATGCCGTACCATTTTCATCTTCGTATGTGGCCCGGAGGGCCATGGGGAATTATTATGAAAATAGGCATCCCCCAAGCTGGAATCCCAGCCCCCATCCCTGGATTCCCGCTTTCGCGGGAATGACGGTTGGGATGCCGTACCATTTTCATCTTCGTATGTGGCCCGGAGGGCCATGGGGAATTATTATGAAAATAGATGCCCACCGTCATTCCGGCGCAGGCCGGAATCCAGGGGTGGGGTGGTGGACTCCCGCGAAAGCGGGAGTGACGGAAGGGAAGCCAGCCGTCATTTTCATCCCATTACGTGGCCTTGCAAGGTCATGGGCAATTACAATGAAAATAGAGGTGCCCAACTCCGTCATTCCCCTGCTTTCACAGGGGCGGGCTCTGCGAAAGCAGGAATCCAGGGTCCCGCAACCTGGGGAGTCGCTGAGAAGTCACTCCAACACCGCCCCTGGGTTCCAGCCTACAACCGAATGAACAATGGGGGTAATCGAGGAAAACCGTAAGACCCTGATAGCCATGCGCCCTTTCCTTGACGCACTATGTGTGTGCTAATACAATTGCTCTGTTCATCGTAGTGTAGCGCTGGGCTTTGTTGATATTTTCGATGCGTACACATCCGGTATCCCCCGGCATCACGGCGTAGGCCGGAATCCAGGACCCTAATAGATGAATCAGGCAAGAGAGGGTAACGGCAATGGAGAAGAGAAATTTTGGGACCCTCGGCGAAGTTAGCTCCCTCACCCTTGGCGGCGGCGGCACGGGCCAGGTCTGGGGGCCGACCACCCGCCAGGAGGCGATAGCTACCGTGCGAGAGGCGGTGGACTCGGGAATAACCTTTCTGGACGTGGCCCCCGGCTATGGGAATGGGGAAGCGGAGTCGGTGATTGGGGAAGCCTTTGGGGGGCGCCTGCCCGATGGGGTGCGGGTATCAACCAAGTGCAGGGTAGATAATCTGCCCGCAGGCGAGGTCCTGTCTTTGCTGGAGAGGAGCCTGGGCGAGAGCTTGGCCCGGATGAGGCTGGAGAGGGTTGACCTCTTCTTCCTGCACAGCCAGATTGTCCCTGACGGCAGGGCCGGCGACTACCCCGGTACGCCCCGCAGCCTCTTCCTTGAGGCGGTGCGGCCTGCCTTCGAGAGGCTCAAGGCCCAGGGCCTCATTGGGGCTTGGGGCATCACAGGCATAGGCGTGCCCGAAATGATCATCGAGACCCTCAACGACGACCTGCCCCCGGCGGCAATCCAGGCCGTCGCCAACCTGCTGGACTCTCCGGGGAGTATGAGGCGCTACGATGAGCCGGCCAGTCCCAGGGACATCATCGCCGCCGCCCACGGCAGGGGCGCGGGCGTAATGGGGATTCGAGCAGTCCAGGCGGGGGCGCTCACCGACGCCTTTGACCGCCCGGTGCCCGAGGACCACCCGGACATGGCCGACTTCCGGCGGGCCGCCCCCTTCCGGGATATAGCAAGGGAGTTGGGCGAGTCTCCCGCATCCCTGGCCCACAGGTATGCGCTGTCAATGGAGGGGGTGTCAACCGTCATCCTTGGGGTGAAGGACCGGGCCGAACTGCGGGAGTGCATCGCGGCAGAGGCCAAAAGCCCACTACCCCCCGACCTCAAAGCCCGGATAGACTCGGCAGTGGGGCGGGGGTAGGGGGTATCTCAAAGCGTGGTCCAGCGAGCTTGTTGGGGTGTGTTCAGCAAAGACCAAATAATAGACATGGTAGAGGAATTCTCCTTAGAACATTGCCTTTCTGCTCGAGGACGGACTGGAGTGAGAGATTGGGTGGAATCCCTACCTTGGGATGGTGATCTTATCGAACTCCATTTCAACTGGTAGAATCTTCCAAGAGGCAACCATTTTGAGATATTCCCCAAGTCAGGAGTAGGATATGGCCGGCGCCAATCAGCTTCACCTCCCTGACCTGATGATACAGGGATTTCGCGGGATTGATGAACTCTCCATCCCACGCTTGGGCCGTGTGACCCTGCTTGCCGGCAAGAACGGCGTGGGCAAGACGACGGTGCTCGATGCCGTCCGCGTTTACGCGGAGCGCGGCCGCTACGCAGTTCTGTTCGAGTTATTGAGAAGCCGCGAAGAAGTCTCGATAGCCGTTAACGATGCCGGCATCAGTGGGATTGAACCCGATTTGGCGGCCCTTTTTTACGGATGGGATATTCCCAAGGATGGGTGTATCATAATCGGCCCGGGAAACGCTGCTGACCAACTCAAAATTGAGCCGGCTTTCCTGACGGCTGACCTGCTGAGCGCTGAGCGAATTTCTCTTGCGCAACAGTCCTTTCCCCATCTCCTCCAGAATGCTGATAAACACGTACAGGCTCTGAGAATAAAATTTCGAGACGGAGAGCAGATAGAGCCGCTTATTTCGGGCCGTAGCGCCAACGACAGGGACCTTCTGCGCATCGTATTTCGTCAGGTAGATGGGCCACCGCCAAGAATAGAGTGCGAATCTCTGGGGCCGGGGCTGGTGAGCAACAATGACCTGGCCCGTTTCTGGGACAGGGTGGCGCTGACGGATGATGAAAGCCGGGCGATGGAGGCCATTCGGCTGATATTCGGTGATGATGTGGACCGCGTTGCGGTGGTCGGCGAAGACGTGCCAAGTACATCTACAAGTGCGCTTAGCAGAAAGGACTGGGGAGGACGGCGGGTGATGGTCAAGCTCAGGAGCTATAACCGTCCGGTCCCGCTGAAAAGCCTGGGCGACGGTGCGCTGCGATTGTTCGGCGTTGCCCTAGCCCTCGCCAACAGCAAAGGCGGGTTCCTGCTCATGGACGAAGTGGAGAATGGCATCCACCATACCGTGCAGCAAAGTTTCTGGCGAATGGTCTTGAAGACCGCGCAGGAGAACAACGTGCAGGTGCTGGCAACAACCCATAGCTGGGACTGCGTAAGGGGCTTTGCCCTGGCGTCGTCGGAGGACGAAGACGCCGAGGGTATCTTAGTCCGCCTATCAAGGCTAGACGGGAAATCGTGGGCGGACGTGTATTCCCAAAAGAACCTCCGGGTTGCTGCCGAGCAGGGCTTCGAGGTAAGGTGATTCGATGCCGGATACTGAACCGGAACACCTTCTTCTTGTAGAAGGAGAGGACGATGCCCACGTTGTACGGCAGCTATGTAATCGTTATCAGTCTATCCCCCGATTCTCCATCCGAGAGACAGGAGGCATCGAAAGACTCCTTGACGCCATCGGCCCCGCTCTCATCCCCCGTGAGCGGAAAGCCCTTGGCATCCTGGTAGACGCGGATGACAACCCGGAGGGCCGTTGGGATGATTTAAGGTCCCGGTTTGATGAAGAGGGTATCAGCATCCCAGCTCACCCCGGTCCAAATGGTATGATCATGGATGCTCACATAGAAATTGGGAATAGCCCCCGCACAGGTATCTGGGTAATGCCCAACAATGACTCGTCCGGTGAAATCGAGAATTTCGTCGCAGATATGATTCCCATGGGCGATCCGGTATGGCCGTTGTCGCAGGGCTACGTGGATGGCATACCCACCGAACACCGGAGATTTCGTCCAGGTAAGCTGCTGCGGGCTAAAGTGTACGCATGGCTCGCGACGCGGGAGATTCCAGGGCGAATGGGCGCTGCGATTGGGGCGGGAGAGCTGAATGTTGGTGCAGAGACCGCCAGAAGATTTGTCGGCTGGCTCCGGGAATTATTCAAGTGAGCGTGTTCAGTCCTGAAGATGAAAGTGGTGAGGCGCCTTCAGGCACCCTGCACCGTATACTGCGCGACCTGAAGCTTACCCCGGCGGACTTATCGGAGGGTTAAATCTATGCGCATCCTTCACTTTTCCGATGTGCACATAGGCGTGGAGAACTACGGCAAGACCGATCCCCAGACGGGCCTCTCCACCCGGCTGGTGGACTTCCTGGCCGCCCTGGATGAACTGGTGGAGTATGCCCTGGTCCAGGACGTGGACCTGGTCCTCCTGGCAGGCGATGCCTACAAGGGCCGCGACCCGTCTCAGACCCATCAACGGGAGTTCGCCAGCCGCATGGCAAAGCTGTCTTCGGCAGGTATCCCCGTGTTCCTTCTGGTGGGCAACCACGACCTGCCCCACTCTCCCAGCCGGGCCAACGCCATCGAGATTTTCCACACCCTCGATGTTCCCAACGTTACTGTGGGGGACGGCCTGCGTAATTACACCATCCCAACCCGCAAGGGCCCCATCCAGATTGTGGGCCTGCCCTGGCCCCGGCGCAGCGGCCTGCTGAGCCGGGAGGAGTCCAGGGGAAAGACCCTTCAAGAGATTAGGGAGCATATAGAAGACCGCATCACGTCGGGGATACAGGGCTGCGTGGAAAATCTGGACTCCTCTATCCCCGCCCTCCTGGCGGGCCACGTAACCGTCAACGGGGCCAGGACCGGCACCGAGCAGTCTATGATGCTGGGCCAGGACCACGTGCTCTTCCCCAGCGCCCTCCAGAAGCCTGAGTTGGACTATGTCGCCCTGGGCCACATCCACAAACACCAGGTCCTGCGCAATGAAAGCCCCATGGTGGTCTATTCCGGGAGCCTGGAGAGGGTGGACTTCTCCGAGGAGGATGACACCAAGGGCTTCTGCGTGATTGACCTGGACCAGGCGGCGCCCCAGGGCAGGCGTTTGCAGGACTTCCGCTTCCAGGCCGTGAAGGCGCGGCCCTTTCTCACCATAGAGGCAAGGGTGCCGGCTGGTGACTCGGACCCTACGAATACGGTAATGCGGTCTATTATGAGGCGCAATGTGGCCGGCTCTATTGTGAGGCTGAGGGTCGTCCTTCCAGCCGAGTTGGACGTGCACCTGCGAGAGGCGGACATCCGGGAGGCCCTCAGGAGCGCCCATTACGTGGCATCCGTCACCAAGGAGGTGGAGCAGGAGCGGAGGACGCGGATACCCCCCAGCGTCGCCGAGGGCCTGTCCCCCATGGATGCCCTGCGCCTCTACCTGGAGAGCCGCGACGTGGAAGGGGAGCGGAAGGAGAGGATGCTCAGCCTGGCGGAGGAACTGGTATCCATCGAGGTATTGGATGAGCACTCGGACTGAGGCCCGAGGGGGCGCTTCCAATTATATTTCATCCAATATGTGATTGCTCCGGCTAACGGGACGCTTCTCTTCCCCGGCGTCCACAAATGCCCTATAATCTACGACGAAACTACCATGAGCCTGTTATGGCCTGATAAACTCCCCTGCGTGTACGAGTCCGGCAGCCGGAAGCAACCGCCTTCAAATTGCTGCAAGGCATGGCATGACAGGGTATGAAAGGAGGAGAGGTGCCAATCATTAAAACCGAGGACTTGATTAAAAGGGAGGGGTCTTCTCCCGGTCTTGAGGTGCGTATCCTCGTGGATGCGGAGCAGGGAAGCCAGTCCCTCAGAATCGGAGAGCTGACTATTGCCCCCAATACCCGTGTCCCCAGGCACATCCATACCAACACGGAAGAGGCCATGATCCTACTTGAGGGGACCCTGGACGCCCTGGTCGGCAGCGAGAGGATGACCATTGGCCCAGGCCAGACGGTGCTGGCCCCGGCTGGGACTACCCACGGCTTCGTCAACCGCTATGACCAACCGGCGCGGTTGCTATTTGTCTTCCCCACTCACCTTGTGGAGAGGGTGCTTTCAAGTGTGACCGGAACGACTTCCGGCTTCCTATCAGAGGGGGGATTGACGGGCTTTGCTTCACCCGAGGAACGGCCCCTTGACAGGGGATAGACCAAGGAAGCGGGGCGGCAGCAAAAAGGGGCCTGGAGGGAATAGTCACGCAAGTTGACAAAAGGGATAAGGACGCTATACTGATAGCAGATACAAATCTATCAAGAAAGGGAGTGAACATGCCAGAGTACGATATGATTATTCGGAATGGTACTATCGTGGATGGGACTGGCGGGATGCCTGCCTACAGGGCAGACTTGGCCGTCAAGGATGGGAAGATCGCCATGATCAGCGGTCGGATCAGGGCTTCGGCCAAGGAGGAGGTGGACGCCACAGGATGTATAGTAGCTCCTGGAGCTATTGACCTGCATACCCACTACGACCTCCAGCTTAACTGGGAGCCCTACGCTACTATGTCGGGCTGGCACGGAGTAACCTCCGTTACCATTGGTCAGTGCGGCTTCGGCTTTGCGCCCTGTAAGCCGGAGGACCGAGACGCCGCCATGCGCCTCTTGACCAGGATTGAGGCCATCCCCCTCAGGACTATGGAACTGGGCCTGCGCTGGGACTGGGAGACCTTCCCCCAGTGGATGGACAGCCTGGATACCCACCCCCTCGGTGTCAACGTCGGCGCATTGGTTCCCTTCAACCCCCTGCGTCTGTATGTGGTGGGGATTGATGAAGCACGGAGCAGGGTCTATGCAACGGAGAAGGAAACCAACCAGATGAAGACCATCCTCCGCGAGGCGATGAAGGCCGGGGCCTTTGGCTGGTCAGCGATGAAGACTCTCGCCAACCGGTCCGATGACGGGCGCTTCATACCCAGCCAGGTGGCATCCAACGAGGAGTTTCTGGCCCTGGCAGAGGTTATGTCCGAGTTTGGAGTAGGCCACATCGGTTGGACGAGAGGCCCGGCTGAGCGGCCCATTCCGCCCGGTGAGGTGGACCTGATTGGAGGAGTAGGCGACCCCGGCGTAGCTTCGGCAGCCGTTACCGGGGCTTCCGCCCTGCTGATGGAAGCAGTAGAGGGAGATGCCCCTGGCCGAGGCCGGGAGGACTTCCTGATCGAGATGTGCCTGGCCAGCGGGCGGCCCATTCAGTGGGGAGCAGTCAGCTACAACGAGCACGCCCCCGAACGCTACAAGGAACAACTGGCCTTCCTGGAGCGGGCCCGGGCAGAGGGCGCGCCCATGTACGCCCAAACAACTGCCTTCGCCAACTCTCCGGTATTCGAGCTTGCAGAGTATAACGGGTTCGATACCATGCCCCACTGGATTGACCCCTTTGTCGGCACCCCCGAAGAGCGCATCGCCAAACTGAACACGCCCGGCGTCCGAGACCTGATGAAGGAGGACGTTGGAGCCTATGCCGGTGGAGGCGGGGGAGCCGATGCCACGTCGGACTGGAGCAAGATGAGGGTCGTTGAGGTCCGGGAGGGAAGGAACTTCCAGTACGAGGGCAAGACCATTGCAGAGTTGTCCCAGATGACGGGTAAGCACCCTGTGGACGCCATGCTGGACCTGGCTATAGATGAGGGCCTGCGGACCGAATTCACCTTTACCCCCTCTGCCGGGACAGACCCCAAGGCTGTGGCTGAGATACTTAATCACCCTTATACCCACCCTTGTGTCTCCGACGGCGGCGCCCACACCCGCTATCAGACCCTGGGCACCTGGCCTGTCCACTTCCTGGCCGGCAAGGTGAGGGACCAGCAGATTATGAGCCTGGAGAAGGCACACTACAAGATCAGCGCCCTGCCCGCCTGGATAGCCGGATTCACCGATAGGGGTATCCTGAAGGAAGGCTACGCTGCGGACATAATCGTGTATGACCAGGAGAAGCTGGGGTTCCAGTATGACGCCCCGGTATATGACACCGACTTCCCCGGTGGGGAGCGTCGCATAATCCAGAAGGCCAAGGGCATACGCTACACCATCGTCAATGGCGTGGTGACCTTCCTGGAGGGGACCGTATGCACCGATGCTACGCCGGGCAAGCTGCTCCGCAGCTATGATATGGTAAAGTAAGCGCCTAACCAACGGTGGAGTTAAGGCTGGCAAAGGGCCCCTGTATTTGGGGCCCTTTGCATTGGTCTAACCTGTCCCGTTATCCGCAATCTCGCCTAGAAATAGCCGGTGCCCCCGTTCACGTGAATGGTCTGTCCGGTAATGAAGCCCCCACCATCCGAGGCCAGAAACAGGCAGGTTGCAGCTATCTCCCTGGGCATACCCTGCCTGCCCACGGGTATGCGGCTCGTGTTGCCTACCTGCCGGACATCCGGGTACCATTCAGGGTTCGCCCTTATCGTGTCAATGCTCCCCGGCGATACCACATTCACCGTGATACCATGAGGGGCCAGCTCACTGGCGAGGCTCCGGGCCATGCCGGTGAGACCCATCTTCGCAGCGGAAACGTGGGCGCGCTGGGCTCCTCCCGTGAAAGCGCCGTCTCCCGATATGTAGATGATTCTCCCCTCACCCCGGTCCATCATGGAGGGGAGGACGGCCTGGGTCAGGAAAAAGGCCCCGTCCAGGACTACCCCCATCACCTGCCGCCAGTCCTCTACCGTCACCTCCAGGAAGGGCTTGTGGGGACGTATGGCTACGTTGCTGACCAGGACATCCACCCCGCCGAACTCCTCCAAGGCCCTCGCCACCATGCTGTCAACCTGTTCCTTTTCCGAGACATCGGCCAGCACCGGCAGGGCCTTCACCCCCAGGTCCCTGGCCTCCTGGGCGACGGACTCAGCCTCCTCCCGGTTGGCCCTGGCATTGACCACCACGTTAGCCCCCTCTTTGGCGAACTCCAGGATGGTTGCCCTGCCGATGTTCCTGCCCGAACCTGTGACCAGGACCGTCTTGCCCTCTAGTTTCGTCGTCATGTCTAGTTCCCCCTCGCTCAGGTTTACGTAACTTTAGCATACGCAAGGCCCCCTGGGGAATTTTATCTCCCTGTGGTAAACTAAAAAGTCACCGTTCCGATTTAGGTGGTCTGGCTAGTCAGCTATGGTGTATCCAATGCTCACCAAGCTGCGAATCCACTGATGCCCTAAACGAAACCACAAATTGCAACTCTACCCCTACTCTGCCGAATCCTCTTCAATAAGGGCGCGGCAGACGTAAAGGGAGGGCAGAATGGCTTGTTATAGCTGCGGCGGCGAGGTGGATGACCGAGACCGATACTGTGCCTGGTGCGGCTCGCCGCAGACCCCTCAATCCAAGCCGGATGCCCTGGATTCTGGCGGTCCTGCTCCGTCTGAAGAAGAACTGCAGCAACTGCGTGCGGAACTGGACCGGCTGTCGCTGCGGTTGTCAGAATTGGAAAGGCGCAGCGCGGGACCCGCCGCGCCACGGCAACAAAGGGCGGCTGCGCCTGAGCCGCAAGCTGCAACCCCAGCAGCTCCCACGGCCCCTATGCGTGCCGAGCGCAGGGTCGCATCCCCAACGCCAGCCATGGCCGGGGCGACGGGCGGCGGTCAGTACGGCGCGTCCGCGCCATCCGGGTTCTTCTCCGACTGGAACTGGGAGTGGCTGGTGGGGGGCAACTGGCTGGCCCGCATTGGCATCGTGGCGCTGATTTTCGGCGTTGCCTTCTTCATCAGCTTAGCCATAGACCGGGGCTGGCTGGGAGAGGTGGCGCGGGTGGCGCTGGGCCTGGCCGGAGGACTGGTCTTCCTCGGCGCAGGCGAGTACTTCCGCAAACGCTACGGCGTCTGGGCCCAAACCGTTACAGGCGGCGGAATTGCCATCCTCTTCCTGTCCGCATACGGCGCATTCGCGCTTTACGGGCTGATTTCGACCCACATCGCTTTCGGCGCGTTCGTACTGATTACCCTGGCAGGGGCGTTGCTTTCCCTGCGCCACGAAGCGGCGGGCGTTGCCGTGCTGTCCATCTTAGGCGGCTTCGCCACACCCATGTTGTTGCGGGAGCAGCTCCCGGACGAGCGGCTGCTGCTGCTCTACGTGCTAGTGCTGGATGTGGGAGTGCTCGGGCTGGCCGGCTTCCGCAACTGGCGCTGGTTCACGCTACTGGCCTGGGCCGGGTCTCTGGTTCTCTTCGGGTTCTGGCAACAGGAGCTGGAGCCTTCGGTGGCCTTGGGGCAAATAGGCATTACCGCCATATTCCTCATCTTCGTCGGCGCCACCGTTGCCTTTCACGTCGTGCGTCGGCAGCCGGCAGGCATTGCCGACCTCGCGCTGGTGACGCTGAACGCGGCGGCATACTACTACATTAGCTACTGGCTGATCTTCGAGCCATACCGGTCCTGGATGGGCGGGTTCACTGCGTCGGTAGCGGCGTTCTACATCCTGCTGGCCGCCGCCTGCCGGATGCGAGGGCCGGAACAACTCAACACGACCCTGTTCTCGGCAGGGCTGGCCGTGGTGTTCGCCGTCCTGGCAGTGCCGATACAACTGGGAGGGCCATGGATAAGCGTGGCCTGGGGAGTCGAGGGGCTGGTTCTAGTGTGGCTGTCATTCCTGCTCCGAATGCGCGAGCTTCGCTGGGCGGGATACGTGACGTTCGTCGTGTCTGCCGTGTGGCTGGTCGCGGTGGACACTCCCGGCGCGTTCACTGAGGACTTCACCCCCTTCCTGAACGGATACATGATTAGCTACGGCGTGGCTATCCTGGCTTTTGCACTGTCCGGTTATCTGCTGTGGCACAGACGCGACGAGATGGAAGAGCAGGAGCAGGCGGCTTATCCCGTGTTTGCAGCAGGAGCCTGCGCCTTAGCTGCCATCGCCATCCCGGTGCAGCTTGACGGCGTCTGGATTTCCATTGCCTGGGCGGTGGAGGCGGTGCTGATACTGGCGTTGTCGGCTCGGCTGAATCTGTCGGGAATGCGCTGGGTCAGCTATGGAGTGCTCGGCGCGATGCTGGTGCGGCTGCTGGGGTTCGACACTTTCGACCTGGACCTGGAGACCTTCCGCCCGGTCATCAACTGGCGGTTCCTAGCCTTTTCAACCGGGATTGCAGCTCTATATTCGGCAGGATGGCTGGCGTTCCGCAACAGGGATGAAAACGCCGCCTCACCCACGGAAGAGATGGAAAATCGGACGGCCTTCCCGGTCCTGCTGGCGTTGGCAAACCTCGCTACTCTGTGGCTGCTCTCGTCGGAAATCCTTGCGTCGGCGGACAGCGCCCTCTTCAACCTGCCCGGCAACGTGAGCGAGAACGTATCGAGCCTGGGATTGAGCCTGCTATGGGTCGTCTACGCCGCCGTCCTGATTGTGCTGGGTGTAGTCCGGCGGTGGCGCTGGGTGCGCGTGGCAGGACTGGCGCTGCTGGCAGTGCCAGTGGTCAAGTTGTTCGCCTACGACTCCCGGACGCTGGAGCAGGAATACCGGGTGATAGCGTTCATCGTGCTGGGCCTGATTCTGCTGGCCGCCGGCCTGCTCTACCAACGAAACAGCCGCGCCGTGCGGGGGTTCCTGTTCGAGTAGAAGCAACGGGGATGCAGAGCAGAGGTAGCGCCGAGGAACGGATTCGGAAATTGCCGAATTGCCGGCTGTCTATCCAGTCCTACAACCCATAACACCCAAAACAGAACGCTACCAACTTAAAAAGCTCAATTGACAACGGCTGAGGATTGGGGTAGCCTTTGAGCAGGTCCCAAACACTGGCCTAAGGTATCCAAATTGTAGTACCCAAATTCGAGGCTTGCGCCATCTTGAACGACAGGGAGGTATGCCCATGTTTCTAATGCGGTTTACGGAACGGGCCTACACCAATTACACCGAGGAGGATGTAAGGAACAGCGAGAATAGCGCTGTTCGCTTGACTTTCCCCAACTCCAACTTCGACCCTGACCTGGGCGTCCATCTCTACAACGAGTACCTGGATGAATATGAGTACTCGGAGGAGGTCGGGTTCGACGGGTTGATGCTTAACGAGCACCACAACACCCCCACCTGCATGGGGGCCGCTATGAACCTGGAGGCGGCTATCCTTGCCCGCACCACCAAGAAACCCAAGATAGTCCTTCTGGGCAACCCCCTGCCAATCTTTGACAACCCCCTTCGCCTGGCGGAGGAGCTTGCCGAGATAGACATGATCTCCGGGGGCCGCTTGGTGTCGGGATTTGTGCGGGGGACGGGGGTAGAGAGCCTGGCTACCAACACCAACCCCCTGCACAACCGGGAGCGATTTGAGGAGGCCCACGACCTGATTATGAAAGTGTGGACCGAACCGGGACCCTTCCGATGGGAGGGGAAGCATTATCATTTCCGCGTGGTGAACCCCTTTGAGCGGCCTGTGCAGAAGCCCCATCCTCCCGTCTGGATTCCCGGCACCGGCAGCCCCGAGACCCTGGTATGGTGCGCTGAGCACCGCTACCCGTACATCTTCCTGGAGACGGACCCGGAGGCCACCCAGGACATGCACGCGATCTATGCTGAGACTGCCAGAGAGTATGGCTATGAGCCTGGCCCGGAGCACTTCGGATACCTGATCCGAATCCACGTGCAGGATACCGATGAAAAGGCCAGAGACGTGGGCAGGGGCTTCCTTGTGGGCAACGTGGGCGTTGGCCGGGTCCCCCTGCCTCCCGATTACATGGCCCCCATAGGCTACAGCAGCCGGGACCTCCGCTACCGCAGGCTGAGGGAGCGCATCCGCAACGACCCCTTCCGAATAGGCAACGCCGGAAGCATTGACACCGCTACCTACGAGGCTATCCTGGACTCCAACCGGATGATTATAGGCAGCCCCGATACGGTTATCAATAAACTTCGAGATGTCCTGTCCAGGGTGAGGCCGGGTATCCTGGGGGTGTGGACCAACGACGGCAACATGAACCACCAGGACTCGATGCGCTGCCTGGAGCTCATGGGCCAGGAGGTGCTTCCCGCCCTTCGGGAGATAGGCCAGGAATTGGAGCTAACAGACCCATTCCAAAGGGCCCCCTAGATATAAGACGATATAGGGACTTTCAATCATCCGTTCTCCCCGGACCTGTCGCAGGGCGCCGCCGGGGGCGTGGTCCGGCAAGTCCACCATGAATGGGGATATTTCCTGTCCCTTCGCCATGCCGCACCCTGAAGGGTGCGGTGGGCGACAATTAAAGGGCCACCTATGATAAGCTACATTCCTTTCAAGAGGTAGAAGAAAGATGGCTATGAACTTCGGGATGTTCCACGATTTCCACATACGAGGGGACATGACCCAGGCGGAGGCTTTCGATGAGTCCTTTGCCCAGGTGAAGACTGCTGAAGAGATGGGAATGGACTCCATCTGGCTGGCGGAGCACCACTTCAGCCCGGAACGCTCCGTGCTGGCCTCGCCAATGGTCATCGCCAGCGCCATAGCCGCCCGCACCAACAGGATAAGGGTGGGGCTGGCTGTCCAGGTGGTGCCCCTCACCAATCCCCTGCGCCTGGCTGAGGAAGCGGCTACGGTGGACCACATCAGCCAGGGCCGCTTTGACTTCGGTATAGGTCGCAGCGGGCTGGCGAAATATTACTATGGCTACAACATCCCCTACTCCGAGAGCCGCACCCGGTTCTTCGAGGCCCTGGACATCATAATGAAGGGATGGCACCAGGAGAAGTTCTCCTACGAAGGCGAGTTCTACTCCTACAGCGACGTGGCGGTAGTGCCCAAGCCCTATACCAAGCCCCATCCACCCACCCGCATCGCCGTCGCCAGCGCCGATACCTTCTCCATAGCGGGCCAGATGGGTTATCCCATCTTTACCAGCGCCGCCGCCGGCATCCCCCAGGCCAAGGAGCGGGTGGAAGCATACCGGGAGGAACTGAAGGGAGCCGGGCATACCGTCGCCAACGATGTGTACCTGCGCCTGCCCGCCTATGTTGCCGAGACCACCGAGAAGGCCCAGGAGGAGCCCCGGGAGAGCACCCTGCATTTCATACAGTACGCAGCCCAGGAGCTCAGCCGCAGCGCGGCCAGCGAAGAGACGGCGGAGAGGCTCCGGCGTTCTGCTGAGGTCCCTTATGAGGACATCCTGAAGCAGAGAGTGATGTTTGGCACCCCCGAATACTGCATCGAGAGGCTCCAGGAGTACAGGGATGAACTGGGGATTTCCGGGGTGGTGCTGGAGGTGAACTACGGCGGCCAGATTCCCCCTGACAGGGTCGCCAACTCCATCCGCCTGCTAGTCGAGAAGATAATGCCCGAGTTCAAGTAGAGGCAATCACCTATGAAAGTCTGACCTCCTCCTCCCCTTTGCGGGGGAGGATTGAGGTGGGGGGTAACACCCCCGTAGTGGGCGGATTCGTCACCCGCAGTGGGCAGTAGGCGATGGTATCACCCCCATTCCTGAATCAAGTTCAGGGCAGGCTCTAACCTTCCCCCGTCCAAGGGGGAAGGAACTACTTGGGCTGGTGCTGCCCACCATTTCCATCCGCGTATGTGGCCCGCAGGGTCATGGGCAATCCCCGTGAAAGGAGACCTTTGCATAACTCCCCATGCGGGCCACTATTGTGAAGAGGAGACATCGTTTTCCTATCTGAGAACCCCGCCCCTGGATTCTGGCCTGCGCCGGAATGACGGTTGGGGGATGCCGCACCCTTCAGGGTGCTGTGGGGAAGCCTGAGACCAAGATTTTCATGGTAATTGCCCATGCCCCTGCGGGCCACATACGCGGATGAAACGGTACGGCCTCCACACTGCCACTCCCGCGAAAGCGGGAGTCCACCCCCCCACCCCTGGATTCCGGCCTACGCCGGAATGACGGTGGGCATCTATTTTCATAATAATGACGGTGGGTGGGGGATGCCACACCCTTCAAGGTGTGGTGTAAAGAGAGCGACGGAGACACCCCTCAGGGGGTGTCTCCGCGCTGCCTATACCAGTACCTCATCCTCTTGAAGGGACTGGTACTCCTCCTCCGAAAGACCGATTAGCTCCTTGAGCACGTACTCGTTATGTTGGCCCATAAGAGGCGATGGCCTGTCCAAAGCCCCCGGTGTCCTCGACAGGTTAAAGTCGCTGCGGTCCGTGGCATACTGACCAATCTCCGGGTGGTCCGGGTACTGGAAGTGTCCCCGGTGGGCCAGCTGAGGGTCTTCAAACAAGTCCTTGGTGCTTTCAACCTTGCCCGCCGGCACTCCCGCCCTCTGGAGGGCCTCCATTAGCTCCTGGGAGTCCCAGCCTTTGGTCCACTCGCCAATCAACTGTTCTAACTCATCCTCCGAGGACTTTCTACCCAGCAAGCTGGAGAACTTCTCCTGCCCGACCCCGCTGCCAGCAGAGTCTTGCCCGCCCTGGCTCCCGGTGTCCATAAGCCGACGCATCTGCTCCCATTCCTCATCGGTGAAGCAGGCGATGGCGATCCACCGGTCATCGCCCTGGCAGGGATATACCCCGTGAGGGGCTGCGCCGGGGTCCCGGTTCCCCATGCGGCTCTGGTCCCGCCGGTTCACCGAGTAATCCAGGAGGAAGGGGGCGGAGAAGTGAAGGGCTGCCTCAAGCTGGGACATGTCCAGGTGGGTGCCCTGGCCGGTACGCCGGCGTTGGTCCAGGGCTGCCAGGATAGAGGCGATGGCAAAGCGGGGAGCTATGGAGTCGGTATAAGCGCCATAGGGATTGACAGGGCTTCTGTCGGGCCAGCCGGTGAGATTGGTTATCCCTGCCATAGAGGACATCACCGCTCCAAAACCGGGCTGGCGTTCCATAGGGCCACCCCTGCCCAGCATCGAGGTGCTGTACAGGATTATCCCCTGGTTGACCTTCCTCAGTTCCTCGTACCCAAGCCCCCAACTTTCCATAGTGCCTGGGGTGAAATTCTCAGTGACCAGGTCGGCCCAGGCTGCGATGCGCAGCACCAGGTCCCTGGCCCTGGCATGGCGCATGTCAATGGTGACGCCGTACTTGCAGCCGTTGTAGTTGGCATAGTAGGCGCTGCGGTTTATGCCGGAGATGCCGTCTCTGAAGGGCGCGCCCACCCGCAGGGACTCCGGTCTCTTGGATGACTCCACCCGCACGACGGTAGCCCCGTGCTCTGCCAGGTACTTGGTGGTCATGGGGCCTGCCACCACCCAGCAGAAGTCCAGCACCTTCAGTCCCTCAAGGGCGTTCTGATTCCCACCAGGAGACATCATATCACCTTCCCTTCCTTTAGCGCTGCCAGTTGACTGGGAGAAAGGCCCATCTCTCCCTGGTAAATCTCCCCGTTGTGCTCCCCTATCAGGGGGGGCCTCCTGCGCAATTGCACCCCGTCCCCGGCTTGGTCCTTCACAAACACCCCCGGATAGGCCACGGACTCGCCAAGCTCAGGATGGTCAAGCTCCTTGAAGTAGTCCCGCGCCTTGAGTTGGGGATGGTCCAGCAGGTCCCCGGGAGTAGCCACCGGGAACAGGAGGACCCGGCGTTCCAGGCTCCCCTGGGTCAACTCAGCCCTGGTGTGGGACGCGAAGAACCTCTCCAGGGGCGCCACGGTCTTCTGCATGATTTCCGCCCGGCCCGTGCCGTAGCCCATATTCTCCCAATTGACTGCCTCAAGCTCTTTGTCTCCCATCCCCTCCTCGTCCATCCACTCCAGCAGGGAACGAATGCTCCTGACCTGACCTGCCGCCCCGCCGCTGGGCATGAAGTTGACATAACCGTCCAGGCACTGCCAGGTCACCCGGGTCACCGTCTCCGCCGAACTCTGGCGGTAGATGCCCATGCGTTTGAGGATAGTACCCTCAATGTCCCAGAACTGGGGGGCGTGAATCAGGGTTTTCGCCACCGCCTGCTGGCAGGACACGTCCACGTGCTGCCCCTCGCCGGTGAGGGCGCGGTGGGTGTGGGCGATCATGGCCCCGGCAGCCGCTGCGGCGGAGCCGTGGAGGTGGAACTGGGGGAAGCCCACCCGGACGGGCGCACGGTCGGGGTCTCCGGTAAGGTACATGAGGCCGCCCATAGCCATACCCACGATGTCCGGGGCCTTGTAACCGGCGTAGGGACCATCCTGGCCGAAGGGGGTTATGGAGACCATCACCAGGCCCGGATTCATGGCCCTCAGTTCCTCGTAGCTGAGGCCCAGGCCCTCCAGGTAACCGGGAGGGAAGGACTCGATTAGGAAGTGGGCGTCCTTCACCAGGCCCTTCAGAAGCTCCGCGCCATCGGCAGTGTGCAAGTTCAGGGTTATGCCACGCTTGTTGGCGGCATAGGCCCACCAGAACAGGCTCTTTTCAGGATGCACCTCGTTGTGGTAAAAGGGGCCTATGTTTCTGGCGGCGCTTCCTCCGGGAGGCTCCACCTGGACAACGTCCGCCCCCAGGTCCGCCAGAATCTTGCCACATAGGATACCCCGCTCGTCGGTGAGGTCCAGTACCCGGTAGGGACTGAGGAAGGGTCCGCTTTGCTGCTGCGCCATCCCGCCATCTCCTTTGAGACGATACTACCTACTAAGGGGTATTTTAGCCGATAACCCCGGTCAGTCAAGGGAGATGGGACAAGCAGCCAGGATGATTGCATTAGCACTACTTTGTTCCATTCACTCCGGCGCAGGCTGAAATCTAACCCCCGGCCCCGGGACTCCGGCAAAGGCCGGAGTGACGAAGTGAAGGGCTACCCCTACGGGGCAACGGCAATGCCGCACCCTGAAGGGTGTTGTATTCTGTCACCCACCGCACCCTGAAGGGTGCGGCATCCCTGCCTGGCGGCGCGACGGGTGTTGTAGGGGCAACCCTTGTGGTTGCCTTTCGGATAATCGCAGCTCTGACTAAGGGCTGATAAAATGGTACACTATTGGCGTAGTACAACTACGTGAATACAGGCTTAGATTGTCGTTCAGATTAAAGGAGGTTTAGATGCTGGCTTTTATAGGCGGGACCGGGCCCGAGGGCCGGGGCCTTGCCCTGCGGTTGGCCCTTGCCGGCGAGGAGATTATTATCGGCTCACGGGATGCCACCCGTGCCCAGGATGCCGCCAACGGCCTCAAGGAACTGGCCCCCGGCGCGACCATCCTGGGGGATGTGAACGCCGTGGCCGCTGAGCGCGCAGACACCGCCTTTGTTACTGTGCCCTATGACGGGCAGAAGTCTACCCTTGAGCAGCTTGTTGACCAGCTAAAGGGCAAGGTGGTGGTGGACGTGGTAGCGCCTCTGGAGGTCACCAGGGGAAGGGCCAGGGCAATACCCGTAGAGGAAGGCTCTGCTGCTATGCAAGCCCAGGCGGTCCTCCCCGAGTCCTTTGTGGTGGCCGCTTTTCAGAATATAAGCGCCGCCGAGTTGATTGTCCCCGACCTGGCGATGGAGGGGGATGTGGTGGTGTGCTCAGACCACCAGGAACCCAAGCAGCAAGTGATGGAATATGTAAGGCACATCAAGGACCTCCGGCCCGTGGACGGCGGGGGAATCGAGAACGCCAGATATATCGAGGACTTTACCGCTATGCTGCTCAACATCAACCGTATCTACCGGGGGTCCCACTCGATGATAAAGATCGTGGGGATTTAGGGCCATACTGCCAAGACCGCCAGTGCAGGGTGTTTCGGTTCTCATCTGAACGTATTGGGCAACCACAAGGGTTGCCCCTACCATACAACGCACCATCGGGTGTAGGGGAAGCCCTTGTGGCTTCCCTGCCTGGAGAATCGAAACACCCTGACCGACTAGGGGGTTTGCTGGACAATAGGCTGAAGGCATTGCTATAATGCGACACACGGGCAGCCTGGAAGGCTGGAATTTCTAGCTGCGTTGGAGATACTAAAACGGGAATGGGGGTAGCAGGCCATGTTAATCGGGCACTTTACCGAACAGCCCTGGCAGGATAACAACACGGGCTTGATGGGCACTCAGAGTATGGACCTGACCATCAGCAACGAGTCCTATGACCCGGAGGTTGGCGCTCAGCTCTACAACCGGTACATAGATGAGAAGATTTACGCTGAAGAGATGGGATTCGACGCCTTGATGCTCAACGAGCACCACAGCACGCCCTTCTGTATGCAGGGTGTCACCAATGTCGGGGCGTCTATTCTGGCCAGGGTGACTAACAAGGTCAAGATTATCATCCTGGGCAACATCCTTCCTATCTGGGAGGACCCCCTCTGGCTGGTGGAGCAGCTTGCCATGATAGACATGATCTCCCGTGGCCGCCTGGTCTCCGGTTTCGTGCGAGGCGGCGGTCGGGAGAGCGTGTCCCATAACTCACCGCCGGTCTATAACCGGGAACGGTTTGAGGAGGCCCACGACTTCATCGTCAAGGCATGGACAGACCCGGGCCCCTTCCGATGGGAAGGGAAGCACTATCACTATCGCTACGTAAATCCCTGGGCCAGGCCCTACCAGAAGCCCCACCCTCCCATCTGGATACCCTCTACAGTGAGCATTGAGACAGTCAAGTGGACCTCCGAGCACAGGTATCCTCTGGTGTTGCTTGCTACCAAGCTGGAGCCTACCAAGCAGGCTTTCGAGCTATACCATGACACCGCCGCCGAGATGGGGTACGAGTCGGGCACCCAGAACGTGGCCTACCTCTTCAAGGTCCACGTGGATGAGACCGAGGAAAAGGCTGATGAGGTGGGCAGGAAGTACCTATCGGGAGTCTCCAACCCCTTCCTGGCGGGCAACGAAGGCCAGGTGAACCCGGCTATTATGAACCTGCCGGGCCATACCTCCAGGACTTCCCGCCGGCTCTCTACCGTATCCTTTGGGCCGCAGGGCCGCTTCGGTGTCAACCGCAGGCCCTACGAGGAGCAGGTAGATGACATGAGCATCATCTCAGGCACGCCCAAGACAGTCCTGCCCAAGATTCGCCAAGTCCTGGAGTACCTGCGGCCTGGAAGCATCTTCTTCTGGGACGGCGACGGCGCCATGAGCCATGAGGACTCTATGCGCAGCCTGAGGCTCATGGGTGAGGAGGTTATTCCGGCGGTGCGGGAGATGGGCAAGGAACTGGAACTCAACAGCCCCTATGAGGTTGACCCCGCGACCAATAAACCGATTGCATCAGTCAATTAACCCGATGCTGTAGCCATTCAACACCGTTCCGGCAGGCCGGGTCAATAGACATCTTCCGGAGGGGTGTTGTACATAGGTACGAGGGCCTGGGGAATGTCATCCCGTGACGACATTCCCCAGGTCATTTAATTCAGAGGTGGACATTGCTGATACCAACAGAGTCCAACGACAAGCTGTTAGCCAACCTGAAGCAGGGGACCCCATCCCTCTGTGCCTACGTCTTCACCCACCCCAACCTGGTGGAGGTGGCGGGCTTGGCCGGGTTCGACTGCTTCATGGCGGATATGATGTTCACCGCCCACGACTGGGACAGCATAGCGCACCTCATCAGGGCCGCGCGCGGGACCGGCATCTCTCCCATGATACGGGTGCAAGCCTACCCCTGGGCCGAGGGAATAGACAGGCGGACGGTGTCCGATGCCGCCCGCGCCCTGTCCCTGGGCGCTACCTCGGTGACGGTGTCCGTCTCCTCGAAAGAGGAAGTGAGGATGCTTCTGGGCCTCGGCAGCGACTGGCACCGCCTTATCCACCTGCGCAGGTTCTCCGATGCCGAGGAGTTCCCTGAATTTGTCCGGCAGGTCCAGGAGGGCACCCTCATCGTGCCAACCATAGAGAGCGAGGGTGGCCTGAGGGACCTGGAAGACATATTCGCTATGGACGGAATCAGGCTTGTGTGGCTGGCGGCGGGAGACCTGAGCAAGATATTGGGAGTGCCATTCAAGTACGAGCACCCCAAAATGCTGGACTTAGTGGAAAAAGCCGTGCGCCTGGGGGAGCGTTATGGCGCAGGCGTGATGTACAACCTGGGCCTCGACTCACCCGACTTCGACAGCCTGGCTGCGTCAGCCCGGCGCTTCTTCGACTTGGGTGTTAAAGTGGTTGGCGTAGGGGCTATGGAGTGGCACCTCCAGATGGCCCTGGAGCACATTAAAAGGAAGGCGCTTGAGTAGCTCCTGAACGTCTTCAGGGCACCAATGCCGTCACCGCTGCGGGCGAACCGGAGCCGCCCTTCAACGCCAGGATGCCGATAACCAGGGTAGCGCCTGTGGGGGGCAGCCGGTCCAGGTTGGCCAAGCACTCCAGGACGATACGGGGCTCCTCAAGTACCTGGGTGTTGGTTGAAAAGGCCTCGTCCCGGCCAGGGTCCACACCGGGCGCATCTGTGCCAACACCGGCGATACCTCTCTCCTCCAGCAGAAAACCCGTCGCGTCACCCCCGAAGCCGGGGAAGTGCATCACGCCAAGGGCATCCCGGTTGAGGTAGGCGGCAGGGTTACTCCACCTCTCCTGCCAGCCGGTGTACAGGAGCGCCACACTCCCCGCCGGGACCCGGCCATGTTTCCGCTCCCAGGCCAGCACGTCTTCTTTTGTGAGAGCATAATCGGGGTTGGAGCGGGCCTTGTCCAGGATATTGATTACTATTGCAGTCGCCACGAGGGCCTCCGCCGGGTATGCGTCTATACCCGGCCCGCCTTTGTGAAAACTATTGGGGGCGTTCATGTGGGTGCCGGTGTGCTCGCCCATAGAGAAACGGCGCAGGTAGTAGCCGTCCCTTTCCAGCCCCGCCACTGCCTCAAACTCTACGGGAGGGTCTCCCGGCCAGAGAGGAATGTCCTCGTCAATCACGTGGCTCAGGCCCACCACCCGGGAGTACGTGATGGTCTTTTCATCCATTGGCCTGCTTACCTCTATCCTCTGAGATTGACGGATGCCCCCAGGGAGGGGGCTTTTTTGCTACAATACTTACCGAGCTTCCCGTACACTCAATGATGCCCAACTCAGAATAGAGCAGTACCGCAGTATAAAGGAGGGGTTGTGGCAAGCGCAACTATCAACGGCATAAACATCCGTGACATAACCTTCACGCCATGAAAATAGCCGGCAACCAGCGCCGTTAACGTCATTCCGAGCGATCGGAGCGAGTCGAGGAATCTAAAGTCCTGGACTTCGGCATTGCGGGGGAGTCCCCCACACCCCGCCCCTTGATTCCGGCATAGGCCGGAATTATGGTGGGGAGACGGGGAAATGACCGTCTGGGTGCCGCCTATTTTCAAAATAATTGCCCATGGCCCTTGCGGGCCAAGTAAGGGGATGAAAATGACGGCAGCCTCTCCACCGTCATTCCGGCGTAGGCCGGAATCCAGGGGCTAGGAGATGGGTTTCCAGCCTGAGAACTGCCTGTTTTCATGGTAATGATGACCAATGGGAGGCAGTCGAGGAAAACCGGAAGGCTCTCGGTATCTGAGATGAGGAGGTAAGCCATGTTGGACCTGCTAATCAAGAATGGTCTTGTTGTGGACGGCACCGGCAATCCGGGCTTCTACGGCTCTGTGGGAGTGGAGGGAGAGACCGTCCGCGTCCTCAGGGGCGACCTCACCTCCGTTGAAGCGTCCAGGGTGATTGACGGCTCCGGGCTGGTCATCGCTCCGGGGTTCATAGACATGCACGCCCACTCGGGCCTGGTCATCCTGGCTGAGCCGTTGCACGAACCCAAGGTGCGCCAGGGAGTCACCACCGAGCTTATAGGCATTGACGGCAACTCCTACGCGCCCTTTGCCTCCCATGAAGACTTCCTCCGGTTTGTGAAGATTAACTCCGGCCTCGACGGAGACCCGCCGCTGCCGGGCCGGTGGTCCACCATCCCCGAATACCTCTCCATGTTCGATGATAAAGTTGCGGTGAACATCGCCTATATCATCGGCAATTCCCCCCTGCGCATTGCCGCTGTGGGGTGGGAGGACAAGCCGGCTACCACCGCACAGATTGAGAACATGAAGGCCATGCTGCGGGAAGGGATGGAGGAGGGGGCCTTTGGTATCTCCACCGGCCTGGACTACCCGCCGGGGAGCTATGCCAATACTGCCGAGCTGGTGGACCTGAGCAGCGAGGCGGCGCGGTTGGGCGGCATCTACCACACCCACGTCCGCAATGGCCTGGGCGACGGCTTCCTGGACCCCTTCAGGGAGGCCATTGACATAGGACGGCGAGGCGGGATTCCATGCCATCTTACCCACCTGTACCAGCGGGTGACGGCGCGGGGAGGGGCGCGGCGGATTCTGGACCTGGTAGAGGACGCCCGGAGCGAGGGCCTGGATGTCACCTTTGACAGCTATCCATATATCTACAGCAGCACCCGCCTCCTTATCGTTATCCCCCAGTGGGCGCAGGACGGCGGCCCTGAGCGCCTGGAAGAGGTGCTGCGCTCCCCGGATGGGCGGGAGCGCTTGAAGCGCGAGGTGCAGCCTCGCGGCCTGTCGTGGGATGACATGTGGCTGACCTATTTCAAACACGCCCGCAATCAGAAGTACGAGGGCCGTTCCGTGGCTGAGATAGCGGAGATGATGGGCAAGGATGAGGTGGACGCCATCTGCGACCTGCTGCTGGATGAGGACTTGCAGACCTCTTACATAGCCCCCGGCCCCAACGGATATACCCTGCCCGACTTTGTGAGACATCCCCTGTCTATGGTGGGGAGCGATGCCTTGCTCATAGGCGACTACCCAAGCCCTCGCACTTACGGCACCTTCCCCGTCATCCTATCGGAGTACGTCCGCGAGGAGCGGTCCCTATCCCTGGAGAATGCGGTCCGCAAGATGACCTCCTTCCCTGCCCAACGCCTGGGCCTACCCGACCGGGGCATCTTGAGAGACGGCATGAAAGCTGACGTGGTGGTCTTCGATCCCCAGACGGTGAAGGCCCCTGCCACCCGCGTCCGGCCCAAGCAATTCCCCATCGGGGTGGAGTACGTCATCGTCAACGGGCGGGTGGTGGTGGACCAGGGCCAACATACGGGCGTCCTGGCAGGGCGTTCCCTCAAGAGGGGCCGGGCTTCCACCTAGATTCTGTCATTCCGGCGAAAGCCGGATCCAGGAGGAGGGGTTCCCAGCTAGGAAAGGGATGTATCCCATCCGCGATATTGGTCCGCATGGGGAGTTATACAAAGGTCTCCAGGATGATGGTGTATCAGATGGGGTTCCCCGGCAGGCCCTGAAGACCCTTCAGCAGCCATATCTCTCCCAGGTGTTGGTTTCCGTGGGTGAGCAGCGTTCCAGCAAGCACCTGCTCCAGGGTCATCTCACCCTGGGGTCGTATGGTGTACTTCGTCTCCAGGTCCTCATCCGTGAGGGTGGACAGGTAGGTGTCTGTCTCCTTCCACACGTCGTTCATATAGCTGGCAAATGCGGGGATGTCGGAAATACTCAGCCCAACGGCTTCCTCTCTCTCCATCCCCGTCCCCTGGGCCCGGAAGTCCAGTCCAAACCTCTCATGCCAGTTGCCCTCCACCCACACGGTGGGCCTGCGGTTTTGTAGGACGAACCTGGTTATATTGTCCACCGTTCGGGTGTAATGCCAGAGGATAAAGGCTATGTGATTGCCCTGTTCGAGGGGCCTCCAGTGGGCCTGCTCCTGGGTCAGCCCTTCTACGGCCGCGTTTAATGAGTTGCAGAGGTTCTGCATGTTATTCCGTATAAAGTCCACTGTGGACATAGGGGAAGCTCCTTAATCTAAGAATCTGACAGTTCAGGCCGGAGGTCGGGGGATATAGACCCACAGGCCGGGTACGAATTCGTCTCATAGTCTAGCTGCTTGGGCGCTCTGTGACAAGGGTTACACCACACTGGAATGTGTGCCAACCAACTCATCTTGACACCCCTACCTGTAGCCCATACAATGTATCGAACACATTATTAGTCTAAGCATCAGGCCAGGTTTTCACAGAGGACCTGGCATTCTGGGTGCCCAGGATAGAAGATGGATTACGCAATTCTGCGAACAGGAAGCAAACAGTATACAGTCAGGCCGGGCCAGATAATAGACGTGGACAAGCTCCGGGCCGAAGAGGGGTCGTCGGTGGAACTGAGTGAGGTGCTGGCGGTCTCCAGAGACGGGGACTTGACTGTCGGCAGCCCTCTGGTGCCCAATGCCAGCGTCATTGCCCAGGTCCAGGCCCACGACAGGGATGACAAGATTATCGTATTCAAGTACAAGCGGAAGGTCCGCTATCGCAGGAAGAAGGGCCACCGGCAGCACTACACCAGGCTGGCGATAACGTCCATACTGGTGGACGGGGAGGAGATTGGCGTCCAGGAGCAGTACATTCCCGCGCCGGTAGTCCCGGAGGAAGAGGCCCTTCCTGAGGAAGCGGTTGACGAGGTTGAGGAAGATGAGGATGTCTCCGAGGAGATTGTGGACGAAGCCCCCGAGGATTCTGTGACAGACGAGCTCTCCGATGAAGGTGCGGAGGAAGTCCCCGAGGCATCCGAGGAAGAAGACCCTGATGGAGGTGAAAACTAATGGCCCATAAGAAGGCGGGAGGCAGCTCTCGCAACGGCCGTGACAGCAAGTCCAAGCGACTGGGAGTGAAGCGGTACGATGGCGAGTACGTGATCGCAGGCAACATAATCATGAGGCAGCGGGGGACCCGCATCAACGCTGGCCGTAATGTTGGCCTTGGCCGGGACTATACCCTATTCTCCCTTATAGCTGGCCGGGTCAAGTTCGAGTGGGAGTCCAAGGGCAAGCGCAGGGCGAGCGTTTACCCGGTAGAAGCGCCCGTAGAATCACTTGTAGAATCAAACGTAGGTTAACATTATGAAAAAAGATATACACCCCGCATACCATGCAAACGCTACCGTTACCTGCTCCTGTGGCAACGTTTTTGTCACCGGGGCAACCAAGCCAAACCTGAGGGTGGAGATTTGCGGCAAGTGCCATCCCTTCTACACCGGCCAGCAGAGGGTGGTGGACACTGAAGGCAGGATTGAGAGGCTCCGGCGGCGATTCAAAATAGAGCAGCCTCCCGAGTAGCTATATAACGGGGAAGCATCTCGATAACCTGACCATCCCGGACACCAGGGCACCCGGGCATGTCCAGTACACGAGGGGCAAGAGCTTCGGCGTGAGCTGGCCGGAGGCTACTTCGCCCCTGAATACCCCTACCTGAATATAACCCCTGGAAGGGAGGTCCCTTTGGCAGAGCGGCAGTTCTTCTACGGCGGCCAGGCTGTGGTGGAAGGGGTGATGATACGGGGGCGAAATAATTTCAGTCTTGCGGTGCGCCGCCTCGACGGCCGGATTCACGCCGTCTCCGAACCCCTGAGTCAGCTATACACGGGGCGTTTCAGGCGCGTCCCCCTCCTGAGGGGCATCCTGGTGCTTATGGAGACTATCCTGCTGGGGATGAAGGCCCTTAACCGCTCCTCAGCCATAGCCATAGAGGACCGGACGGGGAAGAAGAATGACGTGTCAGGTTGGACCATGGGCCTCTCTATGGCCATTGCCCTCGTCCTGGCTATCGGCCTTTTCTTTATGATGCCCCTCTTTGCTTCCCGCCCCCTGGACTCCGTCATATCTTCGGACCGGTTGGTCAATCTTATCGAGGGGCTTATACGGCTGGTGGTGCTGGTGGGCTACGTCGCTCTCATAGGCTTGATGCGAGACATCAGGCGGGTGTTTGCCTATCATGGCGCAGAGCACATGGCAGTCCACACCTACGAGGCCGGTCTTCCCCTGGAGGTGGGCAACGTCCGGCGCTTCCCCACCGCTCATCCCCGGTGCGGCACTGCCTTTCTCCTCACGGTGGTTGTGGTAGCTATCCTGGTCTTCACCTTTGTAGGCCGCTCCCCGTTGTGGTGGCTCATAGCCTCTCGCATCGTCCTAATCCCCGTAATCGCCGCCCTGGGCTACGAGATAATCCGCTTCAGCGGGGCGCACCAGAACAACCCCCTGACCAAGCTGATGGCCTACCCCGGACTCTTGCTACAGAGGCTCACCACCCGCGTGCCCGACGACGGCCAGATTGAAGTGGCTATCCAGGCCATGACCATGGCCGTGGCAGCCGACGAGGGCAGAATGCCCGTTGCAGGCGATGAAAGGGAACGCCCACCCGAGGCGGTCTAGGCGGAGGGTGGCAAAAGGGTGAGGGGTGGAAGTCTCAGGACTTCTGCACCAGGTATTCCTTCACCAGTTCCAGGGCGGCCTCGGCTGTATTCTCCCGGTTGGGGTTCCTGTTTCCGTTCCACCGGAGTTCCCTGGCTGCCTCGTGTCCGTCGCGGGCAGCCACCCCGATGTAGAACAGACCGATGGGCCTGTCCGATGAGCCTCCTGTGGGGCCGGCGACGCCGGTGGTAGATACACCCACGTCTGCGTCGAAAAGCTGCTGCGCCCTTCTTGCCATCTCCAGGGCCACCGCAGCGCTGACGGAACTCTCCCTTTGCAGCAGGTCTTCAGGCACCCCCAGGACCCTGGTCTTAGACCCCCCGGTATAGGCTATAACGCCGCCGTATAGGTAGCGGGAGCTTCCGGGGACGCTGCACAGCATGGAGCCTATCAGCCCGGCGGTGCACGCCTCTGCTACGGCTATGGTCAGCCCCTTGTCTCTGAGTAGCTGGCCCACCTCTTCTTGTATCGTAGGCATCTTATCACCTCTTTCCTTTAGTCTCTACCGCCATTACCATAAAAATAGGCAGCCTCTGGACTGGAATCCCAGCCCCCACCGTCATTCCGGCGTAGGCCGGAATCCAGGGGTGGGGCGGTGGACTCCCGCTTTCGCGGGAGTGACGGTAGGGAGGCCGACCGTCATTTTCATCCCCTTACGTGGTCCGCAGGGTCATGGGGAATTATTATGAAAATAGGCAGTTCTCAGGCTGGAAACCCACCCCCCGGCCCCTGGATTCCGGCCTGCGCCGGAATGACGGTGGAGAGGCTGCCGTCATTTTCATCCCCTTACGTGGCCCGCAAGGGTCATGGGGAATTATTATGAAAATAGCGAGCAACCAGCACCATCATTCCCGCAACCAGCGCCGTCATTCCTGCGGAAGCAGGAATCCGGGGTCTTGCAACTTGGGGAGTCGCTGCGAAGTCACCCACAACACCCCCTGGATTCCAGCCTACAACCGAATGACGGTTGCGCATAGGAAGAAAATATGCGAAAAATGGGATAGTCTCTTTCCTGGTCACAACCTCTGCCTGATGCCTTCCAGGACCTTTTGCGCTGCCTGATAGTTTCGCGCTCCACCCCTCAGTATCGGCGGAATCAGGTATATCCTGTTTATGCCGGAATCCAGAAGTCCGTGCAGCAGTTCCAGGGCTATGTCCGTACCCTCGCGTCCCTTTTCCAGGTCGGCCCTCACGCCTTCAGGTACACTGCTGAAGACGACCCCGTCCTTTTCCAGCACCTGGACACCGAAGAAGACCGGCTGGGGAATCTCCTCGCAGCCTGAAACAGACTTATATGCCTCCCGGAATTGGGCTACCTGCTCTGTGCTGAAGACCGGCTGGGTTATGAAGAAATGAGGCCCCGAGGATGCCTTGCGATGGGTAAGCGAGGCTTCCTCGGTGATTCCCCGGTCCAGGTCTATCGAAGCGCCTATGCAGAAGTCTGTGGCAGACCTCAGCCGCGAGCCTCGGAAATCAGTCCCATGATTCATGTCCCCAATGGCCCTCATAAGACGGGTAGGCGTGAAATCTCGCACATCTTTAACCCGGGACAGGTCCCTTCCGGCGAATAAGTCTCCCTGGATGACTATCACGTTCTCCAGGCCCAGCATCTGTGCTCCGAGAAGGTGGCTCTGAAGCGCCAGCTTGTTCATGTCCCTGGTGGCAAGATTGAAGACCACGTCTTTACCCGTGTGGCGCTTTATGGAGTAGGCCAACATGGCGGAATCCACCCGCACCGCCTTTCCGGGGTTGTAGGCCACACAGATGAAGTCGGCCTCTATACCCTCTGCTTCCTTCAAGACGGAGGGGTCGGCAGACCTGGGGGGAGAGAAGTCGCAGATGAAGACCGGCTGCTCGCCTTGAGCAGCGCATCTCTCCGTAACCTTCATGCCAGATGCCTCCTTGTCCCAAGGGACCCTGGGTAAGTAGAACATCCCGGTAAGCGGTACAATCTTAACACGACTATCCCGGGGTTTCTACCTACGTTGCCGACTCCGGCTGCTATAGACAATATTTTCATGGGTGGGTTAATATATACCAGCCTCATGGGAGACTGGGGGAGCAGGGCCAGTCCCACAGCATGAAAGCGTCCAGGATAACGGCCCCATTGAAGAAAGAGGAGAATGATGACCGTACTGAGAATAGGCCACAGCCCCGATGCCGACGATGCTTTCATGTTCTACGCCTTCGCTACTGGGAAAGTCACCATCGAGGGCTTCGAGATAGAGCAGGTGCTTGAGGACATCGAGTCTCTGAACCAGAGGGCTTCCAGGGGAGAACTGGAGGTTACTGCAATCTCCGCCGGCGCTTACCCCAAGGTAGCAGACAATTACCGTATCATGGCCTGTGGCTCTTCGGTGGGACGGAACTACGGCCCTATCGTCATATCCAGGCCGGGACTGTCGGCGGATGATCTTGGAGGTAAGGAGATAGCCATCCCCGGCGAGTTTACTACCGCCTATCTGCTTCTCCGAATTTACCTTGAACAGCCCTTCACCCCTGTGTTCCTGAACTTTGACGAGATCAACGAGGCTGTCAGGACCGGCAGGGTTGACGCAGGGCTGATCATCCATGAGGGGCAGATAACCTGGGAGGCCCAGGGCTACACCAACCTGCTGGACCTGGGCAAGGTGTGGGGCGAGGATACCGGACTGCCCATACCCCTCGGCCTGGACATGGTGCACCGGAGATTGGGAGAGGACATGGCAGTGAAGGTAGCCGAAGCCTTTGAGGCCAGCATCCGCTACGCCATCACCCACGAAGATGAGGCCGTGGACTATGCCCTTCCTTTCGGACGTGGGATAGACAGAGATACCTGCCGCCGCTTCGTCCGCATGTACGTCAACGAGGACACCATCAACATGGGTGATGAAGGACGGCGGGCGTTGGAGGCCCTGTACCACCGGGCTTATGAGCGCAGGCTTATCCCTGCGGTGCCGCCCCTGGACATTGTGGGGCTATAGCATTCCCGTCATTATCGTTGTGTGTGACTGACCGTCATTGATTGCTGAGGCTGGTCATCCCAAAGGGATGCCTTTGTTGCCCGCTATCTATTCTAGGAAGACTTCTTCAGGAGGGGGGAGCAGAGGAGTCCGATGGCTATGGGAATGACGGCGGTCCCCAGGAAGAGCAGGAAGCTATATTTTGAGTAAGACTCCAGAGCCAGCCATATACCTGACGCAAGTCCCATAGCTGCCAATATACCCAAGGCCAGCCAGCCTGTGGGTAGTGGGAGTTCCCCCGCTTCCATGTCCTCAGACCGTCGGTATATGAGGAATCCGATGCCCATCGGGATTGCGGCATTCAAGAGAAAGAGCAAGAATTTATTCACCTCGGACACATCATCAATGGATGTGGCTATCCATATACCGTATGCCAGGCCAGCGATGGCTATCACAGCGCCTACCAACTTCCCGTAGGTAGCTACGTTGTCCAGCGATCTGGACCCTCGTCCGGCCTCCATTGATTCCACAGATAGAAGGACCAGGAGTCCCAGTCCCATTCGAGGGGCCGCATACCCGAGGAAAGTCCAGAACCCGCCATTGGCTGATGCCCAGCTCCCCAACCCGAAGCCGGCAACTAACATCGCAACACCGGCCAGCCTTCCATAGAAAGATATTCCGTCGGCCATATCGGGCCCACGCATCCCTTCCACAGACAAGAGGATGAGGAGTCCTACACCCATTGGAAGGAAGGCAAATAGGAGGAATCTCCAAAACCCGACGCCCTCCCCCTGTGTTGCCGCCCATATCCCCAGTACAAGTCCGGCTATTGCTACCCCAATACCGGCCGCCCTGCCGTACATGATCGCGCTATCCGATATTTCGGACGAACGGATTCCCTCTGCTTTGACGAGCAATAGCGTTCCGAGACCTATAGGCAATGTACTTCCTATCAAAAATCCCCAGAATCCACCTGTCAAGAGGAAAGGGTAACTTGGTGATGTCAACAATAGGCTAAATTGGGTATATAGCGGATATGAGTCTCGCTCTACAACAACTGCCGTATAGATACCGACCACGAAGCCGGCGATGATTAACAGGGCTCCTGCTAGCCTTGGCAAGAAGGAAGGGTCTCCCGTCGCACCGTCTAACGTAGACCTCAGGGAACTGCCTCTTGAGTCGTTCACCTTTTCCTCCATCTCCTCAACCGTTAGCGGATTGGGATTGAGGTAGCCTACTATTCCTGCTTGGCGCTGTTTGGGAGAATTGAGGTCAGTGGTGCTTCAGAATCTCGTAGAGGGTGGTGCGTTGGGCGGGAGTGAAGCCTGAGTCCCTGATTATCTCCATTATCTCGTCGAAGGTAGTCCGGTTGTAGAAACCGGCCTCCTGCATCACCTGTTCCTCGAAGATGGTGCCGCCGAAGTCGTCGCCCCCGAAGTGCAGGGCCACCTGTCCCGTCTTCTTTCCCTCGGAGAACCAGGATGCCTGTATGTGCTGGAAGTTGTCCAGGTAGATGCGGGATAGGGCAATAATCCGCAGGTAGAGGTTTGGCCCCGCCAGATTCTTCACCCTGGAGGCCAAGGCGGTGTGGTCAGACTTGTAGCTCCAGGGGATGAAGGCGGTGAAGCCGCCCTCCTCGTCTTGCAGAGACCTGATGTGTTCCAGGTGCTCTACGATGTCCTCGTTCTCTTCCAGGTGGCCGTACATCATGGTGGCGGTGGTGCGGTAGCCCAGCCTGTGGGCCTCCCGGTGGACGGTAGTCCAGTCGTCCACCCTGCCCTTGGGGAAAAGCCGGCTTATCTTGCGCTTCACCCGGTCGGAAAGGACCTCGGAGCCGCCGCCCGGGATGGTATTGAGACCCGCCTTCTGAAGCTCTACCAGCACCTCGCGCACCGAGAGGCCCGAGACCTGGGACATCTTCATCACCTCGGGCGCCGAGTAGTAGTGGGGATGTACTTGGGGGAACCTCCTGCGGGTCTCGCTCACCAGGTCGGTGTAATACTCCAATGGCAGGTCGGGGTTCAGCCCGCCCTGGAGCAGCACGGTGGTTACGCCCTTGGATGCCGCCTCGCCCACCTGCTCCATCATCTGCTCGATGGTGTATGTATAGGCATCGGGGGCGGTCTCTCCCTTTTGTGAAGGGGGGCGGTAGAAGGCGCAGAAGGTGCAGTAGGCGTCGCAAATGTTGGTGTAGTTGAGGTTGGTATCTACGACGAATGTGACCAGCGGGTCGGGATTGTGCCGGTAGCGCATCATTTGGGCCAGGGGAGCCAGGTCCAGCAGGTTGGCGTCCTCAAGCAGGAACAGCCCCTCCTCCTGGGTGATGCGCTCCCCGTTCTCCACCTTTGCTCGTATAGTTTCCAGCATCAGGATACTCCTAAAGAGTCCAGGTATTCCCTGAAACGCTGTATTGCCTTCGCCTCGCCCACGCCGGCCCAGTAACGGATCCCCTGGTAATACTCCATTATCTCCTTGGCGCTCATCCGCACGTCCTGCCGGTTCTCTCCTATCACGTACATGTGCTCCAGGCCGTCATCTATGCAGGTGTAGAGCACGTTCTCCAGGTAGTTGACCCTTCGGGGATCCAAGTCCTTGCGGACGACCCATAGTGCGTACACAAAGGGCATCCGGTTCCACTTGTACCACTCTTCCCCAAGGTCGTAGCGATAGGGGTAGCCCGGCACCCCGTAGCGGCGCCTGAGAGCATCGTCGCCGATGAGCAGGAAGGCGTCGTTCTCGTCGTCCAGGGTTACATAGCTGTCGGGCTTGATCTCGTAGCGCAGGTTCAGGATTACCTCCAGAAGCCGCCTTGAGGTCGAGGTCTGGCCCGTTACCCCTATGGCAGCGCCCCCAAGTTCCTGGATGGGACGCTTGGAGTACAGCAGGACGCTCCTGGTCTTGTCCAGGGTGGCAATACAGAACTGCCCCAGCCGGTCGAACCGGTCTTCCAAGCGGAAGTAGTCAACCAGGGGCAGGGGGCCTGCGTCAATCTCATCCTGCTCGGCGGCCCTGGCGATCCCACTGGGCACCATATTGTTAAGCTCTATATCGTCCCTGTTCAGTTCATAGTAAAAGGGTTCTGAGTTAAGATAAGTTAATCTGGCAACTCTAATTTTCATACACACGCACCACGTTATAGAGTGCGTCCCGCTCCACCGGGACTTTCTTAGCGTCGCTAATCAACTGCACCATGCGCTCCCTGGCCAGGCCCGCAGGGCTTGCGGCTTTCGCCGCGTGAGCTATGCGCTCGCGCCCTATGGTCCCATCCATGTCGCTGGCGCCAAAGTGCAGGGCCATGGAGGCCGTATCTTCACCAATCATCACCCAATAGGCCTTGATATGGGGGAAGTTGTCGAGGAGAAGCCTGGCTGCGGCCACGGTCTTCAGGTCTTCTACAGCCGACGCCTGCCGGGGCACCAGGTTGGTATCTCCAACCTGGTACTCCAAGGGTATGAAAGCCAGAAACCCGCCTGTGTCATCCTGGAGCTCCCGTAGAAGCATCAGATGTTCCACCCGCTCCTGGTAGGTCTCAATGTGGCCGTACAGCAGGGTAGCATTGGACTTGATCCCCATGTTGTGGGCCAGCCTGTGTATCTCCAGCCACCTGGTGGCGTTGTTCTTCCCTGGGAAGAGCAGCTTGTGGACCCGGTCGGAAAACACCTCGGACCCGCCGCCGGGCATGGACCGAAGCCCCGCTTCCTTCAGGCGGGCCAGGGACTCCTCAGGCGGCACCTTCCAGCGCCTGTAGAAATAGTCTATCTCTGATGCGGTGAAGGCCTTGATCTGGACATTGGGGTAGCTCTCATGGATGGTCCGCACTATGTCCACGTAATGCTCGAAGGGCCAATCGGGATGGTGGCCCCCCACCATGTGCACCTCCCGCGTCTCCTCGTCCAGATGGGAAAGAATCTCCTCCATGCTCATCTCATAGGCATCCGGGTCTCCCTTCTTCTTTGCGAAGTCGCAGAAGCTGCATGAGAGGACACAGACATTGGTGGGGTTGAGATGACGGTTCAGCACGAAGAACACCCTGTCGCCGCTTTGCTGGGTCTTTACATAATCGGCCATACGGCCCACGGCGGAGAAGTCCCCTGTCTCGAAGAGGCGTAACCCATCGTCCAGAGAAAGCCGCTCCCCGGCTATCACCTTCTCCCAGATGGGTATGAGGTCCCGGTCCATGAAAGCGATCCCTTCTACCACCTGCATTTTCGTGATATATCCCCTTCCAGCCTCTTGGAGGCGCTCAGTTTCAGCGAATGTAGTGAAGCGGCCAGAAGCCCGTATAATGGGCCACAAGCATAGAGAATAGGAAGAACTTCATTGTGGATTGTAGGCATCTCCTATGGCTATGTCAAGACGAATCGGCACCATCAGCATAGTTTCTGAGTCGTGCCTTGCTGTGAAATTAGCAGGCAGCGCCCACAGGTCTGGGGTATATTAGGGTACAATGGAAGAAGCGCCACTCCTATAGTGGGACAAGCCCGGATTAAACGACCGTGTTAAACGAAGGGAGGTAAACCATGACCGAGGCAATCAGGAGACACCTAATGTCCAGGGGTACACTTCTTGTTCTTGTGGTAGGCTTGGCCTTCGCTCTGGTGGTGGTTGCAACCTACGGAATCGTCTCCAGGGCGGGCGCAGGCGGGCCGGAAGGGGGGCCAGCCGGCTTAGCTTCCAACTCACCGGGCGTCAACACGTCCGGCCTCGACTTGTCCGCCCCCAACTTGTCCAGTAATGAGACTGCCGGAGCGCCCGTATCCCTCGACCCCTCATCTCCTCTAATGGGGGCGCAGCCCAGTGGCAGCCCGGCTTCCATGACTCCGCAATACGGCCCCGGAGGGCAAGGCGGCATCTGGGTGACGGGCCAGGGCAAGGCGACTGCGGCCCCCGACCTGGCCATCCTCAACGTAGGAGTAGAGGCCAGGGCAGATACTGTGGGGGAGGCCAACACCCAGGCGTCCCAGGCCATGAGTGACATGATGCAGGTTCTGACCGACCGCAATATCGAGACCGGGGACATCCAGACCCGGTCCTTCAACATCCGATCCGATTACAGGTGGAATGACGTGAAGAGGGAGGAGGAACTGGCGGGGTATGTGGTCAGTAACCAGTTGGTGGTGAAGATAAGGGATATAGACAGTGTAGGCTCCCTCATAGATGCCCTGGTCGCCGCAGGGGGGGACTATGTGCGGGTGCGGGGCGTGGATTTCGCTATAGAAGATACCAAGGCCCTGGAGGTCCAGGCGCGGGAGTTGGCCGTCGAGGACCTGATGGCAAAGGCCCAGCAGATCGCAGACCTTGCCGGCGTCCGGCTTGGCAGGCCGGTATTCCTCAGCGAGGGTGGTGGGTTTACGCCACCTCTGATAGGTTCCTTCCTTGGTGGTGACGACCGCGCTTACGCCTATGCTCAGGACACGGCGCAGCTAACTCTCATCAGTGGAGGCCAGCTTACCGTTACCGTAAATGTGCAAGGGGGCTTCTCTATATATGGGTATGGTAAAAAGTATTAGATAGCCCCGTCGCAGAAAACGCCCCCTCACCCTAACCCTCTCCCCTCCGGGGGAGAGGGGACTTTGCAATCGTCCTGGGGAGGGAAACCTCGGCAATGGTAGCCAGGGTCTTTTTTACGCTGAAATTCGACGCTGAAGATAGGTGAATTTCCTCTAAAAATACTGGCACACTCTGGGGGACGACCTGGCGGCCCAGGTAGCCGCCCTATTATTTTGGCGCACCTTGGGGGGGTAGTCCGTGGTATTGAGCGACAAGACCATAAAAGAGGAAATGGGCAAAGGCCGTATACGAATCGAGCCATTGGGGCGGGCTGTGTCCAGCCTGCCAGCGTGGACGTGCACCTGGACAAAAAGATACTGGTGTTCCGCAACGCCCGGCGTCCCTACATGGATATTCGAGAGTCACAGGAAGACATCATGGAGCCGGCGTTAATGGAAGAAGACATCCCTTTCATCCTCCATCCCGGGGAGTTCGTGCTGGCCAGCACCCAGGAATATATAGAGATTCCCGACGACATCGTGGCCCGCCTGGATGGGAAAAGCTCGTTGGGGAGGATGGGACTGATAATTCATTCTACGGCGGGGTATGTGGACCCGGGCTGGAAAGGCCACCTTACTTTGGAGTTAGCCAACGTGGCCCGATTACCCATCACCCTGTACTATGGTATGAAGATTGGGCAGGTCTCCTTTCTGCGGCTGACCACGGCGGCTGAGCATCCCTATGGTTCCCCGGGACTGGGCAGCAAATACCAGGGCCAGAAGGAGCCGGTCCCCAGCCGTTCCTACCAGGACTTCTCCCGGGACAATAAGAAAGATGGGGGCTGAACTATTCTCTGGCGCTGTAAGAACCCTGGCGTAATATCAATATAATGATACGACATATCATTCAATATCCCTTGACATTATAGAGCTTTGTCTCCAAAATTGCGGGTGAAGCCATAGCCGGATCTTAGGAGGGGGCATGGCTGCTTTTATTCCGCAGCGGGCCCAGTCTCTTGACTCTACTGCGATAAAAGTAGATGATACCCTTGTCTATGGTGCTAAGTGATAAATCGCTAAAGGAGGAGATCGCCAGGGGCCGCCTGGTCATAAGGCCCCTCGGTTCTTTCTGCCTCCAGCCGGCCAGCCTGGATGTCCACCTGGGCCGAAAGCTCCTGATTTTCCCCAAAGCCGACCTCCCCGACCTCATTGACGTGAAAGGACCGACCGAAGGGTTTGCTCACCCAGTGGATATACCGGGGGAAGACCCATTCATTTTCCAGTCCCATTCTTTTGTCCTGGCAAGCACCCTAGAGCACATAGAGCTCCCTGACGACATAGTAGGCCGTCTGGAAGGCAGGAGTTCCTTGGGAAGGCTGGGCCTCCTTATCAACACCACTGCCGGGCACATAGCCCCGGGGTGGAAAGGCAACCTCACCCTGGAGTTGGTCAATGTGGCGCCCGTGCCCATAACCCTTTACTACGGGATGAAGATAGGGCAGATTTCCTTTCTAAGGCTCACCACTCCCGTTGATAGGCTTTACGGCGACGAGGTCTTGGGGAGCAAGTACCAGGGGCAGTCCGACCCCATTCCCAGCCGACTCCACCAGGACTTTTTGTAAACCCATTGGTACCTGGGATACCGGGATATCGGAATTATGAGCAACAGCGATAGCTACATGGCAAGGGCCTTGGCATTGGCCAGGAAGGCGTTGGGGACCACCAGCCCCAACCCCGCAGTTGGCGCTGTGATTGTCAAGGATGATAAAATCCTGGGAGAGGGGCACACCCAGCCCCCGGGTCGAAGCCATGCGGAGGTGGTAGCCCTCCAGCACGCCGGCGAAAGCTCATCCGGGGCCTCCCTCTACGTGACCCTGGAACCCTGCTGCACCTACGGGCGGACCCCACCCTGTACCCGCGCTATTATCGCAGCAGGTATCGCAGAGGTGCACGCTGCCACCGCCGACCCCAACCCCCGTGTGTATGGCAAAGGGCTGGCGGAGTTGGAGGCTGCCGGGGTGACTGTCCATCGTGGTGAAGGCCGGGAGGAAGCTGGGGAGTTGTACGAGGCTTTTGCCAAGCACATCAATACCGGGTTGCCCTTTGTTACCGCCAAGTTTGCCATGAGCGTGGATGGGAAGATAGCTACCCATACGGGAGACTCCAAGTGGGTCACAGGAGCGCTGGCGCGCAGCCATGTACAGGAGATGCGCAGGGCTTGTGACGCCATCATGGTGGGGGTGAACACTGTACTGGAAGACGACCCACAACTAACGGCCCGCGACCAGATGGGAGACCCCTTGCCACAACAGCCCGTGCGAGTCATAATGGACACCACCGCTCGGACGCCTCCCACTGCCCGCCTGTTGAAAGAGCGGGGGAAGACACTGATCGCGGTGGCCCAAGCGCCGGAAGACAGGGTACTGGACCTGGAGCAGGCCGGGGCCGAAGTCCTGAGGTTTCCTCTAACGGAAGCAGGTATGGTGGACCCCCGCGCCTTGCTGGAGGCCCTTGGAGCTAGGGGGACCGTAAGCCTGCTGGTGGAAGGAGGCGGCACCCTCCTGGGTTCGATGTTCGACCTCGGCCTGGTGGACAAGGTAGCCGCTTTCGTTGCACCCGTGATAATAGGAGGCAGTTCCGCCCCTTCACCTGTGGGCGGTAAAGGTAGCGAGGTCATGTCCCAGGCGCTGAGGCTCAGCCAGGTGAAAACCCGGCAGATTGGGGAGGACATGCTGGTCCTTGGCTATCCTGAAGCTGGGGATACCCCTGTGAAGGCTACTGTGAACGAGGGGGAGGAATGACATGTTCACAGGGATAGTAGAAGAGGTGGGGCAGGTCAAGTCCCTGGAGCCGCCGTCGCAGCCCGGCGGGTCCACCGGCCTTACCATCAAGGCCACCCTGGTAATGGAGGGGTTGAAGCTGGGCGACAGTATTGCCGTCAATGGCGCTTGCCTGACGGCGGTAGCCCTGGGTGATGGCAGCTTTAGCGTGGACGTGGCCCCGGAAACCCTCCGGCGCACCGACCTGGACTCGGCAGAGGTAGGCTGTGGAGTGAACCTGGAACGTCCCCTGGCACTCGGCGATAGGCTGGGCGGGCACATAGTCCAGGGGCATGTGGACTCAACCGGCAAGGTTATCTCCATCAGTCCCGAGGGGGACTGCGTAATCATGGGCTTCCGGGCACCGGAAAGATTCATGCCCTACATTGTGGAGAAGGGCTTCATTGCCATTGACGGCATAAGCCTTACAGTGGTAGAGAAGATGGACGCGTCCTTTACCATCTCCGTGATACCGTATACCCTGGAAAATACCACTTTGAAGGAAAGGCCGATAGGAGCGCCGGTCAACCTGGAGGTGGACATCCTGGCTAAATATGTGGAAAGCCTCCTCCATCGGGAATAAACGGCACCGCAAATAAATAGCTCCTGGAGTAGCTCTTTCCTGGGAGAGGGGAAATGCCTCTAGCAAGCATGGAAGAGGCCATACAAGAGATGAAGGCCGGCAGATGCCTCATTGTCGTAGATGATGAGAAGCGGGAGAACGAGGGCGACCTGGTGATGGCCGCCGAGAAAATGACCGCGGAAGACGTCAATTTCATGGTCACCCACGCTCGCGGTCTGCTGTGTATGCCCATTATTGGTGAGAGGCTGGACGAGCTTCAGATGCCCTTAATGGTCCATTCTGACAACACTGCCAGGCATGGCACCGCATTCACTGTGTCCATTGACTACTCAACGGGTACAACCACCGGTATCTCAGCCCACGATAGGGCAGCTACCATTCAGGCCATGCTCGACCCCGATGCCAGGCCTGAGGACTTCGCCCGTCCGGGCCATCTCTTTCCCCTGCGTTACGAGGAAGGGGGCGTGCTGGTACGCGCAGGCCACACCGAGGCATCCGTTGACCTGGCTCGTATGGCCGGCCTGTATCCGGCGGGCATCGTTTGCGAGATTATGAACACCGACGGCTCCATGTCCCGGCTGCCCGAGCTAGAGGAGTTTGCAAAAGAGCATGACCTGAAGATTGTCAGCATCGCCCAGATCATCGCCTACAGGAGACGGAACGAGAACCTCATCGAGAAAGTGGCTGAAGCCCGGCTTCCCACCAATCGGGGCAAGTTCAACATCATAGCTTATCGGGGTGTGGTTGACCCCGGGGAACACATGGCCCTCGTCATGGGCGAGTGGGAGCCCGATGAGCCTATTCTGGTAAGGATACACAGCGAGTGTCTCACCGGAGACGTTTTCGGAAGCCTCCGGTGTGATTGCGGCGACCAGATACAAGCCGCTCTGGACATAATCGCTAAAGAGGGCAAGGGTGTCTTTCTGTACATGCGCCAGGAGGGCCGTGGTATCGGCCTTCACAACAAGATAAAGGCCTACTCCCTCCAGGATAACGGGATGGACACCGTAGAGGCCAATGAGACGTTGGGCTTCGACTCCGACCTCCGCCACTACGGGATAGGCGCCCACATCCTGACCGAGCTTGGGGTGAAGAAGATGCGTCTTCTCACCAACAACCCCAGGAAGGTGGTAGGAGTCTCGGGCTACGACCTGGAGATCGTGGAAAGAGTGCCCATCGAGATAGAGTTCAACGAGGAGAACCGCGAGTACCTGCGGACCAAACGCTCCAGGATGGGACACTCTTTGTGGAACTGCTAGATTCTTAGCTCTGGGCCTGGTCGTCTCCCACCGTGTACATCAGGTACGCGTGAATGAGGTCCTCCAGGCCCCCGTCCAACACCCTATCGGGGTCGGTTATCTCGTAGCCGGTCCTGTGGTCCTTCACCAGCTTGTACGGGTGGAGGACATAGCTCCTTATCTGGTTGCCCCACTCCGCTGAGATATGTTCGCCCTTCAGACGCGCTATCTCCTCGGCTTTCTGCTCGATCTGCTGTTCCAGGAGCTTGGCCATGAGTATCTTCATGGCAAACTCCCGGTTCTGGTACTGGGACCGCTCGTTTTGGCAGGCCACCACAATCCCGGTGGGCAGGTGGGTAATGCGCACCGCCGAGGCCACCTTCTGCACGTTCTGGCCCCCCGGCCCACTGGAGCGGAAGAACTCTATCTTCAAGTCGTCGGGTCTTACGATTATGTCGGGGTCCTCCTCGGCGGCAGGGAGCACCTCGACGCGGGCAAAGGAAGTGTGTCTCATGTGGTTGGCATCGAAGGGGGAAAGCCGCACCAGGCGGTGGACGCCCCTCTCTGCCTTGAGGTAGCCATAGGCGTAATCCCCGGCAATCTCAAGGGTAACGCTCTTTACCCCGGCCTCTTCCCCATAGGAAAGATCCAATACCTGAGACCCGTAACTGCCGGTCTCGGCCCAACGCAGATACATCCTGAGCAGCATCTCTGCCCAGTCCTGAGACTCGGTGCCTCCCGCCCCTGCTTGGACGGACAGGATGGCGGCCCGCTCGTCATAAGGGCCAGAGAGGGTGAGTTGAAACTCCTCCACCTCCAGGGTATGAGATATTTCCGCAACCTCAACCCTTAGCTGGTCTTCCAGAGAATCATCTTCTTCTTCAAGGGCCAGGTCCGTCAGCTCCAGCAAGGAGGCCGTCCTAGACTCCAGGTCCCTCCATAGGACTACTTGCTCCTTCAGTCGCGCCAGGTGTTGCATTTTCTGCTGGGCGCTCCGGGAGTCCTCCCAGAAGGAAGCCTGTCCCGCCTCCTCTTCCAATGTGCCTATTTCAGCCTCTTTGCGGGGGACGTCAAAGACGCACCAAGACCTCTTCGACCTTCCGGTGCATCTCTGCCAGCTTTGCTCTAATCTCCTGCATAAGCGCTGCCTTTCAAATTCATAGATTTATAAAGGGCCTACTTTGTTGGCCGGCCCTATAGTTGTTTGGTCACTGTGATTTCCCGGGGGTGTGGAAGCCTCTCTCAGACCGGGGGCCAGGCGGCCCGCTGCGGCCTGGTGGGCAAGCCTGGTGGTCTCCGGCAAGCGCCTGCCTTTGCAGCAGGCCAGCACCCACTGGGCTGCCAAGGACAAGGACACTTTGTGGCCCACCGAGACATAGATGGGACTCACGTCCTTCCTGGTCCTGAGAGCCAGGCCAACCAGGTCGCCTCGGTCTATCATCTCGGCTTGAGACCCTGCCTCCGTATCGAGGGGGCCGTGTCTGCCTCTGAGAATTGACTTTGCGCAGCCTATGGTGGGGGTGTCGGCCAGCAGCCCCAGGTGACAGGCTATACCGAAGCGTCTGGGGTGGGCGATACCCTGGCCGTCAACGATGATGATGTCCGGCGTGAGTTCAAGGCTCTCCAGCGCATCTATCAACGCGGGCGTCTCCCGGAAGGACAGCAGGCCCGGTATGTATGGGATGTTGGGCTTGGCTTCGGCCAGCCTCACCTCCCGGACTTCCAGGCCGGGGTACTCGAGGACTACCACAGCGCTCCTGACGATTCCATCCTCATCCGGGGGGGATATGTCCACGCCCGCCACATAGCAGGCCCGGTCCGGGATGGCGCTTTCGTGGGACACCATTGGAGCAAGCTCCCGTTGGATGGCCCGGGCTTCCTCGGTGCTGACATTCCAAGGGTGAAGGTCCCGTAACTTCATAATTGATATTATAACAGGTTTTTTATCTGAGCAAGCTGAGGAGAGGGACCGCAGATTGAAGGCTTTTGATGGGAGGGAACTGGGGTGAGGGTCCAGCATTTAACCAACTTCGTCATTCCGGCGTAGGCCGGAATCCAGGGGTGGGGTTGTGGGTGACTTCGCTGCAATCCCGAAGTCCAGCACCTTAGATTCCTCGACTCGCTCCGCTCGCTCGGAATGACACAGGAGTTACGCACTTGAAGGCAATTTCATATCTGGACCGGCACGTTATCCAATGAAATTTCATAGCCAACTGCGTAAGTCCTATGACAATAGCGGAACTGGTTGCTGGATATTTTCATGGCAATTCCCCATGCCCTTGCGGGCTACATAAGGGGATGAAAATGACGGCTGCCTCCCCACCGTCACTCCCGCGGAAGCGGGAGTCCACGCCCCGCCCCTGGATTCCGGCCTGCGCCGGAATGACGGTGGGCAGCTATTTTCACGGTAATGCAGTGAGGGGCTGATTAGGGTGTTTACTCACAGCTTAGTAAAAAGCGTTTGAAGGGGCATGGATTTTTGCCCGTTGGTCAGCGGGTGGCCGAGGGCCGGAAGTCCAGCACGTTCAGGGTTAGCATCTCTGTGCCGCGACGCCGGTCCGTACCTATCTTGTACACCACGTCCAGCATTGCAGAGTCGGGTATTCCCCGGTCTGCTTGACGGAAGGCCATAGCGTCCCAGACCGCCCTGTCGTCTTTCAGCTTCATACGCAAGTGCTGCCCTCGCGCCCCAACGGGACGTACCTCCATGGCGCGAAGGTTGCGGGTCAGGAACACTGGGGGAGGATTGTCGACGCCGAAGGGTTCCAGGTCTTTGAGCCAATGGAAGGTATCGCCGGTAAGACTCCTTATGGAGACCTCGGCATCTATATGGATGGCGGGCCGTGGCTCCAGCGTCCCCATTGCCTCCGCAGCGACCTCAACCAACGCCTCTTTCAGATGATTCATATTGTCGGGCGACATCACGAAGCCTGCTGCCTGTGGGTGTCCGCCGTGCCGGATGAACATGTCCCGGCACCGGGATAGTGCCGCCCCTACGTCAAATCCCGGTATGCTGCGGGCGCTTGCCCTTATAGTCCCATCCACCTGGGTCATAACCACGGCGGGACGGTGGAACTCCTCAACCAGCCTGCTGGCTACTAGCCCCGAAATCCCCGGCAGGAACTGCTGGTCATACACAAGGAGGATGGGAGGGAGGGCGTCCCAACTCATGACTATCTCCCGTGCCCTGGCGTGAGTCTCCTCAGAGATTTGCTGCCGCTCCCGGTTCAGGCCCTCCAGCCGGGCGGCCAGGGCCTCGGCCTCGTCAACCGAGTCGGTGAGCAGCAGCCGGTAGCTGGCAGAGGCATCCTCCAGTCTCCCGGCGGCATTGAGGCGGGGGGCAATCATAAAGGATATGGTCTCCACATCTATGGACTCGGCCCTTATACCGGCGTGCCGGTAAAGAGATAGCAGTCCGCGCCTGCGGGTGTGTCTGAGTTCCTTCAGGCCCTCTTTGACCAGGAAGCGGTTCTCATCCTTCATCGGCACCAGGTCGGCCACGGTACTGAGCGCCGCCAACTCCAGCAGGCTGCGGCTCCAAGGCTGTCCTATACGGGAGTACAAGCCCTGGATGAGCTTGAATGCCAGGCCTGCTCCCGACAGCACCGGGAAGGGGTAGAGGGAATCCTCCAGCTTGGGGTCAATTATAGCTAGGGCGGGAGGCAGTACGGGCGTCGGGACATGGTGGTCCGTAATGATGACATCCATCCCCAGGTCCCGGGCCAGGGCGACCTCATCCCGGGAGGTTATGCCGCAGTCAACCGTCACCAGGACCGATACCCCTTTCTCCCTGAGAAGCAGCACCGATTCTTCGTTGAGTCCGTGTCCCTCGGCTACCCGATGGGGTATATAGGGTACTACCCTCAGCCCCAAGTCTCCGAGGCCCTGGGCCAAGAGAGCGGTTGCGGTGACGCCGTCCACGTCGAAATCGCCGAAAATGCCCACCGTCTCGCCCGACTCAAGGGCTGCTGACAAGCGTTCCACCGCAGGCCCCATGCCGGGGAGCAGCCCGGGGTCGTGGGGGAGGCTACCCGAGGGGTCCAGGAAGAGGTCCAGGTCATGGCCGGTGGTGATGCCGCGATTGTACAGCACCTGGGCGACTATGGGAGGTATGTCAGACCTGCCCATAGCTCCTACGGGCGCCGGGGTGGGGAGTTTCCAGTCTTTAGAGGCGCGGGTATCCTTTGCCATAAGCTCCCAAGGAATGTCTTGCAGGACGTCAGGGCGGACTAAACAGGCTTGGCGGAGGTAAATATGAGGACTGAGTTATGCCCGCCAAAGCCGAAGGAGTTGCTCATGGCAGTCCTTATCGGCAGGGTGCGGGCCTTGGATGGGGTGTAGTCAAGGTCGCATTCTGGGTCCGGGCGCTCCAGGTTGATTGTAGGTGGGATGGTCCCTTGCCGTATAGCCAGCACGCAGGCCAGCGCTTCAAGGGCTCCCCCGGCCCCCAGGAGATGGCCGGTCATGGACTTGGTAGAGCTAATGGGTATGCGGTAGGCGTCTTCCCCCAGGGCGGACTTTATAGCAAGGGTCTCATGCTTGTCGTTAAGGGGGGTCGAGGTGCCATGAGCGTTGATATAGTCAATCTCCTCGGGCACCATCCCGGCCATTTGCAGGGCTTGCTTCATGGCTGTGGCGGCGCTATAGCCGTTGGGAGAAGGCTCTGTGACATGGAAGGCGTCGGAACTGGCCCCGTACCCTACCAACTCTGCCAGGGGGGTCGCGTCGCGCCTCTCCATACTGTCCTGGCTTTCCAGGACGAGGATGGCTGACCCTTCCCCCATTACGAACCCGTCTCTCTCGGTGTCGAAGGGGCGGCTGGCCTTTGAGGGTTCCTCGTTATGCCTGGAGAGGGCGCGCATGGAGCCGAAGCCCGCTATGCTGATGGGGCATATAGGCGCTTCGCTGCCTCCGGCGATGACTATGTCCATCTCCTCCCTGCGTATCATCTCCCAGGCCTGTCCTATGGCATCGGCGCTACTGGAGCAGGAGGACACGGGACAAAAGTTGGGCCCCATAGCCCCTGTGAGCATGGATATTTGCGCCGAGGCCATGTCGGGAAGCATCATGGGCATGAGGAATGGGCTTACCCGGCGAGGCCCCTTATCTCTGAGCACTTCGTACTGCTGGGACAGGGTGATTATGCCGCCGATGCCGCTGCCTACGATGGCGGCGGTCCTGTGGCGGTCCATCCCCTCGGGCTTAATCTCCGCTTTTTCCAGGGCCTCGGTGGCAGCTACGGCGGCGAACTGGGCGAACCGGTCCATGCGCCGGGCTTCCTTCTTCTCCAGGTGATTGGTTGCGTCGAAGCCCTTTACTTCAGCAGCGAATCGGGTCTCAAAACCGTCGGTCTCGAAGGATGTTATCCAGTCCACCCCTGAGACGCCCTTTATCATGGCTTCCCAGGTGGAGGATATATTCAGGCCCAGGGGACTGACTACACCCAAGCCTGTAACAAAAACTCGGGTTTTCTCCATTGGTATCCTTCCTGGTCTTTCTTACTCGTCGCTGTAGATGGGTTTGCGAGACAAATCGGCCAGGCTCATCATGGCCTCGTTGACCTCGTTTATCCGAGTGGATATGGCGTCGCTAATCTCCCGGCCCGTGTGAGCAATCTGAATTTTATACCTTCTCACCGATTCGGTGGCCTCTTCTATGCGGGTGGACATGGCATCGGGCAGTTCCTTGCCGGTGGAGGCTAACTGGAGGCGATACCTGCTCAGGGCCTCGCTCACTTCGCCCATCCGGGTGGATATAGCATCCGGCAACTCTTTGGAAGAGTCCGTCAGAGTCTTTAGGGTTTCGCTGAACTCATTGATCCGGGCGGATACCATCCCACTCAGTTCGCGGCCCGTGTCCGTCATGTTGGAACGGGGCTTCTTGAACTGCAAAATACGCTTGTAAAGGGTGTCTATCGGACTTAGCTGGTCATGGTACTTGTTGAATAGCTGGCGGGACTTCTCCATGCCCCAACGGTCGTCTTGGTGGACGAACTGCCGCCCGGTGTAAAGCCCATAAGGGCGGATGCCGTACTCGGGAGGAACGTTCCCTTTCTCGTCCGCCGGCAGTGGGTTGCCCTCGGCGTCCAGGGGCGTCAGGTCTGCCCAGTTGGGGGTAGCGGGCAACGGGGTCAGGAGGTTGGCAGTCTGATACTTGCTGACGGTCCTGATCCAGTCTGCCATATTCATAATGCTTTCCTCAGTGTCGTAAGGAAGGCCGATTATCGTCATGGCGACTATGGTGAACCCAGCCTTATTCAGATAGGCCAGGTCCTTGTGCATTTGCCCCGGGTCCTGGCGTTTCCTGACCGCCTTCAGGTTCTCCGCATTGTCCGACTCCACTCCTACGTAGAGCATCCTGATACCGGCTGCACGAAGGGCGTCGGCAAGCTCCGGGTCCTGCCCAATCTCGGCCCTCGTCTGACAAATCATGTACATGTCATCGGTGTGGCCTTTCCAGTTCCTGAGCCTTTCCAGGCGCTCGTTCCTGTACTTGACGGCACGGAGAGGGGGCGGGTGAAGGTCGTCGGATATGAAGACGCTGAATCGTCCATCTCGGGAAGTGGAGATCAGCCCGTCGGAGGCCAGCTGGCGGAGTTGGCGCAGCCGCTTGAACTCCGTCTCCCTCTTCACCAGCCGATACCCAAGGAACTGCTGTATGACCTGGCAATAGCTGCACTTCTCGGTGCAGCCCCGCACGGTCTCCAGGACTCCACCCGCCATCGGATTGCTGGGGGTGAGGTCCCGTATGGCCCGGAAGTCCGGCAGCTCAACAAAGTCAGGGGCGATGACCCCGGTCCTGGGGGTCTGGACCTGGTTGCCCAAGTCATCCTTGAAGGAGATGCCCGGGACTTTGAGCAGGTTCTTCTTCAGGCTGGCGCCCTTGTAGGTCAGGAGCAAGTCCGAGAGTTGGCCTACGATATCCTCCCCCTCCCTGTTCACCACCACGTCGAACTTGCCCTCCCGCATGGCTTCCTCGGCCAGGGGGCTCATCAATGGGCCTCCGCCTACGGTAACCAACTCGGGATGGTACTCCTTAGCCAGCCTGCCAATTTCGTATGCCCTGGGAGCCTCGTTGATGAGGGCGGTTACCATAAGAATATCAACCCCGTCCAGGTCGGAGTCGGGGTCTATCTTGCCGCTGCGAGACTCGAACCATATCTCGGTATCATAGAGATATGGCCCCTGCCACTGCTTCAGGGCGGCGGATAGGAACAACATGCCCTGCCTGGGGATGGCAACATTCTCGAAGTTGCCGCCCTCGGACTCGGGCTGGATCAGGACTATCCTTTTTATCCTCGACGACATAGTCAGAACTCCACAATTTTAGAAAACTGGCTTGCTTACCCCTCGCATCTTATCATCTGTTAAAAGCCGGCGCTGCCCTACAGACCGCCTCTCCACTCAGGATGAGACTGGGACCCGCATAACAGTCTATTAAGTACAGCAGTTCCTCATGTCCTTGCCGAGGCCGCCGAAGGAGATGATAATGAAGGCCGGCCTCCCTACCTTCTCTCCAACCTGCGCAGGAACGATGGGGACGCTCAGCCTGGACCCTCTACCCTCACAGTGCAAAGTATGAAGAATTATACAGCAAGGGAGGCGTTTATGGAATAGTGTTGGGCTACCTATAAATGCCAAATTAGGAATGGCCTGACAACCCCCTAAGCTGTGGGGGGATTACGCCTGTACCACTCGACTATCTCTGCGCCGGTGGCGGCCCACACCCCCTGCCTCTGCATCATGTACCCCAGGGCGTCGTCCAGGTACTTGATGCGGTAGGGCTGGCCGATGAGCCAGGGGTGAAGGTGTAGCGCCAGGACCCTTCCGTTCTGGGCCGAGTCGCTGTACAGGGTATCAAAGCTGTCCTTGAGTAGCTCCCCGTACCTGTTCACGGGTATCCGCCTGTCCCAGAGGGCCACAGCGTCGTCCAAGTCCAGCATGATTGGAAGGGCGAAGACCTCTCCCCGGGATGTCTTTATGGGGTAGGGCTGCTCATCGTTAACCCAATCGCAGATATACCGGATACCCGATTCGGCAAGCAACTGGGGGGTCCGCTCGGACTCTCCATACTCCGGCCCCAGCCAGCCCACAGGCTCGGACCCCGTTGCCTGTCTTAAAGACGACACAGACTGCCGGATGTACTCTCGCTCCTCCTGGTCTGACATATTCCCGGTGATCATCCGGCTCACGGCTACCCCATGGCCTATAATCTCAGCGCCCCGGCCCTGGCAGTGGCGCACCAGGTACGGGTAGTTCTCCGCCGTTGATGAGTCCATCGCCACCGTTGCCGTGATGCCGTGCTTCTGAAGAACGTCCAGGACGCGGAAAATCCCCACCCGGTGGCCGTACTCCCGGTGGGAGAAGCGGGCGTAGTCGGGGTAAGGGCGTGGAGCCAGGCCGCCCGACAGGGTAGGCGACTGATAGCCGCCCTCTACAGGCTCGAAGTCCATGTGCTCCAGGTTGACTATGACACAGAGGGCCATCCGGGCGTTACCGGGCCACCTGAGCACCCCCCTTGTGCTGATGGGAGACCAATCGTAGTGCTCGTGGTCCATGCCAAAGCGACGTTGTGCCGGCATCCTGTGCCTCCTTCAGCCCTGATTCAACCTTTGGGCGTGGGCAACCGCCTCGTCATAGTAGTTGGCGATGTAGTATTCGGCTATCTCATCGGCGGTGGTCTGCCAGACCCCGTCATGGGACATGATATAGGTGAGCAATTCATCCAGGTACTTGACCCTGTGGGGCTGGCCGATGAGGTAGGGGTGGAGGGCTATGCACATCACCCGCCCACTCTCCGCGCCTTCCCTGTATAGCTGGTCAAACTGGTCCTTGCATATCCGGGCGAAATACTCTCCCTCGAAGCTGCTCCTGAAGGTGGGGACATCATTCAACTCTATGGAGTAGGGCACAGAGACCAGCTTCCCCGAATTCACCCTGATGGGCACCGGCTGGTCGTCGTGCATCCAGTCCGTGTGATAAATCAGGCCCGCCTCGGCCATCAGGTCCGGGGTCCGTTCCGTTCCGGTGATAGCCGGGCCCAGCATCCCCTTGAGTTGCTTGCCCGTGTGACGCTTCAGGGTAGCGATGCAGTCCTGGTAGAACTCCCGCTCCTGCTCCTCGGAGTAGGGATTGAGATAACGGGTGTTGTAGATGCCGTGGCTCATAAAGTCCCAGTCCCTCTGCACCATAGCCTCGCCAATCTCGGGGTAGTGCTCCAGGACGGCCAGATTTAGGGAAACGCAGCACTTGATGTTGTGCTTGTCCAGAGGCTCCAGCATCCTCCAGAACCCCACCCGGTTCCCGTAGTCCCGGTAGGAGTATTGCTGCACGTCGGGATAGGGGGTACGGGGCCAGGGGTCCCGCTGGCCGTCGAATTCGGGTAGGTATTCGTAGTGCTCCACGTTGGGCGCTATCCAGAGAGCCACCCGGGCATCGTTGGGCCACTTGATTATGGGGCGGTCAATAATGGGGAGATAGTCTACCCGTCCAGGGGGAAGCGGCATTGGTGCACCTCCTGCCCCTATAAATTTTACATAACGAAAGGGAGTGGCTGAGCAGATGCTTGAGATAATTATACAGGTACGCTAGTGAAATGTCGAAGCATTATGGCCCCAGGCGTGAAAATCAACCTGTGCCAGACCCCCCAGACCTGTGATAAGCTATCGGCAGCTTGTGAGAGACTGAATTGAGAGGATGGGGGTACCGTGGAGGATAGAGAAGCCCCAGATAGAGAAACCAAGGAGGAATTCCATCGGCTGTCTTCCCGGCTCATGGAAGAGCGCTGGGCCTTTTACCCTACGTCGGCAGCCAGGTTTGGCCTTCACCAATACGATGGGATGCTCCCCGACCTGTCCCGCGACGCCGTCCGGCGGCGTCTTAGGGATATAAACGATGGACTGGAGGAGCTTGGCAAGACCGATAGCCAGGCTCTGGCTGCCCAGGAGCGTCTGGACTACATGCTCCTCGATCTGGCGCTGCAAAAGGAGCGCTTTGACCTGGCGGAGCTCCGGTCCCTGGAGACGGACCCCATGCACCACCTTCGCTACCTGAATGTGACAGGCTACGTCCAGAGGGACTACGCTCCCCTGCCTGACCGGGTACGCTCGGCCACCCGGGTCCTCGACCAGGCGCCCGACTTCCTCAATACGGCTCTGGGCCGGCTGGAGGATGAGCTCGGCCTCCCGGTCCTGGACATGAGCATTGACGGCTATGAAGGAATGGCCCAGTTCTATCGTGCCGACCTGGGAAAGGTGTCCGAGGGACTTCAGGACAGTGATATAGCGAAGGAGTTCGACAGGGCTAGGGAAAAGGCGGCCCAGGAAATAGACCGCTTCGTGGCTGCCCTGCGGGACCGCAGGCAGCGGGCATCGCCGGATTTTGCCATAGGCGCGGAGCTATACGGGAAGATGCTCAGGTACGGGGAGATGGTGGACCTCCCCCTGTCCCGTATTGAAGCCGTCGGACAGGCCGACATTGAGCGAAATCTCCATCAACTGGCGGAGGTGGCTGCTCGAATAGACCCTCGGAAATCAATAGGCGAGTTGATCGAGGAGTTCAGCAAAAACCACTCCACCGCCGAGGCCCTCATCCCTGACGCCGCTCGTCTCCTGGATGACATACGCGGGTTCATCGTTGACCGGGGCATCCTGACCCTGCCCTCGGAGGAGGGATGTGAGGTAAGGGAGACCCCGTCCTTCTCCAGATGGTCCTTCGCCTCTATGGATACGCCGGGGGCATTGGAGAGGGTCGCCACCGAGTCCTACTACTACATAACCCCTGTGGAGCCCCACTGGACTGAGGAGCAAAAAGAGCAATGGCTTTCCAATTTCAACTATAATACCATCCAGATAGTCTCAATCCATGAGGTGTACCCGGGACACTTCGCCCACTACCTTCATAGCCGCTCCGCTCCGTCGGTGGTGAACAAAGCCCTGCGGGCCTACTCCACGTCCGAGGGTTGGGCGCACTACACCGAGGAGATGATGCTTGATGAGGGCTACGGTGAGGGCGACCTGTCCCTGAGGCTTTCCCAGATTTGCGAGGCCCTTCTCCGGGACTGTCGCTATCTCTGCTCTATCTGGATGCACACCCAGGGGATGGACGTGGATGAGGCCACCAGGTTCTTTGTGAACAAGTCCTACATGGGTGAGTTCCCGGCCAGGAAAGAGGCCCTGCGGGGCACCTTCGACCCGGGCTATCTGAACTATACCCTGGGCAAGCTCCTGATACTAAAGCTGAGGGAGGACTACCGCCGGGAGCAGGGAACGTCCTTCTCCCTGAAGCAGTTCCATGACAGCTTGCTATCCTTTGGAGGACCCCCTGTGCCCCTGCTGAGGGAAATGCTGCTCCAGGACCCCTACAAGCCGGCCCTGTAGCTAGGCAGCGCCCACCACCGTCATAATTATGAAAATAGCCAACGCCAGGTTCCCCCACAGCACCCTGAAGGGTGCGGCATCCCCCACCACCGTCATTCCGGCGCAGGCCGGAATCCAGGGGCGGGGCGTAGACTCCCGCTTTCACGGGAGTGACGATGGGGGTCCAGATATATACCGCACCTTGAAGGGTCGGCATCCGTCGGAAATAGAGTGTCCAACACCGTCATTCCCGCGAAAGCGGGAATCCAGGGTCCCGCAACTTGGGGAGTAGCTGCGAATTCACCCACAGCCCAGCCCCTGGATTCCGGCCTACGCCGGAATGACGAATGATGGGGCGGGAGTGACGAAGGATCGGGCCGGAATGACGAAGTGGAAGGCCGGCCCCATTTTTAACCTTCTATGTGGCTCAAAGGACCTGCCTGGCTACTTCTTCAATCTCCGCCAGGGCTGCGCTCTCCCCGTCCATGTGCCTGTCCATCCATATAGTGACGTGGTCCGCCCCGGCATCCCCCAGGGCCTTTATCTCCTCCCGGCTCCTGAAGCTGCCGGACCCGCCAAAGGCCAGAATCTGAATGGAGGCCGGGTCCCTGCCTGCTTCCTGGGCTAGCTCGTTCAGGGTGGCGCGGCCTTCCCTGACCCTCTCGGGTGTCATACCGCCGGGCATCCAGCCGTCGCCCCATTGCGCCACCCGCCTGAGCACGTTGGGAGCGTTGCCGCCTAGAAGAATGGGAGGATGGGGTTTCTGAGCGGGTTTGGGGTATGAGCGGACCGGGGGGAAGTCGTAGTATCTGCCGTGATACTCGGCCTCTTCCTTGGTCCAAATCTCTTTCATCGCAAGGATGGAATCGCGAGTCTGGGACCATCGGTGGGGGAAGTCGCCTCCGAGAATCTCCGTCTCCTCCCTCAGCCAGCCCGCCCCAATCCCGAATACGAAGCGGCCGCCTGAGAAGTAGTCCAGGGTAGCTACCTCTTTTGCCAGAAGCAGGGGATTATGCTCAGGCACCAGGCAAATCCCCGTTCCAAGCTGTATGGTCTTGGTAACGGCAGAGGCCCTTGCCAGGGCAACGAAGGGGTCCACGATGCGTTTGTAGGTCTCGGGGATGACCCCATCAGCCGAGCCGCCAAAGGGCGAGGTGGTATTGACCGGGACAATGGCGTGCTCAGGCACCCAGAAGGAGTCAAACCCAAGCTCTTCAACCTTCTTCGCCAAGACCGCCGTATCCGCAGACTCGGCTGTCTCGAACACGAAAATGCCCACTTTTATAGCCATATTGTTGCCTCCCGTTGCAGGGTTGGAGTGATGGATGATGCCTATATAGATACTTTATAGATGATGGCCTTATAGAGTCCCCTTAGGGGTGCTCCGTTACTGCCTGGGGCCTCTGCACCAGTTCCACCCGAACGTCATCGGGGCCTCGGATAAATGCTATCTTGAGGCTGGTGGGCGTTGCCCTTGGCTCCACCGCAAACTCGGCGCCCCTGCGTCTCAGTTCAGCCACCGTCTCGTCCAGGTCCGCAACCCTCAGGCCGAAGTGGTCTATGCCGTAGTGGGGGTCCCTTGGAGCGTGCAGTTCCTCGCCCGCGGGCAAGGCTCCGGCGATGAATATCATCAACCCGTCCAGGTCCACGTCCACCCTTGGCGGACCGGAGGGCTGCGGGGTCTCGACTAGCCTGGCGTCAAACATCCGGTGATACCACTGGGCCGTCCCCGCCGGGTCCGGGCTTCTGAGATGGATATGATCGTACCCATAACCTGCCATCTTGTTCCTCCTTATTACTGAGCGCCAGATTCTTCCCTTCCCTCGGAATGACGGGTACAGTATTGTTATACCCGCTTGAAGTGCACCGTAACCGGTCTTTCCTAGAACACACAGATGGTAACACCTCACATATATGCAGACAACCCTTCCGGCTGGAGACCGGCGGATGTGCCCTTGCCGCAGGCCCGCCCTTGGGGTAGAGTTTGGAACTACTATGGTTGAGAGTGGCACATACAGCCCTAGCCCTTATCGCTTTGTCATTGGCGGGCTTACCCTTTGGGTCCACTTTGCCGCCGGACTGAGCTTCCAGGCCGTCTCTCCCATTCTGCCCATCATAGAGAGGGACTACGACATAAGCCACACCACCGCCAGCCTCCTGGTGGGCATGGTAATGATTATCAGTGGCCTTTTTGGCATCCCGGGAGGAGTCATCGTGGTGCGCCTGGGGTTGTGGAGGACCTACACCCTGTGCTGGATAATGATGGGCCTTCTGACTTTATCGGCCCTGTCGCCAAACTTTGGAGTATTGCTTTCGTTGAGGATAGTCTTCGGTCTGGGGATGGCGGCTATGCTGCCCGCCACGGGGCCGCTTATCATGCAGTGGTTCCGGCCAAGGGAACTTCCCATCATCACAAGCATTAACCTTGCGTGTTTATCCCTGGGCATAGTAGTTTCGGTATCTACGGCGGCTCCCCTGGCCGGTGCCATAGGATGGGAGAGGGTCTTGGGCGTCTTCGGGAGCGTCGGCTTGGTGGGGACCTTCTTCTGGCTGATTTTCGGCAAAGTGCGGGAGGACGTGAAAGGGACGGCAGCGCCCCTGCGGTGGGACCAGATATGGGAGGTAGTCCGGGACCGGAACATCTTGCTTATAGGGGCTGCCGACACTGCATGTTTCAGTATGTACATGGCCTTGAGCAGCTGGCTTCCCACCTTCTACAATGAAGCGCGGGGAATGTCTCTGACCCAGGCGGGCTTCATCACCAGCCTCTTGCCTTTCATGGGCATCTTTGCGGTGCTTCTGGGAGGCCTCCTCTCCTTGAGGATAAGACAAAAACGGCTGTTCTTCATAGTGCCGGGGGTGATGGCCGGAGTGGGCAGCCTGGGATCATACCTGATAGACAGTACCGCCGTCACCTATGTCTCCGTGATTGTCATGGGCCTGGGTTGCTGGCTGTACGTCCCGGTGCTTCTCACCTTACCGATGGAGCTGCCGGGGATGACACCCCGGAAGGTAGCCCTGGCCTGGGGATGGCTTATGACCATGCCGGGGATCGGCACCTTCTTATCGCCCCTGGTAGTGGGAGCCATGAGCGATGGCCTGGGCACATTTATACCGGGGTTTCTCATCTTTAGTATACTGGCCTGGTTCCTGTTCGTGGCGGGATTTCTTCTGCCGGAGATAGGCACTCGGATAATTTCGGTGACAGGACCCCAAACACCCTCCATCCCGGCCCAAGACTGAACTTTGACGGTAACTGTTCAGAGTTGAGGTCTCATTCTGGCCCCAACCCGTCATAACTATGAAAATAGCCAGCAGCCAGCACCGTGATGCTCCCTTCCCACCCTTCCCAACCCCCACCGCTCACTTTATTTGTCATTCCCGCGAAAGCGGGAATCCAGGGTCCCGCAACTTGGGGAGTTGCTGTGAAGTCACCCACAACACCGCCCCTGGATTCCGGCCTGCGCCGGAATGACGGTGAGGCGGCGGCCACGACTCATCATGTCTGAACAATTACCTTTGGCGGCCAAAGTTGCGGATGCACGGGTATGGGTGTATTATCATATCAATGGCTGTATCGGGAGACAGTCCGGGGATAACCGTGTGCAGCCTTCATTCTGAGATTGACGGATTTTATAGGAGGTAAAAGTGAGAGTAGTAAGGACCGCCGAAGTCCAGCAAGAGCCGGCCGCCAGCGCCCTGTTCACCGGCGATGTGACTAGGCAGGCCGTGGTGCCCGCCAACGAGGCCAACAGCTTTAACTGTGGCATCGTCAACTTCGGGCGGGGCGCAAGAAATAAATTCCATACCCATACCAGCGACCAGATTCTGATAGTCACCTCCGGCATAGGCATAGTGGCTACCCAGGACGAGGAGCGGGAAGTGGGTATGGGCGACATCGTGCATATACCTGCCGGCGAGAGCCACTGGCATGGGGCCAGGAGAGGTTCCCCCATGTCCCATATCTCCATTACCGGGTTGGGCAGCCAGACCGCCCAGCAAGAGGAGTAGCGCCCTCTATATACCATACTGGGATACCCCACCGGCGCATAACAGCCAAACTACAAGGTCACGGAGGACATACCATGAAGGTGATACGGAGCGCTCAAGTCCCTGAGAGGGCCAACACCAGCCCTTTGATGACGGGCGGCGATGTAACGAGCCAGCCCATCGTACCAGGTGAGACATCCAAGAACTTCAATTGCTCCATAGTGAACTTCGGGCGAGGTGCCCGGAATAAATTTCATTCCCACACCAGTGACCAGGTGCTGGTCATAACCGACGGGATAGGTATAGTGGCTACCGATGATGAACAGCGCGAGGTAGCGGTGGGCGACATTGTCCACATCCCTGCCGGGGAGAAGCATTGGCACGGGGCCAGGCCGGACACCTATATGTCCCACATCACCATCACGGCGGTGGGCGGCCAGACGGCCCAGCTTGAGGACTAGACAGGTGGAGCATGAGGGGCATCGGGGATATGTCCCTGGTGCCTCGCACGCAGATATATATTTACCGACGGGAGGCTGAGGTCTTTGTTGCGTGAGTCGCAGGAAAATGTGAAGGTGGTGGTAGCCATGAGCGGCGGGGTGGACTCGTCGGTGGCGGCCCTGCTGTTGAAGGAAGCAGGGTATGAGGTGGTGGGCGTTACCATGAAGCTCTACAGCGTCAACCAGGAGGACCTGCCGGCCTATTACCGGGGGTGCTGCACAATTGACGATGTGGAAGACGCCCGGCTGGTGTGCAACCGCCTGGGTATTCCTCACTACGTCTTCAATCTCCAGCGAGAGTTCCAGACCTTCGTTATAGACTACTTTTGCAGCGAGTACCAGCGGGGCAGGACCCCCCATCCCTGTATAGCCTGCAACGACAAGATAAAGTTCAGCTTCTTGCTGCGCCGGGCGCGCTTCATGGAAGCCGGCTACGTGGCTACCGGCCACTATGCCCGCATTGATTCTACTGGTGATTTTACCGGGAACGCTGCGGGGGAGGCCCCTGGGTCCGGCTTGAGGCTTTTGAGGGGCATTGACCCACAGAAGGACCAGTCCTACGTCCTATACGGCATGGGCCAGGAAGAGTTGTCCCACACCCTGATGCCTGTGGGTTGGTATAGCAAAGAGGAGATCAGGGACATGGCCCTCCGGGCGGACTTCCCCAACGCTCAGAAGCCCGACAGCCAGGATATATGCTTCATCCCCTCGGGCGACTACCGCACTTTCCTGAGAGAGCACGTAAAGCCCAAGCCAGGCTACATAGTGGACGCCGATGGCAATACCCTGGGAGAGCACCAGGGTGTGGAGATGTTCACCGTGGGACAGAGGCGCGGCCTTGGCATCCCAGGCCAGCAGCCTCTATATGTCACAGGGATAGACGCGGAAAACAGCCGGGTGATTGTGGGGAACGAGGAAGCCCTGTACTCCGAGACCCTCCAGGCATCGGGAGTCAACTACGTTCTGGGCAAGGGACCCGACGGGCCTCTGGACATCAACGTCAAGATACGCTACAAGTCCCCCGAGGCAGAGGCTACCCTGTACCCGGAGGGCCCGGAGAGCAATGAGGCGACGATACGCTTCCGCCAACCCCAGCGGGCGATAACCCCCGGGCAGGCTGTGGTGTTCTACCGGGGAGACGAGGTGCTGGGTGGGGGCCGGATAGACTAGGCGCTGGCGCCGGTCCTCCATAGTCACTGCCAGCAACCGTCATTGTTATGAAATTATCGAGCAACTGGCACCGTCATTCCGGCGCAGGCCGGAATCCAGGGGTGGGGTGGTGGTACGGCAGCCTTGGAGACACCCTCTAACATTACCCGGGAGGCTTTGCCATGATTACGGATATTGACGCCTTTCTGCGTTACTTCGATTCCATACACCGGCGCACCTTGAGGGATGTTGCTGCCCTGCCCCCGGCGGCTGAAAGATGGGCGCCCCCCGCAGGTGAGGGTGAAATAGCCTGGAGCATTGCGGAGATTGTCAAACATATCGCCGAGTCGCGCCTCTACTTTACCAGGGCATACAGGTATGAGGGCTGGATATATGATTGGACTGCCCCGTTGACCGACAGCCAGTCAAGCTGGCTCCCGGCCCTGGAGGAATCGGCCAGGGAGTTCCACCAGCGAATCGAAGGAACGCCACCCGAATGGCTTGCCCGCAGGGTGCCGTTGATAGACACCGCCGGCGAGGTGAGCGGATGGCGTATACTGATGATGGTGCTGGAGCATGAGGTCCACCACCGCTCCCAGATAGACACCTACGCAGGGTTGCAGGGGTGGGACGTGCCGGACATATTTGACCGCGCCAGGGAAGAAATTGACCAGCACGCAGAGAGACAGCGAGAGTTGTATCCTCGTTCGTGAGATGTCCGGGAGCACAGGAAGCCCAACCTCAAAATACCGCCGTCCCAGCGGTAGACCGGGGAGGAGCCATTCCCACCTACGACTTGGAGCTAGACCTTTACAGCCGGGGATTCCACGAGATTGCCGGCATTGATGAGGCCGGGCGTGGCCCCTTGGCAGGCCCCGTTGTGGCCGCATCGGTAATCCTTCCCATAGTAGTAGGGCCAGGTTTCAAACCTGCCCCTACCTCATGGCTCAGCCTGGTGGACGACAGCAAAAAACTGACTCCCCTACAGAGGGAGAAAGCCCTTGCATATATTGAGGCTCACGCCATAGGCATGGGGATAGGCATGGCAACCCCTGAAGAGATAGACTCAATGGGTATTGGGGAAGCAACCAGACGTGCCATGCTCAGGGCCGTTGAAGACCTCCCGGTAGGTCCCTCACACTTGCTGATTGACTACGTGCAACTCCCGGAGTGCGGTATCCCCTTCAAGTCCCTCCCTCGTGGTGACAGCCTCTCCTACTCCATTGCCGCCGCCTCTATAGTAGCCAAAGTAACCAGGGACAGGCTGATGGAGGTGGAGGACCGTAAGTATCCAGACTACGGGTTCGCTTCTCATAAGGGCTATGGGACCCGCCGGCACTTGGACATGCTGGCGTTGCTGGGGCCGTGCTTCATCCACCGCCGTTCCTTCAAGCCGGTGGCAGATGTGAGACTGTCATTCCGGCGAAAGCCGGAATCCAGGGGTGGGGTTCCCAGATAGGAAGGCAATGTCTTCCATCCACGATATGGGCCTGCATGGTGAGTTATTCATGTGCTAGCAAATACGCGCTTCAAGGCAAGATGGGTATGCCAAATGCAAGAGGCCAACTGGGAGCTCGTGGTGAAAGGATAGCCAGAGAACACCTGGAATCCAAGGGCTACCTAATCCTGGACACCAATTTCCGATGCCCCTGGGGAGAGATAGACATAGTTGCCCAGGACGAAGAGTTCCTGGTCTTCGTGGAAGTGCGCACCCGCAAAAGTCTGGAGTATGGCGCTCCCGAGGAGTCTCTTTCCAGGCGGAAGCGGGGAAGGCTCATAGCCACCGCCGAGACATATATGCAAAGCCACCCTAAACTCCGGGAGCAGTGGCGCATTGACCTTATTGCCGTCCGGGTGGACAGCAGGGGCGCAGTAAGCCGGGTGTACCATATCGAGAACGCCGTCCAGATGGACTGAGGGGCCTCATGGCTGTGCTATTCTATATTAGACTCCCTTGTGCTAAAATCTATGGTAGCAATTTCAGGGAGAATGGGGACCGGGTAAGATGCCTCTATATGAATACCGATGCCAGGACTGCCGCCGCAGGTCCACAGTGCTGGTAAGAAGTCTGTCCAATCCGCCGGAGCCTTCCTGCGAGCACTGCGGCGGCAGCAACCTGACCCGCCTTATCTCCAAGTTCTCCTTCCATCGCTCCTGGGGAGACAGCCTGGACTGGGCGCCGGACTCAGACTACCCCACCACCGACGCAGACCAAGACGACCCCAGGCAGATGGCCCAGTGGATGCGCCGGATGCGCCGGGAGATGGGCGATGAAGTGACCCCAGAATTCGATTCGATGATAGATGAAATGGAGGCTGAGGCCCACGAGTCGGATTATGGAGGAGACGGGCTGGGAGAGGGATAGTATTGTTGCACGAAACCCAGCCGCGAAATCCCAAAGTCCCTTAAAGCTGCCAGGAGACTACACCATGCCTATTTATGAGTACCGATGCCGCAACTGTGGACAGAAGTCCTCCTTCTTCACCAGGTCCATAAAATACCCCCTTGACCCGGTCTGCTCCCACTGCGCCAGTATGGACATGCAGCGGACCATCTCTTCCTTCGCCTACCACAAGTCCCTGAAGACCATCCACGAGCAGCATGGCCCAACTCCGGGCATCGGGGCCCAGTCCCTCGATTACTACAGCGATCCCCGCAACGTGGGACGCCATATAGAAGAATCTTTCGAGAAGCACGGGGTGGACATGCCCCAATCTGTCAGAGATACCATAGACTCGGCCCGTGACGGAGAATTACCAAAAGGACTTGATCTATGACTGAAAATGCAGCCTCAAATACAACCTTCTGGGAAAGCCAACTAGACTGCTTGAAGCAGTCTTTGCAAGCAATTGGCGAAGTATGCAAAGCCCGCTCCCTGGACCCTCAACTTTCTGGCAACCTCACCGGCGTCTCATCACAGCTTTCGGCCCCCGCCAGCCTTCCGTCCCAGTCCTTCGATCTTGCAGAGGCTCTGGCGATAATTTCCCAGGCCAGGGCTTCCGTTAGCTTGCTGTCGGCTGTGGGATACCTTGGCCGGCAGGATGAAGACGGGCAGGCTTCCCGGATACACTCCGCCCTGGACGAAATCGAGATGCTGATGGGGAAAGAGCTGCGTTCGGCGCCCAGCGCCCAGGTATATGGCCTCTACATAATCATTGACCCGGAGGTCACGGGGGGGCGGGACCCCGTTGAAGTGGCTCGTGGCGCCCTCAGGGGCGGCGCGAAGATGCTCCAGTTGAGGGACAAGCTCAGGGAGAAGGGCCAGATCCTTCCCCTTGCCAGGACGCTAAAAGAGCTTTGCGATGAGCACGACGCCCTCCTGATAATAAATGACCACCCGGACCTCGCCTCCGTGGTAGGCTCTCATGGGCTTCACGTGGGGCAGGGTGACTTGCCCGTGGCCGAGGTCCGCCGGATACTTGCGCCCGGGCAAATCGTGGGCCGCTCCAATCACCTGGTGGAGGAGGCCGTAGAGTCCCAGGCCCAGGGCGCAGACCACGTGGCGGTGGGCGCTATGTACCCCACCACCACCAAGGCGAGTATAGTCAGCCGCGCCCCGGCGGGGCCGGAGACCTTGCGAAGGGTGAAAGAGGCCGTCAGTGTTCCGGTGGTAGCCATCGGCGGCATCAATGAAGAAAACGTGGGGCCTGTGGTGGAAGCCGGCGCCGATGCGATATGTATCACAAGCGCTGTCGGCCTGGCCCAGGACCCAGAGGAAGCATCGCGGCGATTGGTGGAGAGAATCCGCCAGGCAGGAGGGAGGGCCTGATGACCTCTGGCCACACCGGGAGCCTCGCTTGGCTGGCAGACATGGCCCTGGAAGAGTTTTCCGCAAAACACTCAGCCAGGGAGCGGGGCCTCCGAATATCAAGGGAAGTAATCCGTCTTTCTGCTAACACTATCCGTGCCGTACACCGGCGGGACTTCAGCCAGGCCCAGGAGACCCTATCCCAGGCCGAGGCCAGCGTCAAGGAGTCCCGGCAAATTCTGAGCGATTGGCCTGAGATTTACCACGCCGGCTTTCTCGCGGATGCCAGGAAAGAATATAGCGAAGCCAATATCACCTTCGCCCTCATCTCCGGCGCGGCGGTCCCGTCCCCGGAGCAGCTTGGGGTGGAGATGGCCCCCTATCTCAACGGCATGGGGGAGGCCATTGGCGAACTGCGACGGTTCATCTTGGACTCCCTGCGACGGAATGACACCCAACGGTGCGAGGAGTTCATCGAGATGATGGACGATATTTACAGCCTCCTGGTAACGGTGGACTTCCCGGAGGGGGTTACTGGGAACCTGAGACGGACCACCGACGCCATGCGCGCCGTGCTGGAGAGGACCCGGGGAGACCTTACGATGGCGTTGCGGCAGAGAGAGTTGGAGCAAAGGCTGGCGTCATGGGAAGGGCAGGCCGCCAGACGTGGGGACGGTGACTGACCAACCGTCATCTCGGAAAACTCTGCTGCCTTGACACCTTAATGTATAATATCTTGGCGGATGCCTCGACATCCGGCACCAAGCCTATATTCGGAGCGTTGGCATGTTACCATTAGTGATTTCCGCTGTAATGGGCGGGGTAGCTCTGGTCTTCGCAGCCTTCCTAGCTATGCAGGTGGTGAGAGCGGATGAGGGCAACAGAAGGATGAGGGACATCGCCCAGGCCATCAAGGAGGGGTCAACCGCCTTCCTTCGCCGCGAGTACTTCGCCCTGGCCCCATTCATCGTAGTAGTCTTCGTGGTGCTTTGGCTGCTGATAGACCGCTATACCGGCGGCTCATGGATTCCCAGGACAGCGATAGCCTACCTGGTGGGGACTATTTGCTCAGCTACGGCAGGGTTCATCGGCATGAACCTGGCTGTAAGGTCCAACGTGAGGACTGCGGCGGCGGCTATGCGCGGGCTTAATCCGGCCCTGCGGGTGGCCTTCTCCAGCGGCGGCGTCATGGGGATGACTGTGGTGGGGGTTGGACTTCTGGGTGTGATCGCCCTCTACGCCATATTCCAAAATATAACTTATGTGGTGGGCTTCGGCTTCGGCGCATCCTCCATAGCCCTCTTCGCCAGGGTGGGCGGGGGCATATTCACCAAGGCAGCCGATGTGGGCGCCGACCTGGTGGGCAAGGTGGAGGCGGGCATCCCCGAGGATGACCCCAGAAACCCGGCGGTAATAGCCGATAACGTTGGGGACAACGTGGGCGACGTGGCGGGCATGGGGGCCGACCTGTTCGAGTCCTACGTCGGCTCCATCATCGCTGCCATAGCCCTGGCTTCCGCAGCAATAGTGAGCACCGGCGGGGACTGGATGGATGACATTGCCCTCCTGCCCATAATGATAGCAGGCGCCGGGATAGTGGCATCCATACTGGGGACCTTCGTGGTGAGGAGCGGCGAGAGGGCCACCTTCGGGCAACTCCTGTGGGCGCTCCGACGGGGCATATTCGCAGCTGCTATCCTGGTCTCTCTGTTCGCCTTGGGGGTGATTGTCTGGCTTGACCTGGGCGGCAAAATAGGCCCCACAGTCAGCGACTTTGACCTGTTCTGGGCCATCTTGGCCGGGCTTGGCGCGGGAGTCATCATCGGGCTGATGACCGAATACTATACATCCTACGACTACGGTCCCACCAAGCGCGTGGCGGAGGCGGCGCAGACCGGGGCGGCCACCACCATGATTAGCGGAATAGCCACGGGGATGCAGAGCACAGTGGTGCCCGTCCTCGTCATCGGCGCGGCGATCCTGGCAGCTTTCCAGGTGGCCGGGTTCTATGGAGTGGCCCTGGCCGGGGTGGGGATGCTTTCAACCCTGGGTATAACCCTGGCCACCGATGCCTACGGCCCCGTGGCTGATAACGCCGGGGGTATAGCTGAGCAGGCCCAACTGGCGCCGGAAGTCCGCCAGCGCACCGACGCCCTGGACGCCCTGGGCAACACCACCGCCGCCACCGGCAAGGGGTTCGCCATCGGCTCAGCCGGCCTCACCTCCCTGGCCCTCCTGGCTGCCTACGGGCAAGCGGCGGGCCTGAGCAACATCAACCTGCTAACCCACACCACCCTGGCCGGGCTGCTTATAGGGGCCATGCTGCCCTTCCTGTTCTCTGCTATGACCATGAGGGCGGTCGGCAGGGCGGCCTTCTCTATAGTCAACGAGGTCCGACGGCAGTTTCGGGAGATTCCGGGAATCATGGAAGGGACAGGCCGGCCGGACTACGCCCTCTGCGTGGACATCAGCACCCGGGGCGCTCTGAGAGAGATGATTCTGCCCGGGGTGATGGCGGTGGCAGTGCCGATAGCGGTGGGGTTTGTCCTGGGGACAGAGGCCCTGGGCGGACTGCTCATGGGGGCCGTGGGAGCCGGGTTTGCGCTGGCTATAATGATGGCCAACGCCGGCGGCGCCTGGGACAACGCCAAGAAGTATATTGAGATTGGACACTACGGCGGCAAAGGCTCCGACCCCCACAAGGCCGCAGTGGAGGGAGACGTGGTGGGAGACCCTTTCAAGGACACGTCGGGGCCTTCCCTGAATATTCTCCTCAAGCTGATGGCGATAGTCTCCCTGGTATTCGCCCCCGTATTCATCGAGGTTGGCACGCCCCTAATCCAGCGAATCTAGGCCCTTGCCAGACCATTGAATGAATATGGCGCGCCCTTCATATCCCGTCATTCCGGCGAAGGCCGGAATCCAGGGAGGTGTGGGGCGAGCGTGGGGTTAGATTTTTACTTACCTCTTCGAGAGACGGTTAGACGGAGTTGAAGGTGACAACCACGAATGCGAAACTGCTGACTGCCGACGACCTGTTGCGGTTAGACAGCCAGGGAGTCCGGGGCGAACTGATCCGAGGGGTGCTTTGTGAGACTATGCCGACAGGACATGAACACGGCAAGATAGTGACGGACCTGGTCATTCTATTGGGAGCCTTTATCAAGCCCAGGAAGCTGGGGACATTGACGGCCTCGGACTCGGGCGTGTGGCTGGAGCGGGACCCGGACACGGTGCGGGAGCCTGACATAGCCTACTTCTCGGCGGAGAAAATCCCTCTGGATGCTAGGGTTACGGGCTACGCCGAGGTAGTCCCGGACCTGGTGGTGGAGGTCGTATCCCCCAGTAACAGCCGTCAAGAGGTCAACGACAAGGCGCTGATGTGGCTCCGGTACGGCGTGCGCCTGGTGTTGGTGGTGCACCCTGACACCCGCACGGTGGAGGCCCACCGCGAAGGCCACCGGGTGCTGACCCTCACCGAAAACGACACCCTCGACGGCATGGACGTACTCCCCGGCTTCACCTGCGCAGTGAGGGATATCTTCGATTCCTAGAGGACTTGAGGAAACCCCATATTCAAGGGGCTAGGCGGCGCTGGAATAATCCGCCATCCTCCCATATAATAGACAGTAGGCGTGACCCAGGTGGTTGCCTGCCCCAGGAGTAAAGAGCGGGTGTAGCTCAGTGGTAGAGCGCTAGCCTTCCAAGCTAGCTGTCGTGGGTTCAATCCCCATCGCCCGCTCCAGTTCATCCCTGCCAAGTTACATAACTTGAGACGCGCATGACCAACATGAAGTCCTTGGCTCCGCTCATTGTTATCATTGCCCTGATAATCCTAGCGGCCTGTGAGACTGAAGAACCTGAGCTTGCGGCGACCGCTACGCCGACGGCCACCCCTGTACCGACACCCACGCCGACGGCCACCCCTGTACCGACACCCACGCCGACCCTAACTCTGACCCCTACAGAAAAATGTAAGGACTTGGTATCCCGGCTGGGCCTCGAAGAGAGGGGTATGATCCATGATGTAAAGTCGGAACCCCCGACGGGTGATCAGACTTTGCACTGTAGCGGAAGATGGGAGAACCCCGACGGAGAAATAACGCCGTTGCGATTTTTTGTATATATAGACGAAAGCGGAGAAATGGATACCGATATTGATGTCGATTGGTCTCTTGGAACATGTGAGGACCTAAGTCCCCGTATAATCAAGCTATCCAAGGATAACGAGAACCCATTTAGACCTCGTATCCTCAAGATATACGATATAAAGGGAGAACCTGCTTCAGGCGACGAGATATTAAGCTGTAGTGGAAGGGCTAAATTGAGCCGGGGGAATGACTCCCGTATAAGGTTCCATATCACTGAAGACGAGGATGGGGACCAATTCATCGGATACAGGGAAGAATAGCCCATACCCAGGTTTATATCAACGACGACGAGATTCAGTTTGGGCGCCCAGTGCTATTGGGTTCGGAACTGATTCCTGTCGTTCCCTTAGCCTCACGGAATAGAGATGCAAAGGTGGTGAAAGGGAAATGAGTGAGGCCCTTTCGGGCCTCACTCATTTCTGTTGAAGGCGTGCTTAACGTCCTTGCTGGGCTACGTGCCGAAGCGAGAACCCGGGCGCAGCCCCACCGACTGCATCCACTCCGGGGCCATCACCTTGCCCGACCCCTCGGGCTGGACCCGCCCTACGAAGATGGTCCCGCCTGGGGCGGCTACGGAGAAGCCCTGGTCCGAGACCTCCACTACCAGCCCCGGCTCCTCGCCGCTGTCCCGGTCCTGCTTCCGGGTGCGGAAGAACTGTATCTTTCGCCCCTGGAAGGTTGTGCCCGCGCCGGGGTTAGGGTCGCCGGCTCTAATCAGGTTGTATATCTCGGCGACGGGCCTGTCCCAGGGTATAAGCAGGTCGTCCTCCCTGCACCAGCCCTCGTAGGTAGCCTGGGACTCGTCCTGGACTATACGGGGAGCCGTGCCGTTGGCCACCATCTGCACGGCCTCAACCATGGCGTCCACCCCTGCCGGGAACAGCTTGTCAAAGTAGAGGGAACCCAGGGTATCCTCCGGGGTAATCTCCACCTCTTTCTGTAGGAGGACGGGGCCCGTGTCCAGGCCCTTGTCAGGCCAGAAGATTGTCAGCCCAGTCCTGGTCTCTCCCTGGATGATGGGCCAGTTCATGGAACTGGGCCCCCGGTGCCTGGGCAGCAGGGACGGGTGATACTGGATGGTGCCCCTGGCCGGGGCTTCCAGGATAGCCTCCGGGACAATATCGGTGACGAAGGCCATGACGCACAGGTCCGTGCCCAACTGCTTGAAGGCGTCTATGGCGTTCCGGTTTCTCATCCGCCGGAACTGCAACACCGGGATGTCGTGGCCCTGGGTTGCCGTCTTGAGGGGGTCGGGGCGGCTGCCCTCCCTGTCCGGGGGGCAGAACACCCCTACGACATTCTCGCCATGCCCCACCAGGGCATTCAGGACGCTTTCACCAAAGGCTGCCTGTCCAATCAGAGCGATGCGCATCTCGCCGGCCCCCATAGTGTTATTATTCCACACCTCTAAGATTTGGTCATCCCCGTGAAAATAACGATGGCTATCTCGTCATTCCGGCGTAGGCCGGAATCCAGGGGTGGTGTTGGGGTGACTTCGCAGCGATTCCCCAGGTTGCGGGACCCTGGATTCCTGCTTCCGCAGGAATGACGGTGCTGGTTGCTGGCTATTTTCATAATAGTGACGGGGGAATGTCAACCCACCCTAATACTGGCGTTGCTGCCTGGACCTGCCTCCCATATCGGCATAGGCCACGCTGGGGTCGGTCACTACGTCCAGAAGGGCGGGCTTGCCCGAATTAAAGGCCCGCTCCAGGGCAGGGCGTATCTGGTCTGGCTCTGTGACCCGCTCTCCGTAGCCGCCCATGCCCTCCATAATCCTGGCGTAATCGGTCTCCTGGGAAAGGAAGGTGCCGAGGCCTCGTCCGCCGCGACGCAATACGCCCTGGGTGGTCTGGTTCCACGCCCCGTTGTTGCCCAGGATGGATACTATGGGCAGATTGAAGCGGACGTAGGTCTCGATGTCGAATCCCGTGAGGCCAAAGGCGCCGTCTCCATAGACTATGCAGACCTGCTTGCCCGGCCTGGCTAACTGTGCCGCGGCTGCGAACCCACTGCCGGCGCCCAGGCAGCCGAAGTTTCCGGGGTCCAGCCAGTGGCCCGGCTCGTTAATCTTGAGCACCCGGGCCGCGAAGGTAACGAAGTCTCCCCCGTCTCCCACTACGGTAGCATCATAGTCCAGGACATCCCTTAGCTCCTTCATCACCCGCATAGGATGGATGGGACTCTGGTCGCTGTTCAGCATGTCCTCGTCGGCGGCTTTCAGGGCCTGGTCTTCGGTGATAACCTCTTCCACCCATGCCCTGCCCGGCGACCTGTACCCCGAACTGCGAAGCTCGTCCATTATCTGCCGGAGGACCGCCTTGGAGTCCCCCACTACTCCCACGTCAATATCCCGGTTCACGCCTATCTTGCCGGCATCCATCATAATCTCGATGAGCCTGGGGTTTTGAGGGAACATGGTATCGGAGCCATAGCCCAGGCGGAAGTCTATGGGGGTGCCTATGAGGATGACGGTATCCGACTTCACCATTCCGTAGCGCCGGCCCTGGTTGCCCAGGTTGGGATGCTCAAAGGGGAGGCTGCCCCGCCCCATAGCGTTGAGGAATACCGGGGAGTCTATCATCTCGATGAACTCCCGCAGTTCCTCCGACGCTTGGTTCCACCAGATGTCGGAGCCGGCCAGCACCATAGGCCGCTCGGTGGTCTTCAGAATGTCCACGACCTTCTTGATGTATTCGGGGTCGCCGTAGGACCTGGCCTCAGTCCTGTATCTCTGGGGGTATCTTACATCCTCTTCGTCGGTCTTGCCGTTCACTATGTCTATGGGTATCTCCAGGTAAGAGGGACCGGGGACGCCCGTGGTGGCGTGGCGGAAGGCTTCGGCTACGTACTCGGGGATACGCTCTACCTTCTTGACCTGCTCGGAGAACTTGCTGATGGGCTTGAGGAAGGTAACGCTGTCGAAGTCCTGAAGCCCGCCCTTGAGGTGGTCGGAGATGCCCGCGTTGCCGCCTATGAGGATCATGGGGCTGGGGGCCTGGAAGGCGTTGGCTATGCCCGTGACCGCGTCGGTGACGCCCGGCCCGGCGGTGACGATGGCGACCCCGGGCTTGCCGGTGACCTTGGCCCAACCCTCGGCAGCGTGGGCCGCCACCTGCTCGTGGCGGAAGTCTATAATCTTGATGCCCTCGTCGGCGCAGCCCTCGTAGAGGTTATAGATGTGGCCGCCATTGAGGGTGAAGACGTACTCCACGCCTTCCTTCTTGAGCGCCTTACCGAACAGTCTGCCCCCGTCTATCTCTGCCATCGGACCTCCTCATGTTCTATACCCCGCCCGCATTTAGCGTAGGGGTGGGGTATAGGCCGGTTAAAGAATCAACTGTGGCCTTGTGAAGGCCGCCAACTTCCTGGTCTCCTGCTTATTACCATGAAAATAGCTGGCAACCAGCACCGTCATTCCCGCGAAAGCGGGAATCCAGGGTCCCGCAACCTGGGGAGTCGCTGCGAAATCTCCCACAACCCCACCCCTGGATTCCGGCCTACGCCGGAATGACGGTGGGGGCTGGGGTCCCGGCTTGCAACCGAAGGACGGTGGGGCTGGGGTTCCGGCCTGTAACCGAAGGACGGTCACTGCCTAGAGTATGGCCCCCTTGTCCTTTAATGCCTCGATGTCCTCCCAGCTATAGCCCAATTCCTCTACCAGGACTTCCTCGGTGTGCTGGCCCAGCTCGGGGGCCTCGCGCCAGATGCCGGTGTGGGTCTCGCTGTAGGTGTTGGGGTGATTGCATACCTTCACGTTCCCCAGGACCGGGTGATCGAAGTCGGTGATATAGGCGTTGGCTATGACTTGAGGGTCGTTCTCCAGTTCTCCGATGTCCTGGACCTTGGCGTAGATGAAGTCGCCGCCCTCGGTTAGGGCCTGGTCCCACTCGTCGTAGGTCTTGGTGGCAAACCTTTCATCCATAATCGCCACCAGTTCCGCAGAGTTGGCGGCCCTGTCCTCGGAATTGGCAAACCTGGGGTCCTCGATCAACTCCTGGAGGCCCAGGGTATTCATAAAGGGCTTCCAGTAGCGGTCTGCCTGGATTAGCATGAACTGCACCCACCGGCCGTCCTTGCACTTGTATATATTGGACAAGGGGTTAGCAGGCCGGGTCCGGTCGTAGGCGCCCACCCTCCGGGTGCCCGACAGCAGGCCCATACCGATGCCAAGGCCCTGGAGCCACATATTGGAACTCAGGTGAGACGTATCCACCCGTTGGCCTATCCCCTGCTGGCCGCGGGCCACCAGAGCGCCCAGGACTCCCAGGCACAACATGATACCGCCCATCTGGTCCGACACGCCGTGAAGGACCCGACCGGGCTGTTCGGCGCCGGCGGGCGTCGCGGACATCATAAGGCCGCTGCGGGCCTGGCCACAGCCGTCGAAGGATGGGAGGTGAGAGTCGGGGCCTTCAGGACCGTAGCCGGAAGCCGAGCCGTATATCAGCTTGGGATTGATCTCCCGCAAGGTATCGTACCCAAGGCCCAATCGCTCGGCCACCCCCTGGCGGAAGTTCTGGACGAAAACGTCGGCTGTTTCCACCAGCTTATAGACCAACTCTTTGCCCTCTGTGGTCTTCAAATTGACCGCAATGCTTCGCTTGTTGCGATTGTTGGTCTCGAAATAGGCGTTCCGACCGCCTTCCAGACCCGTCCTCATTGTGGTGGACCTTCTGAGAGACCTTCCGTCGTCACCTTCCAGCGACTCTATCTTGATGACATCGGCGCCCATGTCTCCCATCATCACGGTAGAGACCGGGCCCATCTGCCACATGGTCCAGTCCAGGACTTTGATACCCTTCAGAGGCCCGGTGACGCCGTTAGCACTGCTATTATTCAATACATTCCTCCTGAGCGGTGCTGAAACCGAAAAATCTACTCTTTATCGCACCCTGCAAGGCTGGGGCATAGTGACCAATTTTGACTGGGCGAGTATAGCAGAGCGCCTTGAAAGCGTCAACCGAAAGCATAGTCGCTTTGCGGGCACGACAGATGGATTGACAGCGATGAGGCGTCCCACTACACTTATTCTTGTCAAGGATAGGGACTTGTGGGATGGAAAATGCCTGAATTCTTCAACGTGCTCGCTCCCAGTGACGCACTGGAGGTACTGAAGCAGCGTCTGTCTCTTACCATCAGGCAAGAGCCTTTGAATACTGCTGAAGCCCTCGATAGGGTCCTGGCTGAAGACATCCACTCCCCTGAAGACCTGCCGGCCTTCCCCCGGTCTGCAATGGACGGCTTCGCTGTACGCGCCCAGGATACCTTTGGCGCTTCCGAGGGGCTTCCGGCGTACCTGGATATGGTCGGCGAGGTGCCTATGGGTCCGGCCCAACAAGTCCGTATCTCATTGGGCCAGGCTGCCGGAGTCCATACGGGGGGGATGCTCGCCCAGGGGGCCGATGCCGTGGTGATGGTGGAGAACACCCAGAGGGTGGATGAGGCCACCATCGAAGTAGTCCGCCCGGTAGCTCCCGGAGAGAACGTCATCCAGGTTGGCGAGGATGTCAGGACCGGCGAGCCTATCCTGGAGCGCGGCCACTTGCTTCGCCCCCAGGACCTGGGCGGCCTGCTGGCCCTGGGAATCACCGGCATAAAGGTGGCCCCGCGCCCCATGGTCGCCATCGTTTCAACGGGGGACGAACTGGTTGAGCCTGCCCAGAAGCCGGGGCATGGGCAGATTCGGGACATCAACACCTACACCATTTCAGCCCTGGTAGCCAGGGCAGGGGGCATACCCCTACCCTTGGGCATCGTCCCCGATGACTATGAGGCCCAGCGGGAGGCGGCGAGGCGGGCCCTGGACCAGGGAGACATCCTGCTATTCTCTGCCGGAAGCTCTGTAAGCGTCAGGGATATGACCGCGGACGTTATCAACGGCCTGGGTGAGCCTGGGGTCCTGGTACACGGCATCTCCCTTCGCCCCGGCAAGCCCACCATCCTGGGCGTGGTAGAGGGCAAGCCCGCCTTTGGCCTGCCGGGAAACCCGGTGTCCGCCATGATAGTCTTTGACCTTCTGGTGCGCCCCACCATATTCCTGCTCAGCGGGCACAGGCAGCCTCCTGCCCTCCAGACCGTCAACGCCAGGCTGCTGAGGGACATAGCCTCAGCGCCGGGTAGGGAGGACTACGTTCAGGTGAGGCTGGCGGAAGGGGAGGGCGGCCTGTGCGCCGACCCGGTATTCGGGAAGTCCAACCTCATCTATACCCTTATCAGGGCCGACGGCACGGTTAAGGTCCCCCTGGACAGGAGTGGCCTGTACGCGGGGGAGGAGGTGGCAGTGCTGCTGCACTGACCGGGGGTTGCTTATGAGTTATTCCAACAAGTAGTCTCTCTTGGAGTATACACGGATAGCTGGCATGAATCATCCCCACGAAAAAGGCAAGCGACGCTACTTCCTCAGCGACATCCCGCTAGATGAGGCGAGGGCAAAATTCTTCGGCGCTCTGGAGGGGATAGGCTCCCTGTCGCCCATGCCTGGGGAGACCGTGTCCTTGGATAAAGCCCTGGGCCGGGTAACGGCAGGGCCCGTGTGGGCCAGGGCCTCCTCTCCCCATTACCACGCCGCCGCAATGGACGGGGTGGCCGTCCGGGCCGAGGAGACCATCGGAGCCACCGAGACATCCCCCGTCAGGCTTGAGATGGGCCGGCAAGGGGTGTGGGTGGATACAGGAGACCCTATGCCCTCCGGCTTTGACGCCGTTATCATGCTGGAGCACCTCCTTGAGATTGACCAAGAGACCGGACAAGGCACCATCGAGATTATGGCGTCAGTGGCCCCCTGGCAGCACGTCCGCCCCCTGGGAGAGGATATTGTCGCCTCGGAATTGGTCTTGCCGGAGAACCATGTCCTCCGGCCTGTGGACCTGGGCGCATGTGCTGCGGCGGGCCTGGCGGAGTTGGAGGTGAGGCGGCGGCCCAGGGTGGCCGTCATTCCCACAGGTAGCGAGTTGGTGCGCCCCGAAGCGCTGAAGAGCGTCCCCTTGAAGCGTGGGGACATAGTGGAGTTCAACTCCCTGGTGCTGGCGGGCATGATTGACGGGTGGGGAGGCGACGCCGCCCGGCTGGACCCCCTTCCCGATGACTACCCTGTCCTCCGCCAGGCTGTACTGGATGCCATTGAAGAGCACGACGTGGTCATCATCAACGCCGGCTCCTCGGCAGGCTCTCAGGACTACACCGCTCCCCTGGTTGAGGAATTGGGGGAGCTTCTGGTGCACGGGATAGCCATACGCCCAGGGCACCCTGTGGTAATGGGGGTAGTCAGGGGGAAACCCGTGCTGGGCATCCCCGGCTACCCGGTGTCGGCGGCTCTGACCTGCGAGCTTCTGGTGAAGCCGTTGCTGGAAAGGAAGCTGGGCGTCAAATTCCCCCAAAGAGACCGGGTGGAAGCCACTATAACCCGAAAGGTCCTCTCTCCTATGGGAGAGGACGAGTTCCTGCGGGTGAAGCTGGGCAAGGTGGGTGATAGGCTGGTTGCTACCCCCATCCAAAGGGGGGCGGGAATCATCATGTCTCTGGTCAGGGCAGATGGCATAGCTCTGATACCCCGCTTCTCCGAGGGGGTGGACGCAGGAAGCACCGTCAGCGTGGAACTGCTGAGAAGCCCCCGCGACGTGGAGAACACGGTGGTAGCTATAGGCAGCCACGATCTCACCCTTGACCTCCTGGCAAGCCGGCTGCGCAGCCGTCATTCCCATATCACCCTCTCCTCTTCAAATGTTGGCAGTCTTGGAGGGCTTATCGCCCTCCGGCGGGGTGAGGCCCACTTTGCCGGGTCCCATCTCCTGGATGAGGATACGGGAGAGTATAACCTCTCCTACATCCACCGCTATCTGGCCGGGCAGCCCGTCGTGGTGGTCAACCTGGCTCACAGGGTACAGGGATTGATGGTCGCCAAAGACAACCCCAAGGGCATTTCCTCCCTGGAGGACCTGGCAAGGGCGGATGTGAGCTTTGTCAACCGGCAGAGGGGGTCCGGCACGAGGGTGCTGCTGGACTACAAGCTGAAGGAGATGGGCATCGGGCCAGAGAGAATCAGGGGGTACGAGCGAGAGGAGTACACCCACCTGGCGGTGGCGGCGGATGTATCCGGCGGGACGGCAGACGTTGGCCTGGGCATCCTGGCAGCCGCGCGCGCCCTGGATATAGGCTTCGTCCCCCTGCTTAAAGAGCAGTACGACCTGGTAATTCCCAGGTCTCACTATGAGAGCGAGTTGCTTCAGCCTCTGCTGGCCCTCATTGGAAGCGAGGAATTCAGGGATGAGGTAGAGGCCCTGGGGGGCTATTATGCTTCTGATATGGGCCAGGTTGTGGCAGAACTGGGCTAAAGTCCGAATTTTTCGTCCAACATTTGCAGAGACCTCAACAAAACTACTATGTTATACTTATGTCATCTAAACGCATGTCCTTCCACGAGGGGCAGAGGTCGCAGGTTGTTATGTCGGACACCAGAAGCGCCCCGGAAAGAGAAGACGTATCGGGAATAGTCCTGGCCGGAGGCATGAGCCGGCGCTTGGGGCGGGACAAAGCTCTGGAGCCCCTGGACGGCAGCCCTCTCATCCGTCGTGTGATAGGCCGTCTCTCTCAGGTATCCCGTGAAACTGTGGTGGTAGTGGCAGACATGGAGCGGGGGGCAGCGCTGCCTCTGCCCGATTCGGCCAGGACGGTGGTGGACATCTATCCGGGCAAAGGCTCTCTGGGGGGCATCTTCTCCGGGCTGTCCCATGTATCAGGCGATGCCAACGGGTGGGGCGTGGTGGTGGCTTGCGACATGCCTTTTCTCAACTTGGACCTGTTTCACCACATGCTCTCCCTCAGGGGGGGCTACGATGCTGTTGTGCCCGTGATTGAAGACAGGCCGGAACCCACCCATGCCATCTACTCCAAGAAATGCCTGTCCCATATAGAGAAGCGGTTGCAGGCAGACGATTTGAAGATTAGCCGGTTTTTTGATGAGGTCAAGGTGCGGTACGTACCGGAGGAAGAAGTCGCCACCTTTGACCCCGAATTCCTGAGTTTCTTCAACATCAACACCCAGGAAGACCTGGACAGGGCGCTGGCCCTGGTGTCCCAAGGTAAATAGGAAAAGGTAGATAGGGGCAGGATGTTATGGCCGAGAGAGGGGCAGGCCCCCCGGTCTCCGCCAGGGTCCGAGTAGAGCTATTCGGCCTGCCGCGCCTCATCGCCGACAAGCGGGAGATGGATATATCCCTGCCCCCAGGGGCCGGCTACATGGGACTGGTAAGCGCTCTCGCGGAGGCGTGCCCCCAACTGGTGGGAAGAATCATACGCCCCGACGGGGCTGCTTTAGAAGATGGATATATCTTCAACCTGAACGGGACGACATTTCTCAGTAACGGTCTCAGTAACGACCTCGGCGACCATCTTGGCGAACACCCGGTCGAGCTTGAAACAGGAGATGCCCTACTCCTACTATCCAGCCAGGCCGGGGGGTGAGGAGAGCATGTACGGATACCACGGGAAAGTCCTTATAGTTGACCTCACCTCGGAGAATGTACGCTGGGAGTCCCTGGAAGAGCAGGTCTTGCGGCGCTTCATAGGCGGCATCGGCCTGGGAACATACCTGCTGTACAAGTATTGCCCCCCCGGTACAGAGCCACTATCTCCGGACAACCCTCTCATATTCGTGGGCAGCCCGCTGGTGGGCACCCGCCTTACCACCTCCAGTAAATTCGCTGTTGTAACCAAGTCACCCCTGACAAATTTCATCGGGGATTCCCTGTCCTCCAGCTTTATGGCTACCGAGCTAAAGAAGCTGGGGTGCGACGCTCTCATCATCACCGGTCGCAGTCCTTCCCCCACCCTGCTTTACATAAATGATGGACAGGTAGAATTCCTGGATGGGGAGGGCCTGCTGGGGCTGACCACCTCTGAGACGGAGCAGGCAGTCAAGGAGAGTCTGGGCGACCGACGAGTGAGGGTGGCATGTATTGGGCCGGCGGGAGAGAACCTGGTGCGTTATGCCAGCATTGCCAATGATGGAGGACGGCAGGCCGGACGCTGCGGGCCGGGGGCGGTCATGGGGTCGAAGAACCTCAAGGCGCTGGCTTTGCGGGGCCATCAGCAGGTCCCCGTCAACGAGCCCGGCGCCCTCCACGAAATTGGCCTTGACCTGAGCAAGCGCAGCCTGGGCAACGCCACAGAGAAGTACCGCACCCTGGGCACTATGGCTAACGTCTCGGTGTTCAACCGGTTGGGCACCCTCCCGACCCGCAACTTCCAGCAATCTACCTTTGAGGGCGCCGAGCGGGTCAGCGGTGAGGAGATGCACCAGACCCACCTGGTCAAGAACGCCCACTGCGCCAACTGCACCATCGGGTGCGAGAAGGTCCTGGTCACTAAAGACAAGGGCGCCGAGGCAAAGGGCCGGATGGAGTACGAGAGCCTGTTTGCCCTGGGGCCTCTGTGCGGTATTGACGACCCCAACGCGGTCATTCGCGCTGCCAGCCTGTGTGACGAGATGGGGATGGATACCATCAGCGCCGGGGCTACGGTGGCCTGGGCTATGGAGTGCTTCGAGAAGGGCCTGCTGACCAATGCCGACACCAACGGCCTGGAGCTGCGCTTTGGCAACGGTGAAGCCCTCATTGCTATTCTTGAGCAGACCGCCCGGCGGGAGGGTATTGGACAATTGCTGGCAGAGGGGAGCCGCCGCGCGTCAGCGTCCCTGGCCCAGGGGTCCGATGCCTGGGCCATGCACGTGAAAGGTCTGGAACTGCCGGGCTACGAGCCCCGCAGCCTCAAGACCATGGCCCTGGGCCTGGCAGTCAGCCCCCGGGGCGCCTGCCACAACCGCTCCTCTGCCTATGAGGCCGATTTCTCCTCGCGGGTTGACCGCCTCCGGGCCGACGATACCAGGGGAAGCATAGCTATGGAGAGCGAAGACTTTTCCGCCGTGCTGGACTCCCTGATATGGTGCAAGTTCCTGCGCAAGGCATTCCATGACTTCTATGAAGAGTCGGCCCGGATTTATGAGATGGTCACCGGGTGGCCCATGTCTGCCGACGACCTGAAGCTGGCCGGGGAGCGCATCAACAACCTGAAGAAGCTGTTCAACATCCGCGAAGGGTGGAGCCGTGCAGATGACACCCTGCCTCCCAGGGTGTTCCAGGAGGTCCTTCCCACGGGGGTGGCGGCAGGGGTGGGCCTTGCCAGGGAAGAGCTGGACATGATGGTCCAGAGCTACTACCGGGCCAGGGGATGGACCGAGGACGGGTTGATTCCTGAAGACACGCTGAGGAGGTTGGGCTTGTTGGACATGGTTGAGGTGCCTGACGCGATTCAGGGAGTGGGAGCCGGCAGGGGAGGCCCCCGCTAGTCATGGCCCGGCGTGAGTCATCCCCTGAGGCATCGGACGTAGCGAGGCGAAGGCAGGAGCTTCGCGCATCCCTGGTAGAGCGCTTCCCCAGGGAGCGTACCTACCTCCTGCCTGCCCTCCACTACCTCCAGGAGGAGTCCGGATACCTTCCCGGTTGGGCCCTGGAGGTGCTGGGCTGGCACCTGCACATTCCGGCCAGCGAGGTCTACGGCGCTGCCACCAGTTATACCGAGCTTCGAGTCCGGGAGACGGGGCAGCATGTGCTCCGGGTTTGCACAGGGCTTGGATGCTGGCTAAATGGCGGCAGGGAGATTCTGGAGAGACTGACGGATACCCTGGGCATCTCCCCCGGCGAGACCACCGGCGACGCACTTGTTACCCTTGAGGAGACGCCCTGCGGATTTTTGTGCGGGATGGCCCCGGCGGTGCAGTGGAATGGCAGGTGGCACGGCAGAATGGGACCCGATGAAGTGGCGGATATGGTCTTAGATACTTTCCGGGGGAGGGATAAGCCTTGAAGTATCCCGGACTCAGAGAGGCCGCCCGCCGGAGATGGGAGCAGCTTCACGCTGGGAAGACGCGGGTGGTTGTCCAGGTGGGCCACTGTAGCCGGGCGGTGGGGGCGGAGGAGGTGGCCCTATCCCTTCAGGATGCGCTTATAGATAGTCCTCATAAAGGCGGTTTTGGGATTGACCTGGCAATCGCCGGCTGTGACGGGGCCTGCTTCAATGCCCCCCAGGTCATAATCACAGACCCCACGGGAGTTGCCCGGAGATTTGGCCGGGTGACTCCCGACGGTGCTCGCAGCCTGGCCGAAAACCTTGTCTCAGGCTCCCCCAGTGATTCCCTTGCGGGGGGAGTGACCGACGGGGTAGAGGAGTTCTTCGCAGACCAGCGCCGTCTAATCTCGGAGCGATTTGGTCAGATAGACCCCACTGATATAGATGAATACATCTCCGTCGGTGGATATGAGGGCGCTCACCTAGCCTTGTCCATGTCTCCTGAGGAGGTTATTCAGACGGTAGAGCAGGCAGGTCTCCTGGGCAGAGGCGGCGCCTATTTCCCCGCTGCCAGAAAATGGCAGAGCGCCAAGTCTGCGCCGGGGTCTTCCCCCAGAGGGTCTAATGTATCCCCCCGCTACCTGGTGGTCAACTGCGAGGAGGGGGAGCCGGGGCTTTTCAAAGACCGCCACATTATGGAGGGCGAGCCTCACCGCCTGCTGGAAGGGGCCATCATCGCCGCCTACGCTTCAGGGGCGGAGAAGTGCTATATCTACGTCAACGCTGAAGCGGACTTGTCTTCTGAACGGGTAGAGAAGGTTCTGGGCCAAGCCGGAGAGCACAACCTTATCGGGGATAATATCCTGGAGTCGGGGTTCAGTCTTCAGCTGGAAGTCCGCCGGGGCGCGGGAGGCTACGTCTGCGGAGAGGAGACCACCCTCCTCAACACCATAGAGGGGGAGCGACGAGCGCCCCGCCTGCGTCCTCCCTTCCCCACCGAGGCCGGGTTGTGGGCCAGGCCCACCGTTATCAACAACGCCGAGACCCTGTCTAATCTCCCCCTCATTCTTGCCGGGGACCATCAGATGTCAAGGTTCACGGGAGCCGGGACCGACGCGGCCCGGGGGACTAAACTGGTATGCCTCAGCGGCAGCCTTCGTAGGCCCGGGCTGGCCGAAGTGCCTATGGGGACTACCCTGCGCCACGTCATCAATGACATTGGCGGCGGCCCATTGCCCGGCCACCGTATTAAGGCCATCGCCTTGGGGGGGCCTTCCAGCGGCCTCGTGCCCATGTCAATGATAGATACGCCCCTTCTCCCCGGCATTATCCACGAGTCCGGCGTGGTGATAGGGGCCGGTGGCGTTGTCGCTATAGATGAGCGGGTGCCCATCCTGGAGGCGGTGCGCAAGCTCGCCTCCTACAACGCCGCGGAGTCCTGCGGCAAATGCACCCCTTGCCGAGAAGGGACTCCCCGCATGGTGGAGGTGCTGGACCGGATGATAGCAGGACGTGGCGGCCCAAGTGACTTGGAGGAACTAAGCTACCTGGCCGAAGTGGTAGGGGCGGCTTCCCTGTGCGGCCTGGGGCAGATGGCCGGAGGCCCCATCAACAGCGCCCTGCACTTCTTCGGCGATGAGATGGGGGGCTTGTGAACGAATACACGGCAATAATCAAGCAGGACGGTGACTGGTGGATTGGCTGGGATTGAGGAAGTTCCTGGCGGCTGATTGTCTTATAATATTATGTGTAAAGAAAGTTAAAAGGGGAGTGGTCGAAATGACTAGGGAAGTCCGGGCCAGGTTTTCCAAGGGAGTCATTGAACCCTTGGAGGAATTAGACCTTGAAGAAGGTGAAGAGGTAAAAATCATTATCTCAGAAAGGGCCGGAAAGAAAAGAACTTTGGAGGCCCTGCGGGCTTCTGCTGGAGGCTGGAAGGGCACCCATGACCCTGAGGAACTGAAACGTAACATCCGTGCAGACCGGCTGATTAGCACTCGACCTGAGCCGAGGTTATGAAATATCTGGTAGATACCGATTGGGCCATTGACCATCTCCACAGAGTTGAACGGGTGGTAAGAAGACTGGAGGAATTGGCCCCTGAAGGTCTAGGGTTGAGCATCGTCTCCCTATCGGAGATTTACGAGGGGGTATTCAATTCCACTGACCCTGAAGGAAATGAAGCCAGACTTCAAGCCTTTCTATCAGGCGTCTCCATAATAAATGTGGATGATGGGATATGCCGAATATTTGGCAGGGAGAGGGCACGACTTCGCAGGGAAGGAAGGTTGATTGCCGACTTCGACCTGCTTATAGCGGCTATCTGCCTGCGCTATAACCTGACTCTGCTTACCAACAACCTGAGACATTTCGAGCGGGTGGAAGGACTGAGCATCATCTCCAACTAGACTGGAATCTTAAGCAGGTATCTAGCCCAGGGAGGCGCGCCATGACCCTCACAGTCACCATCAACGGCCAGCCCGTGCAGGTGCCCGACGGCTCCTCAGTCCTGGATGCCGTCAATGCCTCCGGGGCCTACATCTCCCAGCTGTGCAAAGACCCGGACATGAAGCCCATCGGTGCCTGCCGCACCTGCCTGGTCCAGGTAGAGGGAATGCGCGGCTTCCCCGCCTCTTGCTCCGTTCCTGCCAGGGACGGCATGGCAGTCCATACCGATACTTCCCAGGTGCGAAGAGTCCGCCGGGGCGTGTTGGAGCTAACCCTTGCTATGCTGTCCACCAAAGACGCCCCAGACCCCCAAGACTATCATTCCAAAAGCCCCGGCTTGTTGGACACCGCCGCCCGGCGCCACGGTATTTCTCCGGCAGCCCGGCGTTGGGCACCCCGCCACAGGGAGGTGGTGGACGACAGCAGCCCCGTATTCAACCTGGCTATGGATGCTTGTATCCTGTGCGGTCGCTGCACCCAGGCGTGCCAGGACGGGGGGCAGTTCATCGGGGCCATAGACATTCTTGGCAGCGCCCGCGCCACCCGCATAGGCGCTTACCTGGACAAGCCCTTGGCTGAGTCCATCTGCACCACCTGCGGCCAGTGCCTCTCGGTGTGTCCCACCGGCGCTATCCAGGTGAAGACCCCTCCCAAGGAAATAACCGGAAGCGTGACCACCACCTGCCCCTATTGTGGGGTCGGATGCGGCGTCAAGCTGCAAGTCGGCAAAGGTCCGGGCGATGGACGAGGGGTGGATACCCGCGCCCTGCCCACCTTTCCCCGGCGGTCGGGTAATGAGATACTCGAAGTGCTGGACGACCCGGAGAACAAGTCCAGCGTGGGTATGCTCTGTGTAAAGGGCAGGTTCGGCTACACCTTCGTCCACCACCCCGATAGGCTGACGACCCCTTTGATAAGGGTAGGGTCGCCTTCCCCGGGGCCCATGGCCGGCGCCAAACGGTCAAGAGAGAAAGGCGAGTTCCGGCCCGCCACCTGGGACGAGGCCCTGGACTACATAGCGGAGCGCCTGGCCGAGTACCGGGGCGATGCCTTCGCCACCCTCTGCTCTGCCAAGGCCACCAACGAGGACGGCTATGTCCAGCAGAAGTTCTCCCGCCTGGTGATGCAGAGCAACAACATTGACCACTGTACCCGCCTGTGCCACTCCCCATCGGTAGAGGCGATGCTGGCGTCCCTGGGGAGCGGGGCTACCAGCAACTCCTACACCGACTATGAGAGCGCAGGCTGTCTGCTTATTACCGGGGCCGACCCCTCTTCCAACCACCCGGTGGCCGCATCCCGTATGCGCCGGGCCATCGTGGAGCGGGGCGCCAAGCTGATTGTGATAAATCCCAGGCGCATTGATATGTGCGACTATGCCGAGATATGGCTTCGCCCCTACCCCGGCACCGACGTGGCCCTGCTCAATGGTATGGCTAAAGTGATTATAGAGGAGGGCCTGGAAAACGCCGAATTCATAGCCAACCGGACGGAAGGATACCCGGAATGGCAGGATGTCATTGACAAGTACACCCCTGAGTACGTGGAGGCCATCACAGGCGTTCCTGCCGGCGATATTCGGCGGGCAGCCCGTCTGTATGCCCGGCCTCCCTTCAGTGGCTCATGCCTTATATGGGGCATGGGTATTACCCAGCACACCAACGGCACCGCCAACGCCCACGGCCTCCTGAACCTGGCCCTGGTCGCGGGGCAGATGGGGAAACCCGGCTCCGGCATCTCTCCCCTCAGGGGCCAGAACAATGTCCAGGGTTGCGGCGACGCCGGCTGTCTGCCCAACTCCCTGCCCGGCTATCAGGGGCTTGGGGACCAGACGGCAGACAAGTTCCGGCAGGCTTGGAGCGACCATCCCTTCCCCAGAGAGACCGGCCTGGTCGTCACCGAAATGATGAGGGAAGCTATGGAGGGCCGGCTGAAGGCCATGTACGTCACCGGCGAGAACCCCCTCCTCAGCGAGCCCGACCTGCGCCACGCCCGGGAGTCCCTTGAGCAACTGGATTTCCTGGTGGTCCAGGACATATTCATGCACGAGACGGCGGAGATAGCGGACGTGGTACTGCCGGCCACCAGCTTCGCTGAGAAAGACGGCACCTTTACCAACAGCGAGCGCCGGGTGCAGAGGGTCCGAAAAGCCATAGACCCCATAGGAGAGAGCAGGCCCGACCGGGATATTATCTGCGACCTGGCACGGCGGTTGTGCAAACGCCTGGGCCTCCCCCTAGAGAGGGAGTTCAACTACGGCCATCCCTCGGAGATATGGGACGAGATGGCACGGCTAACGCCCTTAGTGGCGGGAATCTCTTATGAGAGGCTGGATACGGAGGGGGGTATCCAGTGGCCTTGCCCAACTCCCGACCACCCCGGCACCCCATACCTTTATGCCGACAGCTTTCCCAGGGGACCCAGGGCCAGATTCTTTGCCTTCGACCAGGGCGAGGTGGCTGCCGAGACTCCCAGTCGCCGCTTCCCCCTCATCCTGAACACGGGGCGCACCCTCTACCACTGGCATGGAGGGACCATCACCCGCCACGCGGCAGGACTTTTGGCCCACTCGCCCGAGTTGGAGATCGCTATAAACCCGGCAGATGGGCAGAGGCATGATGTCTCTGACGGTGAATGGGTCAGGCTCCGGTCCCGGCGAGGGTCTCTGGAGGGCCGGGCCATGCTCACCGACAGGATGCGCCAAGGAGAAGTGTTTGTGCCCTTCGTGAGGCTGGCCGAGTCGGCGGCCAACTTCCTCACCAACGCTGTCTACGACCCGGACTCCAAGATACCCGAATACAAGGTCTGCGCAGTGCGCATCGAAAAGATTGTGACCGACTCTGAGCACGGCCAATGACGGCGGTCATCGGCACGGCTTGATAGAAACGCCATTGAAAAATCGTGACCGGCCCTGAACAGTCGGCAAAAATGGGCCGGGACAGATGATACGTCATCATCCGTCCCGGTTGCGAGAAGAAATAGTCAGGGCGGTCCGGCCCCTGCCTCCCAGTCGGGAAGACGCTACTGAAGGGGTCCCGTCTGGATGTAATCATTGTCCTTCACGGCTCCGTGACAAGCCTGGCACCCCTCTACTTTGCCCTCCTTGGCAATGGTGCCGTCGGCCAACACCTTGAGCCAGTACCAGTCGTTGTGTTCCGAGTTGTACCCCGCCTTCTTGTACATAACGGTGTTTGCGTCAAAGACGCTATCTGCCGTGTAATTCTCCTTAACTATGATGGCGCCGTCGGGCATGATCCCCTCCTTGCCGTCGAGGGCGTCGAAGGCTGCCGGATTGAGATACGTGGTCAGGAGCAAACCATGGGGCTCGGTAGCCGGGTATTTCTCCCCCAGGCCGGGCCACAACTCCCAAGACTCCTGATAGTCCACTTCATCCAGGTAGGCTAACACTGAGGCTGAGTTGGTCTCCGGGAGTGCAAGCGAGTCGCCGCACGACACGGCAGCAAGGGCCAAAGCGAGACCTAGACTTATAAGAATAGCTATGGGCCTGTACGAGCGGATTAGCCAAGGGAACAAGGTCACCCTCCTGATGAATAAGATGGCGGTAGTATAGCACGTCATAATGTGGATATGGTAGGATCTCTGAGAAACTCAGGGTCTTTCTATTCTTAATGTCATGGCAACCCGAAGGGCAACCACAAGGGGTTGCCCCTACCGTGAGACACACCTCCGGGTGTTGTGGGGGCAGTCCTTGTGACTGCCCTGAATGGAGAATCGAGAGACCCTGCTGAGAAACACCTTTTCTTGACAGGCACACCCTCCGCCCATATCATATAGAGCAGGCTGCCGGGGCGCATGTCTCAGGTGATAGTGTGCCCTGTCAAGGTTGATTCCGAATACGCCGTCTCTGCTTCCGAGGCGTATCGTAGGGTGGGGTGGGGGCAGGAAGTAGAAATAAACCCAGGAGGAATGAGGTATAAAGTGGCTGAAGTTGAAGGAAGCTCTTTAGTAGCCCAGTCCATCGCGAAAGAAGGCGTTGACGTCCTCTTTGGCCTGGCCGGAGGACCTATTCAAGACATCATGGGGTTCGCCCCCCACTTTGGAGTCCGCCCCATTGGGGTGCGGCACGAGCAGGCTGCGACCTTCGCCGCCGCCGCCTACGGGTTCGTCAAGAACTCGGTGGGCGTGGCTGTGCTGGCTGCGGGGCCGGGGGTGACTAATGGCGTAACCGGCGCCCACGTCGCCTATGACAACTGCCTGCCCTTGGTAATCCTGGGCGGCTCCGGCCCCCAGAGGGGACGCTACACAGGCACCTTCCAGGAGACGGAGAACATACCCATGTTCAAGAGCGTCACCAAGATGGCCGTGCAGGTGGACAGCACCGCCCGCATCCCCGACTACATGGCAATGGCCTTCCGTAAGGCTCGCACGGGACGCCCCGGACCAGTTTACGTGGACCTTCCCTCCGACGTGCTCCAGAACGCAGTGGACGAAGAACTGGTGCAGTGGCCCTCGGGCTACTACACCCAATCGCGCCCCCAGGGAGACCCGGAGCAGGTCAAGCGGGCCGCTGAGCTATTGCTGAACGCAGAGCGGCCCATGATGATTGTGGGCAAAGGGGTCCGGTGGTCCGAGCCGACTGCCGAGCTAAACAAGCTGGTGGACGACCTGGGGATGCCATTTATGACCTCCCCTATGGGGCGGGGCTTCATCCCCGACGACCACCCCCTGAACTTCGGGGCCGCCCGGAGCGCCATCATGGGCAACTCCGACGTGATCCTGGTAGTGGGGTCCAGGCTCAACTGGATGTTCGGCTTTGGCCGCCAGTTTCCCTCCGATGCCAAGGTGATCCATATAGACATAGAGCCCGAGGAGATTGGCACCAACCGCGCCGTGGACGTGGGTATCGTAGGCGATGCCGGGGCCGTGCTGAAGCAGCTTGTGGCAGAGCTGGAGGGCAAGACCGCCGGCATGAGGGAGCGGGCGGAAGAGGGTCCCTGGGTCTCGGCATTGCGGGGACAGGCGGAGAGGAACGCCGGGAACATAGAGCCTCTTCTCAACTCCGACGAGGTGCCCATCAGGACCCACCGGCTTCTGAAGGAAGTCCGGGAAGTCTTCCCCAGGGAGACCATCTACTCCGTGGACGGCCAGACGACCCTGGCGACGGGGCGGCAGGTGCTTCAGAGCTACACCCCTGCCAGCCGACTCAACTCCGGTTCCAACGGGTGCATGGGCGTGGGAGTCCCCTTCGCCGTGGGCGCCAAGCTGGCCCGGCCCGACGTGCCTGTGGTCAGCGTCAACGGGGACTGCGCCTTCGGGTTCAATGCCATGGAATTGGAGACGGCGGTGCGCTGCAACCTTCCCATCGTCTTCGTGATAAACAACAACTCCGGCATCGTTGGCGGCAACCTGGAGTCACGGATGGGGCTTCCCGAGGGGTACGAAGAGCGGGTTGCCACCTACACCCCGGACATACGCTACGACAAAATCCTGGAGGCTTTCGGCGGCCACACCGAAAGCGTTACCGACCCTGAGGAGATTCGTCCCGCCTTGGAGAGGGCCTTCCAGGCGACCAAGGAGGGCCGAGTGGCCTGCGTGAATATCATCTCTGAGCACATGGAAGTTATGGCGGCTCGCTCCGGGCGCGCCGGCTCCCTGATGGGCTACGACCGGGAACAGCAGTAGAAGGCCGGAGGAACTATGTACATGGGCAGCCCTTCCGGCTTCATAACGGCCAGGGCTGCCTTTGTGATAGACGTGATAGAGAACGGGGGATATGCCCACCCTGTCCTCCCACCGCACCCCGCAGGGTGCGGCACCCCCCATCTCAACCCACCTCATCAAGGAGGAGGATATGGCCGGGCCTCTTCAAGGAATCAGGATACTGGACTTCACCCGCTACCAGCAGGGACCCTCTGCAACGGTGATGCTCTCAGAGCTTGGCGCTGAGGTGGTGAAGGTGGAGCAGCCCGGGGGCGAACCGGGGCGCATGTTGAGCAGGTTCGAGGACGGGTTCTCCAGCTACTTCGAGACCCTCAACCGGGGCAAGAAGAGCATCGTGGTTGACCTGCGCAAGCAAGAGGGCAAGGGAGTTATATTCCGCCTGGCAGAGAAGGTGGACGTGGTGGCTGAGAACTTCCGTCCCGGTGTCATGGACCGCCTCGGGGTGGGCTACGATGCCCTCTCCCCCATTAACCCCCAGCTCATCTTCGCCTCCGCCAGCATGTTCGGCCCGGAGGGTCCCAGGACGATGCACCCCGGTTACGACACTATCGCCCAGGCCGCCGGGGGCATGGTAATGGCTACCCGCAGGCCGGGGGAAGACCTGGGCACCCCACTGGGTGGCACCGCCGACCAGGTGGGCGGGATGATGCTGGCCTATGGTATCCTGGGCGCTCTGGTCCACCGGGAGCGCACCGGGGAGGGCCAGAAGGTGGACGTGTCCCTCTTTGGCAGCCAACTCTCCATCCAGATGATCGCGGCTGCCAGGTCCTTTTACAAGAATTCCCAGATGATACCCCAGCAGGCCACCGGCAGGATTAGCGGCCAGATGCGCTGCGGCGATGGCTGGTGGATAGCCTTCGGACACCTGAATACCCCCCAGTGGGTGGACGTGCTGCGGGCCTTCGACCTGGAGCACCTGGCGGAAGACCCGCGATTCGGCGCCGACGCCGACCGGGGGAACAATATGCCTGAACTCAGGGACATCATCCAAGACCAGGCGGCTGCCCAGCCCTCGGATTACTGGCTCCAACGGCTGCTGGACGTGGACATCCCCTGCACCTTGGTCCAGGACTATGACATGCTCGCCGAGGACCCCCAGGCTCTGGAGAACGACTACATCTACAGCTACCAGCACCCTGAGTTCGGGACTCTGAAGTCCGTCGGCCCTGTGGCCTATTACAGCAAGACCGGCTCGGTTATCCAGGGACCCGCGCCCGTGAAGCCTGGGCAGGACTCCGCGAGTATCCTGGCCGAAGCGGGCTTTACATCCGATGAGATAGAGCGGCTCAGAGCAAACAAGGTAGTTGCTTGAGGCAGATGGGGGTATGGGGGACGATACTGAGGCGGTGGGTAGTCCCCGGAGTGTTAGTGACTCTGGCAGTCATCGGAGTTGCCTGCGAGACCTCGCCAACTCCCACCGCGACGCTAAGTCCTAGCCCCAGCCCCCTGGGTGGTCCTGAGGAGGCAGACCCGACGCCGACTCCCGGCTCCCTCGGCGATGCCAAGCAGGCAGATGCCACTCCCACCGCGACGCCGAGTCCCAGCCCTAGCCCCCCGGGTGATACCAAGGAGGTGGACACCCCTACGCCGACTCCCACCCCTCTGGTAAGCCCAGAGGAGGCAGAGGCTCTCAGGCAACTGGCCTTCGACTACTGGGCGGCCTTCAATGCCTACGATGCCGACAAGGTGTTGGGGTATTTGGAGGAGGACTACCGCCGGCAGGTAGAGGAGAACATCCGCAGCGACATAGGAAGGATCAAGTTCTTTCGGGTAAAGCTAGGGGTGAGCGAGGAGACCCCTCCTCAGATAGTTGACCAGGACGAAAGGGAAATGTACTTGACCATGAAGGAACCCCTGGGCACTCGGCGCATCCGTATGGCCTTCCGGGAGGTAGCGGGAGAGTGGAAGATCATATTTGCCGAGGAGGTAAAGTAGCTTACCTAATGCCCAATGCCGTCATTCCCGCGAAAGCGGGAATCCAGAGTCCCGCAACATGGGAGTAGTCGCGAAGTCATTCACACCCTACCCCTGGATTCCGGCCTACGCCGGAATGACGACATAGACTTCTGAGACCGCTTTATATCTCAAATGTCAACACAACCTAGACAATGAGAAGGAGGAGCAGCCATGTCGAATAAAGGTTTCTCTCATATTGGCCTCTCTACCCTGGACATGGACAAGACCCGGGACTTCTACGAGAACGTCCTGGGGTTCAAGGCGGTGCGTTGCGACGTCATCAAAATCAAGGAAGGAGGGCAGATTCGCCACGCCTTCTTCGACTGTGGACGGGACCAGCTTCTGGCCTTTATGGAGCCCCAGGGAGTGGCTGGAATCCCCGAGGACTATGACCCAGGCATAAACCAGGGCCTTGGGGTGCCGGGAGCATTCTATCACTTCGCCTTTGAGGCTGGCTCCGGCCCAGCCCTTGAGGCAAAGCGGGAGGAGTTGTTGTCCAAGGGGGTGGATGTGACGGACATAGTGGACCACGAATGGGCCAAGTCCATCTACTTCAAGGACCCCAACGGCATATCCCTGGAGTATTGTTACCTCACCCGTGACCCTGGGACCGAGGACGATGTCACCATGCAGGTGCGCTTCGAGCGTTCCGGCCAGAGGTTCGTGCAGGGCGGCCCCTACGCGCCGTCCAGGGCCGCTACCCAGTCCCCGGAGGCAGCCCCAGCGACCGCTCCCTCCTCGGCGTAGGTATTCGGACTGTGAAAGCAGTAGCTCGCATAGCCCGAATCAGGCAGGAGACCCCGACGGTTAAGTCCTTCCTTTTGGAACTGGTGGAAGAGGAGGCGCTGTCCTTTATGCCAGGGCAGTGGGTGGACTTGTACGTCGGAGACCCTGCCCTCTGGCCGGAGGCGGACATCATAGGCGGGTTCTCCATGACCTCCTCGCCCCTCCAGAAGGGGAGCATAGAGCTTGCGGTGAAGAACCTTCCCTGGGGCAAGGCATCAGTTTACCTCAACGAGGAAGCCAGAGTCGGGGAACTGGTGACAATAGACGGAGGATACGGCAGCTTCTACTACCGGGAAGGTATGGGAGACTCCCTGGCGCTAATCGCCGGGGGGATAGGCATAACCCCCCTTATGAGCATCATCAGGTACGTTGACGGGGCCGACCTGGACGTGAGGGTCTGCCTGCTGTATGGCGCCGCCACGCCATCGGAGTTGGTCTTCCTGGAGGAACTGCGTTCCATTTCTGCAAGGAACCGGAGAATAGCCTGCCACTTCACCGTTACCCAGCCCGGCGTAGAGGCAGGTTTCAAACCTGCCCCTACCTGGGACGGCAGGGTGGGAAGGATAGACCAACCGATGATGGAGGAAGCCGGGCTTGACAGGGAAGCCCTCTATTACCTCTGCGGCCCCAGGGGTTTCGCCCAGGACATGGCGGCGCTCCTGGCAGAGATGGGGGTTGAGGCTTCCCGGGTCAAGAGGGAGGAGTGGTAGGGGCAGCGTCCGGCTACTCCTGCCCCCTTCGCATCCTCGCCATCTCCTCCCGCAATTGCTGGACCTCGTTGACCAGCGCGTCGGTGTCCCCCTTCCGTCCGTTCTCCGCCCTCACGAAGAAGGAAGCCATGTTTGCGGTGAGGGTGCCGAAGAGGGCTATCCCGCCCATCATCAAGACCAATGCGACGACCCTGCCCGCTGTGGTCACGGGGGTTATATCCCCGTAGCCCACTGTGGATATGGTGACTGCTGACCACCACAGGGCATCGGAAAAGGATGTGATGGAGGCCCCCTCGTGGCCCTGCTCCACGGAGAACACCACCGTGGCGGCTATCAAGATTAGTCCCAGGCTGTAAACTATCAGAAAGTTCACTTGCGTCAGCCTTCGGAAACCCTGGATGGCCCTGGCCCCGAAAATGACCACCCGGATGAGCCTTACCGACCTCAAGAAAGGTACCACTACTATCAACACGTCTAGCCAGTGGCTTTTCAGGTAAGCCATCTTGCGGGGGGATATTGCGACTTTGACGGTTAGCTCCACTGCGAAGTAGGCCCATATCATCACGTCCAGGACTGTGATGATTCTCATATCGCCGGGGGAGAGGTCCCACAGGGTGGGGGCTACCAGCAGAGGGACCATGATGAAGGACAGGGCCAGTCCCGGCAGTTCGGTAAGACGGTCTATTCGCGCCACCAGGTCATGCCTCTCATCCGGGTCCGGCAGGCGTAGTCTTGGCAGGTTTCTCATCGCGCATTCTCCTCGGCACAAGTTGTACTGCGGGCCAGGTCATTAGGATAGGCCATAAGCCAACCCATTATAGTATCCGGTGAAGGCTGGGCGTGAGGATTGAACGGTCCGCAAGGAGAACTATGGGCTTAGTTGAAGCAGGGACGGGAGAGTGGCCGGGCCTGGGGGCGTCGGGCAGGGGCTTCGCCCGCGATATGGCAACGATTTTGTCAAGGTTGGAGTGGTGGCTTTGAGGGTCAAGAGGGTGGATCGGTAGCGGCATCATCGGTTAGTAGGGGCAGGTTTCAAACCTGCCCCTACCAGAGGGTCCATCAACCGTCTACCAGTGCCATATGCACCTGTCAGACCGCAGATAAATAAGCCTCGCGACGGAGAAAACCAGCAGCAGCAGAGATAGAGGTCCTAGCAAGCCGCCTATGCTTATGATGGTGAGAGCCGAAAAGCCCAGCATCAAGATAGCTGCCACGCTAAAGGCGAGCCATCTCTCCTGTCCGGTGGCTGCGATGGCCAAAAGAATGGTGAGAATGATTGAGGCAACTACAGATATGTATGTGATCTCGCCAAATAAACTCTCATACTTACCTGGGAGGTCCCACCAGTCGGCCCAAAAGACACCAAAGGCTACTGTTAGGGTAGCTGACCCAATCAGGAAGAGGGATATAAGGGCGACATACCACATATCATCTCGTCGTGGTTTAGGGATTGGCTGAGGTCCATCAATCGTCTATCAGCCCCACACGCCCCTGTTAGCCCGCAGGTAAATGAGCCTGGCGACGGAGAAAATCAGCAGCAGCAGGGACGGATAGCCTAGCAAGGCTCCTATACTCAGGTGGAGCATAGGGACGGAAACCACCATCATCAAGATAGCTACCAGGCTAAAGGCGAGCCATCTTCTTTGTCCGGTGACGGCAATTCCCAGAATTACCATCAGAATCACCGGGACAATTACACCAAACAGGGTCCAGCCATATTTATCGTTCGCATAAAGAAGAGGCACCAGCCAATAGGGAGAAGTCAAGTAGTACACCGTCAGAAGGGATAATCCAGTGAGGAAGAGAGATATGAGGGCGATAGTCCACATGTCACCTCAGCTTTTGCCTTGTATCCGGCGGGCGGACTATTTATTATCGTAGCCTAGGGCTGGCGTCACATGTCAGCGACGGAGCTTGGGCAGCACGTCTTGGGCCAGCCGCTCCGCCTGCTCCTCCATGTCGTACACCGGATTCAGCATGAGGAGGTCCACCCCCTCGGATACTATCTCGCCCAGCCCATCCAGGCACTCCTCTTCGTTGCCAATCACCGATACCTCCAGGGCCAGGGCGGGATTTCTATAATATTGCCCGAACCACTCCTGGAGCTTCTCGGATGCCCCCCTTTTGTCTCCGTCCACCGCCACATAGACCCGCTTGGACAGGGCAAAGGTTGACGGGTCCCGGCCCTCCTCCTCCAGGATTTGCTTGAGCAGCCGTATCTCCTGCTTGAAGGTGGCTGTAGAGGTGGAGCCGGCCCCCATCCAGCCGTCTCCGAGCCTGACGGCCCTTCTCAGCGCTCGTTCCGAGTGGGCGCCGAACCAGATGGGCGGGTGGGGCTGCCGGAAGGGCTTGACGTTTATGGACAGGTCCTCCATCTGCCAGAAACGGCTGTCCACCGTAACCCCGTCCTCGGTCCATAGCCGTTTCATCAGTTGGATGCCTTCCTCGAACCGCCGCGCCCTGCCCCTGGCAGACATGCCGAAGGCGGGGTAGGCGTCGGTGGAGCCGCCAATACCCAGGCCGACTATCAGCCTTCCCCGGGACAGCTGGTCTATGGTAGCCAGGCTCTTGGCAAGAAAGATGGGGTTTCGGAAGGCTGTCACCATCACCGAGGTGCCCAGCCTGAGCCGGGTGGTGAAGGCGGCGGCATAGGCGAGGAAGGGGATGGGGTCCAATGCCGTCATGCTCCCCAGCAGCCGCTCTTGCAGCCAGCCGCTATGGTAGCCCAGGGACTCTGCCTTGGCCAAAAAGCCGGAGACCCCCGACAGGTCCACGTCCCCGGTGGGGAACATCTGGGGGATGGCTATTCCGAACTGCAATCCGCCGTCCTTCTCCATTTGCGTCGTCCTTTCGGAATCAGTTTTCGAGCCTGTCACTATTATGAAAATCCTGCCTCCTCCCCCCTTCGCGGGGGAGGATTGAGGTGGGGGGCGTTTCTCCTGCTGAGGCCATCACCCCCATCCTATCCTTCCCCCGTCAAGGGGGAAGGGACTAATTGGTTCCTAGCCGCCGTTTTCATCCTCGTATGTGGCCCAGAGGGACATGGTAATTCTCATATTTCAATGAATGGGGGCAAGTGCGTCACGCCTTTACCCAGCGACATTCGGGCAAGTGCCCGTGCTCACCCCCATCGGGGCAGGTGCACGGAATGTCTTCCTGCCGGTGGTAGCCCCTGGACTCCAGGTACGCCTGGAAGCCTGTGTAGAAGGTGTACCCTTCATCTATTGACTGGAAGCCTGCCGAGAAGGCTTCCCTGAGTTCCTCAAAGGTCGGTTGACTCATAGTCTATTGTCCGCCTATTATCCGATGAAAGAAATCTTCAGGGCATCTCCCGGTCCTCTACGATGACTTCCAGGATGTCCTGAGCGAACACCATATCCTCTGTACCTACCAGGGAAGAGTCTTCCGGTGAGGAGAGGTAGCGGACGAACATCCAAACCCCGTCCTTGGGGTTGGACACCACCTCAGCAGTGGCGCCACTGTATAAGCCGATCTTTGCCCCTTCCTCAAGAAGCAAAAGGTTGACAACTTCGCTCATCGAAGACACCCCCATGTGATGCTCCCTTCACGCCCTTCCCGTCCCCCACGCTCACTTTATCACTCACGCCGGCAGCCCGCCTAGAAGAAAAAGGTCAGGTTCTTTGCCAGCAGCACATTCTGGTCCAGGACTACCTTCCGGTGGGCAATCTTCCACCGCCCTTCTACTTTACGCAGCCCATCCTCCCGTTTTCCCACCAGGAAGTCCGTCTCCGTCTCCACCCGGTTGCGGTAAATCAGGAAGCGGCTTTTGGCCGTTACCTCCGACGGCTCCAGTATGGAGGGCGCAACCTCGAGGACCTGGACGTTGGAGACTATATGGCAGATGCGGGAAAGGGGTTCCTCGGCCCAGTGCACCCCCGTGAGTATCTGGTTCACCCGCCGGGTCAGGGTGTCCTTGCCCTCGTCGAACCAATTGATGTCCTGTCCTTCACGGGTGAACTCCCGCTCCGACTCCCCGAACTTCACGTTCCGTCGTATGGGCATCCAGTAGCGGGTATCCTCGGTAAACAGGTCCAGCCACTCCTCGAAGCGCCTCTCGTCCAGAAGCTCCGCCTCATGGTACAGGAACCCCTCGATCTCCTGCTTGAGGAACAAATGGGCTATCCGTTGGTCCTGGTCAGTCATAGCCTGTGTCACTCCCCGCTGCGCCCATTATGCCCGTTACTTCTGTTACTCGCATTGCGCCACGCTGCAAGCTCGTCCCAGTCTCCGGCGCTCATAAACTGCGCCCATCGCTTGTACAGGCCCCGCTGGTTGTTCTCTCCGGCCCTCCTGTCGGTCAGGTCCAGCACCTTCCCCGGCAGGTCCAGTTCTTCATCCTTGAAAGAAGACTGCTCAACCCCCATGCCCATCTGGTAGTTGTAGGGGTGACGCCGGGCTATGGCTCCCCGGCTGGCCGCGTGGGCATAGTTCCAGTTCTCCATGTCGTCCTGCTCCGTCAGGCCGCCGGGTCCGGAGTACCGGATGTAGTAGTGGCGCAGGAACTCCTTGACCTCATGGGGGGCGTTCTTGTCCACCAGATACCACCGCCATGCCTCGGTCTTGTCCGGCCCGCGGGGGTGCCACACCGCGATGGTGCGGGGCTGCCTGGGCAGGTAGGACATGTTGGGGAACACGGTGCCCGGTCCTCCCAGCAAGCGCCACAGCTTGCCCTGGACCCGCTTCCGCTCCTCTTCGCAGTACCTGAAGTATTCGGACACTATGGGGGAGTGCTGGTAAGAGGCCGGGATAGGCGCATCTACCGGGCGGACTGCCATAACAGTCCCGTGTCCCCGTTCGGGGAAGGAAACGTCAATGGCCCGGACGTTGGTACGCTCGCTCAGGTCCCGCCGGCCCGTTCCGCTGGGGCCTATGCCCACCATGTCCACGGAGCGGTGGCTGATGTTGTGGTAGCGGTCTCCGATGAAATTCTCTGCGGGGAACTTCCAGTTGCAGGGGATGACCCACTTCTCGATGCCTCCATATACCTCGATGCCGCCCTCATGCCCATCCCAGCTATCCAGCAGCAGGTCCAGGTAGAGCCTGAAGCCGCCGATGTATTCCAGAAAGGGTGGGGCCGACTCATCCCAGGTTGCCCAGATGGACCCCTTGTAGTTGTGCATCTGGGCCACGTTCACCAGCCCCCACTGGGACTTGTCCAGGTTCTCCTGGTAGGCGTCCTTGTAGAAGGGCACGCCCACCAGCTTGCCATCGGTGGCGTAGCTCCAGCCGTGATAGGGGCAGGTAAAGACGGGGGTGTTGCCCTCGTCGTAGCGGCAGACCTTCATGCCCCGGTGCATACAGGAGTTGAGGAATACATTCACCCGACCCTCCCGGTCCCGGCAGAGGATGACCGATTCCTCTCCCATAGAGGAGACGAAGTAGTCTCCGGGCTTGGGTATCTGGCTCTCATGGCCTACGAAGAGCCAGGCCCGGGTGAAGACCTGCTCTTGCTCCTCCTGATAGACCTCCGGGCTGACGAATATCTCGCGGCTGACTACACCAGCGTCCATGTCAACGAAGCCATTTGTAAGCCCCGGCTTTGGTCCTGTGGCTACCATAACTGTCCTCCCGTCTTATCAATAGCTGGCCTGTGGCTGCCAAGCCGTAGGGACAGGTTTCAAACCTGCCCCTACCCTCCGGGCGCGCGCAATTGGGCGCCGGCCATCTCCTCCAGCACCCGGACGGCGATGGGGAAACCCTCCTGACCCCAGCCCTGGGCCTGGGCGCGCTTCAGCACGTCGTCCACGAGGGCGCCGATGTGGGCCGGCGACTGCACCTCCCACGCCAGTTGGCAGGCCAAGTCTATGTCCTTGGCTACGATGTCCAGGGTCCCTCCGGCAGCGAACCCGCCGCTGAAGACGGAATTAGGGAAGCTGCCGAAGGTGCGGCTGGCCCCGGCGCTGACGGGGATGATACGGGCCAGTACGTCTAGGTCTATGCCCGCCTTAGCGCCTATGAGGAGGCCCTCGGCGGCGGCTATGAAGTTGCAATAACCCAGGTATTGGCTCACCAGCTTGGCTATGCAGCCTGTGCCCGTCTCACCCACGTGGAAGACGTTCCTTCCTATCTGCTCCAGCAGGGGCCTGTACTTGTCGAAGGTATTTTGCTCGCCCCCGACCATTATGGTCATCTCAGGAGGGCGGCCACTCACCGGGGCGTCCAGCGCCTCTACCCCGCGAGCGCGGCAGGCCGCGGCCACCCTGCGGAACGCTGAGGGCGAGTTGGTGGTCAGGTCTATGTAGGCGCTGCCCGGCCTGAGTCCTGCCAGGATGCCGGTATCCCGGTCCAGCGCCACCTTCTCCACCTCCGTAGGGCCAGGTAGCGAGGTGAACACCACGACATGTTCATCGCCAGGGGCCTGGGCCGCGGCCCGGGGGCTGTCGGCCCAGAGGGCGCCCATCTCGCAGAGGTAGGTGGTGGCCTCCCGGCGCAGGTCATGGACGGTGAGTTGATGCCCCTCCTCCATGAGGCGCCGGGCTATAGGACTACCCATGTTGCCTGTCCCGACAAAGCCGATTCGCATCGGGCAACTCCTCTATTTTACATAACAGCCGGCAACCAGTACCGTCATTCCGGCGAAGGCCGGAATCCAGGGGCGGGGCGGTGGACTCCCGCTTTCGCGGGGAGTGACAGTAGGGAGGCCGACCGCCATTTTCATCTTCATATGTGGCCTGGAGGGGCATGGGTAAATTACTATGAAAATAGGCATCCCCCAAGCCCGAGCTCCGGCCCCCAACCCCTGGATTCCGGCCTGCGCCGGAATGACGGTGGGGAGGCCGTACCATTTTCATCCTCTTGCATCGCCTTGGCAAGGCCATCCGTCATTCCCGCAAAAGCGGGAATCCACTATCAGCTTCGGGCTGCCTGCTCCTCTACCCGCCGGTGGCCCCAGATGCTTCCGCCAGTGTGTCTCTGCACCTGCCAGGTGTTGTCGTCCACCACCCTGGCTCCCCACCCGTATTCTACCTCAAACCCGGAGGGGTTGCGCATGTAGAAGGACATCATGTGGTCGTTGGTGTGGCGTCCCAAGCCCCTGGCGATGGGTATGTCCTGGTCCTGGCAGAGATAGTAGGTGGTGCCCACGTCGTCCAGGACGTTGGTCTGGAGCATGAAGTGGAGAAGCTGCTTGGGCGCGTTGAAGTTCCCTATGGCCAGGGTGTGGTGGCGGGGGTTGCAATGGAAGAAGGCCATCCTCCCCACGAAGTCGCTAATCCTCATGCCCAGCACGTCCCGGTAGAAGGCGAGGCTCCTGTCCAGGTCATCCACCTTCAAGACGATATGGCCCAGCCCCTGGTCGCCGGTGACAAAGCCGGAGATGGGGCGGGGCGACTTGAAGGGGGTGTTGAAGTTGACCTGGGGGCCAAAGAACACCTCGGAGGGGATGCCGCTGGGGTCGTCATACTTGAGCAGCCCCGTCACCCTACGGGCCTCGGCCTCCGCCTGGGTGCCGTATATCACCTCCACGCCGTCGGCCTTCAACTGCTCTGCCATTCCCTCCATCTCTTGCTGGTCAGTTACCTGCCATCCCACGTAGGCTATGTCGTCCTTGCCGTCGGGATGAATGGCGAAACGGTAGCTTTGCTCATCCATTCGCAGGAGGAGGGTGCCGTCGTCGCCCCGCCCGCTGACCTCGAGGCCCAGGGTCTCCGTTGCGAAGCGCTCCCACTGCTCTATGTCGCTTACGCCTATGCCCAGATAACCCAACTGTGTGATTCTAATCATCCTTCTCTCCTTTACCGGAATAGGATTGTTGGACACATTATAGATTAAAAACCGCCGTAACTGTAGTGTCATTCTATCACACCGTAGCGTTCCGTTTTAGGTGGCGGCGTTCTCCGTCATTGTTATGAAAATAGATGCCCACCGTCATTCCGGCGAAGGCCGGAATCCAGGGGCGGGGGTGTGGACTCCCGCTTTCGTGGGAGTAACGATTAGGAAGCCTTACGATTTGCATCCTCGTATGTGGTCCGCAGAGGCATGGGAAATTACCATGAAAATAGTTGGTCATGGGTTCTCCCACCGCACAGCTAAAGTGAGCGAGGGGGGAGAGGACGGGAGTGAAGGGAGCATCACCCTGAAAGGTGCGGCATTCCCCATCCAACGTCATTCGGTTGCAGGCCGGAAACCAGCGCCGTCAATGTCATTCCGAGGGAGCGGAGCGAGTCGAGGAATCTAAGGCCTTGGACTCCGGTATTGTTGGATGTCACCCCCACCCCCCTGGATTCCGGCCTACGCCGGAATGACGGTTGGGAGGCCCTCTCGTAATTTCCATTCCCCTATGTGGCCCGCAGGTATGACGGGGCTTTATACCACCTAAATTGCGACGCTACCTCTATCACACTGCCTGCCACACTGGCGCTCTGGGGTCTAGTACATTGAGCAGTGAAGGGGATGATTCGACGATTTCGTAAACGTATGCCCAGGGAAAAGCTCTTTATGATAATTTTATCCTCAGTTGCTTGACATGTACCCCGTCCTCTGATAAAAAAGATAGCAAGTTTTACGGATACTCTACCCCAATTGGGCCGGATATGGCCCATAAATGGCCTATAGCTATAGATGGAATTACGGAGGTGAAAGATGGGAGAGATATTGGGCGTAGGAGTTACCCACTATCCGCCCCTGGTGGCCCCCGACGAGGACAGGGCTTACCCCCTGACCCGGACCTTGAAGACCAATGAGCGGGTGCCAGCCGAGATGAAGAACCCCACCAACTGGCCTGAACCTATGCGCATCGAGTACGGGGAGGATGAGGGGTTCGCGTCGGCCAAGCAGCACCGGGACAGGCTGGTCAACGCTTTCAGGAAGACCCGGGAGGCGATAGACGCCTTTGCCCCCGACTTCATCCTCATCTGGGGCGACGACCAGTACGAGAACTTCAGGGAGGATATTATCCCTCCCTTCTGCGTCCTGGCATACGATGAGATGGAGTGCAGTCCCTTTGCCCGCAGACCGAAAAACGTGTGGGGCGAGCCCGAGGACAAGACCTTCAAGTACCGGGGGCATACCCAGGCGTCCCGGGCGCTGGTGACTGGGCTGATAGACCAGGGAGTGGACATGGCCTATGCCTACAGGCCCCTCCACGAGTCAGGGCTGGCCCACGCCTTCCTCAACACCCTGCTGTACCTGGACTACGACAGGCAGGGCTTCGACTATCCCGTCGTGCCCTTCCAGGTGAACTGCTATGGCAGCAAGGTTATCCAGAACCGGGGCGGCGCAACCCAGTACGAGGAGCTATCCGACCCACCGGGCCCGTCGCCCAAGCGGTGCATGGAGGTGGGCGCGGCGGCGGCCAGGGTCTTGAGAGATAGTCCCTGGCGGGTGGCGGTCATAGCCTCCTCCAGTTGGTCCCACGCCTTCCTCACCGAGAAGAACTACTGGCTGTGGCCGGACATGGAGTCGGACCGCGCCCGGTTTGAGGAGCTTCGCGCCGGGGACTACCACGCCTGGGCGAAGGTGTCCACCAAGGAGATAGAGAATGCGGGACAGCAGGAACTGCTCAACTGGGCGTGCCTGCTGGGAGCTATGGCGGAACTGGACAGGAAGCCGGAGGTGCTGGACTATATAGAGACCTACGTCTTCAACTCCAACAAGTGCATGGCCCTGTGGAAGCCGTAAGCGGAGCGCCGCCCGGCCTCCTCGTCCTATGCAGCAAAGAGGCCCTGGATTCCCGCTTTCGCGGGAATTACGGGATAAGAGGCGGGAATGACGGAATGAGGAGCGGGAATTGCCCATGGCCTTGTCAGGCGACGTAAGGAGATGAAAATGATAGGCAGCCTCCCCACCGTCATTCCGGCGTAGGTCGGAATCAAGGGACGGGGTTGCGGGTGACTCCGCAGCGGCTCCGATGTTGCGGAATCCTGGATCCCCGCGAAAGCGGGAATGACGGGATAAGAAGCCGGAATGACATAATTAAGGGGATGGAATGACGGTTTGGGTCATTGAGGATCGAAAGGCCCTGCTGTTTGGCATACCTGGCTTGACTTTTTACATAACCAAAAGGGTTGACCGAAAGTTGTAAGGGACGGATATTCCCAAGTCCGTCCCTTTGGCTTTATTGGGGTAGCGTTCCGTTTTGAGTGGTATGGCCCGCCCTACGGTAGATTCAATGCTCACCTCTCTGAAAATCGCCTGTCCCCCTGAACGAGACCACCTGAATTGCAACTCTGCCGCAAATAGCTTAGGGCTACCCCCCACATAACATTCGGGGTATAATGTCTCAGGGTTTCAAAGACTCTGTCATCCAAATATGAGCAATTGGGAAAGGAGTCAATATGGCAGACCGTGAAGTAATCGAAAGAGCAAAGGAGCATTTCGGCACCGTACTGGAGCAACAGCTTGAGCGGGTGGACCGGCTCAAGGCAGAGCAAGACTGGCTCGACTATAGCCAGGTTAGCCCCATCATCGTCGGCATGATAGGCGGCGACGGTATCGGCCCTTATATTGCAGAGGAGTCCCAGCGGGTCCTGGAGTTCCTGTTGAGGGACCAGGTAGCCAGTGGCAAGGTGGAGTTCAGGATTATTGAGGGCCTGACCATCGAGAACCGGGCAGAGCAGATGCAGAGTATCCCCGACGACGTTCTGGCAGAGATAAAGAAGTGTCACGTCACCCTGAAGGGCCCGACTCATACACCGGAGCGGGGCGATGGCTGGCCGAACCTGGAGTCCGCCAACGTAGCTATGAGGAAAGAACTGGACCTTTTCGCCAACGTCCGACCCGTCCGAATCCCCAAAGATGGTATAGACTGGACCTTCTTCCGGGAGAATACGGAGGATATGTACGCGGTAGGCAGCCAGGGCATCAACGTGACCGATGACCTGGGCATTGACTTCCGGGTCATCACCTCCCAGGGTTCCGAGCGGATCATTGACGCCGCATTTGCCCATGCCCAGCGAACGGGCAAAGACTCGGTGACGATAGTCACAAAGGCCAACATCGTCAAGACCACCGATGGCAAGTTCCTGGACGTAGCCCGGAGTGTAGCCAGCCGATACCCCGATATTAAATGGGAGGGCTGGTACATAGACATTATGACGGCTGCCCTCATCAACCCGGCGCGTCAGAAGCAGTTCCAGGTATTTGCCCTGCCCAACCTGTACGGCGACATTCTTACCGACGAGGCGGCCCAGATTCAGGGAGGCGTTGGGACAGCAGGCAGCGCCAACATCGGCAAGAGATATGGCATGTTCGAGGCTATCCACGGCAGCGCGCCTAGGATGGTGAGAGAGGGCCGCTCTCAGTTCGCCGACCCCAGTTCCATGATTCGCGCCGGGGCCATGCTGATGAGCCACCTGGGGTTCACCGACCAGGGAGCCAGGCTGGAAAAGGCCCTGGACGTTTGCGGTCAATACGAGAGGAAAATCGTTATGACCGGACGGGATACAGGGGCCACGGGGAAAGAGTTCGGCGAATACCTCATGTCCACCGTCACCGACTCGAGTCTTGACCAGCGATGGCAAGAGTACGTGGATGCCGTGTAGAGTACATTGATAACACCAGGACAACACCCGGACACCACAGGATAGAGGAGTAGGAATCACATGCGGAAGAAGGTAACTGTAGTAGGCGCGGGAAACGTTGGGGCTACCACGGCCCAGCGTATCCACGAATTGGGCTATGCCGACGTGGTCCTGGTGGATGTCGTGGAAGACCTGCCCCAAGGCAAAGCCCTGGATATGCTGGAGTCCGGCCCGGTGCTGGGTTCCGACTCTCTGATTACAGGGAGCAACGGCTACGAGGAAACTGCCGGTTCAGACCTGGTGATCATCACCGCCGGCATAGCTCGCAGGCCGGGTATGAGCCGCGATGACCTGCTCCTCACCAATATGAAGATCGTGGGCAGCGTCACCCAGGAGGTAGTCAAGTATTCCCCCGAGTGCATTATGATGGTCGTGACCAACCCCCTGGATGCGATGGTCCAGCACGCCTTCGAGGTCAGCGGATTCCCCAGGCACCGGGTCTTTGGCATGGCGGGTATCCTGGATACCTCCCGGTTTCGCACCTTTATTGCCCAGGAACTGGACGTATCCGTGGATGACGTTCAGGCTTACGTGCTGGGCAGCCACGGCGATGACATGGTCCCACTGGTGCGCTACACAACGGTAGGAGGCATACCCATCTCGGAGCTTTTACCCCAGGAGACCATAGACAGCCTGGTACACCGGACCCGGCAGGGGGGCGGGGAGATAGTCCAGCTTTTGAAAACCGGCAGCGCCTTCTACGCTCCTTCCGCCGCCATCACTCAGATGGCTGAAGCGGTGCTGCTGGACAGGAAGCGCATCCTGCCCTGCTGCGCCTATCTGGATGGCGAGTATGGCATCAAGGGCCTCTATGTTGGCGTGCCCGTAAAGCTGGGCGCCAATGGCCTGGAGCAGATAATCGAGATAACCCTTACCGAGGAGGAGCAGGCCGCTCTCAACAAGTCCGCCGCAAGTGTCCAGGAGTTGGTGGAGGTTATGCGCCAGTCCGCCGAGGCCGGCGCATAGGTCTTTGTCAGACACAGCGTGTTACACGGGACAAAGCTATCCAAAAGACCACAAGAAGACCACAAGGAGGGACGTATGGTCCAGCAATTATCCAGACCCAAGGACAAGGTCGAGGTTTACTTTTTCACCGAGCAGCCTAATGGTTACATCACCGATGATGACCTGCAAAAGTACGATTCAGGCCGTCTTGGCTTTCCCAACACCCACTTCGACCCTGAGAGGGCCCACGTGCTGTACAACCAGTACCATGAGCAGTACGCCCTGGCCGACGAGGTGGGATTCGACGGCATAATGAGCAACGAGCACCACGCTTCCTACTGGTGTATGAAGCCTGCGGTGAACCTGGACGCCGCCGTTATCTCCAAAATTACCAAGAATGTCAAGATAGCTATTCTGGGCAACGTCATCGCCATCAACGACCCGGTGAGGATGGCGGAAGAGATAGCCATGCTGGACTGCTATTCCGGCGGCAGGATTATCTCCGGGTTTGTTCGGGGGGGCGCTGTGGAGAGCCTCCAGGCGGGCATTGACCCCACGGAGAACAGGGAAAGGTTCGAGGAGGCCCACGACCTTATCGTCAAGTGCTGGACCGAGCCCGGTCCCTTCCGCTACGAGGGAAAGCACTATCACTACAGGGCGGTGAACCCCTGGGTGCTGCCCATGCAGAAGCCCCATCCCGACATCTGGTTCCCCGGCACCGGAAGCCCTGAGAGCGTGGTATGGGCCGCCAAGCATGGACATCCTTACATGAACCTGGGAGCGGTGCTGGATGTCACCATGTGGCTGAAGCAGATTTACATAGACACCGCCTATGAGGCGGGCTACCAGCCGGGGCCTGAGCACTTCGGCTACCTCCTACAGGCGCTGGTGGCCGATACCGATGAGGAGGCTATCGAGCTTGGCCGTAACTTCCTCTGGACCCAGGACAACCGCATGAAAGGCCCCCGGGAGCACGTTGACCCGCCAGGCTACCAGTCTCGGGAGGCTATTAGGGTGAAGTCCCAGAGGCCAAGGGGCGCCTTCGGTGAGCGGAAGATGACTTACGAGGAACGCCAGGAAATCAATAACATCATCGTGGGCAGCCCGGAAACCGTCACCAGGAAGCTGTCTGAGATCATATCCCACCTCAACCCCGGCTATCTCCATATCTACGGGAATGAGGGACCCATGCCCCACGAGAATGTGATGCGCTCCATCGAGTTGCTGGGCAAGGAGGTCATCCCCGCCTTGCACGAGATCAAGCTGCAACCCTATGAGTAATAGCAGCTTATCCTCGGGGGTATTTTCGGGGTCTGCTTATGAAGTCAAGTTGTAGCTGAATACAAGGGAATAGTTGCCCCACTCTTGGGAAGCAGGGTATCCTGCACCTATGGAGTGGGGCAATTATTTGGTATACTATACTAAATTTGCAAAAGGAGGCACTGATGGTTGACCAGCTAGCGCGACCCAAGGACAAAGTTGAGGTTTACTACTTCACCGAGCAGCCCAACGGCTACGTCACTGACGATGACCTCAACCAGTACGATTCAGGACGGCTGGGGTTCCCCAACACCCACTTCGACCCTTCAAAAGCCCATATCCTGTACAACGAGTACCACGACCAGTACGCCCTGGCCGATGAGGTGGGCTTCGATGGCATAATGACCAACGAGCACCATGCAGCTTACTGGTGCATGAAGCCTTGCGTGAACCTGGACGCTGCCGTTATCTCTAAAGTTACCAAGAACGCCAAGATAGCTATCCTGGGCAACGTCATAGCCATCAACGATCCGGTGAGGATGGCGGAAGAGATAGCCATGCTGGACTGCTATTCCGGCGGCAGGATTATCTCCGGCTTTGTGCGAGGCGGCGCAACCGAGACCCTCCAGGCGGGTATTGACCCCACGGAGAACCGGTCCCGGTTCGAGGAGGCCCACGACCTGATCCTCAAGTGCTGGACGGAGCCTGGCCCCTTCCGCTACGAAGGGAACCACTACCAATACAGGGCGGTGAATCCCTGGGTGCTTCCCATGCAGAAGCCCCATCCCGACGTGTGGTTCCCCGGCACAGGCAGTCCTGAGAGCGTGGTATGGGCCGCCAAGCACGGACATCCCTATATGAACCTGGGCGCTGTTATGGACGTGACCATGTGGCTGAAGCAAATCTACATAGACACCGCCGAGGAGGCCGGGTTCAAGGCAGGCCCTGAGCACTTCGGATACCTTCTGAAGGCAGTGGTCGCCGATACCGACGAGAAGGCCGAGGAGATTGGACGCCACTTCATGTGGACCGACGCCAACCGCATGAAGGGGCCTCGCGAGCATGTTGACCCTCCCGGATACCAGTCCCGTGAGGCTTTGAGGGTGAAGGCCCAGAGGCCCAACAGCAATTTCGGCTCTAGGCGCATGAGCTACGAGGAGCAGCAGGACGTCAACGTTATCATAGTGGGCAGCCCGGAGACCGTCACAAGGAAGCTGTCAGAAGTTATATCCTCCCTCAACCCCGGATACCTGCACATCTATGGGAACGAGGGAGCCATGCCCCACGCAGACGTTATGCGCTCCATCGAGCTAATGGGCAAAGAGGTCATTCCGGCCCTGCATGAGATTAGGCTCCAGGAATACGGCGACTAGGTCCGTCGCCCTTCCGTGAGCATTCAAGGCATTTAGCCCGGCAAGTCGGAAAAAGAAAGGTTGAGGCCATCCCAATTGGGATGGCCTCCTCTGTTTTTACCCTTTTACCAGGCTACGAGGCAGGTTAGCCTACCATGTCGTAGCTGCGGAGCAGCTTGCCCGGCAGCGCGCCGGTGCAGTTGCTCTCCTCGAAGGTGATAGTGCCGTTGACCAGGGTGTACCTCAGGCCCTTGGGCTTCTGGATTATGCGGCGCTCCCCGCCGGGGAAGTCGTTGGCATAGACGGGCTTCTCATAGAGATAGCCCAACTCATCCAGGTTATAAACGATGATGTCAGCCCAGTGCCCAAGCCTCAGGGTGCCCCTGTCTTTGAAGTCGGTGAACCATGCGGGGAAGGCGCTCATCTTGTAGTGGGCCTGCTCCAGGCTCATAATCTCCATCTCCCGAACCCAGAAAGACAGCCAGTCCACCGGCCACGTGGACAGGGTGACAAACCTGGTATGGGCGCCGCCGTCGGACACCGATATATGGGAGTGGGGGTCCAATAGCTGCTCACTGCGGGCCTTGAGCTCTTCAGGGTTGTTGCGCGGCGGAATCATGAACTCGGTCTCCAGGTCCTCATCCAGGGCCAGGTCCAGGAAGGCATCGAGAGGGCTCTTGCCCATCATCTCCGCAATCTCTTTGATAGTCAGCCCCTCGTACTTGTAGTTCCTCTCGTGGGCCACCTCCAGAGCCTTCACCCGGCTCCAGTCCGTCCTGTTATTGGGCCAGTCCTCCACGTCCTGCTTCATGGCCTCCCGGTTGCCGTAGTCTCTCAGCTTGGCGGCCCGCTCCTCGGCGTTGCCTATCAAGGGCTGCACCCAGTTGGGCATATAGTCGAACATATTGTACTCGGACAGCTTGAACTCAGTCCCCGATATAGGGGCTGTCTTCTGGTACACCAGGGGCAGTCCTTCCGCCCGGCACATCTGCTCCCAGCCCGGGTCCTCACCCTGCTGAACGTCCAGCAGATGGAAGGGGCGGCCACTGAGCCTCATGGTCCCAGCTACCATCTCCCGGATGGACTTTCGCTGCTCTTCGGTGAGACCGAAGCCCAAGGTCAGCCCCATGTGGCCGATGGCGAAGTCGCCCAAGACCTCTGCCAGCCCAAGGAACTCCCTGTCTGAGGCTACGACGCTGGGCAGCAAACCGCCGTCCTCAGTCCGGTCTTCCATGTTCTTGTCCAGGGAGAAGCCAAAGGCCCCCGCCTTCATTCCGTCATGGAATATCTGCTTCATCTGGTTTAGCTCGGCATCAGTCACCGATGTCCTCTCCCTGGCGGGCAACATGCCCAGCACATAGGCCCTCAGGGGGGAGAAGGGGAACATGGCTCCCACGTTGAGGCCCAGACCCTGACGCTCCAGGCTGTCCATGTACTCGGGGAAGGTCTCCCAGTCCCACCGGAGGCCCTTGCGCATAGACTCTAGTGGGATGGCCTCGATGCGGTCCATCATCCGCATATTCAGGTCCCTGTCTTCCGGCCTGGTGGGGGCAAACCCGAAGCCGCACTCGCCTATGGTGAGAGATGTCACCCCATGCCAGCCCGACAGCGAACAGTAGGGGTCCCATTGAATCTGGGCGTCATAATGGGTGTGAAGGTCTATAGCCCCGGGCGCTACCATGCAGCCACTGGCGTCAATCTCCTTAGCGCCCCCCGCGTTAATTTTGCCGCTGATATTAGCTATCCTTCCGTTCTTGACGGCCAGGTCTGCCTTGAAGCGGGGGATGCCAGTTCCATCTACAATAGTCCCGCCACGGATTACAAGATCGTACTCCGGCATTGACGTACCTCCTGTTATTTTTGGCATTTATCCTATACCGCACCCTCAAGGGTGCGGCATATTCCGTGATTCTGCCTTGATGCTACGTGGCCTCAGTGTATAGTCCTTGCTTCCTTGTGTCAATCGTTGGGGGGATTCCGGCAGGGTCTTTTAGTTGTCATTCCGAGCGGAGCGAGGAATCTAAAATTCCTGCGTCTAGCTAACTTTGGTAACAGCAAGAATCTTAGATTCCTCCCGTTGGTCGGAATGACAGAAACGTTCAGGGTGACAATTAAAAGGCCCTGGGGATTCCGGCAGGGCCTTTCGATTCTCGGAAAATTCTCCCCTCTCCTGTGGGGAGAGGGGTTGGGGGTGAGGGACATCTTTCCCTTGCAATCATGTTTGACCCCGGAGCGCCCCCTCACCCCGGCCCTCTCCCTCCAGGGAGAGGGAGTATGGAAAGACCCTAGGGCTTCCGGGGCAAGGCCGAGACCAATTCCGACAGGGCTTCCGCGAACTCATCTATCTTCACAACCCTGGTCAGAGCGAAGTACATCATCACGTCTTCAGGGTCGCCATCGAAATCTATCCCGATCATGGGAATGCCCATACCATAGCCGATACCCACTTCGGTAGTAGTGTCCTTCCCGTACAGATGCAGCACGGCTACGATAATATCGGAGCTTTTTATTAGCTCGATATTCCGTTGGAAAATATGGACGAGAGAGCTATCCTGGGAGGTCAGCTTGCACGGGCACAGGACCTCAATATCCTGGGCCCGCATCAAAGCCTCAATCTCGTCGTTAAGGGCCAAGTTCCTACAGCTTGAGCTTAAATAAGCCTTGATCATTCAACCGCTCATCGTGGGATTATGGGAGAACAGGTCTTTATCCATCACGCTATCGCATCTGCTCAGGACGGCAGCTGGGCGAGGATTTCCCGCAGCCGCTCCTGCCGCTCCCGGAGGGACTGTAGCCGCTCCTGCTCCCTCTCCACCACCTCTTCCGGCGCCTTGGCGCTGAAGCCGGGGTTGGACAGAAGCGCCTGCACCCGCTCCAGGCCGCTTGCACACTCTTCAAGCTCCTTGCTCAGCCGTACCCTCTCGGTGGAGATGTCCACCCCCGTGAGTGGGAGGTTCACTACCAGAGGGTCCACCACCAAGGTCATCCCCTGGGCGGCCTGACTCGAGGGGGGTCTCTCCGAGGAATTGGCGAATATGCGCAACGGCCGCACCCGCGCCAGGGCGGATATAGCAGGGGACTCCTCCTCTACGGCTTCTCTCAGCCCGTTGGCAACCACCGTGGCCTCTAGCTGCTGGCCTGAGGGGATGCGCAACTGGGCACGGGCGTTCCTGATGGCCCTTATCATAAGGATGAGAGTAGCCATCTCCTGCTCGGCCCCCTGGTCCATCCGGTCCGCTTCAGGCCGAGGGTATGGGGCTATCATAATGGAGTCGGGCAAGTCTCCTTCCCTGGGCAGGCGGCGCACCAGGTTCTGCCAAATCTCCTCGGTGATGAAGGGCATGAAGGGGTGAAGGAGACGCAGGGTGCGTTCCAGGACGTGGGCCAATACCCTCAAGGGAGTGGTGTCCCCTGCCCGCAGCCGCACTTTAGCCATCTCGATGTACCAGTCGCAGAACTCACCCCACAGGAACTCGTAGATTATCCTCTGGGCCTCGCCCATCTCGAAGGTCTCCAGGTAGCCGGCTACTGAGCTTATAACAAGGTTCAACCGGTGAAGGATCCATCTATCCTCCCGGTGTTGGGCCTTGGGAAGGTCGTGCCATCCCGCCAGGGAAGAGGGGTCTGCACCCTCCAAGCTTGTCATCACGAAGCGGGCGGCGTTCCATAGTTTGTTGGCGAAGTTGCGGCTGGACTCCAGCTTGGACTCTCCCAGGCGAAGGTCATTACCGGGGGCGGTGCCCGTTGTCAGGGCAAAGCGCAGGGCATCGGTCCCGAACTGCCCAATAAGCTCTAGGGGGTCCAGCACGTTGCCCCTGGTCTTGCTCATCTTCACGCCCTGGGTGTCCCGGATGAGGCCATGAAGGAAAACGGTGTGGAAAGGCTCCCGGCCCATGTTCTCAATTCCCAGCATTATCATGCGGGACACCCAGAAAAAGAGGATGTCGTAGCCCGTTGCCATGACCGAGGTAGGATAGAAGTACCCCAGGTCCTCGGTATCCTCGGGCCAGCCCAGGGTTGAATGGGTCCAGAGGCCGGAGCTAAACCAGGTGTCCAGCACGTCCGGGTCCTGCCAGATGTTGCGGGAACCGCACTGGGAGCATTGGGTTGGGTCTTCCATCTCCGATGTCTGGCCCTGGCAGTCTTCACAATACCACACAGGGATGCGATGTCCCCACCAGAGTTGGCGGCTGATGCACCAGTCCCTGATATTCTCCAGCCAGTTGGTGTAAACCCGGGAGAACCTGTCGGGCACGATGCGGATCCGTCCTTCAGTGACGGCGTTGTAGGCCCGCCCCGCTATGGAGTCAGGGTCGTCGTGGCGGCCCACGTTTACGAACCATTGCACGCTTACCAAGGGCTCCACCACCGTCTTGCACCGCTGGCAGTGGCCCACCGAGTGGTGATGGGGATCTACCTTCTCCAGCAGCCCCTCTGCCTCCAACTGCTTCACCACCCCCTCACGACACTGGAACCGCTCCTGGCCTGCGTATGGCCCGGCCTCCGGGGTCATGTTGCCGTCCAGCCCTATCACAGTCACCACAGCCAGATTGTTGCGCTGGCCGATTTCAAAGTCGGCGGGGTCGTGCCCAGGCGTCACCTTTAGCGCCCCGGTGCCGAACTCAGGGTCAATAACATCGTCGGCCACTATGGGAATTTCCTTGCCAATGATGGGCAGGACCGCCATGCGCCCCACCTGGGACTGGTAGCGCACGTCCCCTGGATGCACAGCCACCCCGGTGTCCCCCAGCATGGTCTCAGGCCGGGTGGTAGCCACGGTTACATACCCGTCTCCATCAGCCAGGGGATAGCGTATATAGTACAGGTTCCCATCCTGGTCATCATGCTCGACTTCCAGGTCCGACAGGGCGGTGGAACACCTGGGGCACCAGTTGATGATCCTCTCCCCCCGGTATATCATGCCCCTCTTGTACAGGTTGACGAAAGTGGTGCGCACCGCCCTCACCGGCCCGGGGTCCAGGGTGAAGCGCAGGCGGGACCAGTCGCAGGACGCCCCAAGGCGCTTGTGCTGCTCGTCAATAGTGTTCCCGTACCTCCTGACCCATTCCCACACCCGTTCTTCAAACTTTTCCCGGCCAATCTCATGCCGGGTTATGCCTTCCCTGGCAAGCTGCTGCTCTACTACTACCTGAGTAGCAATTCCGGCGTGGTCCTTCCCTGGCAGCCATAGGGTAGGCTCACCCAGCATCCGGTGCCAACGGACCATCACGTCTTCCACAGAGGCAACCAGGGCGTGGCCCAGGTGGAGCTCTCCCGTTACATTGGGCGGCGGCATAATGACTACAAAAGGACTCTTTTCCCGGTCTATGGTGGGGGTGAAATAGCCCTTCTCCATCCAGAAGTTGTAGATACGTCCCTCAACATCGGCAGCATTATAAGCCTTGGGAATCTCTCCCATAGTTTCCAGCGACATCTAAATTTATCCTTCTATGTTTGGTATTTGTACCCGGACGGAATGATGAGCATATTCTATTCTGGCAGCAGTCCTGCCGTCAACGACGCTCGCAAACAGGGCAATCGCATTCTAATTTCGCGCAAGAAATTAGCGACCAAATTTGGGCCTACCGAGTTTGAATTCGCTACTTCGGGCACAGTCGGGCGGGCGCTTCCACCCACATACCAACGGAATACAGTTCCCCTTACACTGCCATTTCGGAGAATGCGATTGCCCTGCGCTCGCAAACACAGGGCCTTTCCATTGTCTCGAAAACCGCGTTCGTCATTCCCGCTTTCGCGGGAATCTAGGTGGGGTGTGGGGTATGCCCTCCCCGAAGCAAACCAACTTTGGAAAGGCCCTGTCGCAAACATCAGACCTCTTTACAAGAGTGCTTGACTGGGTTAAAATCCAGATTGGCTGGGGGTTATCGTAGGGTCCAACATCCCTCAGTCTTTTTCTCTTTTCCAGAGTGGAGGGACTGTTATGGCTCAACCAACTTACCTGACTGCCGGGGGTTTATCCAACCTCAAGGCCGAGCTAGAAGAATTACGGACCACTCGCCGGCAGATGGTGGCCGAGCGTATCCAGGAAGCCAAGGAGATTGGGGGTACGGTAGATAACGCCGAATACGATGAGGCCAAAAATGAGCAAGCTTTCATCGAGGGCCGCATCCTCACCCTGGATAACCTGATTAGCAATGCTGTCATCATCTCCGACCGGCAGGGGCCTTCGGACATTGTCAACGTTGGCTCAAGGGTAACCATAGTCAACCAGAAGGACCAGAGCTATCAGTACACAATTGTGGGCAGCACTGAAGCTGACCCAGCGCAAGGCAAAATCTCTAACGTTTCTCCAATTGGCAAGGCCCTGTTGGGGAAAAGGGTGGGAGACCTGGCTGAAGTCAACGCACCTGCCGGAAAGATACGCCTTGAGGTCGTAGAAATCCAATAGCTTCGATTATCAGGATACAGTTATATGCCAGAACGAGAGGACGAGCTTATCCGGAGCCGTAGGGAAAAGCTGGAGCATCTTCGCCAGCAGGGGATTGACCCCTTCCCACCCCGGTATAACAGGACCCTTACAGCCTCGGACGCCTCTTCCTTATTTGAGGAGGAGGAGGGGAGGCTTGGAGAGGGCGCTAGGACCACACCTGTGTCGGTGGCGGGACGCATTATGTCCATGCGGGTGATGGGCAGGGCCGCCTTCCTGGACATCAGGGACGGCTCCGGGAAGATTCAAGCCCACCTGCGGCGGGACATCCTGGGAGACCATTTTCAGCTTGTGAAAGAGTTGGACGTGGGTGATTTCCTGGGGGTTGGCGGCGCTCTCTTTCGCACCCGCGCCGGTGAGATAACGGTGGAGGCCCAGGAGCTTGCGGTCCTGGCCAAATCATTGAGGCCGCTCCCGGAGAAGTGGCACGGCCTGCGGGATATAGAGCAAAGATACAGGCAGCGCTATGTGGACCTCATTTCAAACCAGCAGGTCCAGGCCAACTTCATCCTGCGCAGCAAAATCATCAACGGCATACGGTCCTTCTTGAACAATCGGGGCTTTGTCGAGGTGGACACCCCCGTACTGGTGCCGGTGGCCGCAGGGGCCCTTGCCAAACCCTTTATCACCCATCACCATAGCCTGGACCAGGACCTGTACCTGCGGATAGCCACGGAGCTTTACCTGAAGCGGCTTATTGTGGGAGGGTTCGACAAGGTTTTCGAGATAGGCAGGGTATTCAGAAATGAGGGCATTGACCAGGACCACAACCCCGAATTCACCCTGCTGGAGAGCTATGAGGCATACGCCGATTACAACGACGTGATGGGTATGGTGGAGGAGATGATTTCCACAGTGTCTATGGAAGCCCTGGGCACTATGCACATTGGATATAAGGAGCACTCCCTGGACCTGACCCCTCCCTGGCGGCGAGTATCTCTCAGGGAGGAGCTTTATCAAAGGAGTGGGATAGATATAGAAGACCACTTATCGGCCTCCTCCCTGGCAGCTACCATGAGGGAGATGGGCATTGAAGGAAGGCTGGAGGAGAGCAGAGGCAGGCTTATAGACAAGCTGCTGTCGGTTTTCGTGGAGCCACACCTGGTCCAGCCGACCTTTATAGTTGACTATCCCGAGGACATGTCCCCCCTGGCGAAGCCCAAGCCCGGCGCCCCGGGCTACGTGGAGCGGTTTGAGGGGTTTGCCGCCGGTATGGAGATAGCCAACTCCTATACCGAGCTTAATGACCCGGACCTCCAGAGAGAGCGCATGATGGCCCAGGAGGAGATGAGGCTGCTGTACAAGGACGAGGAGGTGGACCGGCTGGATGAAGATTTCCTCCTGGCCCTGGAGTATGGTATGCCGCCCACCGGCGGACTCGGGGTTGGGATAGACCGGCTGATAATGCTGTTGACAGGCCAGCCCACCATCAGAGATGCGGTGCTCTTCCCCCAGATGCGGTCGGTGAAGTAGCCCTTTGAAGACTGGTTCCGTTGAGACTTGAACACAGCCGGATAAATAAAGCGGAGCGCTTTTTGAGCACTGCCCAGCTTGCCCTTGATGATGGGGACGCCGACTCGTGTGTGTCCCGGACATATTACGCGGTCTTCCATGCCCTAGTCTTACTCTTTGAAGCGCGAGGTAATACAAGAGAACGTTGGAGCCATTTAGAGGTCCAAAGGGTTTTCTTACAGGAATTCTGTAATCGAGGGTATCTGGGATTCAACAAGCGGGATGCTCAGACGTTCAAGGACCTCTATCGGGGCCGCTTGGATGCGGACTACGGATGGGGCGCTGCTAATGTGGTGCGGTCAGAGAGGCTTCTAGGGAGGGCTGCTTCGCTCTTCATCAAGATTCGGGAGGTGGTCCGAAATGGGTAGTAGGGATAGACAAATATCCGGGGCCATCTGGGAGTTCACTAGAAGGCTGCGGGAGATACACCCCGAGGCAATGGCAGTAGTCAAGGACTTCAAGTGGGAGGATGAGGATGTGTACATAGAGGTCAAGATACCGCCTATGTCCGAGGAGGAAGAGGTAGAGCTTGACCATGAAGGGTATGACATCCATGACAGGGTAGGCCGGCTGACCGATGACATTTTCGACGACAGGGACATCTTTATTATTGCCCTAGTCCACATAGATAAAGCAGAGGTCTGATATGCTCTCGATGGAGTTAATCAGGAACGACCCGGACTACGTTCACCAGGCCCTTCTGAGGCGCGGTGAGGATATTCCAATTCGCAGGATCGCCGATATAGACAACCGGCGCCGCCAGGCTATCCAGAAGGGCGACGAGTTGAGGGCGCGCCGCAACGAGGCCAGCAGGCAGATAGCCATGATGAAGGAAAGGCCCCAGAGTCTTATTGATGATTTGCGCCAGATTGGCGAGGACATCAAGAGCTTTCAGGAGGAAGTCACCGAGCTAGAGACCTCCATGAACGACTTCCTCCTTCAGATTCCCAATCTGCCCCTCGATGACGTGCCTTCCGGTTCAGGAGAAGAGGACAACCAGGTTATACGCACCTGGGGAGAGCGGCCCGTCTTCGACTTCATCCCCCGGCCCCACTGGGAACTGGGTGAGATGCTGGGCATCATAGATTTCCAGAGGGGCGTTAAGCTGTCGGGATCCAGGTTCTTCGTCCTCACCGGCATGGGGGCCAAGTTGGAAAGGTCCATCATCAACTGGATGCTGGACCTGCACACCAACGAACACGGGTACACCGAGATATATCCTCCGGCCCTGGTCAAGCGAGAGGTGATGGAGGGGTCCGGGAACCTGCCCAAGTTTGGCAATAATCTCTATCGAGACGAGGAGGATGACCTGTGGATGGTCCCTACCGCTGAGGTCCCCCTGACCAGCCTCCACAGGGATGAGGTCCTGCCTCCGGGGACCCTGCCCCTGAACTATACCGCTTGCACTCCATGTTTCCGGCGGGAGAAGGCGGCGGCGGGGCGGGATACCAGAGGTATAAAGAGGGTCCACCAGTTTGACAAGGTAGAGATGTACAAGTTTGTGGAGCCGGAGACTTCCGGCGCTGAGCTGGATAAGCTGGTGGCCGACGCCGAGGACGTTTGCCGGCGATTGGGCCTGCCCTACCGGGTGCTGTCCCTGTGCACGGGGGAACTGGGTTTTGCATCGGCCAAGTCTTATGACATAGAGATGTGGGCGTCGGGATGTGAGGAGTGGCTGGAGGTAAGTTCCTGCTCCAACTGCACCGACTTCCAGGCCCGCAGGTCGAGAATCCGGTTTCGGCCTGCCCAGGGCGCGCGCCCGGCTTATGTGCACACCCTGAATGGTTCGGGGCTGGCGCTGCCCAGGGTGGTAATATCCATCCTGGAGAATTACCAGCAGGAAGACGGCTCGGTAATCATTCCCGAAGCGCTGAGGCCATACACGGGATACGATAAAATCCCCGCGCCTTGAGCAAAGGTGTCTTGGGATCGGTGGCGTCTTTTTTAGTCACCCTTCTATCCTCTTGGCCTCCTGCCACAGCTTCTCTTTCTCCATGAGGGGAAGGTCGCGGAAGTCCAGGCCCCGGTCGGAAGCGAGGCTCTCCATCCTGATGTAGCGTTTCCGAAACCGGGCATTGGACTGGCGAAGAGCGTCTTCAGCCTGTATGCCCATCCACCGTGTCAGGTTGACGATGGCGAGGAGCACGTCTCCCATCTCCTTCGCCCTCTCCTCGTCGGTGGACGCATTCTTCACCTCGTTCACCTCTTCCACAACCTTGTCCAGCACCCCGGAAATATCCTCCCACTCGAAGCCGTCCCTGGCTACCCTGTCCTGCATCAGCTGTGCGTAGGTCAGGGCCGGAAGGTCCTTCGGAATGCCTTCTACCGGCGACTTCCTGCCCCGCTCCTGCTCCTTCAGCTTCTCCCAGTTCCGCTCTACCTCCCGGGCATCGGAGGCAACGCTATCTCCAAAGACGTGAGGGTGGCGGCGGATGAGCTTCTGATTGACCTTCGTGAGCACGTCTTCCACGGAGAACCTCTGGGCTTCTCCGGCTATCTGGGAGTGGAAGGCCACCTGCACTAGGATGTCGCCTAGCTCCTCGGATAACTGGTCGGGGTCATCATTGTCTATGGCTTCAAGCGCTTCGTAGCACTCCTCCAGGAGGTTGCGCTTGAGGGAAGCGTGGGTCTGCTCCCTGTCCCAGGGGCAGCCGTCCGGCGCCCGCAGACGTTCTATGATATCAATGAGAGTCTGGAAGGAGCCAAGCTCGTCGTTCATCCGGTTCCCCTGCATAACAGACTTGTCCCGATGGGCCAGTGCCCGCCCCGAGTGTTATGGATTATATCCACCTGGCCTGTTGAATAGCAAGGCCGGAGGTGCTAACGTATGTCCATGTTCAAGACTATGGCGGCAAAGATGGCAGGCCGGGTGCTGGTAGTCTTATTTGTGGTAGCCATTCCGTTCCTTCTGGTTACCGCCAGCGTGACCTGGGCCGTAAACGAGCCCCGCCTCTATGAGTACGGGTTCGACAAGTACCATATCTCTTCAGTGACGGGGATAGATGAGGAGGACCTTACAACTGCGGCGGGCCAGATCAGGAGCTATTTCAATTCCGGGAATGGCCCCTTGGATATAAGAACGAGAATTTACGGGGAGGAGAGGGAGCTTTTCAGCCGGCGAGAGGTCATCCACATGGAGGACGTCAAGCGCCTGATTTGGGGAGCTTACTGGGTGGCCATAGGGGCGGCAGTGTACCTGTTGGTATTTGCCGTAGGAGGCTTCTACATCCACCGGCGGCCCTTTGCGATTGCCCTCTCCCGGTATATTCTCTGGGGCGGCATCCTGACCCTGGCCTTTGTAGTTGCTGTGGGGCTGATCGCCTTGACGGGTTTCGACGCCTTATTCCTATTCTTTCATAGAGCCAGCTTCAGCAACGACTTCTGGCAGCTAAATCCCCAGAGAGACTACCTGGTTATGATGTTCCCCCAGGGGTTCTGGTTTGATGCCACCATGTTTGTCGCCTTGGCGACGGTGGGCATGGCAGTCCTGTTGGGTGGAATATCAGGGGGATTCCTGGCCTGGAGGCACTGGCTGATCCGCAGACGACAAGGCCCCCTTCACACAGCCCCCCTCTAAGCTAAACTTTGCACATTTGTACAAAGTCCAGCTTAGAGGAGGCGAGAAAGCGGATGGATGAGATTAGCTGATGGGGAGACCGGCATGATATTCCGACATGCAGGGGCGAAAAACTCTTCGCCCCCGCATAGGCCCGGCGCCGGCATCATGGCCGAGGTTAGTGGGACTTTCCCCGGTGGGGGACCTCAACGGCTATAGTGTGAATGGAGTTGTTGGCATAGCCTCTAAAGTTCCAGGGGATGCTGGCCGGTTGGGTATTGCCCGATGAATCGGTGGCGCGGACCATAATTATATAGTGGCCGGGCTGGAACGCATCCCAGGTGTGTTCCCACATACGCCATGTGTTGGGAACGGACTCCCCGATTAGCTTGGCTTCCTGCCAACTATTACTCTCTTCCGTGCTTACCTCTACCTTCCTGACTTCACCCTGCCCTGACCAGGCCAACCCACGTATGGTAATCGGCCCCTGTGGAATGACCTCGCCATGCCTCGGGCTGGTGATCAGGGACTTTACCTTCAGGGTAGTTACAGGCGCTCGATCAAGAGAGGCGGGACTTTCTACCCCTTCGTTGATAAATACATAGCGCCGCTTCTGAAAGAACCCCTGGAAGGATTCTGCTGAGGCATGGACATTCACCAGCCATTTAACCGAGGCCATGCCGTACCATCCCGGGACGATCAACCGCAGGGGATAACCGTGAGCGGGTGGCAATGGTTGGCCGTTCATCTCATAGGCCAGAATGGTGTCCGGGTGGAGGGCTTTGTCCAGGGGCAGGCTGCGTTGATAGTCTATTCGCAGGGGTATTCCTTCTTCCTCTTCCTCACCGTGGTCTGCACCCTTGAAAGTTATTTCGCGGGCAGTGCTCTTTAGCCTCGCCTCGTCCAGGAGGATCACCGATAGGGGCACCCCTTTCCATCGAGCAGTGCTCACAGCCCCATGCCTGAAGGTCAGCCCTTCGGCGGGAGGGGTCACGTATGAGCGGCTGTTGCCTGCACATTCCATGGTCATAGCCAGTTCCCTAGCGGGCAGAGCCAGGAGGTCATCGAAGCTGAGGCTGAGGGGCTGGCGGACCTCTCCGTTTATCTCCAGCCGCCAGGTTGACATGTCCGGGGCTGGTATCTCCGAGAAGTGGTTCCGAATGTAGAACCGCTCAACGGGGGTAATCCATGTATCCAGGGAAGTCAGGACCGACTCTCTACAGAGAGGGTCCTCGGACAGGGGTATAAGCTCGTGCTGTTGGGACAGGTCTGCATTGCTGGTGGTCATTTCCTTCTCTCCATATAGGCTCCCGATGTAGGCAATGTGGAGATTAGCCGGGCCATTGGACTAGCCACAGGGGCCCAACGGTCTCCAATGCCAATATATCAAGGTGTTTATTTCCGGTAAGGCGCACTATCCCGTCCTACTCGGGGCGGGAGGATGATGGTGGATGGGGACGAAAAATCTTTCTCCCATACTTCAATCACCTGAGGGTATGGCTATACCCGTTTCCTTGCGTTTTGCGGCCGCGTCGGCTTTGTTGAAGTCGTCCTCGGTGAAGGCGTAGAGGCGAGCGCCGCCATAGAGTATTTCCCCGGCGATCTCCCTTGGCACTGTGCCAAGCAGATTGCTGGATACGTTGGGGAAGTTGGAATCGAAGTGGGGATAGTCCGTGGATATGCACATCCGGTCTGCGCCGATTAGCCTGGCCGTCGGCTCTATCTCAGGCTCGCTGCCCTCCACCCCGGCCCAACAGTTGCGCCGGAAATACTCCTTGGGAGTCAGGGATAGGTAGGGAGCGTGGGTCTCGCGGAAGTTGGCATAGTCCCACTCGATCCGGGTTAGCAGCCCCGGCGCCCATGAGTTCTGGGCCTCCAGGAAGCCGACCCTCAGCTTGGGGTGAAACTCGAAGACCCCGCCGATTATCTGGGCGACCAGCGCCTGCTGCATCTCTATCCAATGGCTGGCGACGTGGCGATAGAACCGGTTTTCTCCATAAAGGGCGTTCATGTTGGAGTACCGGGCGCCTGTGCCTTCGTGGAAGCACCAGGCAACGTCCAGTTCCTCATGGAGGGTGTATAGAGGGTCCCAGTAGTTGGAATGCCAGTAGTGGCTGTTAATCATGTTTGGACGCATGAAGGAAGCGACGGCCCCCAGTTCCCTCACGCATCGCACCAGTTCCTGGGATGCGAGGTTCACATCTTGCCAGGGGAGCATGGCGGCAAATTTCAACTGGTGGGGGCTGTGCTGGCAAAAGTCGTGAATCCAGTTGTTATAGGCCTGGCAGATGGCGAGGGATAGATGGGGGTCCATATTGTCCCTGGCGACGTAGTAAAGCCCTGCGGTGGGGAACAGGACGGCTATGTCAATCCCCTCCATTTCCATGCCCATAACCTGGGCTTCGGCGTTGTAACCCCTCTCGATGGCGAAATCCATCCGCCCCGAGGCGGCTATCCGGGAGGCCGACAAGGGCTGGGTGGTGTGGGATGCTGACGTGAGGGACTGGGACCGTTTTCGGAACTGCTGTAGCTCCGGGTCCATGGACGTGGGCATCCCATCAATGATTATCCCGCCACCGCGAGGCTCACCGTCCGGGCCTACGGGAGTGATGACCCTGTCCCTGAACCGGGGGTCGAGATACTTCTTGAAGAGGTCAGGCGGCTCAATGACGTGCATGTCACTGTCCACGAATCTGAGGCCGTCTTTCATGCTAGTCCTCTAAAGCTCGGAATAATGGCAACGGGCTTCAATTATCAAGACCTTGTTATCATAGTGTCAAGAGATGCTTTCAAGTTGCGCCATCCACCCCCAAAATTGCAGTTTGTCCACAATAGCTACCACAGTGCCAACCACCGCTATGCTGCCCACCAGCCAGCGGGTCAGACGGGTCTCTAATCTTGCCATGTCAATTTTCAAATCACCCTTGAGTTCGGCAAGGTCCTCTTTGGTGGCGTAATGACGCAACTCTTCTCGGAGGGCAGTCCGAGTAATGGGCGGCTCTCCTGCTGCCATTCTCTTAATCCTTTCTAGCTGCTCTTTGCTGACTGTATTATGCCACAATAATAAAGGAGCCGTGAATAACACTTAATCAGTGTTCGCCTCCTCGGAAATACTGCACCGTCAGGCCCAGCCCCGTCTCCATATCTATTTGGGGGACCCAGCCGAGCTTGCGCCGCGCCTTTTCAGCGTCCAGGTATATCCTGTACACTTCTCCTGGCCGAGGAGGTTGATAGTTGGGGGGCTTGCCATAGCCGGTAAGCCGTGCTAACCCCTCAAATATAGTGTTCACGCTGACGCCCCTGCCGGAGCCAATGTTGTAAACTTCCCCATCTCCATTTTCATCCTGGAGCGCCCGGATATTCGCCTCCACAACGTCGCCCACGTATATGAAGTCCCTCTCCTGGTTGCCGTCGCCGTATATTATCACCTCGTTGCCCTGGAGCATCCGCCCGGCAAAGATGGCGATGACTCCCGCCTCGCCCGCCGGGTCCTGTCTGGGGCCGTACACGTTGCCATACCTGAGCACCGTATATTTGAACCCCCCCAGCAGGCTAAAGCAGTGTACGTATCCCTCTACCGCGTACTTGCTGGCCCCGTAGGGAGATAGGGGCCTCACGGGGTGGTCTTCGGAGCAGGGAAGATGCTGAGGCTCGCCGTACAGAGCGCCTCCTGTCGAGCTATATACCAGGCGCTCGATGGGAAAGCGCCGGCATTGCTCAAGCAGGTTGAGGGAGCCGAGGACGTTTGTCCTCGCATCCTCAGCCGGGTCCTGGACCGAGCGGACCACGCTGGACTGGGCTGCCAGATGAAACACCACCTGGGGCCTCTCATCGCTGAAGACATCGGCCAGGGCAGGGGACCCTAGGCCCACCTCATAGAAAGATGCTCCAGGGTTGAGGTTCTCCCTCTTCCCAACCTCCAGGTTGTCCACCACGGCTACTTTCAGCCCTTCTTGCAGCAGCCTGTCAACTATGTGGGAGCCTATAAACCCTGCTCCTCCCGTTACCAGCGCCCTGCTATACGTCCTGTTTGGCAAGGGTCGGCGCCTCCATTATCATTCTTCCTCCGTTGAGGTGGGTGGGGCTGAAGGGATATGAAAGAAGGACTCCAGGATGTGGACGATGCGCTTGGCGGCGTGGCCGTCACCGTAAGGACTTACCCCAAGGGCCATCTCTTCATAAGCCCGATGGTCGTCCAGGAGCCTCTGGGCCTCCCTGTGGATGGACTGAGAGTCGGTGCCTACCAGCTTTGCAACCCCCGCTTCTATGCCTTCCGGGCGCTCAGTCCTGTTCCTCATCACCAGCACGGGTTTCCCCAGGCTGGGCGCTTCCTCCTGAATACCCCCCGAGTCGGTGAGGACGAAGTAGCACCGGCCCATCAGCCAGACAAAGGGCGCATACTCCAGGGGCTCAATGAGGTGGACCCGCTCCACGTCTCCAAGGATGCGGTGTACGGGCTGCTGGACGTTGGGGTTCAAATGCACCGGATAGACGACGCGCAGTCCCTCGTTGCCTTCCGCCAGCCTCCGCAGGCCCCAGCAAATGCTTTCCATGTCCGGCCCGAAGCTCTCCCTGCGGTGCCCAGTTACCAGGACCACCCTCCGGTCAAAGACAATGCCATAGTGCCGGGCGAACATCTCCTCGTACTGCCTCTGCACGGCCTCGGAAGCCTGCTCTTGGCGCATCATTTGCAGGGCGTCTATGACCGTGTTCCCCGTGACGGATATACTTTCCTCCGGCACGCCCTCGCCCAGGAGGTTCCGCCGTGCCGCCTCGGTAGGAGCGAAATACAGGTCGGCCAGCGTGTCGGTGAGCCTGCGGTTCATCTCTTCCGGGAAGGGGTTGGACTTGTCCTCGGTCCTGAGGCCCGCTTCCACGTGGCCGACTTTGATGCCCAGGTAGTAGGCTGCCAGCGCCGCAACCAGGGCGGTGGTAGTGTCGCCCTGCACCAGGACCATGTCTGGTACTTCCTGCTTCAAGACGGGTTCCAGGGCTGCCAATGCCCTGGAAGTTATCTGGAACAGGCTCTGGTTCTCCCGCATAAGGTCCAGGTCATAATCGGGCTGAATACGGAAAAGGCCCAGCGCCTGGTCTAGCATCTGCCGGTGCTGGGCTGTTGCGCAAACCCTGGCCTCGAACCCGGTATGACGGCCCAACTCTCGAATAACCGGGGCCAGCTTTATCGCCTCGGGCCTGGTGCCCAGGACAACCATAATCTTGGTCAGTTTCGTTTCCTTTATCTCCTAACCTCATAGGTCTTGGGGTGTTGCCTCTAAAACCTGGCGCTTCTCCATCGTCGCTCAGGCCTCAGTCATTCGTAACTCAAGCTCCATCATTCGTAACTCCCACGAAAGCGGGAGTCCACCGCCCCGCCCCTGGATTCCGGCCCCGTATCGGGGTACGGGGCCGGCTCTACGCCGGAATGACGGTGGAGGGCTGGGATTCCGGCCTGCAACCGAATGACGGTGCCGGGCGGCTTTACTTTCATGGGATGCCGCACCCTTCAGGGTTTGGTGGGGGAACGTGGCGCATGGCTTATCAAAACCTGGCGCTGGCTTCGATGTTGGCCCGGTTGTCCTGGAACCATCTCACGGTCTCGTGCAGGCCCTGGCGAAAGTCGGCTGTCGGCTCATATCCCAATACCTGGCCCGCCTTCTCCACCGAGGCCAGCAAACGGGTCTTGGTGTCCCACCTGCGACGTTCCTTGTACACAATGCCCGCGTCGTTCTCGGTCAACTCGTTAATCCAGGTGGCAACGTCAAACACTCGCGTCTCTTGCCCGGAGGCCAGATTCAGGGCCTCTCCCACGGCTTCAGGGACCGACCCGGCCCTGAGGAGCCCATCCACTATGTCACCGACGTAGGTCCAGTCCCTGGTCTCTTCTCCGGTGCCGGTAATGGGAAGGGGTTCTCGCCGCAGCGCCCAGTAGATGAAGTTGGGGATGACGTTGCGGTAGCGTCCGGGAATCTCGCCGGGCCCGTAGGAGTTGAAGAAGCGGGTACGGACGGTGGGGAGTCCGTAGTAGTTGGAAAAGAAGTTGCAATAGAGTTCCCCCACCATTTTGGTAATCTGGTAGGGTGTGTCCAGGTCAAGGGAGAGGAAGTCCTCCCGCAGGGGCAGGGGAGACTTCCCGTACACCGAGCAGCCGGAAGAGGCGTAGACGAGACGCTCCACTCCCACCAGCCGGGCGTACTCCAGGACCTTCAGGGTCCCCATGCCGTTGGTCAAGAGGTCGCTTTCCGGGTGGTCAATGGAGTTCTGGTTGGCAAAGAGGGCGGCCAGATGATAGACGACTTGGGGAGACTGGAAGAAGACTTGTTTCAGGGCCTCTTCATCCAGCACGCTGCCCTGGACTACCTGCACATTGGGATGGTTGGGGACGTTCCAGCGTTCGGCGGAGGAGAAGTCGTCCAGCACCGTGACGGAGGCCCCCATCCCGACCAGAGACCTGGTGAGGTTGGAGCCGATGGCCCCGGCGCCGCCCGTAACCAGGACTTTCGTTCCATCATAAGTCTTGGCATAAGCCTTGGCATCTCCGTCGTTGTTGTTCACACTCACCTCCGGGTGCTCCTATTACCCATCCTATTATTCCCTATCATCCTATTTCCTATTACCTCGGGCAACCCTTTCCAGCAGGGACTCATATTGCGCCACGCACTCCCGTCGGGAGAAGTGGGACTCGGCATAAGCCCGCCCGTTGCGGCCCATAACCTCGCGCTTGTCGGGCTGGCGGTAGAGGTCGAGAATTGCTTGAGCCAGGGCCTCCGGGTCTCCCGCCGGCGCATGGACTCCGCACTGGGCATCATCTATGATTCTTGGCGTGTCGCCATCGGGGGGCAGACTTCCGAGAGCCGGGCGTCCGCTTGCCATGATGCTCAGCAGTTTGGCAGGGACCACCGGCGTTTTCACGCCGGCATCCAGTGTCACCAGGCAGACGTCGGAGGCTGCTAATACGTTGGGGTACTCCTCCCGGGGCTGCATGGGGAGAAACCTCATGTTGGATGAAAGGTCCATCTCACGGGCCTGGCTCACCAGAACGTCTTTGAAGGACCCATCCCCCACCATCAGGAACAGGATGTCCTTCTCGTCCCTGAGAATCCGGGCTGCTTCAAGGACTGTATCCAACCCTTGGGCAAACCCCATGACGCCGGCAAAGGATACAACGAATTTGTCCCCAAGCTCATGCTTCCGCCGGAAGCCATTACTCCGTTGTCCTGGCCGGACTAGCTCAGTGTCCACCCAATTGTGGACCACGCTTACCTTCTCAGAGGGGACCCCCTTCTCCAGAAGCACCTCTCGGTTTCCCTGCGAGTGGACGGTTATGTGGGCTGCCCGCCGGTATATGAACCTCTCCATGTCCTCCGACATGCGGATGAGGGCGCGGCTTTTCAGAAGTCCCAGGTCTATAGCTGCCTGAGGATAGATGTCCTGTACATTGAACACAAAGGGAGTCCGATACAGGAGCCTCAGCATATACGAGGAGAGGCCCAGGGGCAGGGGCGGCGAATAGACCATAGCCACGCTTTGAGGCCCCTTCAGAAGGCCCCCGATCATGTACTCAAAGGCGGTGAAAAACTGCTCCAGCCCCCTGGCCATGGGAAGCCTGCGAGGAGTGGGGACCACCGGCAGCCTCAGAACATCCACGCCGTTAATGACTTCTCGCATGAAGAGCTTGCCCTTGTACTGCTCCTCCACCCCCTCGGGCAGCGTGTACCTGGGCACCCCCGTAACGACCCTCACCTGGTGGCCGTGCTGGGCAAGGTCCACTGTAAGCTCGTACATCAGGGTTGACAGGGAGCGTATCTCCGGGGGAAAGCTGTTGGTGAACAGGATGACATTCATAGTATTATAGGCATAGTCTTAAAGGCATGGCCTTAAAGGTCCAGGCCCCGCTGGCTTGGGACGACTTCCACCGGCTTGCCCAGCTTGATACTCTCCTGGATGCAGAAGGTTGCAAGAGTAGTATATACATAATCTTGGAAAGGTACAGCTATTGGAGACCCCTTTTGAAGGGCATCGAAAAAAGACTTCATCTCTCCGTGATGCCCCCTGTCCACGTTCCACTTCTTCATACGGCTTCTCTTCCCCCGGCGGGTGAAGGTCATGGACTTGAAATTGTCTATCAGGCACACCGACTCGTCCCAGAACAGCTCCACCCTTTCCCTGGGGAAGGCCCGGTCTCCGACGGCCGTATATACTATAGAGGCCAGGGAGCCGTCCTGAAAGGACAGAGTGATGGCGAGGTTCTCTTCTTGGAGGGAGCCGCCATCACTGCCGCGTATCGGCTCGGCGTAGGCCCGGACAGGTTGGGAGCCGGTGAGGTACTGGGCCAGGTCAACGAAGTGGCACACCTCACCCACGATGCGGCCCGCGCCCTCTACAGGGTCGTTGACCCAGCTATCGCCGGGCACAGACCCAGCGTTCACCCGGATGTGGGCCACCAGGGGACCCCCACGGCCATCCAACAGCTCCCTGGTCCTGATGGAGAAGGGAGAGAACCGGCGGTTGAATCCCACCATCAACCGGGGGCCGGAGGCGTGACCGTCACCCTGTCCTTGGGACGGGGCCACAGAGTTGTAGCTGTGGATGATGGCCTGTAGCTGCTCCAGGTCCGTTGCCAGGGGCTTTTCCAGGAAAACGTCCTTGCCCCTTTCCAGGGCTTCCCCGGCCATGGGAGTGTGCAGGTTGTGGCGGGTGGCGATGAGCATGCAGTCCACCTGTGGGTCGTCCAGAATCTCGTGATAGTCGGAGGTGCAGTAATCGAACCCGTACTTGTCGGCTGCGTGGCGGGCGGTAGCGCCTCCAGCCGAGGCGATGCCCCGGAGGTCCAGCCCGGGTATGCCCTTGAGGGTCGGCAGCAGAGTTGAGTTGGCAAAGAGGCCCGCCCCGACCATCCCCACACCCACGCGCTCCGCCGGCTTGCGGCCCTCGTTTGCAGCCCGGTCGGTCCGGTCCACTTGTTTCACCCGGTCCGCCTGTTTTAATAACACGCGGGTGGGCAACGAATTGGCCTCGTCATACTTGAGGACTACGCCTATCTGGTTCTCCGAGCCTTCCGTGATAAGCCGGTAGGCCCTCTCCGCGTCCCGGAAATCATACCTGTGGGTGATGATAGGCCCCAGGCGGACTTGACCCGCTGCAACCATACCCAGGAATTGTTCCATGTTGCGCTGGGCCGTCCACCGGATGTATGGGAGGGGGTAGTCGTGGCCCTTCTGCTCGTAAGCGGGGTCGTAGATGCCCGGCCCTGCGGAGCGGGACACCTCGAACCTGATCTGCTTGTCATAGAACAGGCGGCGGTCCAGGTCCAGTCCCACCATGCCGGGCACCACCAAGCGGCCCCTCTCCCGTATAACCTGCGCGGCCAGCTCTATCGCCTCATTCCCTTCGCTGCTGGCGAATACCAGGACCGAGTCAACGCCCCAGCCCTTGGAGAACTTGTTGACTACCCTTGCCTGGGTCCCATCGCCGGGAGTGGCGGCCTCATCTGCGCCCATCTCCTGGGCCAGGGCTACCTTCCAGGGGTCCAGGTCTATTCCGAAGACGGAGCAGCCGGCGGCTTTGAGCATCTGCACCGCCAGCAAGCCCAGAAGCCCCAGGCCAATGACGGCTACCCTGTCGCCCAGCCGGGCCTCGGCGGTGTGCACCGCGTGCAGGGCAATGGCCCCCACGCCGGCAAAGGCCGCCGCCTCATATTCAACCCCCTCAGGCGCTGGGACGACCAGGTTCCTGGGGACCCATACCACCTCGCTGTGGGAGGCGTAGTCCTGCCCAAAGCAGGCCACGGCGTCCCCTGCCTGAAACCCGTCCACCCCCTGGCCCACACTGAGGACCTTGCCGGCGCAGCTATATCCCAGGGGCACCGGGGAGTCCAGCCTACCCATAGCTGCCCGGTATGCCTCCCTGACCCCGTCCACCCTGGCCTTGTTGATAACCTGCTTTACCAGGTCGGGGCGGGCCATAGCCTTCCCCAGCAGGCTCTTCTTGGCCATGTCCATTATGAGCCTCTCGGTGCCTATACTGACCACCGAGGCCACATTCTGGACCAGCACCCCGCCGGGCCGTAGGGTAGGCGGCGGGACTTCGGCGAGGGTCAGCTTGCCTGTGCGGTAGCTCTGGATAACCTGCTTCATCTCACTCCAGAGTGATAATTAGTAAGCATCTTGACCAGTCCCTCCCAGTGTTATTACGAAAATCTAACCTCCCCCCCTTGCGGGGGAGGATTGAGGTGGGGGGTATCACCCCTGTAGTGGGTGGAGTCGTCACCCGTAGTGGGCAGTAGGCGATGGTATCACCCCCATCCCAACCTTCCCCCATCGAGGGGGAAGGGGTGAATATGGCATTCACCCGCCGGGGGCCGGGCGCCTCGGCAACAGCCTCCGGTATGCCTCCAGGACTTCCGCCCCGATGGCGTCCCAGGTGTATTTTTGCTCCACCAGGGACCGCGCCCGGCGGCCCATCATCTGCGCTCTTTCCGGCTCTTCCAGCAGCCATTCGATGGCTGCGGCCAGGGGCCCCGCTCCCGGCTCGACCTCCAGGCCCGCCCCGGCTTCGGCGGCTTCCGGGAAATTGCATTGCTTGCTCAGGACAACGGGCAGCCCCCATGACATGGCTTCCAGGGCTGCCATGCTGAAACCCTCCGTGTAGGAGGGCAGCACGAAGGCATCGGCGCCGGAGAAGGCTTCAGCTTTTCTTTCTCCTGTCACAAAGCCTATAAAAGAGGTCTCATCGCTAACTCCCAGCCGGTCAACCCTGCTTGAAAGCAGAGCGTAATACTCGCTGCTGCATGGGCCTGCAATGACCAGCTTTACGCTGTGCCCCCGGCGCTTCAACTCGGCCAAGGCTTCGACCAGCAAGTCAGGCCCCTTGTTGGGAATGACCCTCCCCAGGAATAGAAGCTCGAAGGGGCGGGAGCCGTCGCCGCCCTGCTCCGTTGCATATATATCCGGGCCGGCGTCGAGGACAACCCCCGAGGGGATGACCTCGGTGTGGGTGGATACCCCGTAGGCGCGAATCTGCTCCTTTTCTTGTCCTGTAAGAGCATGGAGAAGGCTGGCGTCCTCCAGGATTTTTCTCTGCGCAAGCCGGGTGTAGGCTATCTTGAGAAGGCGGTCATTGGCCAGGGCCAGGGGTGTCAGACAACCCAAGGGTGAGACGACCAGGGGGATATTCCGCCTGCGGGCCTCATGGGATGCCACGTACTGGGGATAGTGCCACATCTCATGTACGTGGATCACGTCGTAATACCCGGCCTCGGACTTTATGAAGCGGGCCAAAGGGCGGGAAAACCCTGTCCAGAACCGGGAGAAGCGGCCCCGGGGAAAGGCACGGACATCCACTCCTGGACCGGTCTGCACCATCTCCGGGCGTGGAGGGTCAGCCGGCACGGTTGTTGCCACAATGACCTCTGCTCCATGGCGCGACTGGGCTGAGGCCAGCCCGGACACCGATTGCGGCGGGCCTCCCCATGACGTTTCCATGCTGGGTGTGACGTGTAGCACTCGCATATCTATGAATCTGCCGGGGCGTGACTTGGCAAGCCGGAAACTAGTAGTCCAACATTATTGAAATGAGGAGCAGATGAGATTGGCGTGATTGCCAGGCAACCCTTGAATAATGTTGCTCCCCATTAAGATATATACCCTTGGTGTCATCAATTCAAAGCTGTTGGTCTACTAGCCTCTCGTACAAGTTCACCAGATGGGCCGCCGCGTTTGCCCAAGAGTGCTTATTATACATCATCTCTTTGGCGCGTCCGCTGATGGCTTGTACCAGTCCATCATCAGTTATTCTTGTCATTGCAGCCGACAGGCCCGTAACATCGCCGGGATCCACCAGCAAGCCGGTATGCTCATGGGTGACCAATTCGGGCACACTGCCGATGTTGGTAGAGATCACGGGTTTTCCCGATGCCATGGATTCAAGCACTACGAGGGGCGGTTGCAGATACCCCACTGCGGTCTTGAATGGCAGAACAACGGCGTCCGACGAAGAAATCAGGGCGCCAACATCGGAGGAAAACCCTGTTTGCACAATGGACGGGTCCTTTCCCAACCCGTACAACCTCTCCATTGCCTTATACTCCGTGCCGCCGGGCCCGGTGGATGCGATAACCAGTTTGGCGTCCGGCAGGGTCGTGCGCAGGGACTGGAACGCCCTGATTAGCTGTGGCACCCCACGCAGTTCCGACACCCAGCCCAGATATAGGAACACAGGGTGGCCCTGGAGGTCGAGGCCTGTCTTGCCCTGGAAACGTGTAAGAGCCTGTTTACAATCTTTTTAGGATTAGCGTTGCGAGGGCGAGCACCACCATTTGCAGACTGGTATTGAGCTTTCGTTCGCAGTTCTTCCAGAGTCGTCGGCACTTCTCCAGCCAGGCGAAAGACCGCTCCACCACCCACCGCTTCGGCAGCACCACGAAGCTGTGCAGTTCGTTGCGTTTCACCACTTCCACCCCGGCTCCCAACAAGCTTTGCACCCCAGCGGCAAAGGGCTTCCCAGTGTATCCCCCATCCACCAGCACCTGCTGTACTTGGCTGAGGTCGGCCCGGTTTTCGTCAAACATCGCCAAAGCCCCAGCCCGGTCGGTGACGTTGGCCGTGGTCACATGAATCGCATGGGGCAACCCCTGAGTGTCCACCGCAATGTGACGTTTGATTCCGGACACCTTCTTGCCCGCGTCATAGCCCTTCTGCTCGGCGCTGTCCGTGTTCTTGACACTCTGGGAGTCCACTATGCAGAAGCTGGTCTGCTCTTTCCGACCATTGCTTTGTCGGGCCGCGCCAACCAATTTTTTTTAAGACCTGCTCCAGAATGGACTCTTTCTCCGGGTCGGGACCCTCGCTCCATTGCTGGAAATATTTGTAGCAAGTGCGCCAATTGGGGAAGTCCACGGGGAGCATTCGCCACTGGCATCCGCTTTTCAGGAGATACAGCACCCCGCAGAAAACGTCATACAAGTCCACGGTGCGAGGCTTGGTCCGGCGGCGGGCCAACTCCAACGTGGGCAGAATCCGGGTAAATTGCTCCCGGCTGATGTCGCTGGGATAGGAATGAGACATGATTACCCCTCCCCTAGTAATAGTCTCAACTTAACATATTTCAAAGATCGTGAACACGCTCTAAGATCAACGCCAATGGGCGTTGTTGCCACACGGTCTGCGCTTATCCCCCAGCGGACCGCTTTTGATGCCATGTATTGGGTCCAGCTATGGACCAGGTCAAAGGACTCCATGAGCTTGCGGTAAAGGATATGTGGCGCAAAGGTGATAAGCCCAATACCCGGTCTGGCGATGGATACCCATCCGGTCTGCAAAAATGGCAGGCCCAGGTCATGCCAGGTGAGTCCGTAATTGGATGCCAGGGTAAACATCACCGGGCGGCGGACCCGTCGCCTGCTAATGCGAGCGATCAGGCTGCCGGTCAGGATAGAGAATGTATGGACCACATCACACCAGGCGAGTTGCTCCTCTATAAATCCTGCGGCTTCGTCTTTGAAGGCCAACTCTTTTGTATTGTAGCGGTAGATGATGTTATCTTCACTCCGATGGTCGTTGAGCCGGTTGTGGTGTTGTATGAGACTGGCATTGACTTCGCGAAACCCCGGTTTGTCAATCGTTGTTGAGAAGAGGCGTACTTCGTGGCCCATGGCAGATAGCTGGCTCATAAGCTCAAAGGCGGGACGGCTATGGCCTGATACCATATTCATTTTAGACCCACACAGGAGGATTCTCATCGAGGGCTCCATTGGAGATACCTACTTGTGATGAATCACACAGACGTACTTGTTAGCCAGGAATCTCGGAAGGGGTACGTAACGCTCAATGATTGGCATGAGCCTTCCCAAGACTGGAGCACGCCATAGGGTTGGACTGTAATTGAGGTGGACATGGATGTCATAGTGATATTCTTTCAGGACATTGCGCAGTTGACTCAGCGTATGCTTTCGCCAATCACTCTTGCGGCGGAGGGCCAATCGGCCAAATATGCTGAGGGGACTCAGGGCGTTGGAGAAGTCCACAGCCACCTTGCCGCCCGGCTTGGTGATCCGATACATTTCACTAATGATCATCTCAAGGTTGGGAAGCCAGAAGACCGTGTTGAATGTGTACACACCATCGAATGACCCATCTTTGAATGGAAGCTCCTCGGCATCCGAGATGACCAGCTGGAACCGGCTCCCGTCTTCGTCGGACTTTGACAGGGCGCGCCTCAGCATCGCCGGTGATGCATCGGTGCCCAGTTGGTCCCATCCTTGGCCCCGGAGGGGGGCCATGAGTCGTCCGGTGCCGCAGCCCACCTCCAGTACCCTGGAACCGGGGGGAAGGTCCAAGTGGCGGGCGATGCCGGTGTGGTCATGCTGGGTTAGACGCTGCCCGCTGGGGGAATTGGTCCGGGTCCTGTCATAGCCCAAGGGGTCGGCATCATACTTTTTAATAACGGCTTGCTTCGCCTCTTCAGTGTCATTCTGGTTATTCATCTACTACTGTGCTGCCCTCTATGCCGCCTACGCCTTCCTGCGATGGCTGGCACGTCCACCGCTCTTGCTGCAACCGACGGATATATCCCCATCTTATTCCCTGGGGGACTTGTTGGTCCGGGAGAGAAGATATTTCCCCCAGTATAACATCCTGCCCACCTCTGAGCGAGTCAGGAACCCTCCCAGAATGAGACCTCCATAGGCTGCCAGTATTCCCATCTTTACCAGTACACCCATCAGGAGACCGACGGACCAGGTCTCTTCCACCCAGTAGATGCCCGTCAGGACAGGCAGCGCCAATGCCATTGGGACGGCTATCCGCGCCTCGTACCGTATGGGGTAGGCCCGCCAGGAAAGATACCAGGTAATGGCAAAGGCCACTATCTGGGAGGCCACGGTGGCCCAGGCGGCGCCTATCATTCCGTAGGGTGGTATCAGAAGCCAGTTGAGCAGCAGATTGGTCCCGCCGGCTGTGAGGGACCCCATCAATATCCTGTCGGTCCTCTTCATGTAATGCAGTTGGTTGGCAACCATATCGCCAAGCCCCTTGAATACCAGGGCCAGAGTAATGACGTGGATGACTTTATACGCTTCTCGAAAGTCTGCGGCAATAAGAAAGGTGACCAATTCCCTGGCAAACAGGGAAAGGGTGAGGGCCAGGGCCAGGATGGCCGCCACGTAGTAGCTGGTAAGCCTGGCAAATACCCGCTTTGCATCCTCGCCCTGGCGGGAGGCCATGTCATACATAAATGGCCGCCAGGCAGCATTTATGCCGTCCATGACCATGCGTAGGGCCGATGCCAGGGCGTAACTCACACTGTAAATCCCCGTCTCGGCCAGGGTGCGGAAGTGGTTCAGGAATATGCGGCTGCTGAACTCCGTCATACCTATGAAGAGGAAGTGGGGCACCAGGGGGATACCGTAGGCCAGGGAGGGCTTCAGGTAGGCGGGCCTCAGACCGAGCCTGCCTAGCTCTTTTCGGAACAGGAAGAGGGATATTGCTCCTCCGAAACAGGTCCCGATGAAGGGTCCCCATACCCGCCCCTCAGCCCCGCCCTTCAGTCCAACCACAAAGATTACGGCCAGCAAGGTCCCTACGATGTACACGCTGAGGCGCATCAGCATGAACCTTCCCGATTCATTTCTGGCACGCCACAGGACCAACTTCACGGACGTGAGTCCCCCCAGATACGAGGAGAGCACAGCCAGCAATACAAAGGGGGCGAAGGGAATACCTGATGCCCGGGAGAGGTAGGGCCCCAGGAGCACCAGCGCCACTGACAGGACACAGCCCCACAGGATGGCGAAGGCCAGGAGGGTGCCTGTGTAGCTGCGGAGGGACTCCGGGTTGTCTCGATGGTCGAAGTAGAACCTCCCCAGGGCATCAGACTGGTTTAGCATCATTAAAGGCCCCAGGAAGGTGGTTATCAGGGCGGCAGTAGCAGTTATGCCGTAGTCAGTGGGTGTCAGGTAGCGGGTGAACAGCGGGAGAAGCAGCGTGTTGCTGCCGGCTATGGCAAAGCCGGTAACTGTATATATGGCCGAGTGCTTGGTTAGGCGGGTTATGTGTTGAATCATGGGCTTGCTTGGAAATCACTCGGGCAATTCCAGGTATCCAGTGTGCAATTCCCCTCTGTGCCAGGCGATCAGAGACCGCAGCCCTTCTCGGAAGTCCACCCTTGCCTTCCACCCAAGAAGGCCCTCGGCCTTGTCTGAGCAGACCCGCGCAGAGGGGACATCCCCCGGCCGTGGGTCCCCGAAGGTAACTGACGTGGGCAATTCCTCCGATACCCATTCCGCCAACTCGCGGATGCTCACAGACTGGGCTGACACCACGTTGAGCGCCTCGCCCCGGAGGTCGCTGGTAGCGGCCAGAAGGAAGGCTTGGGCTATGTCGGATACGTGGGTAAACTGGCGGCTCTGCTCTCCCGATCCGTCTATGGTTATAGGCTCCCCGGCGATCGCCCGTCGTATGAAGATTGAGAAGACCGAGTTGGGCCTCATCCCTTCTCCAAAGGCGGTGCCGATGCGCAGCGCCACCCCTGGGAAGCCCAGCAGGTTGTCATAGGCCATCACCAGGCGCTCGCCCGCCAGCTTGGTAATGCTGTAGGGATGCTCCGGGTTGCAGGGATGATTTTCGTCAATGGGTTGGTACTGGGGTTGGCCGTACACCTCCCAGGTGGAGGCGTACACCAGCTTGCTCACGCCATTGCGCTTGCACGCTTCCAGGAGGGTGGCGCTTCCCACTACGTTGGCGGAGGCAGCCACGTCGGGCCTCTCCAGCGCCAGATAAACATCCCCAACACCTCCCAAGTGACACACCACGTCAATCCCCTCGGTGACCCGCAGCATGTCCTCCGAAGAGGTGAGGTCGGCGGCCAGGATAGAGGTGGCCTCCCCGCCCGCCCTTACATCGGTCAAATACACGTCGTGCCCGCCTTGCTGGAAGGCGCGGGCAATGTGGGGAGCGACAAAGCCGGCGGCCCCCGTGACAAGGACTTTCATATCTTCTTACACGTTCTCCACTTGCTTGATTAAAAATACCAACAACTTCACTTTGAACAGTTTAGATATTAGAATTAGGCAGGTTGTACGTCAAGCCTTCAGGCTGCTTCCAAGAAGCAAATGACTCAAACCGTCGAGGATGAAAGTGACGGTCGGCCTCCCTACCGTCATTCCGGCCCCATCACTCGTCATTCCGGCCTTGAGCCGGAATCCAGGGGGGGGGTTGGCTTCGCAGTGACTCGCCAGGTTGGTGGACCTTGGATTCCCGCTTTCGCGGGAATGACTGCACTGGGGTCTGGCTATTTTCATAATAATGGGTGCCTGGTTACCGCACCCTGAAGGGTGTGGCATAGCGTTTTCAGTGCCCTAGCGGGCCACATACGAGGATGAAAATGCCATAGCCTCTCTACCGTCACTCCCGCTTTCGAGGGAGTCCACACTCCACCCCTGGATTCCGGCGCAGGCCGGAATGACGGTGAGTGGGGAATGCCGCGCCCTTCAGGGTGCGGTGAGGGAGCTTAGCGCTGGCTATTTTCATGGCAATACCCCAAGGGAGTAATCCAGGAAAACCGAAAGACCCTTGGGATTCGGGGAATTCCAGGCGTAGCTGCCACGAGGTTAGAGTATAATTAGGGTCGAAGGTGGTACAAGAGATTTATTTAAGGGGGCGGTGATGAACAAGATTGAAGCTATCATCAGACCGGAGATGCTCACCCCAGTCAAGGATGCCCTTGCCGATGCGGGGATGGTGGGGATAAATGTGGTCAATGTCACCGGTCGAGGCGTCCAGAGGGGGGTGGTGACAGCCGGAGGACCTCGAGGCACGACCCAAAGGTACGTGGTGGACATGCTGCCCAAGGTGAAGCTGGAGATGGTGGTCAGTGATTCCAATACCGAGAGGGCCATTGACATAATCATCAACAACGCACGGACCGGAAACATCGGCGACGGGAAGATATTCGTGACTCGCGTGACCGATGCAATCCGTGTCCGCACGGGTGAGCGGGGGGATGGGGTCCTTTAGAGCAAGCCCACTATTGTTCCTTCCTCATCAACGTTGATGCCATGAGCGTTGGGGTTCCTGGGCAGGCCGGGCAGGGTGTTTATCTCGCCGGCCAGGGGATACACAAATCCTGCGCCTGCGGATATGCGCAGTTCCCTGATGGGGAAGGTGTGTCCCTGGGGGCGGCCCAGCATCCTTGGGTCTGCTGATATGGAGAAGTTGGTCTTTGCCATGCAGATGGGGAGAGACCCCCAGCCCAGGGATGTATAACGGCGGGCCTGGCGTAGAGCGGCCGGGTCCCACCGGATTTCTCCCGCGCCATAGACCTGCCGGGCCAGGGTATCCACCTTCTCCCGGATGGGTGCGTTCAGGGAGTAGAGGTACTTGGTCTCCGAGGGTTCCTTGCAGGCGGATACCACGGCCTCTGCCAACTCCGTGGTCCCGGCGCCTCCCTGGGCAAAGCAGTGGCTCTCCACCGCAGCGAAAGCGCCTGCTTCCAGGGATGCCTCCTTGATGGCAGCCAACTCGTCCGGGTGGTCGTCGGGATAACGGTTGATGGCTACCACCGCCGGCAGCCCGAACAGCTTCACGATGCCAATGGCGTGCTCCATGTTGCCCATACCCCTTGCCAGGGCCTCCAGGTCGGGGGTGGTCAGGTCCTTCATGGCTATCCCCCCATGCCACTTCACGGCCCTGACCGTCACAACTACTACAGCGGCAGAGGGCGGGATGCCTCCGGCGCGAGTCTTGATGTGGATGAACTTCTCAAATCCAAGGTCGGCGCCGAAGCCGGCCTCGGTTATTACCATGTCGCCACACCCTTGGGCAAGGCGGTCGGCGATGATGGAGTTGCATCCGTGGGCGATGTTGCCGAAGGGTCCGGTATGCACCAGGGCCGGCTGTCCCTCTAGGGTCTGCACCAGGTTGGGTTTTACGGCGTCCTTCAGCAGGGCCATCATCGAGCCCACCGCGTTCACGCCGGAAGCGGTAACCGGGTCCCTGTCCCGGTCATAGCCCACCACCAGACGGCCAAGCCGGTCTCTCAAGTCGTCGTAGCCTGTGGAGAGGGCCAGCACGGCCATAATCTCTGAGGCAGCGTCTATGTCGAAGCCTCCCTGACGGGTGGGGCCGTCGCCGCTTCCCCCCAGGCCCGTTACCACGCGCCGCAGCGCCCTGTCTCCTATGTTTGTAACTCGCCGCCACTCCAGCCCCGATGGTTCCAGGTTGGGCATGGTGCGGTGGTGGACGGCAGCGTCGGCCAGGGCAGCCAGCAGGTTGTGGGCCGAAGCCACTGCATGAGCATCCCCGGTAAAGTGGAGGTTGATGTCCGTATCCGGGACCACCCGAGCTTGGCCTCCGCCTGTGCCTCCACCTTTAATGCCGAACACCGGGCCGATGGAAGGCTCCCTCAGAGTCAGCACGGGCCGCCTCCCTATCCGTGACAACCCCTGCACCAGGCCGATAGAGGTGGTGGTCTTACCCTCCCCTAAAGGAGTGGGGGTCATGGCAGTCACCACGACCAGCGGAGTCTGAGTGGACGGGTCCGGGAAGGCTTCCAGGGGGACCTTGGCCTTGTACTGCCCATAGAGTTCCAGTTTATCAGCCGAAAGGCCCATATCACCGGCTACGTCTAGGATTGGCCGCAAGCAGCACCTCCAATCAGCTACAATCAAACCATGCCGTTCTCGATGTGAGTTTAGTAGTGGATTGGAGGCTAGTCAAGCTGAAGGAAGGGAATTGCTACCCCTCCGCAACTCCTACCATCGGTAGATAGCCCTGCCGCTTATGGGAGATCTGCCAGCACTGTCTGAAAACCCGGAACTGTCCCACACAATGTCTGCTCCCCTTAGTCCGGCACCACCAAATCCGGCACATCTTCATCAGGCACCGTGGCCTCGGCGTAAACCGTCGTTCCTCTGACCCTCCACTGATCAATCTGTGCACCGCTTCCATAGCCGATATTCCGCATGTGAGGTCCCTCCTGCTCCCCCAGCCAGGCTGCTGCCGCGGCTGCCTGGTCCTCGTCGTCGAAATACAGTATTAAGCGGAGGGTAGTGGTCGCGTCTTGGGCCAGAGTAGCGTGGAGCGCCTGGAATTTTACAGCGTCTATCGGCCTCGACTGGACATCGCTGCTATCGCTGCCTACCTCAGCGCCTTGCAGGTAATCGGGGAGTCCCCAGTCCTGTAACATCACAGCCAGGGGCTGTGGTAGGCTGAGACCGTCCTGCCATCGGTCGGTCATCTCCCTCACCGCGTCCAGGTCCGGGCTGACTGCCAGGGTTTCCTGGTCCAGAACGGCCATATAGACTTCGGATTCAGATATAGCGCGTTTCCTGACGAGGGCAAAGATTTCGACTTGCCGGTGAGTCTCAATCGTGGTGGCAGACAGACCAGTCCCGGCTTCGGCGGCCTGCCGCAGCGCACCCTGAACCCGGGTAAAATCGCCCTTTAGGACGCAAGCCCATTCGTACCTGTTGTATGGACTCGACAGGGCTATGGCGTCAGCGCCGATAGAGCGAAGCAACTCCTGGGCAAGCGGAATCTCGTCCATGTTAACAAAATGGTCGAGCTCAAACTCCACATACTCCCGAAAGGCGGGCCGTTGGGTGAGGGTTTCAAGGTTAACAAACATAAGCCAGTTGCCGGGGGGCAGGATGGCCAGAGAAGCCACCGGATGGCCAGGGGTGATGCCGGCGACAGGGCGCTGGGGTGTGTCCGTAGGAGGCTGCTGTGTGGGAGTAGGTGAGATGTTGGCGACGGGGCGCTGGGGTGTGTCCGTAGGAGGCTGCTGTGTGGGAGTAGGTGAGATGTTGGCGACAGGGCGCTGGGGTGTTCCGGTAGGAGGCTGCTGTGTGGGAGTAGCTGTAGGGCTATCCCCACAAGCCATAATTACGGCCAGCAGGGCCATTAGGCATATCCAGAGGGCAATTTTCAAGTCCCACCTCCCCGGCGCTCTCTGCGTTGGTCCCGCTTGATTTCAGACGGTGCGCTTACCCTGTTACTGCTTACCGCCGACGGCTCCTTTTCGTGCAGGTCAACCGCCGCCGTATGAGGCCAATTGGTATCGCTCCGGCTTTAGACCCCGCCTTGGCCTCTGTGCACCTGCCCATTCCTATTATATTCGGTGTCAGCCTCCGCGTCATTCTCAGAATCATTTCCCAAGCCATTTATGTTATACTCTGGTTGACGGCAGCACCACTTCAGTCAGGAGAATAAGCTATGTCCGAGGGACTGGTGACTTTCGATGAAAAGCCTTTTGCCCAGTACATGATCGCCGGATGGAGGCCCCAATGGTCTGACGGAGGAGAGATTTCCAGCGGCTTGCCCCAGTACCTCATAGACAAGCTGGGGGCGAAAAAGATAGGCTGGATGGGGAGCAGGGTCTCTATGGAGTGCTATCCCTTTCAGGTCCCTGGGACCCACGATGCCTTCCGGCCCGGTGTGTCGTATAAAGACGGTCTGCCCGCCGGTGATATGTACAGGGATAACAACTTCTATGACGCTGGAAACGGCCTCATTATTTTCCTTGGAGAAGAGCCCTGGTTCCGCATTGACCTCTACGGCGAAGCCTTTTTCAATGCAGTGTCCGAGCTTGGGTTGAAGCAGACGGTGTCGGTGGAGGGCTATAACGGGCCTGCTCCTCCCGACCTGGAAAGAAGCGTCAACTGCTCCTACAGCCATCCCCACATGAAAGCGGAACTGGAGAGGTATGGCGTAAGGTTTTCCAGCTATGGCAGCGAGCGCCGGAGCGGGCCAACCATTGGAATGGCCCTGATTACCCTGGCCCATTTCCAGTACACGGACACGGAGATGTTCAGGATAGGCTCTATGGCCCCTATGTATGGACTCCTGAGTTCCAAGAACGAGCAGGTGGGCCTTGTGCGGGACCACAAGTCTTTCTACGATATTATGAGGCGGCTGAAGGCCAAATTCAGCCTGGACATTGACCTGGAAGAGTTGAGGACAAAGGGTGAGTCCGAGTCGGCGCGATTACAGGAGACCCTGGAGAGAATGGCTGGCTCTAGCAGCAACGCCAAAGAGATAATTGACAAAGCAAGGGCAGACTACAGGTTCACCCCATACGTGGAGCTTGACCCGGGACTTGACAAGGCCCTGGACGATATTCTCAAGAATATGCCCGAAGGACCGGATGGGCAGTAGCTTTATGACATCCTGCGGTTGACGGCTCCGTGATGAGCAGGCCAAGCCGGGAGTATCACAGGACGGACTCCATGCCGGGTCTGTCCTGTTGCTTTGTTACATCTCTGATCCGGGAACTTTTCCGACTTTGCATCCGTCTTTACGGCAAGGGCTGCATGTAGGAGGTGAAGACATGAGGCCGAGGCTGTTGCTTGCGGGCCTTGGGGCCGTGATTTCTCTGGTCATGGCGGGGGTGGGTTGTGTGCCAATCCCGGTTGAGGGGCCGGTGGACAGCTACGTGGCACTGGCGCCCAAGGTCCTAAATTCAGGGCAGACGGAGTCTATATCCCTAGCCCTTTTTCATGGAGATAGCCCTTCCAAGGGAAGTGTCGAAGTCTCCTTGCTGCGTGACGGGCAGGCGGTGTCACAAGCCTCCCGGTATATAGACGGCAAGGGCAGCATCCCACTACATATACCCCAGCAGGCCCAGGGCAATTACCAACTACAGGTCAGCGGCCAGGGGTTTCAGGACCAGGCGGACGTGCGGGTGGAACGGGGTGCTCTGCTCTTCCTGGAGACGGACAAGCCTATCTACAAGCCGGGCCAGACGGTCCACGTCCGCGTCCTGACCCTGGACCCCCTAATGAAACCCCTATCGGATACGGCCATGGTAGAGGTGCAGGACGCCAAGGGCATCAAGATATTCAGGAAAGAGACGGCTACCGACGACTTCGGTATGTTGTCAATAGAATTCCCCCTGTCCTCGGAGCCTAACATCGGCACGTGGAAGATAAGCGCCCGGTCCGAGGAGGCCACCGCCCAGCTTGACATAAGGGTAGAGGAGTACGTATTACCCAAATACGAAGTTGTGGTGGACATGCCCAGGGATTGGGTGCTGGCCGGCGACCCCATCACCGGCACGGTGAGCGCCACCTACAGCTTCGGCAAGCCTGTAAAGGGCGAGGTGGAGATAGTGGCATCCCGGTACGTGGGAGCCTGGGAGGAGTTTGCTACCCTGGTTCAAGACCTGGACGGGGAGGCCGGCTTTGAGCTCCCCGCTGCGGGATACGTAGCGGGAGTACCCGGCGCCGGTGGACTGGGAAACGTCACCCTGGACGTGACCGTGAAGGAGAGGGCCACCGGCTATGAGGAGAAGACCACCCACTTGCTCACCGTGGCCGCCACTCCCGTAAACCTCCAGGTTATCCCGGAGAGCGGCGTCTTCAAGCCGACCTTGCCCTTTACCTTCCTGGTCCTCACCGAGACCCCTGACAACCAGCCCCTGGACGAAGACGTAAGCGTGGTTATCTCCTACATGGACGAATACCTGGACCAGGTACGCCAGGAGACCCGCCGGGTCACTACAGAGAACGGCAAGGCTTTGCTGAAGCTGACTCCCCCGGAGGACGCCGTGGCGTTGACCTTGGAGGCTACCACGGCGACCGATGGCGATAGCGTGCCTGCCCACGCATCCCTGGCCCTTGAGGCGGGTTACTCTCCCTCGGGCAGCTTCATCCACGTGGAGCAGGTGGGCCAGGGGACGCTGGGGGTGGGCGACATGGCCCGTTTTCGCGTCCACTCCACCGGAGAGGCCGGCAACTTCTACTACGAGGTCATAGCCAGGGGCAGGCTGGTCTTTTCAGACACGGTTTCCTCCCGTGATTCCAGCGAAAGTGGGATTCCGGGGGCGGATATAGACTTCCGTGTGACGCCGGTGATGGCCCCGGGGTCGCGGCTGCTGGTGTACCAGGTCCTGCCCAACAGCGAGGTGGCCGCCGACTATCTGCCCTTCCAGGTGGATGGAGAATATCCCCACCAGGTCCGGGTAGGGTTTAGCAAGGATGAGGTAGGCCCCGGAGACGCGGTGGATATTGAGGTGGAGACCCAGGGTGAGGCGAAAGTCGGCCTGGTGGCGGTGGACAGGTCCGTCTTCATCCTGGCGGAGAACAGGCTGAACCTTCGGCAGGTCTTCGCCGAGTTGGAGCGGCTGTACCTGGAGCCTCAAGTAGAACTCCATGAGGCCGGATTCCTGGACAGCGTAACGGTGCGGGGCGCTCAGGAGACCTTCAAGGACGTGGGGCTGACGATTATGACTAACAAGGACGTACCCCAGGGTGAGGATTATTCATGGGTCAGGATCGGGAGGATGGAAGATGCCGCGGAATCTGGTGGTGATGGGATGATGAGGGATGCTGCTCCCACCCCGACGCCTGCGCCTATGGCTGATTCGGGGGCCTTGCAGCCGCCGTCGGGACTAGCCGAGGTGCAGAGGGTGCGGCAGTTCTTCCCAGAGACCTGGCTGTGGACCGACGTTACCACCATTGGAAATGGGCGGGCGTCTTTCAGCGTCGAGGCCCCGGACAGCATCACCACCTGGGCGCTGCGGGGTGTGGCGTTGTCCAAGGAGCACGGGCTGGGAATAGGCGAGGCGGAGCTAAGGGTCTTCCAGCCCTTCTTCCTCCAGGTGGACCTCCCCTTCTCGGCCATCCGGGGGGAGGAGTTTCCGGTGAAGATAGCCCTGTATAATTACCTGGACTCCCCCCAGGAGATTTTCGTAGAGATAGAGGCCCCTGCCAGTCCCACAGACACGTCTGATACATCCAACACTGGGGGATATGACCTTCTGGATGAGCCTCTGAAAACGGTAACGGTAGGCCCCAATGACATCGGCGGCGCGGAGTTCCTCATCCGTCCCACCGGGCTGGGCAACCTGCCCATAAAGGTCAGCGCCCGCAGCGCAGAGGCCGCCGACGCCGTCATCAAAGACCTGCTGGTGGAACCCGAGGGCGTCCAGCGGGAGGTGGTTGACAACCTGGTTATATCCAGTGGAGACAATCAGGCCCTGGATACCTCGGTGCCCGGCGATGTTGTGGACGGCTCGGCCAGGGCCTATGTGTCTCTTACAGGCAGCTACCTCACCCAGACCATCGAGGGGCTTGAGGGCCTGCTGAGGATGCCCTTCGGCTGCGGCGAGCAGAATATGATTCTTTTCGCTCCCAACGTCTTCGTTGCCCAGTACATGAAGAATACCGGACAGCTAAAGCCGGAGGTCATGGCCCGGGCGGAGCACCTGATGATTACCGGGTACCAGAGGGAACTGACCTACCGCCGGCAGGACGGCAGCTTTTCCGCCTTTGGAGAGAGCGACGATTCGGGCAGCCTGTGGCTCACGGCCTTTGTGCTCAAGACCTTTGCCCAAGCCCAGGGCCTTATCTACATTGACCGGGCGGTCCTGGATGACGCCGCGTCGTGGATTATCCGTCACCAGCGCTCCGACGGCTCCTTTGAGCCGGTGGGCTTCCTGCACCACCGGGAACTCCTGGGCGGACTCCAGGGTAACACGGCCCTTACCGCCTACGTGGCCTCTGCCCTCCTGCTGGCCTCTCCCACCCCCGTCATCCCGGCGGAGGCCGGGACCCCCGTTTCCAAGGCAATGGGCTATCTCGAGGATGAGCTGGCCGGTATACAAGACCCCTACACCATGTCAATCGTTGCCTATGCCCTTGAGTTGGGGGGCAGTGGCAAGGCCGATTCCGCCTATGAGAAACTTATGGGTATGGCCCAAGAGGACGAGGAGGGCCTGCGTTGGGGAAATGGCGGCCTCAGCGCCGCCGTGGAGACCACCGGCTATGCCGCCCTGGCCCTCCTGGAGCGTGGGGATAGCTTCAACGCATCCAGGGCAGCCCGTTGGCTGGTGTCCCAGCGAAACGCCTTCGGGGGTTTCAGTTCCACCCAGGACACAGTTGTGGGCCTCCAGGCCCTGACCCGCTTTGCCGCCAGCGCCAGGGATAACGTGGACATGACGGTATCCCTCACCTCGGGCGACTGGCGCAGGGAGGTCAGAATCACTCCAGAGAACGCCGACGTGCTCCAGACCATCCAGGTCCCCCTGGATACGACCAATGGCAGCCGGCTTCAGGTTGAGGCCCAAGGCGACGGCCAGGCTGTCCTCCAGCTGGTGCGCCGCTACAATCTGCCGGAGGTGGAGGCCGACCGGGTAGAGGCGTTCCAGATTTCCGTAGGCTACGGAACCGACCATGTGGAGGTTGACGACCTGATTACCGTTTCCGTGGATGTCCAATTTACCCCGCCTGAGCCACTGGTGCCCTCCGGGCCTAGAATCACTGAGGCCGGTATGGTGGTGCTGGACATAGCCGTGCCCACCGGCTTCAGCCCTGTGGGGGAGTCCATCCGGGATATGATAGACCGGCAGCCCCCTGAGCAAAGAAAGGTGAAGCGCTATGATGTGGCGGGCCGGAAGGTCATCCTGTACATTGAGGACATGGCCCCCGGTGAGTCCCTGTCATTCCGTTTCCAGGCAAGGGCATTGTACCCGGTGCGCGCCCAGGCCGTAACCTCCAGCGCCTACTCCTATTACAAACCGGCGCTGAGGGGTGAGACCCTGGGGGGCGCAATGGTGGTCGAGGAGTAGGAGAAGCCCTCGAAAAGTTGTAACCCGTCGCCCCTTGGACTAAAATATCGCATAAGTACACAAGGCGTGGCATCCACAAGGTGTAGCATCGGTATAGTATCAAGGAGGTAGCCTGACATGCCCTCCCATGAGTTAAGAGAGGCCAGCGATGCAGTCCGCCGGTCCTGGCTGCTGGTCCCCCCGTCCGATGAGAAGCAGGTAGAGGCGTCCTGGTCCTACGGGGCCGACGTGGTGGTGTTGGACCTGGTTGAGTTGGTCCACGATGGGGACAAGCCCCAGGCTAGGGAGCGGGTGAGGGACGCCATTGGCCTTGCCGCCAGGGGTGGCGCACAGGTCTTCGCCCAGGTGGACAGGGAGTTGCTGTATGCCGACCTGAGGGCCTGTGTGTGGAGGGGCCTTCAAGGTGTGATAATCTCCCGGCTGGAGTCGGCCCAGGAGGTGGAGGAGGCGGACCGGCTCATCTCACAGCTTGAGGAGGAGCGGGGCCTGATTCCTCACACCCTCCAGATGGTGGCTTCCCTGGAGACGGCCCTGGGCAACCACAACGCCGCGGAGATAGGCCGGGCCAGTCCCCGCCTCTGGGGGCTTACCCTGGGCCGCGCCGACCTGGTGATGGACCTGCGCCCTGAGCCGTCGGGGGAGTTTCATCTAATGCCCTATCTGATGCAGCGCATTATTATCGAGGCCAACGCTGCCGGCCTGGTGCCCCTTGGCGCGTGGTGGCGCGCCCCGGCTCGTGGGCTTCTCGCCGGCCCCGGCGACACCTACGAGGCGGCCCTCAGAGGGCGGCACATTGGCTTCAAGGGGTCCATGTGCATCGCTCCCGGCCAGGTAGGGCCTCTCAATCGTGGCTTCACCCCCGGCAGGCTGGAGGTCGCCGAGGCAGAGCAGGTGATGGCCTCTTTACACGGAACGGATAGCCCGGTATCCAGCATTGACGGCAGGCTTGTAGGGCCATCCGCCGTGAAGGGGGCCCGCCGCCTGATAAGCTACGCCCAAGCCTGCGCCGCCAGGGAAGAGGAAAAGGCCCAGGCGGTCAGGCAAACGAAAGAAGATGATAATGGGCAGGAGGAAGGCCGATGACCAGTCCCAGCGCCGCAGGCTACAATAAAATGTCCAAGGTCACAGTCCGCCGTTCCGGTCTTACCATGCCGGTGAACACCCCCCGGTTTGTGGACCGCGCCTGGGAGCGGGGCTGCGACTACATTAACCTGGACCTGGAGGACTCAGTACCCGATTGGCAGAAGCCCTACGCCCGCACCCTGGTAAAGGACGCCATCGAGAATGTGTCCAGGGGCGGCGCGGAGGTCTTCACCCGCATCAACCACGATTACGTTCAGGCCGACGTGGAGGCCATCGTCTGGCCCGGCCTGGAGAGGGTCAACTACCCCAAGACCGAGTCCGCCGAGGAGGTGCGAAAGCTGGATGAGGTCATTGCCCGGATGGAACGGGAACGGGGCATCCGTCCCGGTACCGTTGAGATCGGCGCTAACATAGAGACCGCCGAGGGGGTAGCCCACGCATACGAGATAGCTTCCGCCAGCCCCCGCGTCAAGGAGTTCGGCGGCGGGGCAGGCTACGATATGTCCAGGGACCTGGGGGTGGAGATGTTCGTGGGCTTTGACCAGTTCGTGTACGGCAAGGGAGAGTTGGAGTTGGTGGCCCGCGTCCTGGCTATGGAGACCACCGCCTCCGTCCACATCCCCGACATGACCGGCAGCGTCAGCGACCCGGACAGGGCCTTCAGACTGGCGGAGGCGGCCCGAAAATGCGGCTTCCGTCATGGTGGGGGCCTGCATCCCAATGTGGTGGAGCCTCAGAACCGGGGACTGACCCCACCTCCTGAAGAGGTGGAGGATGCCCGGTGGGTGTTGGAGCAGTACCGCCGCCTTGAGGTAATGGGCAAGGTGTGGGAGGAGATACATGGCCGGGTAATTGACAAATATGAGGCCCGGCGAGCCGAGGAGTTGCTGGCCTGGGCCCAGGCTTGCGCCGAGAGGGATAGGGAGAAGGGGGAGGCGGTGGCGCGGGCGCAAGCTATCCGGGACAGGACAACTGGGAAGTAGGGAGATAAGCTATGCAAAACTTCGTCCGCCGCTCCAACCTGATGGTGCCCGTTACCGAAACCGGACTCTCGCCACTGCCTGACTTGCCTCCTGGCGGGGACGGCCGCGGCGCGGGTGAAATCCGAGAGGAGGGCTGGCTTCACGTACCCGACGCCGTGACCTTGGACCTGGAGGACTGGGTGCCCCAGGAACGGAAGGCCCAGGCAAGGGGGCTGGTCAGGGAGATAATTCCCCTGGCGGGCCGCAACGCCTCAGAGGTGTTTGTGCGGGTCAACAAGCCCTATCTCTATGCCGACCTGGATGCCTCGGTGTGGCCCGGCCTGGCGGGCGTCATGCTGCCCAAGGTCGAGGCCGCCGGAGACGTGGCCCAAGCCTCGGAGGTACTGGCGGAGATGGAACGCAGGCGGGGCCTGGAAGCAGGCTCCCTCCAGATTATCGTCCTCCTGGGGTCTGCTGCGGGGGTATGGAACATCCGGGAGATAATCACGGCCAGCCCAAGAGTGACCCAGGTGGCCCTGGATGAAGGGGGACTGTGCAGCGACCTTGGGATCGTGCCTTCCGAGGAGTACGACCCCTTTGTGTATGCCAAGGGCCGCGTGGTTATAGAGGGGGTTGCAGCCGGCGTACAGCCTGTGGGTATAGCTTATCCCCTGGGCACCTTCCCGCGAGCCATGCCCAGGGACGACCTCCTGGGGCTGGCCACCGACGGCAAGAACCTGGGATTCAAGGGGGTCATCTGCCCATATCCCTCGTGGGTGGAGCCTGTCAACGCCGCCTTCACCCCAACCCCGGACCTGGTGGACTACTACACCCAGGTGCGGGAGGTATTCGCCCAGGCCATAGCTGCCGGCACGGCGGCCATTCCCTTTCACGGAAGGATGATTGACGTGCCGGTGGACGAGTGGGCCAAGGTAGTGCTGCACCAAGCGCAACTGTGCGAGGCCCGCAACGAGGAGAAACGCCTGGCGTTGCAATAACCCAACCAGTCATCCCCGCCTACGCCGGAATTACCCATGTCCTTGCAGGCAACGTAAGAGGATGAAAATGGCGGCTGACAACCTAACCGTCACTCCGGCCTACGCCGGAGTCTAGGGGCGGGGTTGTGGGTGACTTCCCCGCAATGCCGAAGTCCAGGACTTTGGATTCCTCGACTCGCTACGCTCGCTCGGAATGACAATGACGGCGCTGGGTGTTGCCTATTTTCATAGGCATGGGTAGGCTTGGAAGTGTCTGTATCCTAGTCCTCATGCAGGAGGGTAAGCACCAAGGTAGTCCTGCTGTAATCGTCGCCGACGCTGGAGCTCATCGCCATTGCGCTGATACCATCGGCTAGCACCTCATAATACTGGTCGTCATCCATGACATCGGGGTCCAGCTTGCCTATGATGCGATGAAGGTCGACGTACATGAGGAACTGCTTATCGCTGGGTAGGTGGCCGACAGCTCGCCTATATTCGTCAGCAGAGGACAACCGGTCGCCATCCCCTTTCTGCCGCGCCACGATGGTTTCCAGCACCTTCTCCGTACTGCCTATGCTCAGATAACCATCGTGTAACACGAAGCCAGGGGAGTACTCGGTGTTCTCGAGGAAACCGGTGCCAAATATACGGGCATCGTCGTCAGCGCCTACGTCAACGAGGTCAACGTCCACGTCAAGTTGGCGTTTGGCCAAGTCAACGATGTCGTCCATCGTCTCTTTCAACCCGTCCTCTCCGTCGGAGCCGTAGGAGACCATCCATATCGCATTGATCGGATTGTCCGCGGGGAGACTACTCACTGCCTCTAAATCGAAGTCGCTGACCGCTATGATCAGGTGACCATCAAGGTAGTCGAGGAGGTCTTCTTCTGGATGTATTCCTGTTATCCGGTCCACTATCAGCAGACCAAAGTCTAAAGCATCCGCCAGGGTAGAGTCGTATCCCAGTTCCGGTATGTTGCCAGATGGGGATTGGCCCAGCAAGTTGGCTTCTTCAATCAGGTCAGGAACAGCTATATTGACCTCTTCAACCACGTCCTCCCAACCCGGAATCAAGTCGGCCATCGCGCATTCGCGGAGAGCCTCGCGCCAGTGGTCAGCATTTGGGTTGAAGGACATGGAAAGGAAAGCTAGAGTGTCACCCGGCAGCACGTCATCGGTATCCGCAACATCAGGTGAGTCCGGCCACAGACCGTTCACGGTTGGGGAGACCATATTGAAGACCAGTCCTCGGTCTACCCAAGCAGCCGAAGCCGTTATCCAGTCAGGTGTTCCGAAACCCTGCCCAATGCAGGGACCTCCCATTGGACCCGGCAGCCACTCGTAGCCGTACAAGTCACCGCCGATAACATCGTACATCCTCTGATAATTCACATAGAACGAGGCGAAACGCCTGTCGGGCAATGAAGCCCTCGCCTCCATGAAGTCCTCATCCGAAGCCAAGGTCCGGCTCTTTTCACCGGCGACGCGGTCGAGAACGTCTTCCATCGCGCCCTCTGTAATAGAGAACACCAGCAAGTCCGTGGTCAGCGCATAGGCTTGGCCACTGTCCTCATCCACCCAGACGTCATAATCGTTGATGGAAACCATATCAAAGTCCGCGTCATGCTCGTCCTCCAGGTATTTCAGCCAATCGTCGAGGAAAGCAGCGGCGGCATCCGCGTCGCGCACATCTATGGTCACGGCAATCTCTACCTCTTCGCCGTCAATGTCTATATCCAGGATGGCCGCTGAAATCTCTGCGCCGACCCAGGGCAACACGTCGTCTTCAAGGTCAAGTCCGGTCTCATCGTCTAGTCCGTCCTCAAGGTCTTCCACCATGTCGCGAAAGTAGCGTATCTCGTTGAAGCGCTCCCAGATGTCCATCATCTCTTCGTGCTGTCCCATTGATGGGTCCAAGGTGAGCCAAGTGTAAGCCAGAACGTCATCGGGATAGTATCTGGCCGAGTGTTCAGGTGGCGCGGAGCCCCAGGGGACGGGTAGGATGTCCGTATATATCGCCACGCCAACTCCAACCACGACGAGAACTATCACAGCTAGGGTAGCCCCGATGACCTTTACCCGCATTGCACCCCTCCCCGTAACTGCTCAGGCATTCAAAACCATGCCACGAACGGAAGTCACGTATTCTCCCGTTCGTGGTGAGTCCTTCGCCAGGACCAAGACAGGCTCGCCAGACCGCCTTTTGAAGTAGTTTTAAGTCTCCGTCGCGGCGCGCATGTCAGCCCGGAAGTCGTCGGGGTTGGGGCCTCGGTCAATGACCACGTCCACTACGGCAGGCCGCCCCGAGGCTAAGGCGTCCCTCACGGCCCCGGCCAGGTCCCGGGAGTCGTTCACCTGGACTCCATAGGCGCCAAAGCCCCTTGCAACCGCTCCGTTGTCTGTCTGGATAAACTCCGAGGCGATATTCTTCCCCGGCTCTTGGTGGTGCCTCACCATGCCCAGGGCGGAGTCGTTCATCACCACGCACACTATGGGCAGGTCATACTGGATTGCCGTGGAGAGGGCATGGACGGACATCATAAAGCCGCCGTCCCCCGTCACCGACACTACGGGCCTATCGGGGTGGACCAGCTTCAGGGCCAACGATGCCGGCAGGCTCCAGCCCATGCCTGCCATGCCGCCCGGGCAGAAGAAGGTGCCCTTCTGCTGGGACTGGTAGAAGTGGCACATCCACGTCCGGTTGTTGCCCGCATCCAGGGAGATAAGGGTTGACGGGTCCAGGGTATCCTGGAGAATGCGCACCACTCGCTGGGGCAGCACCGGCGACGAGTCTGTCAGGAGGGCAGGGTCCTGGTAGTAGGCCAGGCCCTCTTTTTGCTGCTGGAGGTCTCTTCTCCTCTGCTGGAACTCCTCGCTGCGGGGGGAGGTCGCAGGCTTTGAGGCATCCACAAGCTGGGAGAGGATGGCGGCGGCATCTCCCACCAGGCCCATCTCTACCGGGAAGGTCCAGCCGGTATTGCGGGGTTCTATGTCAACCTGGATAATCCTCTGGCGGCGGGGGTCGAAGAAGTTGGGGTGTTCTCCCACCGTATCCTGGGGCGTCAGCTTGGCCCCGATTACCAGTACAGTGTCCGCCTCGCCTATCACGGTGTTGGCGGCGTTCTGCCCATACCTGCCCACCATGCCCAAGGCCAGGGGATGGGTCTCTTCAATGGCGCTCTTACCCTTGTAGCTGGTGGCGACGGGCATTCCCCACATCTCGGCGACCTCTCGGAGCAAGTCATGGGCTTTGGAAAGATGCACCCCGTTGCCTGCCACCATAACGGGCTTGCGGGAGTTGCTGAGAATCTCTACCACCCGCTCTATATCCTGGGGGGAAGCCTGGGGCTTGCTGACATTCAGGTAGCCTGCGGTGTTGTGTATGAAAGGAGGCGACTCCACGTCCACCTCGCCCACGATGGAAGCGCTGCGCATGAGCACGCAGGTAGGCCCCGGCCTGCCGCTGGTGGCATGTTTGATGGCAAGCTGGGTGCCAAGGACGGCTTCCTTTGGGGTGGTGGCCAGGGTGGTGTACTTGGTCATGGAGCGGAAGATGTTGAGGAGGTCAACGCTGCCATACTCCCCGGCGCCCGACTGGTTGGCGGGATGCTGGGCCACCCCTCCATCGGAGGTGTCGGTAAGCACGATCATGGGGGAACTGCTGGCGAAGGCTTCCATGACGCCGAAGCTGGCGTTGGAGCCCATGAACACCCCCTGCCCCATGATAACGGCAGGCTTGCCGGTGGCGCGCCCGTAGGCATCGGCCATTATGGCGGCGGCCTGCTCGTGGCGGGCCAGGATGGTGCGGATGCCTCCCTCCTTCCCGTAGAGGGAGCTATAAATCTGGCCCGTGCCTCCCCCCGGGATGCCGAAAACGTGGTCAACCCCGCCTTCCTCAAGGGCCTGTACTATAAGGTCGTGGGCTCGTGGCATTATTTCTCCTTTCCAAATGGCCGTCCGCAGTCTGTAGAGGCGGACGGGACCTATGCCACGCCTCGAGGGCGCGGCATAGGCGATGAAATGCCGGGTATCTCGCACTCGGATACCCGTATACGCTGCCCATATACTAGGGATGCTTACTTGTGGTGTCAACCGTCGGCATAAGTAAGACAGGGCAGTCGCATTTGGATTGGACAGCCCTTTTTATTACCATGAAAATAGATGCCTACCGTCATTCCGGCGCAGGCCGGAATCCAGGGGTGGGGCGTGGACTCCCGCTTTCACGGGAGTGACGGTGGGGAGGCCGTACCATTTTCATCCCCTTATGTGGTCTGCAAGGGTATGGGGAATTATTATGAAAAAAGCCGGCGCCAGGCTCCTCCACCACACCCTGAAGGGCGCGACATCCTCCACCGACCGTCATTCCCGCGAAAGCGGGAATCCAGGGTCCCGCGATGTAGGCGGTCGTTCGAGTCCCCCACACCCCCGCCCCTGGATTCCGGCCTACGCCGGAATGACGGTGGGGAGGCCGTACCGTTTTCATCCTCGCACATGGCCTTCGCAAGGCTATAGGCAATTACCACGACGTAGGGACAGGTTTCAAACCTGTCCCTACTTTGGGTTTAGGTGAGGCCGGCCCTCCTTCATTCAATCAATGCAGGCAATGCAGGCAATGCAGTTAGGAACGGCCTCTTCCAGTTTCACCTTGCCCTTACAGGGACCAGGTATCAGGAAGCTCGGGACTGCCCATAGGCTTGATCATAACCTCTACCAGGGCTGACTGCCCCTGTTCGGTGGCCTGGATGGCCCGGCGGAAGGCCGCCTGGATGTCCGAGGGCTGCTCTACCCTCTCGCTGTAGGCCCCAAGCCCCCTGGCAACGGTGGTGAAGTCGCCACCCAGTTCCGCCATGCTGGCGGGGGCGGCGTTCGGCCTGTCCACACTCATCAGAGCGCCGCCGGTGCCCCCGTTGTTGACTACTATGGTGAGGATGGGGAGCTTCATGCGCACCGCCGTCTCCAACTCCATTCCGGTCATGCCGAAGGAGGCGTCCCCCAGGAGGTGGACAACCAGGTGGTCCGGCTTGCCCATCTTGGCCCCTATGGCAGCGCCCATAGACCATCCCATAGCGGCCATTCCGCCCATACCCACGTAGTTGCGGGGCCGGGTAGCCGTCCAGAATGGAGAGAGATACCCACGGCTGCCGCCGGCGTCGTGGACTGCGATGGTCTTGTCCTTATCAATCACCTGCATAAGGTCGTGGATCACACGGTAGCCGTTGGTGGGGGTTGAGTCGTCGGTCATGGTTGGCATCCACTCGCCCAGCCACTTGGACTTTGCCTGCTGGATTTCCGCCACCACCTCTTCCTTGATTCCCCCTCTGCCGGGTCCCAAACGGTCCCGCACCGCATCTATCAGGTCCCTCAGCGCCAGCTTGGCATCGGCCAGGATGGGAACGTCCGCCCGGTATATCTTGTTCAGGTCTGTGGAGTCGGCGTTTATATGGATGAGTTTGACATCCTCTGGGATGGGGCGTCCGTCGGTGGCGTTGGGCATCCTGAAGGAGTTTCCTACTGCCAGCACCACGTCCGCTTTCCGGTTGATGTGAATCGCTGTTCCGGTGGCGAAGCGGCTCTTGGGGTACACTCCCAGGCCAAGGGAAAGGGGATGGTCTTCAGGGAATACGCTCTTTCCAACGAGGGTGCTGGCTACCGGCATGGACAGAAGCTCGGCCAGTTCCCTGACTTCCTCCGCAGCGTCGGCCCACAGAGCGCCCCCGCCGGCGTTGAGGATGGGAAAGTTGGCCTGCACCAGGAGGTCGGCAGCCCTCTCTATGTCCTGCCGGGCTGCCGCCGCCTTCTGGCCCGGGCCTACGGGCTCGTACTGAAGCCTGTCGTCGGGGGCCTCGGCGGACATAACGTCCTGGGGCATCTCCAGTACCACGGGGCCGGGCGAGCCGGAGCGCAATGCTATGAAAGCGCGGCGCATAATCTCCGGGACTTGCTCTACGCTGTGAAAGGTCCCCTTCCACTTGACCAGGTTATCGAAGATACTGGAGGGAACTTCCTGCTGGATTTCCTTGCCCATGCTGCTCCAGGGGTGCTGCCCCATCAACAGCAGGACGGGGATGTTATCGGCATAGCAGCCGGCTATACCTGTCAGGGTATTGGTGGCTCCCGGCCCGGTGCCCGTCATGGCTACGCCGACTTTGCCCGTAGCGCGGGCGTAGCCGTCGGCGATCTCCACCCCCAGCCGTTCGTGGCGGGTGGAAAAGGCGGTGATAGTTTCAGAAGACCTCAAAGCAGGCCAGAGGGGCGCAAGGCCTCCTCCTGAGAAACCGGTTATGTAGTTGACCCCTTCCTTCTCCAGGGCACGGATAACGGCGTCTCCTCCACGCATGATACCCCCTTTACATGATAATCTATCTCGATCTCAAATGTGCGATTCTAAAAGCTATCCCCCAGGTAGGCGGCTGTGGGGGTGGGGGCTTTCTTTCGCCCCTAGCTGTTCTCCTCGACCAGGATGGTGTAAACGCCGGCATAGTCAGCCTGCTCTTGGTCCTGGGGATGGATGCGGTAGCCGGCCACCACAGCCAGGGCATCCTGCTGGAACACGGCTTTCAGGGCCTCGGCGCACTGGTGTACCCGCTCTATGTCATGCCGGCTGATGCTGTTGGACACTTCTATCGCTACCCACACTTGAGCGCCGTCAGCCTTACGCTGGGCGCGAATAATCATGTCCGTTGCCTCGATCCGGGTATCCTGGGTTTCGGTGATGAGACCGTTAGCAAGAGCATCCTCAACAGGTTCAAATAGTTCTGGGCTGGTGTTCTGCACGAGGCTTTGCAGTATCTGTGCCCTGCGCAGGCCGAGGCGCTGGCTGATGAGAGACCGGATCCTCCGGTGGAGCTTCACCTCCAGGCTGTCTCCCTTGAGCACTGCAACGTCGGATTTGAGCTCTACAACGTCGGCTTCCACCCTTCCCAGGCGAGTGTCGAATTGAGTCATGGTGGTTTCCATGCGTCCCACGCGGTCACTGAGTTCGCCAACGGTGGCCTTGAGTTCGGCGATGTCGGCTTCTATGCGCTCCAGGCGTATGGGCATCCCGAGGAATTCGCTGGTGAGCAGGGCGCGCAGCAGCAGGGCTTGGGCATCGGGGTTGGCCTGAAGCTCGGCGACGATGCGGGCCACCAGGGAATCGGGGTCAAGCTGTGAGGATGTCCTTGTCATGGCATGATTATACCACACTGTACCCCACTGTTGGAGACTGCCGGATTCCGTTGCACATCATAATGGTAACATCTTGATATTCCTTGGGTCTGACAATTGCACTTGTTTTCGCCATACATTCAGATTAGACTGATTTGCCTTGTTACCCTGTGGCACCCCTAGACGAAAGGCATCATTCAGGGTATGCTTTCGGTGTGCCGTGTTAAAAAGCAAAGAGATGTTCTGGAGGGGCCATGAAGTACGGACTTTTTATGATGCCATCTCACCCGCCGGAGCGGAACATTTACGACTCCCATCAGTGGGACCTGGACTATCTGGCTCTTGCCGATGAGCTGGGCTACGATGAAGCCTGGATTGGGGAGCATTTCACGTCGCCCTGGGAGCCCATACCCGCGCCGGACCTGATGATTGCTCAAGCGCTGATGAGGACCAAGCGGATCAAGCTGGGGTCGGGCGCTCATCTCCTTCCCTTTCACCATCCGGCGGAGTTGGCCCATCGCGTAGCCTACCTGGACCATCTGTCTCAGGGCAGGTTCCTTTTCGGCGTCGGCGCCAGCGGCCTGCCCAGCGATTGGGCGCTGTTCGACGTGGACGGGATGGAGGGTGAGCACCGGGAGATGACCCGTGAAGCCCTGGATATAATCTTGAAGATATGGGCCAACGAGGGGCCTTTCGAGTACAAGGGCAAATTCTGGAACATCACCGTAACCGATCCCATGTTCGACCTCCTGCGGTACTTCTTGACCCCTTATCAGAAGCCCCACCCGCCCATTGGGGTGGCTTCCCTGAGCTACAAGTCTCCCACCCTGATGATAGCCGGCGAAAGAGGCTTCATCCCCATGAGCTTGGCCCTGAACACCGAGTTCGTGAAGAGCCACTGGGAAGCCATCCAGGAGGGGGCGCAGCGCTCCGGCAGGACCCCGTCTCGCGGCGACTGGCGGCTGGTGCGGGATGTGTACGTGGCCGATACCGATGAGGAGGCCCGGGAACAGGCTTTGAACGGCATGTTGGGCAGGGTCTGGCACGACTACCTCCTGCGTCTTTTCGGTCAGTTCAACATGCTGCACGTCTTCAAGGATGACCCGGAAGTGCCCGATGATGCTATCACGACGGAGTACCTGGCCGACCACATGTGGCTGGTTGGCTCTCCCGATACCGTTACCGAGAAGATTCGCAGCCTGTATAACAATGTGGGAGGCTTTGGGGGCCTTCTGGTACTGGTCTATGACCACTGGCAGAACCAGAGTGGCTGGGAGAAGTCCACCCGCCTTCTGGCCCAGGAAGTGATGCCCAGGCTGGCCGACCTGACCGGCGATGGCGGCTAGCCGAATGATGGGTGTTCTCAATACGTGCTGGTAATGCAGGATATGAATACTAACACTTGCTGAGAATACCGAATGATGTACCAGCCCCCAATCAATTGCTGTGGTGATTCAATGACTGTTATGAGAATTGGCCTGTTGCACCTGGAACCCCTGGTGGGGGAGGTAGCCCACAACCGGGGCCTCATAGAACATGGCATTGAAGTGGCGGCCTCGGAAGGGGTCCGGTGGGTGATTACTCCAGAGTTGTGCGTGACAGGCTATGATTTCACCAAGCTCATAGGCACCGACTGGATTTTACCCCAACCCGATGACTGGATGGCCTCCATCCAGCGCCTGGCTAAAGACAATGAGATGACCATATTCCTCTCACATCCTGAGCGGGAATGCCATCCAGTTCCCCTGGACGCTGGCCCAGTGGAAGAAGACAGGCTCTACAACTCCATTTTCGTTATTGGCCCCCAGGGAGAAGTCTTGGGGGTACATCGCAAGATAAAGCCCACCGGCGGCGCCGAGGCATGGTCCGTGGCGGGACGTGAGCCTGCGGTGGTGGACTGCGGCGGGGTCAAGGTGGGACTTCTGATATGCGCAGACGCCTGGTTCCCCGAGATTGTTCAAGACTTGAAGAAGAAGGGCGCAGAGATACTCGTATCCGGCGCCGCATGGCCCCCGGGACCGTGTGGCCCGGATGATACCTGGGAGCTAAGGACCGCCGAGACCGGGCTGCCTTTGTGGTTGTGCAATCGCACGGGAAATGAGGAGGGGATTAACCTAAACTACAGGAATGCGGAGAGCGTGGTTGCCCAGGGAGGGAGAAGGCTCCTGGCGAAGTCCGTTGACCGCTCTACCCTGATATACTTTGACTGGGATATTAGTGCGATGGCCCTGTGCTCCCAGCCTGCTATCCGGCCAATCTAATATATAACCTGGAGGCTCTGCACGTCCCTGCACACCAATTCGTCATTCCGGCCTACGCCGGAATCCAGAAGCCTCAGATAAGCAACGTTGCTGGCTGCGGATGCCTGTGGATTCCGGCCTGCGCCGGAATGACGGTGAGACGGCGGCCACAACGCACCAACTCTGAACAGTTGGCATAGGCTTGACCTCCTTCTTCCATCCATTATAAAATCACCCTGAAACTGAAGAGGTAAATGTAGCGTCAGGGCAAAACATACTATGAATAAAGAACTCCTGAAAGGAAACACTGAGACCCTTCTTCTCTCTCTATTGACCGATGAGGCCATGTACGGATACCGGATAGTCAAGGAGATAGAGAGCAGGAGCAGGGGATATTTTCGGTTCAAGGAGGGGACCCTGTATCCGGCGCTGCACCGGCTGGAAAAAGCCGGGCTGGTGGAGGGGACCTGGCGGGAGGCGGTCAGTGGTCAGCCCCGCCGGTATTACCATATCACCGCCAAGGGACGAAGGGTGCTGGAGGAACGAATGAGTGAGTGGCAGCGCTTCTCCAGCGCCGTAAATTCCATTATGCTTCCTCAAACATCATAGGCATCCGAGAGCGGCATATACCGCACCCTCGAGGGCGCTGCATATTTCCTGGGCTGAATTTAGAGCCTGAATAGACCATCCCTAAATAGACCGTTAATGAGGAGACCGGGAGTGGACGGACACCTTCGAGGTTACCTCCATAACCTGACCAAGATGCTCAAGCTGGACCCTGGCACTAACAGGGAGATAACCCTTGAGATACAGGGACACCTGGAGGAGAAGATCGAGGAGCTACAGGAGGATGGGCTTACCTATCAGGAAGCCCGCGCTACTGCTTTGCGTGACCTGGGCCGCCCTGACCTGATCAGTAAAGAAATGTACTCGGTGCATAGTATAGGCTCGTGGCGGGACATACTGTTGGCTACGCTGCCGCATCTGCTCCTTGCGTCCCTGTTCGCCCTCCATTTGTGGACACGCTACCTGCTGGTGGCTGTGGTGCTGGTTGGCATCACATTCGTAGCCCTGAGAGGTTGGAAGGACGGCAAGTCCAAGTGGGCCTACACATGGCTGGGATACTCCATGGCAGCGCCGGCCCTGTCCTGGGTGATGGCGCTGGTGGCGATTGGCTACGGGACTTGGAGGTATGTGACCACCGGCAACCTGCCCTTCAGTTTTCCCGTGTACTTCTTATTGATAGCTTACATCCCCTTCTCTTTGTGGATGACCTGGAAAGTTGTCATGAGGGTCGTGCGCCATGACTGGCTGCTGGTATCTCTGACCGCGCTGCCCTTTCCCTTCCTGACGGCATGGATATTGTTCCTCAACTGGCAAGGTGGCCTGTGGTCGGCTAATACCGCAAAGGTCCAGGAGACCGACAGCGATAGGGCCCTGGTGTTCCTGGCCCTGGCGGTGACCACGGGCGTGTTCCTGAAGGTTGGGCACAGGCTTGTGAAAATTGGCCTGCTCACCGTCTCCACTGCCGTGCTGGTGATATTCAGCATAGTGGTGATCCCCTTCGGGTTCGGTATCCTGTCGGGAATCCTCGTCACCCTTGCCTCAGTTGCCTTCCTTCTCAGTCCTGCCTTTCTCCAGTCCAGGCTGGAGCGGAGAGAAGCCCTGCAGCCGTCTGTTGAGCCGTCTATAGAAGGAGAGGGGGAGGTTGTGACTCATTGGTTCACAAACGGCACATAGCGGTAGTAGTTGATAGCAGCAGTTGCCTACCACGAGCAGCCCTGGGCGAATATGACATCTATGTAGTCCCTCACGAACTGGTAATTGGAGAGACGGTCTTGAAGGACGGGATAGACATAGAGCCTGGCGAGTTCTATCAGATGCTTCAGAAAAACCAGAACGTCCCTACCACCTCCTCCCCCAAGCCGGACAGCTTCCTTGAGGCTTTTCGTTCTGCAAGTAAGGTTGCCGAGGAACTGGTCTGCATCACCCTTTCTGCCAACTTCAGCGCCACCTACGATTCCGCCCGCGTAGCCGCCCGAATAGCCGAGTCGGAACTGCCGGACTGTAGGGTCAAAGTAGTTGATAGCATGGCGGCTGCGGGCGCCCAGGGGCTGATCGCTCTTGAGGCAGCCAGGATGGCGATGAGAGGGGCCGGCCTGGACCAGGTGATTGCCAGGATAAAACAACTTGTACCCTCAGTAAGCCTGGTGGCTTTCTTGAACACCCTGTACTATCTGAGCAAGAGTGGCAGAGTGCCCAGGGTGGCTGCCTGGGCCGGCTTCATCTTGGGGATAAAACCCCTGGCGGAGTTGAAGCTAGGCGAAGCCAGGATGATCGAGAAGCCCAGGAGCCGCGCCAAGGCAACTCAGAGGCTGATGGATGTAATGAAGGACAGGGTCCGGGATAAGCCGGTGCATGTCAACGTAATGCACGCCCATGCCGCAGAGGACGCCGAGGGGCTGCGTCAGCAAGTCGCGAAGGGATTCGATTGCCGGGAACTCCTCGTCAGCGAGTTCACCCCCGTCATGGGCGCTCATCTGGGGCCCGGGCTTCTGGGCCTGGCCTTTTATACCGACATTGACGAGGGCCGGCCTCTAGCCTGATTCGGCGGACTCATCTATTATCCTTCCCAGGTACTAACTTGGCGCCCTTTGCTTAGCTATGGCAGGCACACAGAGCAGAACATCACAACAGGCTGAAGACATGGCGAGGCTGAGGGCCAGCCTCCCGGAGATACCCACTCCCGTGGCAAAGCCCGTCATGGTTGTAGTGAGCGGTCTCCCGGGGTCCGGCAAGTCCTACTTCGCCCGCAGGCTGGCGGCCCAGGAACCCCTGCTGGTCCTTGAGAGCGACGTGTTCCGTAAGACTCTGTTCCCCACTCCGGCTTACACAGCCGCCGAGAGCGAGCGTTTGTTCAGGGCGTGCCACTCTCTCATTGACCAGCTTCTCAAGGAGGGTGTGCCCGTATTGCTGGACGCCACCAACCTGGTGGAAGCCCACCGGGAGCGGCTCTATCACATCGCCGACCGAACTGGGGCCAAGCTGGTACTCATACATCTGAAAGCGCCCCCGGAGGTGATTCAAGAGCGGCTCAAAGGCAGGGTAGAAGGGGTGGACCCGGAAGACAACTCCAGCGCCGATTGGCAGGTCTATCAGAAGATGTACGCCACAGCCGAACCCATTAAGCGCGGCCACTTTGTGGTGGATACCTCAAGGGACATCTCCCCTGCCGTCTCCAAGGTGTTGCGAGAGGTCCGGCGGGGGATGCGCATAAGCTAGGCTGGGCATCCGGGCCTGTCCGTATATATGGCCAATACCGAAAGGCGATATAAAAACTAACGTGGCAAAAGCAAGCAAGAAGGAGGCGTCATGGACGTAAAAGTAGTCCACGGGGACGTAATCCAGGTTAAAGTGCCCGCCCTCATTATCAACCTGTTCGAGGGAGTCGAGCATCCCGGAGGCGCTACCGGGGCGGTGGACCGAGCAATGGACGGCGCAATAACCGAGCTAATCAAAGACGGGGAAATAAAGGGCAAGAAAGGCGAGAATACCCTCATTCACACCTTTGGCAAGATAGCCCCGTCCCGGGTGCTGGTGGCAGGTCTGGGGAAGCAAGAGAGCTTTGACCAGGAAACCGTCAGGGAAGTGATGGCCGGCTCCCTGCGACGGCTGCGGAGCCTGGGCTTCGAGCAGGTGGCTACCATCGCCCACGGCGCGGGGATAGCGGGCCTGGATGCCGGGTCGGTAGGCGAGGCCATAACCGAGGGCGCCACCCTGGGCCTTTACAAGTTCAGGAATTATCTGAGTAAAAGCGACGACGACGGAGAGCTAAAGGAGCTTTTGATCGTCGAGGGGGACGCAGGCAAAATCAACGACCTGGAGAAGGGGGTAGAGCTTGGCGCTCTCATGGCCGACTGCGCCATCATCGCCAGGGACATGGTAAATGAGCCTGCCAACGTAATGACCCCCACCCGCATGGCCGAGATCGCCCACCAGGTGGCGGACACCGAGGGGCTGGAAATAAAGGTGATGGACCGCTCGGACATGGAAGAGATGGGGATGGGTGCCTTCCTGGGTGTAGCCCAGGGGAGCGACCAGCCTCCCAAGCTGATAGTCCTCCAGTACAAGGGAGACCCGGACAACCCGTCCAACAATATAGGCTTTATCGGCAAGGGGATTACCTTCGATACGGGCGGCATCTCGTTGAAGTCGGCAGGTGGCATGGAAAGCATGAAGGGCGACATGGCCGGAGGCGCTTCCGTTATTGGAGCAATGAAGGCCATCGGGCGGCTCAAGCCCGGGATAAACGTTACAGGTGTCATCGCTGCCACTGAGAACATGCCCGGCGGCTCTGCCCAGCGTCCCGGAGACGTGGTCCGCGCCATGAGCGGCAAGACCATCGAAATAATAAACACCGATGCCGAGGGCAGGCTGGTGCTGGCGGATGCTATCTGCTACGCCCGGCAAAATGGCATCACCCGCCTGGTGGACATTGCCACCCTGACCGGGGCAATGGTGGTAGCCTTGGGCCACGCTTGCAGCGGGGTGATGGGCAACGATCAGGAGTTGATAGACCGGATAATCGAGGCGGGAGAGGCCAAGGGTGAGAGGTTCTGGCAGCTCCCCTTGTACGATGAATATAAGGAAGAGATCAAAAGCAATGTCGCCGACATAAAGAACTCCGGCGGCAGGGCTGCAGGGTCCCTCAGCGCCGGCCAGTTCCTCCACGAGTTCAGCGAAGACGTTCCCTGGGCACACCTGGACATCGCCGGCACCTACATGAGCAGCAAGGACAAGGGCTACACGGTAACGGGAGGGACCGGCGTACCCGCCCGCACCCTGATAAACCTTGCTCTCAACCTTGCTGAGCAGAAATGATTGACTCTGGGCGCAGATTCCCTTAGACTCTTATTCAGGGGTCGCACCCAGTCCCGCGTGGTGAGCGTAGCCAAGGGGCCTAAGGCGCCTGACTGTGGCTCAGGAGATCGTGGGTTCGAATCCCACCGCTCACCCCATCACCTCCTCGGAATAGAGACCTGGGAATAAAGGCCGGGCACAAAAACCCGGCCTACTGTGGGAGACCCGGTCGTCTGCCGGGTTGGCCTGCGAACTACAATTAGGCGCGCGCGTCCGTAGCTCAATGGATAGAGCACTGGGCTTCGGACCCAGGGGTTGCGGGTTCAAGTCCTGCCGGGCGCGCCATAATACAGCCCTCTCGCTATAGCCTACCCGCGCTACCCTCCAAGCCGAGACTTAGGCCGCAGGGATAGGGTGTGCCTCGGGTCCATCAGGTCGCGGAGCGCGTCGCCCACTATTGCGGAGCTTAGCACGGTGAGGCTCAGGGCCATTCCGGGGAAGATGGTGGCCCAGGGAGCAGCCTCGAAGTATTGCCGCGCTCCCTCCTGGAGCATCCTGCCCCATGAGGGAAAGGGCGCAGGCACCCCCAGGCCGAGGAAGCTCAGGGCAGTCTCCGCTACTACCGCAACCCCGAAATATCCCGTCACCTGGGCCAGGACCGGGGGGAAGCTGTTGGGCAGGATGTGTCTCCAGACGATACTGTAGCCGCCGGCGCCGATGGCCCTTGCAGCCTCCACGTAGGACTCCCCTTTTATCGAAAGGGCGCTGCCCCTGGAAAGCCGGGCAATCTGGGGAGCCAGGCCAAGGGCAATTGCTCCCGCAACCGATTCCTGGGAAGGCCCCAGGGCTACCACCATAATCAGGGCCAGCGCTAGGTGGGGGAACCCCAGCAGCACGTCTATCACCCGTTGAACCAGCAGGTCGAAGGCTCCCACCCGATAGGCCGAGGCAGTGCCTATAGATACCCCCGCTATGGCTGCCATCCCCACCGCAAGCAGCCCCACCGACAAAGCCCCTCGCGCTCCGTGGACCACCCGGCTGAAGATGTCCCGCCCGAAGCCGTCCGTCCCGAAGAAGTGGCCTACCCCCGGCGGTCTCAGGCGCTGGTCTATGTCCTGGGCAAGGGGGTCGTGGGTCGAGACAACGTCCGCCAGGAGGGCAGACATGACTATCAAAAGGAGGACCGCCAGGCTGAGGGCGGCGACGGGCCTGTTCCGAGTGAATACCCATGCGTTTCCGGGAGAGGTATATACCGCCCTCTTGAGGGCGCTGCATATGCCCCGAGCGGCATTTAGCAGCCTGGCGTGAGATGGTCCGGGTTGAGGGGTCCGGCGGTCATGACGTTTCATATCGCTGCCCCGGCAGGGAGACACGCGGGTCTATTATCGTGTAGATGGTGTCCACCACCAGGTTGACCACCAGGGACAGCAGCACCAGGAGGGATGCAAGGCTCTGGATCACCGGGTAGTCACGGGCCAGGGCCGCCTGGACAAGACCCCTGCCAATGCCCGGCAGCCCAAAGACCGTCTCCAGGATGAGCGCCCCGCTGAGAAGCGTGCCAAACTGGAGGCCCAGCATGGTAACTGCGGGAATCAGAGCGTTGCGCAGTCCGTGACGTAAGACAACTGCACCCTCCGGCAGCCCCTTGCCCCTGGCCGCGACGATGTATGGCTGGCTGAGGACCTCCAGCATACTGGAGCGGGTCACGCGGACAAGGTGGGAACTATGCTCCCAGGCCAGGATTAGCGAGGGCCATGCCATCATCTGTATATGAGTCCAAGGGTCGGCCCAGAGGGAAGCATATATGACCGGCGGGGACCATTGAAAGAGGACCAGAAGCCCCAGGATGACCAGCAGGGCGACCCACAGGTTCGGCAGGGCCAGGCCGCCCAGGGTTGCCACCCGCACGAGATAATCGGGCCACCGGTTGCTCCTCACCGCAGCAATGACACCCAGGGGCAGGGACACGCAGATAGACAGCAGGAGGGTGTAGCCCGTAAGCAGGAGGGTTACGGGCAGCTGCCGCGCAATGATGGAGCCGATGGGTTCCCTGCTCTCCAGGGAACGCCCTCCAAACCCGCCGCTCATCATGCTCCACAGCCACCGGCCATACTGGACAGGCAGGGGGTCATCCAGCCCCAGTTCCTCCTCCAGGGCTTCCCGGGCTTCGGGGCTGACGGCGGACTGCCCCGACCCGCTTAGAATGACTAGGACTACATCCCCCGGCAGCGCCCGCATCACCAAGAAGACCATGATAGATGCGGCAAGGACCGTGGGAACGATGAGGGCGAGTCTCCAGGCTAGGTGTCTGCGCATGTCACCCAGGTTGCTGCCGGACAGGTGTCGGGAACCTTATCAGGCCGGTCCTGCACATTCTTCCTACCCATTCTCCGCTACCCGTCTCCCTTCCGGTTGTCCAGCCAAACTGTGGCGAAGTCGGTGTTGGTGTGCCCGTCTTCCGTTGGTATCACCAGGCCCTTTACATAAGTGCGATATGGCACCACGTTGATGGACTCGGCGATGGGTATGATGTAGGACTGCTCGGCAAAGATATACCTCTCGATTTCCCGCCAGAGCAAGACCCGTTGGTCGAAGGTAAGGGCCTCCCTGAGACGCCGGTACAATTCGTCCACCTTGGGGTCCTCGTGCTTGGCGTAAGCGTCGGGGTTCTTGCTGTAGCGGCCATAGACGGACTCCGTGCCCTCGGGTATTGGCGATGGAGTCAGACGGCCCTGCTGGCTGTCGTAGTCCAGGCTTGTCCGCGCCCTGTTCCATTCCCCCTCGTCCACCATTTGCAGTTTGAGGTCAACGCCGAGGCCCTCAAGCTGGGCCTTCAGAAACTCGCATGGCCCAGGGTTTAGAGCGCGGCATAGATGCCCCATGGAGAACCCCTTTGCGTACCCGGCTTCCGCCATGAGGAGCCTTGCATCTTCCCGGTCCTGCTCCAATGTGCCCAGGTCGAGGGTAGGCCAGTTGACGAAGTGTCTTGGAACGGGGATATTGGGCGGGCCGAGGTCAGGGGATGTCCATCCAAAACCACCCAATGCCGAGGGGATGGCAGCAGGCTTGTCTATCCAGAGGCCAATCGCCCTCCGCACCCTGGAGTCCTGCCAGGGTCCCGGCTTGAGTATATTAAAGGCCAGGCGAAAGTTGCCCCCTTCCATTTCGGCGAAAAATACCTCCTCTCCCAGGTCGCGGACGTATCCATCCTTCCGTTCAGAGGTGAGGTAGTGGCTCTGACCCCGCGCTCCCCCGTCCAGCCGGCCCGTACGAAATGCCACGTCCATAGCGAAGGGATCGGGCATTACCACGAAGTCTATGCCATCCAGGTAGGGGAGCAAATCGCCCTCAGCGTCCTTTTCCCAGTACCCATCGTACCTGCGCACGCTGATAACGCTTCCCCTCTCATACCTATCCAGTTTGAAGGGACCCAAGCCGATCACCCCAACGTCAATGGGGCTGATGCTCACCTCGCCCTCTTCAATGCGATGCTGCATCAGGTGCCTGGGATGGGCTATCTTGAACCTGGGGTTGGCAAGGACATCGAGAAAATGGGGATTGCGGTGACTGAAGGTGATCCTCAGCCTGTTATGCTCCAGCGCCTCCACCTTTTCAACTTCGCCCAGCTCACCTTTGAAGTAGGCTGGAGCGCGGACCCTGTCCCCCGCCTTTGCCCCGAAGTAAGTCAGGTCAAGCCAGAACTTGATGTCCTCGACGGTGAGGGGACTACCGTCATGCCAGTATACATCTTTCCGAATTGTGAAGGTCCATTCGGTGAATCCTGGATTTGCTATCCAGCTTGTGGCGAGGTAGGGGCATACCAGGTACATATTCTCACGGCACCGCATTACGAGGTTGCCGGGACCGAACAGCGCGCCTGCTGCGTGGTGGAGGGCAATGCTGCTGGTCCTGAGGGTATCGAAGCCTGCCGGAGGGTCTCCCCGGTTAGCCAGCGTCAGGGTCCCGCCGTATTTTGGCCCAAGCCTGTCGGGAACAGGACTCGCCGCAGCGGGGACCGGGGTATGGCCGGAATCCGCAGCAGACGGTGAAGCGGGTCCCCCAGCGCAGGAAAGGGCCGGAATCCCGAGGATGACCATTGCCACAAGAAGCGCAAGCCGCAAAGATGAGTCCTCCCAGGGGACGGGTTATATCAACGACAGGGACCGGACACCGGTCCCGGAAGGTGAAGAGCAGCCACGTCAAAGTATAATGAAAATGGCGCATCATGTCTAAGAGGATACCTGTGGGCTTTGAAAGAGTCCAGGAATTGCCATTATTAAGAAAAACATTCCCCACCGGAATCGTCATGGCCTTGTGAAGGCTACATACTTCCACCGTCATTCCGGCGCAGGCCGGAATCCAGGGGTGGGGGGCTGGGGTTCCGGCCTGGGTGCTGGCTATTTTCGTAATAATTGCCCATGCACCTTTTGCTGCACATACATTTACGAAATCGCCGGCCAACCCCTTGGGCGCTCGATGCGCCGGACATCGGAGAGCGCCTAGAACACGGAGTCTCTCCGCGTCCGGGCGCTCCCCGCGGCGGAATCTGCCCATGCCCGCCGCCCGCCGCGGCAGGTCAGCAGAACTCCAGGCCGCCAAGGTCAGAATAGTCAATATTCAACTCGCCTTGCAGGCTGCTTGGCACACACCCGCTCAGATCGTTCCCGGAGAGGTCCAGCGTTTCTAGGTTGGCGAGGTTGCCCAACTCCGGTGGTATCTCCCCGCTCAACTGGTTAGAGGAGAGGTCCAGGAATTCTAGGTTGGCGAGGCTGCCCAACTCCGGTGGTATCTCCCCGCTCAACTGGTTAGAGGAGAGGACCATGTTCTCTAGGTTGGCGAGGCTGCCCAACTCCGGTGGTATCTCCCCGCTCAACTGGTTAGAGTAGAGGGACAGCAATTCCAGGTTGGCGAGGCCGCCCAACTCCATTGGTATCTCCCCGCTCAACTGGTTCTCCCAGAGGGACAGCCATTCCAGGTTGGCGAGGTCGCCCAACTCCATTGGTATCTCCCCGCTCAACTGGTTAGAGGAGAGGATCAGCTCTGTCAGGTTGGCGAGGCCGCCCAACTCCATTGGTATCTCCCCGCTCAACTGGTTATAGCCGAGGTCCAGCTCTGTCAGGTTGGCGAGGCTGCCCAACTCCGGTGGTATCTCCCCGCTCAACTGGTTAGAGTAGAGGTCCAGCCATTCCAGGTTGGCGAGGTCGCCCAACTCCATTGGTATCTCCCCGCTCAACTGGTTAGAGGAGAGGTTCAGCCATTCCAGGTTGGCGAGGCCGCCCAACTCCATTGGTATCTCCCCGCTCAACTGGTTCTTCCAGAGGTTCAGCCATTCCAGGTTGGCGAGGTCGCCCAACTCCATTGGTATCTCCCCGCTCAACTGGTTCCCGGAGAGGTACAGGCGTTCCAGGTTGGCGAGGTCGCCCAACTCTGCTGGAATCTCCCCGCTCAACTGGTTATAGCCGAGGCCCAGGCGTTCCAGGTTGGCGAGGCTGCCCAACTCCGTTGGTATCTCCCCGCTCAACTGGTTCTCCGAGAGGTCCAGCTCTGTCAGATTGGCGAGGCTGCCCAACTCCGTTGGTATTCCCCCGCTCAACTGGTTATAGCCGAGGCCCAGGATTTCCAGGTTGGCGAGGCTGCCCAACTCTGCTGGTATCTCTCCGCTCAACTGGTTTTCGTAGAGGCTCACCTGAATTACGCGGCCGTTATCGTCAGTTTCGACGCCGCTCCATTGGCCGAGGGGCTCGTCGCTCAGCCAGTTGGTGTTGTTCTCCCAGTTGGGGCCGTCGGTGGCGTTGTAGAGGGCGGCCAGCGCCTCCCTGTCCGTTTCAGGCGAAGTCTGCGCCGGTGGGAGGGTGGGTGTGGCCCCGTCGGAACCGGACGCAGGCGTGGGGGTAGGAGTGGCTGTGGCCCGGACCTCGGCGGACGAGGCGGGGGTGGCCGTGGGGGGCGTGTCGGAGCCGCAGGCCAGCATCAGGGCCGCAAGAGTCATCGCCAGGATGCCAATGAGCATCGTAAGCCGGGGTTGCGCTTGTCGCATGGTATTCCATCCTTAAATTTGATTAACCCAAACCGGGGGATGGGGAAACGCGAAGGGGACCAACCCTTGGCAGTAGGGCGGTAGGTGGGCCTATTCTACCTTATCCGGCCCTCTCTGCAAATGCGGCGGGGTAACTGTCCATCCCCCTTGCGGGCCACATACGAGGATGAAAATGGCGGGCAGCCTTCTACCTCGTCATTCCGGCGCAGGCCGGAATCCAGGGACGGTGGGGTGTGCTGACTTCGCAATAACTCCCCGGGTTGCGAGACCCTGGATTCCTGCTTTCGCGGGAATGACGGGTTGGGCGCTGCATATTTTCATGGGGCGCCTCACCCTTCAGGGTAATGCTCCCTTCACTCCCGACCCTTCCCCCACGCTCACTTTAGCTGTGCGGTGGAGGGACATAGTGCCTCTATTTTCATGGTAAGACGGGACCGGGTGCGGTAAACATCACCAAATCCGTGGCACAACTACTTTGCCTGCCTGCTTCACCCTTGCTACACTTGCAGTCGCACACGCTAATCAGGCATCTATGGGAGAAGCATTTCGTGGAAGCACAAAATATCACCTTTGTTTTCGAGCGGGAAACCAAGAACACCGTCAGATACCAGGAAGAGACCGATGGCAAGCCTCCCGCAATAGGCTCCCTGTACATTCAGAAGTGGACCCTTGGGAAGGAACCACCTCAGAGGATTGTCGTTACCATTCAGGGAGAGTAGCATCGCCCCTCATCGCATTAATGAAAAATGAAAACAGGCGGCACCCAACTGGTCATTCCGGCCTTCGCCGGAATCCAGAGGGGTATGGGGTGGGGGAACTTAGATGCCTACTCACGACTCGGTAAAAGGCGCCGGTTGGGGCTAAAAGAGAGGTGTCCGATGTCGGAAGAAAATAAGGCTATCGTCAAGGGCTTTTTTGAAGAGCTTTTCAACAAGCATAGCTTGGACTCAATAGACAAGTTTTTGTCTGCCGATTACGTAGAGCACATGGCTCCTCCGGGAACGCCACCCGGGGTTGGTATCTTCAAGCAACTCTTCGGGATGTACCTTAATGCCTTCCCTGATTTGCACACTGCTTTCGATGATGTGATTGCCGAGGGAGACAAGGTCGTGGTTAGAAGCACCACCGGGGGTACGCACACAGCCGAGTTCATGGGGATGGCTCCCACCGGCAGGCAATTTGAGATTTCGGAGATCCATATCGTGCGCGTTTCAGACGGCAAGATAGTGGAGCACTGGGGGAGCCTGGACGACATGGGGATGATGCAGCAACTCGGCTTCATCCCAGCCGAGTAGCAGAGACAAGTGGGAATATAGGGCAAGTGAATTGAAACCGAGCGATGTAATCTAAATGCCCTTGCCGGCCAGCAGGCTTTCTATCTGCTTCAACGTCCTGGGCAGGTCGTCGTTAACAATAACAGGCTGGTGATGGGCCTCTGCCATATCTAGTATTTCGTCTTGCAGCTGGACGAGGCGGGCCAGTTGCTCATCGTCCAGGTTGCGCCGTAAATGGTTGGGGCTCAGGGCGCGGGCCTTCAGTTCCTCACGGTTGGGCACGTCCAGGACACAAAGCAGGGTGGCCCCCAACTCCGCAGGTTCAAGTACCCCCGGTATGAAGTGGCTGCCTTCCAGGACCATCCCGATGCCTTCTCTGACGGCCCTCCTGATGCAAGCCTCTATGGATGGCTTGAGGACTACAGCCTGCCGAATGGCCCCTTCCAGGAGAGCACTCCGGCCCGCCGTTATGGGACCGCTCAGAGCTTCGTAGGCATCATAGGTATGCTTGCGGAGAAGATCGGCTTCATCCTGGGGAAGCAAATGGGTGATGGAGGCCCGGATGAAGCCAGTGCTGATATGGTGGGACATGCCCAATTCCCTTACCAGCATATTGCCTACGGTGGTCTTTCCAGTGCCCGAGGCACCCCCCAAGAGGATGACCGGAGCCGCAACAGCTTGAGTGCTGGACGAAGGCCCACTTGCCATCGGACACCTCCACGTATGCTCTAAGACCGGATGCCGGCGCCGGGTCAGACCGGCATTCCCCCAATCCCTACCCATGTTCCAAGGCCCTTTACCGAGTCCATGAGCAAAATATACAAGTCCCGCCTCAACCCATACCCCCGGCACCCATTTGCCATATATATTAACAGACCATATAGGTACATTGACAGCCCATCCCCGCAAATTTATAATTGCGATGGTATGACCTTGAACCATAATGCTAATATTGCTTCTCAATATAGGCTAAGTCCTGATGAAACCCGGCCCCTCATAATGGGTATCCCGGATACCCGGGTTAAAAAGGAGCTTTCATGCCGGAGCATGACATAGTGGTAGTGGGTGGCGGCTTTGCTGGTATGCGCTCGGCCATCGCTGCCAAAGACGCGGGCGCTGACGTGGCCCTGGTATCCAAGGTGTACCCGATTAGGAGCCACTCGTCGGGCACCCACAGCGGTATCAACGCGGCCCTCAGCCCCGGAGACTTCTGGCAAGCTCACGCCCAGGATACCGTCATGGCGGGAGACTACCTGTCAGACCAGGATGCGGTGAGAGTCCTGTGCGAAGAGGCCACCGAAGACGTTATCCTGCTGGAGCGCATGGGCGTCATCTTCAGCCGCGACAGCAGGGGCTACATAGATGTTATGCCCTTTGCGGGGTCCTCCAACCCCCGCACCTGCTATGTGGGGGACTCGGCGGGCCATATCATCCTTCAGGTCCTCTACGAACAGCTTTTGAAGCGCCGCATTCGGACCTACGATGAATGGTTCGTCACGTCTCTTCTGGTGGAAGACGGGGAGTGCAGGGGGGTCATTGCCCAGGAGTTGGCCTCCGGGGACCTCCATCCTCTACATGCAAAGGCCGTGGTCCTGGCTACGGGCAGCCTGGGGCGGATGTACCAGCCCAGTACCTCTGCCTTCACCGCCACTGCCGACGGTGTGGCCCTGGCTTACAGGGCGGGCGTTCCAGTCATGGACATGGAGATGGTGCAGTACCATCCTACCACCCTCAAGGGCAGGGGAGTGGTTGTTACCGAGGCTGCCCGGGGAGAAGGGGCCTACCTGGTGAACGGGGATGGAGACAGGTTCATGGCAGCCTCCGCACCGGAAACGATGGAGTTGTCTGCACGAGACCTCTGCTGCCGGGCTATGGAGGCCGAGGCCGCATCGGGCCGGGAGGTGTTCCTGGACTTTCGTCACCTGGACGGCGAGCGTATGGACGACCGCCTGCCCGAGACCCAGCTTATAGCAAAGAACCTGGCTGGCGTTGACTTAAAGAAGGACTTGCTGCCGGTGGAGCCGGCTATGCACCGCCCCATCGGTGGCATCCAGGTGGGTGTGGACGGCTCTACGGCAATGCCGGGCCTGTACGCAGCCGGGGAAAGCGCCTGTGTGGGAGTCCACGGGGCCAATCGTCTTGGAGGGAATTCCCTGCTGGAGTGCGTAGTATTCGGGCGGCGCGCGGGGGAAGCGTCGGCTGCTTATGCGGGGGCTACCTCACTGCGGAAAGCCTCCGACGGCATGGTGTCCGATGAAGAAAGGCGTCTCCAGGGAACGGCCTCCAGCAATGGCGGGGAGGACAGCATAGGCTCCCTACGAAGCAGCCTGGCCTCTGCCATGCACCGGAACGTGGGCCTTAATCGAAGCGAGGCCGGGCTGAGGGAGGCCCTGGACCTGATAACGGACTTGAGGGAAAGGTACAAGAACGTAGGAATCCCCAGCGTCGGAGGGGTCTATAACCCGTCCCTGCACACCCTTCTGGAGTTGGGCAACATGCTGGAGGTGGCCCAGGTGATCACGGCGTGTGCGCTGGCCCGCCGGGAGAGCCGGGGCGCCCACTACCGCGCCGACTTCCCCCATAGGGACGATGCCGGCTGGCTAAAGCATACCATAGCCACTTGCACCCCCGATGGGCCGGCGCTCGCTTACAAGCCTGTAGTAGTAACCCAGTGGCAGCCGCAAAGGAGGGCTTACTGATGGAGGTTACATTTAAGGTCCACCGCTATAATCCGGCCACCGATGACAAGGGCCAGTCCCAGGCTTATACCCTTGACATCGAGGAGAACGCCACCGTCCTGGATGCCCTGATGAGTATACGGGAGGAACAGGACAGCACCCTGGCCTTCAGGGGCTCCTGCCGCACCGGCTTCTGTGGCGACTGCACCATGCGCGTCAGCCGTTCCAACTGCATCTCGTGCATGACTACTGTGGGCAGCGTGGTGAAGGACGGGGAAATCACCGTGGAACCCATCCGCCTCATCAAGCCGGCCAAGGACATGATGTACGACGTGGAGGAGATGGTCTATAAGAAGTACAGGTCCGTGGACCCCTGGATTGAGCCGATAGGCCCCCAGCAGCCCCATCTCAAGGAGCACCAGCTGACCGGCGAGGAGGTCAAGAGGCTGCGAAAGGCCATGAGTTGCACCATGTGCTGGCTGTGCGATGAAGGCTGTTCCACCATGGTTGTGGACAGAAAATTCGTTGGCCCCGCCGCTCTGACCAAGGCTTACCGGTCGGTCTTCGACCCCCGGGACGGCAGGACCGAGGAGCGGCTGCACAAGCTCAGCGAGGACCACGGCCTTTGGGACTGCTGCCACTGCTTTGAGGCCAGTGAGCACTGCCCCAAGGGGATCGGCCCAACGGAGCGCATCTTCGACCTGAGGGACAAGGCCATCAAAGCCGGGGCCGGCAACTCCACCGTGAAGAACCACTACACCAGCTTTGCCGCCTCAGTCAAGAAGGACGGCTGGCTGGACGAGGGCCGGCTTGCCATCGAGACAGAGGGCCTTATGAACGTCAAGGGCCAGCTGAAGCAGCTGCCCCTGGGGTTGAAGGCGTTGAGAAAGGGTAAAATGCCCAAGCCCTACCTGCTCCACGAGAAGCGGGAGGGGGCTGACCGCATCGGGCGCATCTTCGATAAATGGGAGGCGAAGAAGTAATGGCATACGCATTTTTCCCAGGTTGTGTATCCAGGGGAGGTTGCCCTGAGTTGTATCCTGCCGCCAAGAGCGTATGTGAGAGGCTGGGCATTGAGCTTGATGAGCTAACGGACGTGGGATGCACCGGGGCGGGAGTCCTCAGCCAGGAGGTGTCAGACCCCATCAACGCCCGCACCCTGGCGAAGGTGGAGCAGATGGGAATGACCATGATGACCATTTGCAGCACATGCCAGGGGGTGCTGACCCAGGCCAATCATCGCCTCAAGTCCGATGCCGAGTACCGTGAGATGATCAACCGGGAGTACCTGGCGGAAGAGGGACTGGAGTACAAGGGCACGGTGGACGTGAAGCACTTCCTATGGGTGCTGGACGAGGAGTATGGCCTCGACAAACTGAAGGGGCTGGTGGTGAGACCCCTCAACGGCCTGAAGGTGGCCCCCTTCTACGGCTGCTACCTGCGCCGTCCCCCCGAGCTGATGGTCCCGCCGGGGTTTGAGAGTCGCAAGAGCGTCCTTGAGAATACCGTGGAGACCCTGGGTGGCGAGGTGGTCCGAATCTCCGGCAGGGGCAAGTGCTGCGGCTTTCCTATCCTTACCTCCAACGAGGAGGCTTCCCTGGAGATGTGTGGGACCCATACCCTGGAATCAAGGCAGAAGGGCGCGGACATGATAGTCACGCCGTGCCCCCTGTGCCACCTGGAGCTTGACGGCAAGCAAGGCGACGCCGAAAAGCAAAAGGGAGAGGATATTGACATGCCGGTCCTGCACCTTCCCCAGTTGGTGGGCTTGGCCCTGGGTTTCAGTCCCAAGGAGATGGGCCTCCAGAAGCATATCGTCTCCACCGCCGACATGGTGAAAAAGCTGGAAGGAATAAGGACTTAGGTCTCCCATATTTTCATCGCAATCGCAGGCATATTCCTTGAAGGGGTGTTAGCATGACCCGAATAGCTATCATGGGCCCGGGCGCCGCCGGAAGCTACATAGGCGCCTTTCTCACCAGGGAGGGGTATGACGTAACCCTTATTGACCAGTGGCCCGATCACGTGGACAAGATGAAGATGGATGGGCTGAGGGCAAGCGGCAGCCAGGGAGACTTTACCGTCCCTGTCAATGCCCTGCACCTTACGGAAGCGCAGAATATTGAGGAACCCTTTGACATCGCCTTCGTCGCGGTGAAGTCCTACGATACCGAGTGGGCGACCCACTTTATCAAGCGCTACGTGAAGCCCACGGGTTTTGTGGTCTCTTCCCAGAACTGCATGAACGATGAGCTTATCGCCTCCATCGTAGGGTATGAGCGAGAGGTGCCCTGTGTGATGTCCCACATCGAGGTTGCCCTATGGGAGCCGGGGCACGTCACCAGGGGAGGAGAGCCGGGAAGAGACCACGGCTACGATGTCTTCCGGGTGGGTGAGACCAACGGGCGGATTACTCCACGGGTAGAGCGCCTCGCCGACATGCTCAGTTGCATAGACGGCTCAAAGGTGACTACCAACATCTGGGGCGAGCGATGGGCAAAGCTAGCCCAGAACTGCATGGGCAACCCTGTGGGCGGTATCTCCGGCCTGGGCTCCCAGGATATGTCCGAAGACCCACGCGCGCGCACCCTGAGGATTCATATCGCAAAGGAGTCCGTCCTGGTGGGTAAGGCCCTCAATTACAGCATTGAGGCGGTTGCCGGGTTCGATGCGGACACGTGGGCAAGGGCCGACCAGGGAGACGTGTACGAAGAGATTGACGCTAGCCTGTCTGGGAGGAAGGGGAGAGTCAACTGGCACTCCTCTATGGCTCAGGATGTCAAAAAGGGACGCCGCTCGGAGATAAACTACATGAACGGCTACGTGGTGCGGAAGGGCAAAGAGGTAGGGGTGCCTACTCCGGCCAGCGCCGCCGTCGTCGAGGCCATGCGGGAGATAGACGCCGGCACCCTGGAACCCGACCCTTCCAACATAGAGCGGGTCCTGGCAGATGCCGGCCTTTAAGAGGATGTTTCAGAAGTCCCTTCACCCTTGACGGGGGAAGGTTAGAGCCTGCCCTGACTTGATTCAGGGATGGGGGTGACGGCCCTGCCGGGGGAAACGCCCCCTCACCCCCACGAGGAGAGAGGGAACTTTGCAAACACCCTCTAAGAAGAGACTCCCGCGGCCCACCTGCCCTCCACTTGTCATAAAGTGTTATAGCCCCCTGATAGTACACCGTACTAAGAGGTGAGAGATGCGCGTAAGGATAGAGCCCAAAGAGTTCTTTATGTACTCGGTGTTCCTGGCCTTCGACCACAACAGCCCCGATGCCGAGGACCAGGAGGTCCTGGCTTACCTGGAGCAGCATGAGCTCGAGGCCAAGAGGCAGGGGAAGCAGGTGGTGGATGACGTGGAGTACAACGTAATGCAGTTCGGCGGCTGCTACCTTGGGAAACACCTCAACAACATTGGGGATATGCAGCGCAATTCGGTCCAGAGGGAGATGCTCAGCGAGGCTATAGAGCAGGTCTTGAGCGACTCCAAAGACGATGCCACCCGCCAAACCGCCGACAACACCCCGGAGCCTCGAATGAAAGATATTATCGCCGGCATGGCCCAGGAGTTCCACGACGAGTCATCCTTCGGCGCCGATGAGGACGGGTATCTCACCGTCGCCCTGGACCCGGCGGTAATAGAGCAGAAATTTGTGGAGATGGCGGGGGCAGCTGCCTGACCAAGGCTTCTCCCTCCTCACCCTTCGTCTCCCGTCATTACCATGAAAATAGGCAGCACCGTCATTCCCGCGAAAGCGGGAATCCAGGGTCCCGCAATGTCGCAGTCGCTGCAAAGCCACCCACCCCCACCCCTGGATTCCGGCCTACGCCGGAATGACGGTGGAGAGGCTGCCGTCATTTTCATCCCCTTACTTGGCCCGCAAGGGCCATGGGCAATTCCTGCGAAAGCAGGATTCCAGAGTCCTCAGATAAGGAACGTTGCTGTCTGCACAGGAGTTGGCTGCAAAGGAAGGTGGATTCTGTCTCAAAGCCTGCCCCGTACTGGATACGGGGGCCGGCTTGACGGCGAGGTGCTCCCCCTGCCCTGGTCTTCCCCTCGCCTATGGCTGCACGGGAAACCCCCTGATGCGGCAGGTTACAAGGGCAGCCAGAAAGAGAAGCCCCATCAAGACCCCGAGTATCAGAAACCAGTGTCGTGTTTCCAAAATAGTTCTCCCAACTTGTCCTATCCTGCTGAGGAAGTCCCCAGCGACGCTATCAGGCGGTGCAGGTGAATGAGGCCCTGCTGCCTCCGGGCGCTGTTCACCGCCTTCTTATAATCCTGTTTGCAACCCTGTGTGTCTTCAGTACCCGGGGCAGTATCCGACGCAATATCCAGGTGTGAGAAAAGCTGCCCAAGCATTTCCCTTGTCAACTCATTGTCTTGCAGCTTGGGAAACCGGCGGTAGATGTCGAAGGACATCTCCTCAAGCTGTGCATGGCCCTGAAGCCGGGACCAAGCATGGATGAAGGTCAGCACGCAGTTCACCGACATATCCCTGGCCCTGCCTCTGCCTATGAGCGCTTGCCCCCCGGACGCCTCACCTGCCACCGTCAGAGCATCTTCCAGGACGCGCCAGGGGCCGCGTTTCTTCCCAGGGGCCGACGCGGCCCGCACCAGTCTTGTCATGCTCTCCACCAGGCCCCGTCCTGCCCAGGGTGGACAGGTCTCATCACCGGATAGCCGGGATGCTTTAGATACCTCTGGGGATGAAGGCAGGAACAGGTCCAGCAGATGGGATACCCCCTTTATCCTCTGCCTGGGATGGTTCTGGGGCCTCACCCGGAACAGGTGCCACTGGCGCTGGCTCATGGGCTTTACATGGCGCAATAAATGGGCGGCGCCTTGCGAGTCATGCCCTTTGAGGTCGCAGTCCATTGAAAACATCTGCGGAAACCCGCTTGCCCCCAGGAGGAGCGCCTGAATCCTGTCGCGCCGCTCCTCGGGAGATGCCCGGATGGCAGCCTCCTCCAGGAGGCTGTAGGGCACCCTGTAAGATAACTCCAGGAAAGGCTCCCGGTTCTGGCTGTACCCCAGAGCTTCCATGAGGGAGGAGTACAGTGCCTGCTCCGGGTCTTCCTCCTTGAGGAGGGTTACGAACAGGTCGCTTTTGTCCATGAAGCGGCGGTCTCCGGCCCTGTCCAGCAGACCGCCCATGTCGGAGATGCTTGCGGGGAAACAGTACCCCTTGCCCTGGAGCAGGGGCCACAGGCCTGGCCCGTCTCCTGGGACCGGCCCTGGGACTGACCCTGATAGTAGCTGGTCCTCGATGAGGTGCTCCAGAGAGATAACGGGCACACTGTTGCCATTGGGGAGGATGGTGGACTCGGTATCGGTCCCTGCGACTACGTGCAAGACAACCCCGTTGTAGCGGGCGTCTTTGCCGTGGCCGTGGGAGTCCCAGTCCTTGGGACTTACGTGCACCTCCACGTCGCCCCTGATTAGGGCCACGCCCTCTTCTTCAAGCACGGCATCCCGGAAGTCCGGCCCGGCCGAGGTCCCCGGCCTTCCCGGGTAAATTACCCTGAAGCGCCTTCCGTTTCCGGCTTTGAAGGAAGCTTCCCTGGCTGCTCTCTCCTTCCACAGCTTAGCCAGGAGGCTTTCTGGTATCTGTGTAAGCCTGGATGCCCGGGATGTCCCATATCCCCCGGATGCCCCCGGCGCCTCGGCTATCCCCAATGCCCTGGATCTCATCAAGTCCCCCCACATGCTTCTCTCCCTGTGATGGTAGTTTATACCCGTTGCAGTGACAGTTTCAAGGAAGTCATGCAGAAGTCCCAGGGCATGTGCAAAGAGAGTACAAACTGCGTAAGAGCCTGTTTCAGAAATTCCTTCCCCCTTTGATGGGGGAAGGTTAGGATGGGGGTGACGGCCCCACAGGTGGAAACGCCCCCTCTCCCGCCAGGGGAGAGGGGACTTTGCACATGCCCCGTGTCGAAGTCCTTCCCCCACTGTTCAGGTTGCCTTATGCTAAGGGGTCCTGTGCCGGCTTTGCTGATAAATATGAAAAACCCGCAGGGCGGAGGATTGGGCCGGTCCCAAGGGATGTGGTATCCTCAGACCGGAGACTACAGACCAGGGCTGCCGCCGCGAGAAGGCCGAACATACACCCGGGAGGAGACACATGGCAGAGAATAAATACTGGCTTTTCAAGTCCGAGCCCAATGCCTATTCCTTCTCCGTCCTGCTCAGTGAGCCGGACCGGACCGGCGAGTGGGACGGGGTTCGCAACTACCAGGCGCGCAATTTCATGCGGGATGAGATGCAGGTTGGCGACGGCGTGCTGTTTTACCACAGCAGCAATAAATCGCCGGGGGTGGTGGGGATTGCCAAGGTTGTCCGCGAGGGTTATCCCGACGACACGGCGTGGGACCCCAATTCCAACCACTACGATCCCAAAAGCTCGCCTGATAACCCCATCTGGTTCATGGTGGACATCCGAGCGGAAGAGGAGTTCAAACGGGAAGTGTCTCTGAAAGAGATCAAGCAGAACCCCAGTCTGAAGGATATGCTGCTGGTGCGCCGTGGAATGCGGCTTTCCATCCAGCCCGTATCCAAAGAGGAATGGGACGAGATCGTGTCCCTGGGGAACCCGACCTGAGCCTCTACTCTTCCATAATCCCGCATACCCTGGCGACCAACTCATAGGAGCGCACCCGCTCGGCGAAGCCGTAGCAAACTGTAACAACCCCTATGTCGGGGGTCTCGTAGCGTCCGGCTATCTCTTCCAGCCCCGCCTTTACCTGCTCCGGGTTGCCCTCGATACAGTGACGCCTGTGTTGCAGCAGGTAAGCCAGTTCGTTGCTGCGGTACTGGTGGGCCAGGGCCTCCTCCACCGGCGGTATTCCCCTGCCCCTGCCCTGCAAAGACTCTATCCGGGCCAGGTTGCGGCTGGCCCCCAACCGCAGCGCTTCCTCCTCGGTATCGGCGCATAGCACCTGGACAGTCACGTTCACCTTTGGCTCCGACAAGTAGGCCGACGGCTTGAAGTTCTTCTTGTAGGCGTCGGCGATGGCCGGGCCGTCCTCAACCCCAATCCCGAAGAAATGGGCATAGGCAAAGGGAAGGCCAAACTCGGCGGCCATGAAGGCGCTTTCGTACCGGGAGCCTAGAAGCCACACCTCCGGCGCGCTGGGCTCCCCCGGCCCGGCCTTCACGTTGGATAAAAGGCTGTCGGACTCTATGCTGTCATGCAGGAATCCCAGCAAGTCCAGGACCTGTTTAGGGTAGTGGCTCACGTCGTGGGGGCGTCCTGGATACGCCAGGGCAGCCATCGTGATCTGGTCGCTTCCGGGGGCGCGGCCAACGCCCAGGTCTATGCGCCCCGGAAACAGGGACTCCAGCATCCGAAAGGTTTCCGCAACCTTCAGCGCGCTGTAGTGGGAGAGCATGACGCCGCCGCTGCCCACCCGGATGGTGCTGGTGCGGGCTGCTATCTGCCCTATAAGGATTTCCGGGCTGGTGCCTGCAAAGTTGGAGATGTTGTGGTGCTCCGCCACCCAGTAGCGTTGGTAGCCGAAAGACTCCGCTGCGGCGGCCAGTTCCACAGTCTCCCAAAGGGCCTCGGTCGCAGTGCCTCCCGCCCGTACCGGGGACTGGTCAACTGCGCTGAGGGTAAGTTTCTCATTCAAAGCATACTCCTATACAACTGGTCTCATGTATGGTGTATGATATGCTCATACATTAGCTATAGAATCTGAGAGTTTCATTATGAATAAGAATACACCATCGGACTTCCGCAGGCTATTCTCCGAGATGGTTGCACAGACCGACGAGGATATTGACCTTGCAAAAGCTGCCCTCTACGTCTCGGGGATCGAGTACCCCAACATTGACGTGGACTATTATCTTACCACACTGGACTCTCTTGCCGAAGAGGCTAACAGCTATGCGAGCCGGAGCGGGGACCTGGGGGAGACGATCCGGGGCCTCAGTGAATTCCTGTTCGTGGACCAGGAGTTCCGGGGCAACGAGGCCGAATACTATGACCCGAGGAACAGCTATCTGAATGAGGTACTGGACCGGAAGTCGGGAATTCCCATCACCCTGTGCCTGCTCTACATGGAGGTGGCTCGAAGGATGGGGATGGTGTTTGAAGGCATCGGCCTGCCGGGGCATTTCGTCATCAGAACGGGGCCTCCCGACCAGGAGCTATACGTGGACCCCTTCCATGGCGGGCAGCGTATGTCCAGGAGTGATTGTGAGCAGACTGTACGGGTGCTCTTTCAGGGAAGGATACCCTTCCAGGATGAGTTCCTGAGGCCCTATACCAAGAGGGAGTTCCTGGTCCGAATAATCACCAACCTGAAGCACAATTACTTCAGGACAAACGACTATCAGAGAGCCGTCAACGCCGCAGACCTTATCAACATCCTGGACCCCTCCCTGGTCAGCAACCTCAGAGAGAAGGCCGTTCTCCACTATAACCTGAAGCAGTACAGGCTGGCTATAAGAGACCTGGAGTCCTACCTGGAAAAGGACCCCAATGCCAGCGACGCCGAGGACGTGAGGAAGCAAGTCCAGGCTATTTGGTCCATCCTGAGGAGCCTCAACTAAGAGCCTATCCAAAAACACCCCATCGTCACTCCTGCTTTCGCAGGAGTCCAGTCTACCGGGTAGTGGATTCCCGCTTTCGCGGGAATGACGGGAACTGTCCTACCTGGTTATCGGATAGGGACTAAAGCCTTCCCATTATCGTGCTACTACTCCACCAACGGTCTCACTTCCTCCATAAAGAGTTCCATAGAGGCAAGCAACTGGTCCAGGTTGTTGCACCCGTTGAAATTAATCTGAAACTCTTCCAGCCCGGCCTCCTCCCTGTACCTGCGCATGTCCCCTGCAACCTGTTTCGGGCTGCCCTGCCCCATAGGTCTTTCCGGCCCGGGAGCGGCGCTGCCCGTTATCTCGCTGAAGTTTACCCGAAAGCTCATCCGGGTGACGGGGATGTCCTGGCGGCCAGTCTTGGCGCAGGCTTCCCGCAGGTATTCCCGGTGTTTGATGAGGTCTCCCAGGGGTGTGGGTGTGGGCTGCCATACCTGGGCGAATGTAGCTGCGCGCCGCAAGGCGGCATGGCTTGAGCCGCCCACCCATATTGGCGGGTGGGGCTGCTGGAGGGGCTTGGGGTTGATGTTCATGTTGTCGAAAGAGAAAAACTTGCCGTGGAAGGTGGTCTCCCCCGGCGCCCAACAAGCTTGCCAGATGCGGAGGTATTCCGTGGTACGCGCCCCGCGCTGGTGAAAGGGCACTCCGAGGGCGTCGAATTCAGCCTCATTCCACCCGGCTCCCACACCCGCAATAACCCGCCCATCAGACATCCGGTCCAGTGTAGCCATCATTTTGGCCGTGGCAACAGGATTACGATAGGGCATGATGAGGACTGATGTCCCCAGGCGGATGTGGGTAGTCCTCGCGGCCACGTAAGACAGGACCACCAACGGGTCGTAGGTATTGCCCCAGGAGGCAACGATGCGGGGGGTGCTGTCAACGATGATGTGGTCATTTACCATAACGGCGTCAAAGCCCAGGTCCTCCGCCTTGCAGGCCGTCTTGATAATCCCCTCAGGAGTGGCCTGAAATCCGAGATAGTCTGCATTTGGGGGCCGGAACGAGAACTTTACCACAATACCTCCCTTCAACATAAAGGGGCGCCTATCCCATAGGCGCCCCTTTACCTTGCTGAATTTTTTCACGCCTTGAGCTTATCGGGGCTTATTTCCCCTTGCCGTGGCGAAGGAGTTGTCCGGGCAACGCGCCCGTCGGCTCCCCGTTCTCGAAGGTCACCTGGCCGTTGACCATGATCCAGTCGTAACCCTTGGCCTTGGCGACCCTCCTCCACTCATCACCGGGCAGGTCCTCAATGATCTCGCTGGGCAGGACTTCCAGGTTGTCCAGGTTGTATATCACGATGTCTGCCGGCGCGCCCTCTCGCAGGAATCCCCTGTCCTTGAAGCCGCCGAAGTGGGCAGGCAGGTAGCTGAGCTTGTGATGGGCCTCCTCCAAGCTCAACAGCTTCTCCTCCCGCACCAGCCAGGCCAGCATCTCCGTCGGGTAGGCGCCGAAGGTGAGGAACTTGACGTGAGCGCCGCCGTCGGATACGCCGGGGATAACGTGAGGCGACTTCAGTATCTCGGCGGTGAACTCGGGATTGTCGCGATTGGCATAGGTGAAGAACTCGGTCTGTAGGTTGTCCTCCACCACCAGGTCCAGCAAAGCGTCAATGACGTGCTTGCCTTCCCTCTCTGCAATGTCGCCGATGGACATCCCTACATAGTCGTCAAACTTCTGGGTGCCCACCTCTTCGATGATGAGGCCGGCCACAGAGCCGCGGATACCGGCGCCGGCGCGCACTCCGGAGTCCCACTCCTCGCGGAGCTTCCTTCTGAGTTCCGGGTCCTGCATATTGGCCTTGCGCTCTTCCGGGGTCCCGATGGTCACGTCCCGCCAGGCCGGGGCGTCGTCGAACAGGTTCCAGTCCTCAAAGGTCAACTCGAAGCCGCCACGAGTTGTTATGCCCTGTCCATATACCTTCAGGCCCCTGCTGGCGCAGTCTGCCAGCCATTCCAGCCTCTGCTTGTGGATGGACTCGTCCATGGAGTTGGCCGTCACTGCCTGGAACAGGATGGGACGACCGCTTGCCTCGGCAACCTTCTCGAAGAACTGTAGGGAAAGCTCCGGCACAGGCTGGCCCTCCTCGCCGGTGCTCCGGTAAGCCAGCTCGACAAAGCCCTCGTCCCGGTCAGACAAGACCTTGGCGAAGGCAAGAAGCTCTTCATCGGTCATAAGGTCGGTGATCATGGGGGTGCCGTCATAGTCTCGCTGGATGGAGTTGGGGCCGAGGACCTGGGCAGACCAGCCGCAAGCGCCCGCTTCCATGCCCTCGTCAACCAGGCGGACCATCTCCTTAAGCTCTGCCTCAGTAGGGCGTCTCTTCTTCGCCTCGTCCCAGCCCATCACGTAGCCGTAGAGGGGGGTAAGGGGGAAGTAGGTGAGGACGTTGATCCCTTTGGGGAGGCGGTCCAGGCTGTCCATGAACTCGGGGAAGGTCTCCCAGTCCCACAGCATCCCGGACTGCATCGCCTTTAGGGGGATGGCCTCGTTGCGAGTCAGGGACAACATGGAGCGGTCCCGGTCGTTGGCTTCACACGGGGCGAACCCGAAGCCGCAGTTGCCTATGGCGACGGAGGTCACGCCATGCCAGCCCGACAGGGTGCAGTAGGGGTCCCACTGGATCTGGGCGTCGTAGTGGGTATGCAGGTCAACGAATCCGGGCGCTACGATAAGGCCCTTGGCATCCAGCACCTTGTCGGCGGTCTCTCCCTTCAGCCCGCCTATCTGGGCTATCCGGCCGTCCCTGATGGCCATATCGCTTACATACCGCGGAGTGAGGGTCCCATCAATGATGGTGCCGCCCTTGATTATGATGTCGTAATGTGCCACCTTCAGTCCTCCCCTCTCAGATAGTGTTAAGGGTGTGTTGCCGCCCATAAATCCTAGTCCAAAATAGCGTTATTGTCAATTGTCATGGCCTGCCGGCGGTGGGCAGCCGGCGGATGGCCTCGCCGGACCGACCCTCGGCAACGGCCAGGTCGAACTGCGCTTGGAGGTTCATCCAGAATTGGGGGTCCACGCCGAACCAGTGCCCGAACCGCAAGGCGGTGTCCCCGGTCACGGAGCGCTTGCCGGCGATGATCTGGCCCACGCGGTTAGGCGGCACGTCTATCTGCCGGGCGAAGGACGTGGGTGTCACGCCCATCTCTTCCAGTTCGTCCCTCAGGACTTCACCGGGATGAACGGCCCGCTTGAACATGTCTCGTATTCCCCCTTGCCTTAGTGATAGTCTAGTATCTCGACGGTATGACGCTGGACGTCAATTGTCAAGGAGCGTATGAGTGTACTGAAAGCGGGTGGTCGGTCTCCAGAAAGCCGCCCTCCCCATGTCATCGCCAGGGTTGTGAAAGCGCGGGGTGCATAAAGGATGTGTGAAAGGTGTATAATAGGGTGCATAATGAAGATAGTTATAGCGCCGCAGACCTTCAAGGGAGGCCTTTCAGGAATGGAGGTTGCCGAGGCCGTCCGCCAAGGCATCCTGAGGGTGTTTCCGGAGGCTGAGACTGTGCTGGCGCCCGTGGCCGACGGCGGCGACGGCACTCTGGATGCGCTGGTGACAAGCACCGGAGGCGAACTCTTCACCAGCCGGATTACCGGCCCGTTGGGAGAGCCTGTGTCTGCCATGTGGGGAATTATGGGGGGCGGTGAGGCTTCGGCGGCTACTGCCGTAATCGAGATGGCGAGGTCATCGGGGTTGGCCCTGGTGCCTCCCCGCCGCCGCAACCCCAAGGTGACAACCACCTACGGGACGGGAGAGCTTATAAAGGAGGCCCTGGAGAGGGGCTACCGGCGGATTATAGTGGGCCTGGGCGGGAGCGCCACCAATGACGGCGGTGTGGGTATGGCCCAGGCCCTGGGAGTGCATTTTCTGGACTCTAACGGGAGGGAGCTGCCCCTTGGGGGCGCTGCCCTGTCCAAGCTGTCGCGGGTAGACATGGCTAACCTGCATCCTGAGGTGATGGAAGCCAGGATTATCGCCGCCACGGACGTGACCAATCCCCTGTGCGGCCCCAGGGGAGCCTCCGCCGTCTATGGGCCTCAGAAAGGCGCTTCTCCCGAGGTGGTGGAGGAACTGGACAAGGCCTTGGACCACCTCAGCAGGATAGTCAAGCGCAATCTGGGACTGGACGTGCGGGATGTGCCAAGGGCCGGCGCGGCGGGGGGCCTGGGCGCTGGGCTGATGGCCTTTCTCAATGCTGAGATAGAGTCGGGGATAGACCTGGTCTGCCGGGTGTTGGGGATGGAAGAGCACCTGGTCGGGGCAGACCTGGTGATTACCGGAGAGGGCAGGGTGGACACTTCGACTATCTATGACAAAGCGCCGGTGGGGGTGGCACGCTGGGCGAAGGCCAGGAGTATCCCGGTAATTGCCATAGCCGGCAGCCTGGGGGCCGGCTACCAAGAGGTGTACCAGCACGGCATTGATGCCATAGTGCCCATCCTGCCAAGGCCCATGAGCTTCGAGGAGAGTATGTCGCGCACTTATGACCTTATCTGTAGCGCAACGGAACGCACCATGAGCCTGCTGAAAGTCGGCAGGCTGCTATCCCTGCCGGAGTTCCCTGCATCGGCGTGACGACTGCCCATACCCTTCCCGGCCTTCTCATCCCGACCTTCCCATATGGGACCCTGGATTCCTGCTTCCGCAGGAATCCAGGGTCCCGCAAGCTCGGCAGGCGTTGCGAATTCAACCACAACCCCACCCCTGGATTCCGGCCTACGCCGGAATGACGGTAGGGGCGCCCGAGTGACGGTATAGCGGCGGTCACGACTCATCGTGTCTGAACAGCTACGACACGGTACGCCTTTATCCCTCGGTAATCTGCACCTTGACGAAAGCTATGACCTCTTCGGCTATGTAGATGGCCCTTTCCGCGTCCACCTCGTCGTAAGCGTCGGCGGGGATTCCACCAGGCAGGAGGTGGGGGTAGCGGGTCAGGTCATGGTACTTGTCCAGCAGGACCGCCAGGCTCTTGATGGCCTCGAACATGCCGTTGAGTATCTTGGCATCCTCGCACAGGTCGGCCAGGGAGTAGCCCCATACGTCTTCCACCCCCTGGTTATATAGATACCCCTTCAGGGCCTTCTCGCCGGCCTGCTGACCCATGAAGCAGGCTACGTTGTAACGATTCCCTTCCTGGAGGAACCTGGCGTCTTCCAGGTCTCTCTCCGCCTGTCTGATCCATCTTGCGCCTTCCTCCTTGGGGTCACGTGGGCCACTACTCATAGACTACTTTTCCTCTCTCAAGGGCGTTCCGCAGGAAGATACTGGTATCCTTCAGGGCCTCGAACTCCTCAGGGGTGTACACCAGGAAGTTGGTCGCTATGGCAGGCGCCAGGTGGCTGGTAAAGAAGTCCATCCGCCGGGTAAAGTTGCCGGGTATGTCCTGGACCATAATAAGGTCCAGACTGCTGTCCGGTGACACCCGCTCGGCGGCCAGGTCTCCAATCAGGATGGCCATCTGGACCCCCAACTGGGGGAACATCTGGCTTATTCTTTCAAGCTCCTGCTGAAGGGCCTGGCGTCTGTACTTGGCGAACCCTATCCTTGCCGGCATATCCCCCTCTTTCATCGGTCATATACGCACCCGAAATTCACATATGGATACCTTTAACGTCCAGGTCTACCTTTGCCCCGTACCTCCTGGGATAACGAGCAGCATCCCTACCGTGATGCTCCCTTCACGCCCTTCCCAATCCCCCACGTTCACTTTATCTGTCACTCCCGCGAAAGCGGGAGTCCACGCCCAGCCCCTGGATTCCGGCCCCGTATCGGGGTACGGGGCCGGCTCTGCGCCGGAATGACGGAGGGCGGAGATGCTGCACACTTTAGGTTGCGGTGGCGGACCTGGCACTGGCTATTTTCGTGGTAAACATGGGAGATGAAGCGCCTGCCCCGGTGATTCAGCCCGTGATTTAAGAAGAAAGTAACACCAGGTGGGCCTCTTTGGGGCCGTGGGCGCCTATAACCAGGGTCTGCTCTATATCGGCGGTCCTGCTGGGGCCGGTGATGAAGTTCATATAGCCCCCGCTTACTTCTGCATGACCGCCTCCTTGCTGGTGGTACGCCAGCCGCCGGAGGATGAAAATGTCCTCCAGGCTTTCCACCAACTCCTGGGGGCGGACGATAGCCACGTGGACAGGGGGAAGTAGGGAGACCAGGCGGCTCAGCCCCCTCCGGGGTATTACCACCGCCGAACCTGTCTCAGCAATAGCGTAATCAACCCCGGTTATGCCTATATCCGCCTGGGCCGCCCTGTCTCGCAACACGTGGCTGAAAAGCCCTGAGGTCTGGGCCATAACCGTCACCTCGACCCCCATGTTGGAAAGGGGGTCGTCTATGGGCACGTTTTGGAAGACTTCCTGGTCGGAGCGCACCACCTGGCCTGCCCCGGAGGACTTAGCCAGGCTGCATATATAGTCCAACACTTCCTCCGGGTTGGTGGCGCGGCAGACCTTCCATCCCCGGGCATCGGCTACGCCGGCCAGCTTGTCAAAAAGCTCCTGCTCCCTGCCCACCAGCCTTTGCCTGACAGCGCCGGCCTTGTCCTCAATTTGTGGGAGGGTCTCCTGAAGGCGTGGGTAGGGTATTTCCGGCTCCCTTCGTTCCTTGCCCAGAGCCTCTTGCACCGACTTGATGAACTCTTCCTTATTCAGCCTATGCCTCCTCGATTGTCGCCGTGACTATCGCCGGTCATCCCTGGGGTCATCACGGTCCACCCGTTAGGAATGGGGGAATAGAGGCAGGTTTCAAACCTGCCTCTACATCTCTTTCGATAGCTCCTCATCCCATATCTGGCGGAAGGACTTGGGGGGTAATGCGGGAATGTCCCTGTCCTTGGTCCATTGGGAGAAGGGAGGGATGGGCAGGCTCCTTATCTTTCCCCGTTTTGCAAAGGGTATCTGGAGCAGCCGACCCGCTCTGTGGGCCAGGGACAGCATTGCCGGACTCCGCATAAGCCAGTAGTAGCCCTTGGCGAAAATCCTCTCCTCGTCGGTCGCTTTGCTCTCCTGGGTTGGGGTGCCCTCAGCCAGGTCGCTGCGCAGCTTCAGCAGCATGTGGGGGATGTTTATCTTTATTGGGCACGCCTCGCGGCAGGCCCCGCAGAGGCTGGAGGCGTTGGGCAGGTCCTTCGCCTGCTCAAGGCCCACGAGCATGGGAGAGACCACCGCTCCGATGGGGCCCGGATAGACATACCCGTAGGCATGGCCGCCCACCTTGCGGTACACGGGACAGATGTTGAGACAAGCGCCGCACCGGATACAGTAGAGGGCTTCCCGGAGTTCCGGGTCCCGGAGCAGGCGTGAGCGGCCATTGTCCACTATGACCAGGTGGAACTCTTCGGGGCCGTCCTCGTCTTCCGCGCCTCTGGGGCCGGAGGCGAAACTGACATAGCTGCTGATGCGCTGGCCGGTAGCCGCCCTGGGCAGAAGGCGGAGGAATATAGCCAGGTCTTCCAGGGAGGGTATCACCTTCTCCATGCCGGTGAGGGCTACGTGGATACGGGGCGCGGAGGTGCAGAACCGGCCGTTGCCTTCGTTTGTGACTATCACCAGGGTGCCGGTCTCGGCAACTACGAAGTTGGCCCCGGTTATACCCATGTCTGCATTAATAAATTTCTCTCTGAGGGTCTCCCTGGCGGCCTGGGCCATGTCCTCTATCTCCACCAGATTGGGTCTCTGAATCTTCTCGGCAAAGAGATCCGACACCTCCTGCCTGCTCTTGTGAATGGCCGGAGCGATGATGTGGAAGGGGGTCTCCTCGGCAAGCTGGATTATGTACTCCCCCAGGTCCGTTTCCACCGCCTCTACGCCTATATCGGCGAGGGCGTGGTTCAGTCCCATCTCTTCCGAGACCATTGACTTGCCCTTGGTGACCAGCTTTACCCCCCTGGAGCGGGCCAGGTCGGTGATGATGGCGTTGGCCTCGTTGGAGTCCCTGGCAAAGTGGACGTGGCCCCCGTTGGCGGACACCCTGTCGTATAGCAGGTCCAGGTAGTAGTCCAGGTTGTCCAGGGTGTGGCGTTTGATCTCCCTGGCCTCCTCCCGAAGTTCCTCCCATCTCTCAGGGGTAAGCTCCTCTATAGCCTCCCGCCTGGCGCCGTCGAACCCGCCCCCCGCTCGCTGCAAGGCAATCTGAAGCTGGGGATTGACTATTGCCCTAGCAGAGGCTTCCTTGAACTCCCGGGTCTTAATTTCCGCCAATTGATTCTCCTTGTCTTACACTTTCTCCCTGCTGACAAGGGTATGTATTTTACAGTCGGCCCGCCCCGTCATTCCCGCGAAAGCGGGAATCCAGGGGTGGTGGGGGCCAGGCTACATTACCGTTTGATATACCCCTGTCAGCCTTTCACCGGGGGGTGGAGGGCGCTTTCAAAGTTCCCTCTCCACCACACCCTGAAGGGTGTGGCATAGCCAATTATCTACCATCCCCCTCTCCACAAGGAAGGAAGAGTGGGAGCTATGGTTCCAGCAATTGGGCCAGGTGCATAGGCCGCACGTTTATGCCCCTTCTGCTCAGGGCCCCGCCTATGTGCATCAGGCAACTCATGTCGCAGGCCACCAGGGTGCCTGCTCCCGTGTTGACGATATTCCGTATCTTGTCATCCAGCATCCCCGTGGAGATATGGGGGTACTTCACGGAGAAGGTCCCTCCAAAGCCGCAGCAGGTCTCCGCCTCCGCCATCTCCACCAGTTCAGCCCCCTGGACGTTGCGGACCAACTCCTTTGGCTCCTCGGAGACCTCCAACTCTCTCAGCAGGTGGCAGCTGGGATGGTAAGTGACCTTGTTGTCACCTCTGGGGCCGGCGAACCTTGCCCCAACGTCGGTCACTCCAAGCACCTTCACCAGAAACTCCGAGAGTTCATACACCCTGCCGGCCAGCTCCTCCGCCCGTTTACGAAGCTCAGGGTCGTCCTGGAAAAGCTGGGGGTAAAATATGCGCATCATGGTAGCGCACGAGCCTGAGGGCACCACGACGTACTTGCCCGACGACCCCTCTTGGCCTGCGTTGAAGCTCTTCAGGACCCGCCGCGCCAACAATGCCGCCTCCCTGGTGAATCCTGAGTTGAATACCGCCTGGCCGCAGCAGGTCTGGTCTTTGGGGAAGCCCACCTTCACCCCCAGCTTTCTGAGAAGCCGGACAACGCTGACCCCGACTTCTGGATAAAGCTGGTCAACTACACAAGTCACGAAGAGGTCGGTATCCATCTCAGGTCTGATTGACATAATATTCCGCCGGAAGGGCGGGCAGCCCCCCTATGAAGAGTACGGTTTCAGAGTACATCAAAAGGCCCTCTGTGGCAACACTGGGAGGGCGCCGGTCAGCTTTTGCTATGGACTGCGGGTGACAAGGATAGGAGCAACAGGGTAAGATTACAAGGATGACCAATGGCAGCCAGGGAAGTCCGTCGGATGTTGGCAGCCTATAAGAAAGGTAGGACGAGGAGAGATGCCCCCGGATGAAGGAATAAAGACTCTGTCTCTGGAAATACTGAAGGGTCTCGGAGAATGCCCGGCAGTCTCCTTTATGGAAGGCGCTGTGGTGTCTTACATCCAGAGGTCCTTGCAGGACTTCGGCCTCTCGGTGGAGACGGACCGGCACGGAAACCTGATAACGCATCTTGAAGGTGGCAATAGCAGCCCGGAAGGCCAGCCCCCTATCGCTTTCATGGCCCACATGGACCATCCCGGCTTCGAGGCGGTTGAGGCGAGGGAAGGGATGATTATCGCCCGCGCCCTGGGAGGAGTGCCCCAGGCGTGCTTCTCTCAGGGTATCCCGGTACAAGTGGTCATGCCCGACGGCGGCAGGCTACTTGGTGAGACGGCGGGAAGCTATGGCCGGGAATCTGACCGGATGATAGCCATCCAATTGAGGGAGCCCCGGAATCTGGAGTTCCCCCGGCCGGTGGTGTACGACTTGCCCGACTTTCATTTCGATGGTGACATGGTCCGTATGAGGGCGCTTGACGACCTGGCCGGGTGCGCCAGCATCCTGGTGGCAATGCAGACCCTGGCCTCCGAGGAAAGGGCCGGCGACGTGTACGGAGTCTTCACCCGCGCCGAAGAGGTGGGGTTGATTGGAGCGCGCCTGCTGGCTGAGGATGGCACATTGCCCGCCGACACCCTGGTGGTGTCCCTGGAGTCCAGCCGCACCCTGCCGGGGGCAGTCATCGGCGAGGGGCCGGTGATACGGGTTGGGGATGCCACCTTTACCTTCGACGCCGAGGCCGAGGGGGCGCTGATAAAGGCAAGGGAGGAGCTTACGGAGCGCCGGGCCGACTTCAAGGCCCAACGCCAGCTTATGAGCGGAGGCACCTGCGAGGCCAGCGGCTTCAGGTACTATGGCTATCGCACTACGGGCATCGCCTTCCCCCTGGGCAACTACCACAACGCCACCCCCGAGGGAGGAGTTGGGGCCGAGTATATCCACATAGACGACTTTGTAGGCGGAGTAGAGCTTATAGTCCAGGCTGCCAGGAGTGTAGCCCGGCGGCGCGAGTCGCGCCCCTGGCTGAGGATGCGGGACATACCCCAGGAGTACCGCCAGAGGCTGTCTGAGACCAGGGACACTTTCTGAGCCCTCATCCACTGCCCCGAATTCACCCACCCACCGTCATTATTGTGAAAATAGGCAGTGCCAGGTTCCCCCACCGCACCCTTCAGGGTACGGCATCCCCCACCCACCGTCATTCCGGCGCAGGCCGGAATCCAGGGGTGGGAGGTGGATTCCCCCTTTCGTGGGAGTGACGGTGGGGAAGCCTACCATTTTCATCATCGTATGTGGCTCTCAGGGACATGGGCAATTGCCATGAAAATAGATGCCCACCGTCATTCCGGCGAAGGCCGGAATCCAGAGGTGGGGCGGTGGACTCCCGCTTTCGCGGGAGTGACGGTAGAGAAGCCAACCGCCACTTTCATCCTCGTATGTGGCCCGTAAGGGGCATGGGTAATTACCATGAAAATAGGCAGTTCTCAGGCTGGAAACCCAGCCCTTAGCCCCTGGATTCCGGCCTACGCCGGAATGACGGTGGAGAGGCTGCCGTCATTCCCGCGAAAGCGGGAATCCAGAGTCCCGCGAGATAGGGAGTCGTTGCGAAGTCTCCAACGCCACCGCCCCTGGATTCCGGACTACGCCGGAATGACAGAATAAGCGGCCGGAACGACGGGGGCGCTCAGCGTAAGGCACGGGTGCCGGAAAGCCGGCGTCGTTGACAGCCCCCAAACCAAGGAATTACAATCCGCCCAGACCGACGTTATATGAAGCGCTTCGTTGCAATGCTGTAAGAACGTTGCAAAATGATGAGGAGGGAACGCCGTGAGCAGGTGGCCCAAGGTAGAGTACAAGGAAGAGGGGATGCGGGAGGGGATGCAGATTGAGGATGCCGAAATATCCGTTGATGACAAGATAAGGCTGCTGGATGCTCTCTCCGAGACAGGCCTTAAAAACATAGCAGTCGGCTCTTTTGTCAGTCCCAAGTGGACACCCCAGATGGCCCGGATAGACGAAATTGTTACCAGGTTCACCCCCAGGCCGGGCGTAACCTATACCGCCCTGGCCCTTAACGCTCGCGGAGTGGAGCGGGCCAAGCAGTATTCACCTCCTCTCACCATCGAGCAGGAGCGTTGGCCCAGGCTGTCCTGCCACATGTGCGATGTCTTCGCCCGGCGCAACACCAATCGGTCCCAGATGCAGGAGGTGGAGCGCTGGCCTCAGATCGTGGCCCAGGCCCAGGAGAGAAACGTCAAAGAGGCCGGGATAGGCACCAATGCAAGCTGGGGGTCCAACTTCCTGGGGGACTTCTCCGTGGATAACCTTATGATCATGTTGGAGAAGGAGCACCGGCTCTGGGACGAAGCGGGGATCAAGGTGGTGAGTGTGAGCATGGGAGACCCCATGAGCTGGTGCAGGCCCGACAAGGTGGAAGAAAGCGTGGCTAGGGTGAAGGAGAGGTGGCCTGAGATAAAGGACTTCCGGCTCCACCTCCACAACGGCCGCAATATGGCTATAGCCTCAGCTTATGCGGCCCTGCGGGTCCTTGGTCCTGAGGACAGCTTGCACCTTGAGGGTACTATAGGCGGCTTCGGAGGCTGCCCCTACTGCGGCAACGGCCGGGCTACAGGCATGGCCCCCAGCGAGGACCTGCTCCACATGATGCAGGATATGGGTATCGAGACTGGCGTGGACATGGACAAGCTGATAGAGTGTGTGTGGATGGCCGAGGAGATCATTGGCAGGACCCTGTATGGACACGTCTCCAAGGCGGGGCCGAGGCCCAAGGCGGACAGCCTCTATGACATAGACGCCCCATTCATCGAGACTATGGAGGAAGCCAAGCACTTCAAGCTAGGCTCCTCGGTATATGAGGGCGGCATTTACCCCTACCGCGAGTCTATAACCAGCCCCTACAGGGACCGGGTGGAGCGGGGTCTGCCGGCCTTTGAGTCCGACGAGGGCGATTGGCCCTGGAAGGAAGACTGGTTCCCCGTCAAGGACTAGGGCGTGTTTCCAGACCTGACGCCTCACCCAACAGGTCACTACCATGAAAATAGATGCCATGCCCACCGTCATTCCGGCGCAGGCCGGAATCCAGGGGTGGGGCGGTGGACTCCCGCTTTCGCGGGAGTGACAGATAAAGTGAGCGTGGGGGATGGGAAGGGCGTGAAGGGAGCATCACGGTAGAGAGGCCAACCGCCGTTTTCATCCCCTTGCATAGCCTTCAAGGGCATGGGCAATTATTATGAAAATGGGTAGTGCCCAGCGCCGTCATTCCCGCTTTCGCGGGAATCCAGGGTTCCACGACGTAAGTAGTCGTTGCGAAGTCACCCCCACCACCCCCCTGGATCCCGGCCTACGCCGGAATGACGGTGCCGGGCGGATTTACTTTCATAGGATGCCGCACCCTTCAGGGTGCGGTGGGGTATCCGGCGCTCGTTATCTTCATTTTAATGACAGTGAAATGGTCCCCATTACTCCCGGCGTAGCCCTTACCCGTCTTCCACAAGGGTGCGGGTGACGTGGACGGTGGCGTAGGCCCAGCAAATCTTGAAGGGCTTGTCGCCGGTGTTGATGAACCTGTGATGATCTCCGGGGGTCACAAAGGCCGCGTCGTACTGCTTCAGGTGGTGCTCTTCCCCGTTCAGCAACAGGATGCCTTCTCCCTCAATCACTATGACCGACTCCTCGGAGTTGTGGTAGTGGGTGGTGTTGGAGGTCCCGGAGTTGAAGGTGGTAATGCCGGTGGACAGCTCGGTGGCCCCGGTCTCCTCGGTTACTATCCTGGCAACTGAGACTCCGGGCGCTCCCTGGGATGGGGTGACGCTTTCCTGGTTGATCACTCTTGGCGGTGCCATGATTACCTCCTCATTTGATTAGAGTTTCAGTATCCTCTTTCCCCTGTCCCTATCATCATCGCAGAATTGGGTGACTATTTCCAGTGGAAGGGAGGAAGTGTATACTAACTCCACTGCCAGCAGAAAGGAGACTCATGGACACTATCATCATCAAAGGCTGTCTGAATGGTGGCCGGGGACGGGAGGAGAACCCCAACGTGCCCTGGACACCCCAGGAGGTGGCAGAGGAGGCCGTGCGCTGCTACAACGCAGGCGCTTCCATTGTCCACTTCCACGCGCGCACCCCCGATGGCGGCGTGAGCTATGACCCCGAGTGGTATGCCGAGACGGACCGCCTGATACGGGAACGATGCGACCTGGTGCTGAACCATACCACCGCCCGCCGGGACGGAGTACCCGTAGAGGCCGTGACCCGATACCTGAATGAGACCCCCCACCCGGTGGAGATGGTATCCCTCAACCTGGGGTATGGAATCGGCTGGCCGGTTGACAGCGCCACCGAGCAGCGACATACCGTCATTACCCCCAACAGCTATGAGGATATTCGGGCGACCCTGGATGCCTGCTACAGCCGGGGCACCTTCCCCGAACCCGCCGTGCACAACGGGGGGATGCTGAATAACGCCATAACCCTGATGCAAGAGGGGTCTATAAAAGACACCCACTACTTTCTGGTGGAGCCGGGGGGCGACTGGGGCAGTGGACGCCAGACCTTGCCCGGGACTCCGAGGGTCTATTTCTTCATTACTGATACCATCCGGGAATTCTACCCCAATGCTACCTGGATCGCCCACAGCAGCGGCCCTCATACATTTACCATAGGGGCGCTGGCTATAGCTACTGGGGCACATTTGAGGGTGGGTTTTGAGGACAGCCCACGTCTCCCCAACAACGCCCAGCCAAGGTCCAGCGCCGAGTTTATCGAGTGGGCAGTAACCCTGGCCCGCTTCCACGGCAGGGAGCCGGCTACTCCCGCCCAGGCGCGTCAGATATTGGGGCTTCTGCCGCCGGTCAGCTCCTAGCGGGGAATTGACGTAATAATTGCCCTGACCTCCCAACCGTCACTCCCACTTTCTGAGACCCTTCGCATAACCGTCATTCCGGCGTAGGCCGGAATCCAGGGGTGGGGGTGTGGGGGACTTCGCCGCAATGCCGAAGTCCAAGACCTTAGATTCCTCGACTCGCTCCGCTCGCTCGGAATGACATTGTGGTAGGCCGCTTCCCCGGTATGACAATGACGGCGATGGTTGCTGGGTATTTTCATAATAATTGCCCATGGCCCTCCGGGCCACATACGAAGATGAAAATGGGACGGCATCCCAACCGTCACTCCCGCGAAAGCGGGAGTCCACCCCCCACCCCTGGATTCCGGCCTACGCCGGAATGACGGTGGGCATCTATTTTCATGGTAAGATGATTGAAGAATTAACGAGGAGGTTGCGATTATGGCAACGGTAAACACCGTTCTCGGCCCGGTGGATACATCCGACCTGGGCTTTACCCTGAGCCATGAGCACGTACTGATAAGCTCCGCCGGAATCCAGCAGACCTTTCCTGAGTTCCTGGACCGCCAGGGTATCATTGATGATGCTACTACGGAACTCAAAGCAGCTTATGATGAGGGGGTCAGGGCGATTATAGACGTGACTACCATTGACCTGGGGCGGGACATCCGGGTGATGGAAGAGGTATCCCGGAGGACGGGAGTCCACATAATCCCAGCTACTGGCAACCACCTGGTGGTCCCCCGGGTCTTCTGGAATGTTACCCCCAACGACATCGCTCCCCTATACATCAGGGAGATCGAGGAGGGTATTGAGGGGACAGGCATCAAGGCCGGCATTATCAAGGTTGCCAGTGACAGGGGAGGAGTAACTGACCGGGAAGAGGTCGTCCTTCGCGCCGCCGCTCGGACCCAGAAACACACCGGTGTCCGAATCTCCACCCATACCTGGTCGCCGGACCGGGTGGGAGAGCAGCAAATCCGTATCCTGGATGAAGAGGGCGTGGACCTGAACAGGGTTTACATAGGCCACAGCAACGATGACACCGATGTGGACTACTTGATTGGGATGCTCCGGCAGGGGGTCTGGATAGGACTGGACCGTTACCCCGGCGGGAGGAACAACACCCCCAACTGGGAGCAGCGCACAGAGGTGGTCAAAAAACTCATTGACGCTGGGTACGTGGACCGGATTATGCTCTCCCATGACTACATGGTCCCCAAGAACCAGCGCACCAGCGAGGGACAGGAGGACCGCCGCAGGGCCAACCCGGAGGGCTACACCTTCATCAGCCGCAATGTGCTGCCCCGGCTGAAGGAGATAGGGGCCACCGACGATGATATTAACAAGATAATGGTGGACAACCCACGCAAGTTCTTCGAGGACGATTAAAGTGTTGGGAGGATGGCATACTAACTGGGAAAGTGGTATCGTTAAGAGCGAACCATAACCAACAGGAGGAGGAAACGTAAATGCCAAAGATTAAGCACATAGCCATAGCAACCCAGGACGCGGAGAAGACCAAGAATTTCTACACCGAGGTATTTGGCCTGAAAGAAGTGGGGATGGTCAGCAGCGGCACCGTCTCGGGCTATTTCCTCAGCGATGGCGACATCAATCTCGCTATCCTGGACTTCAAGAACAATGACGTGGCCGGCGCTGAAAAGGGCATGGACTACAGCGGCCTTCATCACATCGGCTTTCACGTGGAAGACCTGGAAGAGATCAAGGAAAAGATGGAGGCGGCAGGCATCAGTCCCAGGGATGACATAAACAAGGCTCTTTCGATGGGCCCAAGTGGCGCTCGCGGCGGCAACCACGAGTTCAAGTACGCAGCCCCCGATGGTGTCACTGTGGACATATCCGAGGCCGGCTGGGCGGGCACCTCCAAGCTGACACCCCCCGACTAGGACATTCTTGGATAGGATAACAAGGACCGTACCCATCATACCACATGCCGCACCCTGAAGGGTGCGGCATGTGGCAATTAAACAGCCCTGGAAAGGCTCTAAGGCATTTACTATGCCATCCTTACTAAATGAGGGAGCTAAAGAGTCCCAAGGAATGGATGTCCCTCCCTCCCGGTCCCTCGGCGCTTGGGTTAACCGCATCCGCAGGGAGCGGGCCTTGCCCGGAGACGAGCGCAGACACAGTGGGGTTCTCGTGCCCGTTCTGCTTGCAGATGTTCGTCGAGGTGTGTGGGATCGGTGGAGGGGCTGGGGAGCGGGACATGATAGAGATACCGAATTTTCAAAGTGCCGAATAGCATCGCCTACGTGGAATCGAGATCGGTTACAATGTCCTGGAATCGGCGGACACGACGTCGAATCTCACGTGGGTTCTTATCGCAGAGCCTTTTCAACTCGACCTCTAATTCTGTCGCCTGGTCGCGTGTTGAAACGGTGGTGAACCAGACAAGTTTTGGATTCTTGCCGGCGGTAGACATCGTTGTTCCGTCACGGTGCTCCATCAGACGTTCGCGAATCTCACGAGTCTGGCCAGCATAAAACTTGCCGCCGTCTAGCTTGAGGATGTAGACGTAGAACTCCTTCGTTGCCTTGGCATCACCTTCCTCCCAGGCGTCGGAATACTCTCGCCGGTAGCTGGGTTGCTTGTTGAAGCACTCCAAACATAGGTCGTACTGGGAATCTTTGCCGCGGCCGCATTCAGAACACTCGTCCACCCCGCCATTTCGGTAGTCCTGATAGTGGCGGTAGCAGTAGAAGTGGCCTGCACGGATCAAATTGTCGCAGTCCCAGAATTTGCATTTGTTCGACATGGCCGCCGCTTCTTGTTGCTTGTCGTGGCACTCAAAGCATAGGGGGTATTGGACATATTTGCTGCGGCCGCATTCAGAACACTCGTCCACCCTGCCGTTTTGGTAGTCCTGATGGTGGGTGTAGCAGTAGAAGTGGCCCGCATCGACCGAATTGTCGCAGTCCCAAAATTTGCATGTATTCGACATGACGGCAGCTTTTTTGTCGTCAAATGCTCTTGTTAGCTTCAAACCTCTGAGGCTTAACATCCACTTCACAACTTACTCCCTTATGGTTATGGGATTCCAGTATAGCATGTAACATTACGCACAGCCAATTGGAGTGACATGAATGTAGGTCTTGCTGGAAGCCCTGATTCTTGAGCGTGAGGAGAGATGCGCGCTATGGCCTTGTCGGGAGCGTACCGATGTTGTGGGAGAGGACTAGGTCCTGTCCTCCAATGTCCTGTCCATTAAGACTGTGGTGAAGCGCCGGTTCATGCAATGCCGTTGGCCCCGTATTCCACCACTCTCACTGAGCCTGAGCCCAGCAACTCCTCGATGCGGCTGTGTAGCTCAGGGCAGTAGGATGTGGTAACCATGGGCAAGTCCATCAGTACCAGCTTGCCCTTGGTGTGAATCTCCAGCTGCACCCGGTCGCTCCCCTGATAGTCCAGCAGGGTGCGCACAGCCTCCCTGAGCAGATGGGCGTCTTCTTCCGCATCCTCGGACTCCGCTATGCTAATCAGTAGGCTTCCGGGGCGTTCTGCAATACTTCTCGCGGGTCCACCGTTGGAGGTAGTAGAGGGTCCTTGTGCATAAGCGCGGGGCTGGGCACCGTTGGACTCATTTGGGCCAGAGCCGTTGGCAGCAGCCTTGGTCTCGACGGATCCGTTGGTGGCGGCCTTGGCTTGGCTGTTCACTTCCGGGGGCTGCTCTTCCTCGGTGTGCAGCTTTGCCTGGTCGCAGTGCACCGACATGTCGTCGCCCCGTACCCGAAGCCTCCCGGATACCAGCAGAAGGTTGCCTTCCTGCCACAGGTCTTTCCCCAGCTTCTCAAGGGCGTCGGGCCAGGCGATCACCTCTGCGCTCCCATATACCAGGTCCAGGGTGACTATCAGGTATGGCCGCTGGTCCCTGGTCAGCCTCTCGGAAACGGAGGATACCTGCCCCAGTACGCTCACCCTCTGTCCGTCCATCTCGGCGTCTAGCTGGTCGCTGGAGGTGATGGCCCCTGAAGAGCCGGCCAGAGCAACGGACTTCAGGGGGTTCTCCGATAGGGATACCCCAAGCAACTCCTTCTCCCAGGCTACCTTCTCCCTGGGGGATGCGTCCTCACCCTTCAGGGCTACCCCCGCCACGGGGGTTGCCTCCTCCGAATCGGTGAGGATGTCGAATATGCTGGTCTGGCCCGTCTCCTTCCTGTGGGCCTCTTTCTGGGATATGGAGAGGACCTGGTCCACTGCGTTGAGGATGGCGCCCCGGTTTCCCAAAGAGTCGAAGGCCCCTACCTTTACCATGCTCTCCAGGGTCCTGCGGTTGAGGCCCCGCAGGTCCGCGCGGGTACAGAACTCGTCTATAGTCTCAAAGGGGCCTTCCCCATCCCTCGCCTCAATCAAGGGACGGATGGCGCCCTCTCCCACGTTCTTGATTGCCGATAGGCCGAACCTCAGAGCATTGTTGCCTTTGTCGTCTTTGTCTATGATGAAGAGCACCCCACTGCGGTTTATATCCGGTGTGAGGATAGGTATCCCCATTCGGAAGCACTCGCCGATGGCAACAGCCATCCTGTCAGGATGGTCCAAGCGGGAGTTGAGCACCGAAGCCATGTACTCAAGGGGGAAGTTGGCCTTGAAATAGGCTGTCCAGTAGGAGATGAGGCCATAGCTTACGCTGTGGGCTTTGTTGAAAGCGTAGCCTGCGAAGGGTTCTATGAGGCTGAACACCTCTTCGGCCAGGGCCTTGGTAAACCCCTTGCCCGTCGCCCCCTGGATAAACTGCTCCCGCTCCTGGCGCATCAACTCGGGGATTTTCTTCCCCATCGCCTTTCTGACAATATCCGCCTCTCCCAGGGAGTAACCGGCGAAAGCCTGGAGGATGAGGAGCACCTGGTCCTGGTAAACGATGACACCGTGGGTCTCCTCCAGCAACTCTTCCAGGCTGGGATGGGGATACTTTATGGGAGCCAGTCCGTGCTTAGCGTTTATGAAAGTGTCAATGTGCTCCATAGGGCCGGGCCGGTAGAGAGCGATCATAGCGGCGATGTCGCCGAGAGAGGAGGGCTTGAGGTCCTTGATGTACCGCTGCATCCCTGCGCTCTCCAGCTGGAATACGTCGGTGGTCTTCCCTGAAGACAGAAGTTCGTAGGTCTTCTGGTCGTCCAGGGGCAGACGGTGCAGGTCTATCCTCATCCCCCTGGTCTGCTCCACCATTTTCACGGCCCTGTCCAGGATGCTCAGGCTGGTGAGACCCAGGAAGTCCATCTTCAGGAGACCCAGCTTGGCTACAGGCTCCATAGCGTACTGGGTCATGGCTATCTCGCTGGACTCGTCCCCCCTGACCGGCCTCTGGAGGGGTATGTACTCGGCCAGGGGCTCGCTGGATATGACCACTCCGGCGGCGTGGGTGCTTACGTGATGGACAGTGCCTTCCAGTCCCATAGCGGTGTCCACCAGATGGTGGATTTCCTCATCCGATTGATAGGTCTCCCGCAACTCCGGGCTGGCGGCCATGGCGTCCTCCAGGGTGCGGCTCTTGAAGGGGACCAGCTTGGCCACCCGGTCCACCTCTCCGTAGCCCATGCCCAGGGCGCGGCCCACGTCCCGCAAGGAAGCCTTTGCCCCCAGGGTGCCGAAAGTGATTATCTGGGCTACCTTATCGGTGCCGTATTTGCGGGTGACGTAGTTCAGCACCTCGTCCCGGCGGTCGTCCTGGAAGTCCATGTCAATGTCGGGCATCTCTTTGCGCTCTATGTTGAGGAAACGCTCGAAGACCAGGCGGTAGGCCAGGGGGTCCACCTCGGTGACGCCCAGGCAGTAGAGGGCCAGGCTGGCGGCGGCGCTGCCCCTGACCCCAAAGAGGATGTTCTGGTCTCTGACAAAGGAGATTATGTCCCACACCACCAGGAAGTAGTTGGCAAACTGGGTCTGCCTTATCACCTCCAATTCGTAGCTCAGGCGCTGTTCTGCTTCCGGGGTGGGCCTGGGGTAGTGCCTCTTGAACCCGTCCCAGCAAATCCGGGCCAGGTACTCATCGGGGGTGTAGCCATCGGGCACGGGATAGCTGGGCAGGTGGAGCTCGCCGGTAGCCAGCTTCACATTGCACATCTCGGCTATTAGCTCGGTGTTCTTCACGGCCTCGGGGAAATCAGAGAAGAGGTCGGCCATCTCCTGGTGGCTCTTGAGATAGTAGGAGTCGTCCTCCATCTTGAGACGCTTATCATCATGGACGTTGGTATTGGTATGGATACAGATAAGCACGTCCTGCAAGGAGGAGTCTTCTTTGTGGACATAGTGGCTGTCGTTGGTGACAACCAGGGGAATGTCAAGCTCCCCGCCCAGCTCCACCAGGGCCTGGTTGATGGCCGGCAGTTCGGGGACGTGCTCGTGGCGCTGTAGCTCCAGGAAAAAGCCGTCTTTGCCCAGAAGCTCTTTGTACCACATAGCTGCGTCCCTGGCATCCTGAAGGCGGTTCTCTGTGATGAGCCTCGGAATCTCTGCCGTGGGGCAGCCGGAGAGGACTACCAGACCTTCGTGGTACTGCTCCAGCAGGGCTTTGTCAATCCGGGGCTTGTAGTAATAGCCTTCCAGGTGTGCCTGGGTGACCAGCTTCATCAGGTTGTGGTAGCCCGTGTCATCCCTGGACAGGACGGTCATGTGGAAGGGGCTTCTCTCTGAGGGGACTTTATCGTGGCGGCTGGCCTGGGCTGCGTACACCTCGCAGCCTATGATGGGCTTTATACCCGCCTCCTGGCATTGGGTATAGAACTCCACCACGCCATAGAGGGACCCGTGGTCGGTGATAGCCAGGGCATCCATACCCAGGACGGATGCCTGGCCCACCAGCTTATGCAGGCGGCTCACGCCGTCCAAGAGGCTGTACTCAGTATGTACATGCAGATGAGTGAACATTTCTTATTTGTGTATGATACCATATTACATCACCGCCCGGAGGTCAAGGCAGGGACGGCCCATCCGGGAGTGATTTTCCATGACCCCCGGTGACACTGCCCGCCAGCGCCACCGGGGGTAAGCAGGACACCATCCTTCAATGCCTTTGACAAGGCGATGAGGGAGGTCGTTGACTGAGTAATCTTGCCCTAGCCAGTCCCGAATAGACGTGAACGCCAGCCCCCACCAGTCCACCCGGAGCGGAGGTGACATCCATGCTGAGCAGCCTTCAGATAGAGAACTTCAAGGGGATAAAGTCCGGGACTATATCCAACCTGTCCCAGGTGAACGTGTTGGTGGGCCGCAACAACTCCGGCAAGTCAACGGTCCTGGATGCCTTGCTCTTGATGAAGTACGCCTTTGCTGCTAACGATTACCTGGGCCGGGATGGTCTGGAACAGGTGCGTGACCGGAAAATTGGTATTGGTAGAGGAGAAGACTTTAGAGAGCTTGCTTACCTGCTAAACAACCAGGAACTGATTACAATTCGTGCTGGCCTATCAGACTCAGGCATGGGTGACATCCATGCTGAGCGGCCTTCAGATAGAGAATCTCAATGTACGATGGCACAAGAATGGAGGGTCGGCCCCCCGGACTTTGGCTATAGAATATCGCTGGAATCACCTATCGGTGTGGTGAAACCAAGCGTTTTCGATCAGCTTCCCAATTCCATTGGATCCTCTATTCGTGATTGCGCACGGGCGTGGTTGTCTGACCAACTTGGAGAAAAAACCGCAGAGTACATGTCCTCAGCCCACCTGCTGGACTCAACCATTATCCGCATCTCTATTCTTGAGATGCTATGGGACAGAATGGTCATGGGTAAGCGGCGAGACCTGGCGTTGAGGGACATGATAAATGATATATACAAGCTGAAGATGGACGGCTTTAACCTCATGCCCTTTGGCGGGCGCAACCGGCTGGTGGCGTTGCTGCCCGAGGGCGGGGTAGCCGTGGACTGGCTGGGCGACGGCGTGAGGTATGCCCTCAATATCCTGGCCCTGGGGATGCTTCTGGAGGGGACCATCTTGATGGTGGAGGAGCCGGAGACCCACCAGCACCCCGAGTCCCTGAAACTCCTGACCCAGACCCTCTTTGAGCTTGCCAAGAGGCAGGGACTCCAGCTATTCCTGACCACCCATAGCTGGGAGTTCATGTCTTACGTTATTGACGTTGCAAAAGAGAGAGATGTGGACCTCGTCTTTCATCACTTGCACCTAGACGCCTACGGAAACCTGGACGCGAGGGACATCTCTCAACCCGATACCGAGTTGCTTATGGACATAGGCCACGACATCAGGTCCAACTATAAGTACATTAGGTGTTGAGTAAATGCCCCCCTTCCCCTGGTGGTCGAGGGCATCACCGATGCGGTCTTCTTCTCATCCCTGTTGCGCCGTTATCTGTCCGACGTGAGGATAGAACCTATGCCTCAAAGGCGGGGAATACCCGCGTCTGCCGAGGGCACTCGCAGCGACGGATCAATCCTGGAGTTGGAGTTCAGGAACCAGGCCCCGGAGAGAGGCGAAGGTGTTGGGCGGATACCGGACGCTATCGGGGCGCTTATACGCGGTGGTAATGTGACCCAGCTTGCAGTTGCGCGAGACTTGGACGAGAATTCTCGGGAAGAAGTGGTAGATTCCATAAGAGGAACAGTGGTAAACCTACTGGGTGGGCCATTAGAGAACATCAGCCCAGGGAAGTTTCGGGTCCAGAACAGCAGGGTGCAGCAGGTCTCGACGGGCCAGTGGATAACGGTGGGTGTTATCCCAATGGGCGAGCCGGAAGACCCTGACCTGCAAGCCCTCGACATAACCCACCATGCCATGGAGGACTACCTGGTTAGAATGCTCTTGAAAGACTCTCGCCTCCCCGATGGCACTAGGCTCTTAGAGGAGTTGGTAGGGACCATCCGGGGGTATGGCGTGACCTTTGATTCCACCAAGGAGTTGTTCCAGCTTGTGAAGCCTATCGTGAAGCTGGGCTACAGCGACACAGGGGTTGTGGAGGCGTTATTCGAGAATACTGCCCCCAATACTCTGAGGTCTGTCATAGACCCGGTATTTCACCGATTGGAAAGCGCCGTTGCTCCTTACATTTACATAAAGTGATGATAGGGGCAAAAATCATTCGCCCCTATCATAATCACTCATGCCTCAGACACGCCCTAAGTTGCTTACCTGGGCACAATGGGCAGGGTGACGTGGGAGGGATGCTCCGAGTCGTGGATGATGGTCTGCATTGCGGGCTTGCAGTCGGCATCCTCGGCGATACGGTTCCCTGTGTTGGTGTTGCGGTCGAACCTGGGGAAGTTGCTGCTGGATATTTCCAGCCTTATGCAGTGCCCCGCCTTGAAGACGTTGCTGGTGGCCCACAGGTCTATGGTGTATTGATAAGCCCTCCCCGGCTCCAACAGGCTCGGGCTGGACCTGGAGTCTCGATACCGCGCCCGGATGATGCCGTCGGTCAGGTTGCGAGCGCAGTCGTGGTCGCACACGTCCACCAGTTTGGCCGTGAAGTCGGTGTCCCTTGCTGACGTGGCTGCCCAGAGGGTTACGGTGATGGGGCCTGTAACCTCCACGTCTCGCTGAAGGGGCGGCGTCGTGTAGACCAGCACGTCCTCCCGGGACTCTATATCCTGCTGGTCAAAGGCTCCGTTTGCCATGAAGTAGGCGTTGCAGCAGAGGGGGCCTCCCCTGGTGGGAACAGGGTCCGACGGGTTGTACAGGAACATGTCCGGCGGCTCTTGCCCAGGGGCTTCGGCGCTCAGAGTGCCGTTGCCGTGGCGGGAGTTGGCCTTGCCCTGGCTGTGGAGATAGTAGTTGACATTCTGCGCCCTGGCCAGGGGCCATTCCTTCTCGTCCCGCCAGAGGTTGTCGCCCATGACGAATATCTTGACCGGAGGCTCATCCAGAATCCCGTTGTCCACTCCCTTGAGCCAGTAGTCTAACCACCGGAGATGGATGCCGTCCATGTCCAGGGCCATGGCATCCGCCGCCAGGCCAAAATACTGGTTGCCCACTATGCTGGAGCCTCGGACGCCGTGCTGCCAGGGGCCTATCAGGAGCTTCTGCCCCCTGCGGGCGTCGTCGGTTGCGCCCTTCTCCCTCATCCCCAGGTAGTTGCGAATAGTGCCCCCCAGGAAGATGTCGTACCATCCCCCAATATTGTAAGCAGGGACGTTAATCCGGGAATGCTGCTCCTCTATGGATAACCCCTTCCAGTAGTCGTCGTAGTCGGGATGGGCTATCCAGTCATAGAAATAGTCAGCCAGGCCGTCCTTCAAGTGGGGGAAATCTTTGACGGGCAGGTGGAGAAAAGCGGACTCCATAGAGTCCACTGCCTGGGCCAGCTTCCGCATACGGTCAGGGGCCAGGTCCTTCCTGGATGCTATGGCCTGGAAATTAGCCAGGGTCAGGTTCCCCATCGTCCAGGAAACGTTAAACCCCAACTCGAAGGCGCCGCCCTGGTAGGTCCAGCCTTCGTGGTAGTTGGAGGCGGTGACGTTGGGCACGATGGCCGCCAGGTGGGGGGGGCAGGACTTGGCCGCCTGCCACTGGGTAGCTCCCACATAGGAGCCTCCCACCATTCCCACCTTGCCTGTGGACCAGGGCTGGGAGGCGCACCACTCTACGGTGTCGTAGCCGTCATTTACGTCGTCCCTGAAGCAGTAGAACTCGCCCTCGGAGGTAAAGCGCCCCCTGGTGTCCTGAATGACCATTGCATACCCGGCCTTTACTGCCTTGTAGGGGTCCATCATAGTGCGGGACATAGGCGCGGTCTTGTCGTAGGGGGTGCGCTGGAGGATTGTGGGGAAGGGGCCTGCCCCATCGGGGCGGTGGATGTCGGCATACAGGGTAGCGCCGTCCCTCATGGGGACGGGTATATTGGTCTCCATCTTCATTGATACTGAATCGGGCATGTCCATCTCCTATGACTTGTGGTGATAGACTATATCCTTGGAGCCTATCCGAAAACATCCCATCGTCACTCCTGCTTTCGCAGGAGTCCAGCGTACCGGGTAGTGGATTCCCGCTTTCGCGGGAATGACGCGAACTGTCCTACCTGGTTATGGGATAGACCATAACCTTAGGGTCCAATGCGCTTGTAGAGGACGCGGCGTTGGTTCTTTGTAAATGGCCTCGCCTTGTGGGGCCACTCACCGCTGTCCGCGGCCTTTCTCCATGCGTCGCTATTGGGCACGTCGGGATTTTCAAGTTCATACACGGCCACGTACCTGGGTACTCCCTCCGAGGCGGTCTCATAGCGGGCGGCGCCCAGGACCCCGGGCACCTCCAGCAGCACGGGAACGTGCTCATCGTTGTATAGCTGGTTAAAAATCTCCTCCTTGTCGGGTTCCACGTCCATCATTACCATGTAAAGGTACTTTACGTCGCTTGACATGCTCCTTTTACCTCCGGCTTTGCGGGTCTATGAGTAAATATCGCGGAAGATAAGAATACGCTACCCGTGCAGCCCTTTCTGAAAATGGGCCGCACAGGCAGCGTACCACGTGTTAGCTATAATAGGTGCCTAATGCTCTTGGGCCAAGCCGTGCCTTACCGCTTACCCTGGTACAGGGGGCCTCGGAGGACATGGCCCGGCGTGGCGCCGGTGTACTCGTCATGGTCAATAAGCACCTCGCCGTTGACGATCACGTAGTCTATCCCAACAGCGCCCCTCTTGACCTGCATCGAATCGCCGCCGGGGAGGTCAAAGGCCGGCACCCGTGGCTTGGAGTCAATGGTATCCGGGTCGAAGATGGTTATGTCGGCAGCCTTGCCCGGGGAGATAAACCCGCGGTCGTGGAGGTCGTGCATCAGGGCGGTCTTGCCCGTCAGCCTGTAAACGCCGTCCTCCAGGGACATAATCTGCTTCTCCCGCACCCAGTAACCCAGCAGCCTGGTGCTGTACTCGAAACGGTCCTGCTTGTCCGGGCGAGCGCCGCCGTCGGTGGTCCCTATAACAGTGTAGGGCGACCCCAGAATCTGCCTCTGGGACTCCACGTCTACGTTGCTCTGGATGACCTGGAATCGGGTCTCCAGGTTCTCGTCCAGGGACAGGTCCAGGAAGGCGTCCATTATGCCCTTGCCCTGCTCCTGAGCAAGCTCCTCTACGCTCTTGCCCGATAGATGCCTGTTCCTTACCTCGTTGGTCATAAATACCTGCACCAGGTCCCAGCGCCGGTTGAAGCTGGCCTGCCTGCCTGCCGCCCCCATCCGGTAGGAGTGGTCCCCTTCCGTCTCCACTGCCTCTACGCTCAGCGCCCTGCGGATTTCCGTGTCTCTGAGGGCCCGCATCCTGTCGTTGACCGGCTGGGACATGACGGTATCCCAGGTGGGCATCCCCTGGAAAATGATCCGGGGGCTGATCATGTCCTCGTCCTCTCCGGTGTCAAGGCCGAGTCTCAGGTTGAATATAGGCCCGGCGGAGACGGACAGACTGGAAGCATAGGCCCTGATGCCGGACTTGAAGGACTCCTCCAGCAGTTGCAGGTGCTCCCTCCACCTATCGGGGTGGTTTATCTCCTGGGAAATGAGGTTGTACATGACGGGCCGGCCGGTCCTGCGGGCCAGCTCCTGAGAATGGTACGCGGGCCCAAATACGCCACCGGGCGCGCCGCCGCTCACCTGGAACACTCCGGTGCCCACCTCACCCAGGACATCAGCCAGGGCGAACCGCTCCTCATCGTTGGCTACCGATGATGGAACGTTGATGCCGAAGATGCCGAATCCCTGGTCAATGAAGTTGCCAACGCTGAATCCCACGGCGCCGGCCATCATCCCGTCCCGGACCACCTGCCTCATGGCTTGAATCTCTTCAGGGGTGGCCTCGCGCTCATGGGCAGCCTCTCCCATAACGTAGCGCCTTACACCGGAGTGGCCTATCAACGCTCCCGCATTTACGCCGCGATTGTTGCCCAGCGCATCAAGGTAGTCTCCGATGGACTCCCAGTTGAAGTTAATCCCGTTCCTCAAAGCGCTCATAGGGACGTTCTCCATCTGGCTGAACATTCCTATGTACCAGTCCCGGTCATCGGGCCGCGCCGGGGCCAGGACCAGCCCGCACTGGCCCACTATCACCGAGGTGTTCCCGTTGTGGGCTGTGGAGCCGCATAGGGGGTCCCAGATAGCCTGGGGGTCATAGTGGGTGTGGTGGTCAATGAATCCGGGGGCCACTACCCGGCCATCGGCGTTGATGACCCGGGTGGCCGACTCGTTGAATTTGCCAACCCCCACTATCTTGCCGTCTTTTATCGCCACATCCGCATAGAACGATGGCTGGCCTGAGCCATCAACCACGCGCCCATTCTTTATGAGCATGTCAAATGCCATTAGCATTCCTCCTCTTCACCCTGATAAGCAGGGCTTGATATGATGGTAACCGTAATTCAAAGTGAGACACCGCCGATATGGTACATGGGCGGGTATTTGCGGGTCTCATGCCGGGCCGATGATGCACGGCACCATGGCAAGACAGGGGTAGTATACGATATATGGTAGGGTGCGTCAACATGAAGTAAATCAGTATGATGCAGGTTTATCTAAATAATTAAGGTTATTGTTACGATAAACGACGCAACTGTTTCTCAGTGGTCGGCGGGTGGTGGCTCCGGGGCCCTTGCAGTGGATAGTGGGGAGGGACCACTTGGCGGGCAGCCTTTCATCGTCACTCAAGGCCCCATCATTCGTCACTCCCGCGAAAGCGGGAGTCCACACCCCACCCTTGGATTCCAGCCTTCGCCGGAATCGCTCATGGCCTTGTGAAGGCTACATACCGGGATGAAAATGAAGGCTGCCTCCCCACCGTCATTCCGGCGCAGGCCGGAATCCAGGGGTGGTGGTGGCTTCGCAACGACTCCCCAAGTTGCGGGACCTTAGATTCCTCGACTCGCTCCGCTCGCTCGGAATGACATTGATGGCGCTGGTTGCCGGCTATTTTCATAATAACGACGGTGGGGCGGGATGCCACGCCCTTCAGGGTATGGTGGGTGACCTGAACCCTGGATTCTCATAGTGATGACGTGAGCTAAAGGGCAAGCCATGAGTTGAAGTATATATTCACCCATCAGTAATGGGCTTTACCAGAGACCTTTGCCAAGGTCCCCAAGGGTGAGCCAGTAGTACACGATATATGCCCCGGCTACTATCATCAGTCCTGCGCTGAAGGGTTGGATGTAGGGAAGGGTCTTTCTCAGGGCGCCGACCATAGCGCCCTTGAATACAGTCATCCCTACAGTCAGGATGAGGATTACCAGGCCCATGCCCAGGGCATACATAAGGAATTGGCCGATGGCGGGAAGGATGCCCGAAGCGGTCACAGTGGTGACTACTACTATCAGGAAGATGGGCAAGGTGCAGCTAAGGGATGCAAGGCCATAGCTTACCCCGAACAGGAAGTAGCCCCGGATGCTTACCTCCCCGGGATTGCCTATGCGGGAGGCCGCACGTCCTGCTAACGCGCTGTACAGCTTGCCGCCGCCCAGTATCCACGAGCCTGCAAAGGTCAACACCACACCGATAACAAGACCGAGCCATGGAATTACATCCGTTACCGACTTTGCTCCGGCTCCGATAATCACGCCCGCTATACCATACAGCAGCGCGAACCCGCCGGTGACTACACCTCCCACCATCAGGGCCTTGGCCAGGCGACGGAGGACATGGGCACGCTCTCCATCCCTCTCGTTGGAGCCCAGATATAGGCCCAGGTAAGCGGGGAGCATGGCGAAGCCACAGGGATTCACAGAGGACGCCATACCGGCGGCGAAGGCGAAGCCCAGGGGCGCCAGGAAACCTATGTCGCGCAGGAAGCCCTGGGAACTCCCCGACAGACCTTCTACAAGCCCGTTAACCCCTTCTGTTGGGCTGGTGGCATTGGTAAACTTGGCACCAATAACCGCGACCACCAGGGCCAGCACGGCTACGAGGCCGGGGAGGATGAAGCCCTTCCACCCGTTCAGTCTTGGGATAGCCGGTACGGATAGAGATATGTTTTTCATACGACTTCCATTACTATGAAAATAGAGGTGCCGGGTCACTCACCACACCCTGAAGGGTGTGGCATCCCGTGAAAATAGAGTTGTCTAACCCGTCATTCCCGCGAAAGCGGGAATCCAGGGCCCCTTGCTGTCTCGACGCCGGCCAGATACGCCAATTCAGCCCTTTGGGACAGTTTCTAAGCCTTGGTGAGAGCGAGCATGTCGTCGGTGATTTCCTCCAGCTTATCCTTGCTCAGGACGCCGCTCCAGTGTCGGAATATCTCACCATCGGCGGTAATGAAGACAGTGACCGGCATCCCCAGGACCTCGTAGTCTCTGATAACCTTCTCATCCGAGGTAAACCCGGCCGGGTAGGTGACGTTTAGCTCTTTAAGCAGGTCTTGAGCGTTCTGGCTGGACCCCAGGCCGGTGAAAGGCCCTACATCAAGGCCGAACAGGGTTACTCTATCGCTGTATTCGTTATAGAACTCCTGGAAATGGGGCATCTCAGCGCGGCATGGGGGACACAGCCCAGCCCAGAAGTTCAACACCACCGCCTTCCCTTGAAGCTCTGAGAAGCTGAGGTCACTCGCTCCCAGGACATCCTGGCCCTGGTAGAGAGTGAACCGGAAGTCTGGGGCCGGGTCCAAGCCCGAGGTCGTTCCCAAGTCCTCTGTTGCTGCGGTGGGAGCGGGTTGGGAGTCCGGGGTTGAGCCAACGTCGGGCTTGGCACTGTCAGGCCCACAGGCAGCCAGCGCCACGATGACCAACAGGGCCACCCCAATCAGCAAGCCTTTCCCGCGTCCGGGCAGCTTTCTAATCATGGTGGAAGAGAATACTCTTGCCCACATATCTGAGGGGACAGCCCGTTCTCTATCTGGAGGAAGGGAGAAGCCATACATATCCATAACTCATCTCTACACTGTATCAGGATGGTTTAGTCAATTATATTAGTTAGATGCGAGGCAGTCGCCAGAGGTGCACACGATGAGGGAACGGCTATTTTTTGCCGGCTACCTTTTATTTTGTTGCAATTTTCGGCTCCCTCACTACTATTCTAAAAATAGATGGCAACCGTCATTCCGGCGAAGGCCGGAATCTAGGGGTGGGGCGGTGGACTCTGGCTTTCGAGGAAGTGCCGGTGGGGAGGCCGCCCATCATTTTCATCCTCGTATGTGGCCCGCAGGGGCATGGGCAATTACCATAAAAATAGCCGGCAATCAGGCCAGAACCTCAGCCCCCGGCCCCTGGATTCCGGCCTACGCCGGAATCCAGGTTATGCAAAGGACTCCGGCCTTCGCCGGAATCCAGGTTATGCAAAGGACTCCGGCCTTCGCCGGAGTGACGGTAGGGAGGTCGGAAGCCGGAGTCCGGGAGGGTATGGGCTGGGCTTGGATATTTACTCACGGACCAGTAATAACCGATACCTCGCTGAAGTATTTCACGAGGGCTTTCATCCCTCCCGACGCTTGGCCCCAGTCGTAATACTCGTTGGGAGCGTGGTAGCCGTGCTCCGGCAGGCTAAGGCCCAGGAACATCACGGGGGCCTTCAGGTAGTCCTGCATGGTAAGCACAGCCCCGATGGAGCCGCCGCCTCGTATGAACGCCGGGTCTTTGCCAAAGGCGAACCGGATGGCCCGCCGCGCTGCGTCTGCATAGACACCCCGGAACTCGCCCAGGTAGGGGTGGGACGAACTGGTCGAGGCCACCTGTACGTCGGGGTTGACTTCCTTTATAAAGGCTTCCAGCAGGGCCAGTATCTTACCGGGGTCTTGCCCGGGGACCAGCCGCATACTTATTTTGGCTTCGGCACGGGGAGGCACCACTGTCTTGATGCCAGGGCCAACATAGCCGCCGACGATACCGTGCACCTCAAAGGTGGGCTGGCACCATATCCTGTCCAGGACATCCCTCGCGTCATAGGTACGCATACTAAGCAGGCCGCTGTCCTTCATAAACTCCTCTACGTTGAAGCCCGATGCGAGGAAGCTGGCCATCTCCTCCTCGCTGGCGGGGACCACGTCGTCGTAGAAGCCCGGAATGTTCACCCTGCCGGTACGAGGGTCGTAGCACCGGTCAATGACCTGACATAACTCGCCGATGGGGTTGCGGGCAGCGCCTCCCGTTAGGCCGGAGTGGGCGTCTGTTCGCGCCGTCTCCAGGCCCAGCAGCGCTCCCTGCAACCCCCTGAGGCTATAGGGGATGGCAGGCATCTCCCGGGAGAGCCAGACGGTGTCTGAGACCACCACCGAGTCCGTCCTCAAATCGTCCACCTTGCCCTTGATAAACTGCTCGAAGTTGGCGCTGCCCATCTCCTCCTCCAACTCCCAGATGAAGTTGATGTTGATGGGCACCCCATTCTCGACGGCGTAGCGAGCGGCGAAGAGGGCGGTCAGGGCAGGCCCCTTGTCGTCGGTGCATCCCCGGCCCAGGTATTTGTCCCCTTGAATCTGGAAGGAGAATGGGTCTCGCACCCACTCAGGCTCTTGGGCAGGCTGCACGTCAATATGATTGTATACCGTGATAGTGGGGTTGGCGGGGTCCGTCAGCAGCTTTCCCACCACAACAGGATTACCTGTTGTCTCCACTATCTCAGCCGATGCCCCAAAGCTGCGGAGGTACTGGGCGGCTAGCTCGGCCCCTCGCCTTATATCGTCTTTGTGTTCAGGCTGGGCGCTGATGGTGGGAGTTTCCACCAGGTCGCCCAGCATCCTCTCAAAGTCCTTTCGAGAGCCGGTCACATAGCTGTCAAGGTGCTCCAGCGCCAAGTCACGGTTAGCCATTGGTCTCCTCCTCGATTAAAGAGATTGAAAGGCGCTCATTTTCAGAGCAGTGGCGTTTGTTTGTGAGATACAACAACATACAAGAGTGTCTGTCTCATTATCGGTCGTGTCGTTCCAGTTCCAGCAGGCGGGCCTTCTTGTCCAGGCCGCCGCCATAGCCGTGCAGGCCCCCGTCGCTGCCTATGACCCTGTGGCAGGGAATGATTAGGGCCAGCCGGTTCTGGGCCATGGCCTGGCCCGCTGCCCGGAATGCTCTCGGTCTCCCCGCTTCGGCAGCCAGCCATGCGTAGCTGCGGGTCTCTCCGGGGGGTATTTTGCGGCAGGCTTCCCAGGCCGCCTTGAAGAAGGGAGGCGCATCCTCCAGGTCCAGGGGTATATCCTCCAGGGAATTCCCTTCGTCGCGGAGATACTCCTCGATCCTCCGGCGGATGTCGCTCAAGGAGGCAGGTTCCTGGCTGGCGCGGGCCGCGTCGGGTCCCAAAGACTCCAGGGCCTCTTGGGGCGATGGCTTCAAGGTCAGCCTGCGAAGGCCCTTGGGAGTTGCCAGAGCGCCTATCCAGCCCACCTCGGTTGAGAATATGTCGTACCACAATTGGGCCATAGTTAATTCCTTTTCCAAGTATGAATTTGGCCGGCTGGTCCAGCGCCGGCTGAATATCCGGCGCTTCAAGGATACCCTGAACATATCTAAAAAGCAATCTGAAGGTAACTGTTCAGAGTCGGTATAACTTGCTTTGGGGCCGGCCCTGAGCACCGAAACGCCCTGGCCTTTCGATGAGTCAGATTGCCCTGGCGCACCCTATTTTCTCCTTGACTTTAACTCTAATTGGATGATAGATTTGGTGGGCAATATTCAACTCTCGAGGACCCTTCCCCATGGACGAAACGGTCAGGAGGCTGCTGGAGGGAGACCATCGCGCAGTCTCACAGCTTATCTCCATTATAGAAAGAGGCGGCCAGAAGGCAGCCGACATGATGGCCCACGCCTACCCCCACACAGGCAGGGCCTACTGCGTAGGAATAACCGGCCCGCCCGGGGTTGGCAAGAGTACCATTGTGGACAGGCTGACAGAGACCATTCGTGGGGAGGGCCTCTCCGTAGGCATTATCGCAGTGGACCCAACCAGTCCCTACAGTGGCGGCGCTTTCCTCGGCGACCGCATAAGGATGCAGCGCCATTACCTGGACCCCGGAGTCTTCATAAGGAGCGTAGCAAGCCGAGAGAGTCCGGGGGGGCTTCCAAGGGTAGTCCAAAGGGCGGCCCGCCTCCTGGATGCCGCCGGCAAGGACGTGGTGCTGGTGGAAACGGTGGGCGTGGGGCAGACGGAGTTGGGTGTGATGGGTGTGGCCGATACAGTCGTCGTTGCCATCATGCCCGAGTCGGGGGATGTTATCCAGACCCTGAAAGCCGGCCTTATGGAGATAGCCGACATATACGTGGTAAACAAGGCAGACAGGGAAGGCGCCAACCAGATGATGACGGCCATCACCTCTATGCTCAGGATGGCAGCCTCTCATGGAGACTGGATTCCTCCGGTGATGGCTGCTCAGGCCCATGTAAACGAGGGAGTGGAAGGCATCTACCGCAGTATCCAGCAGCACAGGGAGTTTCTGGCAAGCAATTCCCGGCTGGACAGGCGACGGGGAGAACGGAGAGGTAGGGAGTTCTTGGATACTGTGGAATCGGAACTCAGCCGCAGGCTGAGAGACCTGATGGCAGAAGACGCTACTTTGAGGAATATTCTTGAGGGGGTGGAGCGGGGTGAACTTGAACCTTACTCATCAGCGATGAAATTATTAGATGGTGACCTCGGTCTCTTGAGAGGTCTCGCATCTTTCCCACATCAATAGTCGAAGTCCTATTATTGGCGCTCGTCATCCAATACCGCAAGGATTGTAACCCCAAGACTCCGGCTTCCCCACTACTTTGAAGCATTTCATGCTTACTGGGAGGACTCTTTTGTCGTTTTTAGGCATTGCGCTTAGCTCATCCACCAAACGACTCAGCACGTGTGCACTTCTTGATAATCAAGGCACGATAGAATACCTGGAACAGTTCAGCACCTTCGATGACCTCCTCACCCTGGTTGAGTCCCACAACCCTTCCATAGTAGGTATTGATGCTCCCCTAGCCCTCCCCCTGGGCCTATGCTGCCTCGACGAAGACCATCCCTGCACCCCTGCGTCGGGCCAGAAGGGCCGCACAGCCGAGCGGGAACTGGCGCGGATGCACATAGGTTGTTTCTTCACGACCAAGCGGTCTATCATAAAACCCCTGATCTACCGGGGGAGGAAACTTTATGAGTATCTGACGGACCAGGGGTATCAGGTGTTGGAAACATACCCCTATGCCACCAAGGTAATTCTCTTTGGGGACAAGATGCCCCCCAAGAACAGCGCCAAGGGCCTGGTATTCTTGAAGGACAAGCTCTCCCAGATGATAGACGGCCTGGACCCACACCTGGACGGCCTCAACCACGACAGCTGCGACGCCATCCTGGCCGGCTACACAGTGTGGCTTCACGGCAACAACCGTACCGACCTGCTGGGGATACCTGAAGAGGGGTATATAGTGGTCCCGAGGCTGCTGGGCAAGTCCCTGGACTGAGGACTTTCATAAAGCAAAGCCGTGGCTTCAGATTCCTTACTCCGTGTGGGCTTTCGCGCTACCTTCGAGTCTCTACTCCTCTAGCGGGTTGCCGAGCACAGACACCGATCGCGGATTCGTAACGCTGAACAATCTTAGGCCCCTCATGTTGCCATCTCCGGTCACACCGCAGCCGGATTCCAAGGTCCATCCCGGTGCGGCCCCGCTATCGAATTCGTCTGTGGAGGTACCCACTGGACTGTAGTACCCATCCTCCGAGGTCCCTTCGAATACTATCCAGTAGGTAGTATTGGGATCCAAGGTGAAGCTCTCTGGGGCGGTAAAGTAAGCGGTGAAGGTACTTCGTTCCCCGGCGACTTCAGAAAGGTTGGATGGGTTGTCGAGCACGGCGAGATTCTTGTCCTTGCGCAAGAACGGGCAGGAATTGAGTCGGCGTATAGACACCATAGGTACGGACGAATCTGAAACACTTGTCAGTCGCACCATTACGCCATCGAGACTATAGCCGGCTGGGTTGTTGCCAGTGGTGAACTTCTGGAGCAGGGTGAGAGGTGAGGCAGTGACGGTTGTGGACTCTGATATTCCAAGTAACCTAGGTTGGCGAAGAGTGCTGACGAGGGTAACCGACTCACTCTGAAGGGCCACCTGGGGTTCGTCGCCAGTCCACACGGGCTCGGCCGGAGTAGACACGCCTGCCGTGTCGGAGCGCCCACTCGTTCCCGATGAGTTGATTGCCTCAACAGCATAGACGTACCTGGTCTCCGGCGAGACCTGTATGTCCGTGTAGTCCGGGTCGGCAGTGCCGGTGTTCTGCTCGATGACTTCGAGCGTCTCGGCGTTTGTGCCTCTCAGCACCCGATATCCCGTGATGCTGTCGTCCTGAGGATCGTTCCATAACAGGATGACCTGGTTGAAAGCGGCCAAGGCCATCAGCCCCATTGGCTTGGACGGGAGCGTCACCTGCGTTGAGGCCACCGTGACGAAGGCCTTATCGCTCCAGGGCCCGCTGTTGGTCGGGCGGGTGCCCCCGGGCTTAAAGTAGCGGGACCGCACTATTACCTTGTACTCGACGCTCTCCTCCATCCCTGTAAGGATGTAGGAGGTGCTTGTCGGGAAGGCGTTCCACTCGGTGTCGGTGTAGGACCGGAATTTCTCGTCCTTCTTTGCCCAGGCTACGCGGTAGTCTGTTGGCGTCGGGCTGGCCGCATCCCACGTGATCTCGATCTCTCCGGGTGTCGTGCTGGTGGCTGAGAGGTTGTGTATTTCCCCATCCTTCTCCTGCGCCGTAGCGGGCATGTGGGAGGTGAATGAGAACACTCCCAGTAGCAAGGCCACTGGGAGTGCCCATGTCAGCGGGAATATGGGACTCCCTGGGCTTGTCGAAGAAATTGTATTACCTATAGGAGTTACCCAGTTGGCTATGAAATTGTATTTGCCGGCTAGTAGTCTGTCAGTGTTGGATTGATGGGTATAGAGACTTCAGTTTGATGCGCGCGTCCTCGGTGGTGAAGCGCCAGTCCACTCGTATCGCGTCCCGGTTGCGCTGACCTTGCCATGCTTCTACCTCCCGGCGCAGGACTTCTTGGTCTGGAATGCGGCGGTCCAGGCATTGCCGGGCCATCACCCCGATCTCAATCTCGGCCATGTTTAGCCAACTCCCATGTTTAGGCGTGTAGTGGACCTCCAACCGGTGGGCGATGCGCCGCGCTTCAGCGGGTTCAAAGGCTTCGTACAACGAGGCCGGATGGTGGGTGTTCAAGTTGTCCATCACCAGAAGGATGCGCTCCTTGTCCGGGTAGTCCACGTCCACCAGTTGCCGGACCACCCTTGCCCAATCGGCTTTGGTACGCCGGTCGGTTACCTCCACCCGACGCCACCCTTCCAACGGCGCGAACAACATGAACAGGTTGCTCACGCCGTTGCGCTCGTATTCGTAATCATAATAGCCTGCCGCCCCAGGCCATGACGGACGCGGCTGGCGAGTCTCCCTAACCTGTTGTTTGCTGGTCTCGTCCAGGCACACCAGAACCTCGTTGTCTTCATAGGAGCGATGGTAGACTTCCAGCACGTCTTCCATGGCGCACACAAACTCCCCGCTCCCTTCCGGCGGGATGCACCAGCACTCTTTCAGCCAGGGCTTGAGTTCGTTTTTTTGAGGGCCTGGCGCACCGTCTCCCTGCTGATGCAGTCCACTATCTCGCATTCCACCAGTCGGCCCGCCAACAATTTAAGCGTCCAACTGGCCCGGCCTTCCGGCGGTTCTCCACAGGCCAATGCAATCAAGTGAGCCTCCCCTTGGCCGTCCAGTTTCTTCTGACGCCGGCGAAGTTGCTCCCTACGTCCCAGCGCCGCCTCGACCCCTTCCTCCACACAGCGGCGGCGTACCCGTTCCACCGTCGCACTGCCAATTTTCAGGGATCGGGCAATCTCCTCATCCTTCATCCCTCCGTCGGCTTGCGCCTCATCGCTCAGCAACAAGATGCGCGCATGGGTCTGCTTGTATGCCGCCGTCCGCCCTCGGGAAACCAGTGCCTTCAGTTCCTGTTGCTCCTCTCCCGTCAGTTGCACCCGGTATTTCTTAGTCATCACCCCTACCTCCACATCCCATTCTTCCTTAGCTATCGCCTGCTATAATACGCCTAGCAGTCCTCAATTCAAAGATGTTTGACTACTAGCTTGCATAGATACGAAATTGCTTTCAATTGCGTAACCCCTACAACTACAACGAGTAAGGCTGTATTCGCGCTTGCCCACCATGCCTTCGGAACGTGTTGTCTTGTATACTTCCGATTAACGTCGCTAGATGGTCTCGACAACAGCTCCCATTATATGGATGTACAACTGGACTAGCAATTGGCAATAAGCGATAGTGCAGGGTCTTTTAATTATCAAGACGGATGGCAAACTATAGGTCAACCGCAAGACATCGCCCCTACTTGGCACCACACCTCAGGGTGTTGTAGGGGCAGTCTCTGTGATTGCCCTGTATGGAGAATAGAAAGACCCTCGAGCGACAGGTCGGACAAGGACCATTACTATAGGCCGTTGCCCCCTGGCTTCCGTTCCCCTGGTATGGCCCGGCTACGAGCCGTTGTTAGCCTGCTGCTGGTTCCTCCCGTCCCCCAAGCCAAGGAAGGGCTGGAGCATGGAAGTGAACTCCATGGGGAAGATGAACTTGGTGGATGGGCTGTTCCCCAGGGACTTCAGGGTGTCGAAATACTGTAGGCTCATGGTCTTGGCGTCAACGGTGTTGGCGACCTGGTAAATCTGGTCCAGCGCATTGCTGAACCCCTGTGCCCTGAGGACCGCCGCCTGCTGGTCGCCTTCCGCCTGCAATATCTCCGACTGCCTTTGGCCCTCGGCCTGCAAGATGGCCGACTGCTTCTCGCCCTCGGCCCGGTTTATCTGGGCCTGGCGCTGGCCCTCGGACTCGGTGATATCGGCGGTCTTTATGGCGGCTGCGGACTTTTCCCGCTCCATTGCCGCTTTGACGCCAGGTGGAGGGTCTATCTCATTTATTGCCACCTGGGTTACCTTCACCCCCCAGCGTCCCGTCTCCTCGTCTAGCTGCATCTGGAGAGTATCCCTTATCCGCTCCCGCTCAGCCAGGGCCGCGGCCAGGCTTGTAGCGCCGATAACAGACCTGAGGTCCGCTACCGCCGTATTTATGACGGCCTGCTCCACGTTCTCCACGCTCAGCACCGCCTTGTCGGCCTCCTCCGGTATGACCCTGAAGTAGAGAACGAAGTCCATATCCACCACCACGTTATCGCTGGTGATGTACTTTTGGGTTGGCACCCGCCGGACTCTCTCCCTCAGGTCAACGACCCGCCCTGTCTCTACGACGGGGATGACAACTCTGAATCCGGCGCCTGAGGTCCGGTCGTGGACTCCCCACTTGAGCACAACCATCCTCTCGTACTGCTTGACCACCACAATCCCTACTGCCATGATGGCCTCCTTAATACATATATTTTTTGCAGTCTCGCGCTTCATCCCCGAAGGGATGGCAAGAGACCCGGTCTACCCCATTAGGCCGATTCACGCCATTTAGGATAGAAGCGAAGCAATCCTCCCCGTTCCTCGGGGCCTTTCCATCGCCGACTTTCCGGTAATGGCGTTTCACACACCTATATCATACAGCATGATCCGTGATTGGAGCTACTGTCAAGACATTCCCATTCACCTTTATTACCCTAACATACGCACCGGACTCAATAACAGTGTCATCCTCAGTGATTGCTGTCCACACCTCGTCCTGCACGTGAACAGTCCCCCTGGGGGCGAGGTTTGTAGTCACAACTCCCGTAGCGCCTATTAGAGGCGAAGGCGCCTGCTCCCGGAGATTCCCTCGCCGCTCGGCTCGCCGCGCCGTGACCACCGTCCTGAAGAACCAGAAGATAAACAGGGTGAGAACCCCTGCCACGGAACCCAGAAGCCACAGGCTTACCCCGAAGGATGGCATAGTAGGCGAAGGTGGGCCGCCGAAGCTGGAGAACAGCAGCAGCCCGCCGAAGATGAAGCTAACAATAGCGCCTATCCCCAGGACGCCGAACCCAGCCACGAAGAATTCGGCTACCAGCAGTATCCCGGCCAAGAGGATAAACCCCACGGCGGCCCAGTTGACCGGCAGATTGCCCAGGCTGACAAAAGCAATCAGGAGGCAGATTATGCCCACAATGGCGGGAACTAAGATGCCTGGGTTGAATAGCTCGATCACAATACCCAGGCCGCCTACAGTCAGCAGGATGAAGGCGATGTTGGGGTCTGCGAGAAGGAACAGGAACCTTTCAATCAGGCTCATGTTCACTTCTTTAACCGCCAGCCCCCGGGTGTTCAGGGTCCTGGTGCCTGAAGCCGTCTCTGCTGTCCTGCCGTCTATCTGTAGGAGCAGGTCGTTCACGTTCTGGGCTACCAGGTCCACCACCTTCAGACTTACCGCTTCCTCCGCATCATAAGACTTGGGGCTTGGCTCAGTGACAGTGTCCTCAAGGGCTTCCGCGTTCCGCCCTCGTACATCGGCGATGGACCGCATGAGCGCCAGGGTGTCCTGGACTACCTTGCTCTTCAGGGTTTCGGGAATGTCCTCGCCGCCGGAGCTTACCGGGGCCGCCGCGCCAATATTGGTGCCCGGCGACATGGCGGCGAAATTGGAAGCGGCAGTGATAAACGTGCCGGCGGATGCGGCATGGGCCCCTCGTGGAAACACGTAAACGGAGGTTGGCACCGAGGCGCTCAACAGGTCTTCAACTATCTTCCTGGTGGAACTGAGGAGGCCGCCGGGGGTATTCAACTTGATAATCACCACCTCCGCCCCCTCTTCCTCGCCCTTGCTTATGACCCGTGAGATGTACCTTTCGGTTACGGGATTGATCATCCCGTCCACTTCCCCTACCAGGACGCGACGCTGGCCCTGGGCATCCTGTGCTTGCGCCGACGCTGACACACCCAGGATGCCCAGGGCCAGCATGGCTATGGACACCAGAAGGATAGTCCAGTGAAGGGGCTTTCGTTTGTACACACCTGTAAGTCTTGGCATCTTCATTTAGATATAAGCCGGTCACAGATAATGCGGAAAACCTTCATCTATGAATCAATGATCATCCTTTCAATCATAGTTGTCAATATCAGATTGGGAGCGCACCTCGTTGACAGGGAGACAGGCGGGAATTAAACTACGCCCGTACTTGACCAGCGGATACGTTTCATCTGCCGACCTGCACCGCTCTCAGGGTGTGCCGGTATATGAAGCGGTGTATAATTAAGCATGAAAAGCGAGATTTCCCTGGAAGGGTAAAGAAGGCAGAAGGACGCCGGGAGGATACGTCATGGTAGCGCTGGCACAGCAGGACCCCCAGGTTTCAGAGGCTATCCATAAGGAGAATGAACGTCAACGCAATAGCATCGTCCTCATCGCCTCGGAGAACTATGCCAGCCAGGCCGTGTTGGAGGCCCAGGCGACGGTGATGACCAACAAGTACGCCGAAGGCTATCCCGGCAGGAGGTATTACGGCGGCTGCCAGTACGTGGATGTTGTAGAGCAACTGGCTATAGACAGGGCCAAAGACCTGTTCGGCGCCCAACACGCCAACGTACAGCCTCACAGCGGCGCCCAGGCCAACATGGCCGCCTACTTTGCGCTGCTGGAGCCCGGAGACACGATAATGGGTATGCGCCTGGACCAGGGGGGCCACCTCACCCATGGCAGCCCGGTAAACTTTTCCGGCAAGCTCTATAACTTCATTGCCTATGGAGTGGGCCGGGACACCGAGACCATAGACTATGAAGAGGTGGAGAGGCTTGCCAAGGAGCACTCCCCCAAGGTCATAGTGGCGGGCTATACCGCCTACCCGCGCACCATAGATTTCCGGCGGTTTCGTGAGATTGCCGACATGGTGGGGGCCATCCTGATGGTGGATATGGCCCATATCTCCGGGCTGATAGCCGCCGGCGTGCATCCCTCCTGCCTACCCCACGCCCAGGTGGTTACTACCACCACCCAGAAAACCCTCCGAGGTCCCCGGGGCGGCCTCATACTTTGCACTAATGATCTCCGGCAAAAGGTGGACAGGGCTGTTTTTCCCTTCTCCCAGGGTGGCCCCTTCATGCACGTCATAGCCGCCAAGGCAGTCTGTTTCGGCGAGGCCATGAGGCCCGAATTCACCGCCTACCAGAAGCAGATTGTGGAGAATGCCCGTACAATGGCCCAGGAGTTGGCCGAGGGGGGGCTGCGCATCGTCTCGGGTGGCACCGACAATCACCTCTTGCTGGTTGACCTGACCCCGATTGACATAACCGGCAGCGACGCGGAGGCGGCCCTGGAAAAGGTGGGAATTGTGGCAAACAAAAACGCCATCCCCTACGATACCCGGCCTCCCAGGATTACCAGCGGCCTTCGCCTTGGCACGCCCGCCGTTACCAGCCGGGGGATGGGTACATCGGAAATCAAGGGTATATCAAGGATGATTGTCCGGCTCCTCTCCAACATGGGCGATGAGAGAGTGGAGAGGGATATAAGTGAGGAAGTGGAGGCTATGGCCTCCCGGTTCTCGGTCCCGGGGCTGGACTCCTGAAGCAGCCCAAAGTGCAACCACAAGGAGCGTGTCTCAGAAGTTCCTTCCCCCTTCGACGGGGGAAGGTTAGGATGGGGGTGATAGCGTGAACCGCAAAGACTCGAATTCTGAGCGACGATTCCGGTTAACGGACATATCACCCTCACCTCAATCCTCTCCCATCAAGGGAGAGGAGGCAGCTGCGCAGGGATTGTGAGACAGGCTCCAATGGATTGCCGCTACAACGCACGACGGTGTGTCGCCCTGTAGGGGTAGCCCTCGTGGCTACTCCGGAGTGAGAACTGAAAAGCCTTACTTTGGTTGAGCCTTGCCCTTGAGGGTGTTATAATCTTCAGACCAGACATATTAGAATTGAATCGGAGCATATCTTGCGTCATTATGAGCTTATAGTCGTGTTAAGCCCCATCCTCTCCCAGGAGGAAGCATCAGGGGCCTGGGACCGTATCAAACAAACTATATCCGAGGATGGCGGAGGCATCACTCACGAGGAGCAATGGGGCATGAGAAGGCTGGCATACCCCATAAGAAAGGGGAGCCAGAGCTTCCTTGAGGGCAACTACTTCCTGTCCCGCTTCAGCACTGAGACCACGGTGCCCCGAGAGTTGGAAGGGCAGCTTACCATCTCAGAGAACGTCATCCGTTCCCTCCTGGTGAGAACAGGGGAACCCCCACCTCCGCCTCCCCGGCCGCCTGAGCCTGAACAGGCCGCGGAAGCCGTTGCTGAGGAAGCCCCCGCAGCCGAAGCCGGGGAGCCTCAACCCGAGGCCCAGGCCGTGGCTGAGACTGATGAGGCCCCGGCGGAGGAGCAAGCCGTGGCGACGGAGACCCAGGCAGTCGGGGCTGATGCAGATATTGAGGCAGGGGATACCCCCGGGCCCGTTGACCTCCAACCGGATGGGGCGGATGAGCCATCGGAAGATGCGGCAGCCCCAGTGGAGGCGGAAGAGCCTGTAGCCCCCCAAGCTGAAGAGTCCGGTCCTGCGGATTCAGACATATCCCAGTCCGAGGAATCTCGGGATAGGTAGGCCATAACATGACGTTGAACAAAATGATGATAATAGGCAACCTGGGCAGTGACCCGGAGATGCGGTACACCCCCAATGGGCAGGCCGTAACGAGTTTCTCCGTTGCCACCAACTACAGGTATACCACTGCCGATGGAGAGAGCAGGGATGAGACGGAGTGGTTCAGGGTTTCGGTCTGGGGCAGACAGGCCGAGTCTTGCAACCAGTATTTGGCCAAGGGGCGAAAAGTCTTCGTCGAAGGAAGGCTCAGGAGCCGCAGCTATGAGACCCGAGACGGGCAGACGAGGTTTGTAAACGAGATCAACGCCAATGATGTGCGTTTTCTAAGTTCACGGGAGTCCAGGGATGAGGGGTTCTCGCCGGATATGGGACGTGGTGATATGGGACGAGGCGGGGACGATGGCATGGACCCCGACGATCTCCCATTTTAGGCCCTGATTCATACGAAGAGAGGTGGTAGTCCAGCTATGACTACAGGCCAGCAACGTGGGAGGGGCAGGCCCGGCCCCGGCGGCAGGCGTCCCAGGGGGCGCTTCATGTCGAGGCGGAAGGCATGTCCTTTCTGCGTGGATAAGGTAATCAAGATAGATTACAAGGATGCAGGCAGGCTCAGGCGGTTCATATCCGACAGGTCCAGGATGGAGCCCAAGAGGAAGACGGGCGTCTGTGCCGGACATCAACGCGAGCTCTCCGTTGCGATTAAGCGGGCCAGGCACCTCGCATTGATACCCTTCACCTCATCCCAGCAGACCCGCATGGTATTTTAGTGGGGCCGGTCTGTTGGCACGCGGCCCAAAGCGACTTTATGAAATACCCTAGTTTCTTGTTCCCGCTTCACAGTCCTGGACAGTACCGGCGGGTGAGACCCAGGGGGCGCAAGTATGGCCGCTCGGCGAGATAGAAACTCGTCTTCCAACCAGCCCTCTGACCGGAGAATGCGTGGCCGAGGGTCCGAGTCCTCACGCCAGCCTCCGCCTACCGATAGACGGATGCAGCGCCCCAACGACCCGGGGACCCGGCGCAGGCGGAAATGGGCCTTGATAGTTGGTGTGGTGATGCTCTTGGTGCTAGGCGGAGTCGCATCTACCGGGTTCTACCTCGCTTTCGTAGCGCCGGACCAGGTGACCGCCGCGCGGGTTGGCGATATGGTGTACACTCAGGGAGACTTGGTGAAACGCATCCGAATGCTCAAAGTGGACAGCGCGGCGTCAGGCGGCAACTTTGCCGCGGGCACGTCCCCATTTGAGGTGCTTCAGGAGATGTACGAGGCGGGGCTGGCCCGCAGGGGCGCTCCCAGATATGGCATTAGAGTTACCGATGACGATCTTGAAACCTATCTGAAGCTCACGTTCAGTCCAGGCATGGAAGCAGTCCAGGGATCATCCGACCCTGAAGTGGAGCGGGAGTACCGTGAGAACTACGTGAGGTTCCTGAATGACAGGCATCTGTCCGACAGCGATTACAGGGAACTGATAGAAGAGCGCATATTTATGTCGCGGCTCCGGGAAAAGCTGGGCGAGCAAATCCCGGCGTTGGGTGAGCAGGTGGAGGTCCATTGGATAAGGCTCCCCTCGCCTGGCGAAATTAATCCCGCCGACCCCAACCCGGTCAGCGCCACGGAATTCGCCGTGGAAAGTCTGGCAGAGGAACCCTTCGAGGACGTAGCCGGGAGAGTATCCAGGGACACTATATACTCCGACTCATCGGGATATGTAGGCTGGGTGCCCGAAGGGGCTTTCCCCGAACTGGACAAGCTCTTCTTCGGAGATGAGGAGAATGACCCCCTGCCTCACAACGAGATAAGCGACCCCGTCGCCACACCCGATGGCACCTATATCGTTAAAGTTACCGCTGGGCCCGAGGACAGGCAGATCGCAGACCCCATGAGGGAGAGGCTTAAGGACCGGGCCCTGATAAGCTGGCTTCGTGCAGAGCAGGAGAGGGGAGCCGACGAGGGCTGGTTTGAGTTGAACTGGAACAGCAAGCTCTATGACTACGTGAATGAGCAAGTACGAGAATTTTCACCACCCGGGGGCAGTCAGAGGTAGGCTTAATTGAAATCTCCACCGGAGGAAATCGGCGTTGGCCTTTTGGGGCTTGGTGTAGTGGGGAGTGGTGTAGCCCAGGCCATCTTACACCCTGATAGGTCTGCTCTGAAATGGGTAGGCAGTCCTGTAAGGCTGAAGAAGGTCCTGGTCAGAGACACGTCCAGGTCCAGGACCGTTTCTGTGCCCCTGGGACTCCTCACCACCGACCCCCGGGAAATACTGGACGATCCTCACGTAGACGTGCTAATTGAAGTTATGGGAGGGGAGGACCCTGCCAGCCAATACATCCGTGAAGCCCTTTCCAGGGGCAAGCACGTAGTCACTGCCAACAAGGAGGTTATCGCCAAACATGGGCCTGAGCTAACAGCCTTGGCCCAGTCCAACAAGGTGAGCCTCCTCTTTGAGGCCAGCGTAGGCGGAGGCATCCCCATAATTGGCCCCTTGATGAAAGACCTGCTGGCTAACGACATCAGGTCCATCCACGCAATTATAAACGGCACCACCAACTACATCCTTACCCGCATGGCTAGAGATAGGATAGACTTTGGCGACGCTCTGAAAGAGGCCCAGAGCCGGGGATATGCCGAGGCGGACCCTACCAACGATATTGAAGGAATAGATGCCACTTACAAGCTGGCCGTTCTTGCCACCCTTGCCTTCCATACCAGGGTCCGTGATAGTGACGTATATAAAGAAGGCATCTCCCGCCTCCAGGCCCAGGACTTCCGCTATGCTCAGGAATTGGGCTATGCCATCAAGCTGCTGGCCATAGCCAGACTGGAAGATGGGGCCATCCAGGTACGGGTGCACCCCGCCTTTGTGCCCCATGAGCACCTGCTGGCCAAGGTTGATGGGGTGTTTAATGCAGTGGAAGTGGAGGGGGACCTGGTGGGCAGGGTGCTGTTTCACGGCAGGGGCGCAGGCCAGGAGCCTACCACCAGCGCCGTGATAGGCGACCTTATGGAGATAGGGAGGAATCTGGTATCGGGAAGCCCGCCCGCCATCGAGTCGGCGCTGAATGCCGTCCCTGCTATCGTCCCCATGTCCAGCCTGATAAGCAGGTACTACCTCCGTCTGAACGTGGCTGACCGGGCAGGAGTCTTGGCTGAGATAGCCAGGATTCTGGGGGAGTCGGACATAAGCATAGCATCAGTAATCCAGAAGGACTCGGACTACGCCTCCCAGACCGCGGAGATCGTGGTGACAACCCACCCGGCGCGGGAAGAAGCTATGCAGGAGTCCCTCAAATGTATCGAACGCCTTGAGGTGGTACGAAGAATTAACAACCTGGTGCGAATAGAAGACTGGCCCTTGGACTGAGTGAAGAGACTTGCCCTGCAAGTTTTCGGCCCGGTCCCCCAGGATGCAAACCTACCAGCAAACCTATCAGAAGGTGAATACCCCGCGTGTGAAAGATGGTCTATGGGTGAGGGAGTTTTAAGAAAGTACCGGCAGTTTCTCCCCGTCAACGATGCCACCCCTATGGTCTCCCTCGGCGAGGGGGATACTCCCCTGGTCAAGTCCGCCAGGCTGGGGAAAGAGGTGGGATGCGCGGAGTTGTACTTCAAACTGGAAGGATGCAATCCCACCGGCTCCTTCAAGGACCGGGGTATGGTGGTGGCGGTAGCCAAGGCCCTGGAAGGCGGCAGCCAGGCCATAATGTGCGCTTCCACGGGAAATACCAGTGCGTCCGCAGCGGCCTATGGTGGCCGCTGTAATATTTCTACGATAGTGGTAGTGCCCAAGGGCAACATAGCGAGGGGAAAGCTGGCCCAAGCCGTGGCCCACGGGGCCAAGATCGTGGCAGTCAATGGCTCCTTTGACCAGGCCCTGTCCCTGGTGCGCACCTACACCGATAAGCATCCGGTGGCTCTGGTAAACTCGGTGAATCCCCACAGGTTGGAGGGCCAGAAGACCGCCGCATTTGAGATTGTGGACTCCCTGGGGGAGGCTCCCGACTTCGTGTTTATCCCGGTGGGTAACGCGGGTAACATAACGGCATACTGGAGGGGGTTTGTGGAGTACCGGGACAAGGCCTTCTCTGGCAAGACCCCCAGGATGATGGGATTTCAGGCAGAGGGGGCCGCTCCTATAGTGAGGGGGCATCGAGTAAGCAACCCCACCACTATCGCATCGGCCATTCGCATCGGCAACCCTGCCAGTTGGGATGGCGCCCTGGCGGCCAGAGAGGAGTCGGGGGGCGCTATCGAGATGGTCAGCGATGAGGAGATACTGAACGCTTACCGGCTTCTGGCTTCCCATGAGGGAATTTTCTGCGAGCCTGCCTCAGCTGCTGCCTTTGCCGGGCTGATAAAGCTCCATAGCCAGGGTTTGAGTCTAGCCAAGGGGCGAGTTGTATGTATAATAACTGGGACCGGCCTCAAAGACCCGGACCTGGCAGCCCAGTCCACCACCCCGGACGTCATCGAGGTCAACCCTGACATAGAAGAGGTAGAGGCGGCGCTGATGATGCCGGTATCCCAGGGAGACCCCGGGGGGACCGGGAAGGGTGATGAGGATGGTTGAGCAGGACCCCATCCGGTCTGCCGTGTCCACCATACTCAGGGCTATAGGTGATGACCCACTTAGAGAGGGCTTGAAAGGCACTCCCGACCGGGTTGCCCGCATGTATGCCGACCTGTTCTCCGGGGTGGGGGTGGACCCCGCCTCGGCGCTGGATACCCTCTTTGAAGAAGAGGGGCAGCATGAAGAAGTGGTGATTATTCGCGATGTGCCTTTTTTCTCTATATGCGAGCACCATCTTCTGCCCTTCTTTGGGTATGCCCACATGGGCTATGTGCCGGATGGTAAAATAGCGGGGGCCAGCAAGTTAGCCAGGGCCCTGGAGGTAGCTGCCAGGCGTCCACAGTTACAGGAGCGGATAACCGGCCAGCTTGCCGACGCAATCTACCAGGTGCTGAGTCCCGACGGAGCAGGGGTGATAATCGAGGCTGAACACCTCTGCATGTCCATGAGAGGTGTAAGAAAGAAGGGCAGCCTTATAGTGACTTCCGCTACCAGGGGGATGTTTGGCAAAGGCGGCACAAGCCGAGGTGAGTTTCTGGCCTTATTGCGAAGGGGATGATATGGTAAGTTTAACCCGCTTCGATTCCTACGAAGGGATCGAGCAGAAGTGGCAAGGGGTTCTTGCTACTTGCCCCGTGGATACTCTGTTTATTACGCCCCAGTGGCAGAGAGTATGGTGGGAGCAATTCGGCGGAAGGGCGGAAATGCTGCTCCTGTGCCTTGAGGGCAACAATAGGGTGGAGGGCATCGCTCCCCTGGCGCGGGTCAATGGCACTATTTCCTTCATTGGCAGCCAGGACTTGTTCGACTATAACGATTTCCCCGTCCCGTCAGGGGCCGAGGCCAGCTTTTATCCTTCGTTGCTGCGCTACCTGGACGGGGAGGAATGGGGGACTATCGAACTTTCTTCCCTGTCCCAAGACTCCCCTACCCTGACCTACCTGCCCGGCCTGGCCAGAGAGCTGGGGTACTCGGTGGAAATTGAGGAGGAGGACGTGGTCCCCGGCTTGGACCTCCCGGACAACTGGGACCTCTTCCTTCAACTCCTTTCCAAGAAGGACCGCCACGAACTAAGGCGTAAGATGCGGCGCTTGGACTCCCTTGGAGAAGAGTTCTCCTGGTACAAGCGCTCGGAGCCTGCTGAGGTCGAAAAGGACCTGGACGACTTCTTCTCCCTGATGAGATTTAGCAAGGAAGACAAGAACAGGTTCCTCACAGGCCCAAGGGAACAGTTCTTTCGGAATATTGCCAGGGAGATGGCCGGCCTGGGTATCTTCAAACTATTCTTCCTGGAGATAAAAGGCCACCGGGTAGCATCGGCCATGTGCTTCGACTATGGCACGTCAAGGCTCCTGTATAACAGCGGCTTTGATCCTGACTACGGCTATTACAGCGTGGGCCTGCTGCTCAAGGCCCTTTGTATGAAGGATGCTATCGAAGAGGGCATGACCTACTTCGACTTCCTCAGGGGGCCTGAGCCATACAAGTATGACCTTGGCGGTAGAAACAAGACCCTCTATAAGATGGTAGTGAGGCGAAGTTGAGTGTAGATAGGGTAGCGTTAATCTGTTTTCATACCTGCCCTTTGGCCGCTCCCGGAGAGGGAAAGGCCGGAGGGATGAATGTGTACGTGAAGGAGCTATCCAGAAACCTGGGAAGCCAGGGAATAAAGGTGGATATATTCACCCGATGTCACCAGGAACATGAAGAGGGCTTATCAGAACTGGATGAGAATGTCCGGGTTGCGCATCTGAAAGGCGGCCCTCCTGACGCACCCCTGGATAGCCTGTTTTCATATCTGCCCTTCTTCCTCGATGCGCTTTACAGTTTCCGCCGGAAGGAGGGCATTGCATATCAGGCCATACACTCCCATTATTGGCTCTCAGGATGGGTGGGCAGAAAGGCTTCCGAGGAATGGGGAGTGCCCCACGTGGTGACGTTCCACACCCTGGCGGAGATAAAGATGCAGTCCAGGGCCGGGGAGAAGGAGGCCCCCCTCAGGTCCGACGTAGAAAAGAAATTGATGGAGTCCGGGGCGCTGGTCATCGCCTCCAGCCATCACGAAAAGGACTCTATGGTGCGCCTTTACGATGCTCCATCCGAGCGCATAGAAGTGGTGCCATGCGGAGTTGACCTATCTCTTTTCAAGCCGCTGGACGTGGGAGAGGCCCGGAGAAAGCTGGGCTTGAATGGTGAGAAGGTTATCGTCTATGTGGGCAGGATAGAGCCCATCAAGGGGACGGAGCTTCTCTTGCGCAGCGCTGCTATAGTGGAAAGAGAGGACCCCCACCCCTTGAAAGTCCTGGTGGTGGGTGGCGACCCCGCTCGGGAAAGCGAGGTGCAGAGGCTGAAGGGCCTGGCAGAGGAACTGGGAATAGAGAACATAACCGAATTCGTGGGGACGGTGGACCAGAGGCTCCTCCCCATCTACTACAACGCTGCTGATGTATGTGTAGTGCCCTCTTACTACGAGAGCTTCGGCCTGGCAGCCCTGGAGGCCCTGGCCTGCGGCACGCCGGTGGTTGCTTCCAGGGTGGGGGGCCTGCCTACTGTGGTGCAGCACGGGCGAACGGGCTATCTGCTGCCTTGGCGCTGCCCTGAGCCCTTTGCCGATTCTCTGGCGATGATCCTCTCAAGCAAGGGCCTGCAAAGAAGCATGAGCCTGGCAGCCCGGAGACACGCGGAAGGAATGGGTTGGGAGATGGTGGCTGAGGAGACCTCCAGGCTTTACAACTCTCTGCTGGACGAGCTTACCCGGCCTGTGGCGGGCGGGTAGATGTGAACTCTGCAAAGAGAATATTGGGGGGCATAGGCCGGCACATCCGTACCACGCTGGTGGCCGGACTGCTGGTAACTATCCCTGTGGGTATCACCTTCATTATCTTCAGGTTTGTCTTCAATTCCTTTGACCAGTTGTTGCAGCCCATATTTGAGCAAACCTTGAACCGTTACACGCCGGGGATGGGAGCGGCTGCCCTGGTCATCCTCATCTACCTGATTGGGCTGGTAACCGCCCATGTTCTGGGCAGGCGTCTTATAGCCGTCGGACACAGCATGGTGGACAGGGTGCCGGTGGTGAGGGGGATATACGGGGCTGCCCGCCAGGCCACCGATGTGTTTTCCAACGCTAACTCTGAGAGCAAGTTCACCAGCGTGGTGCTTGTGGACTTCCCTGGGCACGGGCTGAAGTCCCTTGGGCTGGTAACTTCCAAGCTGGCTGACCAGGATGGGAACCAGTTGCTGGCGGTCTATATGCCCACGTCACCCTTCCCCACCTCGGGCTTTCTGATCTTCATGCGTGAAGACCAGGTGACCCCCACCTCCATGTCGGTGGATGACGCTATGAAGCTGATTGTGTCGGCGGGCATCGTAGCCCCTGACAACATCGAGGCTACCCCAAGTCCTTTCAACGCTGCCCCTTACAATGTACCTGCCATCCATGTTCCCCATGTTCCGGAATCAGGCCAGCTTCATCCTCCCGACAATGGGGCCTCGAACCAGTGAAACTCCATACCCTTCTCGAGTCCCAGGATGCGCCCCCATCTCCGGAGGCCTTTCTCACCATATTGATGAATCTTACGAGAGTAGGAAGGTCTGCCCAGGTAAAATCACGTATTATCACAAGCAAACCCTCTGGAAGACGTATAAGCAGGCAACAAGCATGTAGGATAGCTACGATGGGGGACTTGACATCCGGCCTCGATTGTAGCAGAGTGTTTTTCTCAGGTACAAGTCCCGGAATCTGGAGGCAAGGATATGGTGGAAACGCCTGAAAGGGCTCTGGTGATTATACCCCATCCCGATGATGCTGAGGGTTGGTGCGGAGGCACTGTAGCCAAATGGGCAAGAGAGGGGACACAGGTATTCTATGTGCTGTGCACCGACGGGGGAAAGGGGTCAACGGACCCTGAGATAACCCCGGAGCAACTGTCGGAGATCAGAGAGCAGGAGCAGATTGATGCCGCTTCTGTCCTTGGGGTCAAGGACGTGGTGTTGCTGCATCACCCGGATGGTGAGTTGGAAGACACCAGAGAGTTTCGCAAGGAGCTTGTGCGGGCGATAAGGCAGTTCCAGCCTGACGTGATACTGTGCCCCGACCCTTACCGCCGCATATCCCACTGGCACAGGGACCACCGCATTACGGGACAGGTTGCCGCCGATGCCGCATTTCCCTACGCCAGAGACCACCTCCACTTCCACGAGCTTTACAGGGATGAAGGTCTTGATACCCACAAGACCGGGGCGCTCCTCTTTTGGGCGCCCGATGTTCCCGATACGTTCATAGACATCGCGGACGTTATGGACACGAAAGTAAAGGCATACCTGTGCCATGCCAGCCAGATAAAACCTGACCGGGATGTAGAAGGGTTTATCCGGGAGAGGTCCAGGCAGTCGGCTGAGGGTTCGGACTACGAGTACGCAGAGTCCTTCAGGAAAGTGGACTTCCGCCGCTGACGGCTGGCTCCCACACCGTCACTCCCGCGAAAGCGGGAGTCCACCGCCCCGCCCCTGGATTCCTGCTTTCGCAGGAATGACGGTGTGGAGGGATGCCGCACCCTTCAGGGTGCGGTAGGTGCCCCAACACCTGGATTTTCATAGCAATGACAGGATGGACCGTTGGAATGACGAGGGGACTGGTTTAAGGGACCGGTAAAAAATAGAAGCGCCTGCGGAGCTTCCCATCGGTCGTCTCCACAGGCGCTTAACTATGTCAGGGCTGTTGAGAGAGGGGGCCAATGAAGGCCCCCTCTATTGGTTGCGTCTTATTGGTTAAGATGGAAACTAGCCGTGGTTGGCATGGTAGAGGGCGTTCCGCATCACCCTGCCCGGCAGCGCCCCGGTATGCTTGCTGTCCTCGATGAGGACCTCTCCGTTGACTATGGTGTACTTGACACCCTCTGCCAACTCGCGGATTCTCCACCCGCCGGCGGGGAAGTCTTCCACCACGTCCTCGGGCAACGGCCTGACGGTGTCCGGGTCGAAGACGGTTATGTCGGCGGCCATTCCGGGCCGGAGCAGTCCCCTGTCGTATATGCCGAAGGTGGAAGCGGACTCAAAGGTCAGCCTTCGGACGGCCTTCTCCAGGGACATAATCTCCTGCTCCCTCACCCAGTAGCCAAGCAGCCTGGTGCTGTAGCCATAGCCGCCGTGGAACTGTACGTGAGCGCCGCCGTCGGAAAGTCCTATGATGGCGCTGGGGTAGTTCAATATCTGGGACACGGCCTCTTTGTCCACGTTGCCTGTGCCCTGAAGGAAGACCGTATCCAGGTCCTCTTCCACCACCAGATCCATGAAGGCTTCTATGATTCCCTTGCCCTGCTCCTGGGCAACCTGGTGGATGGTCTTGCCATTCATCCACCGGTTCTTTTCCAGCTTCGTTTCCTCAACCCACGTGTAGTCGTACCACACCCGGGCCAGGTTCGCCTGAGGCATGTCAACACTCCAGTCCACCGTCTCGGCATGCAGCCTCTCGCGTACCTGCGGGTCGCTGTAGGCCTTCAGCTTCTCCTCGTCGGAAGCAAGCAGGATGGGATGCCAGGTGGGGACCCCCCTGAAAAGCTGGCAGTTCCTCATGGTATAGCGCTGGGTGGTGCTGTTGGGGGTGCAGAGGGGATAAGCCCGCAGGCCCTTGCTGGTACTCTCCTCCACCAGGGCCATAAGCTCTTTCCACTCGTTGGGCTTGTTGATCGTCTGTCCCAGGTTGTTATATACAATCTGCCTGCCGGTAGCTTCGGCAAGCCTGGTCATCAGGCGGCTGTCAAGCTCGGCATTCCGCCCGCCGCCGCTTTGGATAAGCCCGGTCCCCATCTCCCTGAGTACGCCGGCCAGGGAGAAAATCTCCTCTTCGGAGGCCCACAGCGCGGGAATCAAGACACCCTGAGGGTCGAAGTGACCCTTATTCCTGGAGACTGAGAGACCTATAGCGCCGGCTTCGAGTCCATCGCGGACTATTCCCCGCATCTGCTCGATCTCATCCCCGGTGGCCTCGCGGCCCTGGCACTCGTCACCCATGACATAGTACCTGATGGCGGAATGGCCCATCAGGGTGCCCACGTTCACCCCCAAGCGCTTGTCAATAGTGTCCATGTACTGGGGGATGGTCTCCCAGGAGAAGTCCACCGTCTTCAGAACATCCATAGGTATGGCCTCTACATAAGACAGGAACTCAGATGCCCGCTCTGATTTGCCCGGCCTGATGGGGGCCATAGCCAGAGAGCAGTTCCCGATTATCACTGTAGTGGCGCCGTGGTAACAGGAGAAGGAACAGATGGGGTCCCATGTCACCTGGGCGTCGTAGTGGCAGTGGTTGTCCACAAACCCCGGAGACACCACCAAGCCATCGGCATCAATGACCTTTGTGGCGGAGCCGCTGAGTTTGCCCAGTTCCATTATCTTCCCATTCTTCACCGCCACGTCCCCTTGGAATGAGGGCATACCGGAGCCGTCAATAATCCGGCCATTCTTGATCAGCATGTCATAAGCCATGCGCCTTCCTCCTCGTTGGCCCCTGTTATTGGGAGCCGAAATATATTTTGTATCTCTGCCTCTTTCAGATACAACTTGACCCTGGACCAGGCTGGTAGCAACTGGCCTCATTATACCCGCTATCAGGTATATGTCAACGCTTACTGCGGTGTGTCAGGGCATGTGCAAAGTCCCCTCTCCCCTCGCGGGAGAGGGTGAGGGGGAGTCCCATCTGTGATACCATCACCCCCATCCTAACCTTCCCCCGTCGAAGTGGAAGGGACTTCTGAAACGTCCTCTTACGCCGTTTGTACTCACTTTGCACATACCCTGGCGGTGTGTGCCAGGCCCTTTAATTCTCCCACTCCCTCCAGGAAGAGGGGACTTTTCGATAATTACTGGTGTGTGAGTAAACATCTGAACCCCAACTCACCCCAGACCCCTCTGGATTCCGGCCTACGCCGGAATGACGGGTTGGGCGCTGCCTATTTTAATAATGACGGGCGTGGTCCAATCCCAAAGCGATTGCCTTGGCTCTATTTTGATGTCTTCATCTTTGAGCTGAAGAAGCCCAGGATAGTCCGGGTGGCAGGCAAGGACAGGAAGTCCTTGCGCAGGTCTTCCCATTCCACCTTGACGATGGCCTCTCGCCGGAATCCCTTTATGGCCCTGTAGGTGAAGAAGTAGGCCAAGGGGCTCACAGGATTGGCAAACTGGTCGGTCAATAGGTGCCCCAGGAAGGCGAAAGCGACCCCCATCACCACCGGGTCCCAGCCCGATAGATAGCCGGACAGGAAGGCTGGGACCAATAACTCGTAGCTGTGGAGAAAGTAGTAAACCCTGGTGCGGTCTTCCTTCACGAACAACCGGTAGTATTCCACCAGATGGTCCAGGTCTATCATTGTCCCGGTGAGGACTGAGGCGACCATAGCATAGGGAGACTTGGTGACTCCCCAAATAGCTCCGCCGATAACCAGGGAAATGGCCGCGTGGCCCGGAGGTTTCAAAAGCGCCTACCCCACCTTCCCCCTCGTGATGCTCCCTTCACACCCCGCCCAACCCTCACGCTGACTTCATCTGTCACTCCGGCGAAGGCCGGAGTCCAGGGGCGGGGCGTGGGTGACTCGCAACGACTGCTTATGTCGTGGGACCTTGGATTCCCGCTTTCGCGGGAATGACGGTGGGCGGGGGATGCCGTACCCTTCAGGGTGCGGTGAGTGACTGACACCTCTATTTTCATCATAATTACCCATGCCTCTGTGGGCCACATACGAGATACGAGGATGAAAATGACGGGCAGCGCCAGCTCAAGTAGTCCTTTCCCCCTTCGATGGGGGAAGGTTAGAGCCTGCCCCCGTATCAAGTACGGGGCAAGCTCTGAGCTTGACTCAGGGATGGGGGTGATGCTCCCTTCACTCCCTGCCCCTCCCCCATCGCTCACTTTAGCTGTGATACCCCGGGCGAGGGAAACGCCCCCCCACCTCAATCCTCCCCCGCAAAGGAGGGAGGAGGCCAGATTTTCATCATAATGACAATGGGGCTTGAAACTGTCTGCACACCAAATGTCAACACGACCTAGTATGCTTCCCTGCTCAGGTCTACCACGAATATCCGGTCCAGATGGGCCAGGTCTTGCTCGGTGGATATAGAGGCGTCCGGGAAAAGCTCCCGGGCCAGGTCCTCCATCGGCTGCACCTGGTGGGGGTCTATCTCCAGGATGATGACCCCGCCATCCCTCAGCTTATGCTGTGACTGCTCCATCAGCCGCCGTATCACATCCAGCCCATCGGGGCCGCCGTCCAAGGCTTCCCTCGGCTCCCACAGGACCTCGGGCTGTAGCCCATCTATCGCGTCGCTTGATATGTAAGGCAGGTTAGCCACTATGATGTTGGCCGTCTCGGGCACCGGCTCCAGCAGGTCTCCGGGGAGCAGAGTCACCCGGTCAGCTACGTTGTGCCTGTGGATATTGTGCTCGGCCACCGCCAGGGCTTGGGGATGCAACTCGGTGGCGTAAATCCTCGCCATAGGCAGGTGGATGGCCAGGTTGATGGAGATAGCCCCGGTGCCGGCGCCGGCCTCAGCGATTACCAGTTCCCCAGATTCCTCTACGTGGGACATAGCCGTGAACAGGGTATGCTCCACCAGGAGCTCCGTCTCAGGCCTGGGTATCAGGACTCCCGGCCTTACTGCCAGGTCAATACCGAAGAACTCCTTGTGGCCCAGGATATAGGCCAGAGGCTCCCGCTTCAGCCGCCTCTCCACAAGTTGGGCCAGGACTTCTCCCTGCCGGGATGTTAGCTCCTGCTCGAAGAAGGCATAGATGCGGTGCCTGGGCACCTGCAAGATGTTGATAAGCAGGACTTCCGCCTCCAGGCGGGCATCGGGGATGCCGGCTGCCTGTAGGGTGTCCTGGGTCTGAAGGATGACTTCTCTAAAGGTGGTCATAACCCTATATCTCAGAGACCGGGACTACGGTAGCCCAGGACCTGCTCAAGCAGTTCAGCCTGCTCCATGGCTGCCAGGGCTTCGACAATGTGGTCAATACCTCCATCCAGCGCCTGCTGGATTCCGTGGAAGTTGGCGCCTACCCGGTGGTCGGTGATCCTGTCCTGGGGGAAGTTGTAGGTCCGTATTTTCTCGGCCCGCTCTCCGCTGCCCACCTGAGCGCGGCGCGCTGCGCCTATCTCATTCTCCTGCTTTCGCTGCTTGGCCTCATAGATACGCGCCCGGAGGACTGACATAGCCCTCTGACGGTTCTTGTACTGGGACCGCTCGTCCTGACAGACCGCTACCGTGCCGGTAGGGATATGCACTATGCGCACTGCGGAAGCAACCTTGTTTACGTTCTGGCCTCCGTGGCCCCCGGCGTGGAAGATGTCAATGCGCAGGTCATCGGAGTCTATCTCTACTTCTACCTCGTCCGCTTCCGGCAGCACGGCAACGGTGGCGGTGGAGGTATGAATACGGCCTGCCGTCTCGGTCACCGGGACCCGCTGGACCCGGTGGCCCCCCCGCTCAAACTTGAGGCGGCTGAAGGCCCCCCTACCCCGTACCTCGAAAACGACCTCCTTGAATCCTCCCTTTTCCGACGGGCTAGAGTCCAGTAACTCCACGTCCCAGTTCTTGAGAAGGGCGTAGCGGGTGTACATGCGGTACAGGTCGGCGGCAAAAAGGCCCGCTTCCTGCCCTCCTACCCCTTCCCGTATCTCTACTATTACGTTTTTGCCATCGTTGGTGTCTCTGGGGACAATGGCAATGTGGAGAGCTTTTTCCAGCTTCTCCAACTCCACGTCCAGACCTGCAAGCTCATCCTTGGCTAGAACGGCGATTTCCGGCTCTGAGCCTTCTTCCAGGATGGTATGGAGGTCCTTCTGCTCCTTGGTGAGCCTGCGGTGCTTCCTGTACATATCCACTATATCTTCAATGGATGCCCGCTCTTTGGCCAAGACCTGTACCTGCTCATAGTCCGAAACTACGTCGGGCTTCGCCATCAGGTCTTCAATTTTCTGGAACCGGCCCTCTACCGAGGCAAGTTTGGCTAATAATAAAGTCTCCATACCATCCCTGCGCTTTACCTAATCAGGTAAGCATTTGCAATCCGTCTTTAAGTTTATCCCAAGAAGGCTCTTACGACAAGGTGGTTGGCTCCATCTAAACGTTCAGACTTGATACGTCATTCCGGCCCCCCAGTCCCGCCTTTACCATGAAAATAGACACCCCCAAGTTCCTCCACCGCACCCTGAAGGGTGCGGCATCCCCCGCTCACCGTCATTCCGGCGCAGGCCGGAATCCAGGGGATGAGGGGCGGGAGCGACGGTTGGGAGGCTGCCCGCCGTTTTCACCCCCCTACGTGGCCTCGCAGGGTCATGGGCAATCACCATGAAAATTCTGCCTCCTCCACCCTTTGCGGGGGAGGACTGAGGTGGGGGGTATCACCCCCATCCCTGAGTCAAGCTCAGGGCAGGCTCTAACCTTCCCCCATCGAAGGGGGAAGGGACGGCTTACCATGAGAATAGAGTCACCAGGTCACTCACCACTCCCTGAAGGGAGTGGCATAGAGAGAGTCTGCCCCAAAGTCCGCACCTATGGAGTATAATATGGTTCTTGTTCCCCCTCAGACATTTCTCGGCCCCGTACCGCTTTAATAGTGGATATGTGGAGGGTGATGGGGTCCCCTGACGGGGGTAGAGGAGGTATTGCATGACCAAGATAAAGATTTGCGGGATAATGGAGCCATCCGACGCCGTAGCAACCGCTCAAGCCGGGGCTGACTTCATCGGTCTTGTGTTCGTGCCTGAAAGAAGGCGCAGGCTGGACAAAGACAAGGCCCTCCGCATAGTTTCTCACCTGCGGGAGAATGTGGCAGAGCCTCCTAAAATTGTGGGCCTCTTCGCCGACCAGCCTCCTGGGGACGTGGATAGGATGGTGGAGCATTGTGGCCTGGATATGGTGCAGCTATGCGGCATCGAGTCCCTGGACTACTGTAGGCAGGTGGGAGCGCCGGTGATAAAGGTGCTTCACGTATCCGGCTCATCGGCCCTTGAAGATGCGGTGCCGTCCCTGGCAGAGAGCATGACCGCTTTGAATGAGCAGGGGCACCTGGTGACTCTGGACCGCTTGGTGGAAGGCTTGCAGGGGGGCACCGGCCAGAGCTTCAACTGGGATATTGCCAGGGCCTTATCTGAGCGGAGGTTCCACTTCCTGTTGGCCGGGGGTCTTACCCCTGACAACGTGGGGCGTGGGATAAACGCCGTAGCCCCCTGGGGGGTTGACGTATCCAGCGGCGTGGAGACCAACGGGATGAAGGATGAAGCCAAGATTAGGGCATTCATTCAAACTGTCCGGCAGACCGGCCCTTCCACCGGGGCTGAAACGGACTAAGGATTAAGGGGGTAGAACTATGGTAGAAGCCAGGACTTTGCCTGATGAGAGGGGACGATTTGGGGAATTTGGGGGCAAATTTGTCCCCGAGGTGCTGATGCCCGCCCTGGAGGACTTGGAGCAGGCGTATAGCCAGGCAAAGGAGGACCAGGAGTTCCGTCAGGAGCTTGAGACCCTTCACACCACCTACGCAGGCAGACCTACCGCCCTCTACTTTGCCTCCAATCTTACCCGCCACTGTGGGGGCGCGAAGATTTATCTGAAACGGGAAGACCTGGCCCACACGGGGGCGCATAAGATTAACAACGCCCTGGGCCAGGCATTGCTGGCGAGACACATGGGGAAAAAGCGCATCATCGCCGAGACGGGGGCCGGGCAGCACGGTGTGGCTACGGCTACGGTGTGCGCTATGATGGGCCTACAGTGCATCGTATATATGGGGTCGGAGGATATAAGGCGGCAGTCCCTCAACGTTTTCCGCATGAGGCTCCTGGGCGCAGAGGTAATACAGGTAGAGTCGGGCAGCCGCACCCTTAAAGATGCCATAAACGAGGCCATCAGGGACTGGGTAACCAACGTGGAGAACACCCACTATCTGCTGGGCAGCTCGGTAGGCCCCCACCCTTACCCCATGATGGTGCGGGACTTTCAGTCGGTTATCGGCAGAGAAGCCCGCGACCAGCTTTTACAGACCGAGGGGCGGCTGCCCGACTATGCTATAGCATGTGTAGGCGGCGGCAGCAATGCCATCGGGACCTTTTACCCCTTTATTCAAGACCAAGGGGTGAGGCTTGTTGGCGTGGAGGCCGGAGGGGAGGGCCTGGACAAGGACAAGCACGCTGCTTCCTTGAGCGCCGGAGCGCCCGGAGTGCTCCACGGCTCCATGTCCTACCTTCTCCAGGACCGGCACGGCCAGATAATGGAGACCCATAGCATTTCGGCGGGACTGGACTATCCGGGAGTGGGCCCTGAGCATAGCTACTTGAAGGACATAGAGCGCGCAGAGTACCTCCCGGTGGGCGATAGGGAGGCTCTGGAAGGCTTTCACCTGCTTTCTCGCACCGAGGGTATCATACCCGCCCTGGAGCCGGCCCACGCCATTTACTATGCTTCCAAACTGGCCCCCCAGTTGTCTGAGGACAAGATCATCCTGGTGTGCCTTAGCGGGCGGGGCGATAAGGACATTCACGTGGTTGCTGAGGCCAGCGAAATCGAAATATAGACAGGCCAGGATGGGAATATGATACCAGCCCAGTTCCCACCCGTCATTCCTGCGGAAGCAGGAATCCACCAATCCGTCCGATGGACTCCTGCTTTCGCAGGAGTGACGATGGGGAAATGTATAGATTAACATAACGAAAGGAGTAATTATGTACGACCTAAACGGAAAAGTTGCCCTGGTTACGGGCGCCGGCGGCGAACGGGGTATTGGCAGGGCCATCGCCAACCGGCTGGCCCAGGAGGGGGCCAACGTTATAGTAAACGACGTTGCCGCAAATCCCTATGCCGACAACCCTACGGGCTGGGGCGGTATGCAGGCCGTGGTGCAGGAGATTGAGGCCATCGGCAGGCAGGCTATCGGCCTGGTGGCGGATGTTTCCAACAGTGGCCAAGTGGACAATATGGTGCGCCAGGCGTTAGACAGGTTCGGCCACATAGACATCCTGGTGAACAACGCCGGGTCCAGGCCTGGGAAGGACCGGGTCCCTGTGTATGAACTGGAGGAGGAAGAGTTTGATCTGGTGCAGAGGGTCAACGTCAAGGGGACCTTCCTCTGCTCCAGGGCGGTTTCCAGGGAGATGATAAGCCGGGGCCAGGGAGGCAAGATAATAGTCATCTCCTCCAGCGCCGGGAAACGGGGCAGGGCCCGCTTTGCCGCCTACTGCGCATCCAAGTTTGCCTTGGTGGGGTTCACTCAGTCCCTGGCCATGGACCTGGCCCCCTTCAAGATCAATGTCAACGCCATTTGCCCTGGGGGAGTGGATACCGAGCGGACGGATTACATCAACCGTGCCCTGGTGCCCGAGGGCGAGTCCCTGGAGGAGTTTCGCGCCCAGAGATCGTTGGAGGCCGCCCAGAACAATCCCCTGGGCCGGGTCGCCCTAGGCGCTGACATCGCCCGGATGGCGGCTTTCCTGTCATCCTCCGAGGCCGATTACATCACCGGCCTGTCCATAAGCGTCTCCGGCGGCTCCGTGATGGACTGATACCCTCCCCTCTGGGATGATTCAACAGGATATTCTATAGGTCTGACTGGCGGAGGCTTGTCATGCTAAGGTCTTTTACTGCCAGAAACTTCCGGTGCTTCCGGGACTTCACCATAGACTCCCTGGACCGGGTGAACCTAATCGTTGGCTCCAACAACGTGGGCAAGACGGCCCTGCTGGAAGCCCTCTGGATACATCACTGCCGGAACAACCCAGAGCTGGGCATCCATGTAAACATGGTTCGGGGGATGGATAGACCGCCGGTGAGTATAACCATTGACAGGCGAGAGCCTATGTTGGACCTGTTCTATAATTTCGACAGGGATGTAAAAATAGACCTAGAGGGCCAGGGAGATTGGGAGGGCAGTCCCCAGACCCTTCGTATATACATCGAGTCGGAGCGGAGTTACGAAATCTCCCTCGTACAGCGGATTCTCCCCGGCCAGCTAGTCCCCCCTGGATTGCCAAGGCCGAGTGGAGAGGCCAGCCAGGAAGCTGGTCCTATGTGGAATTCACCATTAGGACCATCAATAGTTTTCCACTACGCAGATGAGCTTGGAAATAAGTTTGAGTCCAAAGCAATAATAAGTGGGACGGACATGCAATTCATGCGTGCGCCGGAGCCTCCCATACCAGCTGGAGTATTTGTGCCATCCCGTGGAAGAACCAACCACATTGAGGACGCAGACCGCTTTGGAAATCTGGAAGTATCGGGTAGGGAAAAGGAGATTGTGGACCTCCTGACCCACGTGGAACCCCGCCTCAAACGCCTAGCGGTGATTCTACTCAACGGTAGTCCCACATTGCATGGCGATATAGGTATGGACAGGCTGGTGCCTCTGCCGCTTATGGGTGACGGCATGGGACGACTTCTCACTATGGGGCTTGCCATAGCCAACGTACCCGGTGGTGTAGTGTTGGTTGATGAGTTCGAGAACGGCCTCTACTACGCCGCCATGCCCAGTGTGTGGAAGGCCATAGCTGCCTTTGCCAGGAAGTACGACGTGCAGGTGTTCGCTACCACCCACAGCGAGGAGTGTGTCAGGGCGGCCCACAAGGCTTTTGGGGAGGATGAGCTATACGACTTCCGCCTCCACCGCATTGACCGGGAGACGGGTGAGCTTAGAGCAGTGACCTATGACCGGAAAGCGCTCAATGCAACGCTCAGGACTGGCTTGGAGTTCCGTTGATGGATATTGTGATTTCAGGTACCAAGCTCCTCATCGTAGAGGGTAAGGATGATAAGAATTTCTTTTCCGCCCTGAATCGCCATCTCGACCTCACGGAAATTCAAATTATGGATATTGGTGGCAAAACCTTGCTGGCGGATAACCTCCAAGGACTGGTGAGAGCTCCGGGCTTTAACAGGGTAGTCTCGGTAGGTGTGATCAGAGATGCGGACAAAAACGCTGATGGGGCTTTCAAGAGTGTATGTTTCGCTCTCGAGGGTGCTCATCTGGGAGTACCGGCCCGGCCTCTTCTACCCGCTGGAGGCCGCCCGATAGTTATGGCTATGATTATTACAGAGATGTTGGAGGACCTTTGCCTGCGTTCTGTAGCTGATGACCCGGCAGTTGCGTGTATTGAAGATTACTTCCAGTGCATTGAGCAAAAACTTGACAAGGGGCCCAATAATCTGGCGAAAGCGAAAGTCCAGGCTTTCCTGGCTTCGAGGACGCGACCAGTCGCCAGTGTGGGACTGGCCGCCCGGAAAGGCTATTGGCCCTGGGGCAGCGCCGCCTTTGATGAGGTGAAGCAGTTCCTCACGATGCTTTAGGGCCTGTCCACCGGGGGTAGGAGCCGAAGATTTTCAGCATAGAACTCTGCCTCCTCACGCTGTCTATGGCCTCTTTGACGATGGGGTCCTCCCGGTGTCCCTCGCAATCAATTAGGAAGATGTACTCTCCGAGGGACTGCTTGGTGGGGCGGGACTCCACCTTTACCAGGTTTACGTTTCGCCGGGCAAACTCCCCCATGGCATTGTAAAGCAGGCCCGGCTTGTCCTCCTGAAAGGAGAAGCAGAGGGAGGTCTTGTCCCGTCCGGTAGGAGGGTGGTCGGCCCCAGCCAGCACTACGAAGCGGGTCGCGTTGGATGAATTGTCCTGGATTCCCTCGGACAGGATGTGGACTCCATGCAACTCAGATGCTCTCCTGGGAGAGATGGCAGCGGCGGGAGTAGTATCGGCTTTCATGTCCTCTACGGCTGCTACAGTGCTGAGGGAGGCCACAAGGTCCGCGTTGGGAAAGCAGCGCTCCAGGAAGCCCCGGCACTGGGCAAGCGCCTGGGGATGGGAATAGACTGTCCGGATGCCTTCGGTCTGGGTCCCCGGCTTCACCATCAGGCAGTGCTCGATGGGTATCACCATCTCCTGCCTTATAGACAGCCTGTCCTCCTGGATCAAAATGTCCAGGGTGTAGGTAACTGAACCTTCAAGGCTGTTCTCGATTGGCACCACCCCTTCTTCCACGGCGCCGGAGGCCACGGCTTGCGCCACTGCCGGAATACTGGGAAAGGGCACCAGATTGTCCTGGGGGGCGTACCGCAGGGCTGCCTCTTCAGAAAAGGTGCCCACAGGGCCTAGAAAGCCGATGCGCTTAGCCATCACTCCACTCCTGTAAGGGTCTCATAGAGAAGTTGCTCCTCTTCAGAGCTTGTAACCACCAGTACATCATCTCCCGGATCAATGATTAAGTCATCAGAGGGCAGCACCGGGCCTTGGGCCTTCACCACCAGGGATACGAAACTGTTGGGGGGCAGGTCTATGTCGCCCAGGGACCTCCTCGCCACGGCGGAGTCCGAGGGCACGTTAATGCTGACCAGCAGATGCGGGTTCATGGAGAGCGCCGGAGGGCTGCCTTCATTGGCCCGGTCTCGTTCTCTAATCCGGAAGTCCATCAGGTGCACCAGGGCATGCCCCGGTATCTCTTCTTCGATAGTAGTAAGTATGAGATGGGTGCTGTTGATAGCGGTATCTACACCCAGGAGCTTGAAAAGGGCCTCGTTGGAAGGGTCTATTACCAGGGCTATGGTCTTGGGTACTCTAAAGAGGTGTTTTGAAATCTGACACGTGGCCAGGTTGTCCTCATCTCTACTGGTCACCGCAATCACCACATCTGCGCGAGAGGTGCCCGCTTCCTTTAGCACCTGCACATGGGTGCCATCTCCCTGGAGCACCAGGGCCCCCAGTTCATCCCTGATGGACTTGCATCGTTGAGGGTCCTTCTCTATGACCAGGACCTCGTGTCCTATTGCCAGCAAGGTCCTGGTGAGATGGGACCCCACATTGCCGCAACCTACGATTACTATGTACATCCCTTATGCACCTTTTGGACCGGATGATACTGTCAGGCCGTGGGCGGCTTGGGACCAACAAGCTGCCCACTCCACATTTAGCATTGGGGATAACATCTTCAATGGATGTCTTCCAGGGCCCTTTTGATAGTATCTGCGACCAACACCGTGGGGGCTACCACGTTCATACCCAGTTCCCGGTAGAACTTTTCCCGAGCGGGGTCTCCGATTCGGCAGATGACGTTGGGCACATGGAATATATGGCTTGCTATCTGAGCAGCCATGACGTTCTTGTTGTCATCTTCTGAGAGGGCAATGAAGACGTCCAAGCCACCCATGCCGACGTTGCGCAGGTCTTCCATGAGAGACTCGGAAGCGAGGACTGCTTCTACTTGCAACCCGTCTCGGGCGAGGGAATCCAGGCAGAGGGGACTGGAGTCCATCACCGTGGGCCTGTGTCCGTCTTGTGCCAGGTCGGCTGCCAGGTGTGCTCCCAGTTGGTCACACCCCAGTATGAGGACGCGCATTGGCCTGTCTCCTCTTGTGCTCTCTATGCTCCCTCTTACGAGCTAACCCCCGAGTAAGAAGACGCTCTTAGCTGCTCCCTCCACAGTACTACGGGGCAGGGAGAGTTCTTGAGTATATATGAGGCGGTTTCCCCAAGGGTGAAGGAGCCATAGCGGTTTTTGTAGGGGATGCCCATGACTATAAGCTCAGCGTTCCTCGCAATGGCCTCTTGTACGATGGCCGGGCCGGCATGTCTAGCCTGGAGGTACTCGGCCTCGACGGGGTATTTCTCATCCTGCCCCAGTACCTCGATCCGGTTGAGGATGTCCTCTCCCTGGGAAGGGTCCACCGCTGCGTCCAAGGGCAGCTCCTGAGCTACTTCGATGACGTACAGTACATATAGCTTGGCTTTATTCTGCCTGGACAGCTTACAGGCCAGACGAAAGGCCTCTTCGCCGGCTCCATCTCCCTTTACTGGCACCAAGACCCTTTTAGCATTCATCGCAGCGCTTCAATAACCCTCTTGATCTTGACCAGTCTGACTTCTTATTTGGGAAGGAGGTCGTCATCTTCAGACCCATTTCTTGAGGTGGGGTGGTCTTTGGCTGAGATATGAATCTTCCCAAGATGCTCGTTGCTGCCCGCCACTATGAGTATATCCCCCGGCCTTATCTCCTCGTCCTTGGAAGGTATCAGGAAGTATTCCCGGCCCCGTCTAATGGCTAGTACAGCGATGCCATATTTATCTCTGGGGCCGGCCAGTCCAGCCTCATCCAGGGTATGCTTGACAACCTGCTCCGATGGCCTCAGCTTAGTTATACCGTAGTTGGGTGCCACTTCCATGTGGTCCAACACCCCCGGCTCGAACCCGATATGCGCCAACCTTCTTCCCATCTCTTGCTCTGGGTACACAACCCTGTTGGCTCCTACACGCTCCAGCGCGTTGCCATGAAGCTCGTTCATGGCCCGGGTGACAATAAATGGTATGCCCAAGTCTTTGAGTATTACTGTGACCAGGATATTTGCCTGTATGTTTGAGCCTATTGCCACTACCGCTATGTCAAAGTTGGAGACCCCCAATTCTTTCAAGACCGCCTCGCTGGTGGCGTCGGCTTTTACGGCATAGGTCACACGGCCCAACATATCCTGGACGCTCTTTTCGTCCAAGTCTATACCCAGCACATCGTGGCCCATCTGGTACAGTTCCCCGGCTACGTTAGAGCCGAATCTCCCGAGCCCTATGACCACCGCTTGCCTTTTCATACCATCCTCCAGGTTATCTTAACCTGAGTATCGGATGCCTTTTGACATCGGCCCGTGAATCAACCTAACCTATTTTAACTCTTTCCTGGATAAAACGATATACTGTTGCATCTTCTCGTGGCGCTAGGGCCAAGGCCAGGGTGAGAGGGCCTAGCCTGCCCACGAACATAGTTAACATAAATAGGATTTTACCCGTAAGGCTGAGCAGGGGCGGCACTCCCGTGGACAGCCCCGTGGTGCCGAAGGCGGACACCGTATCGAAGAACAGTTGAAGAAAAGGGATGTTGTCCTCAGTGATGGTGAGGACCATTGATATTATAAAGATCATGGTCATGCCCAGGGCAAATATGGTAAGCGCCCTGTGGACCTGGAAGTGGGGTATCTCTCTTCCAAAGGCCTCCGCCTGGGGCCTGCCCCGTATAGAGGATATGGTGGCGGCAATGATAACCGCGAGGGTGGCTACCTTGATGCCTCCGGCAATAGACCCGGCTGCCCCCCCCACAAACATGAGGAAGGGATAGAAAAGGATTGTAAGGTCTGTCCCCTGGCTGAAGTCCACGGCGGTGAGACCCGCAGTCCTTCCGCTTATGGAGTGGAATACTGACTGAAAGATTTTGTCCAGGACGGAAGATGTCCCCAGAGTGTTCTCGTTATTGTACTCGGCGGTGAAGAATACCAGCGCTCCCAACAGCCACAGGAAAATGCTGGCGGTGACTACCATCTTGGTATCCAAGGTAAGTCTGGAGAACCGCCTCTGGCGGAATACATCCACCATCGTGGTCCAGCCTATTGCGCCCAGGGTAATGAGAATGGCCGAGAAGGTGAGCAGGGGCAAGTCAAAGTAGAAGCGGTCCAGGCTGCCGGAGTCGGGCAGGATGGTGAAGCCGGCGTTGTTAAAGGACGATACGGAGAGGAAGGCAGCCTGCCACAGCGCTTCACCATCGGAGAAGACGTCTTTGAGCCGCCACCACATCAGCAACATGCCTGACAGGTAGATGAACAATACCAGGAGGACGATATTGCGCAGCACCGCCGCCAGCCCGCCCAGCCTGTCCACCCCAATAGAGTCGCGCATCATCATCCGCTCGGGCAGGGTTATCCTCTGACCCAGGATAATGAGGAAGAAGGTGGCAAGGGTGGTGAAGCCAAGCCCTCCCACCAGCATCAGGGCAAAGATTACCCCATGTCCGAAGTCGCTCCAGTAGGTGGGGGTGTCCACTACGGTATGGCCGGTGACGGTGACCGCAGATGTGGAGGTGAAAAAGGCTATGTCCACGGGGGTCATTCCATCGCCGTTGTTGGCGAGGGGGAGCAGGAGGAGCAGGCCACCTATTATAATCAAAGATGCGAAGCTGTAAAATAGAATAAAAGGCGGGGTGAGATGGCGAGCGGGATGCCTTAGAGGAGTGCTCCTTACCACTGTCGGCAACATGTCCCGGACTCGTGGGCGGCGCACTATCCTGTCGCTTATTCTTCTCCGACGCTCCATTCCCATAGTCTAGCTTTGCTTTTAATCACCCGCTTTGGTGAATGAGGGAAGGCCGGGGTCCCGGGCCCATAAACCATGCCCCAAGTATAACTGAGGAATGGTGGCAGGGAAAGGGGAATATAGAGGTACATGGAAGGACTTGTATAATGGCCTGGCATAGGGGAAAGTGTACCGGGAGTTACAAATCTTTGCTGCATGGACCCGGTTGGCATCCTACGGAAGGGTAAGTTGGCTAAAAATGCCCCATTTGAAATTGAAACATGTACTCTCAGAGGGAATCATCGCAGCATAGCGAAATTATTGACCGGGAATGGCATTGACAAAGTATAAGCCCTATGCTAAATTTCCCTTCCGCAGAAGGGGGGGCTGAAATAGATGGTACAGCAGATTTCCAGACCTATGCCCTGGGAGGAACCCAGTGAACGGGTGGTGTGTCACCATCACTGGATTATTGAGTCTCCTGATGGTCCGGTGAGCGGTGGGGTATGCAAGCTATGTGGGGCAACAAAGGAGTTCAAAAACTATATTGACGAAACTCCTTGGGGCGAAGATGCCTCCGCCACCCAACCTGACGCCGGAGACCCGGCACTGTCTTCTGCCCGGGACGAAGAGACGTCTGATGAAATCTAGCAGCCGGCGCAGGTCTGGCACACCGGGATTATCCGAGGTATAATCCACTGTGGCTATCAACGCCGATAAAGGAGAAAGTCATGGGCAAGCTGGATGGTAAAGTCTCGGTGGTCACCGGCGCCAGCCGGGGAATCGGAGCTGAGATTGCAAGGCTGTTCGCCAGCGAAGGCAGCAAGGTCATCTGCGCGGCGCGCACCCTGCGGGAGGGAGACCATCCCTTGGAGGGCTCCCTGGAGAAGACCGTCGGGGACATCAAGTCGGCTGGGGGCGAGGCTACGGCCGTGGCCGTAAACATATCCCTTGAGGAGGATTGCGAGAAGCTGCTCCAGACTGCAAGGGATACTTACGGCCCGGTGGACGTTTTGGTCAACAATGCCGCACTGACATACTTCATCCCTGTGAAAGACTTCCCAGTCAACCGGTGGATGCGTTCCTGGGCGGTAAATTTCCACGCACCCTTTATCCTCAGCAAGCTGGTGCTGGACGATATGATTCCCAGGAACACCGGCAGCATCGTCAACATCTCTTCCGGCGCGGCCACGGGGCCGGGTCGTGGCCCCTATCCCGAGGCGCCTGCCAGGGGAGGCACCTGCTACGGGGCAGAGAAGGCTGCGCTGGAGCGGTTTACCCAGGGCTTGGCTTCCGAGGTATATGAGTACGGCATCTCAGTCACGTGCGTATCTCCGTCGCTGGTGGTGGCAACCGAGGGAGCGATCTTCCACAACCTGGTCAGCGGTCCCGAAGACCCTCGGGGTGAGTCGCCCGACATGACTGCCAAGGCAACCTTGCTGCTGGCAACGGAGCCTTTGGACAAGGTTACGGGCCTGGTGACGTATAGCCAGCTAGTCCTGAAGGATTTCGGCTGGATAGATGAGGCCAGGGGAATCGGCATTGACCCGGCGCGCAGGAAGAGCGGGTACAGCCAGATTTAGGACTTGACCAGGACAACGTGCTTTAGCCAGTCGGAGGAGGGCCGGGGAAAGTCTTCACGAAAGTGAGCGCCCCGGCTCTCCTTGCGGATAAGGGATGCCTCGGCTATCAGCCTGCCCAGAAGCGTCAGATTTGACAACTCATAAGAGGGCCTGTCATGGGGCGGCGGGATGGTCTTTTCCCAGTGATGGAGGACCCTGGCCGCGTACTCAAGCCTGTCCTTGTTCCTGACCATGCCCACGTTGTGCCCCATCAGCGATTGCAGGCCCGAGAGGCTGAGGGCCGGTATCCCGCCTGCCAGTATCCCATCTGATGGTGGCTCCCTGGCCCCCAGGACCGCCACTATATCCTGGCTCTCACCCTCTTCTTCCGCCACTCCCAGGCCAAGGGTGCTCTGCACTACCCTTGAGCCGAATACCAAGGCATCCAGCAGGGAGTTGCTGGCCAGCCGGTTGGCCCCGTGGACGGCGGTGCAAGCCACCTCGCCCGCCGCGTATAGCCCATTCAAGGTAGTCTCACCCCAGGTGTTGGTCTTGACGCCCCCCATCATGTAGTGGGCGGCGGGGGCTACGGGGATGGGAGACTCAGTGATGTCGAGGCCATAGCCCAGGCAGAAGCGGTAGATGGTAGGAAACCGACTTTTCACCCTCTCCCCCGAAAGATGGGTTACGTCCAGAAGCACGTGGTTGGCGTCCGTCTTGTCCATCTCGGCTACGATAGCCCTGGCTACCACGTCCCTGGGCGCCAGTTCGCCCTGGGGAGCATAGTCTTGCATGAAAGGGTAGCCCTGAACGTTGCGCAGGGTAGCGCCCTCGCCTCTCATGGCCTCGGAGATAAGGAAGGTAGGCGCTCCTTCCATGCGAAGGGCGGTGGGATGGAACTGGTAGAACTCCATATCCATGACTTGCGCGCCGGCTCGGAAGGCCAGGGCCACCCCGTCCCCCGTAGCCACCTCTGGGTTGGTGGTATAGCTATAGACCTGTCCGGCGCCTCCCGAGGCCAACACTATGAACCGGCCCGTAAATGTATGCCTCTCCCCAGTCTGGGAATTTAGGGCCTCCACTCCGCATACTTTAATCCCTAAAGGGGCGCCGTCCTCTACTAATATCCTCGTCACCAGGGTATGCTCCATCACCCTGATACCCGCATCGCGCACCGACTGGGCCAGGGTAAGCTCGATGTGCTGGCCCGTAGCGTCGCCCCCGGCGTGGAGCACCCGGGGCACGCTGTGCGCCCCCTCTTTAGCCAGGGCAATCTCGCCGTGAATGGCGTCGAACTCCACCCCTTGCTGGATAAGGCCGGCGATGCTTCTGGGTCCCTCTTGGGCCAGGACTTCCACCGCCTTGGAGTCGCAGAGTCCGGCCCCTGCCGTGAGGGTATCCTGGACGTGGAGCCCGGGAGAGTCGCCCTCGCCTACGGCAGCGGCTATACCGCCCTGGGCATAACGGGTGTTGCAGTCGTCAATCATCCCCTTGGTCAGGATAAGGACCGAGCCGTGCTCTCTAGCCAGAAGGGCTATGTTGAGGCCGGAGATTCCACTGCCTACGATTATGTAGTCATACTCCTGTGCCACTGGGCGGTCCTCCATCGTACTATTTGGAACGGTGGTTACTCGGTGATGAAGCCTATGGGCATTATATCACCCCTGGAGTCTGAAGTTACATCAAAAGAGCGGACTGCCGGGGGCTTTCTCCATGTATCCAGTCCATCAAAGGGGTGGTAGAGTATGTGGAGCAGTCCCGCCAGGCACTCAAATCGCCCAGCAAAGTTTCAAAAGCAGGCTGAAGCGATTGGGTATATAATTAGTGTCTTGTTCCATATAGTCCTTTAGATAAAAGTTGGTTTAGATGGCATCATTGCGTTCACAGATTACTTCGTTAGGGAATAGCCTCCCGGTATTCAGCGCCCTCCACTATCCTAACTTCCGTTGGTTCTGGCTAAACGGCGTTACCCAATCTATGGCAATGGGAATGCAGTTCCTGATCCTGGGCTGGCTGGTGTTGGAACTCACCGACTCCGCTTCTCAGCTGGGGAGGGTTTTCTTCGTGTATGGCATCCCAAACCTGCTCTTCGCCATGTTCGGCGGAATAGTCGCAGACCGGATAGACCGCCTCAAGCTGCTGATAATCACCCAGCTTGCCGTGAGCCTCTTGATATTTACCCTCGCCGTCCTGACTATAACCGACCTGGTGGAGATTTGGCACATCTACGGCGTGGTCGCCATCATTGGGACTGTCCAAGCCCTCAACATGCCTGCCCGCATGGCTGTAGTTGCGGACCTTGTGCAGCGGAAGGACATGATGAACGCCGTGGCGCTGTATTCCCTGGTGAACCAGTCAGGTCAGATCATAGGACCCGGCATGGCAGGATTTGTTATCAAACTGGTGGGCATAGGCCCTACCCTGTTCCTCAATGGAGGGTTTTACGTATCGGGAATCGTGTTCTTCCTGTTCATCAAGGGGATGTCACAGCAAAAGCCCACCGGGAGGGCATCAATACTGGGAGACCTCTGGGCGGGGCTGCAATGTATCTGGTCCTCACAGGTGCTGCTTGCGGTCCTGGTGATAGCCATATCCTTCGGGTTCTTCGGGATGGCCCATCGTCAGGTCCTTCCGGCCTTCGCCAAGGAGGTGTTGGAGGCGGGCGCCGGCGGCACCGGCCTGTTGCTTCTGAGCGCGGGCCTGGGGTCCTTGTTCGGGAGTATCATCCTGGCTTCACTGGGGAACTTTCAGCGAAAGAGTTGGTTTATGCTGGGGGCGGCCCTGTTTTTCTGCCTGACCATGTTCCTGTTCTCCTGGACGCCCTGGTACTGGGCATCCTTCGGCATAATCTTCTTCGTTGGAGTGGCGAGCTTTGGCTGGTTCTGGTCCCTGGCAACCACCCTGGTACAACTCAACGTCCCGTCGGACTTCCGGGGCCGGGTGCTGAGCGTGATGCAGTTTGCGCCCGCGCTGCACTACCTGGGCGCGTGGCCGGTGGCCAAGGCGGCTGAGGCGGTAAACTGGCCCGTTGCCATAGCCGCCGGCCCAGCCATATTCCTGGTGGTCTGCCTGTGGTTCGGCCTCTGGCGGCCCACCCTGCGCCGTCTGAAAATGTAGCCCCGGATATATAGCAGGGTCTTATAGACTATACGGGCCTATTACGCCGGTCTCCACGGCATAGTCCAAGACCAGCTTTGCGATCCGGTCCGGGTCTTCCTGGACCAGGAAATGACCCCCCGGGACCGTCTTCACCGTCAGGTTGGGGGTGGTAGCGATAAATTTCTGAGTGGCAGGGGCTTCCATGCGAAACCTGTCGCTCTCCTGAGCAGCTATGAGGGTCACAGGAAGATTCAACGCAGCCATCCTTGACCAGACATCTTCCGGGGTGTCCAGCAGGTAGTACAGGGCTTCTGTCTCGGGGGAGCAAGATAGTTCCACCTGCCCGTCCTCCCGGTCCTTGAAGCCCCCCACCAGGTATGCCCACAGGGCGTCATCCCTCCAGGGGGCCAGGATGGGCCGGGTCTTGTAGCTGTTGAATACCGACTCCCGGTCCGGCCATATATTTCGCCTTCGCCGCGCCCTTTCAGCCAATTCGGTCCGGCGTCTTGATGCGCCGGGATTCATCTGGTCTATAAGGTTGGGCTCGATGACCATGAGGGACTTCACCCTTTCCAAGCGCCGTGCAGTAGCCAGAAGGCTCACCCCGCCTCCCCTGGAGTGTCCCACTACCAGGCATTCACGGAGGTCCAGGGCGTCCAGCAAAGCCACAAGATCGCCGGCCAGGTCGTCCCAGGAGAAGGGACCGGGAGGCGGGCTGCTCCCGCCGTGTCCCCTCAAGTCCATGGAGATGCACCTCAGAAAGGGGGACATTACTTGGGCGGCAGGCCCCCATATATCGGCGCAGAAGCTGGAGGGATGGAGGAGCACCGCCGGCGGGCTGTCACCTCCCCAGTCCAGGTAGTGGACTTTCACCCCTTCATTATTGATGGACCTGCTCTCTGGCATGTGTACCTCACTACTGGAAATGACTTCAGCATAGTAGCACACGAGCAACCGGCTGGCTATCGGAAATCCAAGGGCGCAAATGTTCAGACTTGCTGAGATGGATTGAGGGAATATCCCCTGCCTGTAGGGGCGTCCCTTGTGGACGCCCAACCCTTGCCTGCCTGCGCGATGCACGCAGGCAGAGACGCCGGCGCCGAGGGGACAGGGCAACCACGAGGATTGCCCCTACGATTGGTCCAGCAAATTTCCCCCTCAAATCTGAACAGTTACCCAAGGGCCTAGAGGTCAGTCAAGCAAACTGTAACCTCAGCCGCCAGGCTTTCAATCTCCTCCAATCGAAAGGCTATTGGGCCTACTGCCGTGCATTTCAGGGTTGCAGCAGCCACGGCGAATCGCACCATGCCTTCCAGGTCCCAACCCTTGAGGTAGCCGTAAATGAGACCGGCGGAGAACGTGGCCCCGGCCCCGCACCCGTCCACCACCTTTACCTTTGGCGCCCAAGCACGGACCACTTTCCCATCTCGCGCCGCCAGGCACCCGTCTCCCGCCAGCGTAACCAGGGCCGTGCCAACCCCGGCCTCCAGCAGCTTCCGCGCCACTGCCAGGGCGTCGCTTTCCCGCTGGGCAGGGTCGGTCACCGCTTGGCAGATGGCGGCGCCCTTGCCGTAGCGGGCCAATGTCTCCGCGTCCTGGTGTCCATGCTCCAAGTTGAGGAACACGGGGATTCCCAGCCTGGCGGCTTCCTTCATTGGCCTGAGGATGTGGTCTCCGTCGTACCAGTCCACGTACAGGAGTTGGCTGCCGGACATGAGGGATAATTCGGCGGTGTCCAGGGTTGCCAGCACCTCGGGGTCTCGCTGCCAGAAGTAGGTCCGCGCGCCTGTGGGGTCAGACACGTTTACCTCCAGGGGGGTCGTGATATGCTGCGACAAGCGGAACTCTCCCAGGATGCCCAGCCCATCCAGCTGCTCCGCCGCCTTTCGGCCAGGGGGGTCGTCTCCCAGGGCGGTCCCGATAAGGCCGCTCCTCACGTTCCATTGCCGGAGCAGGCAAGCGACAATGGCCGCATCGTCGGAAATGAACTCGGCAACCTGTTTCACGAATGTCCCCGTATTGTGCTCCGGGAGCCGGTCAACTACCAGGACCACCCCAGGGGTAATCATGCCAAAGCAGACCACCTCCGGCGGCAACAGGGGGTTTTCTCCATGACAGGGCACATTTCCTTCGGACATCTGCTGGCGCACTCCTGTTTATTCTGGAGGACTCCGGGGTGAATAGTGATGATACACCATCCCCAGGGTAGGGATGGCCTCGGGATAAGAATAGAGCCTGTATGGCGGTGATTCAAGGGGTGGTGGACATGAGGAGCGTATACTTACATGCCTTGGCAAGCTAACAGGAACGGAATATAATTTTGCTAAGGGTAGGGTTTCCTAGTCTTCAACTCTATATTTAGGTTGTATGCGTATCGGAATGTCTGCCAGAATCCACTTATCTGAAGGAGGTGCTTATGCTTCTCGATGGTCAGGTTGCGTTTATCACCGGGGCCGGCAGGGGAATAGGCAGGTACATAGCCCTGGCCTTTGCCAAGGAGGGGGCCAAAGTCGCCGTCACTGGGAGGACCAGGGAGCGGCGGGAACAGGTGGCCTCAGAGATTATCGCTATGGGAGGCGAGGCCATTCCCATCAATCTCGATGTAGCCAAAGACGATGAGGTCTCCCGTGCAGTGGGGGAAGTCCTGGCAGCCTGGGGGCAGATTGACATCCTGGTGAACAACGCCGGGTTCATCATGTACAACACCCCAGTGTGGAAGACTACTATAGAGGAGTGGGACGAGATGATGCGGGTCAACCTGCGGGGAATGTTCCTGTGCTCCCACGCGGTGGTCCCCCACATGGTGGAGAGGAAACGGGGCATCATTATCAACATAGGCTCTTCATCGGGCCGGATGGCGGACGAAGACTTTGGCCCCTATACTGCCACCAAGTGGGGGGTGTTAGGCTACACCACCTCCCTCGCCCGCTCCCTCCGGCCTCACGGGATTCGAGTCAACGGCATCAACCCCGGGTGGGTGGACACTGACATGTCCAGGGCGTTCGATCCGCAGGGCGACTCGGAATGGAGCACCCCGGAGGAGATTGCCGAGGCTGCTCTATTCCTGGCAGCCAGAGCGCCCAGGGACATGACGGGCCAGTTTCTCGATATATTCGGCAGCATCTAGGGGAACGGACCGGCTTACCCCCAATTGCTATGCCTTTCTAACGAAAAAGACGCAGTGGTCCACGGGCTTGGGGTCGGTGAAGAACATGATGCCGCCAAGCCGGTCGGGAGCTTCCGCTTCAACCAATTCCAAGCCCAAGGAGCCCAAGGCCGCCAGCAACTCCTGTTCGTCGTAAAGGTGGAACGACCGCTCTACACCGTAGTCCCGGTCATACACGGTTGTCACCCCGTGCCCATTCTTGAACATAAGCTGGAGCACGCCGCCGTGCTTCAGTACCCTTGCCAGCTCAGGCAGGGTGACTCCAAACACGTGATTGGGTGAGATGTGCTGGATGACGGCGTCGCAGATAACAAAGTCAAAGGACTCGTCGGGGAAACTCAGGGGATAGCGCAGGTCGGCTACCGAGACCCGGTCCGCTATCTCCGGGTGGAGTTCTCTGGCCTTTTGGATATTCTCGTCTATGGCATCAATGCCATAGATGTCATACCCGCTGCGCCAGAAGTCGTACACGTCCCGCGCCCCTGCGCCACACCCGGCGTCCAATCCATTGCCGGCGGGGACTAGCTCCTTGAGCCGCTTCAGCAGGTCACGGTCTCCCTTGAGGGCCGGATGGGACGAGCGGATATACACCGACTGGATAAACTGGTGGGCTACCTCCGAGTAGCGTTGGGCGTGGCTCCGGTAGAACTCCTCGGAGAAATCGGGAGGGGAATCCGGGCGTTCTCCCTTTGATGGGTGTTTGGATGAGTGCTGGCACATCTTCAAACCCTTCTCGCGCTTTGGCTGTCGCATACCTCACCCTGAAAGGTGAGGCATGCGACCACCCACCGTCGTTCCGCGCAGGTTGTGGTCCAAGGTCGGAGCGTGGACTCCCGCGAAAGCGGGAGTGCCGAATGATGCCGCCCAGAGTGACAATTGGGCCGTTGCCATGCCGCACCCTTCAGGGTGCGGCATGGCAACGAGACTGAGACCAAGTCCGTTGTTGGGAGAGGGCCGCTGGCCCTGGCTTATGCCCCGGTGAAGTATTCCGTGAGGCCCGGCCTGTTGTTCTGAAGCCACCTTACATTCAGCCGGATGCGTTCAAGGGACTGCTGGATGGTCCTCTGGGCTGAGGGAGAAGGATTCTTCTGGAAGAACTCCTCCACCTCCTGGGCGCGCTCAGAGGTGGTGAACATCCCTGTTACGGCCGCCAACCGGCCGATGGTGAAGCCACCGCCTCCATAGCGGCGGTACAGTTCCTCCCAGTTGTCCTTGATGAACTCCCAGGCCAAGTCCCGGCCATGCCTATTGGCGGCCACCGAGGTTATCACTATTGCCGAGTCCTGGGACCGGACATCCGATGACAGGGAGCGGTCCAGGGTCTCTTGCAGTAGCTCCGGGGTGGAGAAGCGGGACAGCGCCCCCAAGAAGCGGATTTTCTCTTCCTGAAGCTCCGCCTTCTTCTCCAGGTCCCACAGCAGGTCATAAGTCCCTCTGTCCCCGTCGCGGGCTACCAGCCCAAGGGCCGCCCCCCGTATATCCGGGTGCAGGGAGCTTGGGTCCTCCAGGAAGTTGGAGAAGCGGGACTTGGCCTCGGCCAGGACAGCCGCGTTCCCATAGGCCCCCGCCTGGCCCAGGACGACCCCCCTCAAGAGGGCGTCCAGGTGTCCCTCCCCGGGCTTTGCATCCCATCCAACCTTCAGGACTATGTCCTGGAAGATGTCTCGCGCAAAATCCTGGTACTGGTCCAGGTAGGGTTCCTGGAAGAGAAGGCCCTCCAGCCCTCGGAGGTTAACTGAGAGGTCGGACCATACCGAGGCGTCCACCTCTCCCTGGTAAGCCCTTGCCAGGGAGAGGAACAGGGTAGCCGGGGCAAAGCCCGCCCGGACAAGGGCGTAGGCGTCATTCTGGAGGCCGAGGCGGTCGGTGGCCGGCAACTGGAGGCCCTGGACGGCTGCCCGCAGCTTCTCCCACTCATCGGAGGTGTAGTTCACTCGGTAAAAGCCCGTCTGCCCCGCGTTGACCTTCACCCAGTCCTGGGACGCGGGGGCCGGACTTCTGCCAAGGGACAGCCTGGCCTCTCGTCGGTCCATCAGCAGAGCGGCCTTCTCGGTTGCGTTGGCCCTCATAACGCTTACGGGCACCTGCCACAGGGAGTCTTCTTCCTGCCCGTTCTCCAAGAGGTGGTCGTAGAGGAACCACTGTTGGGAGAGGTCCAGGCTGGTATCTTCACCCTGGCGCTGGGTATTTACCTGGAGGACAGGATAGCCCATCTGCTTGACCCAGGTATTCATAATATCGGTGACGGGCTGGCCGGAGGCCGTCTCCAGGGCCGACCACAGGTCTTCGGTGCGGGCGTTGGCGTACTGGTTGGCCGAAAGATAGTCGTTGAGCCCCCGGCGGAAGGTCTCCTCTCCCAGGAACTCCTCCAGCATCCTGAGGATGGCAGCCCCCTTGCTGTAGCTGATGGCGTCGAATAGCTCTCGTATCTCAGCCGGGTCTTCTACCCTGGCCTCGATGGGGTGGGAATTTCTCAGCCCGTCCAGGCTCAGCCCGGCGTTGGTGTCCTGGAATATAAACTGGGTCCACATCTGCCATTCGGGGTGGACCTGGTCCACAGCCTTGTCTCCCATCCACGAGGCAAAGCTCTCGTTCAGCCACAGGTCGTCCCACCACTCCATTGTAACCAGGTCTCCGAACCACATGTGGGCCATCTCGTGGGACACCACCTCCGAGATGCGCTGGCGAGCGGTGGCGGCGGAGTTCTCGTTATCGAACAGCAGGGCCGTTTCCCGGTAGGTGATAGCGCCCCAGTTTTCCATAGCGCCGGCGGCGAAATCGGGCACGGCGATATGGTCCAGCTTAGGCAGGGGGTAGGTCATGCCGAAATAGCGGTTGAAATAGGCCAACAGCCTGACGGACTCCTCCAAGGCAAAACGTCCCTGCTCCTCCTTGCCCCGGGTTGCCCAGACCCTCATCTGGGTGCCGCTGGATGTAGTGGCTTCCACTGAGGCCAGGTCCCCCACGATGAAGGCCAGAAGATAGGTGGACATCACCGGGCTTTCGGCAAACCGTACCGACCTTTTGCCGCCTTCCAGGATGGTCTCTTCCTCTTCCGGCATGTTCGATATGGCCGCTAGCTCTGAGGGGATGACCAGGGTGACGCGGAAGCTGGCCTTGACTGCCGGGTCGTCCCAGCATGGGAAGGCCCGGCGGGCATCGGTGGCCTCAAACTGGGTGGTAGCGAGGTAGCGTACCTGTCCATCGGGGGTAGTGTACTGGCTGCGGTAGAAACCTCGTAGCTCGTCGTTCAGTGTACCTGTGAAAACGACGTGGAAGGCCGCCGTCCCGGTGGGGATGTCCCTGTCGAAGGAGAAGGTGACGGTCTGCGCATCCTCGTCCAGGGCAATCTCCCGGGCTGTCAGAGTGCTTCCATCTTCCAGGGTCAGCTGCCCAAGAGAGATTTGGAGGTCCGATGCGTTGACCACGATGCGAGAAGTGGCCTCGGTAATCTGGATTTCAATGGTGCCCTCGCCCTGGAAGGTGAAATTGTCCAGGTCGGGGGTAAGGGTTAGACTGTACCTGATGGGTTGGACGTTGGTTGGCAGCCGGTAAGCTGTGGAAGTGGTCATGCTGCTCACCTCTCTATTCAAATATCAAGACCAGACATTCCGATTCTATCAACCCCTTCCAGGCCCGTCAAATATTTCGATGGCCCCCAGAGTCTTTCTATTCTCCCTCTCCCTGGAGGGAGAGGGCCGGGGTGAGGGGGCGCTCCGGGGTCCAACATGATTGCAAGGGAAAGATGTCCCTCACCCCCAACCCCTCTCCCCACAGGAGAGGGGAGATTTTTCCGAGAATAGAAAGACCCTAGGCACCCCCCGGACATACCGGCCTAGACATACCGGGCATGGTGGTCAACCACGTTCATTGAAAGTCCAAGGGTGGACAGTCCAGGTTCTATGCTGGCCCGGTCTCCGACCACCAGAGCCATCGGTTGAGCCTCCACTCGTTCTCGCGCCACCCTTTGAACGTCGGCCATGGACACCGCCTCCACATTGGAACTCACCGTCTGGCAGTAGTCGTCGGGCAGGTTAAATAGCGCCATCTGGGTCAACTGCTGGAGGATCTGTCCGCAGGTCTCGAAGGAGGACGGGTACTGGCGCAGCAAGGAGGACTTGGCCGCCAGGAACTCCTCTTCCCCGACGGGCCTGTCTCCCCGGATGTCGGCGAACTCCTTGAGGGTCTCTACCACAGCCTCGCGGGTCACAGCCGTCTGGACCCCGCCCCCGGCGAGCAGCAGTGACGACTGCCCGTACCACTGGACCGAGGAACGGTAGCCATAGCTGTAACCCTTGTCCTGGCGGAGGTTCTGGTTGAGGCGGGCGGTGAACTGGCCGCCGAACAGGTAGTTCAATACGGTGAGGGCAAAGTAGTCGGCGTGCAGCCTGGGCACCCCAATGTAACCGGCCCGAATCACTGACTGGGCGGCCCCCGGTTTGTCCAAGAGGTACAGGGAGCCTGTGCCATCTAACAAGGCAACCCCATCCCTTTCCGGCATATCCCCGCCGGTGTTCCGGGTATCAGGCCAGCCGCTCATGTGCTCCTCTGCCAGCTTCACCACTTCTTCCAAGGAAACGTCTCCCACGACAATCAAGGTAGCGTCTTCGGGGCGGTAGTTTGCCCGGAAGTGGCCCACCATGTCGTCCCTGGACAGCCCCTCAAACATGTCCACTGTGCCTTCCATCGGGTGACCGTACCTGCTCTCTCTCCCATACAGAAGCGCCGGCGCTACCAAGTCCGCCAGGGCGGTAGGGTCGTCCTGCCTTCGGCGAAGGGCGGTCAGCCGTTCGCGCCCAACCCTGGTCAGCTCTTCCTCCGGGAAGGTCGGGTTTTGCAGCACGTCGGATACCAACTCCAGCGCAGTGGGAAAATGCCGGGACAACGATTCGGTCCCTATAATGATGTGCTCTCTTCCCGTTGAGGCCGCGAGCCGGCTGCCGAGGAACTCGAACTCATCTGCGATCTGCTCGCTGGAGCGGCTGGCCGTCCCCTCTTGGAGCATAGCTGTGGTAAAAGCGGTCAGCCCGGGCAGCGCAACTGGGTCTCTCGATGCCCCCGACTTGATAAGCACTCCGAAGGCCACCATGGGAATATCCCGCTTCTCAACCACCATCAGGTCCAGCCCATTGGACATGCGCTCGCGCCGGGGGACGGGCGGCTGGAACTGCCGTGGCTTGGAGGGAGACGGCTGGACGGAGCGGTCGAGTTTTGGCCTATCTTGGGAGACGGAGGTGGTAGAAGCCGTTTCAGGAATCACTAAGAGGCGGACCCGGCGGTTTGCCAGGTAGGTGTTGGCGACGCGGCTGACATCCTCAGGCTCAACGGCCAGAAACCGCTCCAGTTCCCGGTTCAAGAGGTCCGGGTCTCCTCCGAAGACGTTGAAGGAGTTGAGGCGGTTGGCCCTCCCTCCAAAGCCCCCAATGTTGGACATCTGGCGGACGTGGGACGACTCGAGGCGATTCTTCGCCCGGGCTACCTCCTCCGGGGTGGGCGGCTGGGAGCGTATGCGCTCCAGTTCAATATTGACCGCTTCTTCAATTTCCCTGTCCGAATGTCCCTCGGCAGCTATGACGTCTACCTCGAAGTCTCCGGCGATCTCCGCAGCGTCGTGATGTACCGATACGTTCTGGGCAATGCGGCGCTCATACACCAACGCCCGGTGCAGGCGGGAACTCCTGCCGGTGCCCAATATATCGGCAAGGACGGACAGAGCAGCCTCGTCTTTGTGAAACCGGGAGACTGCCGGCCAGTCCATATAAAGACGGGGCACCAGCACCCGGTCGTGCAGGGTAAGCTCCACGGGACCATCAAGGGAGGACTCGACGGGACTGCTGGACACAACAGGGGGTCCCGGCGGAATATCCCCAAAGTAGCGTTCCACCAGTTCCCGGACCTCTCCCAGTTCAAAATCACCGGCGATGGCCAGGCTGGCATTGGAAGGAGTATAAAAGCGCTTGAAGAAGGCGTGGGCGTCCTCCAGGGATGCCGCGTCCAGGTCCTCGTGGAACCCGATAGTAGGCCAGTGGTAGGTGTGAGGAGCGGGGTACAAAGCCCCCTGGATTCTCAGCCCTGCCATGCCGTAAGGCCGGTTCTCATAGCTCTGGCGGCGTTCATTCTTGACCACGTCCCTCTGTATATCAAACCGCCGCTGGTCCAGGGCTTCCAGCAAGTAACCCATCCTGTCCGACTCAAGCCACAAGGCTAGTTCCAGGTAATCTGACGGAAGGTTTTCCCAGTAATTGGTCCGGTCTGGATTGGTGGAGCCGTTCAACGTGGCGCCCACCTGCATAAGCGGTTCAAAGAAGCTGGAGTTGTGGTTCTTCGACCCCTCGAACATCAGGTGCTCGAAGAGATGCGCAAACCCCGTCTTTCCGGGCTCCTCGTCCTTGGAGCCTACGTGATACCATACGTTGACCGCCACCAGGGGCAGAGAGTTGTCCTGGTGGAGGATTACATCAAGGCCATTGGGCAGCGTCATTTTTTCAAAAGAGACTGGGACCATGTTTCTCCCCTCTCGTTGTGTAGTTGGACCGGTTGTATAGTTAAAATGGTATTGCCGAGGCAGTGGCGCTGAACATTCTGCCTGGGTGTACTAACGCGCCTCAGAGCACGTTCTTCCCCGATATTCATGCCGGTGGCTATGCCTTGGGGCGGGCCCGACGCCGTCGGTCGCTGCCAACCGCCCCGGTTGGCGGCTTGGCGCGAGAACGGACCGGTGATGATTTGCTCTTGCCCGGAGGCGTCGGGGTGGGACTGTCCGGCCATGACTTGGGCGGCATACGCCGCCCAAGATCGCGCTGGATCTCCCGCCACTTCGGGCCGTCCTGTGGCGTGATAAAAGTAATCGTTTCACCATAGCTTCCCATCCGCCCCGTCCTCCCGGCGCGGTGAGTGAAAAGCTTAGCGGACTCCGGTAGTTCGTAGTTTATTACCTGCTCGATGCCCTCCACGTCCAGGCCCCGGGCCGCGACGTTGGTCGCCAGTAATATGGGCACACTACCGGACCTGAATGCGGCCATAACCCGCTCCCGGGCATTTTGACTAAGGTTGCCTTGCAATGCCGCCACCGGGTAGCCAAGTTCTCCCAGCTGGCCCGCCAGTTTCTTCACACCGTGCTTGGTGCGTCCGAACACAAGTATCGGGCCGTTGCCGCGGCGGTCAAGCAGGGTCCGCAAAGCTGCGAACTTGGCCCCCGGGTCTACCTCATAAACGATATGCTTGATCTCGGGTGGTGTCTCGATTTCCCGGTCCTCGTGGAACACGATGGGATTACAAAGGTGGTTGTCTGCTGTCTTCATCACCCATTGGGGCACCGTTGCTGAAAATAACGCAGTCTGTCGTTCTGCCGGCGTCTTTGCCAGGATAGCCTCAACGTCAGCGGCGAAACCCAGGTCAAGCATCTCATCACACTCATCCAGCACCAGGACACGCAGATTGCCAAGCAGCAGGTTGCCCCGCTCCAGGTGGTCGAGGGTCCGGCCAGGTGTGCCCACCACGATTTGCGTTCCTTTCAATAACATAGTGTGCTCATAAGACACCGACCGGCCGCCATACACGAGGGTCACGCTCAAGCGGCGCGCCGAAGCCAGGGGCCTGAGCACCCCTCCGATCTGGATCGCCAGTTCCCGCGTCGGAGCCAACACCAGGGCCTGGACACTGCGGACTTTTGGTGCGCACCTGTCCACCATCGGCAGCGCAAAAGCGAGGGTCTTCCCGGAGCCGGTCCGGGCCTGGCCAACCACGTCCCGTCCGTCCAGAAGGGCCGGAATTGCTTGCACCTGGATGGGGGTAGGCACAGAAAACCCCATCCTGGCGACCAGGTTGCGGGTAACGGATTGCAGTTTGAAATCAGCAAAGGAAGCTGCCTGGTTTACCAAAGAGCACCCCCGAAGGTGTATGACAACATTACTGAGTGGAGATAATCGGCTGGTATGACTTCAAGGCAGTCTAACAGAAATATACTCCCTTCGCCACTGCATCCTGATGTTGCAACTGTTCAGACACGGTGAGTCGTGACCGCAGCCTCACCGTCATCCCGGCCTACGCCGGAATTGTCCATGCCCCTGTGGACCACATACAAGGATGAAAATGGTACGGCCTCGCAACCGTCATTCCGGCGCAGGCCGGAATCCAGGGGTAGGGGGTGGGTGACTCGCAACGACCGCCTATGTCGTGGGATCTTGGATTCCCGCTTTCGCGGGAATGACGGTGTTGGTGGCAGGCTATTTTCACAATAATTCCCCATGCTCATGCGGGCCGCATACGCGGATGAAAATCGTAAGGCTTCCTCACCGTGATGCTCCCTTCACGCCCTTCCCATCCCCCACGCTCACTTCATCTGTCACTCCCGCGAAACCGGGAGTCCACCGCCCCGCCCCTGGATTCCGGCCTACACCGGAATGACGAGTTGGGGCCAGATATGGCTGATATGGTGGGGTGTACACTACAGCCACAGCAAGGGTACAATGGAAGCACCCAACGGGGCTTTCACGGTTCAGCGCCGGTGGGTTGACTATGCACCCGGAGCCGCCGGATTGCAGGCGACTCGATCATATACCGGCGAGCATTTCGGGTAATAGAGATTAGGGGAGCGAATTGACGATGGACGTTAACGAAGCAGTTGCACGTATCTTGAAGATAGAGGGGGTTGAGTGGGTATCCTGTTTCCCCTCCAACCAGCTTATCGAGGTGGTAGCCAGAGAGGGTATCCGCACCGTCATGTTTCGCCAGGAGCGTGGGGCTATCATGGCTGCCGACGGGTACAGCCGCATGAATGACAGGAAGAAGTTCGGGGTAAGCATCACCCAGGGCGGCCCCGGCTCGGAGAATTCTATGGGCGGCATCGCCCAGACCTTCAGCGATAATGTTCCCATCCTTTACGTCGCGGGGGGGCCGTCCTTGGGCCAGTACGCTGTCCGCCCCAATTTCTCACCGGCCCGCACCTACCAGAGCGTCAGCAAGCACGCCGAGACAATCACCCACCCCGGCCAGGTCTCCGATGCCATGCGGCGCGCCTTCCACGCCCTCCGCAATGGACGCCCCGGCCCGGTGATTATCGAGATTCCCGCCGACGTAGGGGGCCAGCAGATACCGGAGCCTGCCCTCAGCTACCAGTCACCCAAGAGGGCAGTCCAGTCCCCGTCACCCGGCGATATACGGGATGCGGTCACAGTCCTTCTGAACGCCAGGAAGCCGGTGGTCTGGTCCGGCATGGGAGTGCTGTTCTCCGGCGCTACGGAGGAACTCAGGGAACTGGCTGAGCTTACCGAGATACCGGTGTACTGCACAATGCCTGGCAAGTCCTCCTTCGACGAGCGGCATCCCCTGTCACTTGGTGCCGGGAGCAGTGCCACAACCTTGCCGGCGCGGCGGTGGCTCCAAGAGTCGGATGTCCTGTTTGCCGTCGGTTCCAGCATGACAAGGACCAGCTACGGGCAGCCTATCCCCGATGGAAAGGTGCTCATCCATAACGCTGAGAGTATAGAAGACATCAACAAAGACTATTCGATTGACATTGGACTTCCCGGGGACGCAAAGCTGACACTGAAGGCTATGATCGAAGAGGTCAAGGCCCAGATTGGCGAAAACGGGCGCAGGGGTCAGACTAACGTGGGCGCCGAGATAGCCGGCCTGAGAGAGCAATGGCTTTCGGAGTGGACTCCCCTCCTGGACTCCGACGAAGTGCCCATTAACACCTACCGGGTGATTGGCGAGTTGGAGCGGGTCCTTGACAAGGAAAACAGCATTGTCACCCACGACGCGGGCGCTCCACGGGACACTATCATGCCCTTCTACACCGCCACCGTGCCCCACAGCTACATCGGCTGGGGGAAGACCACCCACCTGGGCTATGGCATCCCCCTTATGATTGGCGCAAAGATGGCAAGACCCGATAAGTTCTGCCTGAACTTCATGGGCGACGGCGCTTTCGGCATGTCCGGCCTGGACATCGAGACCTCAGTGCGGTCAGAGGCCCCGATTACAACCATCGTTTTGAACAACGGTGGCATGGCTACCTATCCTGGCGGCTACCCGACGGCCAGGGAACTGTTTGGCACCACCCACATGACCGGCGACTACGCGAAGATTGCCGAAGGACTTGGAGCCGTTGGAATCACCGTTACCCAGCCCTCCGAAGTGGCGGCTGCTCTCACCAAGGCCCGGCAACTCAACGCAGACGGCAGGACCGTACTCATTGACATCCACACCAACATGGAGGCCCGGCGGTCAAACTTCTCGTAGATGGATTACTACGACGAAATTGCACCCCCAAACCTTCATTACCATGAAAATAGATGCCCACCGTCATTCCGGCGTAGGCCGGAATCCAGGGGTGGGGGATGGGCATGTCAGTAGTCCCTTCCCCCTTCGACGGGGGAAGGTTAGGATGGGGGTGATACCCCTGGCGAGGGAAACGCCCCCCCACCTCAATCCTCCCCCGCAGGGGGGGAGGAGGTTGGGTTTTCATAATAATTTCCCATGCCCTTGCGGGCACATACGAAAATGAAAATGGTCGGCCTCCCAACCGTCATTCCGGCGTAGGCCGGAATTCAGGGGGGGTGGGGTTGGTTTCCGACTTGGGTCATGCCTATTTTCATAGGAATGACGGTGAGTGGGAGATGCCGCACCCCTCAGAGGGATTCAGGATGCCCTGGGTGAGTTGATTACCCTCACAGGCTCGCCTCCGAGGAAGGCCCGGATGTTCTCTACTGCGTCCCCGAAGAACACGCGGTAGGTCTCCAGGGTCACATATCCCATGTGGGGCGAGAGCACGGTGTTCTCCAGCCGCCTCAGGGGGTGGTCCGGGTCCAGGGGTTCCTGGTCGAATACATCCAGCCCCGCTCCGGCTATGGCCTTCTTCTCCAGGGCATCCGCCAGGGCCGCCTCGTCTACGATAGGGCCCCTAGAGGTGTTAACAAGGTAGGCTGTGGGCCTCATCAGGCCAAACTCCCTCTTTCCGATGAGGCCCCTGGTCCTGTCGCTCAGGACCAGATGGATGGTCACAACGTCGGAGTTGGAGAGAAGTTCGTCCTTGCCGACCAGAGTAGCGCCGAACTGGGCCGCCCTCTCTGTCGTGAGATTCTGGCTCCAGGCTATTACCTCCATACCGAAGGCCTTCCCCACAGTGGCTACCTGAGACCCCAGGTTCCCCAGACCGATGACGCCCAGGGTCTTGCCCTGAAGCCCGATGCCCACACTCACCTGCCAATGGCCCTCGCGGGTTGCCTTGTCTTCTTCGGGAATATGCCGCAGCAGGGCCAGGATAAGGCCCCAGGTAAGCTCTGCTGTGGGGTAGCCCAGCCCGGTGGTGCCGCATACGGTGATGCTCAGGTCCGAGGCTGCATCCATGTCAAAGGACGCATTTCGCATCCCCGTTGTGACCAGCAGCTTCAGATTGGGCAACCTCTCCAGCAGGCTCCGGCTGAAGGGGGTGCGCTCGCGCATACCCATCACAACGTCAAAGTCCTTCAGCCTTTCCGCCAAAGCGTCCTGGTCAAAGAGGTGGTCCCTGAAAACTTGCACGTCGGTGCCCTGAGGCAGGGTACTCCAGTCGGCCATCTCCATGGCCACATCCTGGTAGTCGTCCAGCACTGCAACCCGCGCCAAAGCCGCGCCTCCTAATTAACTTCTTGATAAGCGTACCATGAGAATAGCCGGGGCCCAGCACCGTCATTGTCATTCCGAGGGAGCGGAGCGAGTCGAGGAATCTAAAGTCCTGGACTTCGGCACTGCTGAGGAATCCCCCACACCCCCACCCCTGGATTCCGGCCTGCGCCGGAATGACGGTGGAGGGGCTGGGGTGACGGGTCGTTGGCCTAGTTCAAGAAATCCCTCTGCCACCGGGCGTAATCGCCCCTCTTCTGGGCGATGTCCAGCAGTTCGTCAGACGCCACCTTGTCGTTGAGGTCTGCCGGAGAGCCTCCTTCCCTCAGGTGCTTGAGGGTGTCATAGACGGCTTTGGCCGCCGCATAGAAGGGCAGGTGCCCCTGCAAAGCGATACGGACGCCCCTAGCCGCCAGGGCGCTCCTGTCGCCCAGGGATGCCGGCGCGCCGCCCAGGAGCAGGGGAAGGTCGGTAGCCTCATGCACTGCCTCTATCTCCTCGGCGTTCCTGGCTCCCACCAGGAAGATGCCGTCAACCCCGGTCTCCTGGTAGGCCTTAACCCTCTTCTGGACCTCGGGAATCCCGCCGTCGCGGAGGGCGCTGGTGCGGCCTATAACCACCAGGGACGGGTCCTGCCGCGCTGCAACGGCGGCCCGGAGCTTGCCCACCATCTCCTCCATAGAGATAAGCCCTTCCCCCTGGCCTCCAAAGGGTATGGGGAGCACCGTGTCCTCGATGGTCAGGGCTGAGACTCCGGCAGACTCCATCTCCTCCACCGTGCGCATCACGTTGAGGGCGTTGCCATAGCCGTGGTCGGCATCCACCATCAGGCTTATGTCGCTGGCCCTGGTGATTCGCTGTATCTGCTGGGCAAACTCGCTCAGAGTGAGCACCACCAGGTCCGGCGCTCCCAGGACGGTGCCGGAGGCGATGGACCCGGAGAACATGCCCACCTCGAACCCAAGGTGCTCCGCCATCCTCGCTGACATGGGGTCAAATATGGAAGCGGGGTGAACGCACTCACTCCCTTCAAGAATATCGCGATAGCGTTGTCGTCTTTCCGACAGAAGCATGGTCTATTACTCCTTTCTTCCTGTGCCAGTGCCAGTGCCAGTGATTGTGATTGTGTTTGTGTATTGTACCACACCCTCAGGCGGCCATTCCCGTTTATGGGGGCTTGCCTGGAAACCCGAATTCCAGGGCGTGTGCAAAGTCCCCTGCCCCTCGCGGGAGAGGGTTAGAGCCTGCCCCCGGCCACGACCGGGGAGTGAGGGGGCGTTTCTCCCGGCGGGGACGTCACCCCCATCCCTGAGTCAAGCTCAGGGCAGGCTCTAACCTTCCCCCGTCAAGGGTGAAGGGACTTCTCATACATCCTCTTACGCTGTTTGCACTCACTTTGCACATGCCCTGACCGGAATTCCCAAGGTGGTAGTGTCTCAGTTTGAATTTGAGTTATACTATAGCCATGTTTCCGACCTGTAGGTATCGCCTGCTAACCCGCAAGGGAGTTGAGGCAGTGGCAGTATCCAACACGCCAGGGGGCAATAGCAGGCAGCGTGGATGGACCCAACAGACATATAGGAGGTGGACGTAATGTCCAGGCAATACCTCAATCCCGACACTATGCCGCCACCCAGGGGATATACCCAGGTGGTGAAGGTAAATGACACCGTCTATATCGCTGGGCAGGTGGCCTCCTCTCCCGATGGCTCTGTGGTGGGCAAAGGAGACCCCGAAGCCCAGGTGAGACAGGTGTGGCGCAACCTGGAATCTGCGATGAAGGCCGTAGGCGGCACCATCCAGGATATTGTGAAGACCACCACCTATATCACCGGCATCGAGCACGCCGGAGCGGTGCGGAAGGTACGGGATGAACTGTACCAGTCCTCCAACCCGCCCAGCAGCACCCTACTGGTAATCTCGGAGTTAGCCAACCCGGACTATGTGGTGGAGATCGAGGCTATCGCAGACGTGGGGCGGTAGATGTTTAGTATGCCATACCGTTCTTCCCTTCGCTCCCTCAGAAGAATGGTGATTATGTGTGGCGACTACATAAGGAGGAGCTATGCCTGAGTTCAAGACTGGCTCCGTGCGAGCTAACGACATAAACTTTCACTACCTGGAGATGGGGGAAGGCCCCTTGGTCCTGTGTATGCACGGCTTCCCCGACCATGCTTACTCCTTCCGGCACTTGCTGCCCGACCTGTCCCAGGCAGGTTTCAGGGCCGTAGCGCCCTTTATGCGGGGATACGCTCCCACCGAAGCCCCAAGCGATGGACGCTACCAGACGGTCCTGATGGCTATGGACGTGCTGGAGTTGATAGGCGCATTGGGCTTTGAGCGGGCCTATCTTGTGGGCAACGACTGGGGGGCGGGCGCCGTCACCGGGGCCTCGGTCCTGGATCCCCAGAAGGTCATCAAGCTGGTCACAATAGCCTCGGGCCGCGCCGATGAAAACCTGCGCATGGACTACCACTTCCTGAAGGGTACGTGGCACTCCCATTTCTTCCAGCTTCCCTGGGCCGAGCAGGCGGTGGCCCATAACGACTTCGCTTTCATCGAGGATTGGTGGCGGGATGCCTCCCCGGAGTGGGACATCCCCGAGGAAGTGATGGAGAGTATCAAGTCCACCTTCCGCAAACCCGGGGTGGTGCAGGCGGCCCTGGGCTACTACCGGGCAAGCCAGAACCCGGCCTATCAAGACCCGGCCCTCAAAGATGAGCAGGACCGGATGGGCAGAGGGCCTGTTACAGTCCCCACCCTTGCTTTTCATGGCACCAGGGACCGTCCCAAGAGGCTGGATGCCTTCGAGAGCGAGAATATGGACAGCTTCCACACCGGGGGACTGGGAAAGGTAATCATTCCCGGTACCGGCCACTTCATGCACCAGGAGAAGCCCGGGGAGATCAACCCAAAGATAGTAGAGTTCCTGAAAAAATAACCCATCCGGCGGGCCGGCTCCCCACCGTCATTCCGGCCTTGAGCCGGAATCCAGGGGCGGGCGGTGGGTGACTTCCCAGCGACGCTGGTATTGCGGAGGCATGGATTCCCGCTTTCGCGGGAATGACGGTGTGGTGGGATGCCGCACCCTTCAGGGTGCGGTGGGGGAACCCAGCGTTGGCTATTTTCATGGTGATGACAGAATGAGGGGCCGGAATGACGGTGTGGAGGTATGCCGCACCCTTCAGGGTGCGGTGGGTGGCCCAACACATGCACTCTCGTGGGAATGACAGGCTGTGCGCCGGATATTTTCGTAGAAGGCTGTAGATGGAAAGGAGAAGGATGCTCAAGTACGCCCACCACGTCCATTACATCGTGAGCGACCTGGAGGGTATGATTGCCTATATGGATGAGACCTTCGGGATGAAGCCGGACTCGGTGGAGGAGTACGACGAGTACGGCGGGGGAATCAAGGAGGCCCTCTACTGGGTGGACAAGACCCTGTTGGACATCATCGAACCCACCAACCCGGACAGCAACCTGGGCAAGTTCCTGCGGGAAAACGGGCCGGGAATGCTCCACGTGGCGTGGGCCATAGACGACATCGAGAAAGCGGCGAGGGACCTGGCGGCCAAGGGGACCAAGTTCACAGGCGAGGCAGCCATTACCGAGAGCGTGCGGGGGTACAGGGAGATTAACATAGACCGCAGCGTCTCTCATGGCATCTGGTTCCAGCTTTGCGAGGAATTGGAGCAGGCCAGGAAGAAGTAGAGTGCAAACTCTGAGACCAACTTTATAATAATAAGGAGTAGCAAACATGACGTACCAGCTTCGTATGTACACAATCAATCGTGGGAAGATGGATGAGTGGGTAAGCTCCTTCGGCGAGACGTCCGTTCCCCAGATGGGGCAGTATGGCATCAGGTTTGAGGGAGCCTGGGCCAATGAGGACAAGTCCCAGTTCATCTGGATTCGCAGCTTCGCAGACCAGGAGACCCTGGACAAGTATTATGCGTCCCCCGAGTTCAACGCCCGAAGGGGTGGGACTGCCAGCAACGTGGCGCGGGTCGAGTTCCAGAACATGTCCCCGGCGGGCAGAGAGTTGACGGGACAGCCCCGCAAGGTCTGCCAGCTTCGGGTTTACACCGTCAACCGAGGGATGATGGACCAGTGGGTCGCCTACTTCAACGAGACCCTCGTTCCCATGCAGGAGCAGTACGGCATGACCATCGAGGGGGAATGGGTCAGCGAAGACAGCACCCAATTCATCTGGATTCGCAGCTTCGACAGCGCCGACGACGTAACGGCCAAGGAAGCCGCCTTCTACGGCTCTCCCGAGTGGCAGGCCGCCGTTGACTACGCCCGCAGCCACCTGGCCCGGACGGTAGTCCATACCATGGAGCCGGTCATATCGGTGCCGGACGTGGCCGTCCGGAGCTAGGAAGTCCATGAAGATGATGCTCCAAGGTGGATAAAGAGGCCTCCGTGAGGAGGAGAGGCGGTCGGCTGAGGTGGCCTGCCAACGTCTTCTATGGCTGGTGGATAGTGGCCATCGGCATGGCCGTTGACGCCCTGAAACATGGCACCTTCAACAGAGGGTTCACCCTATTTGTTATCCCCATCGAGAAGGCCCTGGGGATAAACAGGACTGACGTATCCCTGGCGGAAACCTTCGGCAGGCTGGAAGGAGGGATACAGGGGCCTTTCCTGGGCTACCTGACCGACCGCCTCGGCCCCGGGGCCATCATGGCCTTTGGCGGGCTGACCTCCGGCCTGGGGTTTATCCTGTTGTACTTTACCAACAGCTACCTCTATTTCATGCTGGTCTATATAGGGCTTCTCTCGGTAGGCTTCCGGGCCGGCTACAACAACGCTTCGATACCTGCGGTGAACCACTGGTTTAACAGAAAGAGGAGCCTGGCAATGTCCATAGTCTCCACGGGGCATGGTCTTGGTGGAGCGGCCATTGCTCCCATTGTGGGCCTTATGATATACAGCATCGGTTGGAGGCCCGCCGCCCTCATCTCTGGCATAGCAATCCTGGCTGTGGTGGTGCCTCTCTCTCTGATGGTGCGGCGCTCCCCCGAGAGCATGGGCCTGCTGCCCGACGGCGCCCGCGCGCCGGCCCAGCCGCCTCTGCCTACCCCGGGCAACCTCTCATTACCAAGGCAGGACACAGGGGCAGCCAACCCCCGCTCTGCAAGGGAGGAAACAGAAGGGTCAAGTCCTCCTTTATCGAGTGGGCAGGCATCTGGCGGGCATGGGGCCGAGGCTCCCAGGAGGGCCTCGGCAAGCAATCTATCTAACGTCCCTGGGTTCACCACAAAGGAAGCCATGAGGACCCCGTCCTATTGGTTCCTGGTGCTTGCGGCGGGCCTGCGAAACTTCGCGGAAACAGGGATGACCTTCCATCTGGTCCCCGTCATGGTCTGGTTCCTGGGGGTAGAAGCCGAGACCAACGCCACGGTGGTGGTGCTTGTGGGCCTCCTGTCCTTTATTATAATGATATTCACCCCCATCGTGGGATGGCTGGGGGACAAGTGGTCCAAGCAGAGGTTAAGCGCAGTGGCGATGAGCGCAGGGGCTTTGGCCCTGGCGGGGCTGCTATACCAGAGCGGCCATATGTGGCAACTGGCCATGGTGGTTGCCCTGTTGGCCTTCTCCGAGAGCGCCAACCCCCTGAACTGGGCCATCATGGGAGATTTCTTTGGCCGTAAGAGCTTCGCCACCCTCCGGGGATGGCAGCAATTGCCGAACCAGCTAATATCCATGCCCAGCACGGTTTTCATGGGTTGGATATTCGTTCAGACCGGAGACAGCTACTTCTGGGCACTGGTCCCACTGTCCGCCGTGTATGGCATAGCGGCCCTTTTCTACTGGACCCTTCCCAGGCCCAGGCTACCGAACAGACCCGATAGCTTTTGAGGAGGAAATTATGGGACAGTTGCGGATGCTGGCCTGCTTTGCCCATCCCGACGACGAAGCCTTTCCCGTAGGTGGCACCCTGGCTACCTACGCAGCTAGAGGAGTGGACATCCTGCTGATATGCACCACCTCCGGCGAGGAGGGCGAGATACGCCAGCCGGAGGCTGCAACTCGGGAAACCCTGGGCCAGGTGCGGTGCCGGGAACTGAGATGCTCCTGTGAAGCTCTGGGCATCCGGGAGCCTATTGTCCTGGGCTACCGGGACTCCGGCATGGCGGGGTCCGAGGCCAACCGCGACCCCAGGGCTTACGTCAACGCCGTCGGCGCTGTGGTGGTGGAGCGCATCGTAGAAGAGATGCGGCGGTTCAGGCCCCACGTGGTGCTTACCTTCGGCTCCGACGGCCTCTATGGGCACCCCGACCATATCGCCATATCCAACCACACCACTGATGCCTTCCACAAAGCGGGCAATCCCGCCGTATCCCGGGACAATTTACCCTGGGCCGGCCTGTCTCCCTACACACCGTCCAGGCTGTTCTACAGTGTGCGCCCCAGGGGTTTCCGCATGGAGATGGCCCTGAAGCTGCGCCAGGCAGGGGTGGACGCACCCTTACCCGAAGCACAGCAGAATGAGCAGGGCATACCCCTGGAGCAGATTCACGTGGAGATAGACGCTTCGGCCAACATAGACAAGAAGCTAAGTTCTCTCCAGTGTCACCATACCCAGTCCAGCTCCCAGCGGCCCTACCACCAGATGCCCTTGGAGGTGGTGGCCGACATCATAGGCAGGGAGCACTTCATCCGGGGATACCCTGCCGTCGCACCGGGGGACCAGGTGCCCAACGACTTCTTTCACGGCATAGACTCACCTGACTAACACCAGAATAAAGCAAGGAGGTTTCGCTATGGTAATGAGTCCCATTGACCCCAACGAAGTCCGCCTCACGGGTGAGAACTCATTCATCCGCCTCAGCTATGAGGATGGAGGCCCGTTGACGGCTCGCGCCAGCCACTGGCGGGTGCTGTACTCTCCCGCAGGCCCAGGGCACGTCCTGTTCCTGCAAGGAGATATAACGGAAAACGAGGTGGACATCTACTCTGATAACATTGCCCTCGCGCGCTGGCTGCAAGAGGAGATTGAGTCCGGCATTTATCCCGGCTTCGCCGACCAGAGCGTACCCGTGATCGAGGCGGAATTCACCAGGGAGGGAGACGTGCGGTCTTTCTCCACGGAGAAGGTGGTATCTGATGACGTGGATATTTCCCTCACCTGGTACGACCTTCTGGAGCCTTTTGTGATTCGTTCCGCTCCCGGCGACGGGCGCACCCACGGCGTGTACAGCGTATTCCTCCCGGCCAGGAAGGCCCAGCTTGTGGTAAATGGGCAGGTGGCCCAGGGACAGCCCTTCCCCCAGGAGCGGGGAGACCGGATGAGCAGCACCTGCGCCCTGGCCTGGTCGGAGACCTGGGTACGGCCCAAGTAGCCTGTTATTGGACCATCGGCATTAGCCGCTCTCGTCGAATTGGACCAGGATGCCATCGGGGTCTAGGAAGAACACGGTGCGGACCTCGCCCCGCTCGTTCTTGAAGGCGTCCACAGGGCCGGAGGTCTCATAGCCCTTGGCCTGCAAGTCCTGGGTCAGCTGGGCCACGCTGGGAACGGTAAAGGACAGGTGGCTGATGCCAATCTGGTCCAGCTTGATGGGGTCGCCGTCGGGGGCCTCGCCCGGATGCTCAGTGATTACCAGCTGGGGCCGTGCGTCGCCCTCGGCGAAGGCCAGGGTGACCTGCCGCCGGGTATTGCGCCGGTGTTTGTACACGTGGGGCAGGCCGCCGGTGGTCGTGTCCTGAATCCGGTCGCTCAGCACCCGGAACCCCAGAGCGTCCCGGTAGAAGCCCAGGGACTTGTCCATATCCTGTACACAAAAGGCCACGTGAGACATCATGGAAGCCGGCATAACCTTTCCTCCTTCTTCGCTTGAGACGCCCCTGTCGTCTTTATGGTTGACGGGGGTGTGGGTTGCCATAGATTATAGCATAGTATCCCCTCAGCTATGCCGTACCCTTTGCCTCCGCACCGTCATTCCGGCGAAGGCCGGAATCCAGGGGTGGGGTTATGGGTGACTTCTCAGTGACTCCCCAGGTTGCGGGACCCTGGATTCCCGCTTTCGCGAGAATGACAGAATAAAGAGATGGAATGACAGGCTGGGCGCTGTCTATTTTCATGGTAATTGCCCATGGCCCCTTGCGGGCCACGTAAGGGGATGAAAATGGCGCTCGGTCTCCCTACCGTCACTCCCGCGAAAGCGGGAGTCCACCGCCCCACCCCTGGATTCCGGCCTACGCCGGAATGACGGTGGGTGGGGGATGCCCTACCTTTCAGGATGCGGTGGGGGAACCTGACGCTGCCTATTTTCGTGGCGCTGACGAGAGGGACTGATTAAGATATTTACCTACGCATCAGTAAACAGTCCCCGGATTGATACCGGTGACCCCAGGCTATAAAATGCCCTCAAGTCTTGTATCCAGTTGTATTCAGGAGGAGACATGAAATTTGGATTTACATTACCCAACCTGGGCGGCACCGCGCAGCCCGATGCCCTACTGCAAATGGCCCAGCGCATTGAAGGGCTGGGCTACGACTCCCTCTGGGTCAGCGACCACGTGGTCATACCCAACGAGGTAAACTCCCGCTATCCCTACAACTCCACCGGCGTCATAGGCATCCGGTCCGACGAGGACATCCTGGAGCCGTTCACCGCTATGAGCTACCTGGCCGGAGCAACCAGGAAGCTGCGCCTTGGGATAAGCGTGATGGTGCTCCCCTACCGCCATCCCGTCCTCAACTCCAAGATGATGGCTACCCTGGATGTCATGTCGGGCGGAAGGACTATAGTGGGGGTAGGCGTGGGATGGATGAAGGAGGAGTTCGACCTGCTGGATGCGGACTATGATAACCGGGGTAGGGTCACCGACGAGCACATCAAGATATTCAAGGCCCTCTGCACCCAGGAGGACCCCGTGTTTGAGGGAGAGCATTACCGCGTGCATGGAATAAAATTCTCTCCCAAGCCCCTCCAGAAGCCCCATCCCCCGATATGGGTAGGCGGGACTACTAACAGGGCCATACTCCGGGCCGCCACCCTGGGCGACGGCTGGCACGTGGTCAGGATGAGGCCGGAGGAAGTGGCGAAAGGGCGGGACAGGCTGCTCCGTATCAGGAGAGAGCAGGGCCTGGACACCGAGGGCTACCAGGTATCCATCAGGACCACCCTTGACATAACCGGCGCGTCTCCGGGAGATAGACGGACTCCCCTGACGGGCACACCTCAACAGGTGGCGGATGACGTGAAGGAGTACCAGGAAGCGGGGGTGGAGCATATCGTCTTGGGGGCCAGGGGCCGCACTTACGACGAGATAGCCGACGCTGCCGAGAGGTTCGCCGGAGAGGTCATGCCCAAACTGTAGGGGCATGTTTGAAACATGCCCCACGGTCGTCAAGTTAACAAGGTGACCAACCTAGTAGACCAACAGCTTTGAATTGATGACACCAAGGGTATATATCTTAATGGGGAGCAACATTATTCAAGGGTTGCCTGGCAATCACGCCAATCTCATCTGCTCCTCATTTCAATAATGTTGGACTACTAGTCATTCCCGCTTTCGCGGGAATCCAGGGTCTCGCAATGTCGGCGGCGCAGCGAAGTCACCCACAGCCCCGCCCCTGGACCCCGGCTTTCGCCGGAGTGACGGAAGGGATGATACCCACCGTCGAGTCTGGGAGCCTGGGTAATGCTTAGCTTGATGCCTATGGGGCATGTTTCAAACATGCCCCTACGTGAATTGAAAGCCGAGAGGTATCAGCCTTAGAATACTGCCACAGGGTTGACCGGCGAGCCGGTGCCGTTTTGCATCCTGAGGGGGCTTATTGATATGAGGAACTCCCACCGGTTGCGCTCCCGGCACGCCTCGGCCAGGTCCTCCAGGTTGGCGTTGTCCAGTATCCACAGGCCCATCGCCACGAGGCTGACCTGGTGTATGGGGCTGGGCACCCGCTCATAGGTGCGGGGATTTATATCGTTCCCAGTGTCGGAGCCTATGAGGGCGATTCCCCGTTGGTGGAATAGCGGGAGACAGGCTGCGTGGCAGGCAGTGGAACCGGCGGCGGGACCCACAGGCCCCTCCACGTTGCGGCGTTTGAGTTGGCCTGTGCGTATCAGAAGCACGTCTCCCTCCTCCACCCGGAAGCCGCACCGCTCTTCCGCCGCCTCTATATCTTCGGGCATTGCTCCCTCGCCGCGCTCGATCCAGTCTATGCCCCGGACCATGGGCACGTCCACCAGCACCCCCCGGGTCACGATGCTGTCCTTCACCACGTCTATGGACTCCACCGTAGCGCCCATGCTGGTGGATACCAGGTGGGCGGGCCTCCCATTGTACATCTTGCCCTCCCAGAAGAAATGGGCAAGGCTGTCCATGTGGGTGATGGTGCCGCCGTGAAAGACCAAGCCGAAAAAGTCTATGGATACGGCTGTGGGCCGGGCGCTGACCTTGTCGCCACTGGCCCAGCCCTCTCCGCTTTCTATCATGTAATGCAGGGGTGGGGAACTTACGTCAGGGGCGAGGTCGTAGGTGATGGGCCTTGCGCAGCTTACAGTGGTCCCTTCCTGGACCAGCTGAGTGGCCCTCTTTCTCTTGTCCGGCGTGATGAGGTTGAGGGTGCCAAGCTGGTCGTCATCTCCCCAGCGCCCCCAGTTGGATAGGGACTGAAAGTATCCGAGCACCTCGTCTTCTGTGGGAATCCTACCTGGCATATCTCCTCCTTAACAAAATAATATACCTGATAATATATGGATTACATAACATAGCCCTTGAATGTAGTCAAGGTGCGCTCCGGTGGGGCGTCAAGGGAGAAAGGCAAGGGCGCAGGGCCTTTCGCCTCTCCGCCCAGGGCAGCTACAAGAGCTGCGCCTACACCCGTCGGCATGTTGCCGGGTAGGGGCAACTCTTGGAGCCTGTCTCAGAAGTTCCTTCCCTCTTCGACGGGGAAGGTTAGAGCCTGCCCTGAACTTGGTTCAGGGATGGGGGTGATGGCGTGAACAGCAAAAGTTTGAGTTCTGTGCGACGATTCCAGTTAGCAGACCCATCACCCCCACCTCAATCCTCCCCCGTCAAGGGGGAGGAGGCAACTGCGCAAGGATTGTGAGACAAGCTCCTTGTGGCTGCCCTATACGTTCTGCTATCTGCATTAAGAACCGAAATGCCCTGGGTATCGGGAGATAATTATTCCCCCTACTACGGATGTGCAGGCTATGGTAAAATCTTGGCAACGATGCAGAACCAAGTATGTATATTATACAAGGAGGTGGGAGGTTAAAATGACATCTAATGTAGTCCTGTCCACTCAAGACTATAACGTGGTGGGCACGAGGCCCATCCGTCACGACGGCCCGGACAAGGTGACCGGACGGGCCAGGTATGCAGCCGACATTCACCCGCCCGGTCTCCTGTTTGGCAAGATACTCAGGAGTCCCCATCATCACGCCCGGATCAAGTCCATTGACGCCAGCAAAGCCCTGGCCCTGCCTGGGGTGAAGGCAGTGGTGACAGCCGCCGACTTGCCCGATGTATCTGCCAAGTTCTCGGACCTGGAAGAAGGGGCAAACGTGAACTACGGCTTCTATAGCCGGAATGTCATGGCCAGGGAGAAGGCCCTTTACCAGGGCCACGCGGTGGCGGCAGTAGCGGCGACCAGCCACCATCTGGCTGAGGAGGCCCTCGCTCTGATTGACGTGGAGTATGAGGTACTGCCTGCGGTGTTCAACGCCTACGACGCCATGAAGGAGGACGCCCCCGTCCTCCACGAGAAGCTGCTTACCATGTCCAGCCCAGCCTTCCGACCCGGCGCATACAGCGATGACGATTCCGAGCCGGGCACCAACGTGGCAAACCACTTCGAGTTCCGTCTTGGTGAACCTGAACAGGGTTTTCAGGAGGCGGAGGTTGTGGTGGAGAGGGAGTACCACACCAGGCCCGTCCACCAGGGGTATATAGAGCCCCACTCGGCCACCGCCGATTGGGGCGCGGATGGAAACGTGACTATCTGGTGCAGCACCCAGGGCCACTTTCCCCTCCGGGACCACACTGCCCATATCCTGGGCTTGCCTGTGTCAAAGGTGAAAGTCATCCCAATGGAGATTGGCGGCGGGTTCGGAGGCAAGGGCCAGGGTGGGTGTTACCTGGAGCCCGTAGCTGTTGCCCTCTCTCAGAAGACCGGCCAGCCCGTAAAACTCGCCATGACCCGTGAGGAGGTGTTCAAGGGCACAGGCCCCACCTCTGCCGCCCACATCCGGGTCAAGATGGGGGCTACGAGAGATGGGCGCATTACTGCTGCTGAGGGCACCCTTATATACGAGGCCGGCGCCTTCCCCGGCTCTCCCGTGCCCTCGGGATGCCGGACAATGTTCGCCCCCTATGAAGTCCCAAATGCCTATCTCGATGCCTATGACGTGGTGGTGAATACCCAGAAGTCCGCTGCCTACCGCGCTCCCGGTTCCCCGGTTGCCGCCTTTGCGGCTGAGTGCCTTATAGATGAGCTTTGCGAGCAGCTTGAGATGGACCCCCTGGAGTTTCGCCTGCTTAATGCTTCCAAGGAGGGGTCGCGCCAGGTAGCAGGGCCGGCCTTCCGCAAGATTGGCAACGTGGAGATGGTCCAGGCCGCTAAAGACCACCCCCACTACTCCGCGCCCCTGACCGGCCCCTTCAGAGGTCGGGGCGTGGCAAGCGGGGCCTGGTTTAACGGGAGCGGCCCCGCCAGCGCCGTGGCCAGCGTCAACCCCGATGGCACCATCAGCCTGGTGGAGGGTTCCCCCGACATCGGAGGCAGCAGGGCGGTTATGGCTATGCACATCGCCGAGGTGCTGGGGATTGCCGCTGAAGACGTGAAGCCTGCCATTGTGGATACCGATTCCATCGGCTATAGCTCGGGGGCCGGAGGAAGCGGCGTGGCTTTCAAGATGGGCACAGCCTGTTATGAGGCGGCCCAGGATGTCAAGCGCCAGATGGTCGAAAGGGCGGCCACGATATGGGATGTCTCAGCCGACGACGTGGAGTACGCCGACGGAATCATTAGCCACAAGGCGGACTCTGAGCTTCGCATTACCTTCAAGGAGATGGCGGCCAGGCTGAACGCAACGGGAGGCCCCATCGCAGGACGGGCGACGGTGAACCCCGGTGGTGTAGGCAATGCCTTTGCCCTTCACATGGTTGACGTGGAGGTGGACCCGGATACGGGCAAGGTGGAAATCCTGCGCTACACTGCGCTGCAAGACGCCGGCAAGGCCATACACCCCAGCTACGTGGAAGGGCAGATGCAGGGCGGCGCCGTCCAGGGCATCGGCTGGGCCCTCAACGAAGAGTATTTCTTGAACAGCCAGGGCCAGATGGTAAACTCCAGCTTCCTCGACTACCGGATGCCCACCTCCCTTGACCTGCCCATGATTGACACGGTAGTGGTGGAGGTCGCCAATCCGGGCCACCCTTATGGTATCCGTGGTGTGGGAGAGGTGTGCATAGTGCCCCCCATGGCAGCCGTAGCCAACGCCATTCACAACGCCATAGGGACCAGGATGTACAAGCTGCCCATGACCCCAGGCAACATCCTGGAAGCGCTGTGGGATAAAGAGGGCGGGGACAAGTAAGGGCCTATCCCCATAAGAGGCCATAACTACAACAGGGGCAGACTTGATACGTCTGCCCCTGTTGCTGTAACTCCTCCGAGTGGGGGTATCACCGACCACCAACCGTTGTCCACTGCCTGGGCCGTCACCCCCATCCTAACCTTCCCCCGTCGGAGGGGGAAGGGATAACTTACCATGCTGGGACACTGTTATCAGGCCTTGGCCCCAGCCTTTTTGAACTCAGGGATCACATACTTTCCGAACATCTCAATAGACTTCATCACCTTTTTGTGCTCCACCGTCTCCGTAGCCATCAGGAACTGTAGCTGGTCAACCCCTGTAGCCTCATGGAGCTTGATGGCCTTGATGCAGCTCTCCGGGTCCCCGGCCACTATAACGCCCCGCTCCGCCAGGGTGTCGGCGTCCATCTCTTCCCAGGCCCGCCGGGCCAGGGTCGTTCCTCCCGACAGGTCAACGCCGTTGGTCTGCTCAGCCGAGGGCTGGCTCGCCTCCACGTCAACATAACGTGAGAAATTCTGGCTCAAATGGTCGGGCACACCACCCCACTGGTCCACGAGCCTCTGGTACAGGTCTTTCTGCCCCTGGAGGTAGGGCTTGTCAGGGCCGAAGAAGGTCTTGAGGGACTCGGTGCATAGCTCCCTCGCCGCCTTGTTGTCCTCGTCGCAATAGCCCATAGTAGCGCTCAGCCACTGGTCGTTGATGAACTGGCCTACCGGGTTGGCCTTCTGGACATCCTCTTTATATTTCTTGATGTGCGGCTCCAGGACCGAGGGGGCGCTCACTCCCAGGGCCATGCAGCCTATCCCCTTCTGCGCCGCCAGTTCGTAGGTAGAGGGCTGGAGAGCGGCTACCCAGATGGGCGGATGGGGCTTCTGATAGGGCTTGGGCAATACCTGCCTGGATGGCACGTTCCAGAAACGTCCTTCCCACTCGAAGTAGTCGGACTCCCATATCTTGGGGACCATAGTCAAGGACTCTTCCCACATATCCCTGGTGTCCCGAGGGTCTATGCCCATTCCCGTCTGCTCATAAGGCGCAGACCGCCCGGTGCCGAAATCAACCCTCCCATTGGACAGATGGTCCACCATCGCCACCCGCTCGGCAACCCTGACGGGATGGTGGTAGGGCAGGATCACGACGCCGAATCCTATCCTTATCCGCTTGGTGAGCTTGGACAGCGCTCCGAAAATAACCTCCGGGCAGGGCGACATTGAGAAGCCCGTCAGGAAGTGGTGCTCTACAAACCAAACATAGTCCCATCCAAGCTCGTCTGCCAGAACAATCTGCTCCAGGGTCTCTTCGATTACGGCGTGGTCGTCCAGGGTTGGGCGCTGCATCTCGTAGGCCAGCGCAAATTTCATAATTGCCTCCTCCGGTCCTATAGTTTTGCGATATAGCCAAGCTTCGGGAGTCCTCGGTGGTAGCGTAGCACAGCATGGCTAACACTGTTCAAAGTGAGACACACCTATTCTACACATTTGCCGTCTCACCGACAAGGTGGAAATATCATAATAGTGTGGGGGCGCAGTTAAAACGAAAGAATCGAGTAATATCCTCGTAATGGACGCTACATGTTGAATATATGAGGTATAATGTCACCTGTACCCTGGTGAGAATGGGGTATCTCCAAAAGCAAATATTCTGTTGGTGGCCCTTTCATGTTCAGCGTGGGCCCGACTGAGCGTTTCTGTGTTTGCCAATGGGATGAATGTCGGTTGATGGACACCTCTCTTGCATCATTGCATACATTACCCAGGGTGAACACGAAACGAAGGAGGGATAATGGCCCAGGCGGAAAGCGGCAATACGGTAAAGGTACACTACACGGGGCGATTGGAGGACGGGACTGAGTTCGACTCCTCGAAAGGTAAAGAGCCCCTGGAGTTTACCATAGGCCAAGGGCAGCTAATCCCAGGCTTTGAGCAAGGCGTTCTGGGGATGGGGCCCGGGGAATCCAAGACCATTAACATTCCATCGGACCAGGCCTACGGCCCCCATGACCCTGAGAAAGTAATCGAGATGGATAGAGACCAGGTGCCTCCCGGAGTAGAGCCGCAAATAGGGATGCAGATTCGGGGGACCCCGCCGGGAGGAAGTCCAATAGTCTTCACGGTAGCTGGAGTTGACGAGTCCAAAGTGACCCTGGACGGCAATCATCCTCTCGCGGGGAAGGACCTGGTCTTTGAGATACAGCTTGTGGAGATTGCTTAGCTTTCAGTTATATTTATGATGTCAAGGAGGAGAGGTCATGCAAGTTGGGGCCACTATTCCTATAACCGATTTCGGGGCCGACTTTGGAGCGCTCCGGGACTTCGTGCAGGCAGCCGAGGACCTGGGGTATACCCGGTTGCGTATGCTGGACCATGTTCTGGGCGCGAACCCTCAGTTCCATCCCGAGGTGCCCAGGTTTGCTTACACCCACGAGAGTTATATCCACGAGCCCCTCACCCTGATGGGCTATCTGGCCGCCATCACCAGCAAGGTGGAGCTAGTCACGGCAATCCTTATCCTCCCCCAGAGGCAGACGGCTCTTGTGGCAAAGCAGGCGGCAGAGGTGGACGTGCTCAGCGGCGGCCGGCTGCGGTTGGGAATCGGCGTGGGATGGAACCCGGTGGAGTATGAAGCCCTGGGAGAGGACTTCCATAACCGGGGGCAGCGTTGCGAGGAGCAGATAGCCGTGCTCAATGAGCTATGGACCAAGGAAGTGGTCAACTTTGAGGGACACTGGCATAAGATAACCCACGCCGGGATAAATCCCCTGCCCGTCCAGCGCCCCATCCCCATCTGGATAGGGGCCGGCGGGTCTGCCAGTCCGATCCCTCCCCGGCGGGTTATCCGCAGGATAGGGCGTATGGCCGACGGCTGGTTTCCCTCCTTCACCCCCGGCGAGGCTGGGAAAGAGGTCATTGACCAGGTGAACGTCTATGCTAGAGAAGCGGGACGCGACCCTGCATCCATAGGTGTGGAAGGAAGAATCTCCGTGGCCGGCACCGGGCCCGAGGAATGGGCTACCCAGGCAAGGGCATGGGAGCAGATGGGAGCTACCCACGTATCTGTGAGGACCGGCGACGCCGGACTGAAGTCTCCCGACGAGCACATAGAAAAGATCCGGCAGTTCAAAGAGGTAGTTGGGGGATAGACGATGCCGGTCCCTTATCGCGCAGGCATCAGTCAGAAGGGAGTTGAGTTTGAGCACAGGCGAGAGACCCGTTCCTGGGAAAGTAGAACTGGCAGACCAGGGCATACGGATAGAGTGGAAGGACGGGCATCGCAGTGTCTATTCCCACAGGTTCCTGAGACTGCGATGCCCATGCGCCCACTGTGTGGATGAGTGGACGAGGGCGCCGCGCCTGGACCCCGACACGGTGGCCCAGAATATTCAGGCTGTGGACTATATGGACATAGGAAACTACGCCATCCAGTTTCTGTGGAGCGATACCCACTACACAGGCATCTATACCCACGACTTCCTTAGAAGCGTCTGCTCTTGTATGCAGTGCCTATCCAATAAGGAAGAGGAGTAGGTGATGCTCCCTCTCGCCTGCCTTACGACTTATTCGTTCAGTCTTGTCCCGCGGTCTCGTCGGGCGGGCTTGCCTGGGGTGTAGTAGCCGAGGTATTTGGTGAGGTGTTTGGCTGCCCGGCTTTGAAAAAGCTGCCATAGCGCCCGTTTTTGAACCCGAAGGCAGACAACTGCCGCTTACCCGGCCCGTCACACTTGGGGCAAGTTGTCGGCTCGTCCATCCTGGACACGGGGCGCAGGGCTTCGTATTTGTGCTGGCACTGTTCACAATAGTATTCATACACCGGCATGACCTTGTATCTCCTGACGTGACGTAATGTGTGGGTGCGGCTTACTCGTGCCGGTTGTCGGTGCGCCTTTGTTCACTCCGGTGGCCCATGTAGTAATGGCCCTCGTACTTGAATCCGAAGGTTGTTATCAACTGACGGTCTCCTGGCTCACCGCAGTCCGGGCAAGGGGCCGGGTCATCCCTCCTAGATAGGGCCCTGATAAGGTCGAACTTGTGGTCACACCCGCTGCAATGATACTCGTATATGGGCATTGTTACCTCCTTGCTACCTCCCCGTTACCCCTGTCGGTAGCCGTTTAGCCTCAGAGACAGCGGACCGGGGGACATGATTGTATCTTGACATAATGATAGCGTCTCTAAATTGGCCCTATCCTACCTTATATAATATAAGGTGAGATCTGCCGGCTGCTATATCACGCCGTTTTCCTTGAGGGCCAGTATCTCAGGTTGAGAATATCCCAGGAGACCCTCCAGGACCTCATCGTTGTGCTGGCCCAGGGTAGGGGCGGGACCAAAGACCTCCTCCTGGCCCATCTTGATGGGGTTGCCCGGCATCTTGTAGGCGCTGGCGAGGGGGTGCTCTGCCTCCACCAGCATGTTCCGGTGCCGGACCTGGGGGTCGTCGAAGGCGTCTGCTATGGTGTTAACCGGAGCTATGGGGACCTCATCTCCTAGAAGATCCATCCACTCATCGGCTGTCCTGGTGATAAATGCCTTCTCCAGTACTGCCCTCAGTTCATCCCAGTTCTTTCTGCGCCCTTCTATAGTCACAAAACGCTCATCGCTGGGCAACCCGGCAAGCCCCTCCACATTTGCTGCCAGCGCCTCAACCAAGGCCTCGTGGAACTTCTGGGTAGCGCAGTGAATCTGCACGTACCTGCCATCCCTGGTGGGAAATGCTCCATTAGGAAGGTTGGCTGACTGGACAGAACCACCCGGCCCCGGCACTACCCCCCTTCCAAGGTACACCTCAGAGAGATGCCCCTGGAAGGTCAACTGTATATCCAGAAGGCTCAGGTCCACCTGTTGCCCCTCCCCGGTGCGCTCTCTGGCCAGCAGGGCGGCCAGGATTCCCACAGCGCCCCCATACCCGCCTCCTATGTCCGTCACTGCGAAACCCATCACCGACGGGGGACGGTCCGGCTCCCCGGTGACACTCATGGCGCCGGACAGCGCCTGGATTACCGAGTCGAACACCGGGCGGTCGCTGTATGGGCCGTCCTGGCCGAAGCCGGAGATAGAGCAGCAAATAATGGAAGGGTTAATCTCCTTGAGGGTGTTGTAGTCAACCCCCAAGCGGGCGGTGACTCCGGGCCGGAAATTGTCCAGCACTACGTCGGAGACCCTTGCCAGGCGGTAGAAGACCTGCCTGCCCGCATCGGTACGGAGATTCAGGGTAATGCCCTTCTTGTTCCGGTTGAAGGTCATGTAATAGAGGCTCTCCCCGCCCAGGAATGAGGTGCCCATTCGCCGGGCCGACTCTCCCGTGCCCGGCGGCTCCACCTTTATCACCTCTGCGCCCAGGTCCGCCAGCATTCGAGTAGATGCCGGGCCTGAGAGGGCCTGGGACAGGTCCAGCACCCGGATACCGCTTAAAGGCATTCGCATCCTTGCTCCCCTTACATTATTACATACTGGATTATATACTGGTCATGCGGGACAGCGTCCTTATGTCCTCCAGGTCCTCCAGAGACTCCACAGTTTTTATTATTTGCTCCTGGCTGACCGAGGAGATGACCGGCCCGGTTAGGACGCGGAACTTGTCTTTTAGCTCATCCCATGAGAGGGCGTTCTCGGGGTCTCCCTTGGGATATATTACATCCGCCCTGAGATTGCGCCCGTCGCGGGTATCCACCTCAACCCATGCGGGCCACTGGCTGGGGAAATTCTCCTCAAGGGCCGGGTCCTGTACGCACTGCACCCTGTCCATGAGACCCTTGACCTCGGGGCGGCTCAGATTATCTTCGGTGTACTCCTCCAGGGAGGCCCGGCCATAGATTATGGACACGGCTGCGCCAAAAGGCATACTGAATTGGGCAGCCACCACATTCTGAGGGTTCCGCTTTTCTTCCTCCGGGGATGCTATGAGTCTGAAGCCTGCTTTCAGAGCGCCCACCGTCACCTTTTCCACCTCTTCAGGCTTGAGGCTGTGCTCCCGGACAATCTCCAACAGGCAGTCTATAGGCCCCTGCTTGTAGCGGCAGCAGGCGTGGGGTTTTATACTGGACTTGGTTATATAAAAGGTGTCACCAAGGCCCTCGGTTACCTTGGAAGCATCCGCGTCGTCGGAATAGCCGTGCAGGAAGCCATCCCTGCCCTCGAAGATGGTGGCAGGTCCTATGAAGCCCTGCTTCGCCATGAGGGACGCGATAATCCCACTATGGGCAGCCCAACCGGGGTGCATCCGCTTGGTCCAAGCACCCTCGGCCAGGAATTCCATAGAGCCGGCGGCCTGGCTTCCGGCGATGCCCATAGCCCAGGAAGTCCTCTCCTCATCCAGCCCCAGCAGGCTGGAAGCTACCATAGCAGCCCCGAAGGTGCCGCAGGTGCCTGTAGGGTGGAAGCCCCTGGCATAGTGCTTTGCCGGGTCCAGGCCCCTGCCCAGCCTTATCATCAAGTCGTACCCGGCAGTGATGGCTGTAATTGCCTGGCGTCCGCTCACCTGCTGCATATCACCACAGGCAAAGGCCACTGGGAAGGCTGCCACTCCGGGATGGAGGGAAGAATCGTTGTTTACGTCGTCCATCTCCAGGCTGTGGGCGGCCGTGCCGTTGGCCAGGGCTGCATACTCTGGGGCTGCCCTGAGGGATGTCCCCATTATAACCGAATCGCCGTTGGCGCTCAGGCCCTTCACAGCCTGCTGCATGGCGGCGGAAGAGGGGGTTATCGAGCCTCTTATGGCTACGGTCAGATAGTCCAGGCAGAAATACTTGGCCCTGTCCACTACCTCGGGAGATAGGCTTTCGTAGTCCAGGGTAGAGAAGAAACTAGCCAGCCTCTTCGTGAGGCCGTCTTTGCCGTCACCACTTGCCATCGCTGGTCCTCCAGAACAACAGAATAGAGCTGATAGATTTGTACCCTCCTATCTTATACAACCCTGGCGTCTCTGGCAAGGAAGCAATAGGTCGTAACTGTTCAGGCATGATGGGTCGTCGTGACAGCAACCTCACCGTCATTCCGGCGTAGGCCGGAATCCAGAGGTGGGGCGGTGGACTCCCGCTTTCGCGGGAGTGACGGTGAGGAGGCTGCCCGCCATTTTCATCCTCGTATGTGGCCCCCAAGGGGCATGGGCAATTACCATGAAAATCCAAGCCTCAGGTCACTCGCCATACCCTGAAGGGTGTGGCATCCCATGAAAATAAAGTCACTCAACCCGTCATTCCCGCGAAAACGGGAATCCATGATTCCGAAACGTCGGAGCCGCCGCAAAGCCACCCACACACCACCCTTGGATTCCGGCCTACGCCGGAATGACGAATTGGGCCCACCCGAAATTGACATAAGATGAGACCGAGGCTAAAATCTGTGGCATGTTGACTCCCAGTCCCCAGGACACAGCATCCCCGGCCATTGAGGTGCGGGGTCTTCGCAAGTCATACGGCCAGGTAGAAGCCGTGCGGGGTATAGACCTGCAAATATCCAGGGGAGAGGTGTTCGCTCTCCTCGGCCCCAACGGCGCCGGGAAGACAACGACGGTCGAGATCCTGGAGGGCCATCGAGATAGGACCGCAGGCGATGTGTCAGTCTTGGGTTACGACCCGGGGCGGAATTCCCGCGCCCTCAAGCAGCGGATAGGCATTGTGCTGCAATCAACGAGCGCAGAGCCATACCTGAATGTTGAGGAGACGATAAACCTATTCAGGGGATACTACCCCCATCCCCTGCCGGTGGATGAGATTCTGGATGCCGTCGGACTGAAGGAGCAGCGCCGCACCCGGGTGAGACGCCTGTCCGGAGGCCAGCAGCGGCGGCTGGACGTTGCCGTCGGCCTGGCTGGAGACCCGGAGTTGCTGTTCCTGGACGAGCCGACCACAGGGTTCGATCCCTCAGCGCGTCGTGGGGCCTGGGAAATGGTCAGAAATCTCAAGTCCCTGGGCAAGACTGTGGTGCTCACGACCCACTACATGGACGAGGCGGAGCACCTGGCCGATCGTGTCGCGATAATCGTAGAGGGGAAGATCGTCGCCGAGGGGACGCCCAGGGAGCTGGTGCAGAAGGACAGCTTTGCAACCATCAGGTTCAGAGTAGGGCCTGGACCTGAGCATGAGTCCCGCCGCCTGCCCCAGGGCCTGCTTGCCCAGCCGGTGGACGACGATGGCCGGTACAGTATTACGACGGATACGCCGACCCATAGCCTGCACCAACTCACGGGCTGGGCCGTAGAGCAGGGAATCGAGCTTGAGGAATTATCGGTGTCGCACCCATCCCTGGAAGACGTGTTCGTCGAGATCGCCGGCGCTGCGGGACCGGACCGGGTGACGGAGTGAACGCCTTCGCCCTCGCCCTGAGGCAAGTCAGGTATGAAAACACCGCTTTCTGGCGCAACCCTGTAGCGGCCTTCTTCACCTTCGTCTTTCCACTGATGTTCCTGGTGATCTTCAACCTGCTGTTTGGCAACAATACGCTGGACATTCCCGGCGGGACTGTTAATACTTCGACATTCTACGTGCCGGCTATAGCTGCCCTGTCGGTGATAAGCGCCTGCTATACCAACGTGGCTATCAGCATATCAATTGCCAGGGACTCCGGGCTGCTCAAGCGCACCCGTGGCACGCCCCTTCCCGGATGGGCCTTCCTATTCGGAAGGGTTATACATGCAACCCTGCTGGCGGTCCTGCTGGTCATTATAGTGACGGCAGCCGGTACGCTGTTCTACGGGGTGGACGCCCCCACCAACACCATTCCGGCGTTTCTGGTGACCCTTATCGTGGGGGCCGCGACTTTCTGCGCTCTTGGGCTGGCGATTACATCCATCATCCCCAACGGGGACGCGTCGCCTGCCATCGTCAATGCGTCTATCCTTCCACTGATGTTCATCTCGGACGTGTTCATACCCTTGAACGACGCGCCGGCATGGCTCACGACCTTCGCCGACATCTTTCCGGTGAGGCACTTCTCATTAGCCCTCCAGACGGCTTTCAATCCCTTCGAGACTGGCATGGGCTTTGAGCCAGTCCACCTGCTGGTCATGGCCGGATGGATGGCCTGCGGACTGCTGCTGGCGGTGCGGTTCTTCTCCTGGGCGCCCCGCCGATAGCAGGTCCAGGGTGGCTGGGCTGTGGGTGACTTCCATGCGATGCCGGCCTTCACCCCCATCCTAACCTTCCCCCGTCAAGGGTGAAGGGACTTCTGAAACATACTCTTACGCCGTTTGTACTCACTTTGCACATGGCCTGCTATTTCCAGGTATGGTTTGACAATAATTTCCTGTAGTTTATAATAGTAAGGGTAATGCAGATTGGTCTGACCAACTGACCACCTATTGGGATAGCTTGGGACTGTTATGGAAGACTTCAAGGCCATAAAACGCAGAAGGCTCTACCAGGACATCGTGGGGCAGGTCCAGGAACTTATTCGCGACGGCAGCCTGAAGCCCGGCGACAGGCTCCCCCCGGAGCGTGAGCTGGCAGACCGCCTTCAGGTCAGCCGCAGTTCTTTGCGGGAGGCCATGAGAGCGTTGGAGCTTCAGGGTCTGGTGGTGAGCCGCCCCGGAGCCGGGACCTTTGTCAGCGCCGAGAGCCTGGACACCCTCATATCCATCATCGCCTCTTCTCTCAGTGAAGCGAGGGATGGGCTAAATGATGTGTTCGAGGTGCGGCACTTGCTGGAGCCCCAGATAGCTGCTCTGGCTGCTGAGCGGGCCACCCAGGAGGACATCCGGCGGATGGAGGAGGCTTTGAGGTCCCAGGAGCAGCAGATAGTTAGAGGAGAGACGGGAGTAGAGGGAGATACGGACTTCCATTTTGCAATGGCCCAGGCTACCCAAAACTGGGCCTTGGTGAGGGTCATATCTGCGACGGCGGATGTCCTTCATAGTTCCCGGGACCGGTCCCTCCAGACTCCGGGACGCCCCCAGCGTTCCCTGGCTTCTCATGGCCACGTCCTGGATATGATACGGCATAGGGACGTGGAGGGCGCCAGGGCAGCCATGCAGCACCACATATCCGAAGTAGAACCGGCCCATCCGGTCAACGGCCAGCCGTCAATATCAGAGCCTTTTGAAGGGCGGGAGTTTCGGCCAACCGCAGTGGTGAGCGAGGCAAGCCACCTAGAGGAGTAGCAAGTATTTCCGCCTTCCCGGTTATCTCTCCTTATAATAAGGAGGGATAGTGAAAATCGAGTCCCAGGTAGATAGATTAACATAAAAAATACATCGCTGTCGGAATCACGCTTAGGAGGAGGTAATATGGCTAAGGTAGCCGTGGAGGTGGTGTACCGGGGAATTTTCCAGAAGTCCCTGGCCCGGAACATCTGCCGAGGTATTGTTCTAGCAGCCAGTAAAGAGGGTAAGGTCGGCATAGCCTTCGGACGCTATGGCGACTCCCCGGAGCGCAACGGAATCCCGGCCAAGCAGTTCGCCGTCGTAGCTGACAGCCAGGAGGAGTTGGAAGAGAACCTGACTATGTACGAGGCCGACAACGTGGACGTGACAATAGCCGTGGACGATACCCTGTGCAAAGGGGTAGAGTCCTGGGGCTGGTACGGCCTCCAACCCATAAACCAGCTAACCCGGGAGAACGGCACCCTGCTGATCACGTCTATGCAGGGGAGGAGCGGCCTTGTCCAGGACATTCACCAGAAGGATGTTCCCTATAACATTGGAGTCATCAAAGGTACGACCAGCTTCTCCGGTCTCTGGGTGTACAAGGATGACCATACCGACGTAAGGATACTGGGCGCTCTCTGCAAGGTATCCCCGGGCCTGGTCAGCATCGAGGCTATGGAGGAGGCCATAAGGGAGCAGTGGAAAGACGATCTGAAGGTGGACTCCGCGCGCAAGGCTTATGACCGCATCGAGACCGGGGTCGTGGAGCCCGGCGAGGGCAACACTGAGGTCCCATTCAGCTTCGACCTGCCCGGATGGACCCAGATGGAAGAGGCTATTATCGTGCGTGGCATACCCCAGGGGGAGGGATTCCGAGGCGGCGACGGCGGTTACGAGCCAAAACGGAACCCCCACTTCAAGAAGTACAGCACCCGCACCATGCGCCCCGTCGTGGACTTCGAGACCTGTATCAAGTGCACATTGTGCTGGCTCCAGTGTCCCGACACCTGCTTCGACGTTACTCCCGACGGCCTCTACGACGCCAATATGGAGGCTTGCTGTGGCTGTGGCGTGTGCGAGGCCGTGTGCCCGGTCCCCGACTGCATCACTATGGTCAACGAGGCAGAGTTTACCGACAATGCCAGCCAGTGGGAGATGTGGCAGGAGGACAAGGACGGCTACAAGAAGTGGATGATGGAGCTTATCCAGAAGCAGAAGGAGGAGAGCCGGTCTCACGGCTTCCATCACGTAGGCCAGTATAAGGATGAGATCGCCCAGATGGAGGAGGTAGAATGACTACGGCTGAGGGTTTGGAGCAAGAACAACTTATCAGTGGCAGCGAGTCCATCGCTGTAGCCTGCTCCCTGGCCGACGTGGACGTGATTACCGCCTACCCGATCCGTCCTTACGACACGGTGATGCAGTTCGTGTCCCGGCTCATCGCCGACGGCGAGCTTGACTGCGAGTTCATCGTGGCCGAGAGCGAACATTCCCAGTTTGAGATAGTGAAACATGCCAGTTCCGTTGGGGCCAGGGTATTCTGCGGCTCCAGTGGTGTGGGCTGGTTCTACGCCTTCGAGGCCATCACAGTCACCGCCGGCCTCAGGCTTCCGGTGGTGGCAATGGTGGGCAACCGGGCGCTGGATGACCCAGGGGCTTTTGGGGTGGAGCACAACGACGCCCTGGCGGTACGCGACCTGGGCTGGATGCTCAACTGGGTATCCACCGCCCAGGAGGCCCTGGATACGGCCCTCATGGCCTGGAGGGTGGCAGAGGACCCCAGGGTATTCCTGCCCTGCGCCATCAGCGCCGACGGCTCCTTCCTTACCCACTCCCAGACCCTTGTCAAGGTGCCGGACAAAGACATGGTCCAGAAGTTCCTACCCCCCTATGACAGGGGGGACAAGCTGCTGCACCCCGACAACCCCATAACCATCGCCCCTCAGGTGAACGAAGACTGGCTGATGGAGATACGGAAGCAGACCGATGAGGCGATGCGCCGGTCCAAGGGAGTAATAGAGGAGGTGTACCAGGAGTTCAAGGACACCTTCGGCAGGGGCGATCCCAGCCCATTCTTCGAGGAGTACATGACCGAAGACGCGGAAATAGTGTTCGTGGGTATGGGGACCCTGGCTATGCCCGTCAGGGTAGCGGTCAGAAGGCTGCGAGAGCAGGGGGTCAAGGTAGGGTTCGTGCGGATAAAGTGGTTCCGCCCCTTCGCCACCCAGGAGATAAGGGAGTTGCTATCCCGGTTCAAGGGCGTCGGGGTCATTGACAGGGACTACTGTTTGGGTGCACCATCTAATGGAGGGGTCTTGTTCCAGGAAATCCGGTCGGCCCTGTACCCCGTGGAGAAAAGGCCCCTGGTGACGAGCTTCATAGCTGGGCTGGGTGGCCGGGAGATCCGGGTGAACGATGTCACCCGGATGACTTACATAATCCGGGAAGCCCTGGATACGGGTAAGGTGGAACAGGAAAATTACTGGATAGGAGTAAGGGAGTAGAGTATGACTAGCACAGTTGACCTGCCCCAGGTTAAAGGGGTCAAGAATATCCCTCTGGAGGAACTGTTCACCTCAGGGCACCGGACATGCCAGGGCTGCGAGTCGGCGCTGGTTATGAGGATGATGGTAAAAGCGGCAGGTCCCAGGACCATTGTGACCGGGAGCACCGGCTGCATGTACGTTGCCAATACCACCTACTACACCACTCCCTGGGTCGTGCCATGGATGCACACCCAGCTGGGTTCCTCCGGGTCGGCTGCTACGGGCACCGCCGCCGGCCTCAAGGCCCTGATGCGCAAGGGGAAGATGAAGGAGGAGCCTATCAACGTAATCTCCTTCTGCGGCGATGGCGGCGGCGCGGACATGGGCCTTTCGGCCATCTCCGCCTCTCTGACCCACCCGGAATACAACCATCTGGTCCTGCTGTACGACAATGAGTCCTACGCCAACACAGACATCCAGGTCTCCGGCTCGTCCCCCTGGGGAGCCAACTCCACCTTCAGCCCGCCGGGTAAAGTCCACCGCATTATGAACACCCGGTGGAAGAAGAACGTTGTTCCCATGCTGGCCGCCGGGCATCCCGAATGCCGATACCTGGCTACCGCCTGCGCATCTTACGGCCTGGACATGACCAACAAGCTGCGCCGCGCTCTTACCATAGGCGGCCCTACTTTCATCCACAGCATTGACCCATGCCCCAAGGGATGGGACTACGACCCCAAGTTCTCCCACGAGTTGGGTATGCTGGCAATAGAGACGGGCCTCTGGGTGCTCTATGAGATAATAGACGGCGAGCTTATCCTCAACGGCCCTTCCAGGGCGATGGCGAAGGGGATGAAGAGGCGCAAGCCCGTGGCAGACTACCTGACCCGCCAAGGCCGCTTCGCCCACTTCACCCCGGAAGACACCAAGTATGTCCAGGATAAAGTGGACGATATGTGGGACCGCTGGTGGGGCCCTGGTATCTTCCCCGTAAACGTCAAGGCGGAATAGGGACCATACCGGGCCACGGCAGAGGTAGAGTATAGGGGGGCTTGACCCGCCCAGCGGGTGCAGCCCTCCTTTCCTTTTATATAATAGATGGATGTCTTACTCTGGCCTTCTCCATTTGTCCCCTCCGGCCTGCGCAGGAATTTGCCCATGATATTGCGAAAGGCCACATGCAAGGATGAAAATAATGGTGTGGGGTTGGGGGCTGTTCCTTCCCCCTCGATGGGGGAAGGTTAGGATGGGGGTGATGCTCCCGGCCAGATAGACGCCTCCCCCACCTCAATCCTCCCCCGCGAAGGGGGGAGGAGGTCGGACTTTCATAGTAACGACAGGTCGTGGGTCATCTATTTTCAGAACTACTAAAGGTCGAGTTGAAAAAGGAGACCGGGATGGATAGGCCAACCTTACATAATGTTGTTGAGGCGCAAAATACAATAGCTCCTTATATGTCTCGCACGCCCCTGCATCACTACCCTGCCCTGAGCCGCTTCCTGGGGGCAGAGGCGCACCTCAAGCATGAGAACCACCAACCCCTGGGAGCTTTCAAAGTGCGCGGTGGTGTAAACCTCCTGGCCCACATGAGTCCAGAGGAGCGCAGCCGCGGAGTAATCACGGCTTCCTCGGGCAACCACGGCCAGTCCATCGCCTATGCCTGCCGCCTCTTCGGGGCTAGGGCGATCATCGGCCTGCCGGAGAATGCCAACCCTCTGAAGGTGGAGTCAATGCGCAACCTGGGAGCGGAGCTAATCTTTCACGGAAAGAATTTCGATGAGGCCAGGGAGCACTGTGAAAGGCTTGCCGGGGAGGAGGGATACCGCTACGTCCACGCTGCCAACGAGCCCCTCTTGATGGCCGGGGTGGCCACAGAGACCCTGGAGATTATAGAGGACCTCCCGGAGGTGGAATACATCTTTGTTCCCCTGGGCGGAGGCAGTGGGGCTGCCGGGGCCTGCATTGTCGCAAAATCAATCAACCCACAGATAAAGGTAGTCGCGGTGCAGTCGGCCCAGGCCCCGGGGGGATACCTATCCTGGAAAAACCGGCGGATTAGCCACGCCCCTATGGAGAGCATTGCAGAGGGCCTTGCCACCACCAGGGGGTATGAGCTAACCCAGGGTATTTTGTGGGACCTGCTGGACGACTTCCTGATTGTTGACGATAGGGAGATGCTTGAGGCTATTGCGGTCCTGATAGAGAAGGCCCACACCCTCGCCGAGGCTGCCGGGGCTGCATCGCTGGCAGGCGCAATTACATATAAGGAAGAGATAAAGGACAAAAAGGTGGCCCTGGTCGTCAGCGGAGGTAACATAACTCTAGCCCAGCTAAGGGAGGTCCTTGACACCTACCAATCGGCGTAGGCGCTGGCGCTTGGCTATCTTGAGAATGGGATGTAAAGCAGAGGCGGTTACCACCTGCCATTCCGAACGAAGTGAGGAATCTAAAGTCGTGGCTTTGCTTGAAGGCACAGACTTTAGATTCCTTGTTGCTTCGCTCCTCGGAATGACATAGTGCGCAGTTTGTTGGGTCAGAGGCTGCCTAATTCAGTTGCTTGACAATTCGCTACCCATGTCAGCATCTCCCCCCTGGGAGATGCCCTGGGGCATCCCTCCGAGGTACAAAAGTGTCATTTGTTAAAGTAGCGGGCCAACTCGTCTCTCTCGAACCGGGGTAGAGGTTCCAGCTCGTGCCCCGTGATTATATGCACCCCCTCCTCCGGGCCGGTAATCCGTCCTACCTCGAAGGCATCAATCTTTTCTCTTTCCAGAGCAGACAGGAGCCTGGGCACATCCTCCGGGGGCAGGGTAATAAGCAGCGTCCCCGATGCCAGCAGGCCCAGGGGATTCAGGCCAAGGGCCTGGCACACCGCCGCACATTCGGGCAGGACGGGGATGCTGCCTTCCTCCACCGCCAGGCCCATGCCCGACGCCCTCGCTACCTCCCACAGTCCGGTGGCAAGACCGCCTTCCGTTGGATCATGCAGGGAGTTCACCTTGACCGATGAGCAGGCTATGAGGGCATCCTTTACTACACTTATACCAGGGTGAAAAAGTAACTCCCTTGCCCTTGAAATATCGCCTGATTCCATCCCACCCTTGGCCAAAGCGTCAGGGGCCTCTCTTGCAAGTAATGAGGTCCCCTCGAGGGCGATGCCCTTGGTCATAACTATGCTGTCTCCCTCCATTGCATTTCCCGTGTGTACCATGTTACATTTTTCCACTTCGCCTAACATGCAGCCCACGACGATGGGTTGTGCAACGCTTCTTGTTACCTCGCTGTGGCCGCCAATCAAGGTAACGCCCAGAGAAGTACACGCTTCAATAATCTGGTCGAAAATGTCCTCGGCGTCCTTTTCGGTGAAAGCCTCCGGGACGAGCAAAGTTGCCAGGAACCATCTGGGAGTGGCGCCGGCGCAGGCCACGTCGTTGGCGTTCACGTGTACCGCGTACCACCCGATGAGGTCCGTGGCAAAGGTTATGGGGTCGGTCTTGGCAATGAGTACCCGGTCGCCGTAGTCCAGCAGGGCCGCGTCTTCCCCCACCTTGGGACCCAGGAGGACCCTGTCGTCCTTGATTTCTATCTTGGCAAGAAGCCCCTGAAGAAACTCCGGGGGGAACTTTCCTGTTTTCATAACATAATGCCTCTTCATGGTTGTGGGCTGGCAAGCAAGGGGAGATTACTACGGTCCGGGAATCATGTCCAGCCTAAGAGACCTTTCCGCCCGTTGCTTCCAACAGCCCCAGCAAGTATAGTACCACTTTGGACTTTTACTTGTGATGGAGAACGTCCCGGATGGAGTACATTTTTACCCTTCTGTGGAGCATGGCGCCAATCTGTGAGTTGAGGTGTGCTATTCCCTTGGGGATGGAAAGCTACCACATACCATGGCTGGGCACGATAGGGTATAACCTGCCCTGGTACTGGGTCTTTCCCGTGTCGATCATCGGCAATCTGGTCCCTGCCGTTTTCTGGCTTCTGGCGCTCCCCAGGTTGGCGCGGTTGTTGACCAGTTTTCCCAACCCCCTGGGCAAGTTTCTCGCCTGGAGAAGCGAGCAACTGAGAAAACGGAATGCTGAGAGGTTCCATAAGTATGGTCCCCTGGCGTTGACGGCATTTGTGGCGGTGCCCCTGCCCATAACCGGAGTGTGGACGGGGAGCCTCCTGGCTTGGGTCTTCGAGATACCCTTTTGGAGGGCGCTGGCCTTCATAGCCCTGGGTGCCTTGATTTCGGGGACCATTGTGACGGTGTTGACCGCCCTGGGCATCGTCCTAGCCCGTTGATCACGTCGGTCCCGGTGCGCGGGGCAGACATCCACTCGGCAGGCGATCTTCTTTGATTAGACCCGATTCCTGCTTCACATAAAATTTCAATAACATCCGCAAGGGGGATAAAGAGGCTTGAAAGGCCGAAATGTAGCTTTACACATTTACATTTAGGTGCATTTTAGCTACGAAAATTGTTTCGGACTTTTCTTAAATAAGTTTAAGAAAAGTCCGAAACAAATCTTGACATATCCCGTCGCAGATGATACCATAGTCCCGGTCAAGATTTCAGTAGCTGATTGCAGCAGCTAAAGCTGAGGAGGCAAACGTGGCTAGGAAGACCAAGCTAATGCGCAGCGTTGAGGACAGTCATCAGCGGCCTCTGGAGAAGCTCCTCCCCGAGATGGTGAATGAAAAGGGCCTTTCCATGACCGCAGATGAGTTGGGAGTCAGCAAGGCTACCCTGGGTTATTGGCTTCTGAAGTTGGGTATTAACGTGCGTCGGGTGGCCCTGGCACCGGGAGAGACCCTGGAGGTCAAGCGGGCCAGTTAAACCGCTGCGGGCCGGCTTGAAGGTCCCAGGGTTATTCCACCACCAGGTCAACTTGACGGTGTCTTCTTCAATAATGTCCAAGGGCTTAGCGGCTGTCGGCGGTAGTTCTGTGTTGAGTCCGGAGGTGTAGCAAGGCCTTCCGGCAACAGGGTTCCTGCCGCAGCCGCTTTGATTATTTAGACGCTACGATAGTCCTCCCCTATAGCACGCCATGAAAAACCTTCTGGCCGGCGCCCAGCCCTACGCCAAGCCATAATCGGGACCGCCGCCCTGGAGGGTGTATGATATAATCCTGTGAGTCCCAAACACTATATGGAATATTAATAGATAAGGAGGTCAAACTATGCCTGAGGAGATCGGCCTATTCGAAGCGATGTACACCCAGAGGGCGCTCCGGGTATTCAAGTCTGACCCGGTGCCTGATGAGTTGATTCACAAGCTCATCGAGTCAGCTACCAAAGCTCCCAGTGGCAGCAACAGGCAAGGCTGGAAATTCATGGTGGTCCGTGACCCTGAACTCAAGCGAAAGGTTGCTGATTGCTACCGCCGGGCCTACGAGGGCCGCTACTTAGACCCAAATTCACCTACGGCTGTGTCGCCCCGTATTCGGGCATCCGCCACCGGTTTGGCAGAGACCATGCACGAGGTGCCTGTGCTCATCATCCCGTGTATCGAACACGACGGCTCCCCCAGCACAATGAGCAGGGGTAGCTCTATTTACCCCGCGGTACAAAATCTGCTTCTGGCTGCTAGGGGCCTCGGCTTGGCCAGCGTGATTACCACCCTCCACAAGATACACGAGGATGAGGTGAAAGCTGCTCTGGGCATACCTGAGAATGTGGAGACTGCCGCCCTGCTTCCCATAGGTTACCCGGAAAGAGGCGCCCGCTACGGCCCTACCACCCGCCTGCCCGTAGAAGAGGTGACTTTCTACGACAAGTGGGGCAACAGCAAGTCCTAACGTAGGTCCTGCTCAGGACATAAGCGCAGGCGGCTGCCAATAATCTGCCAAGTAGGTGCCAGATATATTAAGGTGGTAAAATGGCATCGTTTATCGTATTAGCTGCCATGAAGGGAAGGTTCTACTCGGAAAATGGCAATACCTACGATAATTTCCAGATGATGGGCTACGTGGAAGCTGCTACTCCTACCGATGCGGTAACCACCTTCTTCGACCAGCCCCATTTCCCCATAAGATGGGAGGATGTTCAGTACCTCTGGGCCGAGCGACTCACCGGCGACCCGGAAAACTGCCACTATGGTGACTTCGAGAAGGTTTACGTGGACTCCTTGCGTCGTCGTTGGGACAAAGTTGACCCGTCATAACGGCCCAACGGTCCGGCGGCATTTAGCCGGCTACCTCGAAGCGTTCCGACTCCGGCGGCTTGGACCACAACTCGTCGGCGCCGGCCATAGCAACCGCCCTCTCCGGGCTTGCCCGCCAGGCATCGTAGATTTCGTTGCTGTCCCAGACTACCAGCGTGGTAATCTTGGTGGGGTCGGTAAGGGAATGAAGGGTCTGGCGGCTTTGGAAACCCGGCGCTTTACTCTGGGCCAGGCCGTTGCCATCCAGCAGTTTCTTGGCTTCGGCTACCTTGTCCTCTTTAGCCCAGTGGTGGGTCAAAACTCCTATCATAATGGGATACCTCCGTAAATTATTCCGGCGTCGCCTCATTGCTTGTCCCAACTTCCGGGCCAAGGGCTTGCCGCTTCGCTATCTGGAAGTATATCACTAGCCTCCGGCCCTATGGAACAGTGACAGGGCGGGTGCTTGACATAATTCAAACAGGACAACCATGCGGTCACGGCCCCTGGCTGCCTGCCGTTTACGAAAATCAACGACTGCTTTATAATGGCCTTGGAACGTTCTTTCATAAAGTAAGCCCCCGGAGCGGAATAGCCGCCCAAGAGGGCATCTGTGGATCCCTTGCTGGAGTGAATATAATGGCACAAGTCGGCGAGACAACCTCAACTGGGGAGACCGATATTAGGAAGCACCAAGACCTGGGCCTGACGGACCGGGAGATTCTGGACTTCTACAAGCAAATGGTCCTCGTGCGCACCCTCGACGAGCGTATCTGGCTTTTGAACCGCCAGGGGAAGGTGCCAATAGCAGCATCGAGCCAGGGCCACGAGGCCGCCCAGATGGGTAGCCTGCTGGCCGCCCAGAAGGATGGGGAGTGTTTCCTCTTTCCCTACTACCGGGACCTGTCCTTGAAGGTGACTGCCGGGTTGACCACCCTGGAGGCCATGCTCTCTTTCATGGGCAAAGACGGCGAACCCTATAGCGGCGGCAGGCAGTTCCCCCTCCAGGGCGCGGACCTGAAGCACAAGGTTATCCAGATTTCCAACGTGGTCTCCGCCGGCATGACCCAGGCTGTGGGCTACGCCTTGGGATGCAAGATGATGGGAGAGAAAACGGTAGCCCTATCCTACTTTGGCGATGGTGCCTCCAGCGAGGGCGAATGCCACGAGGCTATGAACTTTGCGGGGGTGCACAAGCTCCCGGTGGTCTTCATCTGCGAGAACAACAAATATGCCATCTCTGTTCCCCAGGTGAAGCAGATGGCTATAGAAGATATAGCCGACAGGGCATCGGGCTATGGTTTCCCTGGCGTAGTGCTGGACGGGATGGACTTTTTCAGCGTCTTTGAGCACACCAAGGAGGCCATAGACCGCGCCCGCTCCCAGGGGCCGGTGCTTCTTGAGATGAAGGTGGAGCGGTTCATGCCCCACACCACCGACGATGACGACCGGCGTTACCGGCCCAGGGAGGAGATAGAGGCGGTCAAGAACCGGGACCCCATCATCCATCTCCGCTCCTACCTCATGGATGGCGGCATCCTTACCCCGGAGCAGGATGACATAATCCGTTCCCAGGCCACCACAGAGGTAAACCAGGCTACCGATGACGCCGAAGCCGCCCCTTACCCGGACCCGTCCACAGTCTATAATCACGTCTATGCTTCATAGTACCGGGAGTCCTCCCTTTCCCTGACGGAAGGGAGCATAGGGAGGGGGAGACTCACCCCCATACCAACCTTCCTCTATATATAAGGAGGAAGGGGTCAAATGAGGAGGTAAATCACCTTGGCCGTCAAGTCCGTAATAGAAGCAGTCCGCGAGGCCATGTACGAGGAGATGAAGGCGGACCAAAGGATTTTCGTCATGGGGGAGGACATAGGGAAACGGGGAGGAGTGTTCCTGGCAACCCAGGGCTTCGTAGAGGAGTTCGGCGAAGAGCGGGTGATAGATACCCCCCTGGCCGAAGCCTCTATAGTTGGAATTGCCCTGGGAGCGGCTTTCAAGGGGATGAGGCCCATCGCAGAGGTGGAGTTCGCAGATTTCATCTGGCCCACCGCCAACCAGCTAATCGGCGAGGCAGCCAGGGCATGTTATGGCACCAACGGGGCCGTAGCAGTGCCCCTAGTGGTCAGGATACCCTATGGCGGCGGAATTCACGGCGGTCTGTTCCATTCCCAGAACGTGGAAGCCTACTTTTTCCATACTCCGGGGCTTAAGGTGGTCGCCCCTGCCACACCCTACGATGCCAAGGGCCTGCTGAAAGCGGCTATCAGGGACAACAATCCGGTGGTGTTCGTAGAGCACAAGAAGACCTACCGGCTAGTGCGCGGCGAGGTGCCCGATGGAGACTATGTCTTGCCCATCGGCGAGGCGGATGTTAAACGAGTCGGGGCAGACATAACCGTGGTGACCTACGGACTTATGCTGCACTATTGCCTTGAGGCTGCGAGTACCCTGGAGCAGGAAGGCGTCAGCGTAGAGGTGGTTGACCTCCGTACCCTCAAGCCCCTGGACAAGGAGACCGTCCTCAACTCGGTGAAGAAGACGGGCAAGGCCCTTATTGTCCACGAGGACAACATCACCGGCGGCGTGGGCGCTGAGGTATCCGCCTTTCTGTCGGAAGAGGCCTTTGAGTACCTCGACGGCCCCGTATCCAGGCTCTGCGGCCCGGATATACCCACCATGCCCTTCGCTCCCAGCCTGGAAGATGTTTACATGCCCAATACCGAGAAGGTCGCCGACGCCCTTAGAAAGCTGGCAGCCTACTGATGCCCTGGTCCCCGGACTGAGCAATCAGGGAAATAGGAAAAGGAACAGTGACATGGCAATAACAATAGACCTTCCTCATGTTGGGGAGTCCGTCGTAGAGGGAGTAATCGGGAAATGGCTGAAGCAGCCCGGCGATAGGCTTCAGCGCTACGACCCCATAGTAGAGGTTGTCACGGATAAGGTTACTATGGAGGTGCCCTCTCCCGTTGAAGGCGTGCTCAGCCGTCTCCTGGTTGAGGAAGGTGAGACAGTGCCTATGGGCGCCCCGATTGCCGAGATCGAGACGGATGAGGCACAGCCGCCGGCTTCCCAGCCTGGCAGGTCTCCCGCTCCAGAGGCAGTTAGTACCATCGGCTACCTGGTGAAGGACGTTCAGCCCGTCGGCCCAACGGGTGGCGGCATGGAGGAAGAGCCGTCGGCGGATACGTTGGCTGCGGAAGCGCCGGGTGAAGACCGCGCCCGTTACTCCCCGGCTGTGCGCCGGCTTGCCCGGGAGCACAACATAGACCCGGGCCGGGTGAAGGGCACCGGGATGGGTGGCCGTGTCACGAGGAACGACGTGCTGGGCTACCTGGAGTCTCAGGCCGCCAGGGCTGCCCAGGCTCCCACGGTGACTCCCGCCAGGGTGGAGCCGCGACCCCAGGTCTCCCGGACTGCCGCTCCTTCTCATACTCCGGCCCATACCCCGGCGGCAGGGCCGGCAACTCAAGAAGCCGGCTCGGAAGACCAGGTCCTGGCCCTTACCCCCATTAGACGTATCATAGCCCAGAACATGGTGAAGAGCGCCACTGAGATTCCTCATGCGTGGAGCATGGTCGAGGTGGATGTGAACAACCTGGTCCGGTACAGGGAGAGCCTGAAAGAGGAGTTCCAGAGGCGTGAGGGAGTGGACCTCACATACCTTCCCTTTGTCATAAAGGCGGTGGTGGAGTCCCTCAAGGACCACCCTATGCTGAACTCCACCTGGGGCGGCGATAAGATAATTCTGAAGAAGCGTGTCCACGTGGGTATTGCCGTGGCAGCCCCCGATGGCCTGGTGGTGCCAGTCATACACGACGCCGACTCTCTGAGCATAGCCGGGCTGGCACGGGCAGGGCGGGAGCTAACCAACAAGGCCCGGCAGGGCAGGCTCGCCCTCCAGGATGTTCAGGGGGGCACCTTCACCCTCAACAATACGGGGGCCCTGGGTTCCATTGTATCCCAGCCTCTTATAAACCCGCCCCAGGCCGCCATCCTTACCACCGAGGCTATTCAGAAGCGGCCCGTTGTGGTGGATGACGCCATCGCCATCCACTCCATGATGAACATTTGCCTGTCTTTCGATCACCGTATAATTGACGGTGCCGAGTCCGGCGCATTCCTTCAGTCGATCAAGGGCTGGCTGGAGGCTATGGGCCAGGGCACGCCGATATATTAGGTAACGAGACCAAATTGAGAATTCAAGTAGTTACTGAAGATGGCAGAGAACTTGATGAGCCTTTCCTCCTACGCATCACCGGGTGGACGGAGGAGCGGTTTTTTGCCGAAGCCCCGGAGAGCCGTATCTGGGAATTCAAAGATGGAGAAGTTATAGTGCCCTCCCCGGCAGGAACCCACCATCAAGATATAGTCCTCTTTCTTACCATTCTGCTGGCCGGTTACACGGAAACCAAGGGACTGGGGAAGGTCTATAACGGCCCCGCAGTGCTGAGGCTTCGACCGGGACTGCTGAAGGAGCCCGACATCTTCTTTGTACCCAGGGAAGATGAGCGCCGCATCTCACCTAGCCACGTGGAGGGGAGCGCGCCATTGGTCATAGAGGTCATCTCGCCCAGCACCAGGAGATATGACCTGGAGGAGAAGGCGAGGGACTATGACGAAGCCGGCGTGCTGGAATACTGGGCTGTGGACTCGGAGCGGCGTCGGGCGCTGGTGCACAGGGGAGGTCATACCGAGGTCTGGAATAGCGGGAAGCTGGAGTCTCTAGCAGTGCCCGGCTTCTGGGTACAGGTGGAATGGCTCTGGCAGGACCCTCTACCCGGGGCTTTGACGAAGCTCCGGGAGATATTGGCCTGACAAAGCGCCCCTGGAGTCTATGAAAAGTTGTCAGCCCAGCCATCCAATTGACATAAAATTGCATAGTCAGGAGTTGTACGTTGCCACCTTCTCCCCGATGCCACATATACCGCCTGGGTGTCGTAGAGTACCGGAGGGCCTGGGACTTGCAGATGTCCCAGGCCCGGCAGGTAGCTGAAGGCGCGAGACCCAACACCCTCCTGCTCCTTGAGCACCCCCCGGTGTACACCATTGGGCGTCGAGGAAGCCGGGACCACGTCCTGCTGGACGACAACCGGCTTTCCGAGCAGGGCATCACCCTCCACGAGGTGGACAGGGGGGGCCAGGTTACTTATCACGGCCCGGGGCAGCTTGTAGCCTACCCCATACTTGACCTGAAGGAGTGGGGTGGCCCTGTCAAGTACGTCCGGGCCTTGGAGCAGGTGATTATCAAGACCCTGGCCGACTTCGGCATCTCCGGCGGGCTGGTGGAAGGTCTTACGGGGGTGTGGGTAGGGGATGAGAAGGCGGCGGCCATCGGCGTGAAGATAAGCCGGGGTGTCTGCTATCACGGCCTGGCCCTCAACGTGAACACCGATCTGTCCCGCTTCGACCACATAATCCCCTGCGGCATTGCCGATAGGGGCGTCACATCCATAGAGAAGCTCTTGGGTGAGACGGTAGATATGGATGTGGTGGCATATAGCCTGGTGTACCATTTCGGAAGCGAGCTGGGCTTCAAGATGGTGGACTCAGGCCAGTTATTGGAGGAGTTGGCCGCCGGCCAGCCATCCGCATAGAAGGGTTAGCGATGTTTTTAGAGGTAGAAGTATCGGAAAGCGCCAACTGCCCTATGTCCCTGACCAGGATGTTCGATGCCATGAAAGACCCTGCTCCCGTGTCAAAAGTCATGGCCTCAGACCCCCTGAATGTTGACATAATGTGCGACGTGACCGGTTGGTCCTCCTCCGGGCCATGCCCTGCGTATGCCGTCCTGGTGGAGGACTCCGGCGAAGGCGTCGCCATGCTTGTTTATGGAGGGGATGAGGGAATCAGGTTGAAGCCTGCGGAGAGCCGGGAGGACTGGGACCTGAACAGCCCACGTCAATGGGGCGAGGCTTGCCTCCTCCTGGACAAGGACGTGACCCTGCATTAACGGCAAGAAAATCATCCCCACAGGAGATGGTCCCATGCTGGCCAAAGTGAGTACCTGCGCCGTCGTAGGTATGGAGGGGTCCATAGTGGAGGTCGAGGTGGACATATCCCCCGGCCTGCCTTCATTCACCATAGTCGGCCTTCCCGATACCGCGGTCCAAGAGGCTAGAGAACGGGTCAGGGCTGCCATACGCAACTCCGGCTGCGAGTTCCCTCTCCGTAGGATTACTGTGAACCTGGCCCCTGCCGACATGAGAAAGGCCGGCCCATCCTACGACCTCCCCATCGCTGTTGGCATTCTGGTTAGCTCTGAGCAGGTCCCGGAGTCCCCATCCTCCAACCTCTTCCTGGGGGAGCTATCCCTGGATGGCAGCCTGCGGCATACCAGCGGGATGTTGGCAATGGCCTCGGTTGCCAGCGACGAGGGGTTCACCCAAGTCTCCGTCCCTGCCATTGATGCCAAAGAGGCGTCTCTGGTTGAGGGAATAGGCGTGCTCCCCGCCGATACCCTTGGGAGGCTGGTAAGCCATCTCAGGGGTGATTCGATCATCGAACCTTTGCCCCACGCCGAGATAGAAAGCATCAATACGGAAGATGACCCGACGGTCTCAGACCTGGCCCACATCAGGGGGCAGGAGCACGCCAAGCGGGCGCTGGAGGTGGCGGCTGCGGGAGGCCACAACCTCCTGATGAGCGGCCCGCCGGGCAGCGGGAAGACCCTCCTGGCCCGCGCCATCTCTTCCATTTTGCCCAAGATGACCCCCCAGGAATCCCTGGACGTGACCAAAATATATAGCATTAGCGGTCTGCTGCCATCGGACAAACCCCGGATAGCCCGGCGGCCCTTCAGGTCTCCTCACTACACCATCTCCAACGCCGGTCTTGTTGGCGGCGGGAGGCTGCCCCGGCCCGGGGAGATAACCCTGAGTCACAGGGGGGTGCTGTTCCTAGATGAGCTTCCTGAGTTCGGACATGCCTCCCTGGAAGCCCTTCGCCAGCCTATGGAGGACAAGGTGGTGACCATAAGCCGGGCGGGGGGTACTGTCACCTTCCCGGCTAACTTCGCCCTGGTGGGCGCTATGAATCCCTGTCCCTGCGGCTTTTTCGGCCACCCGACCAGGGAATGTGCTTGCTCTCCCAGCATGGTTGCCCGCTATCAGAAGCGAATTAGCGGCCCTCTTCTGGACAGAATTGATATATTTGTCGAAGTGCCACCCGTAGAATATGAAAAGCTGGTGGATGAGGACTTGTCGGAGCCATCCTCCCAGGTCCTCAAGAGGGTAGAGAAGGCCAGAGAAGTACAGAGGCACAGATTCAACAGCACCAACACCCCCATTGCCAGTAACTCGGAGATGGGACCGGCAGGGGTCTGGGACTTCTGCAAGATGGAAGAGAACGCCAAGGGTCTCCTTCAGGCAGCCATGAAGCAACTGGACCTCTCCGCCAGGTCCTTCCACAGGATACTCAAGCTCTCCCTGACCATAGCCGACCTGGCGGGCGCAGACACCATTAGCACCCCTCATGTAGCGGAGGCTTTGCAATACCGGCCTCGTGGCCTGAGGTAATCAAGCTCCTTATCTCCCCATGCAGCGCCGGGAAACCCGGCCGGAAAACTCTTGTGGCCCGGCCCCAGGACGAATCTCTCGTCTGGGGACCGGGCCACAAGATAGGTCTTGGGCCATGCTACTTCCGCAAAAAGCAGCCTGCCTGCAGGTCAGTTGACATAACCTAAGAGTCTAAAGAACGGCTATGGGGTTCACCGGCGATCCGGTCGCGTTGTAGAACCTCAAAGGCGCTACGATGAACATACACTCCCACCGGTTGACTCTATTGCACACCTCGGCCAGTTCGTCAAAGTTGGCGGCGTCTATGAGCCAGAGGCCCATAGCCACTATCCCAACCCGGTGTACAGGCAGCCCAACCGCCGGAGAGTAACCGCTGGGGTCCACGTCCTGAGAGGCGTCGGCGACGATGATGGATACGCCTCTCTCGTGCAGCCAAGGCACAGTGGCGGCGTGCAGACCGGGGCGGCCAGGACCGGCAGAGGCGCCCATTTCCTTCCGCTTCTTGTACCAACCGAGCCGGAGCAGCAGGGCATCTCCCTCTTCCACCCGGACTCCCTGGGCCCTCTCGGCAGCCTCCAGGTCCTCGGGGAACACTCCTTCGCCGGCCTCAAGCCAGTCCTTTCCCTTTAACTTGGTCATATCCAGCAACACGCCCCTGGTCACGACGCCGTTCTGCACGTTGTCAATGCCCCCGGCGGTGGCCTTCTCCCGGACGGTTACCAGGGAGGCAGCCTTGCCATTGTACATCTTCCCTTCCCAGGTCATGTGGCAAAGGCTGTCTATGTGGGTGATGGTGTAGCCATGAAATGCCATACCTATGAAGTCGGAAGCGCCGCCGGCGCCCTCAGCCGGGGGGATGCCGACCATGTAATGCAAGGGCGGGGTGGATAGCACGTCCGGGGCTATCTCAGGCGTAATCAGCCTGGAGCAGGTGATGCTTATGCCGTCCTTCACCAGGCCCGCCGCCTGGGCGCGCTTCTGGGGAGTAATCAGGTTGAGGGTGCCCAGTTCGTCGTCAGGCCCCCATCTTCCCCAATTGCTCAGGGAGGTCATCCAACCCAGGACTTCCTCTTCCGTTGGGACTTGCTTCGTTGTCATATTTTCCTCCTCCGATAATGATTTCCAGTGTGCAGTCTGCCTTAACTACTTGGCCTCTATCTGCGAGACCACATTCTATCTGCGAGACCGCACTTAGCTGCCAGACCGCAGGGGGCGGAAGAAGGAGCGGATGTCCTGGGCCAGCAAGTCCGGCTCCTCAAACGCTGCGAAGTGGCCGCCCCTGGGCATCTCCGTCCACTGCTTCAAGTTGTAGAACCTCTCAGCCCACTCGCGAGGTGGACGGCTTATCTCCCCCGGGAACCGGGCCACTGCACATGGCACGTCTATGCGCTGCCCCGGGCCTAGAGTCCAGGCATTATGCTGGTTCTCGTAATAGAAGCGGGTGGAGGAGTTGATAGTCTGGCTCACCCAGTAGATCATCACAGTATTCAGAAGCTCATCCTTGGTGTAGCTGCTCTCCACATCCCCATTGCAGTCGCTCCAGGTCCGCCATTTCTCCACAATCCACGCGGCCAGGCCTGTTGGGGAGTCGTTGAGTCCGTAGGAGAGGGTCTGCGGCTTGGTCCCCTGGATATGGCCGTAGCCCCCTTCCTCCAGTTGCCAGTGGTCTCGCGCCTCGATCACCGCCCGCTCCGCAGGGGATAGCTCTCTGGTCCCAGGATAAGGCACCCTGGGCGCTCCCGAAACGGAGGTGGTGTGAATACCTATCACCTGGCTGCCATAGGAGAATCCCAGGCGGGCAGTCACGCCGGCTCCCCAGTCGCCGCCCTGAGCGCCATAGCGGTTGTAGCCCAGTCCCTCGGTCATAAGGGTTGCCCACATGTCGGATACCCTGGGAATGTTCATCCCCCGCCGGGAGGGATGGTCTGAGAACCCATAGCCAGGCATGGATGGGACCACCACGTCGAAGGAGTCCGCCGCATCTCCCCCATGAGAAGCAGGGTCGGTGAGCCGGGGTATTATCTTGGTAATCTCGTAGAATGTGCTGGGCCATCCATGAGTTACGATGAGGGGCATCGGGTTTGGCCCCTTCCCTCTCTCATGGATGAAGTGGATACCCATACCGTCTACATCGGCTTTGAAGTGGGCGAAGGAGTTGAGGGCTTCCTCCTGGAACCGCCAATCATACTGGGACTGCCAGTAGCCGGCTAACTCCTTGATATATCCCAGGTTGGAGCCGTAGTCCCAGCCTGAATTGGGAATCTCGCCCGGCCATCGGGTGCGGGCCAGTCGGTCCTTCAAGTCCTGGAGGGTATCTTCCGGTACTTGTATCCTGAACGGCTGTATATCCAATTTGCATATCCTCCTTTTATGATGGTCCGGATTCTTGGGGTGGCAATAGTTTAGCACATCTTATCCTTGGGCGGGCTTCAGATTGACACTCCAAAGCCGGGGTGAAGGGCTTTACATAACGTCCCGGCTCCATCCGGGGTAAAAATGCTGGTAAGTATGTTATGTAAAGCTATATCATAGGGGTTATTCACATAACGTATGTTGTGCGAACCACCATCCGAATCGAATTTTACGGGGTTTCAGCCCATTTTTGATGGTTTGCCCAGGCAGGCCCGCTCAACACCCCAGCCTGTTGCAGGCCGGACTCTATCTCCTCAAGCAGCGCGTCCAGGTTCCAGCCCATGGCGGCGGAGACCAGTACGCTGGGAGACTCCGACAGGAGCGATAGATCTTCCCCAGCCATGCCATTCTCCGACTTCATCAGTTTGTCCATCTTGTTCACTACCGTGAGCCTGGGTTTGCCCGCCAGTCCCATCCCAGCCAGGATGGTCTCCACCACCTCGGCTTGCTCAGGGGCTTTGGGGTGGGTAATGTCTATCACGTGAAGGACCATCTCGGCTTCCTGGAGTTCTTCAAGGGTTGCCCTGAAGGCAGTGGATACGGTGGGAGGCAGCTTGTTGATGAATCCAACGGTGTCGGTGAGAAGGGCCTGCGCTCCTCCCGGAAGCCAGATGCGCCTTGTCACCGGGTCCAGGGTGGAGAAGAGTTGGTCTTGTACTACAACCTCTGCATCGCTCAGGGCATTGAACAGGGTGCTCTTGCCGGCATTGGTATAGCCCACCAGGGACACAACGGGGAGTCTTGCCTGCCTGCGGCGCCCCATGTAGGAGACCCGCCGCTGACGCACTACTTCAAGTTGCTGCTCCAGCTTCTGTATGCGTTGTCGGATAAGCCGCCGGTCCGTCTCCAGCTGGCTTTCGCCGGGGCCTCGGGTGCCTATGCCACCACCCAGGCGCTCAAGGTGGGACCACTGGCCCACCAGACGGGGTAGAAGGTACTGGTACTGCGCCAGCTCTACCTGTAGCTGACCCTCCCTGGTACTAGCATGGCGAGAGAATATATCGAGGATGAGAGTGGTCCTGTCTATGACTTTTATGTCTAGCGCGGTTTCCAGGTTCCTCTGCTGGGCGGGGGTAAGCTCGTCGTCGAAGATAGCCACACTACTGCCGGTCTCAACCTGGAGACGTTTCAAGTCTTCCAGCTTGCCCATGCCGAGGTAATACTGGGTGGGTTTGTCCAATCGCTGGCTCAGTACCGAGACCACCTCGGCCCCGGCGGTGCGGGCCAGCATCCCCAGTTCTTCCAGGGACTCCTCGAGAGTCCACAGACTGGCCTTTCTCTTTGTCTCAACCCCGACCAGAAGGGCTTGCTCTATGGGTGGACCTGCCGTTATCGTTGATTTAGGTATCGGATTTGCCTCCTAACTTCCACCAGCCCGCGCCCTAAGAGCGCTTTGGCTGGGGAATTTTCCATGCCGCCAGTCGTTCCACTCCCTTGTCAACCCGTTCATCCGGGGTGGTGAGGGACAATCTTATGTAACCTTCGCCATACCTGCCATAGCTGGAGCCGGGAGTCACCACCACCGTCAAGTCGTCCAGGAGACTGGCGGCGAACTCTGCGGATGTGTAACCCTCCGGGACCCTGGCCCAGATGTAGAGGCAGGCCTTGGGGGATGCCACCTGGAGACCCAGGCCGGTGAGAACGTCAACCAGCTTGTCCCGCCGGCGCTGGTATATGGCGTTGTTCTCCCGGATGGGGTCTTGAGAGCCGGTAAGGGCCTCTATCGCCATCTCCTGGATGGCCTGGGGTATGCCGGAGTCGAGATTGGCCTTGATTTGAAACAGGGCTTTTATCATGTCGGCGTTGCCCACGGCCATGCCGAAGCGCCATCCCGTCATGTTGAAGCACTTGGACAGGGAATGGAACTCGATCCCCACCTCTTTGGCGCCTTCAAGCTCCAGGAAGCTGGGCGCCCTGTAGCCGTCGTACACCACCTCGCTGTAGGCGGCGTCATGGAGAACGGCTATATCATATCTTCTGGCGAAGTCCAGCACCTTCTGGTAATACTCAAGGCTTGCGACACCCGCCGTAGGATTATTGGGGTAGTTGAGCCAGATGACCTTGGCGTCCCTCGCCACTTCCTGCGGTATGGCGTCCAGGTCGGGCAGCCATCCGTTCTCCTCCACGAGGGGCATGAAGTAGCTCTCTCCCCCGGCGAACATGGTCCCTACCTTGTACACGGGGTAAGCCGGGTCGGGCACCAGGGCAATATCCCCGGGGTCGAGGAAGCAGAGGGCCACGTGCCCTATACCTTCCTTCGCCCCAATAAGAGGCAGGACCTCTTTGTCCGAGTCCAGCTTAATCCCGAACCGGTTGTCGTACCATTGGGCTATGGCTTGGCGCACCTCGGGGAGGCCGTCGGTCTCCGGGTAGCGGTGGTTGGCCGGTGTGTAGGAAGCCTGCACCAGCCTCTCCACTATGGGAGAAGGGGTAGGGATGTCCGGGTCTCCTATGCCGAAGGTGACCACATCTTCCCCCGCTGCCCGCTTCTCGGCAAGGATGCGGGAGATTTCCACAAAGGGATATGGTTCCAGCCGATCAAGTCTCTGAGAGAACTTCATATAAATTACTCCTATTATTTATAAAACTTGCGCTGATCCCTACGGTGTTTCACGCCGCTACTGTTATCTCTCCATGGATAGCCGGACCCACCGGCCCAAGGGCCAAAGCCTTCACTTCCTCAGGCAATGGGATTCCTCTGTCCTGGTAAGACTCGATAAACGCTTCCGCAACGCCCTGGACGTACTCCAATGCTTGCGACGGCGTTTCTCCCCAGGTCCGGCATCCCGGCAACAATGGCACCTCTGCCAAGTACATGTCATTGGTGTCCTCCGAGGGTTGGCGCAGAATTATAGGCAGTTTATAGAGCTTCATGGCGGACTTTCCTACACGTGATATATCTCTAGCCTGTCAAGCCTCTTTGAGGTTTCGCAAGTCTTGCCTTGGTCAAAAAGGCAGGTCATAATTGTCAAGGTCCGACTTGACGGGCTACGGGCCTGGGTACACATCACCAGACCCATCGTTTAGTCTCATATGCACAGCGACCTCATTGATGACCAACACTTCAACGTAGCGCCCAAGCCAATGGTCAAGAAATTCGCTAGTTATTGCGAATAGAGGTCGAATTTCTGTCTCATCCTCTCTGATAAAGTTGTCCCTACTATCGAACACTTCGCTGATTATCTGTAACTTTCCACCTTTCAAACGGCTGAATGTGCCAAATACCTTATAGGCATCTTGCACGGGCTGGACAGCACTTTCTGAGACTTGCTGTACTGTCTTGGCAAAGTTGTTCAACCACTCGCTTTCTGGCTTATTGAAGGCTTCTGTGTTTATCGCCTTCAGAAATAGTTGTTCTACATCAGCCCACCCCGGACCCCAACTGTAGTAGTCACCTTGATCGTCCAAGAACTTTACCGTCAATAGAGCAGGAAGGTTACGTACTGGTTCTATCTGAATCCTGCTGAATCTTAGCAGCTTCATCGTCTCTTTAGTCCTCCGTCATTACGTGCTAATGTGAGTATAAAGGCATTGAGTTTGGATTTCCAAGGCGGTTATGTTAACTTCAAAGCAAGTTGTACCAACTCTAATTCCTAGAGAAGAGCATACCTCGCTGAGGCTCCGGCCACTACCCGAACACATCCCTCAGCCTCAGGCTGAAGTCGCTGATGGCCTCGGAACGCACCGTCCCATCAATGCCGAATATGCCCACAGAGGTAATTCCTTCGGCGGAAAGGCGCAGCACCTCTATTGTTTCAGCCTCGGGGCTGGCCAGCCAGCACTCCAGCACGCCTAATCCCCTGTAGTCCTCCAGCTTGCTCTCAATATCCCGGCGGGTGTTGCTGGGAGAAAGGACCTCCACCACCAGGTCAGGCGCAACTTCCAATACCTGGAGGCCCCGCAAGTCGGCAACCCCCCTAATGCCGCTTCTCTCGGCGCTCAGGTACAGAATGTCCGGCTGGCGGGTGCGCAGAGGCTCCCGACGGATAACCAGGTCCAGCGGCGCTACCAACACTACGCCCAGACCTCTTTCCTCTACAAAATGGGTGAGTGGCGCAAAAATCTCCAGCATGACCCATTGATGCAGAGGTGTAGGACCTGGAGACATTATCAACACTCCATCTATAATGTCGTAGCGCTTCCTCATTTCCGGCGATGCCAGGTATGCTTCAAAGGTTAGCTTCTTGGTCTCGGTGCTCATCAGTCCCTCCACTCTCCCTCAAACACCTCCACTGCGTCCCCTTCCATGTACACCTCGCCCTGGCCATCCCAGCTAATGTTCAGCGTGCCTCCCGGCAGGGTTATGTCAACCGAGTCTCCCGTCAGCCCCAGAAGCCGGGAGGCCACGGCTATACCACAGGCCCCGGTGCCGCAGGCCATGGTCTCCCCGGAGCCGCGCTCCCATACCCGCGCCCTGAGGTGGTCACTGCTCAGCACGTTGACAATCTCGAAGTTCACCCGCCGGGGGAACATGGGATGGCGCTCAACTTGAGGCCCGATGGTGTGCAGCGGGAACTCATCTACGGGCTGCTGGATGAATGCCACCGCATGGGGGTTGCCCATGGACACAAAGCTGAGATTTAGAGAGACTCCGCCGATTTCTACCGGGTAGTCCACCACTGCGCTTCCCACTTTCTTCTGAGCAGGCGACGGAAGGGCAACAGGCACCTCCTCATGCTCCAGATGAGGAGCGCCCATTGCTACCCTGGCGCGCACCACCTTGCTTCTGTCAATCACCGGCACGATGGTCCTTATCCCGGCCAGGGTCTCCACATGGAGGCCGGAGTCTCCGGGTTGGGCTATGTCCCGTTCGATGGCGTACTTGGCAAAGCACCGGATGCCGTTGCCGCACATCTCCCCCTCGGAGCCGTCGGCGTTGAACATGCGCATCCTCAGGTGGGCCACGTCCGAGGGCATGATGAGGATGATGCCGTCGCCCCCCACCCCGAAGTGGCGGTCGCTCATAGCCTGGGACAAAGCGGGCCAGTCGGCATCTTTTATCGAAGGGTCACGAGCATCTATGAAAAGATAGTCGTTCCCCGAACCGTGCATCTTGGTAAATTTCATCTCTCCATCTCCCTGTCGGTTGACGCTATTTTACCACAGCTATGGCCCTTCATTTAAGAACCTTCCTATCAGGGCCTCAGCCTGGGGATAAACATCCGAGTCTGCCTCTAGCCAATGGATGCGCGGGTCCTTGGGCCGGAACCATGCGTACTGGTGGCGGGCAAAGCGATGGGTCTCGAATTTTATCTTCTCCTGGGCCTCCTCCAGGGTGCACCCACCATTAAGGCAAAGGGCTATCTCCTTGTAACCCATGCTGGACATGCAGGGCAAGTCCGGCAAGTAGCCCATTCCAAGGAGGTCCCGCACCTCTGACACCAGCCCCTTCTCCAGCATCCCATCCACCCGCAGGTCTATCCTGCTGTAGAGGGCTTCCCTGCTTGTGGTAAGCCCTATGATGAGAGGACGGAAGGCCGGTGGACGCTTGCGCCGGAGGACTGAGGGGAGTTGGCCTGTACTGTGGTAGATTTCCAGGGCGCGGACCACCCTTCGCACATTGCGCGGGTCTATGGTGGAAGCTGCGTCCGGGTCTATTTCGGTGAGCTGGCGGTATAAGGCCTCCGGTCCCTCCCGACGGGCTGTGTCTTCCAGCCTGCGCCGCATCTCTGGCACGGGGGGAGCATCGGGAACCTGCCAGCCCTCCGCCAGCGCCCAGATATACTGCCCGGTGCCACCCACGACTATGGGGACCTTATCTCTGCTGTGAATGTCCTGGATGGTCCGGCGGGCCAAATCCAGGAACATCGCCATGCTGAACTCCTCGTCCGGGTCTACTATATTGATGAGGTGATGGCGTACCCGATCACGGTCTCCGGGTGAGGGCTTGGCGGTGCCGATGTCCATATAACCGTACACCTGGCGGCTATCGGCGCTTACTATTTCGCCCCCGAAGGCCGGGGCAATGCGCATTGCCAGGTCGCTCTTGCCTATGGCGGTGGGGCCTACTATAAATAATACAGGCTGGTGCCCTGAAGGCGGTCCAGGTAGCTGAGAAGGTGAAGTCTGGGGCTGCATCTAAGAAGCGCCTGGTCCTTATATATAATGAGGTCAGGGAGGTCGTATTCCGGGGGATATTGGGCTGCACGGTGTGGTCTGCGTATCCTATATATTGTTACATATAATGAGGAAGTGGGTTCCCGCTTTCGCGGGAATGACGGGCTGGGTGCCGCGCATGGTTTGAAAACGCAACCTCGTGTTATCCTGCGTTCTTAGCCCGGGCTGTAATCACGGCGATCTCAACAAACTGGTCGGCCCGCAGGCTGGCGCCGCCCACCAGCGCCCCGTGAATGGTATCCTGGGTCATAAACCCCTGGGCATTTTCAGGATTGACACTGCCACCGTACAGGAGGGGCACCTGCTTTGCAGCCTCCTCCCCATAGAGGTCTATGAGGGTCTGTAGAATAGCCTCCCCCATGATTTCCGAAGCGGTCTCCGGGGTGGCGGCCACACCCGTGCCAATGGCCCAGATAGGCTCGTAAGCCACCACCAGCCCTGTTATATTATGTAAATCATTCAGGCCGGCCTTCACCTGGCCTGCAACTACTTCCCCGGCTGCGCCCCGCTCCCGCTGCTCAAGGGTCTCCCCCACGCAGAGGATGGGCGTCAGCCCTGCATCGAAGGCAGCCTTTACTTTGAGGTTGATTAGCTCGTCGCTTTCACTAAAATGCTGCCGCCGCTCCGAGTGGCCCAAGATGACGTATTGACACATTCCCTTCAGCATGGCCGGGGAGATTTCTCCCGTAAATGCGCCGCTGGGCTGGTGGTGCATGTTCTGAGCGCCCAGGCTGATGGAACTCCCCTGGATGGCCCGGCCCACCGCGTCCAGGGAGATGAAGGGTGGGCAGACCACTTTTTCGACCTGCGGGACCTCATCCAGGCCGGACCTCAGCGCTTGGGCAAGTTCTATGGCCTCGCCGATGGAGGTGTTCATCTTCCAGTTGCCAGCGACAATAGGAGTCGGCATTACTCTGACCTCAAGGTGTTACATTATTAATAGGGAGTTGCCGGGACATGATAGGTCGGGTCACGGGCCGAACTTGGTGAGCTTGCCTGAGTGGGCAAGGGCAAGGAGCATGGCCTGGGTAGCAGGCATCCTGCCAAGGGAGCCGTTGGCGAAGCTGCGCTCTGAGAAGGCTTCCACTCCCTCGCCCCTGGTCCACCTGGAGCGCAGCAGGAAGGGGACCGGATGCCAGCTATGCCCTGCCATAATAGCCGGGGTTGAGTGGTCCCCCGCTATTATCAGAACATCGGGGTCCAGATCCAGCAGGCGGGGTATGTGGGCGTCCAGGTCTTCCAGGGCATTCACCTTGGCGTCGAAATCGCCGTCCTCTCCCGCAGCATCGGCAGGCTTGTAGTGGATATAAAAGAAGTCGTGGGCCTCATAGTTCTGGTAGAGGGTATCTACCTCGTCGGAGAAGGTCCTTCCGGTGGGGATGACCTTCATGCCCACTGTAGAAGCCAGGCCCCTGTACATGGGATACGCGGCGATGGCGGCTGGGTCCAGCATATAGTTCTCGCCCATGGAGGGCAGGTGGGGCAGGCTGGAGAAACCCCGGAGAAGCACCATGTTAGCCCGGTCTTCCTCTTTGATAATCTCCCTGGCCTGGCGGACAAACTCATTCACCAAACGGGCGGTCTTCTCCCCTTCAGGTGATTCGGCTTGCGACCTCAGGGCCGGCACCCCAGTACGCTGAGGGTCTGTCTCGCTGATCATATCACTCAGGCCGTCACCCCTCAGGTGCAGCACAAACCTGTAACCCTCCACCGGATATACCCTTAGTTCCGCGCCGTCTCCCTCGATCCTGTCCATATCCCTGCACAGAGGGATGGTGACCTCCGAAGGGACTCGACCGGCCCGGCGGTCCACCAGGTTGCCTTCGGAATCTACGGTGCAGAAGTTTCCCCTGGCGGCGATGTCACCTTCCCTGAGGTCCACTTCTACACCCAGGGCCTCCAGAGCTCCCCTGCCAATAAGGTACTTCAAGGGGTCGTAGCCAAAAAGGGCTAGGTGTCCAGGCCCACTGCCCGGGGTCACACCAGGGAGCACTGGGAGGGTAAGCCCGCAGGCGCTCTCCTGGGCCAGCCTGTCCATATTGGGCGTGCTGGCGGTCTCAAGCTCCGAGTTCCGGGTGTCCGGGTGGGGCAGCCCTCCCAGGCCGTCTGCCACCAGCATTACAATCTTGGATGGGGTAGTGGTGTAGTAATCTTTCAAAACGTCTAAATCAATCATAGAAGTCCCCTATGAGAACCCTCCGGCCTGCTTAAATCAGATTTTATCGGGCAGGGCAGCGATGCCTGGAAGCTCCTTGCCCTCCATGAACTCCAGGGAAGCGCCGCCTCCCGTTGAGACATGGGTCATCTTGTCCATAAACCCCAGTTCCTCCACCGCCTCGGCGGTGGACCCTCCCCCTACCACTGTGGTGGCTTCCATGCTCGCCAGGGCCTGGCCTATTTGTCGGGTGCCCTCGGAAAAGGCGGTGAACTCGAACACACCCATAGGCCCATTCCAGATCACCGTCTTGCACTCTCGAAGACCTGCGACAAAGTCATCAACACTCCCGGGACCGATGTCCATGATATACCATCCATCGGGCACCTGGTCCACCGGCGCCTCCCGGACCTGGGGCGAGTCGGCTTTGAACTCTTCCGAGACGATCACGTCCTTGGGCAGATGGACCGAAATGCCCTTGTCCGAGGCCCGCTTCAGGAGTTGGGAAGCGAACTCCAGCCTGTCCTCCTCCACCTGGGAATCCCCTGTGGGATGGCCCATAGCCTTCAGGAAGATAACCGCCATCCCGCCCCCGAGAAACAGCCTGTCAACCTTGTCCAGCAGGTTTTCCAGCACAAGGATTTTGTCACTCACCTTGGCCCCACCCAGGAGGGCCGCTAGGGGCCTGGAGGGAGACTCCAAAGCCCTGCCCATAAGCTCCACCTCTTGTTGTACCAGGAGGCCCGCTGCCGAGGGCAGATACTGGGGCACCCCAACGGTAGACGCGTGGGCGCGGTGGGCAACGGCGAAGGCGTCCATCACAAACACCTCCGCCAGGGAGGCCAGAGCTTTCGCAAAATCAGGGTCGTTCTGCTCCTCGCCGGGGTGAAAGCGCAGGTTCTCCAGCATTATTATGTCACCAGCGGACATCCGGGCGACAGCAGCATCTACTTCAGGGCCAATGCAGTCCTCCAGGCTTTTCACCGGCCTGGACAGGAGGAGAGACAGGCGCTCAGCCACGGGGGCCATGCGCAACTCCTCTGATACCTTGCCCCTGGGCCTCCCAAGATGGGAGCAGAGGATGACTTTGCAGCCCTGGTCCAGGAGGCGCTGGATAGTTGGCAGGGTCGCCCTGAGGCGATGGTCGTAAGATGCCAGGGATTCAATCCCCTGTTCAATGGGCACGTTGAAGTCCACCCGCACCAGTACCCGCTTGTCCATAACATTTATGTCATCCAGAGTCCGCTTTGCCATGTCTTATACTTCCCCTGTGCTGATATGCCGGCATAGCTTACGCATCTCTTCCCGGCCCCACGCAGAGAGGTCCACACCCTTCAGAGAGTCCAGGGCCGTCCGGCAGAGTTCTTCAACCTTCATTTCAGCATACTCCAGCGCCGAGCCCTCATTTAATATGTTAATGACCCGCTCCACGTCCTCCGGCTCCAGGACCCGCTTGAAGTATATATTCCCTAGCTCACGCTTTGTATGAATGTCTCCCGTCTCCAGGGCATAAACTATAGGCAGGAGCTTTTTCTTGATAAGGACGTTGCCGGAGGACGCTTCGTCCTTGGAAGTCCTCCGAATCTCGTCAACGTCGCCCCTTATCTGATAGGCTATCCCCAGGTCCCTGCCGCAACTCTTGAAGGCTTCGACTACACTGTCATCCTCCGCGGCTGCCAGGGCTCCCAGGCCCATAGCGCAGGACATCAGGGCGCCTGTCTTGCCTCCCGCCATCTTGAGGTAGGAGTCCACGCTCAGGTCCAGTCTCTCCTGAAAAGCCAGGTCCAGGTGTTGGCCCTCGCACATGCTCAAGCAGGACTGGTCCATAAGGCGCATGGCCTCAATGACCCTGGCAACGGGCAGGCCACGCTCCTGGACCCGCATCAGCGACAGCCGGGCCAGGGCGTGCATCCCGTCCCCGGCGTTGATGGCCTGGCCCGGCCCCCATATCCACCACACAGTGGGACGAGGACCCCGGTTGGGGCTGCCCGTTTGGACATCCTCGTGTATCAGGGAGAAGTTGTGTACCAGTTCTAACGCCGCCGCCGCAGGAAGGGCCAGCCCGTATTCTCCCGACAAAGCCTCGCAGGACAGGAGACACAGGAGGGGATGCAGACGCTCACCCCCCAGGCCCGAAAGGGGAACACCCTGTTCATCCATCCAGCCTAGCTGATAGACAAACATCTTCTGTAGCAGGCCCTCTTCCCCGGACAGGGTATCCCTTAGCTCTTGCTCGAAGTCTTGATGATACCTGGCGAGGAATAGGTCAGAGGGTTGCGTCATACCACTCCTGAGACCTGGGCGCCGGCGGGAGGGGAGCCGCCTTCCAGGCGTTGTATCTTCTCGACCCGCCGGATATGCCTTCCCCCTTCAAACTGGGCCGACAGATAAGCCTCGGTTATCTCCTTGGCGAGCCACTCACCAATCATGGCCCCGCCCATACAAAGTATGTTGGCGTCGTTGTGTTCCCGGGCCATCCGAGCGCTCATGGCGTCCGAGCACAGGGCAGCCCTCACGCCTGGGACCTTGTTAGCCGTGATGCTCATACCTATACCGGTGCCACAGATAAGTATCCCATAATCAGCGTCACCCTTTGCCACAGCCAGGGCAACCTGCTCTGCTACATCGGGATAGTCTACGGACCCCTCACCATCGTAGCAGCCCATATCCTGGTATTCATGCCCCAATCCCTCGAGCAAGGTTGCAATGCTCTGTTTGAGAGAAAAACCTCGATGGTCGCTCCCTATAGCTATCCGCAACGCTACTCCTCCTTCATGGCATGGGCATAGTAATAGATACCTATTATGTAGTTATCGAGCAGACAGACCGGATGGAGTCGTATTCTATTGCACCCTGCCGCACCAGCCTGGGGCCTCCCCCGGTCAGGTCCACTATGGTGGAGGGGCTTCCCACGACGGCAGGGCCTCCATCCAGGATGTAATCAACTCTGTCCTCCAACAGCCTCCTCACGTCGTCCGCGGTTACCGGGTCGGGGCCGCCGCTGGGGTTGGCGCTGGTGCCGGTGATGGGCCTGCCCAGTCCGGCGACCAGTCCCAGGGGGACAGGATGGTCGGGCATCCTTACCGCCACCGAGTCCCTGCCCCCTGTGACGATCGCTGGCACCTGGGGCGATTTCCTGAGGATGAGGGTCAAGGGGCCGGGCCAGAAGCGCTCCACCAGCGCCCAAGCCATATCGGGTATGCCGGTGGTCACATGCTCCATGTCCCGGACGCTCCCCAGCAGGATGGGCAATGCCATGTCGCCCGGCCTGCCCTTGGCCTCGAACACCTTGTTCACCGCTTCTATGGAGAAGGCATCGGCCCCAAGGCCGTACAGGGTGTCGGTGGGAAAGGCCACTATTCCATTCCCCCTCAGAATCCTGACCGCCTTCTCTATCTCGGCGCTGATGTTTTTACCCTCAACCTACTGTATTCTTACGGCCTCCAAGTTCCTTGACTGAGTATATCACAGGTGCTAAGCTGGGGTCGAGTTGTACCGGGGAGTTGGACAGGGCATGTGCAAGGTGAGCACAAACGGCGTAAGAGGATGTTTCAGAAGTTCCTTCCCCCTTGACGGGGGAAGATTAGAGCCTGCCCTGAACTTGATTCAGGGATGGGGGTGCCGGCCTCGCAGAGAGGACTGCCCCCTCACCCTCTCCCGCGAGGGGAGAAGGGACTTTGCACATGCCCCGAGGAGTTTGTAAAAGGACTATGTCGGAGAAAGAGGCCGCCCCCAGCAGGTTCGAAGGGCCGGAAGCAGCGGCCCAGGACGTTCAGGAAGGTATAGTGGTGGTGGACTTCGGCTCCCAGTATAGCCGCCTCATCGCCCGCCGGGTGCGGGAGCTCAAGGTTTACTGTGAGATCGTAGCTCCAGATGCCTCATGGGAGCAGGTAGCCCACATGAACCCCAGGGGGGTAATCCTCTCGGGAGGCCCTTCCAGCGTCTATGACCCCGGCGCGCAGCTGGCCCCCCAATGGGTATATGAGAAGTCCATACCCGTTCTGGGCATTTGCTATGGTATGCAAGTGCTGGCCTACCAGCTAGGGGGGAAGGTTGCCCCTGGACTGAGGCGCGAGTACGGCCACGCGGTGCTGCACCAGAAGGTCCCCCAGTCCGCCATCTTCTCCAACCTGCCCGAATCTATGCCCGTCTGGATGAGCCATGGGGACCAGATTGAAGAGCTACCCCCAGGGTTCGCTTCCCTGGGGTACACCGACAACTCCCCTGTGGCGGTGATGGGCAATGGAGGCAAAATCTTTGGCCTCCAGTTCCACCCGGAGGTGGTCCATACAACCCACGGAAATGCCATTCTTGAGAACTTCCTTTACCAAGTCTCCCAATGCCGGGGCGCATGGACTCCCGGCAACTTTGTGAAGCAGTCCATAGAGGCCATCAGGCAGCAGGTTGGCGATGGGAGGGTAATCTGCGCTCTTTCGGGAGGGGTGGACTCGGCGGTAGCGGCTACCCTGGTGCACCAGGCCATCGGCAGCCAGCTTACCTGCATCTTCGTCAACAACGGCCTGCTCCGCCGGGGGGAGCCTGAGCAGGTATTGGACACCTTCCGCAACAACCTCCGGCTTAACCTGGCTTATGCAGATGCGTCGGACAGGTTCGTCAGCCGGCTGGAGGGAGTGACCGACCCCGAAGAGAAACGAAAGATAATCGGGGGAGAGTTTATCCACGTATTTGAAGAGGCGGCAGCAGAGCTAAAGGGTACCGAGTTCCTGGCCCAGGGCACCCTGTACCCGGATGTTATAGAAAGCCGGACGCCGGAGAACCAGGCCGCCGCAAGGATAAAGACCCATCACAACGTGGGCGGCTTGCCCAAGGACATGAAGCTAAAGCTCATAGAACCCCTGCGGTATCTCTTCAAAGATGAGGTGCGGGAGGTGGGCCTGGCCCTGGGGATTCCCGAGGAGATAGTGTACCGCCAGCCCTTTCCGGGCCCGGGGCTGGCTATCCGTATTATTGGCGAGGTCACTAGGGAAAAGCTGGACATCCTCCGGGACTGCGATTGGATCGTGCTGGAGGAAATCAGGGCCGCCGACCTGTACCACAAGCTCTGGCAGAGCTTCGCAGTCCTGACCGACAGCAGGAGCGTTGGGGTCATGGGAGACTACCGGACATACAGCCACGTGGTCGCCATCCGGGCGGTAAGCAGCGACGACGCTATGACCGCCGACTGGGCACGCCTCCCCTATGATGTCCTGGCCCGCATCTCCAACAGAATTGTCAACGAGGTCCCGGGAGTAAACCGGGTCGTTTACGACATCACCAGCAAGCCACCGGGGACCATAGAGTGGGAATAAACAAGTGGGAATAAAAGTTACTTTGGAATTCTTAGAGCCTATCCGAAAACACCCCATCGTCACTCCCCTACTTTCGCAGGGGCAGGCTCTGCGAAAGCAGGAGTCCAGTGTACCGGGTAGTGGATTCCCGCTTTCGCGGGAATGACGGGAACTGTCCTACCTGGTTATAAGATAGGCTCTTGGCCGGACTCATAAGGACTTATTTAATAAGTAGAGAGGTTGAACATTGCCGCTGGTAAGTGTAATCATGGGAAGCCAATCAGACGACCCCGTAGTCCAAGAGACCGTAGGAGTGTTGGAGGAGTTGGGGATAGACTACGAGGTGAGGGTTATGTCTGCCCACCGGAACCCAGAGAGGGTTAGAGAATATACTCTGGAAGCGCCGTCACGGGGGGTGGAGGTGTTCATCGCTGCTGCGGGAGGGGCCGCCGCCCTCCCAGGAGTCCTGGCCTCGTGGTCCACCCTGCCGGTGATAGGGGTGCCCCTTGCCAGCAGCGAGCTAAAGGGTATAGATGCCCTCATGGCCGTGGCTCAGATGCCCCCGGGAATACCAGTAGCCTGCGTTGCCGTTGGGTCCTGGGGCGCGCGAAACGCTGCCTTTCTCGCTGCCGAGATTCTGGGGTTGAAGTATGACAATATAAAGGAAGCGTATGAGCAGTACCGGCAAAGACTACGAGACAGGTAATCCCTCCCGGCCACCGGGCAGCAGCGCAAGCCCCCAGCAGCCCCGGCATTCAGGGAAACCGCCTGCGGTGCTCTGTGACTTCGACGATACCACGGCTGTAGAGAACGTGGCAGAGATGCTGATGGAGCATTTCAGCAAGGATGATACCTGGAGGGAGCTTAGACGGCAGTCCAGGGATAGGGCGATGTCGTTGAAGGAATACCAGGAGCGGGCCTTCAGGGCTATGGAGGCCGGCAGGGAGGAAATGAAAGCCCTGGTCAAGGCGAGGGCTACCCTGCGGCCCTACTTCAAGGAGATGTGGCTGCTGTGCCAGTCCAGGAACATCCCCCTGGCTATTGCAACGGTGGGGCTCGACTTTTACGTGGAGGCCCTGCTGGAGAGAGAAGGGCTTGCGGAGGTGCCCCGATATGCGGTGAAGACCAGCTTTACTCCTCAGGGAATCACCTATGAGTATCCCCATAGCTGGGACGGCTCCGGGGCATCCTCCTTCGATGTATGCAGCCAGTGGGGTACGTGCAAGTGCAGCGTCCTCAACAAGCTGAGGCAAATGGGACGGAGCGTCCTGTACGTGGGTGACGGGCGCTCCGACTTCTGCCCCGCCTCCATCGCCGACATGATTTTCGCCCGCAGCCAGCTTGCCCAGCTTTGCCAGGAAAACGGGGTCGAATATACCGAATTCAGGGACTTCCAGGACGTTATCCGGGTATTGGAAAACTGGGATGCCAATAATTAACTACCGGCAACTGCCCGAGTATTAGCCGTAGTATGAGATTAAAAAGGGGGGTCTGGGGATGATCGACCGTTACTCCCGGCCCAGGATGAAGCAGGTCTGGTCCGACGAGAACAAGTATAGCAAGTGGCTCCAGGTGGAGTTGGCCGTCTGCGAGGCGTGGACCGAGGCGGGGGTAATCCCCCTGGAGGACATGGAGAAGCTGCGGGGCGCCACCTACAACCACCAACGGATGCAGGAGATTTTCGAGCGCACCCGCCACGATGTCACGGCTTTCCTGCGCTCAGTGACCGAAGGGCTGGGGGAAGAGAGCAGATGGCTCCACCTGGGCCTCACCTCCAGCGATGTTTGGGACACCGCCACCAACCTCCAGATGGTAGAGGCTGCCCACCTGCTCTTGGAGGACTCGGAGGAACTGAGGGATGCCCTCAGGGAAAAGGCGATTGCCTACAGGGATACGCCGATGATGGGCCGGACTCATGGCGTCCATGCGGAACCCATAACCTTCGGCCTGAAGCTGGCCCTGTGGTGGGACGAGATGGGGAGACAGCTTGAGAGGCTGCAACAAGCCCTCCACAGCATAGCAGTGGGTAAAATTTCCGGTGCAGTTGGGACCCACGCCACCGTTCCCCCCTCGGTGGAGGAGCGAGTCTGTCATAGGCTGGGACTGGAGGCAGCCCCGGTGTCCAACCAGATAATCCAGCGGGACCGCCACGCCCACTTTGTCTCTACCCTTGCCCTCATCGCCGCCTCTCTTGAGAAGTTTGCCACTGAGATACGCTCCCTCCAGAGGACCGAAGTGAGGGAAGTAGAGGAGCCCTTTAACGAGGGTCAGACAGGCTCATCTTCTATGCCCCACAAGCGGAATCCAGAGCTTTCCGAGCGGGTATGCGGGCTGGCCAGGCTTATACGTGGGCACAGCATCACCGCCCTGGAAAACGTTGCCCTCTGGCATGAGCGGGATATCAGCCACTCCTCGGCGGAGCGGCTGATACTGCCCGACTCCTGCCTGGCCCTGGACTATATCCTCGACCTGTTCACCCACGTTATGAAGGGGCTGAGGGTTTACCCCCAGAGGATGTGGCAGAATATTGAGAGCACCCACGGCCTTCTGTTCAGCCAGCGGATTTTGCTGGCCCTGGTTGAAAGGGGTTTGTCCAGGGAGACGGCATACGAGCTGGTGCAGAGAAACTCCATGCGCAGCTGGGACGAGGACCTGGACTTCTTCGAGTTGATGAAGTCCGACAAGGATGTCGCCTCGTACATAGCCGCGGACGAGCTAACCGACCTCTTCGACTATGGGTATTACCTCAGGTACGTGGAGGATACCTTCCAACGGGTCGGCCTGGTGACTCAGGATGCCCTCGCCGGCAGGTAGTGACAAGGGCCATTACGATATTTATCGGGGAGTAATCTAGCTATGATTATAGAGACCAACATGCCCGACCTGCTCTACAGGGGGAAGGTACGGGATACATACGACCTGGGCAACGGGCTGATGCTCATGGTTGCCACTGACCGCATCTCCGCCTTCGACCTGGTTCTGCCTACGGGGATACCAAACAAGGGGCTGGTGCTGTCCCGAATGTCAGCCTTCTGGTTCCGGGAAACGGCGGGCATTATAGATAACCACTTTGTAGATATGGCGAACGACCAAAGCATCTTACAAAAGTACAGAGGCGTCCCTCTACTGGAGCAGCTGCCCCAGGAAGTGGCACAGCAGGCGATGATTATCAGGAGGGCCGAGCGGATAGACATCGAGTGTATAGTCCGGGGGTATGTGGCCGGGTCTGCATGGGCCGAGTACAGGCGGGGTGGGACCGTCTGGGGGCGTAGGATGCCAGAGGGACTCAAAGAGGGTGAGGCGCTGCCGGAGCCTATGTTCACTCCTACAACCAAGGCGGAAGAGGGCCATGATGAGCCTATGACCGACCAGGACGTGGTGGATATGGTCGGGAACGATCTCGCCAGGCAGCTAGAGGAGAAAAGCCTGGCAGTGTACGGCTTTGCCAACAACTACGCCCGGCAGAGGGGAATCATATTGGCCGACACCAAGATGGAGTTTGGCCTGCTGGATGGGAGACTCATCTTGATAGATGAGCTTCTCACCCCCGACTCCAGCCGGTTCTGGGACGCTTCGGGGTACGAGCCAGGCAGATCGCAGCCCAACTTCGACAAGCAGTACGTTCGCGACTGGCTGGACGCCCAGGGTTGGAACCATGAGCCTCCGGCCCCGGAACTGCCGGAAGACGTGGTAAATAGGACTACGGACCGTTACATAGAGGCTTATCGCCGCCTGACCGGCGAGGAATTTTCAGCGTAGCAAGCGCGAGGACGCTATGAGAGAGGGCGAAGGGATGGGAGACCGAGGTGCCAGAGTCAAGAAGTAGAAAAAGAGGCCATAACAGGCGACCCAGGCCACGAAGGAGCAGGCAAGCCGCTGGGACTGCTGGTGAGGCATCCGCGCAACCCGGCGCAGGAGGGGGCCAAAGCAGACGGCCCAGGACACGAAGGAGCCGACCTGCTACCGTGCCCGTCACCGGGGGCGCAAGCGCCGGGTCTGCGCAACCCAGAAACTGGTTCGGGATACGCCCCAGGACACGGCGGAGGATGCGCCGGTGGGCATTCGTCGGGGTAGCCACAACTATCGCGCTGGTCATCATCGTTGCCATAGTCCTGCCCTCGATACTGCCGGGGATTAGCAGCCCTGTGGCGACAGCAGTTGCGACTGAGCGGGTGGAGTATGATCTGAGCCTATCCCCCGTCGAGGATACGGGAGAGCCTACCCACTATGACTTGGGGCAGCAGATTAATTATGGCGAGCCTCTGCCTCCCGATGCAGGCAATCACTGGAATACATGGGCTAGCTGTGGCATATATGACTACGAGATAAACGATGAGTACGTGGTCCACAACCTGGAGCACGGGCAGGTCGTCATAAGCTACAATCTCCCCGACCAGGAAGAGGCCGGAAGGTTGAGGGAGTTGGCAGAAGACCTGGGTGGAATCAATGAATGGGGGATAGTACGGCCCTACTCAAAGATTGATGAAGGCACCGTTGTCGTGACGGCTTGGGGCTTCCGGGAGCAGGTCCAGGGGGTGGACGAGGAGGCTATACGGGGGTTCTACGATGAACACCGGCGCAACCGTTACAGTAATGAGACCCAGGAAGTAGGTCCTATTCCTTGCGTCTCCACCGTGCCACGGTCCATGGAGAGGTAAACCTATGATGGGTCTGTGGCCCCCAGGATTTGCCGAAAGGGAGGTTAGTCCATCATAGGTAGAAGAATCGTGAGACGGCGCTTCATCCATATTATGAGGCCGGGTCTGGCGCCGGGTATGACGTCTGTTCTGCCTATTCTGATATTTGCAGCAGCCCTTATCCTGGCCGCTTGCTCCAGGCCTGAACCAATCCCTACTCCCTCTCCCACTGTAGAGACCTCTGAGATAGCTCCGGGCGGAGCAACGCCCACGTCCCAGCCGGGACCTACCCCGACACCTACTGCTACGATGGTCCCCTCTCTGCTGTTGGAATATTCGGGGGTGCCCATCGCAGATACAGGCAGGGCTGCGCACCGTGATATAGGGCAGAAGATTGACTATAGCGGCCCATTACCGCCGGATGTGGGCGACCACTGGGAGAGTTGGGTTGCCTGTGGGACCTATGACATAGAGGTGAATGACGAATTCGTTGTCCACAACATGGAGCACGGGCAGGTCATCATAAGCTATAATCTTCCCGACCGGGGAGAAGTCGAAAGGCTTCTACAACTGGCCGAGGACCTCCCGGACCTGGACCTGTGGGGCATCCTCCGGCCATACTCAAAGATTGATGAAGGGACGGTTGCCACGACTGCCTGGGGCTTCCGGGAGCACGTCCAGGGGGTGGATGAGGAAGCCATACAAGCCTTCTACGATAACCACCGGCGTAACCGTTACAGCCCAGAGACCCAGGCGGTAGGCCCCATACCCTGTAGCTCATCCATACACATGGGCGGGTGAAGTCCCCTCCCTGGGGGAGAGGGCTAGGGTGAGGGGGCAGTCCCATCTGCGTGACGGTCCCAGTTAACGGGCCTATCACCCCCATCCTAACCTTCCCCCGTCGAAGGGGAAGGGATAGCCCCCAACTCCCGCCCCTGCTGGATTCCGGCCTACGCCGGAATGACGGATAAAGGAGGCTGCTGGGTGACGGTTGGGTGGCCTATAGAAAGCATCGGCGATTGCCGGCCCAGTATGTGAAGATTTGAGAAGATGTTTCTAGCCAAGATATATATAACCCTCAAGCCCACAGTGAACGACCCCCAGGGACAGACCGTCCTGGGAGGACTAAGATCGCTGGGGTTCAGTTCGGTGGACAGCGTCCGGGTAGGCAAGTACCTGGAGGTGAAGGTCCAAGAGGAAGAACTGGCGCAGGCGGAGGAGCAGGTCAGCCGGATGTGCAGCAGGCTTTTAGCTAACCCGGTGATCGAAGATTTCCGCTACGAACTGGAGCAAGCGGGCTAACCCTGGATGGTGCCCTTGGTGCTGGGAATAAGGCCGGCAGCCCTGGGGTCCGGCTCTACCGCGTAGCGCAACGCCTTTGCCAGGGCCTTGAACAGGGCCTCGGCTTTGTGATGGGAGTTCACCCCGCTCAGAATCCTGGCGTGAAGATTGATACGGGCTTCGACGGCAAAGCTCTCCAGGAAGTGGTGCACCAGGTCCCCTTGAAGGCTCTCCACCATCTCCCCGGTGAGGGACAGGTCCAGGGAAGCGTAACCCCTCCCACTCAAGTCCACTGCCACCATAGCCAGGGTCTCATCCAGGGGAACGAAGGCGTGTCCCATTCTGTGAATCCCGGTCCCATCGCCCAAGGCTTCCCGGAAGGCGCGGCCCAGGTTTATGCCTGTATCCTCTACCAGATGGTGCCACCCCGTAGCCAAGTCCCCGTTGGCCCTTAATGTTATGTCAATTAACCCGTGCCTCGATAGCTGGGCCAGCAGATGGTCAAGCATTCCGTTTCCTGTGAGAATGTCGTATTGGCCCTCGCCGTCCAGGTTAATTGTCAGAGATATGTCAGTCTCTCTGGTGCGCCGCTCAATGTTAGCCTGCCGTGGTCCCATTGCTGCTCCTTCCAATCTTCTGCTGCCAAGAGAGTGTCTCCAAGGCTCCGTCTGCACCACACTCTGTTTTTCTGGCATAGCCTAACTATCTACCGGCTCCCCGACAAGTCCTTCAACACACTTCTGATGCCTGATATGACAGCGTCGTTCTCCTCGGGGAATCCCACGCTCATTCTTACCGAGTCCTTCAGCCTGGGAGTGGAGAAGTACCTGATGAAAATTCCCTTCCGGGCCAGGCCCTCGGATACCGCTTTCCCAATACCTTCGGGGAACTGGCAGAATATAAAGTTGGCCTGAGAGGGCCAGGGCTGTACGCCGGGTAGCTCCTTCAGCATCGAGAGCATCCGCTCCCGCTCCTGCACTATGGAACTCACCCGCTCTTTCAGCGCATCTATGTCTTCCAGAGAGGCCAGCAGGGCTATCTCCGCAGCAATATTCACGTTATAGGGGGGCTTTACCGTCATCATCATCCCGGCTACGTCCTGGTGCATCACCCCAAGGCCGATGCGCAGCCCGGCCAGTCCCGCCCACTTGCTGAATGTGCGCAGCACAATCAGGTTGGGGTACTCCGTGACCAGGGGCAGCACCGTCTCCCCGCAGAACTCGTAGTAGGTCTCGTCCACCACCACCAGGATTCCCATGTCAAGGAGTTGGCGCACCTGCCACTCCGGGGCGATATTGCCGGTGGGGTTGTTGGGAGACGCGAAAAGGATGGCCTTGGTCCTGTCATCAATCGCCAGCCGGGTGGCTTCTAAGTCTATCTCGAAGGCGTCGTCCCTGGGGACGGATACCACCTCGCCGCCGCCTATGCGGGTACTGACGGCATACATGCTAAAGGTAGGGTTGGGGTCTATAATCTTGTCCCCCATGCCGACGAACATCCTGGAAATGAGGTCTATAATCTCATCGCTGCCGTTGCCGGCTACGATATGCTCCGGCCCCACGCCCATGTATTCCGACAAGGCTTCCCGCAGCCGTCGCTGCTCAGGGTCGGGATAGAGGTTGTACTGCTGATAGTTGCCCAGAGCCTCCGCCACCTTGGGAGAAGGCCCAAAAGGGTTTTCGTTGCCGTTTAGCTTTATTATCTTGTCCGGTGAAATGCCCGCCCTCTCGGCCAGCACTTCCATAGGGTCCACGCCCTGGTACATTTCCAGGCTGCGGATATGGGGTTGCAGGAGGTCCAGTATGTTGGTCATAGCTCCTCACCGTCCCTTCGGCTCATGTCAGGTTGAAATTCCCGGTGATTTGCCGGGAGCCGGTCACGTACTGGGAGAAATCCCTTTCAAGTCCTTCAGCCTGACCTCCAGCGCTCTGGCGTGGCCGGTCAGACCTTCGGCCCTGGCAATAGTTGATGCTGCCTCGGCCAGCTTCGGGTACTCCTCCGGCTTCAGGCCAACTACGGGCATGGTCTTCAGGAAGTGGTGCACGCTCAGGGCCGAGTTGAACCTGGCAGTCCCGCCGGTGGGCATAACGTGACTGGGACCTGCGATGTAGTCTCCCACTACCTCCGGCGAGTAGGGTCCCAGGAATACTCCCCCGGCGTGTTTGACCTTGCCGGCCCAGGCCCAGGGTTCTTCCACCATGATGCACAGGTGTTCCGGGGCGAAGCCGTTGGCAAGCTCCAGGGCTTCATCGAGGTTGTCCACCAGGATTGCCATCCCCCGTCCTTCCAGGGACATTCCGGCCATTCCCCCGCGCTCCAAGGACGCAATCTGCCTGTCCAGTTCCTCCTCAACCCCTGAGACCAGGGACGGAGAGGTGGTTACGAGAATGGGGGAAGCCAGGGGGTCATGCTCCGCCTGGGCCAGCAGGTCGGCGGCGCAGTAAACGGGACTCGCTGAATCATCGGCTATGACTATGGTTTCCGTAGGGCCATAAAGCCCGTCTATATCCACCTGGCCGAACACATGCTTCTTGGCCAAGGTAACGAAGATGTTGCCGGGGCCGCAGATTTTGTCCACCTTGGGGATGCTCTCCGTGCCGAAAGCCATAGCCCCTATAGCCTGGACTCCCCCCACCCGGAATACCTGGTCCACTCCTGCCAGCTTTGCCGCGGCAAGGACCGCAGGGTCGGGAGCATCCCCGTCCCTGGGGGGGCTGCACAGCACTATCTCCTTGACTCCGGCAACCCTGGCAGGTATGGCGGTCATCATAACCGTAGATGGGTACGCGGCGGTGCCGCCGGGGATGTAGATGCCCACCCTCTCGATGGGCGTTACCAGTTCTCCCAGGCCGGAGGAGAGGTCAACCCAGCTTTTCCGCATGGTAGCCCTGTGGAAGTCTTCTACCCGTTTTGCCGCCAGTCCCAGGGACTCCTTCAGGGTGGCGGATACCTTCTCGCCGGCCTGCCCGATAGTTTCTTCAGTGACCTGGAGGTCCCCCACTTCCACGTTGTCCAGGAGATGGGAATAGCGCCGGACGGCGATGTCTCCCTGCTGCTGCACGTCGCGGAGGATGCGCTGGACCGACTCCAAGGGCGACAGAGGCGCACCGAATATCTGCTTCGTCCGCTCCGTCACTTCCGGGGGCAAATCACCAAAGTCCAGGGGGTCCACCCTTGGGATAGCTCCCTTTGCTTGCTCCAGTCCCCTAATAACCTTCAGGTACACTCAGGTACTCCTTTATCAAGCGTACAGTCTCGCTAACCGCCTTTTCCTGGTAGGAGGCTATCTTCATCTCCGGTATCGTGTTATGTACGTGCTCCAGGCTGGCGGGCACACTCTGGAGGAAGTCCTCGACCATCCCCATAGCCTCATCGTTGTCCCGGTACATCCTGCGGGCGGCGAAACGAAGGCGTTCCCACGTGAAGTCCCAGCTGGTAAAATCTACGACCCACGTCCGCCACTGTCCCAGGGTCTCGGCGTCTATGAAGCCAACCTCTACCCCCGACTCGGAGCCATCGAGGAAGGAGCGCACCTCTTCAAAGCCTCCGTGCTCCTCCCGGGCTGCCTTGTCCATTTCAAGCTGCAATGCCCTGTCCCATATATTGGCCTGGACCTGGTCTTCAATAATCTGGCGTCCCAGGAAGTAGCTGCGGTATATCTCTACGATCCAGGACTCATCAGCCACCAGGTGGGAGAAATAGCCTGAGATAAATGCTTTGGTCCGGTCGTTCACCTTCGAGGCGTCGGCAAGGTGGGGATGGGCCTGGAAAAGCCCTTCCACTCCGTCCCCAACGCCCTCGAAGTTGAGGGGGGCGAAGTGGGTCTGGTCTCGACCCCACTTGGTCATTATTCTGATGTCGGGTGAGGTGGACCCCAGCAGGAAACTCCCCAAGTGGCCGTCAATGACGGGATGGGAAACCCTGGAGGCGGCCTGCAAAGCCAGGCTGAAATGGGCTGGTAAGTTTGGCATCTTATGTTCTCTGCCCCCTCTCCATCTACAGGCGCGGTTCTGTGCGCCTCTAACATACGGGACCTGAATTTATGTCGTTCTTCATCCCCTGGCGCCCTTTGGGCGAGATAAAGCCTCGATGAGCCCCTGGTAAGCCCGGCACTGTTCTTTGAAAAGATAGCTGACCTGGGACGCGGCGATGTCTATAGCCCCGGAGTACCGCAGGTGGTCCACCACGTCCAGGAGTTTCTCCTTTGGCACCACCAGGCTCACGGCGTACCAGTCTTCCTCTTCCATATTATATACCCTGGATATTGTGGGGCCCTGGAGGCCGGCCATGTCGGGCCTGGTAAGGATGTTGGCGCTTACCATCTCCGGGGAGGAGCCTCTGACGTTGGCCGTGAGGCGGTAGAAGGAGCCTGCCCTGAGGTGGCTTTCCATCACCTCCAGCATCTGACGGGCCAGTTCCATGCACTGGACCGACCCTCCCAATAGCTCCTGGTTCCCTATGAGGCAGGCGTGGGCTGCCAGGATGGTGCCATCCTCCAAGGTCTTCAGGCTGTTTTCCCGTAGGGTAGTCCCGCTGGCCGTGAGGTCCGCAATCAGGTCTGCATAGCCTGCTGCGGGGGCCGCCTCAAGGGTGCCGCTGGCCTGGACCAGGGAGAAATAGTTGATCCCCTTACTATAAAGGTATCTCTGCACCAGCCTCGGGTACTTGGTGGCGATGCGCAGCTGCCTGCCTCCCAGGCGGAACTCCACCGCCAGGTCTGCCAGGTCGTCTATGGAGACCACGTCGAGCCACGAGTCGGGCACCGCCAGCACCAACTCGCATCTGCCAAAGCCCAAGTCCTCGATAATAGGTATCACCGTGCTGTCCTCGCTTCGATACTCCAGGAAACGGTCCAGGCCGGTGATGCCCATCTCCGTGCTGCCCTCTTCCACCTTTTGGGTAATGTCGGCGGTGCGCTGGAACAGCACATGAGCGCCTGGCAAAGCCGGGATGCGGGCGGTGTACCTGCGGGCGTTGGGACGGTCCACCGGAATCCCACAGGTCCGCATGAAAGCCAGGGACGGCTCATAAAGGTCGCCGTCGCTGGGCAGCGCCAGCCTCAGTCCCTCATTCCTGACTTCGGCGCCTCCCTTCAATCTCTCCGTGCCGTTGGAGAGACCGGGCAGTTCAGGAGGGGTTGCCAACCCGATATGTGGTGCTTTTTCCGTCGTCATCTACTGCTATTACCTCTGCAATGCCTCTGGCCCTGGCATAAGACATGCCCTCTTCCAGGTCCATGCCGCACACGTCCATTTCCACCATCTTCCCCTTTGCGCGAAGGCCCTGGGCCAGTCTCAGGGCGTCCTTGTAGGCCCCGCCTTTGGAGACTACCACCAGAGAGGGGCCGGGTATCTCTTCCTCACTGCCTCCATCGTCCTTCAGCCAATGGAGGGCATCCACCAGATGTTCCAGGGTGTAAGCGAAGCCCAGGGCAGGCACATTGGAGGGGCTGCCCAGCGCCTTCGCAAGGCCGTCGTACCTGCCGCCTCCTCCCAGGGATGTCTCGATGGCGGGGTGCTTTATCTCGAAGACAATCCCGGTGTAATAGGCGAGACCCCTGGCTAACCCGAAGTCAAGGATTACAGGGACTCCATCCAGCTGGTCCCTGTCCAAGAGCTCTATCATCCTTCTGAGGTTGTCCAGCGCCGAGGGGTCCAACTCCCATGCCTTGATGAGGCGCTCTACCTCTGCCAGGCTTTCTTCCGGCGCTCCCCTGACCGACGCCATCCTGTAGGCAATCTCTATCCCATGCTCCAGCCCGGCTGAGTCATCCGTCCCCCGGAACTTGCGCATCAGCCTTTCCACCACCTCCGACGGGTCCCTCTGTCCAAGAGGCCCCAACCCCGACCACTGGAGCATCCCGTGCAATAGCTCTCTGGCCTCTCCCTCTCCCATTTCTCTAATGACCAGGCTAAGGTGCTCGGCTTCTTGAAGATAGCCTTGCCTGGAGCTAGATGCCAGGAGCCGAAGCTGGTGTGCCCTCTCCCGTACCCTGGCAAGCCCTTCCGGGCCTCGTCTCAAGTCTCCGATGCTGCTGAGGATGAAGACTATGGCCCTCTCGGAAAGGCCCAGGGACTCCAGCAGGACGTACAGTACACCCAGGTCGCCCATTTCCAGACGGTGGCCCTTGATGCCCAGGCTGGACAGGCCGAGGCAGCTCAGTGAGAGGACTTCCGCATCGGCCCTGGGGTCCAGGGCCCCCAGGAGTTCGGCTCCTACCTGGGTGAACTGGCGATAAGAGCTGCCTTCCTCGTACCTGAAGACCGGGCCGGCGTATTGTACCCGCACGGGCGCATCTGGCCCGGCCTCCCCCGATCGCTTCTTGGCGATGGGAGAGACCGGGGAGTTGCCTTCTCCATCACCGTATAGCGGTGCAGAGAAGCCGGCCCCCACATAGTGCCTCACAATAGAGGCGGTGTACTCAGGGCGCAGGCTGACCTGGTTCCCCCCGGGGTCTGTGAAGGTGTACATGCGGGCGGCCAACTCCCCGCCGGACTTGCGAAGGAACAACTCCGTAGGCTCCAGGACAGGCGTCTCGATGGTCCGGTATCCGTAGGAAGAAAAGAACTCCCTTAGCCGGTCCTGGGCCGTCTTGGAGGTTTCCCAGGAGCGGTGGGAGATGTCGCGCATTCCGTGGAGGTGCTTCAGCTTTTCCATATTCTCTATGGAGGTATTGTACACCAGGGAGCGGTATGTAGGGAACAGATACGGGAAAAACCGACCGGGCAAGGGCAATTCAAAGGTCGTCTATTCTAGGGATGGGCCATCAGTCCGCCGTCTATATAGACGGGCTGGCCGGTGGTATAGTCGCAGGCGTCGGAGGCCAGATAGACTAGCATGGGAGCGATGTCCCTGGGGTGTCCCTTGCGTCGCAGGGGGATGTAGCGTACCAGGAGCTCCTTCTGGGCTTCCTCGGGTGGTAGCTCCTCGGTGGTGAGCCAGCCGGTGCCCAGGGCATTGACCCTTATATTATGTCTGCCCCACTCCAGCGCCAGGGAACGGGTCAGCTGGAGCACGGCCCCCTGGGTGGCGCAGTAGGGCACCGAATTCCAAAGCCCTCTCTCCGCCAGCCCGGATATTATGTTGACTATCCTGCCCCTGCCCTGCTCAAGCATCTTCTTGCCCATCACCTGGCAGGTCAGGAAGACGGACTTGAGGTTCCAGTCCAGCAGGGTCTCAATCTCCGTCTCCGTAACCTCGGCGAAGGGCTTGCCGAACTCGGTCTGGAAGTTGTTCACCAGGATGTCCACCCGGCCCCAGTGGTCCATGACCCGTCCCAACGCTCTTTCAACCTCGTCGTGGCGATGGCTGAGGCACAGGGTGCCATAAGCCTCCCCGCCCATATCCCGAACCCTTCTCACCCCGTCCTCGATAATCTCATGCCTTCGCGCAATGAGGAAGACCCGCGCCCCGGCCTCAGCCAGCACCTCAGCGATGTAAGGGGTCAGGATATTCTGCTCCGGGTTGCCATCGGTGGCGACTACGGCCACTTTGTCGGTCAGTCGGAACTCTTCAAGAATGGGCAATTCAGTCTCCTATTGCAAGCTGATGGCTGGACCCTTGACAACTATATCTGTCATTCCGAGCGAGCGGAGCGAGTCGAGGAATCCAAAGTCCTGGGTTTCTCGACTACCGTGATGAGATTCCTCGGCCATGTTTTGGGATAGATACTTACTCCTCGGTCGGGGTAACGACCAGGGGGATAACGGGCGCATGGCCCGTTGGAGCGAAGCCGCCGGCCAGCCCACCGCCATCCAGGATAATCATCTCCCCGTTCATGTAGCTGGATGCGTCGGAGGCGAGGAACACGGCGATGGGGCCTATATCTTCGGGCACCCCCAGCCTTCCGGTAGGGATAACGTCTCCCCTCTGGGGCAGGCCCTCGCGCATGGACTCGACGCCCTGGGTGGGTATGAATCCCGGGACTATGGTGTTGGCCGTTACGCCGTAGCGTCCCAGGCTCATAGCCAGGGTGCGGGTGAGCTGTATCATGCCTCCCTTGCTGCTGGCGTATATGTATATATCCCTGCCACCCCGCATCCCGAAGCCGGAGGACACATTGATGATCTTCCCGCTGCCCCTGTCTGCCATGTGCTTCGACACGGCGCGGGCACAGTAAAAGGCTCCGCTCAGATTAGTCTCTATGCCCGCCCGCCAGTCCTCGTCGGTTATTTCCCATATAGGCGCAGTGCCGCCCCCTGTCCTGGCGGCGTTGTTTATCAGCACGTCCACCCTGCCGAACTCCTCCAGGGTGCGGGCCACCATATCCTCCACCTGGCCGGAGTCGCTTACATCCGTAGAGATAGCCAGGCCGCGCCTGCCCAGTTCCTCCACCTCGGCAACAGCCTCATCTATAGGCCCCTGCCTCCGAGCGGATACGACCAGATCGGCGCCAGCCCTGGCCAGGGCGCGCACCATAGCCCTTCCCAAGCCGGTGCCGCCCCCTGTGATGATAATTACCTTCCCGTCCAGGCTCAATCGCTCAAGCAAGGCTAAGTTCTACCCCCTATCCGACCTTTTGTTTGCCGCTTCTATGGATTCTTCCCCGGGTAAAGACGGGCCGTCGCCGGTGGCGAGGTGCGACGTGACCTCCCCTGCCGGGAGGGTCACAAGGGTGCCATCCTCCACCCTCAGGATAAGTTGGCCCACCTGGTCCACGTCCTCCGCGTAGCCGGAATATACGTCATCGCGCCATCTTACCTCTACCTGCTTCCCCAGGGTCTCCAGGAGGCCCCGCCATTCTTCTACTATTTTGGCCTCTGCTCCGGCCCCTTCCTGGCTGGTAGATGGGGCGCCTTCTCGAAGGGATATGTATAGTCTGTCCATCTCCTGGAGGAGGTGCCTCAGAAGTACCTTCCGGTCCACCTCCGTGCCTGTCTCGATATTCAGGCCTGTGGCCGTCTCAGCCAACTCCTCTACAGTAGAGGGATCGAAGGTCACGTTTATCCCGATCCCCACCGTGGCGTGCTGCAAGGTGTTGCCCTGGAAGGAGTTCTCCACCAGGATGCCACAGACCTTTTTGCCGCCCACCCTTACGTCGTTGGGCCACTTGATGGTGGGGGTCAGGGTCGTGGCCTTTCTTATGGCGCGGGCCACGGCCACGCCGGACAGTATGCTCAGGTATTGGAGGGCATGGATCGATGGTCGGAGCACGATGGAGAAATACAGATTCCCCTGCGGGGACACCCACGTCCTCTGAAAGCGCCCTCGCCCCGCTGTCTGCTCATCCGCCAGGACAACAGTGCCGTCTTCCGTGCCGGCCAGGGCCATCCGCGCCGCTTCATCCATGGTGGAAGAGAGTTGCTGGAAATAGACTATCCGTCTTCCCACAATGCGGGTGTACAGGCCCTCCCTCAGCATACCGGATACGATGTCCTGGGACAACTCCCCTCCATGTTCCCCGCAGGGCCTTTTAGTTGTCATTCCGAGCGGAGCTAGGAATCTAAAATTCCTGCGGCTGGTGAACTTTGGCAACAGCAAGAATCTTAGATTCCTCCCGTTGGTCGGAATGGCAGGAAATGTTCAGGGTGACAATTAAAAGACCCTGGTGTACCCCGGCTTCTTCTTTCGTGCAGGCTAGGACGGGCGGTTGGGCAGAGCGAGGATGGCCTTGCCGCCGACGAGACGGCCCCGGTCTTCCGTGGAGAGGGTCACGTCGCACTCCACCAGGTTTTCCCCGTCTTCCTCCCGCATGTCGGTTATGACAGCGGCCAGGGTCACCGGCTGGTGGAGCACAGGCTGCCGGAACACCACGTCCAGGTGCTTCAGGGTGACGCCGGGAGACCAGTCGGTGAGCAGCTGCGCCATCAGGGCCATGCTCATGGTCCCCGGCACGATGGGGCCGGGCAGCCGGTCCCTCTTCGCTATCTCTTCACTGGTAAAACGGCTGGGGCCTCTGCCGGAACCCCACACCTCGCAGAAGGATTCCACCATCTCGTCGGTGATGCTCTTCTCCACGGGGCCAATCTCATCGCCCAAGTCTATATCTTCGTAGTAAAGGACATTCCCTCGTGCCATAGCTCTACTCTCTCGCCGCGTAAGACTCCTGGACCGCCGCCACTTCCCTGCCGTCCTGGTTGGTAAAGATGGTCTCCCATACGATGAACACCATCGTGCCGGAACGGCCCGTCTTGGGGTACACGTCCTTCAGGTGGGAAGAGGCCGACAGCGAGTCTCCGGCCTGGATAGGGGCCAGGGTATTGACCATCTGCCCGGCATGGAACCGGGTCCTGCCGAACTGCAACTTAATATCCGGCATCCCCAGGTCACGTATGAACATGACGCACATGGTAGGGGGCGCAACAACGGACCGGTATCCCTCCCTACGGGCTGCCTCCTCATCCAGGTAGATGGGATTGGTCTCGCCCATGGCCTTGCAAAAGCTGTGGATTGCCTCACTGGTTACTTCGAAAGGCCCTGCTTTGTACTCCTGGCCCATGATGGACCGGTCGTACTCCAGTTCCAGCACCATTGGTTATCTCCTTATTATTATCTTATTCCTGCGGGCGGCCCGTCTCCTCAAGGCGAAGGGGGCTGAACTCCCCGGACATCAAGGCTTCCACCAACTCCTGCTCATTTCTTATGGTGGACTTGAATGAGGTGAGACACGCAGCAATATTGCTGACCAGGTGAGCATCGCTGCCGCCGATACCCCTGTAGGTCTTGTCCTGGGCCAATTGGATAGCCCGCTCGTTCTCACCGGCGCGGCTGCCGCTGTTCAGGGTTTCCACGATCTGCAAGTCGTTGAACTCTATGCCCTGGTCCACGAACTCACAAAGTCCGATGCCCGTCCTGCCGGGATGGGCGGGAATGGCTATCGCCCCATGACGCCTGGCAGCCTCGATAAGCTCAAAGGAGTCCATCGTCACATTGGAGAAGTCAATGCTCTTTAGCAGCCCGTCCTTCACGCCATAGACTAGGATATGGCCGTAGCGGGTATCAAGCTCGGAGCCTTTCATCACCAGCACGCCGTATTCGTTGCCCAGGGTGGAGTAGTCCGCGTCCCTGTCAAACTTGCGGTGCTCGGTAAGGACAATGGCATCCACAACGTGGCCGCGCTTCCTGAGTACCTGTATCCATTTCAGGTACTGTTCCACCGTAGCCCTTGAGTCATCGGAGGAGACGGAATGGCTGTGCATATCTATGAACATCAGGCAATCCTACCTTCTTTGAGACCTATCCTTAATATAAAGGTTGAGGAGACGTTTTATCAACACATTAATAATGGCCCGATTCACCTGGACAGACGCGCATTTAACCATGATGAGAAGGTATGCCCGAGGGCAACGGGGTCGTCAATGAGCAGGGGCACGTCGGTATTCCCCGCAGCTATCTTCATGTGAATAAAACCGGGGCCGTCCACCTCGACGGCGGATGCCAATGCCTGCCTCAGCCCTGCATCGTCATTGACCCTCCAGGTCTTCAAGCCGCAGGACTCGGCTACGGCAGCCAGGTCCAGCTTGTCCGTAAAAGTGGGCTGGCCCCCGGTGGAAGCGTATGCCTCGTTGTCCAGCACTATGAGCAGCAGTTTCCGGGGCTGGAGGTAGCCGATGGTGCTGAGGGCGTTCATGTTCATCAGCATCCCCCCGTCGCCCTCCACTCCCACGCACCGGTTGACGGGGCTATTCTCACTATTCTCAATCGAGAGGCTCAACCCCAATACTATGGAGCTAACTATGCCCATAGAGTCCACCACATAGAGATGGTTGTCCCGCCGGTCGGCGTGGGCCATCTCCCGGGAGGTGGCCCCGCAGGTAAATATCAGGGGGTCGTCGGGGAACTCCCTCGAGATGGTCTTCAAGGCATCTATTCGTTGGGACGGCATAGTCAAGCTGCCTAATCTTTCAGATTCAGAAAAACAACCACCGGTCTATGGGTGAGGTGGATGTACTCATAGGCCCGCACGATGGCTTGGGGCCATTCGCCTACGGGGACCCGGTAGTCGAGGACAAAAGCCTTGATGCTCATGGACTCCACCATCTTGATGGCGTGCTCCGAGAAGGTGTGTACCGCCGAGTTGAACTCGCCGAAGCCCCCCCGGCGGATAGCCAGAACCAGGATGGGCATATGGTAGGCCATGGCAAAAGTGGTGAGGGCCACCATAGAGTTGCCCAGGCCAACGTCCTGGCAGAAAAGCACCCCCTTCTTGCCTCCCAGGGCCATGCCGGCGGCGATCCCTATCCCTTCCTCCTCCCTGGTTACGGGGAAAGCCCTGACGGTGGGGTGTTCCTGGTAATGCTTGATTACGGGAGAGCCGTAGCTATCGGGCACATGGATGAAGAAGTCCAGGCCCACCTTTTCCAGGCCCTCTATGACAGCGGCGCAACCCTCTTCTCTCATATCCATAGGCATATCCCAAACTTACTCAGGGGTGAAAACTATTTCGCCCCGGCATAGGCCCACAATTAGGAAGGCCAGGCAGACCTATAAGCCGGGTCCTGTTCTCTGCTGTGGTTAGCAGCAGAGCGGCGACCATCTCTCTAGGCCCGCCGTTGCCGACGGGCTCAAGCAGCCAACCCGGGGACGGGCCGGGCGCCCATAGTCCCCCTATTCGGCCTTGCTCCAGGTGGGGTTTGGTCGCTGCCGTGTCACCACGGCTAGCCGGGCGCTCTTACCGCCCGATTTCACCCTTACCTCAAATCGGCGGCCGCACCGGGAACACCCGATGGCAGCTATCCTCTGGCGAGGCGGTATGTTTCTGTTCCACTTTCCGTCCCCCCGGCGACCGCTCACGGTCGCTGGGAGGCCTGGGCGTTACCCAGCACCCTGCCCGGTGGAGCCCGGACTTTCCTCTCCCCCGGCCCTCAGCTATCGTTCCTCAGCGCCGTAAGCTATGTCCCTGTCCCGGAACTGAAGAAAGGTAGCTGAAAGTCGGGGCAGCGGCCGCCCAGCCTACCTGACCTCCAGGGAACTTTAGCATATACGACATAGCGGGTCAAGTACGAAACCCGTAGCAGAGCTAACCAACATAGAGGATTCTGCCACAGCTATTGCAGGGGACCGTCTCGCGTCCAGACCTGGCGCGCTGAAGCTGGTGGGTGGGAAGGCTCACCCGGCACCCCCCGCACAGCCCCCGCTCCACCCTGGCTACAGCAACGCCTCTCTTGGAGAGCCGGAGGGCCTCATACGCCTTCAACTCCTGTGGGCCTATGCTGGAGGCAAGTCCCCGGCGGCGGGCTTCTAATGCTGCAATGGCCTCATCAAGCCGTTTTCGCTCTTCGTCAAGCTCTGCCTGCCTTGATTGCCATCTTTCCTCATCGTCTTCGTACCTGGCCTCAAGGGCCCGGACCTGCTCCTGGGCCTCCTCCAGCGCCATCATGGTCTCCAGAAGCCGGTCATCCAACACCTTTAGCTGGCCCCTCAGCAGGGTCGCCTCCCTTTCGTAGCCCTCCAACTCTCTGGGGTTGATTATACTGCCCCCATAGAGCCTGCCCTCCGCATTCTGCACCCTCTCCCTTAGCGTCTCCGCCTCCAGGTCCTGGGTCCTTTGCTGCCCGCGCAATTGGTTGAAAACGGCTCGATGGGCTTCCAGGTCGCGCTGGACCGTGTCCAGTTCTGCCCGGTCTCCCAACTGGCTGGCTACCGAGGCGATAAGGTCGCGGTTACGGGCGAGCTCCAGGTCAATTTCTTGAATCTCGTATAGCTGCCTTATTGAAGTCATCGCAAGACGGCCCCCATAGGGGATAAATGTTAGGTACTCTTGCTTAGGATTCTAAGGATGAGGTGGCTGATTGTCAATGAAGCCGAAATACAGGTGCAAATGCGAAGCATACGTGATAAAATCTTCTCAACACAAACTTGACAAGGGGTGGCGGTTTGCTTTGCGTTTACAATACCCTTAGCAAGAGAGTCGAGGAGATAACTACCCTGGAGCCCGGGGTAGTCCGTATGTACACCTGTGGCCCTACAGTGTACCGGTATGCTCATATCGGGAATCTCAGGTCCTATCTCATGGCCGACTGGATACGGAGGACGCTGGAATTTCGTGGGTATGACGTGACCCACGTCAAGAACATTACCGACGTGGGCCACATGCGCCAGGAGATGCTGGAGACGGGCGGCGATAAGGTCATCCTGGCAGCCCTGGCGGAGGGCAGGACCCCGCAGGAGATCGCCCAGTTCTACGCTCAGAGCTTCCACGACGACGAGGCCAAGCTGAACATCCTGCCTGCCCATCATTTCCCCTGGGCCACCCAGCACGTCCAGGAGATGATAGACATAGTGCAAAGCCTCCTTAACAAGGGCTACGCATATCAGGCCGGGGACAACATCTATTTTGATGTCAGCAAGTTCGACGAATATGGAAAGCTGTCGGGCAACGTCCAGGAAGGTCTGCTGGAAGGGGTGAGGGCGGAAGCGGACCCCCTGAAGAGGGACCCCCGGGACTTCACCCTGTGGAAACTGGCAGAACCGGGCAGGGAGATGAAATGGGACAGTCCTTGGGGTGAGGGGTTCCCCGGCTGGCATATCGAATGTTCCGCCATGTCCACCAAGTACATGGGGGAGCAACTGGACATCCACACCGGCGGCGTTGATAACATCTTCCCCCACCATGAGGACGAGATTGCCCAGAGTGAAGCGGCTTTCGGCAAGCCCTATGTACGCTACTGGGTACACGGGCAGCACCTCTTGGCCGATGGCGTGAAGATGGCCAAGTCGGCCAAAAACGAGTTCATCCTGTCTGACCTGGAAGAAAGGGGCTTCGACCCCCTGGCCTTCCGATACCTGTGTCTCACGTTGAGGTACAGACACAGGATGAATTTCACCTTCTCTGCCCTCAAGTCCGCCGAACGGGCCCTGACCAGCCTACGCGACCGGGTCTGGCAGTGGCAGAACCAGGGCCTGCCCGCCCTCGATAATAATAATAATGTGTCAGAGGCGGATGATTGGCGGGGGCGTTTCTGGGAGCATGTGGACGACGACCTGGACCTGCCCAGGGCGCTGGGGTTGACCTGGAACGTGGTACGCTCCCAACTCCCGGACCGGGCAAAGCTGGACCTACTCTTGGAATTCGACCGGGTCCTGGGTCTCAGCCTGGCGGATGTGCCCCCAAGCTACGACCTGCCCCACGAGATACAGGCTGACATCACCCAGCGATACGACCTCCGAAACAGCGCGGACTACGGCAAAGCCGATGAGCTTCGCTCCTCCATCTCCACCAGGGGTTATCAGATAGGGGACACTTCTGAGGATACCCTGGTCCGGCCCAAGACGGCAATGGAGAGGCAGGAGGAGAAGTGGAAGTCTGTGTCCTCTTCCAGAGAAGTTGAGTCCTACTTGGACTCGCCGTCGCAGGTGGACTTCTCGTTCATCATAACCGCCTGTAACTATATGGATGACGTGAAGCGCTGTGCAGAAAGCATCCTCCAGTGGGCCGAAGGGTATTCTGCGGAACTGATAGTAGTGGACAACGGCTCCACCGATGGGACATCCGATTGGCTGGAGGAGCTACAGGATAGAGACTCCCGGGTCCGGGTTATCCACTGCGACCATGTCCTCGGAGAAGGATCAGCCAAGAACATAGCCCTGAAGCAAAGCCTTGGCAGGCACATAGTGGTAATGGATACCTCAGTGGAGGTCCTGGGGGACGTGATAGGCCCCATCAGGCAATGGCTGGTGGATGAGTCCATAGGTATTATTGGGCCCTGGGGACTCCTGAGCGAGAACCTGCAACATTTCCACGAAGAGATCGAGTCGGGGGACGCCGACGCTATGCAGGCTTACTGTATAGCCTTCCGGCGGGCTATGTTCCCCCAGGTGGGGCTTATGCGGGAGGTGTTCCGCTTCTACCGGAACCTGGACCTGGACTTCAGCTTCCAGTGCAAGGACCGGGGCTATCGCATAGTGGCCGACGGCACCATCCCCATGACCCGGCACGAGCACCGTGAATGGCTGGCCCTGGATGAAGCTGAGCGAGACCAGCTTAGCTTCAAGAACTTCAAGCGCTTCTACAAGAAATGGAGCGCCAGGACCGACCTTCTTGTGTCGAGGCAGGGAGGCCACTAAGGCTGGAGCTTGCCGACAGGCCCAGGAAACCTTACACCCATCGCCGGCCTCATGCTGATATGCTATGTAAAAGTATAAGGCGAGGCCGGAGTCTTTGTTGCACGTTGACCGGGTTGAACAAAGGTAGAGGAGACCCAACATGAGGCTGCACGATTTCCTTGACTACTACGCTAGGGAGTACCCGGACGCCGATTTTGCCATACATGGTGACAGGCGCGTAAGCTATGGCGAAGCCGTCATGGACGTGGACCGCCTGGCTAACGCCTTCGCCAACTCCGGGATCCACAAAGGCGATAGGGTAGCCATACTATCGAAGAACAGCATAGAGTACGTGATAGCATATTACGCGGCATCCAAATCGGGCGTGGTGCCCGTGCCCCTGAATTATCGCCTGTCTCCAACCGAGTGGGCCTACATCATTAACGACTCCCGGGCGAATACGCTAATAGCATCGAGCGAGTACGTGGAAGCCTCTGACCGGGTCCGCAGCGAACTGGAGACGGTTGGACAATTCGTCGCTATCGGCGGAGACAATGCCCCCGGCTGGACCGACTACCAAAGCTGGGTTAGCGGTCAGCCGGCTAACCCACCCGATATTCACGTCACCGACGAGGACGACCTGTACCAGATGTACACCAGCGGCACCACAGGCCACCCCAAGGGAGCGGTGCTCACCCATAGCAACGTGGTTTCCAACCTGATGCAAGCCTCGCCCATCCTCGAATCTCAACGCTCGGACCGGTTCCTCATTGTGGCCCCCCTCTATCATACCGCCGCTGCATTCGCTTCCTTCAGCACCGTGTATAGAGGCAGTTGTCTTTACATCCAGGAAGACTTCATCCCTTCCCAGGTGGTCAAGGCCCTGAGCGAGGACAAGGTGGCGTGGGGACTCCTGGTCCCGGCCATGATCCAGGCTTGCCTGGTTGCCGTCCCAGACGTGGCTGAACGCCGCTATGACGACCTGAAGGCCATTGTTTACGGCGCTTCGCCCATCGCCGAGCAAACCCTGCGGCGGGCTATGGAAGTGTTCAAGTGCGACTTCATGCAGGCATACGGCATGACTGAACTGTCGCCGGTGGCGACCTTTCTGAGCGCCTCGGACCACAAGCGGGCGGTGGAGAACAATCCCGGACTTTTGCAGTCCGCCGGCCGTCCCATTGTGGGCACCCAGGTAAGAATTGTGGACGAGGACGATAATCCAGTGCCCAACGGAGCTATGGGCGAGATCGTCGTCCAGGGGCCCCAGGTAATGAAGGGCTATTGGAACCTGCCCGACGCTACGGCAGAGGCCCTCAGGGATGGCTGGATGCACACAGGGGACGCAGGGGTGATAGATGACGAAGGTTATGTCTATATACAGGACCGGGTCAAAGACATGATCGTGTCCGGCGGGGAAAACGTTTACCCCCGTATAGTTGAGGATGTCCTGTTCAAACATCCGGCCATCGGCGACGCTGCGGTCATAGGGGTGCCGGACCCCCAGTGGGGCGAAACTGTGAAGGCCATAGTAGTCCTGCGCCAGGGGGCATCGGCTACCGAGGAAGAGATAATGGAATTCTGCCGAGGACAGCTGGGCGGCTTCGAGCGGCCCCGCTCCGTTGGTTTTGCCGACGTGCTCCCCCGCAACGCCACAGGCAAGGTCCTCAAGCGCATCCTGCGGGAGCCTTACTGGGAGGGCCAGGGACGCCGGGTGGCGGGAGCTTAACTTATAACCCATATTCTGGAGGTAGCGACTGGATGACAATCCAAGAGGAAGGCCCCTATCTCCGTGGGATGGTGGTGGTGGCCCATGCCGACGATGCCGAGTACGGGTGCGCCGGTACGATAGCCAAGTGGTGTAAAGATGGGATGGAGGTAGTGATCGTAATCTGCACCGACGGCAGCAAGGGCAGCAGCGACCCGGAGATGACCCCGGAACGCCTGTCGGAGATACGGCGCAAGGAGCAGATCGCCGCGGGAGAAGCGCTGGGCGTCAAGAACGTGGTGTTCCTGGAATACCCGGACTCCATGCTCCAACCAACCCTCGACCTGCGGCGGGACATAGTGAGGCAAATCCGAAAATACCAGCCCGACATCCTGATCTGCCCAAGCCCCTTCAGAAGCCTCCAGGGCACCGGGTACATCGGGCACCCGGACCACATGGCGACAGGGGAAGCGGCCATGTCTGCGGTGTTCCCCGCCGCCCGGGACCGGATGACCTTCCCCGAACTGCTTCAGGAGGGCCTGGAACCTTACAAGGTGCGAGAAGTCCTGGTGATGGACAGCGAGACGCCAGACAAGTGGGTTGATGTCTCCGACACAATAGAAATAGCCATTGATGCGCTGAAACGGCACGTATCCCAGGTTGGAGACGGGGCAAGCGACGATGAATGGATGAGGGGCTGGCGGAGCAAGGCAGGCCGGCATCATGGCATGAAGTATGCGGAGACATTCAAGCACTTCCATTTGGGCTAACCAGATAAACCTACCGGACTCTTGGGCCTCCCGGGTTCTGGGGTATTCCGGGTTCTCGGGGTATTCCATCGCCGGCCTTGGCCTAGCTTTGGGCGGGATCATCCCGGTGCCGGTGATAGACTCACCCTACCCCACCTCACAAGCTGACAGTCCGGTGAGGCTCAATGTCCATCTCGCCATAGGCGGCTGTTCTATAACATGAATACGGAGGAGAGACCCATGGCTTCCGATACATCCATTTCTTCAGAACCCTATGTCTATGTTGGCGCGGGAACAGGTGGCCTCTATCGCAAAGCGCCCGGTGAGGCCCAGTGGGAGGAACTGACCAATGGCCTTCCGCCCTCTCCCGAGGTGCGGGTAATCACCATCCATCCCCTTCAGCCCGACGTGGTGTTTGTGGGCACCCAGGACGGGGTTTACCGGAGCGGCAGCAGGGGCAACCACTGGAGGCGGCTCAACATGCCGGTAACCGGCAGCGTGGTCTGGTCAATCCTTTTCCGCCCCTACAGGCCCAATTTTATGTATGTGGGAATGGCCCCGGCGTTAATCTTTCGGACGCAAGACGGCGGTGATTCCTGGGACCAATTGCCTATGATACCCGGTCCCGACGTAATCACCATGTCTTTCCACACGCGGGTAATAGCTATGGCGGTTAACCCCCAGAGTCCCGACGAAATTTATGCCGCCCTGGAAGTGGGCGGTATGGTGCGCAGCCTGGATGGGGGTGAAAACTGGGAACCCATCAACCGGGGCCTGCGAGAGGGAGGCGAGGACCGGATGGACCTACATGGCGTCCAGGTGAGCGCTGCCCAACCCGGCACCGTGTACATCAGCACCAGGGAAGGGATGTTCCGAAGCCCGGACCGGGGCGATCACTGGGACCCCATTGACATCAAAGAATACTCGCCCATTACCTATACCAGGGACCTGCTGGTGTCGCCGGGGGACCCCCGCACCCTCTACGTCTCCCTTGGCAGGGCCGCGCGCAGCGAGGTGGGAGCGCTGTTCCGAAGCCCGGACCTGGGAGAAAGCTGGGAACGGGTGGACCACGGTGTCAACCCACAGAGTACTATGATGTCTGTATCAGTCAAACAGGGCAACCCATCCCAGATTTATTGCGCTACCCGCGACGGGCAGGTCTTCGGCTCTCTGGACGCCGGGGCCACGTGGAAGGAGTACCCGCTACCCGAGGCAGCCAAGGAAGTGTATGCCGTAGCCGTTGCGTAGGCCAATTTAGAAACGAAGGAGAGAACAATGTATGACAAGCCTCAGCTAGGGCTGGCCCAGGTCCGGGCAGCTATGGACGCCATGCTGGAACAAGCCGGCAAAGAGAGCAATCGCCCGGTAGCCATCGCCATAGTGGATGACTTGGGCAACCTTCTATCTTACGCTCGTATGGATAACTGCCGGGTTATCCCCCAGAGGATAGCCACCAAGAAAGCCTACACCTCTGCCGTCAACGGGGTGGACTCTGCGGCATACGCAGAGCGACTCAAGGGCCAGGGCCGGAGCGTAACCGAGATGCAGGACCCCAATCTGGTAGCGGTGCAAGGCGGGGTAGCAGTCCTCCGGCCCAACGACGGTGCGATTCTGGGAGGCATCGGCGTCAGCGGCCTCTCCGCTCAAGAGGACGAGGACATAGCCCGCCTCGGCGTGAATGCCCTCAACCTGTAAAACCCTCCGGGCCGGGCTGCGCCTCTTATCCTGAAGAGAGCCTGGAGATAGAGAGGACTATATGAAAATTAGCTTCTTCCACCTTATGCCCTATCAGGCCCTGCCTGATGATTTCGAGAAGAACCATCGCAGCGCGTGGGTTGACCTGCCCAATGAAAACTTCGACCCCTCCCAGGGCAACCTGATGTACGGCGACTATTTAGAGGAGCTTCAGTACGCCGACGGCCTGGGGTTCGATGGCATCTGCGTTAACGAGCACCACTCCAACGCCTACGGCCTTATGCCATCGCCGAATATCATCGCGGCCATTCTCAGCCGCACCACGTCCCGGTCCGCCCTGATAGTCCTGGGCAACAGCATTGCCCTCTACCAGCCACCCCTCAGGGTAGCGGAGGAAATGGCAATGCTGGATGTGCTCAGCGGAGGACGGCTGGTGGCCGGCTTCCCCGTAGGCACCTCTATGGATACCACCTTCTCCTATGGCCAGGTGCCCATAACCCTCCGGGAGCGTCATACGGAGGCCCATGACCTCATCATGCAGGCGTGGACCCAGCGCGAGCCTACTGTATTCAATGGCAAGTACAACAAGCTGCGGTACGTGAACGTGTGGCCCAGGCCCTTGCAGCAGCCCCATCCTCCCGTCTGGATTCCCGGCAGTGGCAGCCTTGAGACCTGGGACTGGGTGCTGGAGAGGGACTATGTTTACTGCTACCTCAGCTATTATGGCTATCTAAGGGGCCGAAGGGTGGTGGATGGGTATTGGGAACGGGCCGCTCAACTGGGAGTGGACGACAACCCCCACAGGCTGGGGTTCTTGCAGCTTATCGGCGTCTCTGAGACCGATGCCAAGGCCGAGGAGGAGTATGCGCCCCACGTCAAATACTTCTACGACAAGATGCTGCGCATTCACCCTCCCTTTGCCGAATCGCCGGGATACCGCTCCATTGATTCCGTTCGCGCATCAATCCGCCCGCAGATCGGTGAGGAAACTCAGCGGTTCTCCCAAGAACTCAAGTGGAAGGACTACGTTGAGCAAGGCCATATCATAGCGGGAAGCCCGGCTACGGTCCGTGAGCGTCTGAAGGAAGCTGTAGAGATGCTGAGGGTGGGCCATCTCATGTGCCTTCTCCATATTGGGACTATGCCCAAAGAGCTTACCATGAAGAACCTGGAACTGTTCTCCACCGAGGTGCTCCCACACCTCAAAGATATGTGGGGCGAGTACGAGGACCCCTGGTGGCCCGCCGCTGTGCCTGACCGGGTACAGCCTTCACGTTGAGAAAGTCCCGCCCATACGGATAGCCAGCATAGCATAGTGTGAAGGGGTCGCAGATGGCCGAGCACCAAGAGCGAACAGTGTCAGTCCGGGATGGCAAGTTACAAATCAAGGTCATGGATGGGGGGAGTGGCGACCCCCTGGTATTTCTCCACGGCGCCGGAGGCTTACCGGGTTGGACCCCCTACCTGGACCGTCTGGCCCGGGAGTTCCGGGTGTACGCGCCCTATCATCCGGGGGTGGGAGCCTCCACCGGGCTTGAGCACCTGGACGACCTGTGGGACCTGGTGTTGTTCTACGAAGAGCTCGTTGATGCCTTGGGCCTCCGGCAGTTCTCCCTGGTAGGCCATTCCTACGGCGGAATGTTAGCTGCCGAGTTGGCCGCGCAATGCCCTTCTCGAGTCCGGCGACTGGCGCTTATCGCGTCAATAGGACTCTGGCTCGACCATACCCCCCTACCTGACATTTTCGTTATGTCTCCTGAAGACTTGGTCAGGGCCGCTTACTACGATCCGGACTCCGAGGCAGCCAGGGCCGCTTTCGCACAGCCCGATGACCCTCAAGCTCGCATGGAGGCTACCCTGGACCGGACCAAGACCCTGGCGTCGGTGGGGAAATTCACCTGGCCCATCCCTGAGCGTGGGCTTACAAAGCGAATTCACCGCATCACCGCGCCAACCCTGCTGCTCTGGGGGGCGGACGACGGGCTTGTGCCGCCTGCCTATGGAGAGGAACTTAGCCGGCTTATTCCAGGCTCCCGGCTAACTGTAATTGACAGGTGCGGACACAGCCCCCTTGTGGAATCCCCCGATAAGGCTTTCCCGGCTATATCAGAGTTCCTGCGGGGGTAATTATTATCTTGGTCTTCCCGGCCCGTCATTCCGGCGTAGGCCGGAATCCAGGGGCGGTGTTGTGGGTGACTTCGCAGCGACTCCCCAGGTTGCGGGACCCTGGATTTCTGCTTCCGCAGAGCCTGCCCCTGCGAAGACAGGGGAATGACGGTGTTGGTTGCTGGTTATTTTCATAGTTATGACAGTTTGAGTCGTTGAGAACCGGAACCCCCTGCTGTTGTATGAGACAGTTTACCGGGAAGACCCCCCTGTGTAATAATATAAGTAGGCAGGGTTCCGTCTTCCAGCGGCAATTGATTGCCCGGTGGTGTAGTGGTAGCACAGGGGACTTTGGATCCCCTGACCCTGGTTCGAATCCAGGCCGGGCAGCCACTTCAGGTCTCTTACCGCTTGTTTAGCGCCTGACCAGTCATCATACCTTCGCCCGACTCCTGCCGTTTCGGGCTACAGTTTGCTTAAAGATTGGATTTGCCACCAAAGATTCGTGAATTAGTCTCTGACTTGGAACGGGCGGGGTTTGTTAACCGGGCCGGCCGAGGGAACCATCGGAACTTTGTCCATCCAAACGTCGTAAGACCTGTTACAATATCGGGCAATCTGGGTAGTGACGCAAAGACCTACCAAGTCCGTGCCGTGAGGGCCGCCATCGAGGAGTCCAGAAATGAAGGACAGCGCCCGGTACGTCAAAATAGTTGAATGGTCCGAGGATGACCAGTGTTACGTGGGGAGCGCTCCGGGCCTGATACACGGTGGGTGTCACGGAGCCAACGAGCGGCAGGTGTTTGAGGAACTTTGCCGGATCGTAGATGAGGCAATTGAGCTTTATCGGATAGACGGCAAACCGTTGCCACCGGCTACCTCTGGGCGTGACCTTGCCAACAGGCTGGGGACCCTCATCTAGCCATGTTAACCAAAACCTTCAAGCTCTGGGCCGGCTGTAATGTAACCACCAACTCGGAAGTCCTGCGTACAGTCTCCTTTGGGTAGCCAGGCTTCACGAAATCCTGCCCCTGATACCATCATCGCTATCGCTCTTTCCAGATCAGCCTGCAACCGATCCAACCCGTCAGGGGAATAAAGGTCGCGTCAACCAGGACCCATATTATCCCTACTCCGCCCCCGCCCCACTGTTCACTGACCCAGCCCCAAAGGACCACTATGAAGACCCACATCGAAGCAAAGAGACTGGCGTTCGCCTCCAGATATTCCCACACGTCTGTAGTAATCCCGCCGAGACTCAGTTTCCTGGAAAGACTCGCGGCTATCGCCAGCGCCGCACTGACCACCATCATCGGGTCCAGCACCAGCCATACGGTGCGGGCCGTGTCGTCCACCTCCGCATCGTAAAGGGGCGTTATGACAAAATGCGCGGCCACCGCCAGCGCCAGGAGAATCATGTAGGCCCCTGCCAGACGCTTCAGTGCAATCACGGTTGACTCCTGCTAATCGGTTGCGACACTGGGATCCCGGTAGTGACGAGAGGAAAATGTTATGTGATGTACAAGACCGACAGGCCTTGTACATCACAATTGGGGGAGTGACTATAGCGGAAAGTCGCAGCCTATAGGGTCTCGGAGAGATGGGCCGCGTCAACGCCTGTGAGCACGGCAACCACCTGGTCCACCAACTCCTCCGCCCTGCGCCGGACCGCGTCTCTGGGCAAGCCGCCAATGGGGTGGGTGGTGTATATGACGGGATAATCAGGAGCGCCCCACATTGTAGCCATCGCCTTGGCGGTCCGCTCAAAAGGCTCGGTGCAAATGGTTGCCGAGGGGATTCCGGCCTTCTCTACGTGGATACCATCGTGCACACTGCACGCGCTGCAAGACCCTCAATCACCAATGGCGACAATCACATAGTCGCACCTCTGGGACATCTCCTCTATCACCTTGGGGTCAGCTGGCTTGGAAGCCGAGGGCTTGGGGTGGTACATAACATCCGCAATCTCATACCTGGTCTTCAGGATGTCTGCCAACTCTTCCAGTAACTCTTTTGCGTTGGCCTTGCTGTCGTCAATCAGGCCCACCCGCTTGCCCCTTACATCCCTCAACCTGGGGGCGCTGTTGAATGCGGTGGAGATGGGCTGAGTGGTGGGGTCCACCATAGTGTGCTGGCTTCTGGTCTCCAGTGACATGGTTGCCCTCCTTTCTACTATAGGTCTGCTTTTCCACTCCTCGGTATAGTCGGGGAAGGGGTGATGGGCTATCGGTTTGATGGCAGCTTGACGGGTTTTGTCACGGCGGTGGAGGACACTTTCGGCCCCCAGCTTGGTATGAGGGCAGAGGTAGGCCCTTCGGGACCTCCACCTGCCACCAGTAGGATGTCCTCGGGGCTTGGCACCAGTTGAAGGAAGCTGTCCTCATCCCCGGGCTCCAAGTCTCCCTTGATTACCTCCACCCTCTTAAGGTCGGCCACGGAGCGACGCACCCTGGGCCAAAGGTACTGGCGGACATCCTCCTTGCTCCATCCCTCCCACACGTCGCTGGTGCCCGCAACCACCAGCGCTATCTGTCCCTGGCGCACGACGCTGGACCTGTCCCCAATGGACCCGGTGGTGGACATGGAGGTGCCGTAGGAGGAAGCTACGTCGGCGACGCCGGTGAGGATAATCTCGGGCTTGGCCGCCATCCTGACCTGGCGCGGCCCCTCACAGGCGAAAACGGTGACGGCGCTCTCGTCCCTGGAGAAGCCCCGCTCTACGTGAAGGGGGTCCCAGTGGGTCTCCGTCTCGTTCTCGGCGATGCAGTAGCTGAACTTGCCCGGATGCCCCAGCATACTCCGGTCGAAAAGGCCGGGGATGGCGGCGCAGGCGTTCATCAATATCAGCCGGATGGACCTTCCGATGGAGGAGTTGGCCCGGTTTCCGGGGCCGAATATATTGTTACGGCAGTTGATGTCCAAGTCCTGTATCACAGGCCCGTTGATGATGACCAGGATGGCTGCTCCCCCCAGGCTGGAGGAAGGCCCTACCAGGTTGAACACCGGGTCCAGCATGGCCTCGGCAGCCGCTATGACCACCGGGAAATACTCTGGGAGGCATCCGGCCATGACAGCATTAGCGGCCACCTTCCCCACAGTCACCTCTCGGCGGCGTTCGGGGAGTTCCCCCAGGACTTCATCTACAGGACGCCCCGCGTAGTCCAGGAACTCCTGCACCCGGTAGGCTGTCGGGGGCACCACCGGCAGGCCGTCGGTCCAACCCAAGTCATAGCACTTTTCGATGGCTTCTACCACGTCCTGCCATTCAGCCTGGACCAAGTCTTGCAGACCTGAAGTCATGATTTCTCCTCTGGGATTCTATCGGGGACCCTGGGGAAATGGGAGCCAAAGCCGTTGCCCTAAGCTATCATACGCTGGGGCGCTAGTCAATCGGTGTACAGGCCCGATAAATAGCGTCTTGTTCTATACTTTCAAATACTAAATTCGTCCATAAAAACCCATAGCTAAACCGTAGCTGACGGCGTGTCAGCGGTACACCTCGTCGCGCCTACCGAGTTGCAAGACCAGTACCAGTAGAATATCGTCCTGAAGGTCACAGATTACACGGTAATCTCCCACCCGGTAACGCCAGAGTCCGGCCAGTGGGCCGGTGAGTGCCCGCCCCCTCTGGCGTGGGTCGTCCAAAACTGCCACTCGCTCCCGCATGAAATCAACAATGCGCTGGGCCGTTTGCCGATCAAGTCTGCGAAGTTGACCTTCAGCTAGAGCCGAGTACTCAACCCTCCAAGCCAAGCATTGCCCTTACCTCGGCGTCGGTATAAACCCGCTCTTCACCGTTTCGGACCCGTTCAAGGACTGCCATGCCAAGATAGTAGTCCTCTATGTCCTCAAGGCCCCGCTCGATAATCTCCCGCAAGTAGTAGGATTTGGTCCGCCCGGTCTGTGATGCCAGCAGAGCAAGCCTCTGTTCAATTTCGGGCGACAGCCGAATTGAGGTCGCCATATCTCCATCCCCTCTATCCATTGTGATATTGCATTCATTGTATCACATCAAAGACTTGGATTATCCCTTCCCGGTCCCAAGGCCGCCAAAGTGGGCCGCACCCTTGACAGGTATTCCCTCCTATCAGCCCGTCACGCCAGCCAGCGCGCCGCAATCTCCCTGACATCGAACATCCTCGCCCGCTCCATGCCCCTGGTCGCCAGGTCTCGCCGCAGGGCCTCGTTGCTGAGGACCCGCCTCATCGCCGCCGCCAGTCCTTCAACGTCTCCCTCAGGCACCAGCAGGCCGTTCGCACCGCCCTCCAGGACCTCCGAAGGTCCGTAATTGCAGTCGAAGCTGACCACCGGACAGCCGTTGGCCATAGCCTCCATCAGCACGTTCGGCCACCCCTCATGGCGCGAACTCAGCACGAAACATTCCGCGTGCCTGTACCAGGTCTCCACGTCGGCGACCCGCCCCGTCAGATGGACATATTCCTCGATCCCAAGCTCCCTCGCCATCCTGACGAGGCCTGCCCGCTCCTCTCCCTCGCCAAGGACTACCAGGTGGACCCCCGATTGATTGAGACGGCTGAACGCCTCCAGAAGCCGGTCGAAACCCTTTACCTGAATAAGCCTCCCGGCCCCCAGCACAAAGGGGTGTGGGAATGGGGACGCCGATTCGTTTGCGGTGGATTGCCGGTCTCTCACTATGACCGGGTTAGGAATGAAGGACGTCTTTGCGGCGGGAACTCCCATTGACTCCAGCCCTTGCCTCACCCCATCGGAGACGGCGATGACGCGGGCTGGAAGTCTGTAGGGCCAGGGGAGCAGGCGCCGGTATATCGTAGGTAAATGCGCAGGATCGTTGCGAACACTCACGGATAGCCGGCCCAGATAGCCCGTTAAAGCCGCGGCGACAATGGCGGGGAAGTTGGCGCCCTCTAGGAAAGAGATAACCAGGTCCGGCTGCTCCCGGCGCAGCAGGCCCATTATTCGCGCCGCGCGGGCCACGCCATTGTAGGCTTTCTTCAGGGGGTTGGCCGATCCGGGCGCCCTCAAGTCCGCGATTTGGCCCCCGTAGTCATAGGCGATCCTGGAGGCGTCGAAAAGGGCGATCATAACCCGGTGGGACCTGGCCCACTCCTGGGTCAGCAGGGATACCACCCTCTCGGCGCCGCCGCCCTGGAGAGTGGGAATCACTACCAGGATATTCATACAGGCGTTCACCTTCCATCAGGGCATATTAAGACCGCTTTGTACTCGTCCTACCGGCCCGCAAGCCAGCGCGGAGCAATTTTTTTGACATCGAACATCTTCGCTCGTTCCATGCCTTTGGCTGCCAGGTCTCGCCTCAGGGCACCGTCCTTGAGGACCCGCTCCATAGCTTTCGCCAGCCCTTCAACATCTCCCTCAGGCACCAGCAGACCGTTGGCGCCGCCCTCAAGAATCTCGGATGGCCCGTAGTTGCAATCGAAGCTGACCACCGGGCAGCTATTGTCCATAGCCTCCGTCAACACCATCCCCCATCCCTCATGGCGCGAACTCAGTACAAAACATTCCGCGTGTCTGTACCAGGTATCCACGTCGGTGACGAACCCTGGCAGATGGACATATTCCTCAATCCCAAGCTCTTTGGCCCTCTTGATCAGGTTCGCCCGCTCCGGTCCCTCGCCCAGGATTACCAGGTGGACTCCGGGTGGTCTGATGCGGCTAAACGCCTCCAGAAGACGCTCGAAACCCTTTTCATAAGCGAGCCGCCCAACCCCTAGCACAAAAGGGTAGGGCAATGGCGGCGTCGGCCTGCTTGCGATGGCTTGGCGGTCTCTCGCTACCACTGGGTTGGGTATGAAGGAAATCTTTGCGGCGGGGACCCCCATTGAATCCAGCCCTTGCCGCACTCCCTCGGAAACGGCGATGACCCGGGCAGGGAATCGGTAGAGCTAGGGAATCAAGGCTCGGTATAGCCTGGGAAACCTCGCCGGATCGGTGTGAACACTCACGAATAGCCGGCCCAAGTAACCCGTTAAAACAGAGGCTACAATGGCAGGGAAGTTCGAGCCTTCCATGAAGGCGATGACCAGGTCCGGTTGCTCCCGGCGCAGCAGGCCCCTTATCCATGACGAGCGTACCCAGGTATTGTAAATCTTCCTCAGGGGGTTGGCCGACCCATGCAGCAGGGGTAATGCTATGATTTGGCCGCCGTAATCGTAGGCGGGCCTGGAATCGTCGAAAAGGGCAATCATTACCCGGTGGGACTTGGCCCACTCTTTAGTGAGCAGGGACACCACTCGCTGAGCGCCCCCGCCATGGTGGTTGGGAATCACTACCAGGATTTTCATACGATTGTGTCTTTGTATAAAACGTAAGCGAAAAGCCCTGGGAACGATATGAGCGCCGCCAAAAGCAAGGCTGCTCCAGTCGTTATGGAAGGGCGCGCGCCGCCGGCGCATCGCTTGCAGAGGAAGTCCGCGCCCATGGCGGCGAGCAAGTACCAAACGGGTGCGAGGAATATAACGAAGCGCACATTCGCGATGGGGCCGATGAACTGCGTGTACGCGACCAGGGGAATCACGGTAACCGCTCCTATGCAGATGAACAGGGTGGCATCACTCCGGTCCTTCCTTGCGACCAGTATCGCGCCCAGCGTCACCAGCGCAATGAAGGCCAAGTTAACCGCTATCGCAATGAAAAGTCCTTTGGGCAACATCTCGGAAGATTGCACGCCAGGGGATGCCGAGAACGCTTGCACTATCGCGGCAGGCAGGCGTATGGGGCTGGTGTAGGCGTAGTGTGCCACAATCCTCGTCTCACCCCCCCCCGATATTTGTTCTGCCAGCCCGCTGACCGCCCAAGGCACAAACAGGACGCCCGCGATCAGCGCCACTAGTACGGAGTGACGTAGAAGCGCCCATCCATCCCGTCCGGTCTCGCGCCCGACTCCTCGCGCTGCCTGGGTAGCGGCATGTACCACCAACGCGCCAAGAAGTATCCAACTGAAATAGTGCAGATAGACCAGCGCTATCGCCGATACCAACCACGCCGCCAGCCAAGAGCGCCTCCCTGTGCTACCGAACTGAATGTAGGAGAGCAGCAGGAGTTGGGACACGAGCAGGTACTCACCATACATCCTTGCCCAAGTGGACTGGCCAATCAGGTAGGCGGAAAGCGCCACCAGCAACGCGCTGACGATTGCGACGCGATCAGAATAGCCCAGGGCCCGCGCCAGGAAGAACTGGGCTACAATAGCCAGGCTGCCCGCCGCCACGGATGGGACCCGCATGATGAATAGGTCCGATGTGTCCAGCCCATGAGCGAACCCTGCCGTGATTAGATAGCTCAAGGGTGGAGATAGGTGGCTTGCCACTCCGTCTAACAGCCCGCCCAGGCTGCGCGAGGCCACTTCGATCTGCCCAAGCTCGTCGCCATGGGCGGGCCGTGTAATCGCCGTCCACACCCGGAGGCCAAGGCCGACACCCACCACAGCAAGAAAGACAGCTATTGCCGGATATTCTCCCGGCTTGGGAAGACGGATACCGGCTGCCTTAGCTCCATCCATCTCGGGTAGATGCCTCCCATGGAAAGCCAGCTTCCTTTAGCTGCTCTCCCCACTATTCTTCCTCGTCGTCGGTCATGCCGTCGGTGTTGACAAAGATGGCATCGTCGGAGGACTCATCGTCATCGGAGGACTCAGGGCCTTCAGGATAGTCATCGGTCCACTCGGAGGCGTAGTCATCGTTGGCCTGGCCGGCCCTGTTGTCCACGTAATACCGCAGGAAGGTGTCCCTGGAGTAAACCTTATACTCATCCTTGCTTCTGGCTGGGAAGGGGAACACATTGCCCAGGTCAGGATTGTGATAAGTCTCCCGGATGATTATCGAGACCTCCTGGCGGTTGATGCTGAGGATGGCGGCGCCGTAGCGGTTGCCCAGCTTCATAAGCCGCATCAGCCGCATACCCAGCCTTGGCTCCACCTGTCCCAGGTACTCGCCGTTGTCGGTCTCCACCATCAGGGAATGCTCGCCTGCGTGCAGCTGCACCGAGTCGCCGGAGGCCATCTTTGCCAGCACCCGGCGCTGGGCGGGCTTCTGGAGGTGGGTCACTCCCGACTTGCCGCTCTCCTCGATAAAGAGGTAGGGAGTAGCCACTTTACAATGTTTTGGAAGGGGGGTCGCAGTCTCCTGCAATTGGGACAGCCTTTCCAGGTTCTTCCTGGAGATGGCATTGTAAGGCGCAAGCCTGGCGGCATTCTCAAGAGCGTCTTTAGCCTCAGGGTAACGGCCCAGCTCCATCAGGGCCTTGCCAAGACGGTTCAGGGCCTCCACGTCGTCTGAGGAACAGCCCAATATCTCCCTGTTGGTTTCGACGGCCTTTTCCCAATTTCCTTCCAGGGCCAGGGAGACGGCCTCCCTACTCTTTTCCCTTCTGAGCTTTGCATTTTCTTCTGTCGCCCGAGTTGAATTCATCCCTCAACCTGCTCCTCAGCCACTCAGAGAAACTTAAAATTTCTTGCCTAACTGGATACAACAAAACTTGCTTCAGGTCAAGTCCCCATCATCTCCGATATTGAGGCAATTTCAAGACCTGTTAAGCGCGCTGGTATGAAAACATTGCGCCGCCATCCTGCCATTCCCTTAAAAATAGCCAGCGCCAGGTTCCCCCACCCCACCCTGAAAGGTTCGGCATCCCATGAAATTAAAGCCGCCCAGCACCGTCATTCCGGCGTAGGCCGGAATCCAGGGGTGGGGGGTGGGGGACTTCCCCGCAATGCCGGAGTCCAGTACCTTAGATTCCTCGACTCGCTCCGCTCCCCCGGAATGACAATGACGGCGCTGGTTGCCGGCTATTTTCATAGTAATTGCCCATCCCCCTGCTGGCCACATACGAGGATGAAAATGGTACGGCCTCCCCACCGTCACTCCCGCGAAAGCGGGAGTCCACGCCCCACCCCTGGATTCCGGCCTGCGCCGGAATGACGAATGAGGGACCGGAGTGACGGTTACGCAAAGGTCTCCCTGTGAGGAGCCTGCCCATGCGAAAGTAGGAGGATAGCGCAGCAAGCCAGAACATCTACTGGGAATACTTATACTTCCCCCTGAAATAGTGCCATCGTACCTTTATGATGTCCCTGCTCATAGTAAGGGAGTCCTTGAAGGGCCTTACCTTGCTTTGGGACCGGTAGTACCAGTCTATGGGGACTTCCCTAATCCGGTAGCCTCGCTTGCGGGCCAGAAAGAGGATTTCCACGTCGAAGGCAAAGCCGTGGAGCTTCTGAAGACGGAAAAGGTCCTGAGCCGCCTTTGCGCTGAAACACTTGAACCCGCACTGGGTATCGGCGAGGCCGGAGACTGCAAGCAGCCTCACCAGAAGGTTGTAAGCCCGCCCCATGAAATGCCGCCGATGGGGTTCCCCGATACGCCGCGCTCCCGGCGCTTCCCTGGAGCCTATCGCCACGTCAAAGGGCGGGTCTGAAGGAGACAGGAACCGGGAAAGATGCTCTATGGGCATGGACAGGTCCGCATCGCAAAGGAAGCGGTACTCGCCCTTGGTCCACAGCATACCTTGATTCACCGCCCATCCTTTGCCGCCGTGGGTCACTCTGACAAGCTCTACCCCGGAGTGGTCCTGGGCAAAGGGCCTTACGAGAGAGGCGGTGTCGTCGGTGCTGCCATCATCCACCACCACCAGTTCCCACGTGTAGGTCTGGGAGCCAAGGTAGTCTACCACCTTGCCCAAGGTGTCCACAATACGGGATTCCTCGTTATATGCCGGGATGATGATAGATAGGAATGGCCGGTCCGGTCCGGGTGGTAAGGACTTATGATTAGACATACTAAGACTTCTGTGAGAACAGGTTGGGTGAACGGAGCAGATGAGTCAGGCGTTATACGTCCTTCTCCAACTCAAATGCCCGGTGCAGGGTGCGCACCGCGTCGGCGACCCTGGCCTCGGAGATTATACAGGTTATGCGTATCTCCGAGGTGGTTATCATGTCTATGTTGATCCCGTCATCGGCCAATGCCCGGAACATCCGGGAGGCGTAACCGGGGGTGTTCTGCATCCCGGCCCCCACGATGCTCACCTTGCTCAGGGAGTCGTCGGTGGTCAGGTTGCCGGCCCCGATGGACTTGGCCACGGGGTACACCACCTCCACCGCCCTCTTGAGGTCGGTGCGGGTCACGGTGAAGCTCAGGTCCGTGAGATCTTCCACGCTGGTGTTTTGCACAATGGTATCCACGCTTATGCCCACCTGGGTCAGGGGTTCAAAGAGGGCGGCGGCTATCCCCGGGTGGTCCGGGACACCCTGCAAGGTTATCTTGGCTACGTTACGGTCGTGGGCAATGCCGGTGACTTTAACTCTCTGCTCCATGTTGCTCTCTGCGCCTTTATGTATAAGAGTGCCAGGGGTGTTGACGAAGCTGGAAGCCACGTATATGGGCACATTGTACACCGCTCCTAGTTCGATGGACCGGGGGTGCATCTTGGCCCCGTAGCTGGCTAGTTCCAGCATCTCTTCGTAACCTACCTCTTTGAGCTTCCTTGCTTCGGGCACCAGGCGTGGGTCGGCTGTGTAGATGCCTTCCACGTCGGTATAGACCTCGCACCGCTGGGCATCCAGGGCCGCTGCAAGGGCAACGGCCGTGGTGTCGGAACCGCCTCGGCCCAGGGTGGTGATGTCCATGTCTTCGGTAATTCCCTGAAACCCGGCAACCACCACCAGCTTGCCTTCCTTGATCTCCTTCTGCACCCTGGCAGCGTCCACCCTGGCTATGCGGGCCTTTCCGTAGGAGGTGTCTGTCCATATACCCGCTTGGAACCCGCTCAGGCTTATGGCATCGTACCCGTGAGACCTCAGCGCCATGGACAGCAGGGTACAGGAAACCAGTTCCCCGGTGGAGAGGAGGAGGTCCATCTCTCTGGGGTCCGGGTCGCCGGCGATTCCCTGGGCCAGGGCTATGAGTTCGTCGGTGGTATCTCCCATAGCCGACACCACGGCTACCACGTCCATGCCCGATTCCTTGGCCTGTCCGATGCGCCGGGCCACACCCTTGATCTTGTCGGCATCCGCTACGGAACTGCCGCCGTATTTCTGCACTATCAGAGACATACGTTCCTACCTGTTGGCATCGCCTGATAACCTCACCTATTGATATGTGGAAACCTCTCTCGCAAGGGCACGGAGTGCAGGACTCTCCCCCTGTCAGGGGTTTCTCCCATTACCCGGTTATTGCGGAGTTTATTCCACCGCCGCCTCGCTGCCCGCCACCGGATGAGCGCCCCGGATACTGGGCCTGGTTATCTTAACTTTGCCTTCAACGTTGGCCTGGCGCGCCGCCTCCGCCATCTCATAAGCCACGGTCATCTCCATGCCCCTGGTGAGGGCCAGGATGGTGGAGCCGCTGCCTGACAGAAACACCCCCAAAGCGCCCGCGTCCAGGGCAGCCTTGAATATGACTTTCATGGCGGGAAACAGTCTCTGGCGGTAGGGCTGGTGCAGCCTGTCTCCGGTGGCGAGGCGGAGATCCCCCAGCCTCCCGGTGGACAGAGCGTTGACCAGAAGGGCAGCCCTTCCCATATTATACACCGCATCGCCCCGGCTGTAGCTATCGGGGAGAACTGACCTGGCCGCTTCCGTAGCTATGGTCATATCCGGGATGAAGAGCACTGCATGAATATCCTCTGGCACGGGCACCGGCGCCGCCAACAGGTTATCGCCTTCCCTGACCACCAACCGGAGGCCGCCCAGAAGAGCGGGGGTCACGTTGTCGGGATGCCCCTCCATCTCCACGGCTATGTCCAGCAGCACTTCATCAGGGAAGGGGACCCCGTCGGCTCCTCCGATTTGGGACAGCATGAGATTGGCTGCCACCAGGCCACCCACGATGGCGGAGGCGCTGCTGCCCAGACCCCGCTTGAGGGGAATTTCATTAAGGCACCGGACCCGCAGGTCCGGCATCTCGGCGTGGGCCTCGTCAAACAAATGCCGCATGGCGCGGTACACCAGGTTGCTCCTGTCCGGGGCCAGGTCATTGACCCCCTGGCCATGGACGGAGACGGAGGTATGTTCATCTATTTCAACCTGGACCTCGTTCCACAGGTCCAGGGCCATGCCCAGACAGTCAAAGCCGGGTCCCAGGTTGGCGGTGGTAGCGGGCACTCTTACCCTGACTTTCTCGATTTCCAAGTCATCCAGTCCTTTTATGCCTACATGGAATTGGAGTGGGCGCCTTTCACCCAAATAGTAAACCCGATTTGTGTACTGAGGTCAACCCACAGGGACTCCCAAGATTTGGAGTAAAGGGGAGAATTGCTCAGAAATCGCCAATATCCGAAATGGGCGAGCTACTTGGGAAAAACGGTTTTGTGATAGAGTTTGGGGCATATTCATATCCAATCTTTTAGGAGCAATCTTTTAGAGTGAAAGAGAATATAGAGTCCTTTCTTAATCATTTGGTGGTTGAGAAAGGGTTTTCCAGCAATACCTTGGAAGCATATAGAAACGACTTGTACCAGTTCTCGGATTACGTCCGGGAACGGGTCCTGTCCAACGGGCTGCATGTCGGAGCGCCTGCTCCAGACTCCAAGGCATCCGAGAAACTGTGGGGCGAGGTGGACCTGAGCCTGCTGACAGACTACGTCTCCAGCCTCCGGGGCAAGAAAAGCTACCGGGACACCACGACGGCCCGCAAGGTAGCTGCCATAAAGTCCTTCTTCAACTTCCTGGTGCAAGAGGAGACTATTGGCGAAGACCCTACCGAGTTCCTGACCGCGCCCAAGGTGGGCCGGAACCTGCCCAAGTTCCTCTCAGAAGAAGAGGTAGAAAGGCTTCTGGACCAGGCCGCCAAGGAAAAAACCCCGGAGGGCAAGCGGGACTGGGCCATGCTGGAGTTGCTTTACGCCACCGGCCTACGGGTTGGTGAGATGGTGGCCCTTAATGTTCAGGACGCTAACCTCCAGGAAGGCTATGTGCGCTGCCTGGGGAAGGGGTCCAAAGAGCGCCTCGCATATATGTATCCCAGGGCGGTCCAGGTCCTGAAGGTCTATATGGGAGAGGCTCGGCCCGCCCTGGCTTCGGGTTCCCACACCAGGCCCGCCTCAGATGACAAGGCCCTATTCCTGAACCAGAGGGGAGACCGCCTTACCCGTCAGTGGGTATGGACTATCCTGAAGAACTACGCCAAGAAGGTGTCCCTGGATAAAGCCATAACCCCTCACATCCTGCGCCACAGTTTCGCGACCCACATGCTGCTGGGAGGGGCTTCCCTGAGGCACGTCCAGGAGCTTCTGGGCCATTCCAGCATAACCACGACCCAAGTCTATACCCATCTCACCAACGACCACGTGCGTAATGAGTACGACAGGAGCCACCCCAGGGCCGCCGGCTCTGACACGGCTTGACCCTCCATGTCTTGAACGCGGGGCGAGCCAAGGGCGGGGCGAGGAAACTTTCCATTTCCCTACTCAGGGCCTTTTCATTCCCCCTCTCCCTGGAGGGAGAGGGCTGGGGTGAGGGGGAAATCCTTCGCATCAGCAGCTGTTTCTTGGGGGGAACGCCCTCACCCTAACCCTCTCCCTCTGGGAGAGGGGATTTTCCCGACAATGAAAAGGCCCTGTTTCCCCATCCCTATGAGATTGTCATTACAAGAGAATAGGGATAAAGTATAAGGGTAGGCCAGTAGGACTGACGGTTGCCATAATTTCTTGTCGCCCTATGCTATATTAATCCATCTACTTGAGAGGGAGGTATTGAACTAATGCCCCGCCAAGGCAAGTCTCGCCGGGTAGCAGCCCGCCAGGCCGAACTCGGACAGAGGAAAAGAAGACAGACCAGAGGGCCGTCGGGGGTGCCTCAGAGCGCCTCCGACCCAAGGCCGACGGGAACCCAGGATAATGGGGAAGGCTCCGGTCCCCTTACCGAGGCGGTCCGCCCGGAAGCCGCAGCCCCATCCCCAAGGACCCAGACCCAGGCGGTCGCCACCCAGCAACGACCGGTGTTCAGCAGCCGGCGGACTGATCCCCGGCCCGCCGCATACCTCTACGTGGCATCGGAGTTGAGGCGTGTTGGTATTCTCGCGGCGGGTATTCTAGCCATCCTCATCATCCTCACCTTCGTATTGAGGTAGCCCATCGTGGCCCGGTCTGCTGAAAATAAGGACTTTGCCCACAGGCTCAGGATTATCCCTGAGAAGCCCGGCGTCTATATGATGAAGGACGCCAGGGAAGGTGTGCTCTACGTGGGGAAGGCCAGCAGCCTGAAAAATCGCGTCCGCTCCTATTTTGGCTCTCCCGCCAATCTCGTCCCCAAGATTCGGAGGATGGTTGCCAGGGTTGAGGACTTCGAGTTCATCGTCACCGACACCGAGGCCGAGGCCCTCATCCTGGAATGTACCCTCATAAAACGCTTCAAGCCTCCCTATAATGCCCGGCTCAAGGATGACAAGACCTACCCGTTCATCAAGATAGACCTGACTGAGGACTTCCCCCAAGTGTACATCACCCGCAAGGCCGCCCAGGATGACGCCCGCTACTTCGGTCCCTTCGCCACTGCCGGCAGTGTCAGGAAGACCCTGGACTTGCTGAAAAAACTGTTTCCCTATCGCTCCTGCACCAAGGTCATAACGGGCAAAGACCCCCGCCCATGCCTGGAATATCACATCAACAGGTGCGTAGCTCCCTGCACGGGCAACGTGAACAAAGAGGAGTACCACGATGTAGTGCAGCAGGTGATAATGTTCATGGAGGGGAAGACGGATAGGGTCGTTGACGACATTCGCCGGAACATGGAGGACGCCTCGGAGAACCTGGAGTTCGAGCGGGCGGCGGTGCTCAGAGACCAGATTCGCAGCATCCAGCAGGTCATAGAGGAGCAGCGGATAAAGGTGGCTTCCATCGTGGGCCATGACATGGACGCCATAGCAATGGCCGAGGGCCAGGACCAGGCGTGGGTGGAGGTATTCTTCATCCGCCAGGGCAAGCTCATCGGGCGGGACCACTTCATCATGGAGGGCACCCAGGATGACTCCCCCGGCCACGTCCTGGAAGAGTTCATTAAGCAGTTCTACCAGTCCGCCCCTTACATACCGCCGCGACTCATTCTCCAGTACCCCTTGGAGGATGGGAACCTGATCCAGGAATGGCTGAAGGAGAGGAGAGGCGGCGCCGTGGCCGTTGTCCGGCCCCAGCGGGGTGAGCAGCACAAGCTGATCAAGATGGTGGCGGAGAACGCCGCCCAGGGCCTGACCCAGAGCCAGGCCAAGTGGCTCTCCAATGCGGATGCCGTCCAGCAGGCTATGGCGGAGCTCCAGGAAGAGCTTAACCTGCCCAACCCACCCCACCGCATCGAATGCTACGACATCTCCAACATCCAGGGGACCAACGCCGTGGGCAGCATGGTGACTTTTCAGAACGGGGCGCCCAGACCCGCCCACTACCGCCGTTTCAAGATTAAGGCCGTCGAGGGCATCAATGACTATGCCATGATGCAAGAGGTCTTGCGCAGGCGGTTCAAGCGAATGGCGGGACTGAAAAGCAAAATCAACGACAAAGACAAGAATGAAGGGCAAGAGGAAGGGGGTGCCCCTCCCGGCAGCGAAGAGAACTGGGACATCATCCCGGACCTGGTGCTCATAGACGGGGGCAAGGGGCACCTGTCGGCGTCCCTGGAGGTGTTTCTGGAAATGGGGATAGACTTCATTCCCCTGGCGTCCCTTGCCAAGGAAAATGAGTGGCTGTTCGTGCCCCAGACTCCCGAACCTATTGCTCTGCCATCCAATTCTCAAGCCCTCTACCTGGTGCAGCGAGTCCGCGACGAAGCCCACAGGTTCGCCATCACCTACCACCGCAAGCTGCGCAGCAAGGCCAGCGTTTCCTCCTCCATTGACCTGGTGTCGGGAATCGGCCCCAAGCGAAAGCGGATGCTCATGCGGCGGTTTGGCTCATTGAAGGGCATAAAAGACGCCACTATAGACGACATAGCAGCAGTCCCCGGAATGACCCGGTCTCTGGCCGTCAGGCTAAAAGAGTCCCTGTAAGACCCTTCCACTGGGCGCTTTCCCATGCTCCCGCTTGGCCGCCCTTGACCTTCCCCTGAGTTGCGTGTAGTGTTGTGAATAAGATTTTCTGGAGCTTGTGCAATGGTCCTAAAAGTTTCCGTCACCCTGCCTGGGGGCGCTGTGATAAGCCTGGAAACCAGCGACCCTAATCTATTCCCGGAAGTGCTTGGCATGGCCTTCAGGGAGTTGCCCAAGAACTTGCTGCAAATAAGTCCAGGCGGCGCGCCGCCGGCCCCAATGCCTGAAATGAGCAAAGATGTATATGGAATTGAAGCGCCCTCCGACGGTAAGGTGAGTGAAGCCGAGGCCGCTGCCATTGCCGCCACTGCTGCCGCTGCTACAAATGAGGTGGCCGCGCCCGCCCCATCGGACGAGGATGAGGAGGCGGGCCGCGAGACGAGCGATAATGAGGGGTCTTTCTCGCGGTTCTGTGAGTCCCTGGCCCCCATCGGCGACATGCGCCGGCTGGTGGTGGCGGCGGAGGGAGCCAGAAGGTTCCTGAATGTAGAGTCGGTCTCGGAAAATGAGCTGGGGGCGCTCTTTGACATGGCCGGATGGCGGCAGCCTGGAAACTTCCTCCAGAGCCTTCGCAACGCCGCCAGGAGCAAGTTCGGCTGGGTTGAGCGAGTGCCGGGCACCACCGGCTACTATGCCATCACCCAGGTGGGCAGGGACTCGGTTATAGGCGGCGGGGAGGAACGGTAGCGCGCCCAGTCCCTACCTACCTGCATGATTGATAAAGCATGAAGTCGCCATTGTCTTACATCGAGGTTGTGTTGACATTTGAGATATAAAGCGGTCCCACAACCCTAATTCGTCATTCCGGCGCAGGCCGGAATCCAGGCTCTTAGGGAAACCGGCATGATGGCCGTTCTGATTCCCGCTTTCGCGGAAATGACGGGGAAATGTCATAGGAGGGAAGCCATGCCCACCAACAAGGACGCAGCGTCTGCGGGCAAGGTGGACACCACCAAAGCGCCCTACAACGTGTTCCCTATACCCGACCAGTGGAGCAAGCCCTTTTGGGACGGCGCGCGGGAGCAAAAGCTGATGGTCCAGCGGTGCCAGAAGTGCGGCAATTATAACCACCCGCCGGCCTTTATATGTATGGGTTGCTATGACAGGGAAGCCTCCCTTGAATTTGAGCAGGTGAGCGGCAGAGGCACCATCTACTCCTGGTACATCTACCACGATACCGCCACCGGGGGATTTGAGGAGAAGGTGCCCTACCTGGTGGTGGCCGTAGAGTTGGACGAGCAGCCCCGGCTGGTCCTCCTGAGCAATCTCCTGAACTGCCCCTACGACCAGGTGGAGTTGGGGATGCCCGTGGAGGTGGTATGGGAGAAGGTGAACGATGAGATAACCATACCCCAGTTCCAGCCGCTGAGGAGGTAGCGACAAGGGCGTCCACAAGGGACGCCCCTACAGGACGGTCCGCCGTTGGTAGGGGCAACCCTTGTGGTTGCCCTGTTTACTCGCCGGACCGGGACGCCCGACCAGGATGCCAAAGTAGGAGGCCAAGTTAGGAGGTAAGCGCCATGCCCATAAAGTGGCCTGAGGGCAAAAGACCTTGTTTCATAGGTACGGGCAACACCAAAGCCACCCGCTACGGGACCAGAAGCCTGTCCAGCCTGGTCCATGAGGCTGCGATGAACGCCATCGCCGACGCAGGGCTGAAGCCCGAGGACATTGACGGCATTGCCACCTACCCCAACGCTCCCTACGGCAATGCGCGCAATATCCAGGGGTACGATACGGTGGATGATACCCACATCCAGCATATCCTGCCCCTGAATAACATCAAGTGGTCAATCAACTCCACCAACCGGATGGCCGTGACCAGCCTCATCGAAGCGGTCAACGCCCTGGGGTCCGGCGCCGTCAACTACGTCATGGTCTTCCGTGCCCTCCACCACCCGGCGGGGGAGCGTTACAACCAGAGCAGGCCCGGAGGGACCGGGGGCGCAAGCCAGTGGGACAGGCCCTACGGCGGCGGGGTAGCCAACCAGCGCCAGGCCATGAACTATATGCGCTACCTGGAGAAGTTCGGGGCCAAGCGGGAGGAGATGGCGGCCACCGTCCTCAACGACAACCGCAACGCCCAGCTGAATGAGTACGCCGTTTGGAATGGAAGGGTAATCACCTTTGAGGACTACATGAATTCCCGGATAATCTCCTGGCCCATGTGCATCTTCGACAACGACATGCCGGTGGACGAGGCAGGCGCAGTGATTATGACCACCGAGGACAGGGCCAAGGATACCCCCCATCCGGGAGGCTACATCGCAGGGTACGCTGTCACACCCTCCAGCATAGCCAGGCCCAATCTGTTCCAGACCCTGGAGGAGAACTATGAGGTTGGCTACCTGATGGCGAAGAACCTCTACGAAAGCTCCGGGTTCAGCCCCCAGGACGTGGACCTGATCCACGTCTATAACGGCTACAGCCCCATGGTATGGAACTGGCTGGAGGTCTTCGGGTTCTGCCCCGAGGGTGAGGCCCACAACTGGGTACAGGGTGGGACCATTGCCCTGGAAGGCCCCCACCCCTTGAATACCGCCGGGGGAAACCTGGGAGAGGGCAGGCTCCACGGCTGGTCACATATCCGGGAGACGGCCCAGCAGATGATGGGCGTGGCCGGCCCCCGGCAGCTCCAGAAGTGCGACGTTGCCCTTTGCGAGGTAGGCCCCTTTGCCAACGGCGCCTGCTTCATCTGCACCCGGGAATAGCCTTCCGGCAATCGTATGAAAACTGTGGCCGGCCTCCTATCCGTCACCCCAGCGAGGCAGGAGTCCACGCCCCGCCCCTAGATTCCGGCCTGCGCCGGAATGACGGTGCTGGTTGCCGGCATTTTCCATAGTGACGGCAGGGAATGTCACCAGGGCTGATAGCAGGATGCCCTCTACTCGAGAGAACCAGGAGACCGAATTGAGAATAGGAATCATCTCCGATATACACTGTGATGTCAGAGCCTTGGAAAGAGCGCTGAAGGAAATGCAGGATGTTGACCGGGTGCTCTGCGCCGGAGACTTGGTGCTCCAGTACCGCTTTTCCAATGAAGTGGTTGACATCATACGGCATCACGGAATCCCCACCGTCCAGGGCAACCACGAGGCGGCAGTCCTCTCCTCAGCAGGGGCGGCGATGCGCGCCAACGGGGCCATCCGCCCGGATAACCTGACCTTCACGGAGAATCTTCCGTCCCTTATGGAGATGATGATCGAGAACAAGCAGTTCATTATGATGCACACCAGTCCCCTGGACCCTACCGGGGGCGGGAGAGACTTGAGAGACGGCATGGCGACTGGCGACGGCCCCATTGCCCAAGTCCCCGAGTCCCGGGCGGACGTGCTCATCGTTGGGCATACCCATAAGCCTATAGTGGCCCAGGTAGGGCATACCCTCGTCATAAATCCCGGCTCCCTGGGACAGTCAAGAGACCCGGCCAACCCCCACCTTCGCACCTACGCAATCATGGATACCTCTACCTGGTCGGCATCCATAAGCTCATTTAATCTCCCCCCGGAGGGATGAAGCGAGGCCGGCGCTTCGAGGGACGATATCGCAGACATCTGAAGGGAAACCCCGGACGCGATGGTGTTGACGGTATAATAGGTCGCCACTACAATTGCCTTGTCAGTGATATGCCATTCCCTGGGTATAACCGGGAATATAAACGGCTTGAGTCGGATATAGGGAATTAACTCATCTCATAAGGAGTTGCCAATGCGACGAGTTGCCATAGTTTCACCGGTGCGCACTGCCGTAGGCAATTTTGGCGGCAGCCTACAGAGGGTCCCCTCGGCAGACCTGGCTACCATAGTCATCAAGGAACTGCTGGACCGCTCCGGGATAGACCCATCGCAGGTAAACGACGTAATCCTGGGGAGTGGCTATCCCAGCGGCGAAAACCCCGCCATTGGGCGGCTCGCCTCCCTGAAGGCGGGTCTGCCTATAGAAGTCCCAGGCTACCAGCTGGACCGGCGGTGCTCGTCCGGGTTGCAGGCCATCCTGAACGCCTCCATGCTGATCCAGACCGAGAACGCGGACGTGGTCATCGCCGGCGGTGTTGAGAGCATGAGCAATGCCGAGTTTTATGTAAACGAGTCCAGATGGGGCGCTCGGCTGGGTTCCGTCACCCTGCACGACCGGCTGGTCCGCGCCCGGGAGACCATCTCCCCTGAGGAGCGATTCGGCTACATTTCGGGAATGATCGAGACGGCTGAGAACCTGGCAAAGGAGTATGAGATTCCCCGGCAAGAGCAGGACGAGTATTCCCTCCGCAGCCATCAGAGGGCGGTGGCGGCCATCCAGGAGGGGAAGTTCGACAAGGAGATCATTGGAGTCCCAGTGCCCCAGCGCCGGGGAGACCCGGTGGTCTTCGACAAGGATGAGGGTCCCAGGTCCGATACCTCAATGGAAGCGCTGTCACGCCTCCGCCCGATGATGTCTTCCGAAGGCACCGTCACCGCCGGCAACTCCAGCGCTCAGAACGACGCCGCCTCGGTGTGCCTGGTGGTGGGTGAAGATAAGCTGGAGGAGTTGGGGTTGCAGGCTATGGGCTATCTGAGGGGCTGGGCCGTCACGGGATGCCACCCGGCCACAATGGGAATCGGCCCGGTGCCCGCCGTGTCCAAGCTCATGGGCAAGATAGGAATGGCCCTGGAAAACATGGACCTCATCGAGTTGAACGAGGCTTTCGCCGCCCAGGTGCTGGCAGTGCTCCGGGAGTGGAAGCTGCCCAACGAGGACAACCTTAACGTGAACGGTTCAGGAATATCCCTGGGCCACCCCATCGCGGCGACCGGCGCCCGCATCCTCACCACCCTGCTCCATGAGATGGAAAGAAGGGATGTCCAGTTTGGGCTGGAGACAATGTGCGTCGGCGGCGGGCAGGGTGTTGCCGCCGTGTTCGAGCGCCGCTAGAGGGCCATGACATGCCATACCCTTCAGGGTGTGGTGGAGAAGGATACCGGGAGATACTCTCTTACGTTGGTCACAGGTTGGCAGAGGAGGAAGCGATGGCCCTGCCTCATATAGAAAATGGCGGCACGCCGGCGCAAGCCCTGGCGGGAATCCGCATAGTGGACTTTAGCTGGGTGAGGGCCGGTCCCTGGGCCACCCGGTGGCTGGGGGCGCTGGGCGCTCAGGTAATCAAGGTCGAGTGGCCGGAGAATGAGAGAGGCCGGTCAGGCGCTACCACCACGCCTCAGGGCGCGGAGATAAACCTCAATACCTCCGGCAATTTCAACGACACCAACGCCAACAAGCTGAGCCTCAGCCTGAACGTGCGCAGCCCCAAGGGAACAGATATTATCAAGCAACTCATCTCTATATCAGACGTGGTCCTCGAGAATTTCAGCGCCAGGGTGCTGCGAAACTGGGGCCTTGGCTATGACGAGTTATGTAAACTCAAGCCCGACATCGTATATGTGTCAATGTCGGGATTTGGGCACACAGGCCGAAATAGCAGCTATACTACCTTCGGCCCCGTCGCCCAGGCCCTATCCGGGCTGACCTTCCTCTCCGGGCTGCCCGACGAGCCTCCGGCGGGTTGGGGCTGGTCTTACATGGATGACACCGGCGGCCTGTATGGCGCAATGTGCACCCTCACGGGCCTCTATCGCCGGAATGTGACGGGCCGGGGCCAGCACATTGACCAGTCCCAGATGATTACCGGCATAACCCTGAACGGCCCGGCCATCCTCGACCATACCGTCAACGGACGCTCATCGCGCAGGGAGGGGTATCCACCCGGCAACCGCGCCCACTGGCCCAACACCCCGGTGGAGAACAACTACAGAGGCCCGACCACCGCGCCCCACAACGCCTATCGCACCCATCCCGGCGGCTACAATGACTGGTGTGTCATAGCCTGTTTCTCCGACCAGGAGTGGCGTCATCTGGTGGAGGTGATGGGATCGCCGGAATGGGCAGCCTCCTCCAAGTTCGACACCCTGGAAGGCCGACTCCAGCGCCAGGAAGAGATTGACGCGGGCATTGAAGAATGGACCATGACCCTGGAGAAGTACGCCCTTACGGAGCTATGCCAGGCGGCGGGAGTGCGGGCTATGCCTGTCCAAAGCTCCGAGGACAGGGTGGAACACGACCCCCAGCTTCGACACCGGGGTATGTACCGGGAGGTGGAACACCCCGCGCTGGGTCCCTGGAAGCTGCAAAACTCCCCCTTCAAGCTGTCGGACACGCCCGCCGTCAACCACCTCCCCGGCCCACTGATTGGCGAGCACAACCGGGAGCTTATGGAGGGACTGCTGGGCCTGAGCCATCGGGAGCTTGTGTCAGGCTATGAGGACGGCACCTTTTGGCCCACCACCAGGGAGCGTTATCCCTACATGGAGGAGATGCTGCAATGACCATAGACCGGTCTTCCGATGACGGCCCGCTATCGGGCCTGCGAGTCCTGGAACTGTCCGATGAAAAGGGGCAGTTCTGTGGAAAGCTGATGTCCGATCTGGGAGCCGACGTAATCAAGGTAGAGCCTCCGGGGGGAGGGTCGGCCAGGACCCTGGGGCCCTTTGTTGACGATATGCCCAATCGAGAGCGCAGCATCTCCTTCTGGCACTACAACACCTCCAAGCGGGGCGTCACCCTCAATCTGGAGACCGAGGATGGCCGCTCCCTGTTCCGCAGCCTTGCTTCAGGGGCGGACGTTATCCTGGAGACCTTCAGCCCCGGCTACCTGCCCTCCCTGGGGCTGGGCTATGACGACCTGAAGGGAGTGAACCCCGGACTGATTATGTGCTCCCTGACCGCCTTTGGGCAGACGGGCCCCTGGAAGGACTATGCCGGCAGCGACCTGCTGCACATGGCAGCGGGAGGCCAGATGGCCTCCTGTGGCTACTCGGCGGAGGACATGCCAAACGCGCCCCCAATAGCTCCTGGGGGCGGCAATGCCTGGCATACGGGAAGCCACTACGCTTATATGGGCATCATGGCCGCTCTCTTCTCCCGCACCGTCACCGGCCAGGGCCAGTACATTGACGCCGCCGTTCACGACGCCTGCGCCCTCACCACCGAGGGAGCCGTACCCACCTACATCTACAGGGGCGAGGTGGTTATACGCCAGACGGGGCGTCATCACGCTGCCAGTCCCACCCCTAGGACCCAGTTTATATGCAAGGATGGCAGGTATGTAAATGCCCTGCTGGTGGGCAGGCTCAACCCTCGTTCAGTACGCCAGATAGCCGAGTGGATGGACAGCTACGGCCTCGCCGGGGACTTGATGGACGAGCGCTACCAGGACCCGGTAGTTATCCAAGAGAGCACCCACCACATCGTGGAAGAGGTGATAGCCAACTTTATCGCCAACATCACCTCGGATGAGGCGTACCACGGGGCGCAGGAGCGGGGGTTTAGCTGGGGGGCTGTCCGCTCACCCGACGAGGTGCTGGAGGACCCCCACCTGGAGGACCGGGGATTCTGGCATGAGGTAGAGCACCCTGAACTTGGGCGGAGTTTCCTATATCCCGGCCCAGCCGCTATCTACAACGGGTCGCCCTGGCGCATTTCCCGGCGCGCCCCGATGATTGGCGAGCATAACGAGGAAGTATTCTGCGAAGAGCTTGGGCTTGCTCAACAGGAGTTGGCCCTGCTCGCGGAGAACGGGGTGGTCTGATTCTGAAGCATCCGGCTTTGACCTGGACTGTTCAGGCTTGAAGGTTTATTCTGCTCCCAACTCATCGTTTCATTATAATAATAGCCAGCATCCAGCCCGTCATTCCTGCCCCTTAATCTGTCGCTCCCGCGAAAGCGGGAATCTACCCCCCACTCCTGGATTCCGGCCTACGCCGGAATGACGGTGGGCATCTACTTTCATAGGAATGAGGCTTTGAGTCATTGGAGACCGAAAGACCCTGCTTTGGAAAGAGGAAGGGGCGTATAGCCATGCGCCCCTTCCTTCTTGATGGGCTGCTATCTTACCATTGGCGCTGATACTTGGAAAGGCTCCGGGGCTCCCTGGGCGGGGTCATTGCTCTGCCCCGGATGGTGTAGGACACTTCTGCCACGTACAGGTCTCCCCTGGAGTCCACCGCTATGCCATGAGGGGCAATGAATTGGCCTCCGCCTTCCCCTTCCTCGGGAGCGCCGAACATGCCCACTCTCTCACCGTTCAGGTTGTAGATAGTTACCCGATGTCCCATGCCGGGGGCATCGTCAATTCCTCCCATCCCGTTCAGTTCCCCGATGTAGATATGGTCCTGCCAGAGCACCATCGCGTCGGGGCGGTGAATGTTGTTCCACATGGTGAGGAAGTTGCCTCTGGGGTCGAAAAGCTGGACGCGGTGGGCTTCCCGGTCCACAACATAGACCCGGTCGTTGGCGTCAACAGCAATGTTATGGGGACGCATGAACTGTCCTGCGTCAATGCCGGGGCTGCCCCAGGAGAACTTGTACTCGCCGCTCCCGGTGTAAACGTGGATGCGGGAGTTGCCGTAGCCGTCGGAGATGTACACGTCGCCGTTGCTTGGCATAATCGCCGCCGAGGTGGGCCGGTTAAAGGGCTGGCCGCCCCACCTGGGAGCGGGATGGTTCCGTTCTCCTATCTCCATCAGCTTATCCCCGGAGGAGCTGTATTTCTGGATGGTGTGGATACCGTCATCGGCCACCAGCAATGAATTGTCGTGGGCAATGTAAAGCCCGTGGGTCCGGTCGCTGAACTCTCCCTCACCAAAGGAGCGGAGGAAGTTCCCTTCCCGGTCAAAGACTATGATGGGGTGTTCCCCCCGGGTGAGCACGTACACGTTGTCCTGGGAGTCCACCGCCACACCGGGACATTCCACAAAGGACATCCCATCGGGCAGCTTGCCCCATCCGTCCACGTGCTGATAGATAAAGTTGCCGCTACCATAAACGTCAGCCATATAACTAATACCTCACTGTTGGATTGGGCCCGCCGAAGGAGCGACCGTAGCATGGCAGGCTCGGCGAGTCCAGATTATCCTAAGCTCCATATCTTATGGTGTCAATAGGAACGGGTTGTTTGTCTATTTCTAGGATAAGTATGTACAATCGTAGGGGCGTAGTGGCCCTTTTGGTGTCCAGGAGAGCTTGGCAGGGTGAAAAATCGGATGGAGGTTGGCCGGGACTATGGAGTTGAGCAGATTTAAGACCCTGGACTTCCCCGGCGCCGGCCTGGACCGGGAGAGTGATTATTACGTCCTGCGCCTGGATAGTCCATTGCACTTCCTGTCATCCGCCCCCCTGGGGGAGGGGTTTGTGGATGCCCGGTGGGTCGTAAGCTACAAGGTGAATATAAACTTCAACCAGCCAGACCCGGAGGTGTACCTGAGGGAGCAGGCCAGCCGGCTGGGAGTCCCGGGCGGGGAGTCCTTCATTGGCCTGCTGACCGCAGTAAGCCACCGAGAGTTGCGCATCTGTACAAGGTCGGAATCAGGAGTCACCGTTACCACCCTGGCAACGGTGGGCACCGGCAACAGTTCCAGCCCCCATCAGAAGGACATCGGCAGCTTTGGAGACTCTCAGGGAGCGGCAGATGTGCCAGTCTACGAGCCGGGGACTATCAACATCGTGACCCTGATAGACGCCGACTTGACACCCGGGGCAATGGTGAGGGCTTCTACCATAGCCACCGAGGCCAAGACTTTGGCCTTGGTAGAGGCGGGGGTCAGGACCAGGGAAGGCTACATAGCCACCGGCACCTCCACCGATGTCACTGTGGTGGGGCAGACAGGCCGGGGCCGGCATTTCGATTATGCCGGTTCGCCTACCCTGCTAGGTTGGCTGGTGGGGCACACTGTGTATCATGCCGTTGCCCAGGCTATGAAATGAACCAGAAATAGAGAGGAATGGCCCTTCCAGAGAGACCAACGGCGGGCAGGCTATCCCTTATCGGTTGTGCGCGCCCCGGAGACCCCTATCATGCTGTCGCGAGTAACCAGGCCCGCCAGTTCCTCCTCGGTCATGTGCTCTGTTCCTAGTGGACGGGTTGGGATAACCAGGTATCGTATGTCGGCGGTGCTATCATAAACACGGACTTCCGTATCCTGCCCTACGTCGAAGCCAAACTCCTTCAGGACTCCCCTTGGGTCAACCACCACCCGGGAGCGGTAGCTGAGGCTCTTGTACCAGTCGGGGGGCACCCCAAGGATGGAGCGGGGATAGCAGGAGCAGAGGGTACACACCACCACGTTATGCACGGCGCGGGTATTCTCCAGGGCAACCACGGTGTTGAGAGCGCCGATGTCTATTCCCATTTCGTCCAGGGCTGCCTTCGCGTCGTTGAGAAGCCGGGCCTTGAACTCCGGGTCAACCCAAGCCTTCGCCACTACCCTGGCCCCAAGGGCCGGAGACCGGGAGTCCATGTCGTCAATAACCCGCCATATCTCGTCCGTGGAGACCACGTCCTTCTCTACCAGCAGAGACAGGATAGCCCCGGCCCTTTTTTCGTGATAGGTCATCTCATGGGCGTCGTTCACCTCTGCATGGGCGCCGTGGTCATGGGGATGCTGCTGCATATCTACGCTGCCTCCTTCATACATGCATACATGCGGGATAAGCGGGTGGGGTGGAACATGGTTAGATGTAAATCAGCTGACCTCTCATTTCATCTGCTGTAAGTGAGTTAAGCAGTCTTAGCAGACGCGGAGCAAGTTCGCATCATCCGTCTTGCACGCTAGGATGAAACAAGTCTGGGCTAACTCTGTTAAGTTCTATGTATTCGTTTATCTCTACCTGGTGGTCGCTGTAGTAACTGAGGGCGTCGAAGACGGCGGCAAGGCTCAAATGTGGCAGGGCGCTGAAAATCTCCTCCGGTGGGTATCCCAGCCACCAAAGTTCTACAATCGCCCGCACTGGCGTCCGCGTCCCTTTTACAACAGGCTCCCCGCTCAGTATTCCTGCTTTCCTGACGATATAGCGATGATTTGTGGGGGTTATCCCCGTTCCTTCAGTCATTATTGTTCAGACCTCCGAGCGGCAGGGTAATTGCATGGTTGTATGAAAAGATGGTTATGCACACCCCTGGAGAGTTGGCGAAGGGTCCATTTCATCAGCAGGCTAGGCCGGCTCAAGCCAGTGTTCGTATATGTCTATGAAGAGCTTGTCCCCGGAGGACGGCGCGCCGTAGTTCTCCCAGACATGGGCCTGGTCAAAACTCACCAGGTAAAGGGGCTTTCTGGGTAGGCCGTCGCCGCCGTAGGCCAGGGACTCCGGGTTGCGGAATCCGCCGTGGACTGCCACCACTTTCCCAGTCTTGTCCTGGATGTAACCCGGTGTCCTGAAGTGGGTCGGCGGATAGTCCACCCGCACCCGGACCCTGTCGCCGGGGCTAAATCTGGCTTCCATCGGCGTCAGCCTCCTCCACCTTCCGGTCAATCTCCTCGCGGGTCAGGACGCCTTTCTCAACCAGAATAGTCTCTACAGCTGTGATCCACCGCTCATAATAGCCCATCTTCTCATACTGGCTCGGGGGGATGCTCTCGATGGCGCGGCGCATCTCGTCAACCCGCATGATGCGCTTGTCCGGGCTGCCAAGCACCCGGAGCATGGCATCGGTCTGCTTCTCCCACAAGGACAGGTCATGCTCGCCCTGGCTGATGGGGCCTGCGCCGGGCCATCCTCCCCGGTCGTGCACCCTCCGGTCCATGCTTGCCTCCTTCGTAATTTCCGATGTAATTTCCCCCAGCGACAAACAACCTGAAGCCTTGATTATGCCCCAACAACTACCCCGTTGGCTTTGAGGTCGGCAACCTCCCGCTCTGAGTAACCCACTTCATGCAGGACTTCTTCGGTCTCGCCGCCAAGGACGGGAGCGGGACGGCCCAGCCTGACAGGTGTGTGGGACAGGCGGGGCGCGGTGCCCAGATGGTCCACGTTGCCCTGTCCCGGATGCTCCCTCGTAACAATCAGCCCTGCTTCCCGCACGTGGGGGTCGTCCCTGAAATCGGATATATCCAGGTTTTCTATAGCGCTGACACCTGCCGAGGTCAGCATGTCAGTCCATTCTCCCCTGCTTTTGCCGGAGATGATGGTCATAAGCTCTGACGCAAGGGCTGCGTCGTTGGCGGCCCTGTCCTGGGAAGTGGCGAACCGGGGGTTGTTGGCTAGGGATGAGAACTCTTTCAGGCCGGTCAACCTCTGCCAAGCGGACTCATCCGGGCAGTGGATATACAGCCAGCCGTCGGCGGCCTGGTACAACCTGGACAGGGCAGAGTAGCCCCGGAGTCCCAGTCCCTCTAGCTCCTGCCGCTGGAACCCCTGATAGTCCAGGAAGAAGGGCGACTGGAGAAAGCCGGCGGTCAGGGCCAGGCCGGTGTCCACCGACTGGCCTTTGCCTGTCCGGTTGCGCTCGTGCAACGCCAGGGCTACGGCGTAAGCGCCCAGCAGCCCGGTGCCGTAGTCGTTCATGGGATAGGGCAGCAGCAGAGGGGCGCCATCCCGCCCGCCGCGCCGGACCTGGATGCCGCTGCTGGCCTGGGCCAACTGCTCCCATCCGGCCCGCTCACTCCAGGGGCCGTCCTGTCCATAGGCATTCAGGGAGGCGTAGATGATGTCGGGCTTGCGCTTTTTTACATCCTCATAGCCCAGGCCCAGCCGCACCATGCTACCCTTCCGGTTGTTCTCCACCATAACATCTGCGGTGTCCAGCAATTTCCAGAAGACTTCTCTCCCCTTCTCCGTCTTCAGGTCTAGGCCAATGCTCCGCTTGCCCCGGTTGACATCAATGTAGCCGTTCGGGTCGTGGGGTCGGGTAGGGTCGTCAATCTTGATAACATCGGCGCCAAACTCTCCCAGGGTGCGCCCACAGGTAGGCCCGGCCAGGATGAGGCACAGGTCCAGCACCCGCACCCCCTGAAGGACACTCATAACATCGCCGTTCTGCCCGGTAGGAGTGGAGGCGTTCCCGCCGTCCCGCTGCTTCACCTGCGCCAGGACCTGCTCCGTATGTTCACCGGGCAGGGGAGCGCGTCCCTGGACGGCTCCGGGGGTGCCCCGCAGCCTCACCTGGACTCCCGGCTGTTTCATAGGGCCCAGCTTGGCGTCATCCACATCAACCACCATCTTGGCATCTATGGCGTGCTCGCTGCTCATCCACTCCTCGACGGTCTTACAGACGGCGCAGGCTCCCCCGGCCTCGTTGATTATGTCCTCCCACTCCTGGGCCGTCTTCTGCCGAAAGAGATTTTCAAACCTCTCCAGCCACATATCCAGGGTTTCCCGGTTCACGGGCCTGCCTATGTGTCCCACGGCCTCGTCAATCCATTCGGGATGGCCCGCAGCAGCCAGAGAACGCCTCACAAACCTCTCGAACATACCGTGATGCTGCACCCAACGGCCGTCGGCGCACTGGTACTGGTGGGCCATGATATTGCGGGGGAAGGTGAAAAGGTCCGGGGGGTCCACGTCGTGCAGCTTGATGAGGTGGCGTCCCATAGCAGGAAACATGGCGCTGTGGAGGGGGACTTCCACCCTCTGGCCTGATCCTGTCTTGTCCCTGGCGATCAGGGCCATAGCCACAGAGACGGCCCCGACTATAGCCCCAAAGCTGCTGGCAACGGGAAGGGGGGTGAAAAGCGGGTCGCTGTCGCCTTTCACCGGCTGGTAAACGCCGGTGGCCGCTCCCACTATCGGGTCCCAGCCCTGGTGATGACGGTGGGGGCTTTCCTGGCCGAAGCCGGGCAGCGAGCAGTAGATAATCCGGGGGTTCAGATGGGAAAGATGGTCGTACCCGATCCCCAAGCGGTCTGCCACCCCCGGACGAAAGTTCTCGATAAGCACGTCGGCGTCACGGGCCAGGGCCTCGGCTTTCTCCTGACCATCGGCAGACTTCAGGTCTAGGAGGACGGAGCGCTTACCCCGGTTCCAGGTAGCAAAAGCCGGGTGGCTGCGCGCCGGGTCGCCCTGGGGCCTCTCCACTTTAATCACGTCGGCCCCCTGGTCCGCCAGGAGCATTCCCAGCAGAGGGCCGGGGATGTAGTGGCCGAAATCCAGGACCCGGACCCCTCGCAAGGCCCCTGCCTGCGTTCCTTCTGCTACTGTTGGGCTAGTCATTAGTCACTCCTCTCCGTTCCGTGCCGGCGCTCCTGAAGTCATAGGGTCAAGGCATAGGAATTTGTTTCAAAGCTGGGGCCGTCCCTGATGAAGGCACCCGATGAAGGCAATTGTAGGGCTACCTTCCGAAACCGTCAACACCGAGGCATCCCACACACCGTCATTCCGGCGTAGGCCGGAATCCAGGGGTGGGGCGGTGGACTCCCGCTTTCGCGGAATTGACGGTAGGGAGGCCGACCTTCATTTTCATCCCCTTACGTGGCCCGCAAAGGCCTGGGTGATTACCATGAAAATAGGCAGCACCGTCATTCCCGCGAAAGTGGGAATCCAGGGTCCCGCGATGTCGCAGTCACTGCAAAGCCACCCACCCTCCACCCCTGGATTCCGGCCTACGCCGGAATGACGGTGGAGAGGCTGCCGTCATTTTCATCCCCTTACTTGGCCTTGGCAAGGCCAAGGGCGATTCCCGCGACGTAGGGAGTCGCTTCGAAATCGCCTACACCACCCCCCTGGATTCCGGCTCAAGGCCGGAATGACGGTATGGCGGCACCGGGGTAATGTTGACAGCCGAGCGAGGGCCTCACTATACTGAAATTACACAGGAATTCATCTAGCTAATCAAAGCAAGCTGCACCTGGCAGGGAGGTTTGGACCAATGACGCTGGAGCAAGGACCCGTTCACACCGGGCAGGTCCCCCTGGATGCCGAAACTATAGCCAACCCCTATCCCCGGTATCATTATCTGAGGGTGGAAGACCCGGTCCACTGGCACGAGGGGTTAACCTCGTGGGTCCTGACGCGTTACCCCGACGTGATGGATGCCCTGAGAGACCGACGACTCTCGGCAGACAGGATGTCCTCGGTGGTACAGGGGATCCCTCCCGCCGCCCAGCAGATGTTCCAGATGCTAATCAGCACCTTCGACAATATGATGTTGATGTCCGACCCTCCCAAGCATACCCGGTTGAGATCCCTGGCGAACAAGGCTTTTACCCCCAGGGTAGTGGAGCAGATGCGCTCCCATATCCAGACCATCGTTGACGAGTTGCTCGATGATGTAGAGGGAAAGGGCAGGATGGACATGATTCAGGACCTGGCATACCCCCTGCCTGCCATCGTCATCGCCGAGATGCTGGGGGTAGCCCCCGATGACCGGGACAATTTCAAGAAGTGGTCCGATGACCTGGCGAATTTCCTGGGCAATGTCCGCATGGCTCCCGAGACTGCCATGGCCGCTCAGCAGAGCACCGTAGAGCTGACCAACTACTTCAAGGCCATCATCGAGGAGCGCCGCGAAAACCCCCAGGACGACCTGATGAGCAACCTGGTGGCGGCAGAAGAGGAGGGAGACAGGTTCAGCGAGGAAGAGCTTTACGCCATGTGCATCCTGCTGCTAGGGGCAGGCCACGAGACCACCACCAACCTCATAGGCAACGGGACCTTGGCCCTTCTACAGAACCCGGACCAGTTGCAGAAACTCAAGGACAACCCCTCCCTCATTGAGCCGGCAGTGGAGGAGCTCCTGCGTTATGACAGCCCCGTCCAGTCAACCAGCCGCATAGCTTTGGAAGACCTGGAGATAGGCGGGAAGCAGATAGCCCGGGGAGAGAGCATTACAATAACCCTGGGCGCCGCCAACCGGGACCCGGACCAGTTCGCCGACCCGGACCGCTTGGACATCACCAGGCAGGACAGCCGGCACATGGCATTCGGATTCGGCCCCCACTTCTGCCTGGGGTCGGCCCTGGCCCGTCTCGAAGGCCAGATTGCCTTTGGCACCCTGCTGAGGCGGATGCCCAATCTGAGGCTTGAGGGCGAGGCTGATGAGCTAGAGTGGCGCGACAATCCCGTCTTTCGCGGTGTGAAGTCCCTGCCGGTGGCTTTCTAACCGGCGGGCCTGAATTTAGGAAGGGTTATCTCGTCATCCAGCTTCTCGAACACCACCTGCACCCGCATACCTATCTCTATCCCTTCCGGGTCCCAGTCCACCAGATTGCTAATCATGTGGACTCCCTCGTCAAGCTCCACCTCCACTATAGCCCAGGGGAGCTTGTCGGAGAGGGCGGGATGCACCGCCTGCCTGGTGACGGTGTAGGTGTAAACCCTGCCCCTGCCCGTTGATTCAACCCATTCCAGGTCTGCCGACGTGCAGGCCGGGCAGGTGGGCCTCGGCGGGTGGGAGAAAGTCTGGCAGGCCCGGCAGCGTCGCAGGACCAGCTTACCCTCCAGGCACTTGTCCCAGAACTCCTGGTTGTCCAGGGTGGGTAACGGCATGGGAAATTGGGCCTGGGCCATTGGGACTCACCTCCTCAGAATCAGCGCGCCGAAGCCGTCGCCGCTATCCGCCAGGCCCAGTTCGGCGTTTTCCACCTGGGCGGTGGACTGGCCCCTCAACTGCCTGACCACCTCAACAATATGGTTCATGCCGTGAAGGTAGGCTTCCGACAGGTGTCCCCCGGAGGTGTTGACAGGCAAGTCGCCGCCCACCTCAATCCGGCCCTCTTCTACAAAGGGACCGCCCTCGCCCCTGGGGCAGAACCCGTAGTCCTCAAGCCTGAAGATGATGGCCGGGCTGAAGGCTTCGTAGAACCCCGCCACGTCTATATCCTCCGGTCCTACCCCTGCCCTGGCGAAAAGCTCCGGGGCCAAGGTAGCGGCGGCGCTGTCCTCCCACGACCGGCCATAACCCCCCGCCGAGCCTTGCAGCGCCTGGGCAACGCTCGTTATGTAAACGGGAGGCTGCTTGAGGTTTCTAGCGCTCTCCGATGAGGAGACCACTAAGGCGCAGGCCCCGTCGGCCTCCAGGGAGCAGTCGAACAACCGAAGGGGGTCGAAGATTACCCTGGAATTCATGTAGTCCTCGATGGTTATGGGACGGCCGTACATTATGGCCTTGGGGTTCATGCAGGCGTGCTTGCGGAGGGTCACCGCAACGGAGCCAAGCTGGCGCTCGGTGGTGCCGAATTCGTGCATGTGCCGCCGGGTCCTGAGGGCGTACCCCTGTCCCGGCACCAGGAGGCCGTATGGCTCAGTGAAAGCGGCGTTCCCCTGGCCGCCTCGTCCGGTGGCAGCGCCGGAGCCGTACCTCTGCCGGGAGCGCCCATTCAGCGATCGAAAGACCAGGACATGATTCGCCATGCCCTGGACCACGCCCAGGGCGGCATGGGCCACCAGCCCGCAGGCCGCGCCCCCCAGAGGCCCCATCTCGCCGTAGAACCGCAGGTTCGGTATGCCCAGGCATGAGGCCAACTCCGCCTCGGAGGTGGAGTCCACGGTGAACTTGACTATGCCGTCTATGTCTTTGGGCGAGAGGCCGGCGTCGGCGATGGCCTTCTGAGCGGCATCAACCGCTAGCGCCAACTCCGTCCTCCCCGAGTCCCTGGAGTAGTCGCTCTCACCCACGCCAACGATGGCGCTCCTGTCCTTGAATCCTTCCATATTCGTTGCCATCAGATTACCTTCTCTGCTTTCAGTTGGGCCAACTCTTCATCGCCGAGGCCCAGGATGCCCCTGTATATCTCCTCGTTATGCTCCCCCAGGCCGGGGATTTTACCGGCGGTGGTGGGGGTCTTGGAGAACTTGATGATGGTTGGGCCAGGGACCAGCATCTTCTTCCCGGCAGGCTCATCCAGCTCCGTTTCCATCATCACCTCCCGCTCCCAAATCTGCCGGTCCTTGAGCACCTGGGGGATGCTCAGGACGGGGCCGCAGGGGACATCGGCGGCTACCAGGGCCTTCTCCGCATCCTTGACCGTCTGCTCCTCAGCCCATAGTTGCAGCAGCTCCATGCGGATTTCGGCCTTGTCGGTGGCGAACATGGGAGCAGCGTACTCGGGGTCGTCGGCCAGTTCATCATAGCCCATCATCTTCAGCATCCTCTCCCACATCCTCCCCCTGGCGGCCCCGGTGGTTATCCAGCCGTCCTTGCATTCCAGGACGGTGCCCCCTCGCTTGAAATCGTTGGTGCCCGTCTCATAGCTCAAAGCCAGGGCCACTTCCTCGTAGGTAATCCCGCCGTCCAGCATGGCGACCTCAACCCACTGGCCCTCACCAGTCTTGTCCCTGTGCCGCAGAGCGCCCAGGATGCCGATGGCGATGTGCAGGGCGGCGGTGCGGTCAATGAAAGGCCCTTCCGCCAGAATAGGCTGGTCGAACCCCCTGCCCGTCTGGTCGGCGATGCCGCTCATGGCCTGGCCTATGGGGTCGAAGGACTGGCGGTCTCTGTAAGGCCCATACTGCCCGAACCCCGACACCGAGGCCAGGATGATGCCAGGGTTTATCTCGCTGAGGGTTTCATAGCCGAACCCCATCCGTTCAACGGTGCCGGGCCTGAAGTTTTCCAGGACTACGTCGGCGTGTTTCACCAGCTTGCGGAATATCTCCTTGCCCTTGTCATTGCGCAGGTCCAGGGTGATGCTCTTCTTGCCCCGGTTATAGGCGGCGAACTGGACGCTCATGCCGCTTACGAAAGGCCCCATGCTCCTCAGGTCCTCCCCCTGAAGGCGCTCTACCTTTATAACCTCGGCCCCCATATCTCTGAGGACCAGGGTCCCCCTGGGAGCGGCCTGGTAACGGGCCAACTCCAGGATTCGTACACCGTCCAGGCATCCGGCCATGCTGCTCCTCCTGATTTGTACGATCAAATACGTGTGGGCAAATAAGTGTGGGATTATGGCTATGTTAGGGCCGCCGCCTTTGGCTGTCAAGCAGGACGATTGTTGACATACGGGTCAGTTTTTATGTCCTCTTTCAGGGGGTGCGGATACGGGCGTACCCGATAATGCCTAGTTCCGGCGTTCTACTGTCATCCTCGAAGCCCCAGACAATAACTACGTAGTCCGACGGGTCTCCCAGCGCCGGCGGGAAGGAAAAGTCCACACGGAAGGTCCTTTTCTCTTCGTCAATCCGATATATATTGGCCACGGCGTCCCCTGGGTCATCCAGGACCCATTCTCCCCCACCAGCCAATGTGGGGAGGATGCTTCCAACATAATCATGGTCGTCAGCCGGGGATAGTGTAAAGTTTGAGTAGCCCCCCCGCCTAGCCTGGGAAATCGTCTGTGATAGGACAGCATCTCCCAACAGGGTGCCTTTGAAAGTGACAGTGCGGCCACTATAGGTTGGGTATTGGTCCCACTTGACCAGATCAAGGTTTGTCCGGTACAGTCCCTCATCAAAGGGTCGGTTCTCCGGCGCGTTTAGCGCGCCGGACCAGTGCTGGTCAACGATGTCGTCCTGACCCTGGAACACCTGCCGGACCGTCTCGATGCCGGGAGTCTCGCCCTCGCCTTGTTCCATGAGGGACCGCAAATAGAATTCACGCATCCTCTCGTCGAACTCGGCTCCTCCCATACTTTCACGTAGCTCCTGGAAAAACGCCCGTCCCAGGTAGTAGTTACACTTGTACCTTGGGTTGCTGGTATCGGGGTTCCACTTTGATAGCATCTCCAGGTCGTGGGCCTCGCAGTCCCTGCGGGGGTTTCTCAAAAACCACTGGTCCATGCCTATTTCTATGCGGTATATGTACTCGATTAGTGTGGCCATTCCCTCGTCAATCCAGCCTACGTTACCTCTCCAATAATAGTGGGCCACTTCGTGGACGAGTCCCGCCTGAAGGATATTCCACTTCTCAGCATCCCGCTGCTTCTCATATTCGGGCTTATAGCTAATGGCGAAACCGTAGTTGGTGCCGGCGTAGCCTGGGACGGCTGCCTCGTCATTCAACATGATTATGACATGATCCGTGGGCAGGGGCAGCTGCATCACCCCCTCGGCAAATACCACCGCATCTCTGACGGAGTCTATGGTGCGGGGCTGGGACTGGGTCCCGGTGCGGATGATGCTGACCTTCAGGCCCGGCGTCATCTCCGTTCCGATGGATACGGCCTCAATGGATGCGTATCCAGGGTCCAGAGCCCGGCCTATTTCCTCGGCATCTCCAAGGGTGGACACCGCGGCGATCAAGGTGGTCTCGGTCTCCGTGATCCCATCTTGGTAGCTGGGATGGCCCAAAAGCGCGGAGAGCAGACCTTCTCTGCCGAGTCTGCGCATACCTCGCAACGCCAGCGCGTCGGTGGTGTCCGGGACTGCCAGGAACTCCATGCCAATTACTGCGGCAGCCGCCTTTTCGTCCGAAAGACCCAAATCGTTTATCCCCGAAAGGATGTCATATTCAGTTTCCGAGATGTCGTCCTGCACCCAGGGCAGGTCCAGAGTTGCCCGCAAGCTGGCGATGTCGGTAACGCCTACATAGAGCAGTTCATCTATGGCATTGGACTCCATCGTGGTGAGACCGTCCTGCACCCAAGGGAATTCCTGGATTTGGTGATACAAGGCAGGGTAAACCCGTTCCAGCCACCTGGTGTTTTGGGAGGACGGGAGACGTACACTAAGGGTAGGCGTGGGCGTGGGCACTGGGGTTGGAGTTGGTGTAGGTATAGGCGTCGGAGTTGCAGTAGGTGTGGGCGTGGGCGCTGGGGTCGGTGTAGGCGTCGGAGTGGGGGCGGGCGTCGAGGTTGGAGTAGGCGTGGGCACTGGGGTTGGAGTTGGGGTAGGTGTGGGCGTTGGGGTAGGGACCGGAGTTGCCCTGGGGACTGGTGAGGCTCTGGCTGTGGCCGTAGGGGGCGTGGTGGAAGTTGGCAGGGGGGTAAGAGTGGACATCAGGAGCGGTGTATTTGCGGGAGTGGGGGTCCGCCCACCCTCGGGCCGCGCAGCCGACCTTTCCGCGACCTTCGTAGCCACCCCCGCCTCAATAGTGGCCTCAATGTCGGGGGTGGATGTTGGTTGAGGGACAGCGCAGGCTATGACGGCGACGACAAGCAGACCAAGGATAGACCAAGCAATCTTGGCGTACATGTCGGGCACCCTTCTTACTAAACTTAGCAATTTGTATTATACTCTTGACATGAATCTAAAACCATGCTGGGGTTTAACTACGCTGGCACCAGCAGCGCTAGAGAATACCCCTAAGAGGGATTGCGGCTCGGTTGCTGGTGCCATTTTCTATGACACGCTTCATAATCCGCCCCAGATAAATTGCTTTACAGGAGGATGGTATGAAGGTAGATGTATATACCCAACCCGGTTGATTCAGCTGCCGGACGTTAGAGGGATTTCTATCGTCCAATGGTGTTCAGTATGAGCACCATGACCTGGCTACCGACCCGTCTGCCCGCGAGCACCTACAGAGCCGCGGAATCAAGTCCCTCCCCGTCACTATCATAGACGACGAGCAGGTAATTATCGGGTACTACCCCAAGAAGCTGGTCCCCGCGCTGAAACTGGAGACCAAGGTGGACCTGTCCAGCAGCACGGGCTGGCTGGCAGACAAGTACGACAGAATCTTGAGGGCCGCAATCCGGGCCACCTGCCAGTTGTCCCAGGACCAGCTTGAACAGCAGGTGCCCTGGCGTCCCCAGTCTTTGGGGTCCCTCATCCTTCATATCGTTTCTTTCCCGGAGCTTGCCTGGCTCAGCCATAAACACGGGAGCATGAGCACCGAGGACATGAGGGCGTCCACCGAGCGCCTGAAGGACGTGAACACCTCCGACGCCTTGGCGGAATACGGTGATGGTGTCCGCCGGGACATAATCGAGTTTCTGGGCAGCGGGAACACCGCCGCCTTCGAGAGGGTGGTCCCTGCCCACTATGGGGGTGAGGTGACGGTGCTGGAGTTGTTGAATATAATCCTGCGCCACAGCACCCACCACCTGAAGCAGACCTACTGGTTTATGGAGAACGACCTGGGCATGACCCTGCAAGAGGCCGCCACGGATGAGGACATGGAGGGCATAGCCACCCCCGAGGAACTGATATAGGCGGGGCAGGGTCCCATTCGGGTGGAGTGGAGACGCTGGGAAAACGAAACGGGGCACCGGGAATGTACGGTGTCCCGCTAATGTTCTTTTCGCCCGCCAACGCCGGCGTGGGGCGTGCTTGCAAAGTCTTAGAGAGTGTCCAAAGCCAGCCATGTCCTTCGATATTTCCCCGAGATTGGCGAGATTCCAAAGCTGAGGCAATGGATTCCCGCTTTCTCGGGAATGACCAATCGGGTCCCGCCCTAAGTTGGCAAACACGCCCCAAGGCTGTAGCGGAAGTAAAGGCAGCCAAACATTATTGTTGCTGGGCCGAACAGCCTTTGCCGACATAAAGTTTGGCTGCCCTATGTCCCTCCGCGCGCAATTGCTCTGATCCGCTTGCTGGAAGGGTTTACTGGTTCCTTTGTTTACGGAACCAGTCGTTGAGTTCTGCCCACTCCTGTTTCCTCTGTTCCAGTGCTTGTCGAGCTCCTCGCTCCTGTTGCTCCCGGAGCTCCTGCTGCTGTCGCTCCGTTTCTTGCTGTTCTTGTAGACGCTGCCGTTCCCTGTTGACGAAGTAACAGCCGGTCTGCTGGCACCGGTCCGGGTAAAAGCACTCCCGGTCGGGGTTGTTCGGGCACATGACCTTTTCGGCTTCCTCCAGACAGGCAGGGCAGTGGTTGGTTCCTCCGTAATCGAGATATTCCCCGTGTGTCAGGCAGTGGTGAGTAGCACACTTGTCGCAGGGACCGTAATCCTCCCTCTCGACTCTGAAGAGATTGAACCTGTCGTGAAAGGGGTCCATGTACAGGAACCAGTTCCCCTGTATCTGGTCACAGGCGGTGCAAACATTGGCCAGGTATTTCTCTCCGGCGGTTGCGCTGAATCTTCGCTCCAGCGTCACGCCGTTCTCTTGAGCAAACGCTATCTCCTCCGTAGTGAAGAAATCCTGACATAGGCTTTCCACGTCTTTATATCCGATGGCCACGTTCACGTTCTGGCCGCAATTCCAGCAGTCCGTAGTTCTGATTGTTACCGTCCTCAGTGGCAGTGGGGATCCACACTCTTTGCACGGTGGCCTCCGGCACAGCAGGTTGTGGGCGTCGATCTGAATCCGCCCCTCGGCGAGTTCTCGCAATCTCGCCTTTATCGTCAGGGATGCGTCCAGAGCTTTGTTCCTTCTCCTACCGGTGAATTCCCTTTCCGCCCTGGGATGTACCTCGAATATCTCAATGCTGTTGGCCAAGGCGTACTCGTGGACGTTTCTCTCAGGGGAGTGGCTGTCCACGACCTCGATGAATCTTATGGGTTCTCCGTTCACGTCCAGCAGGCTGAGGTCGGGCCATACTGTCCCGACACGCTTTTCTCTGTGAATGTTGGCTATTCCTTCTACCAGGTTGACCGTCAGTTCCTCAGAGCACTGGTTGCAGTTCGCCGTGGCTTCAAGAGATCCCCCCATGTTGTCGATGATGAGTCTCTCGATGATGGCAATTGCCTGTTGATGTGGTGTCAGATCCGGCATTCATCAGCCTCTTGTACCCTATTGTGCTCGCTTTTCTGCGCTTGGTCCGATTCCATCATACTAGGGCATGTTTGCAAAGTCCCAGAGAGTGTTCAAAGCCAGCTATGTCCTTCGATATTTCCCCAATATTGGCGAGATTCTAAAACTGGGGCAATGGATTCCCATTTTCGCGGGAATGACTGATCGAGTACCACTCTAAGTTCGCAGTCCCTGCCTAGCCCCTTGGGAGACCCAGGCCCCTCTGGGCAATGATGTTGCGTTGTATCTCCGAGGTGCCCCCGGCGATAGTGCTTGAGAAGCTGCGGAGGTAGGTCTTCATAATCCGGCCCCTCAGGGGCGCCCACCTTGAGTCTTGGGACAACTGCCCGTACAGCCCCAGAATCTCCATGCCCGTGTTAGCCAACCTCTGCTGCATCTCTGTGCCGAAGGCCTTGGACATGGAAGCCTCGGAGTTGGGCACCTGGCCCTGGCCCTGCATCCAAGCTACCCTGTAGGAGAGCCATCGCGCCACCTCTGTTTCGATGGCGGCGTCGGCCAGCTTGTTTCGCACAATGGGGTCTTTTGAAAGGGGTTGGCCCCCGTCACCGTCATAGATATTGCCAGAGGTCTCCCTGGCGTAGTTGACCAGCCCCTCTATCGTCCTTCTGCCGTTGGCGGAGTATCCCACCCCTGAGCGCTCAAAGTCCAGGGCCACTGCCAGGGTGTACCAGCCCCGGTCCCATTCCCCTACAAGGTTCTCCTTCGGCACGCGGACGTTGTCGAAAAATACCTGGTTGAACTCGTGAGCCCCTGCCATGTTGTAGATAGGGCTGACGGATATACCCTCACTCTTCATGTCAACCATGAAAAGGGAGATACCTCGGTGCTTGGGAGCGTCGGGGTTGGTCCTGGCAGCCAGCCAGCCCCAGTCTGCTATGTGACCGCTGCTGGTCCATATCTTGGAGCCATTCACCACCACGTCGTCCCCGTCGGACTCGGCGCGAAGCTGGAGGGAGGCCAGGTCTGAGCCTGAGCCTGGCTCGCTATAGAGGGTGCACCAGTAGCGTTCAGCCCTGGTGATGGGCGGCAGGTGCTCCTGCTTCTGCTCCTCGGTGCCATAGCGAATCAGGGTTGGCCCCACCCAGTGGACGGCGCCGGTGCCCAGGTCGGTGCCCGGCACCCCCCGGTAGGTTACTTCTTCCTGGTAGATGACCTGCTCCATTATCGAGCGGCCCTGGCCGCCGTACTCCTTGGGCCAGGCCATGGTGAGCCAGCCCTTCTCGGCCAGCTTCCTGGACATGGACTTGGTGAAGTCTATGTTATCCGGCCCATAAAGCTCGCCCTCCATCCCCTGCCAGTCGGATGGCAACTCCTGTACCAGAAATTCCTGAAGCTCTTGGCGGAACGACTCCTCTTCCTGTGTAAAGTGCAGGTCCATAATCCCTCTCTGAAACACCCTACAGCCTTATGGGTGTGATATATTACCTTTCTTGTGTTTTCGGACAGAATTCGATACCTAGTCTAATCCCTAGGGGAATCCCGGTCAATAGAGGCGCCCAACTCCGTAGGGTCTTTCGATTCTCCCTCTCCCTGGAGGGAGAGGGCCGGGGTGAGGGGGCGCTCCGGGATAAAATATGATTGCATGGGAAAGATGTCCCTCACCCCCAACCCCTCTCCCCACAGGAGAGGGGCGGTTTTTCCGAGAACAGAAAGGCCCTACCCAACTCCGTAATTATTACGAAAATAGCCAGTGCCCATACCGGAACCCACCCCCACCCCTGGATTCCGGCCTACGCCGGAATGACGGTCGAGCGGCTGTTTGCACCCCGGTTGCCAAACTGATATATTCACAAAGGAATCGGGAGTGGGGCGAATAACTATTCGTCCCTATTTATGGGGGGATGCCCGTGGCCCTGGCCCGCGCTCTGACCATCCGCGCAATAACCCTTGTGGGCGTGCTGTTTGTAGTCATGCTGATGCTGAGCCTGGCCCTGGGCGCTACCGGCTTTTCAGACCGCATCCTCACGGCGGTGGTTGCCGAGGAGATGAGGGGGCTGCGGACTGCCCTTGCCCAGACTATCAGGGACCCCGCCGAGTTGGAGGCCGCACTGGAGAGCCAGAAGGAAGAACTCACAGAATTCTACGGCCTGGACAATCCCTGGTACTTTCGGATACCCGATACCATGAAGCGGGTCGTGCTCCTGGACCTTGGCGAAGCCCGGACCCTGCGTAGTTCCGGCGGGAGCAACAAGGTGTCCGATATAGTTATGGAGCGGCTGCCCAACACCGTCCTGCTTCTCACCTCTTCAATGGTCATCTATTCGATTATAGGTCTGGCAGTAGGGGTTACTCTGGCTACCAAGGCCGGCACTAAACTGGACCGGACCATCTCCCTGTCTTCCGCCATATCCTTTGCCCTTCCCGCCTGGTGGACGGGAATCCTGCTCATCCTCCTCCTTTCCTTCTATCTGGATGTCCTGCCTTCGGGGGGCATGTACAGCACACCTCCCCCTGAAGGGGGCCTGTCCAGGTTCCTGGACCTCCTGAAGCACGCAGCCCTTCCCATAATCACCCTGGTGCTGGTATCAGTGGGGCCGTACCTCTACGCCGTCAGGACTATGACCCTGAACGTGGCCCAGGAGGACCACGTGAACCTTGCCCGGGCCAAGGGCCTTCCCGAAAGCGCGGTGATGCGCCGGCATATCCTCAGGGTAGCAGCCCCGCCCATCGTGACCAGCCTCATCTTGAGCCTCATCGGCTCCCTGGGCGGTTCCATCCTGGTAGAGACGGTCTTCGACTGGCAGGGCATGGGGAGGCTCTACTTTGAGGCGGTGGCAGGCACTCCCGATGAGGGGGTGATTGTGGCCCTTACCTTCGTGTTCACCCTGATGTACGTGGCTGCCCGCTTCGTACTGGACGTGCTCTACCTGATACTGGACCCCAGGGTGGCTTACACATGAACCCGGCCTTTGCCTGTAGGGGCAGGTCTGAGACCTGCCCTCTTGGGCCACGCAGTGACGCAAGCCCATGAGCAGTCTGAAGGACACCTTCAGGGAACTCATGCGGACTACTACGGGCAAGGTGGGTGTGGCCCTGCTGCTGGTGCAAGTGGCCGTCTCTCTTTACGTTGTCAGCACATACCCTCTGGACTTCGGCAGGACGGTGTGGAATGACCCGGCCCAGTGGGCGGACCACCCCAAAACGGTGGCCCCTGCCTGGGTCGCGTTCCTTCTACAGGATGACCGGGTGAAGCACACCATCCTCGACGCCGATTCCCCGGAGAAAGTGGAGAGCCATGACGGGGGTGTTGAGACCAGGGTCTACGGGATGGATATTCCCTATGATTACAGCGGGTTCCCCAGCTTTCTATCCTTCTCCCTCTCCGACGTGACCTATTACTCTTCACCGCCCCAGATGTCCCTATCCCTTCTCCGGCCCGACGGCTTGGAAATCGTCCTGCTCAGACATTCGGTGCCTGGGCCGCAGGAAGGGGAGTCCCTTCCTGTGAGGAGGTACGACGAGACCCCCTGGAGGGTATCCCTGAGCGCCAATGACACTGTGCTTTCCAACGTGGCCCCGGTATTCCGTCGCGAGTTCGGGACAGGGCAGCAGGAGCTTCGAGGCTCGCTGGCCGAGGCGTTGTTCGGAGTCCCCGCCTCCCTCGGTCCCGCCTCGGAAGTGGGGGGCGTACCGGGGCCGGACTCCTCAGCGCCAAGGGGGAGCGCAGGGACCCCGGGCTTTGCGGTATTGAAGGGCGATTACCGGGCGCTGGTGGAATTTCGTGTTTTCGACCCGAATGACTCTATAGGCCCCCTACGTTTCGTGATTGGCGGGGCGGCCTTTGGCGCTATGGGGACCGATGGCGTAGGCCGGGACCTGGCCCAGGGGCTTTTGTTCGGCCTGCCCGTAGCCCTGTTCATAGGAATTATGACCTCTGTATTGACCACGGCGGTGGGCGCTACCCTGGGGATTATGAGCGGGTACATGGGAGGATGGGTAGATACCTTGATTCAGCGCCTGGCAGACATAATCGCCAATGTTCCCCTCCTGCCAATACTCATATTCCTGGTATTCATCCTGGGTTCCAAGCTCTTCCTTATAATAATCATACTGGCGTCCTTTAGCTGGCCCGGAATGACCATCCTCATCCGGTCTATGGTGCTGCAAATAAAGAGCAGCCAGTTTATTGAGGCGGCAGTGGGCTTGGGTTCTTCCAAGTGGAGGATTATGCTGCGCCATATATTCCCCTGGACCGCCCCATTTGTCCTCTCCCAGATGATTTTCTTTACTCCGGCGGCTATACTGGCTGAAGCGGGGCTGAGTTTCCTGGGGCTGGGAGACCCTACCATACCCACCTGGGGACAGATTCTTGAGCAGGGGTTCCGCACAGGGGCCGTTTACCTGGGACATTGGTGGTGGATACTACCCCCCGGCATCCTGATAGTTATTACCGCCGTGACCTTCGCCCTGCTGGCCTTGGGCATGGAAAGGGTGGTCAACCCCCGGCTGCGCAGCATGAGGTAGCATGTAAGAAGACTCTCGATAGATTGAGACCTTCGCATAACCCTCCATGCGGGTCAATATCGTGAAGAGGATACATTGCTTCCCTAGCTGATGACCCCATCCCTGGATTCCGGCCTATGCCGGAATGACGGTTACGCAAAGGTCTCATAGATTCGGGTGACGGATTAGGACATGGCTTTTCTGGAAGTTAGTGACCTGCACCTCTACTACAACAGCCCCAGGGGACCCGTATGGGCTGTGGACGGGATGTCCTTTAGCCTGGAGAAAGGCCAAGCCCTGGGGATAGTGGGTGAGTCGGGCAGCGGCAAGAGCAGCCTGGCCCTGGCCCTGACCAGGCTGCTGCCCAGGAACGTCTCAAAGTTCGACGGCAGGGTGTCTCTGAACGGCGAGGACCTTATGACCCTGGGAGGCGATGAGTTCCGCCGGCGTATCCGGTGGCGTCAGGTCTCCCTGGTAGTCCAGGGAGCTATGAATTCCCTGAATCCTGTGCTGAGGGTGGGCGGTCAGATAGCCGAAGCGATGGAGAGGGACCGGATTTCTAAAAGGGAGATGAAAGACAGGACTGCGAGCCTGCTCAACCTTGTGGGCCTCCCCGAAGGTACAGACCGGCGGTATCCTCATCAGCTCAGCGGTGGGATGAAACAGCGGGTGGTTATCGCCATGGCCCTGGCCCTTTATCCTTCGCTGGTCATTATGGACGAGCCCACCTCGGCGTTGGACGTGACCATCCAGGCCCAGATAACCAATCTGCTGAAGAGCCTTAAACGAGACATGGGCCTATCCTTTATCTGGATCACCCATGACATAGCCCTGGCCAGCGACCTTTGCGACCGGCTCGCGGTAGTCTATGGAGGGCAGATTGTGGAGCAGGGAAGCCTGGAGCAGGTCCTCCTCTCTCCCACCCATCCATACACCCAGCTGCTTCTAGCCAGCATCCCCAGGCTCAGGCCCGGCCCTCCTTCTTCAGCAGGCCAGGATGATGCCCTCAAGTTCATACCCGGCACACCCCCCGACCTGGCTTCACCCCCCGCCGGATGCCGCTTCCATCCTCGCTGCCCCCACAGGATCGAAGCCTGCGACCGCCAGCCGCCCCCTCCAAATTTCCTGCTGAATGAGGGGCATCTATCCGCCTGCTGGCTGCACAGAGGCAGCCCTATATCCGGCCCGGCAGAGGACGCGGACTGAGGCGGGGCGGCTGGCAGCCCGGCGCTGAGGCTACAGGGTCTCCGACACCTGCTCAGCTACAAAATGGCCGGGGCTTACCTCCACCAGGGGAGGAATGGGACCGATCTCTTCCGTGAGGGTAGGACGTTCCCTGAAACGGTTCTGAGGGTTGGGCTCGGGAACGGCGGCGATCAAGGCCCTGGTAAAGGCGTGGACGGGCCTCTGGAGCACTTCATCAGGATGCCCCATCTCCACCACCTTACCCCTGTACATGACCGCGATGCGGTCGGAGAAATACCGGGCTGTGGCTATGTCATGGGTGATGTACAGGAAGGTTAGCCCCCGGGCGGCCTGAAGCTCCCTCATCAGGGACAGGATTTCCACCCTCTGGGAGGCGTCAATCATGGATACAGGCTCGTCGGCCACGATATAGTCCGGCCCCAGCATCAACGCCCTGGCTATCCCTATCCTCTGGCGCTGGCCTCCCGAAAGAATATGGGGATAAAGGCTTATGTACTGCTCCGGGGGGACCAACCTCACGTCCTCCAAGGCTTTCAAGGCCCTATCCCTCCTCTCCCTCTGGCTTCCCAGGCCGTGCACTACCAGGGGTTCCTCCAGGATTTCCCGGATGCTCATAAAAGAGTCCAGGCTGGAGTACGGGTCTTGGAATATGGCCTGCGCCCGCCTGCGGAAGTCCTTTAGCCGGCTGTCAGGCACGTTCGTAATGTCCGTTCCATCCACAATTACCCTGCCGCCGGTGGGACGCAGCAGGCGCAATGAAGCCCTGCCCAGGGTGCTCTTTCCACTGCCAGACTCCCCTACCAACGCCAGGGTTGTTCCCCTGGGGAGACAGAGGCTGACGCCATCCACCGCCCGTAAAGGGGTGGAGCGGAACAGCCTCCGCCGCAGGTAGAAATATACCCGGATGTCCTGGAGATGAACGAAACAGTCTGTATGTTCCATTCTCTAATGATATAATATTAAGCAAGGAGTTGAAACTTTCCTGCCGAGCCTGCGGCGTTCTTTGTATCATGAAAATAGTGAGCAACCAGCGCCGTCATTCCTGCTTTCGCAGGAATCCAGGGTCCCGTGACTTAAGGTGTCGTTGCGAAGTCATCCCCACCTCCCCCCCTGGACCCCCGCGAAAGCGGGAGTGGCGAATTGAGTTCGCAGGTATGACGGGGCTTCATACCACCCGGATTCCAACGCTGCTTGCCAGGGCGGGCAGGAAACCTTTTTGTTTGCCAGCGTATTTCTTGTAAGGATTCTTCTACATACTATGGAGGTGAGCATGTCATCCAAGGTGAGGCAACGATCATGGCTTCTGGCGATACTGCTGCCTCTTGTATTGGGCCTTGCAGCAGCCTGCCAGGGGCCATCGAGCAGCAACGACGAGCTTGAGACGGAGCTTTCCAGCTTAAAAACTGAGCGAGACCTGCTTTCCCAGCAGGTGGAAACCCTCAACACCAACCTGGAAGCGGCGCAAATTAGGGTTGAACGGTTGGAGTCCGACCTCAAAAATGCCCAGGTCGCCCGGGCCAACGGCCCAGGTGGAACCGCGCCCTCCCAAGAGCCGCAGCAGGCTCCCGGCCAGAGACCCCAGCCTGAGGTCATCAATGACCTGGGGAGGCTGGGCCAGGTCCTTGCCCAGGACCGCCTGCTCCTTATCGAAATACGCAAGCCCATCCCCGACGAAAGGGACGCGGGTATCCAGTCCTTGCGCAACATCCGGGGACTGGCCCAGAGGGCAGACCATACTCTTGTATCCGGGGTAGACAAGGTACTATCCCTGGCTCCGGCTTATTACGACTGGACGGAGCGGGCGGAAGCAAACAACTTCGCCAGCCAGGCCGAGTCAACGACCCTCTATAACTTGTGGGTTGCTCCGTACCAGAATGCCCTGGACCAATTCCTGGAGGATAGCCTGCTTTATGTCATCCAGCACCTGGACGAGGCCAGCATCCAGCTTTCCAGTCTGAGCAGCTAGGCTACCTGCATGGCGCTTCCCACCGTCATTCCGGCGTAGGCCGGAATCCAGGGGCGTGGGTGGGGTACTTCGCAACAACTGCCCAGGTTGCGGGACTCTGGATTCCCGCTTTCGCGGGAATGACGAGTTGGTTGCGGCTATTTTCTTGGTAATTGCCCATGGCCTTGCGAAGGCCACATACGAGGATGAAAATGATATGGCCTCCTCACCGTCACTCCCGCTTTCGCGGGAGTCCACGCCCCGCCCCTGGATTCCGGCCTGCGCCGGAATGACGGTGGGTGGGGGATGCCGCACCCTTCAGGGTGCGGTGGGGGAACTTGGCGCTGCCTATTTTCATAATAATGACGAAATAGGGTTGGTGGGACCGCCTAGTCCTTACTCCCGTTCCAGTTTTACATTCAGGAAGTCTGGGACGCCCTGGGGTGAGAGGTGCCAGTCCTTTACATAGGGTTTAACCAGCACGTAGTCTCTGCCGTGCCATAGTGGGATCGCTGCTACGTCATCCAGGAGCAACTGTTCCGCCTGCCGGTAGAGGGAGATGCGCCGGTCTCTATCCTCCTCAGTCCTGGCTTCCTCCAGAAGGGCATCCAGCCTCGGATTGGAGTAGCTGCCCAGGTTATTGGGAGTCTCGCTGTGGAACAGTACGTCCAGGAAGTTCTGTGGATCGGGGTAATCGGCTATCCACCCAAAGTCCAGCAGATGGCCTTGAGCGGGTCCATCCCAGTAGTAATACTGCTGCTGGTCCAGCACCAATACAGTTATATCTACTCCCAGGTTCTCCTTCCATTGCTCAAACATAGACATTTCAGCGGGGCCAGGCCGTCCGGGTGTAGCGTAGATTATCTCCTGGGCGCTGTCGCCCGTTCCCCCGTCACCGATGTCAATAGCCGTCTCTGCCAGAAGCTCCTGTGCCTGGGCTATGTCGAAGGGCAGAGGCTTCAGGTCCTCGTTATACCCGGGCAGGCCGGGGGGAAGAAAGCCCTCGGCCTTTTTTACCGAGGCTTTATAGACCTCATCCACTATCTTGTCCCTATCCAAGGCCAGGGCAAAGGCCCTGCGCGCGTTGATGTCGTCGAAAGGTGGCCGGGTAGTGTCCATAGCTACGTAGAACACCGAAAGCTGGGGATAGACCATCACGTCATCGCTCAACGGTTCCTCGGGGTCAAGGACTCTCTCCAGTTCACCCAGGGACGCCCAGGCCAGGTCCACCTCTCCGGTCTCGTACATTAATGCGGGTAGGCCCCCATGCAAGCGGAACACTATATATTCTACCTTGGCAGTACCCCGGTGGTAGTCGTCGTTGCGCTCCATTGCCAGGGCCTGTCCTCGTCTCCATTCTTTTATTTTGAAGGGGCCGGTCCCATTAGGCTCCGACCACCACCCGAAGCCCCCATCCTCTACGTTTTGGCGGTCCACCACAAATGCCGCCGGGTGAGTCAGCTTGGATAGGAAGTAGGCTTTAGGGGCGTCAATGCGGATGGCAACGGTACGATCATCTATCACCTCCACGCCCCTAAGCTCTTGGGACTGCCCCGCCAGCTTCTCCGTCACCCCCACGATGTCGTCGAGATAGACCTGGGTGTTTCTCCTGCTGACCATGGGGTCGGTAGCCCTCTCAATGGAATACTTCACGTCCTCCGCCGTGACCTGCCTGCCATCATGGAACCGTGCATCCTCGCGCAGGTGAAATGTATACTTCGTACCTCCATCCTCTACTTCCCATCCTTCAGCCAGGTCCGGGACTACGTTCAGGTCCCTGTCCAGGGTCACCAGGCCACTGAAGACCTGGCTGGCGTACAGGTACGACGTGGCATCCTGTATCTTGTGCGGGTCGAGAGTCAGAGGCGCGACGTAGTATACGGTTAAGGCCTCCTCTCTTGGGATGCCAAAGGGGATGGGATGGGAAACGGACAGGCTCTGGAGCACCTCTTCAATTACATCGGACCAGCGTGAAAAGTCGGCTTCCAGGGTGAAAGCATTTAACTCCACCAGCTGGGAGCCTCGAAGGACCATCTTGATACGAGAACGCATGGGCAATTCGCCCAGAGTATAGTCAATCAGCATATTATAGACAGCTACGCCGTCGTCCGTCTGGGAAGCCTCTTCCGATATTACCTCGAAACCGGCAATTCCCTCGGCGAGAGAGGCTTTATACTCCTCTGCCACTTCCTCGACGGTGCCGACTTCCGGGAGATACCTTACCCGCAGAGAGAGAGCAGGGAACCCTTCCGGGGCCGTCGCGATGACGAGGGGCTCAACTCTGAGGTCCAGTCCAAATTCCGCATCCCAGTCCTCGGGGTAGGCTATGGAAACACCAAAGATGTCGTTCTCGTAGGTAGTGAGGGCCTTGGGAGCGGAATCGGGCTGGCGGGGTGGGGTAGCCGTCGCCGTAGGGGTAGGCTGGGGTGTGGGAGTGGGTACGGCGGTAGGAGTGGGCGTCGGGTCCTGCACAATAACGGGGGTCGCAGTTGGCGTAGCAGCGGGGGCCAGGGTCGGCGTGGGCGTAGGCGTGTTAGTCGGTACGGGGGTAGAAGTGGAAGTGGGACTCCCGGCCCCGCATCCGGCTATCAGCCCAGTTATCAGCAATGAGACCAGTATCACAACCAGGGCTGCGTAAATATGGCTGCCCAACCTGGAAGCTCCGACCAAGGACCTCGAAAACATATCCCCTCCTGCTTAGGGACGAATAATCGTTCACCCCTACAGTATTGCAATTGATGATAACACAAAGTAGTGGCCGGTATCCGGTAGGCGCTGCGTACCGGCCACGGTAGCTGTTCAGACTAGAGGGCTCATTCTGGACCCAATTCGTCATTCCCGCGAAAGCGGGAATCCAGAAGTCTTAGGGAACCTCTGAATAAGTCGGTATATTGCGACAAGGTTGTATCTGCAAAGTCAGTATTAACGGACTTGTTCAGGGCATCCTTAGATAAGGAACGTCGCTCGTCGCAAACACTTCTGGATTCCGGCTCAAGACCGAAATGACAGCTAAAGTGAGCGCCGGAGGAGGGGATGGGTGTGAAGGGAGCATCACGGTGCGGCAGCGGTCACGACTCATCGTGTCTGAACTGTTACGGCCACTGTCCGCTTCTTGCGGAAGGTGGGATGCCAGTTTAGAATAGGTTATGAATACTTATCGTAGAGGCGAATAATCATTTGCCCCAACGATAAGCGCCCGCGAGAGAAGGAGCCGATGAAAAAGACCATTGCCATAGTAATCTTCTTGGCCGTATCCATCCTTGTTGCCGCAACCCCGGTGCACGGAGGCGACGGGGAAGAAGAGGCCAGGGTAATTAACGGAGACCTGACCCCTAGCAAGCTCCATCTGCTGGAGCCAATTCATAGACTTCTCTCCGGGCGGATGGGGTTGATAGCTGCCGGCATAGACCCCCTGGTGTCGGAGGAAGCCGGCGATTTTGGCGGGCTGGACCTCCAGGCCGGCCCGGTGGGACTGGTGCCCTTCAGAAGCCCCGCTCCCGCCTTCAGCCGCGGCATCCTCATCAGCCGGGACCTGGGAAACCTACCTTACCAGACGGAGCCGCACCTGGCCGTGGACCCCACCAACCCGGACCATCTCATCATGGGCACCATAGACTACAATTCTCCCACCCTGGTGAATTACGTCAGCCGGGACGGGGGCGTTAGCTGGGAAGGCCCCTTCCCAGTACCCTATCCCATTGCCGACCTGGCTACAGCCGGAGACCCGGTTATGGCCTTCGACCGCAACGGCAAGGCATACATCATCGGCATCGGCCTGGATATAGAAGAGGTGTCCATCGGCCCCGCCCTGCTGGTAGAGGTGGTGTCGGACATCTTCATATCAGCCTCCGAGGATGGAGGCTTCAACTGGGCCGACACAGTGCAGACCGCCCGCAGCAGGGTCTACAGTAGAGACTTGGTCCCGGACGAACTGGGCAGGGTCCGGGGGACGGTTGTCACCTCCTTCTACGATAAGCCCTGGATGGCTATTGGTCCCAATCCCAAGGACATGACAAAGGATATTATCTACGTCACCTTCACCGAATTCATCCTCGAATATCAAATCGGCTGGATTGGCGAACTGCCCTTCCTCACCAGCCCCGTGCTTGTCACCGCTATCCTCATGGTGAAGTCGGAGGATGGGGGGAAGACATGGAGTGAGCCGGTTAACGTAAGCCCTTACGTGCGGAAGGTCTCCGGACAGGTGGACCAGCCGGCGGATACCCCTCCTGAGGTGGCCGGCAACAAGAGGGTGGTCCAGGGTTCGTACCCGGTTGTAGGGCCCGATGGGACCCTCTACGTCGGCTGGTACGACAGCACCGACGATGACACCATGGAGGGCCTGGGAGAGCTATACATAGCCCGGTCCGATGATGCGGGGGACACGTTCACCGGGCCCATGAGGGTATCGGTCTTCAATGAGACAGGTTTCACCTCTCGTTCCTCCTCTTTCCGAAGCTGGGGGTCTATGTTCCCTCGCATGGAGGTGGGTCCCCAGGGGGATGTGTACATAGTGCACACTGCCCGCCCCTCGACCAATCCGCAGGATGACGGCGACATCTTCTTCCTCCACTCAGAGGACAAGGGCAATACCTGGAGCGCCCCCTTACGCATAAACGGGGACGACTCTAACGGGTTCCAGTTCTTCCCTGCCATAGCCGTGGACCCTATGGGGAACATCCATGCCATGTGGGGCGACACCCGGGACGACCCCTCAAACATTCGATACCACATCTACTACACCTCCTCGGAAGACCGGGGGCGCACCTGGGGCTTTGAGTTTGAAGACCTCGGCTTCAGAGAGGCGGACGCCAGGGTCAGCGACTTCCCTTCAAACCCCAACAAGGCCTTTCCCAGGGGCCGCTTTATCGGCGATTACTTTGCCATCAAGGCCACGGAAGAAGACGTGTACATGGTCTGGGCCGATTCCCGGCTGGGGGAGTACGGAGGGCCAAACCAGAAGATCGGGTTTGCCCGTCGCAGGTCGGTAGCCAGCCCGGACATCTTCCTCAACCCCTCGGCAGGGCCGGGCGGCCAGGAAGTGACCCTCCAGGGATTCAACTTCCAGCCCGACATCAACGTCTTCATACGGGTGGGCGGGGTGCTGGTGAGCACCAATCGGACCAATAGTGAGGGACGTTTTACCAGCCAGGTGTTCATCCCCATATCAGGGGAGGGAGGCCACTCGGTGGAGGTCTTCGACGACTCCGGCAACTTCGCCACCAGCTCCTTCTTCATGGAATTCGGCTTCGATTCCATCCAGCGACAGCTTGCGGCCATGGATGGAGCGCCGTCTGGCCAAGGCAGTCAAGATGGCTCAAGCCAGCCGGGTCCCGGCGCTACCACCGGAGGCTCTGACGACTCCGGGGATAGTTCATGGGCTGCCGTGGGATGGGTGCTGGTGGGCGTGGTGGTTGTGCTGGCTGTGGCATTAGTCGGGGTATTGTTCATCACCCTGAGAGTCAGAAGAGGTTACTAGGGACTTGAATAAAAGGACTGTGATGAGAGTCAACTTCTATAGGCGCCGCGCCCTCAAGATTGCGGCATACCTTCAATTATCCATACTGGGCTTACTGGCTATCCTGTTGTTGGCTGCGGCGGCTGCCTGTGGCGGCGGCGGTGAGACACAGGAAGGGACACCTCAACCCACACCTGCCTCTACGGATACGGATGCGAGGGATACTGACGGCGTTACCCCCCAGGCTCCCGGCGTCACGGTAGTCCCACCCCACCAGAACCCCGGCCCCGCCACCGAGCGTCTGTTTTTCACATCATTCCACGTCGACCGCGCACCCCTCGAACTGGAACAGGGGTCAATGGACCTGTATATCTTTGGGCTGAAGGTCCTGGCCGCCAGGGAAGTCCGCAATAACCCTGACGTTAAGCTCTTTGAAGCCCCCTCCACTATGCTCTCGCTGATCCTCAATCCCGCACCTGCCCCCCAGGGTGGACTGAACCCCTTTTCCATCAAGAAGGTGAGGCAGGCTGTACAACGCTTGATAAACAGGGATTTCGTGGCCCAGGAGATATTTGGAGGGATGGCAGTCCCTATGGTGACCAACGTCAGCCCCCTGGACTACGATTATCTCAATATTTTCGAGGTGGTCCACCAGGCCAACACGGGTTACGCTCCCGAACAAGCGCGCCGGGATATTGAAGAGGCTATGAAAGAAGCCGGAGCAGAGATGGTGGATGGGGTGTGGAATTACGAGGGCCGTCCCGTCCGCTTGAAGTTCATCATACGCCTTGAGGATGAGCGGCGAGACTTTGGGGACCTGCTGGCTGCGGAGCTTGAACAGGCGGGGTTCATGGTGGAGAGGGCCTACCGGAATTTTGCGCCGGCCATCTTCACCGTTTATTCCTCGGACCCCCAGGTATTCCAGTGGCACCTGTACACCGAGGGCTGGGGGCGGGGGGCCGCCCAGCGCTACGACTTCGCCTCGGTAAACCAGATGAACGCGCCCTGGCTGGGCAACATGCCCGGCTGGCAAGAGGTGGGCTTCTGGCAGTATGAGAACGCCCAATTGGACGAGATTGGGCAGACCATCTTCACCGGCCAGTTCCAGAGCAAGGATGAGCGGGACCAGCTATACCGCCAGGCCATAGAAATCGCCCTGGATGAGTCGGTGCGGCTATGGGTGGTCAACAGGCTTGATTCCTTCCCAGCCCTCCAGGGCCTCCAGGGCATCACTGAGGACCTGGTAGCCGGCCCCAGGTCCATCTGGAGCCTGAGGGAAGCCTTCCTTGAGGGGAAGGACGAACTCACGGTGGGCAACCTGTGGGTCTGGACGGAGCGCACCACCTGGAACCCCATAGGGGGCTTGGGAGACGTTTACAGCGTTGATATATGGCGCAACCTCAATGACCCCCCTATGTGGAACCACCCCTTCACCGGCACCCCTATATCCTTCAGGGCATCCTTCGACGTGGAGACCGGCGGGCCGGACGGAAAGCTCGACGTGCCATCGGACGCGGTGATGTGGGACTCCGCCTCGGGCCAGTGGCAGCCTGTGGGCGCCGGCGTCCAGGCTACCAGCAAAGTCACCCTCGACTACTCCCTCTACTTCCAGTCCACCTGGCACCATGGAGAGCCTATCACCATGGCCGACCTGGTCTACTCCATCTACCAACGGTTCGACATGGCTAATAACAGCAACAAGTCCAAGATCGAGGTGGCGCTGGCCGTCACCAGCCGCCCCTTCCTGGAGACCTACCGAGGCTTCCGGGTGCTGGACGATAACCAGCTGGAGGTCTACGTGGACTTCTGGCACTTCGACCCCAGCTATATCGCCTCCTACGCCAGCCCCTCGGGCCTGACTATGCCCTGGGAGGTCCTTCTTGCTATGGACACCCTGGTCTTTGAGGAGAGGCGGGGGGCCTACAGCGATACTACCGCCCAGAGGTTCAACGTCCCCTGGCTGAGCCTGGCGATGGAAAAGGACAGCCGCCTGGTACGCGATACCATCAGCGACCTTGCCGAGGGCCAACTTCCCCAGGGGGTGTTCGACATAGGGGGAAGCGCCCTGGCGACCGCCGATGAGGCCGCCGACAGATACCAGGCGGCCATGGACTGGTTCGAGCAGCATAACAATATGGTTATAAGCAATGGGCCTTATTTCATGACCCGCTACGACCCGCCGGCCCAGTTTGCGGAGCTTCAAGCCTTTCGTGAGTCCACCTACCCCTTCAAGCCGGGGGACTGGTCCTTTGGCTCACCTCCGCAGATGCAATTCCTGGACATAGAGGCGGACCCGGTGAAGGCCGGCTCCAGCGCCACGGTGAAGGTCCAGGTCGAAGGGCCTGGCGACCTGGGGCTGCTGTACCTGCTGATAGACCCCACCACCGGGGGGGTACTGGCCTCAGGGGAAGCTGAGAGGTCCTCTGGTAGTGAGTTGGTGATAGAACTGGGAGGCGATGTAACAGCCGACCTCCAGCCTCGTTTCTATCAGCTCTTCCTGGCCGCATTCAGCGACCAACTCTCCCGCGTCAGGGAGCAGCGGGTTGACCTGGAGGTCATCCCATAGTGCTGGGTAGCGGTTCAGACGGTGGTGAGGCGGTGGACTCCCGCTTTCGCGGGAGTGACGGTGAGGAAACCGTACAATTTTCATCCTCGTATGTGGCCCGCAGTGAGATGGGTAATTACCTTGAAAATAGCCGGCAACCAGCGCCGTCATTGTCATTCCGAGGGAGCGGAGCGAGTCGAGGAATCTAAGGTCCTGGACTTCGGCATTGCGGGGAAGTCCCCCACACCCCCACCCCTGGACTCCGGCCTTCGCCGGAGTGACGGTAGGGAGGCCATACCATTTCCATCCTCGTATATGGCCCGCAGGGGCATGGGTAATTCTACAAAATGGCTGGTATCGGCTACTTCTACACGATATGGCCCGCAGGGGCATGGGTAATTCCGGCCACTATCATTCGTCATTCGGTTGTAGGCCGGAACCCAGGGCACTCACAACCGTCATTCCGGCGCAGGCCGGAATCCAGGGGTGGGGTTGTGGGTGACTTCGCAAAGGCTCCGACGTTCCGGGACCCTGGATTCCCGCTTTCGCGGGAATGACGATGCTGGGCGCTGCCTATTTTCATAAATGACCAGTTGGGTCTTGGATGAGACCTCAAGCCTGAACAGTTGCCAGTCGCAGCCGGACGTAGCTTGCGAAGGCCGCCATATATGGTAGGATATTAGACAGTAAGGACTACCCAGGCCAACCACAGTCAGCATCGCTCACAGGAGGGACTTAGTGGACTTCTTCGACGTGGTACATACCCAAAGGTCAATCCGGCGGTTCAAGCCCGACCCGGTGCCCCAGGAAGCAATACGGAAGATGATTGACGCAGCCATCCGCGCCCCCAGCGGGTCCAATCTTCAGCCCTGGATGTGGCTGGTGGTCCAGGACCAGGCCAAGAAGGATGTTATCGGACGGGCCGTGCGAGAAAGGTTCGAGTCTGCGGGCAGGCTGGAAGAGATGCGGCGCAGCGCCGAGTCTATCGAAGACCCCAGCCGGAGGCGAATGCAGTTGGGCGCCGTTGCGTTCTTTGAGAACGTGGCGGCGGCCCCGGTGCTCATAATTCCGTGCCTGGTGGGTGTCACCTCCCCCGTCTCCGACCCTCAAAGCCTGCTGGCAGGCTCCTCCATCTATGGGGCGGTCCAGAACCTCATGCTGGCGGCCCGCGCCCAGGGCCTGGGGACGGTGCTTACCACCTTCAACTCCTTCATGGAGGAGACCCTGCGCAGCGAGTTCCACCTGCCCCAGGAGGCGGTGCCCGCCTGCATAATACCCGTCGGCTATCCCGATGGGCAGCGCTTCGGTCCCACGAGCCGCAAGCCCGTTGAGACGGTGACCTACTGGGACGACTGGGGGGTTACGGTATAATCACATCATAAGGTTGGCAGCCAGCGAGACTGTCCCCACAGTCGGGGCGGGTGGCAAGGGATGGGCCAACGCTTGCTTACAGGTACGCTCGGAAGATTATGGTAACTGATGGAGGAGACCATGCCTGATCTAAGTCCAATGGCCTCATCGGTTGGAGACTTGCTAAAGCAATATCAACAGACCGTAGCCGTGGCCGAGTCCTCCTGCGGGGGGCTGATCTCGGCGTCTCTGGTAGCCGTCCCAGGGGCATCCGCTTTCTACGTCGGCGGGGCAGTCATCTATACCGGGACGGCCCGCCAGGGGTTGCTCAGCGTCCCCGACGAGGCTATGGCCGGCATGAGAGCAAGCAGCGAACCCTACGCAATGATGAAAGCCCGCACCGTGCGCGAGTCCCTTGGAACAACCTGGGGCCTGAGCGAGACCGGCGCCAGTGGCCCAACGGGGAACCGTTATGGCGATGCCGCCGGCCATGCCTGCATCGCCGTGTCCGGCCCCATCGAGCGGGTTATCACCGTCGAGACTGGTGTGGCAGACCGGGAAGCCAATATGTGGACTTTTACCAAGGCCGCTCTGGAGTTGCTGGAAGGGTGCTTGAAAGAGTCCAACGGGTAGATATAGACAGGTAAGTAAAGCAGATGTTTCAAGAAGACCGGGCGCTGGGAGATATAAAGGTCCTCGATTGCAGCCAGGGGGTGTCAGGCCCATTCTGCGCCAAGCTCCTGGCCGGGCTGGGGGCCGAGGTAATCAGGATTGAGGGGACTGGCGGGACTGGGGAGGATGATACCCTTACGGCCACTTCGAGCGGCGGATCCGGGAAGAGCGCTTCCTACCAGTACCTCAACGCGGGGAAAAAGAGCATAACCCTAAACCTGGCAGACCGGCAGGGCGCGGAGATACTCCGCAGGCTGGCGCAGGACAGCGACATCCTCACAGAGAGCTTTCCCGCCGGGTACATGGACCGGCTGGGGTTGGGCTACTCCGCCCTGGAGGGCCTCAATTCAGGACTCATCTACACGTCCATCACTCCCTTCGGCCAGAACGGGCCATATCGAGACTACAAGGGGTCGGACATCGTTGCCCAGGCCATAGGCGCATTGATGCACGCCGTCGGGCTGCCCGATAGGGAGCCTCTGAAGATCGGGGGGAACGCCGCCCTCTACACCATCGGAATGAGCGCCTTCTCCGCTACCATGCTGGCCCTGTATGTCCGTGACTTCCAGGGCTATGGCCAGCACGTGGACGTTTCCGACATGGAGACCATCGCCGTAGCCCAGATACATTCCTCCATCCATCACCAATTCGGGCGGACGCCTGTGAGAAGGGAGAGCACCCTTGTGCGGGCCAAGGACGGATGGGTCAACCCGGGCCTGGAAACGGGAGTCCGGGAGGATATATGGACGCAGGTATGCGACCTGATGGGCGTCCCAGAACTGGCGGATGACCCTTCCTTCAATACTCGTGAGGCCCGCAGGGAACACCAACAAGAGTTCCTGGATATTTTCGGCAAGTGGGCAGCCACCCGGCCCAAGGAAGAAATCTATCACACCCTCCAGGGGCTGCGCACCATAGCCGGGTACGTGGCTACGTCGGAAGACCTGCTCAAATCGGAACAGTTGCAGGCTCGCGGCTTCTTCCAGCCCATTGACGACCCGGCGGCAGGCCCGGAGTCCCCGGAATCCCATGTAGTCATGCACCCCGGCGCTCCTTTCTTGATAGATAGCCAGCCGTGGCATAGCTCCCGCGCCCCGGACGTGGGCGAGCACAACTCGGTCATCCTCTTTGACCGCCTCGGCTACTCAGAGGATGACCTGGAAAGGCTGAGGGCCATGGGAGTCATCTGACAGACATGATTGTATCCACCGCACCCTGAAGGGTACGGCATTACGACTGATGATTCAGCATAGGCGGTCATACCACACCTTTGGGAGTACGGTATGACTTGGTACGAGGGATATATGACAAGACCTGCTTTGGAAGGACTTCGGGTCCTCGACCTTACCCAGGTGGCGGTGGGCCCCTATACCACCCTCTTGCTGGGATTTATGGGTGCGGAAGTCATCAAGGTCGAGTCCTGCTCCCGGATGGACATCAGCAGGGGCCCGGCAAAGGTTGTGCCGGGGACAGCCGCCCTGTACCCCGGCGGAGAGCCGGGCGAGCATCCCTGGAACAGGACCGCCCACCACGTGCAGCGCAACGTCAACAAAATGGGCGTCACCCTGGACCTGGCGACACCCCAGGGGAAGGGACTGCTGCTGGACCTGGCGAAGATATGCGACGTTCTCGTTGAGAATTACCGGGCGTCAGTGATGGACCGCCTGGGGCTGGGCTATCCCGTAGTATCGAAGGTAAACCCACAGTTGGTCTATTTGAAGATTAGCAGCCAGGGAGCCACCGGCCCGGAGAAGGACTATGGCTCTCTGGGTTCTACCCTGGAGCAGACCGCCGGGCTTGCATCGGTGACGGGATATGACGATGGCATACCCCTTGCCAGCAACGAGACCTACCCGGACCCCTCGGTAGGCATCCTGGCCGTCGGGGCCTTGATGGCAGCCTTGCGCCGGCGGCACAGGACGGGCAAGGGGGCTTTCGTTGACCTTTCTCAAAGGGAAGCTACCGTCGCGATGCTGGGCGACGCTATCCTGGAATACTCCATAAGCGGCCACGTGGCGGGGCCTACGGGGAACAGGCACCCACAGATGGCGCCCCACGGCGTCTATCCCTGCCTGGGCGACGATATGTGGGTGGCGATTTCGGTAGGCTCCGACGAGGAGTGGCGGGGGCTGTGCCGGGCCATCAGCCAGCATGAGTTGGCCCATGACCCAAGGTTTGAAAGCGCCCTGTCCCGCGGCCAAAACCAGGAAGAACTGGACCGGACTATATCCGCCTGGACCGGGGAACGAGACCACTACCAGGTGATGCACATGCTCCAGGCCCACGGCGTGGCTGCGGGGGCGGTGCTGAAGGGCGGTGAGGTCCTGAATGACCCCCACCTTGAGGCCCGGGGGTTCTGGGATGTGGTGGAGCATCCCGAGGCAGGCACCTATAAGCAGGTGACAACCCCCTGGAGGCTCTCCAAGAGTCCCAGGCAGTCCACCGTTCCCGCCCCCGGCCTTGGGGAGCACAACGGCTACGTGCTGGGCCAACTCCTGGGGCTGGCAGACACGGAGATAACGGCGCTGGAGGAGCAGGGCGTCATAGGCACCAGACCTGTGGGGGCTGATTAAGATGCCTGGGCCTGGCTCCGGTAGAACGTCCTTTTAGATGGGGCATGGTCCGATGAGAGCTTCACCGCCTGAAAGATACAAAGAAATGACCAGACGCCTGCTGGAACAAGCCCAGGAGGAGCTAAACAAAAACGACGTTCTACAGGCATCGGAGAAGGTGTGGGGCGCAACCGCCCACGCCATTAAAGCCGTTGCCCAAGCCAGGGGGTGGAACCATCGCTATCACAATCATCTCCGTGAAGCCGCACAATACATTGCCAAGGAGCGCAGCGATAATAATCATCTAAGAGGTCTATTCGCCACATTAAATGCACTGCACGACAACTTCTATGAGCACCAGGTACATAAGGGCGATGTGCAGGACGCGGTAAACGACGCAAAGGTCTTTATACAATCAATGGAAGATGCTCGACTCGCCGGGACACCGAGGGACCAAGGCCACCTCTCCCCCGACGAAAGGAGGGGACAGGAAATCCGGTTGAGCATACTTACACGGAAGATTAAGTACCCTCACGGGGATGAATTCACCCGGGATGAGTTGGATGATTTGCCTTCGGTATGACCTTTTGAATTGGAGGAGAGAATGGGACCGAAGCTAGTGGACTACCTGCTGTACGAACCTGAGGATACTGGCATATTGTGGATAAAGTTCAATCGCCCGGAGCGTCTGAACGCCCTCATCGGCTCTGCCGAGGAGAACGGCACCGTCGCAAAGGTGGGCGAGTATATGAGGGCCGGGGATGACGACCCAAACATCCGCGTCATCGTGCTGACAGGGGTGGGCCGAGGTTTCTGCTCAGGAGCGGATATGCGGAGAGACACCCCGGACTCCCTCAAGGGTGAGCCCCTTCCCGGCGACCGGGGCACAGCGGAAGGTCCCGATGCCAGCAGGGAGCACTTTTTCCACGGATTTACCAAGCTCCACAGGGACATCTCCTTAATCAGAAAACCCACCATAGCTATGATAAACGGCCCTGCCGTGGGGTCTGGGATGGACATGGCGCTGCACTGCGATATTCGCCTGGGATGTGAAAACACCCGGTTGATCGGTTATCAGCAATTGGGTCAGATAATCGAAAACGGCGGGAGCTACTACCTCCCCAAGATGGTGGGCCTGGGGCGCGCCTTGGAGTTTGTCTATACCGGACACCTGGATGCCCAGAGGGCCTACGAATGGGGCTTGCTAAACTATCTCGTTCCCTCTGATGAGTTAGAAGAAACTACCAGGGGCTTGTGCGACAGGGTTATGAGGACGCCTCCCCTGGTGCAATGGATAAGCAAGCGAATTATGCGCGCCGCTCTGGACAGCTCTCTGGAGACCACGATGGTCCTGACATCCAACGCCGGGGGAATTCTGCATGGCTCCGAGGACGCCCAGGAGGCCCGGCGCGCATTCCTGGAGAAGCGTTCCCCCGTGTTCAAAGGCAGTTAAATGCTCTTTCAACCCTTGCTATGATTGCCAGGAGCTTGCCGAGAGGCTAATATAGTCCAAGAGCAGACCCTTATTCATACCCTGGTGGTAATATCACAGGATGGAGGAGACGATAATGGCTTTACCTGATCGGATGAAGTTCGGGATATTCATGGGCCCATTTCACCGGGTCGGCGAAAATCCCACCCTGGCCTTGGACCGGGACCTGGAGCTTATCCAATGGCTGGACTACCTGGGTTACGACGAAGCCTGGGTTGGAGAGCACCACAGCGCCGGGTGGGAGATAATCTCCTCACCTGAGGTTTTCATAGGAGTCGCTGCGGACCGGACGCGCCACATCAAGCTCGGGACCGGGGTAATCAGCCTTCCTTATCATCACCCGTTGATGGTGGCCAACAGGATGGCGCAGCTAGACCACATGACCCACGGCAGGGTGATGCTGGGCGTCGGGCCGGGCGCTTTGCCCGGCGATGCCTATATGATGGGCATTGACCACAGCAGCCAGAGGGAGAGGATGGATGAGGCCCTCGGGACCATCCTTCGCCTGTTCACTGCGACCGAGCCTATAACCTACAAAAGCGATTGGTTCGAGCTAAACGAGGCTCACGTGCATCTCCGCCCATTTCAGAAGCCTTATATGCCCATCGCGGTTGCATCGGTACAGTCACCGGCGGGGGTGGCCCTGGCAGGCAAGCACGGGGCCGCCGTCCTGACCATCACAGTGCCCAGAGACCCATCCGCCGGCCCGTCGGACCTGAAAAACCTGTGGGCCATCGCCGAGGAGTCGGCAGCGGAGCATGGGCAGGAAGTCAACCGGGATGACTGGCGTCTGGTGCTGCCGGTGCACCTGGCTGAGACCCGTGAAGATGCGCTGAATGAGGCGCGGATGGGAGCCGGGCGTTACCTGAGAGAGTATTCCGAGAATACAAATGGGCGCCAGGCAGGATTTGACGGCCCCCTGGAAAAGATAATTGACCACATGGTAGAGACCGGGGCATGGATAGTGGGTACGCCCGATGACTGCATCGAGGGTATCAAACGTCTTGATGAGCAGAGCGGGGGGTTCGGTGGTTTCCTGGTGCAGACCATAGACTGGGCGCCAAGGGACCGGATGCTTAACAGCTACGAACTGCTGGCGCGCTATGTAATGCCCGAATTTCAGGGCACTTCTGCCAGCACAGCCTCTTCCAACCTGTGGGCCACCCAGCGGAAGGACATGCTTATAGCCGGGCGGGTCCGCGCTATAGACCGGGCCAAGCAAGCCTACGCGGAGCGGTAGGGGCATCCGTTTTCCCAGCACGGGCCGGGCCATGCCGGGACGCAGCCTCCTTTCAGGCCTAGCCTGACCGGAGGATAAAGCAGGAAAACCAGCGAGAGCCTTGGCGTTTAGGTCAAGGCTCTCGCTATATAAGGGGCCTTCCGTTTAAGGCGGGGATGTTCTCCGTCATTACCATGAAAATAGGCAGTCCTCAGGCTGGAAACCCAGCCCCTAGCCCCTGGATTCCCGCTTTCGCGGGAATGACGATTTGGGTTATTGGAATATTAGGTCCACTTTTCGGACTCCGGCATTATTACCACTGGACGAACATGGGCATCACTACGTGAACGTAGCTGTCCGAGCCCACCGGCTTGAAGACTCCGGGGCTGGAGGGGTTGGTGGTTTCCAAGGCTACCTCGCCTTTCTCCATGACCTGGAGAACGTCCAGTAGATACTTGCTGCTAAAGGCTATCTTTGACTCGTCGCCTTCAATCATGGTATCCACTTCATCCATGTTGTCGCCCATCTCTTCGGCCCTGGCAGAGATTATCACCTTGCTTGGACGAGATCCGTCTGCTGCCCCTGCCGCCGCATCGCCCATAGCCGGGCCATCTTCCCCGGGGACCATCTGCAACCTGATGATCCCGCTGCCGTCGCGGGCAAAGATGGATGCGCTCCGGGTCGCCCTCAATAATTCCTGAAGGTCAAAGACTGTGCGGGTCTGGAAGCTCTGGGGTATGAGCTGAGAGTAGTTGGGGAAGGTCCCCTGGATTAGCTGTGACACCACCTCGACGCTCTTCAAGTGGAACAGCACCTGGCCCCTGGCGGGAGTCATGGTCATCTCTATGTGGCTGTCCTGCTCCCCCAAAAGGCGGTTCAACTCATTGAGGGTCCTGGCGGGCAGGATGACGCTGACTACTTCCTCCACAGGCTCCACTAGCTGTCCCTTGTGCACCGCCAGCCTGAAACCGTCGGCGGCGGCTATAGTGAACTGGTCGTCCTCGAACTCCAGCTTAACCCCCGTCAGTACAGGCCGGGACTCCTCGGTGGCGGCGGCAAAAGCTACCTGGGTGATGGCCGTCCTGAATGCCTGGGCGTCAATCTTTACGTTAATGCCGGCATCCACCTGCGGAATGGGCGGGAACTCCTCGGAGTCGGTGCCGTTGATGCGGGCCTCGGAGCGGGCGCAGGTAAGTTGCAGCACCCTGTTCTCCGGCGTCATGGATATGTCTATACGCTCCGAAGGCAGGGAGCCTACGAACTCGGTGAGGAGGCGCGCGGGCACGGTGACGGAACCCTCTTCTTCCACCATCGCGCCAATCCACGTAGTTATCGCTATCTCCAGGTTAGTGGCCGAGAGCTTGAGCATGGACTGGTCCGTTGACAAAAGCACGTTCTGGGTTATAGGCAGGGTGGTCCTGGTAGGCACCGCCCTTCCTACCGTGGCAAGGCCCCTGCTGAGGTTCTCCTGAAGACAAGACAGCTTCATATTCCTATATTCCTACCCCTTGAATGTGTCCCGTAGTATAAGTCCTGCCTTCATTGGGAGTCAACGGGATTTTCTGACGTGTTGCGCCCATTCATGATAAAGGTGTCCTAAGGGCACCATAAAGACCGGCCCGGAATACTTACCAGGCCGGTCCTCTGATTTCATCGGGTTGATGTTCCTGTTCTTGCGGCGCCGGACTCATCACTTCCGAGTCAGTAAGAAGGCTACGAGGGCATCAATCTGCTCTTCGGTCAGGTTCTCGGTGATGGCATTGGTCATAAGGCCGGCGGTAGAGCGTTCTACTCCCTCGGGAATGAAGACTTCGGGGGACTTGATGGACTCCCGGATGTATTCTTCCGACGACAGCCCCGGCCTCCTGGTGGCGGCATCGGTGCCTATATGGGTCTGGTCCGGGCCTACAAGTCCCTCGGATACCCCCTCAATCAGATGGCAGGTGGAGCACCACAAGGCTTGGGGGGCCGAATTATCCGGCACGTTCATAAATAACTCCAATCCCTTGGCCACGAGAGGATCATCCGAGGGAGGGACTGCCGACGTCGGCGCTCCCGTGACCGTGGTTGGGGTACTCACAGGCGCGGGCGACGTGGCCGTAGCTGTGGGCGCAGGCGGTGCAGACGTGGGAGTATTTTCCGGCGCGGTGGTAGGTGTGTTGGTAGGGGCCGGTCCACTGTCCCCGCCGCCGCAGGCCGCCGCCAGCAACAGAGCAAGGCTCAAAATACCTACAACCAGGGGGCCTACCCTTTTTCGCATACCACCGCCTTGATAATACAATATGACGACCAACCTGTTGGATTGGCGTGTTACTTTTATCACAGTCACTACGGCCTGTCAAGGAAGTCGGGGGTAACTGCTCAGACACGATGAATCGTGACCGCCGCCTCACCGCCATTCCGGCCTTGAGCCGGAATCCACCAGTCCTTGCAGCCAGTAACGTTCATTATCTGAGGCTTTCTGGATTCCCGCTTTCGCGGGAATGACGAATTGGGGTATTGGGCCAGGCTTTACCTGGGGCACCCTCTTGGATATACTGCCCACATATAATCTAATCTCCCGATTTCCCCCGCTTGTGTATGGAGGAATATGCAGTTTGGGGTATGCATCCCACACTACGGAAGAGCCGTCTCTGTGGACGACCTGCGGGCCGTTGCGGAGGGGGCCGAGGACTTGGGTTATCATTCCCTGTGGGTCAGCGACCACGTTGTTACCCCCAGCCATCTTATGTCAAGCATCGGCCCCACCTTCTATGACGCCTTCGTTGTGCTGAGCTATGCGGCGGCTTTCACCAAAAGGGTCAAGCTGGGCAGTTCCGTCATCGTCGTCCCGTACAGGAACCCTCTGGTGACGGCCAAGATGCTGGCAACCCTGGATGTTCTTTCAGAGGGGAGGGTCATCTTTGGAGTCGGCGCAGGGGGCGCTCCCGACGAGTTCCAAGCCCTGGGCGTGCCCTCCCACCGGCGGGGCCGTCTCACCGACGAATACCTCCGGCTGATGGTGGCCCTGTGGACCCAGGACCCTACCGGCTTCCGGGGCAGCTTCTTCTCATTTGATGACGTGAGGTTCGAGCCAAAGCCGGTGCAGAAGCCCCACCCGCCCATCTGGGTAGGAGGCCGCAGCGACGCAGCATTGAGGAGAGCGGTGGCAGTGGGGGAAGCGTGGCACCCTACCGCCATGCGCCCTCCCGCACTTCAGGAAAGGATGGCACGTCTCCGGCATCTGGCCCAGGAAGCGGGGCGCTCCGATGGCGGCCCTGTTGTGACAGTCCATCAGAGCATTCGCCTGTCCGATGAGCGCTCCCCTGTGTCCGGGCCCGGGTACAGGGACGGAGAACGCCGTCTGGGACAGGGCACGCCCCAGCAAATACGGGAAGACATGGCCTACTACCGGGAAATCGGCGTACCCGTGGTGGTATGCAACTTTGCCTCGGCCAACACGGAAGAGCTATTAAGGGCTATGGATACCTTCGCCAACCAGGTGATGCCCTACTTCTCCGAGTCTGCCTGAGGCATCCCTTCTTACCAGCGCTTGGACAAAGGACTAAACCTCGACGACTCCCACTTCGTCACTCCCGCGAAAGGAGGAGTCCAGTGCGCGGACTGGTGGATTCCTGCTTCCGCAGGAATGACGGGGGCGCTTAGTAATATATTATGTACACAACCCTATGAACCCATAGACCTGGAGACCTTACCCAACAACTGTAGGGTGCGCTCCAGGGAAGCCGCCTCGTCTGGCCCTGCCGGCACGGGAGATGCCAGAACCTCTGTCGCTCCTATAGCGAACAGCCCCTCGATTTTCTCCTCCACATCCTCCTCGTTGCCGAAAAGGGCTGTGGCATCCACCATCGCGTCGCTCCATGTCCCGATGGACGCCTCGGAGTAGCCGGCGGCGGCGAACATCCTCTGATAGAAGGGCATCCGTGGGTTGGTAACTCGCTGCCGGACGGCATCCCTGACCTCGGCGGGGTTGTCGTGGACACACACGGGGGCGTGGGCGATAAGGGGCGGGACAGGGCGGCCTGCCCGTTCGGCTCCCACCCGCATGGCAGGCAGGGCCACCTCCCGCAGGTACTCGCCGGGGCAGACCCAGCTAATAGCGCCGTCGGACTCCTCACCGCACACCTCGAAGGACTTGGGCTGAAGGGCTGAGGCCATCACGGGGATGTCTATTACTTCGGGAATGGTCTCGTGTGCCTTGTAGTATTTGCCGTCAATGTCCACCTTGCCAGTTTGCAGCAATGCCTTGAGTATCTGTAGGTACTCCCGCAGGTGGCCCAGAGGCGCTCGAAAGTCCATCCCCATAGCCTCCATGCTGGGGCGATGGCTTGGGCCTACCCCCAGGCGAAAGCGCCCTGGGGCCAGCTGGGCTACCACCTGGGCCTGCTGTACCATCACCAGGGGGTGCCGGGGGTATGTGGGAACGATGGATGTCCCAAACATGATGTCCTGGGTCCTGTCGGCGGCGGCGGCCAAGGCAGTTATACTATCCAGGCGCGCCCCGCCGGTGGTCAGCCACGCGGCATGGATACCCAACTCCTCCGCTCTTTTTATGCCGTCCAGAACCGCCGTGGTGTTCGCCCCTGACACGGCGACGCCTATTCTCTTTTCGCTCATTCCTTCACCTCTATCTCTACCCGCGCGATTCGTTATTACCATGAAAACCCGGCCTCCTCCCTCCTTTGTGGGGGAGGATTGAGGTGGGAGGTATCACCCCCATCCTAACCTTCCCCCATCGCAGGGGGAAGGGACAACTTGGCCGGTGACGCCTATTTTTCATCCCCTTATGTGGCCTGACAAGGCCATCTGTGATTCCCGCGAAAGCGGGAATCACAGGGGCGATCCCGTTATGCCTTCACCGTTTGGGACACATGGCCCAGAAGCCGCAGTGTCCGCTCCAGGGAGGCGGCCCTGTCACTTCCGGCCATCATCGGGGAGACGAGAACCTCCGTAGCTCCGATGTTGAATAGCCCCTCCAGTTTCTCCGCTACCTGCTCTTCATTGCCCACCAGGGCCACTGCGTCTATCATACCGTCGCTCCATCCCCCCTCCGAGGCTTCGGGATACCCGGCGGCTGCAAACATGAGCTGGTAGAAGGGTGTCCTCGGGTAGCCTGCCGCCTGCTCACGAACGGCGGCCCATGCCTCGTCCATGTTATCGTGAACGCAGACTGGGGTATGAACAATCAGTGGAGGCACGGGACGGCCGGCTTCCTCCGCCCCGGACTTCATGGCCGGCAGGGCCTCGTCCCGCAGGTACACCCAGGGGCATACCCAGCTAATGGCCCCGTCGGCCTCGGCCCCACATAGCTCGAAGGACTTGGGGCGGAGGGCTGAAGCCATCACAGGCACGTTCATGGGAGAGGAAATGCGGGCCCGGGCCTTGTAGTAGCGTCCCTGGAAGTCCACCGAACCCTCTTGGAGCAGGGACTTGCATACCTGCAAATACTCCGTGAGGTGGCCCAAGGGAGCGCGGAAGTTTACTCCGAAGGTATCCTCCATAGGACCCCGGTGGCTGGGGCCGACCCCCAGGCGGATGCGCCCCGGCGCCAGTTGGTCCAGCACCTGGACTTGCTGCGCCATTACTATGGGGTGACGCGGATAGGTGGGAACAATGGATGTCCCCAGCAGAATGTTCTTGGTGCGTACTGCTGCGCCGGCGAAGAGGGTAAGCCCGTCCAGGCCCGCCCCACCGGTGGTCAGCCACGCCGCAGGGATACCCAACTCCTCAGCTCTCTCGATACCCGCCAATACGGCGGCGGCGTTGGGGCCTGTAACGTGCACCCCAATCCTTTTGTCGGCCATTCCTTCACCTCCTGATGGCTGCCTAAAGCGGCCTTATTATTACCTGGTTATCTCGCCCTCTGCCAACTGGAAGTAAATGCCATGAGAGCTGGTGGTCTCTATGCTGAGGGTCTTGTACCCAAAGGGGCTGGTGGTGGGGCTGTCTCCCCGCATCTCGTTGCCATTGGACTTCAGGTCTTGGAAAAGCTGGTCAATGCCATCCACTCCCCAGGCTACGTGGGCCACTCCGGGGCCGGTTTCCTTCAATTGCCGGGCCATGGACGTATCGTCCCGGGTTGGCTCGAAGAAGTCCACAATAGTGTCGCCGACCCGGTAAAGGATGGACTTGTAACCCCTGTCCTGGAACTCGTCCACACTTTCAGGCTTCATGCCGAAATTATTCTCAAGGTAGTCGGACATTTCCTGGACACTGTTTACCACGTAAGTAACGTGATGCACTTTGTTAAACATCGAGTCGCCCTCCTCAAATTCAGTATGTGGGTAACATTATCAGCGCCTCGGTCTATTGTAACCCTATCTGCTGCCAGCCGTACAGTGTCGGTCAGAGTCTCTCGGTTCTTCTGACCCGATTCGTGATTATTATGAAAATAGGCAGCGCCAGGTTCCCCCACCGCACCCTGAAGGGTGCGGCATCCCCCACGCTCACTTCATCTGTCATTCGGTTGCAGGCCGGAATCCAGGGGTGGGGCGTGGACTCCCGCTTTCGAGGGAGTGGCGCTAGGGAGACCGACCGCCATTTTCATGCCCTTACGTATCCTGCAAGGGCATGGGCAATTGCCATGCCGCACCCTTCAGGGTGCGGTGACCAGGCACCCATTATTATGAAAATGGGGTTTTCATCTTCGTATGTGGCCCGCAGGGGCATGGGGAATTGCCATGAAAATAGCCGGCAACCAGCGCCGTCATTCCCCTGCTTTCCCAGGGGCAGGCTCTGCGGAAGCAGGAATCCAGGGTCCTTCGACGTAGGCAGTCGTTGCGAGTCACCCACACCACCCCCCTGGATTCCGGCCTACGCCGGAATGACGGTTACGCAGAGGTCTCCTGCCCCAGAAATGCCGTAGAACATCACCACCTAAGGCTAACCACTGCCGAAGTGACACCCGGGCATTGACAATTCCCGTTCTGTAAGAGAATATATGTTCTATTAACATCAGGAGGGATTCAACTTTGCTGATTAAGAGCGCCCCCGATACCTATGACAAGCTGAGGATTCTGGGAGGGATGGCCGGCGACGATGTTCTGTCCCGGTCAGAGGACGGACTGGGGAGGTTGCGTGGGACCGGGAGGGGCAGGATGCCCTATTCCGCCCCTAAGAACAACCCCATCCCGGGGGTCTATCGAGCGGCGATGCCCAATGGGAAGTACATCAATCTAATGAGAGTTATGTTTACCGACTTCTGCAAGATGGACTGCGCCTACTGCCCCAACAGCCACTGGGTGCCCAGGAAGCGCTACGCCTTCAAGGTGGACGAGCTGGCAAAGGCGTTCATGGAGTTGCACCAACGGCATACCGTAAATGGGCTTTTCCTCAGTTCGGGCATCGCCGGCAGCGGCTCCAAGACTACCGAGCGCCTGATAAATGTGGTCGAGGTAATCCGCAAGAAGTACGGGTTCAAGGGCTACGTGCACATGAAGGTAATGCCCGGCACGGAGTACCAGTACGTAGAAGCGGCCCACCGCCTGGGAACCCGGCTGTCCGTCAACATAGAGGCGCCGACAGTGGAGGGGATGCGAAGGCTCAGCAATATGAAGGACATGGAGGGGGGTATCCTGGCCCCCATGCAGTGGGTGGATAGCCTGACCCGCAGCAGCACCAACGGAGCGGTGGGCCAGGCCACCCAGATGGTGGTGGGCGCAGCCGACGAGTCGGACTGGGATATATTCCAGCGAATAGACCAGTTGTATGGCGACTGGAACCTGAAGCGGGTCTATTACGTGGCCTTCCGCCCGGTGCGATATACCCCCCTGGAAGAGCACCCGCCCACTCCCCCGGAGAGAGAGCACCGGCTTTACCAGATGGACTGGCTCAGGCGGGTCTATGGCTTTCCCAGGGAAGAGTTGAGCCTAGCTTTCAACAAGAGCGGGTTCCTGGACCTGGAGTCGGACCCCAAGACCGCTATTGCCCTGGAAAGGATAGACGCCTTCCCCTTTGACGTGAACTCAGCCAGCCATGAGCAGCTATTGAGGGTGCCTGGAGTGGGCACGGTTTCCGCCCAGAGGATAGTAGAGAACCGGGGGCATCACAGTATAGACAACTGGCGAGACCTCCAAGCTATGGGAGTTGTAAGAAAGCGGGCATGGCCTTTTCTGGTATTCCCGGGCCACCGCCCACCCAGGGCCAAGCAGCTAAAGCTGGAGCTTTTCAAGGAGGATGCAGGGCCGGACAAGGAATACCCCACCCGTAAGGGCGCCGCATCTCCGGGAACATATCCCGGCCCCGGAACTGGAAGGGTTGCGGATGGCATTAGCACCCCAACCGATGGCAATAATGCCGTAGCTCCCTGCGGACTGGCCGGGTCCTGCGCCGGATGCAGTATGTACGGCGCGCTGGGCCATCCGGGGTATTCGGGGTAGGGAGGCAGGTCATCTCAATCCCAAAGAGAACGTTTAAGACGGAGGTGGATTCCATGCATGGAATCCACCTTCAGAGTCCTCCTCCACCAGGACGCGGAGGTCTGTTCCATCTCGGGCCACGGTCAGAAGCCGGACACCCTTGTAGCGGAGGTTGCCACTATAGACTCTAGGCGGATAGAATTTACCCGGATAGTAGATGGTACTCGGATAGTAGATTGCCACCCTTGACCCGTCCGGTGACCACGCGGCTCTTCCAGGACGCCCGGCAACATCCAACCCAAGTAAGCCTTTGCCGTCCAGACCTACTGTGTATATCCCGTCAGAAACGAAGAGAATTTCTGACCGGTCGGGCGACCACGAAACCTGTGAAATTGCCAGAGAGAAATCGACAGGCCCGATGCTCAAGACTTGGCGCAGGTCAGTACCGTCGAATCTCACTGTGTGGATGATGGATTTCCAGGAATTACCACTTACGAATGCAAGCCGCTCCCCATCCGGGGACCACGTGGGTGTACCCGTCGTTTCTCCTATCCTGACCAGTCCCGACCCATCATGCCCAACGATGTACAGGATGCGGAGCAGGGCTGACCTCGCTCCTTCATTCACAACGAAAGCCAAGCGCTGGCCATCAGGCGACCACACCCGAGGAGATAGAGCAACGCCCATGAGCCTGAAAAAAGCTATTACCTTAACATCCGACCCGCCCGCCGACATCGTATAGAGTTCTTGCGCACGCAAGTCCAAGTTTCGCCGGTTCCCTGAATTCGATACAAAGGCGATGCGTTCGCCGTTGGGCGACCAGACCGGGTAGTGGTCAAGTCGCTGGTTGTGGGTGAGGCGTTGCTGATTGGCACCATCAAGCCCCGACAATGCTATCTCGTAGTGGTACTTGCCACGCTCGTAAAACTCCGGTCCATCTCGGACCAGGATATCTCGATTGGGCCGTTCGTATTCAGTGGGGAATTGGCAGGAAGAATAGACAAGCTGGTCGCCATCCGGTGATAAATCAGCGTGGAACCCATACAAGAATTCATGCCTGCCAAAGGAAGCCCCAGGGTTGGCGTCCAGCACCATTTGCAAATGGGACCCTTCTGCATCCACTTTCCAGATGGTGCCATTGCCACTGAACACCAACTGAGAGCTATCTGGAGTCCAGAATACGAACTGGTGAGGGAATGGCTCCCGTTGGCCAAGGAAGGGGCCGCACGGAAAGTATGCCTCGTTGATGAATCCCGAAGTCCGATCTCGATTCGTGCTGATACCGGGTTGACCGGGGATGTTTACAAGAGGGTCTTCCGTCGGCGTAGGCGACGGAGCTACCGTCGACGTAGGAGATGAGGGTGGGCTGGCAGTGGTCGGCGTAGGTAGTGGAGTTGAAGTTGGGGCGGGTTGGCTCTCCGTTGGCGTCGCCGCTTTTTCAGCAAGCCTGGGCCCTTCGCCCGGCGTCGGAGCCACCGTCGACGTGGGAGATGGGGGTGGGCTGGCAGTCGTTGGCGAAGGTAGCGGAGTTGATGTTGGGGCGGGTTGGCTCTCCGTTGGCGTCGCCGCTTTTTCAGCAAGCCTGGGCCCTTCGCCCATGTCTTCCTGGCAGGCCAGGAGACATAGGGCCAGGACCAGGGCGACTATCCCCAGGAACACTTGACCAAGTCCTCTACTCGTCAACGCCATCATTCACTCCACTGCCGGTACTTGCTGGTGTTGGACACCGCGTCCCAGGTCAGGACCATGCCGGTATCCCCGGTGGCGGTGGCGCTGGGGTTCTCGGGCGCCGGAGGCCGGCAGTACAGCAGGTTGAGGGACGACAGGTCGTTGGTGGCTACGTCCTTCAGGGCCACTGGGATGCACCCGGTGAGACTGTTCCCCGACAGCCTGATCTCCTGGAGGTTGGACAGCAAGCCCAGTTCCGCAGGTATATCCCCCGTCAGGGAGTTGCTGCTTAGGTCCAGGTGAGTCAGCTCCACCAAGTTTCCCAGGCCGGCGGGGATGCTCCCGCTCAGGTCCTCGTTGGGAAGTTCCAGCTTCGTCACCCGGGTAGGCGTACCCCCGGTGGTGATGCCCTCCCAGCCGGTGATGGCCGTGTCCAGGCTCCAGTTCAGCGCCGCCGTGCCCCGCAGGGTGTCCTTGGCCCCAAGCAGGTTTATGCAGTCGCGCATGAGAGCGGGGTTGTCGGCCTGGTCCGGCGCCGCGCTGGCGCACGGCGACATGATGATGTTGAGTTCACCGTAGCCGGAGTACGTGAAGTCAACCACGATGGTTTCAGTATTGGATACTCCGTCATAGCCCGGCAGAAACTGGGTCCTGCGGGCTCGTGTGGGGCGTCCTGTGGAATCGGCCCAGTACTCGTTCCACACAGCTCCTTCTTCCTCCGACAAAAACCTTTCGGATGTGAAGTGCGGCTCATCTGACGAGCCAGAGGCGCCCTGTTCGAAGCTGCCGGGGTCCAGACATGGCAGTGAGATAGACCGCGGAACATTAGTGCCATAGACGCGCCATTCGCCATAGACCTCCGTGTTGCCCGGCGTGCTTTCACGGGAGTACCTCGTCCTATCCTTGATGATCATTTCGCCCTTGCCGAAGAGAACACCTTCATGGTCAGTTGTCGTCATCACGATATGCTCGTCACTGCCCGAGTATCGAATCTCTGCTCTCGTTTCCCCGAACGGCGTCGTACTCGTCAGCAGAGCGTCATACGGCGTGTCCATGAGATTGCATGCCTCCGTCGCACTTACCGGGGTGGACCTGTCGGGGCCGTTCAGCAGCAGCACGGCCACTCCGGCCGCCACTGCAACGTCGTCGTAAACGGCCCAGTCTGTGGCGGTGGCGATCCTGTACTCCACCCGGTAATTGCTGGTGTTGGACACAGCGTCCCAGGTCAGGACCATGCCGGTATCCCCTGTGGCGGTGGCGCTGGGGTTCTCCAGCGCCGGAGGCCGGCAGTACAGGAGGTTGAGGGAACTCAGGTCGTTGGTGGCCACGTCCTTCAGGGCCACGGGGATGCACCCGGTGAGACTGTTCCCCGACAGCCTGATCTCCTGGAGGTTGGACAGCAAGCCCAGTTCCGCAGGTATATCCCCCGTCAGCGAGTTGCTGCTCAGGTCCAGGTGGGTCAGCCCGAACAGGGTGCCCAGCCCCGGCGGGATGCTCCCATCGAGGCTCTCGTTGGGCAGCAGCAGCTTCGTCACCCGGCTGGGCATATCCCCGGTGGTGATACCCTCCCAGTCGCCGATGGAAGTGTCAACGCTCCAGTCCAGGGTGGCCGTCCCCCGGAGGGTGTCCTTGGCGTCGAGGAGGGTCATGCAGTCGCGCATGAGGCCGGGATTGTCGGTCTGGTTGGGCACGGCGAGCCCGCACGGCGGCGGCGGTAGCGCCGGGGTGGGAGAGCCGGGGGCGTAGCCGCCGACCTTGGGGTCAGAGAAGAACTGGCGCAGTTGGTTGGCGTCGGTGACCAGCATGGGCAGGCTGGTGTCTTCGCCGATGCGTCCGCCGTTGGCGGCCACGCGGGCCTCGTGGGCCGCCGTCACCGCCTGTGTCAAGGCCGGCAACTCCATCTCGGAGTAGCTTCGCTCCTCGCGGTTGAACCACTGTCTGTATGGATGAAGGGCGACCACCCTGTCATCCTCCTGCCGCTCCACGTCCCACGTCTCGAAGACCCGCCATGCTTCGACGGACAGGCTGGTTGAGGGTCCGAGGAATAGGACGACCTCCCTGCCCTCAATTCCGCTTGGGGGACCGGTTACCACTGGCCCGCCTAGCGGCAGGTCTCCCCGGAGCGGGCGGTCGAACTCGAACCGCCCGCCCTCGGTCAGGGCGCGCTCATAGGCGTTCCTCCGGCTCTCCAGCATCTCCAGCCCATAGTCTTCGTCATCATCGCCCTCATAGGTGTAGAGACTGCTCGCCACGATCACTGTCAGGGTGGAGGGGCCGGCGCCCAGGAGGTAAGCGTTCACCCGCACGTCGGCGAAGCAATAGATGATGAGCACATCCCAATCGTCGCCGACGTAAGACGGGAACCGGTTGCGGTGCCCGGACGTGCAGCGCACCGTGCCCGGGAGGTACGTGCCCCGCAGCACGACATGGGTCGTGTAAATTGGAATGTCGTTGAGTAGGTCCTTCACAAGCAGCGGTGGTTCAAAAAAGATGATCAGGCCATCTGACTCGGTTATCAGGTCCCCTTCCGCGCCGGGCTCGCACGGATCGACAGATGAGCCGGGCACGGGGGTGCAGGGGGGTATCTCTTCCGTCAGATAGGCGGGTCCCGGCGCGGGCGTGGGTGTTGGCATAGGCGTGGGCGTTAGGGTGGGCGTGGAGGCTGGTGTCGGCGTTGGCATAGGCACAGAGGCCGGCGTGGGCGTAGGGGTAGGCGTGGAGACCGGCGTGGGAGTCGGAGTAGGCACGGAGGTCGGAGGGTACGGCGGCGGGGGCTGCGCGGGCGGCCCGTCGGGGTGATTGTAGGCGCCCACGGCGGTGAAGTACTGGCGCAGTTGATTTGCGTTGGTAACCAGCATTGGAAGATTCGTCTCAGGGCCGATGCGTCCCCCGTACTCGGTGACGCGGGCCTGGTGCGCCGTCGTCACCGCCTGGGTAAGGGCAGACAACTCCATCTCGAGCGCGGCGCGGTGGGTCTGGTAGTCATCGGGCCTGTAGTGCCGCCACAGGTCTCTCTCAGGATGGACGGCGACCACCGTGTCGTCCTCCCGCCGCTGCACGTCCCAAATTGCAAAGACCTGCCAGGCTTCGGTCGAGGTACTGGCAGCCGGTCCGAGGAATAACACTACTTCTCTGCCCGCAATCCCGCCGAGGTATTCGTCGGATTCTAGTAGCTGTCTCAGATACTCTATGTACTCCTGCTCAGTTTGGCCTTCTTCCGCTGCTATAGAGCCAAGTTCACCCTCCCAGTACGTGTACCAATACCTCTGGACTGTCAAGGTAGATGGTCCATTGCCGAGGACATAGGCACCCACCTGTACGTCGACGTAGCAATTGATACTGAGGGAATGCTCTATATAGTCGTACTCGTCATAGCTCAGGTAGGAAGGGGGCCGGTAGGGATTGTCAGCAGTGCAGCGTACCGTGTTGGGAAGATATGTCCCGCGCAACACGATATGTGAAACTGCACCACGCGTATAATTAAGCAATTTGCGCATGCTGCGGGGTCTATCACCCAAGAAATCCGGGCTGGGCCCAGTTCCTCCCGCGGTTATCCCATACTGTTCAGCATCCAGTTTGCATGGGTCCACGGCTGAGCCGGCCACCGGCGTGCAGGGGGGTATCTCCTCCGTCAGGTAGGAGGGTCCCGGCGTGGGCCTGGGCCCTTCGCCCATGTCTTCTTGGCAGGCCATGAGACATAGAGCCAGAATGAGGGCGACTATCCCCAGGCTCACTTGGCTAAGTGCTCTGTTCATCAACGCCATCATTTACTCCGATGATTGATAGAGAGCATAAACAGCGGGCAGAGTCTATACCTCAACCCTCAAGGGTGGGGTAGCTATCTTAGCCTGCGGGGTATGATATTAGCGAGGATGCGCCTCAGCAGCGCGCTGCGGACCTCGGACCAGGAAGCCTTCACCTGTTCCACCTCCGGATCTGTTAGTCCTTTCGATGGGGTGTACCGGGTAGCCACGTAGCCCTGGGTGATGTGGTTGATGGACTCGCTGTGGCCGGGGAACATCCGGCTCAGGCGGTCCCGGTACTCCCAGGGGGTGTCGTTGGGCCTCAGCCTCGCTCCCGCCAGCCTGCCCAGAAAGCCCATAGATGTGTAGGCCATAGCCGGATACCCCAGCCGGCGGGTGGACCACCGGATGTAGGAGAACGTTCCCACCGGCGCTACCACCAGCGCCAGCGCCAAGGCTATACCCAGGAGTGTCCATGGAGATGAGAATATTCCGAACCGGCTTCCCGACTGTCCAATCCCGCCGGTGTCTTGGCCCTCCATATCCAGGAAGTCCTGGATGGTCTCAATGTCAGTACCCACGGCATTGGCGCAATCTACGATATCGAACTCTCCCTCAAGGCACTCTTCAATGCCTTCAACTGCGGGCAGGCGGACTCCCTCGATGTCGAACCCCAGTTCATGCAAGGCCGGCTGCACGTCAACGGGGGTTGGCTCAAACTCCACCCATCCGTAGCCTGGGAAATATACCTCGGGCCAGGTGTGATAATGGCGGGGGCTGACCTCCCATGCGCTGCGCTCTTCATTCCACGCGCCAGGCGCAAATCCTGCCACCAGGCGCGCGGGAATACCCAGAGACCTCAGCATAGTCACCATTGCAGAGGCATAATTCTGGCTGTAACCCCTTCCCTGCACCAGAAGGAAGTATTCCACCCAGTCCTGCCCTTCAGGCGGGGGCGGCACCTCCAGGCTGTAGGGCAGCTTGAGCAGGTAGCGCCGGACGGCCTCCACCTTGTCATACGCGGTTTCCTCGTCCTGGGTTATGTCCCATGCCAACCCTCTTACACTATCGGGAAAGCCGCCGGGAAGCTGAAGGTATCTGTCCGTCACCCAACCGGGGTATTCCTCCCCGGCGACTCTTAACATTCTGGAGGAAGCGATGGATATGGAGCCGACTGTAGTGTAGCGTTTGGGCGGGACCAGGGTCCTCTGGCCTCTGACGGCCACAGGAGGGTCGTCGCCCGATGGCAGACGCTGTATCTCCAGGTAGGGGGACTCCGGCTCTGTAGAAGCATCCACCGCCCTCTCGTCGGATATAATGCCCGAAACTTGCAGTCCCATATCATCGAGGATGGAGAGCGTTGGCTGGGGCGGGGTCTGTGGCTGCGCCTGAGAGCCCTGGACTCCCTGGGAGGGCTGGGGCCCCTGTTCTTCCACATCGGGAATGGAGACCCGTGAGATAACTTCATCCCTCTGGGCTTCTATGTCCGGTGGGAGGTAGCTTAGCTGGGGGCCTTCCAGGTACAGCTTGAAGGTAGGTTGTGGAGACACGTCTATCCTGTACGAGGGCTCGTCGGTGCCGATGGGCTCGCCGGGGAACACCATGTCCTTGGACTTGGAGTACATGCGGATGCTTACCTCCACCTCCCGGCGAGCTTGAAATCCTTCCACCTGCCTGGGGAGGGAGGTCTCTTGTGGGGCGGATGCACCCTCGGTCGGAGCAGGCGGCTCTGGGGCTGTCCGAGCCTCCCATCCTGCGTTGGGGCCGGCGCCGGTATAGGTCTCGTATATCTGCATACGCCAGCGATGGGGTTCCTCGGAGGCCACAGTAAACAGGAGGTAGTTAGGGTCACTGGGAAGGGCCGGCCCCAGGTAGCTGAGGTTTCCGGGTGGGGTGAAGGCAGGCCAACCCTTCCTGTCAGGCACACTCTGGAAGAGGTTGGACCAACCCTCCTGGAAGGACAGCCAGGCCCCCTCCAGCCTGGGACCCATAGGAATAATTGTCCCTTCCGGCGAAGGTCCCATCCAGGCCGGGGCTAGACTTACCGCCATCAACAATATGCCTGATACCAAGGCGCCAGCCAGGGGAAGCCGCCGCCCGTTCCCTGTCCACCTACCCCTTCTGCGGGATATAATCCCTGGCGCGGCAGCCAGCAGGTACAGGAAGAAGTACCAGTAGTAGTCCGGGTTCAGGAAGGTAAGCACCACCAATAGGACGCCAAGACCGGGCAGCGCCGCCAGCAGAGCATGGGTCCGGCGATAGGCCAGCCATACGCTGGCATACCCCACCCAAAGGGTTATCGCCATGAGGAATACCCCCATCATCCCCACACCCCTGTTCCCTTGCTCGCTGCCTATCGCGCCGAACCAGCCACCAATCTGGCTTCCCAGGTCTCCCATTCCACCACTGGCGGACAGGGCAAAAGCGCCCAGCAAAAAAGCCGCCAGCAGACCTATTACAAAAGCGAGGGGATGAGCAACACGGCCCCTCATGCTGCTGCGCGCCATATAGGCCCACATTATCATCGGGACCAGAACGAGGGCTTTGAGGGATGGAAGACCCCTGACCCAACTGGCATCTTCTATGAGGGAGACCGTAACCACCAGGGGCAGACCTATGAGGGCTAGGGAAATAATCTCTCCCAGGGACAGGAGTTTCCCCCGGAAGGCAGCACGGGTGATCCCTGGTCGAGGCAAACCTCCCGTTGCTCTTGCCGAAGTATTGGGGTCCGACACTGCCCGGTCCCTCCATTACTTCAAGTCTGCTAATAGCTGGCTATCATGTTCAGCACATTACCCAAAGGTATTGCCAGGTCATCTCCCCGCCTGATGGCGATGGTCCACTCTCCGGCTTCCACCCGGTCGTCTCGTAACCAGTGGGAATCCGGGGTCCTGCTGAAGCTGGCCGTATCCATGAAGATGGGCACGACCAGTATCCCCCGGCGAGTGAGGAACCGGAACAGGTTCCCAATTGCCCTGCCAGGCCAGGGAGCTATGACTATAACCACTGTCCCGGCTCCCAGGTTGGAGCTCTCACGGGTCATCAGGTCCAGCAGGGGTACATTCCCCCTTGCGTTGACCAGCGCCATGCCCCTTAGAAGTCCCCAGAGGTGCCCTTCCTGCCTGCCCGGAAGAATCCTGTAGGTCTCATCTCCCTGGGCCACCAGGCCCACGGAATGGCCACTCCCGATCAGGCTGCGAGCAAGGGATGCGGCGATGGTGATACTGTACTCCTCGGTGCTCTCTTCCCCCGACCCCGCCTGGGAAGCCTGGTCCATATCTACAAACAACCACAAATCATTGATGCCCGCCCCCTCGAACTCCTTGGTCATAAGCTGGTTCAAGCGGGCCGTAGTGGGCCAGTGGATGCGGGCGAGGCTGTCCCCCGGATTGTACTGGCGCACCATAGAGGCCACCGGGCTGGCCCCGGTAAACTGCCCCATCTCCCCTATCTCGCCGCCCGTGGACTGCCCTTCAACCACAGCCCTGATTAAGTCCAGGGTGGCCGGGTACACCAGCACACTCTGGGGCTTTCCAACATGGGACTCCAGGGTGAACAGCCCGACGGGGTCGTTGGAAACTATGGCAAGGGAGCCTATGTTATTCAGACCCCGGCGCCGGCACACACCTGACACATCCCACGTGGAGGTGCCCCTGGGGGCCAGATTGAAGTCCTCTTCCTCCACCGTGGCCAGGTCACTGACCAGCCGGGCCCGGAGGCCGACGCGAGGAAGACCTATCTTCTCTCTTACCGACACTCGGAGATGGGCTTCATGCCCAACCTGTGGGTGAAGCGAAAGCTCGTCCACACTGGTATCCAGACCACGGCTCTGGACCCAGGTCCACAAATATCCCGCTATCGCCCCGGCCCCAACCAGGTACAGGAGCCAATATAGGGGCTGGAAGCCCGTAATCATAGCGAGGACCAGGATTACTGCCAGGATTGCCCCGATACCCAGCGCCTGACGCATGAGCACCCCTTTTACCGTAACTGTTAAGACCTGATGAGTACCGGCGACCGCCCCACCGCCATTCCGGCCCTCACCGGAATCTAGGGGCCGGGGGGCTGGGGTTCCGGCCTGGATGCCGCCCATTTTTATGGTAATTTCCCATGTCCCTACGGGTCACAAAGGGGGATGAGAATGACAACTGCCTCCCGACCGTCATTCCGGCGTAGGCCGGAATCCAGGGGGGTGGTGTGGGTGACTTCGCAACGACCGCCTACGTCGTGGAACCCTGGATTCCCGCTTTCGCGGGAATGACGGTGCTGGGCGCTGCCTATTTTCATAATAATTACCCATGCCCCTTGCGGGCCAAGTAAGGGGATGAAAATGGGGGTAGGCCTCCCTACCGTCACTCCCGCAAAAGCGGGAGCCCACCACCCCACCCCTGGATTCCGGCCTACGCCGGAATGACGGTGGGCATCTATTTCATAATAATGGAAAACGCTCCACCGGAGCATTCCCCGGGACCGGCACCGACTCCAGAATCTGGTTGATTGTATCAAATTCGCTGAAGCTGCCTCGCCCATCGGCTGTTAGCACCATCCGGTGTCCCAACACCCCTTGAGCTACGGACTTGACATCGTCGGGCAGCACGTAGTCCCGTTCCTCCAGCAGGGCCATGGCCTGGGCCAGGCTCAACATGCCAAGGGATGCCCTGGGGGAAGCGCCCATGTAGATGGCCTGGTGGTCTCGTGTGGCATTAGATAGAGATACGATGTACTCCTTCACCAGCCTGTCCACATACACCTCTCGCACTGCTTCTTGCGCCGTCTGCACCTCTTCACCGTCGGCCACCTGCTGCAATGACTCTATAGGGTGTACCGGGAGTTGATTTTCTAGGATAGCTATCTCATCTTCAGGCGAAGGATAGGTGAGGTAAAGACGTATGAGAAATCTGTCCAACTCTGTCTCAGGAAGGGGAAAGGTCCCTCCCTGCTCCGTCGGGTTCCTGGTAGCCATGACCATGAAGGGATCGGGCATGGGATGGACCACGCCATCTATGGTTATCTGACGCTCCTCCATGCACTCCAGCAAGGCCGACTGGGTCTTGGGAGAAGCACGGTTAATCTCATCTACCAGCACAATATGGGCCATCACCGGGCCGGGCCGGTAGCTGAATTCTTGACTTTTCTGGTCGAAGATGTAAACGCCGGTGATATCGCTGGGCAGCAGGTCGGCGGTGCACTGGATGCGTTTGAAGGTTATTCCTACAGACCTGGCAATACTGCGGGCCAGCATGGTCTTGCCCACCCCTGGGACACCCTCTATCAAGATGTGGCCGTTGGAGAGAAGGGCAGCCACACCGAGCTTCACGGCTCCCCGGTTGCCTACTATGACATTCTGCACGTTGGAGATGATCCTGGCCCCAATCTGCTGAGCTTTTTCCAGATTGCTATTAACCATGGCCACATCCCGTTACCGGCATTCCTCGCATCTCGTAAAAATCAATTGGAACCATTGTAACAGTGGCAGATGAACAAGTCCACATTGATAGGCAAGTTCGCAACCGTCATTCCTGCGGAAGCAGGAATCCAGGGTCCCGCAACCCGGGGAGTCGCTGCGAAGTCACCCACACCCCCTCCGGACTCCCGCTTTCGCGGGAGTGACGAATGATGGGGGGCCGGGATGACGGTGAGGCAGCGGTCACGACTAATCGTGTCTGACCAGTTATGACCGAGGTCTATCCTCTACAATCCATCCTTTATTATGTAGAATGTAGCAATGGACTGGATAAGGGCTCTCATCTGGCTCCTCCCGCGCCGATTTCGTTCTTCATGGGTGCTCCTGGCAGTTACCTCCTTCGGTATCCTTGCTGCCGTCACTCTGATGGGCATCGGGGCTATCTACTCCCGCGCCCTGGCGGAGGGCGGCCTGCGCCATAACCTTGCCATCACCTCCCAGGTGACTATGAATGCCTACGTGAGGCTACAGAACAAGCCCCTGGAGAGCGCTACTTACGATAGTATCCGCTCTACTGTTGAGGACATAAGCGGCCTGCACCTGGGATTCATGCTCCGAGAGTACCAGAGGCTAGGCCAGGCCAGGCCCAATATGCCGATGGTCCACACCCTGGACGGCAGCCCCCGGCCCTCTAACTCTCCCTTTGGGCAGCCCTTCTTCCTCACGGATTTCCAGGAACACTCAAGGATAATAAAGGGCAGGTGGCCTGAGTCGCCGCCTGTCCTTCACAGCAGGGGTCTGGATATGGAGGTGGTGGTGGGGAGATGGACCGCCGCCAGATTTGGGTGGGAGCCAGGCTCGCGGGCCTATCTCATTCCCTTCAGAGAAGACCCCACCCAGCGCATCGCTGTCACCATAGCCGGAATCGCCGAGCCCATATTCCCCGTGGAAGAGTATTGGATGTACACTTCCTCCGTTTACTTCAACATTCAGGAACCGGATGATGAGACCACAATAGTACCCATGTATGTCCCGGAGGAGGACTTCTTCAGCGGCTTGGGCGCCCGCTACCCCTACCTGTCGGGAGACTTCGGTTGGTTCCTCTACCTGGACACCGGTGTATTGACTACCTCCGACGTGGGACCAACCAAGGATGCCATCACCGGCCTGGAAAGAGATATAAACAAACTGTACCCCCGCTCCCTGGTCTTTACCGGCCTGGATAACACCCTGAGAGATTTCGAGAGAGACCTGACCCATGCCACAGTCCCGCTTTTCCTGTTCATCTCCCTGGTGGTCCTCGTCATCCTGTATTTCCTGTACCTGGTTATGGGAGTGCTGTCGCGCACTCTGAGCGACGAGGTGAGCCTTCTGAGAAGCCGGGGCGCTACCGTGCTCCAGGTTGGCGGGCTTCTGGCTGTTGGTGAAGGGGCGCTGGTGCTGGCGGCAATGCTCATAGGGCCGTTTCTGGCCCTGGCCATAGTGCATTACCTGCTGCTGGGCACGATAAGCCCCGCAGGAGATGGCGGCCCCGTGTCAGTCGGCATCTCAGCGGATATGTTCGTGATGGGGGCCATCGGAGGCGCCCTGAGCCTGGCTGTGCTGGCGGTCTCCGGGATGGGCCTTGCCCGGCTGGGGGTGGTAGAGTTCTTCAGAGCCAGGGCCAGGCCGCCCTCTATTCCGATTCTCCACAGGTACTACGTAGACCTGCTGCTGCTTGCGGTGCTGGGGGTCCTGTGGTGGCAGATTGATGACCGGGAGGGATTTCTAACCAGGAACCTCCTGAGGGGCAGGGAACTGGAGATAGACCATACTATACTTCTCGGGCCGGCAACGGCGCTGCTGGCTGCCTCCTTCCTATTCCTGCGGGTCTTGCCTTTGCTGCTATCGGTTATAGCCTGGCTGGGCAGGCGCATAGGGCCGGGGTGGGTATCATTCTCGCTGATGAGGCTCGCCCGGGACCCGGTGCCTCACGGCTCCCTGGCTATCCTGCTGATGATGGCCGCCGCCCTGGGAATATTCGGAGCCGCTTTTCAAGCAACCCTCTCCAGGAGCCAGGAAGAGCAGGCCCTGTACGAGATGGGGGGTGACGTGGTTATCCGTGGCTCTGTCTATCCTTCCTTTATCCAGGATGACCTGGCTGAGACCCCGGGAGTCCTGGCCGTCAGCCCCATTGACCGTGGCTTTGTAGTCGCTTTTGGTGATGGATTCCCTCCTACCATCTCCCAGCTGCTGGCTATAGACCCCGAAACCCTGCCCGGCACGGCCTGGTTCAGAGACGACTTTTCCCGAAAAAGCCTGGCTGACCTGTTCAGGCCACTGGAGACCAGGGACCTGTTGGGGTCCAGGGGCCTGCTGCGGCAAGACCCGGACACAGGTGAGGGCATAGCCATCCCAACCAAGGCGGAGAGCGTGGGGATTTGGGTAAACGTAGCCACCTTGCGCCAGTCCATTATCCGGCAGAGGCTAAGCCTGTGGATGCACCTGGCAGAAGGTAACGGCGGTTTCACCAGCCTGTTCGTGGGGGACCTCATATCCGCCCCGGAAGCCCCATTGACCACCGGAGATGAGGGCGCATTGCCGGGACTGCCGGATACCACCCTCCGCTCCACATCGCCGGAGGGAATGGGAACGGGAGATGGGGCTGTTCCCGGACAGGCCGACTCGCTTGGTCAGGTCTCCACCGGGGAGCCGGATTGGATTTTCCTGGAAGTATCTCTAACAGGGGAACAGTCCTTCTTCCCTCCCCAGCCACCCCTGAGTATAGTCTCCATTTTTATGAGCGGAGACTCTATATCGAGTATGCCCCCGGCCAGCATAGACCTGGACGATATTACTGTGAAAGTCCCCTCCGGCCCGGAGGGCGGCAGGGTCATAGAGAGCTTCGAGGAGCCTATCGGGTGGGTGTCCCTGCCCAACTCGGGGCCGGACCCGGACACAATCAGGCTCAGCCCAGGGGCGGCCCATAGCGGCGAGTATGGAGTCACCTTCTCGTGGCAGAGGTCGTCGGGAGGCATCCCAAGGGGCCTGATCATACCCCAGGGGCCCTACCCGCTGCCGGCCATAGGCGGGCCCATGTTTTATCGGGGGCAGCAGGTGCGCCTCAGGTCCAGTGAACACCTGGTGCCTGTAGTTATCAGGGACGTAGTGAGTTACTTCCCCTCCCTTGACCCATCGGCGCAGCCCTTTCTGCTGGTCTCCCTGGAGGACTACAGGGAGTACATCCGCAGCATCCCCTTTGGGATGTTCAACTTTCCGGGGGAGCTTTGGGTATCCCTGGCGGACACCGCCGACCGCGCCGATACCATCGGCTCCATGCGGGAGGGGCTACCCTCCTTTCCCATCCTCCGGATATATGACAGCGACGCCAGGGTGGAAATGGCCCTGCGCTACCCCCTGGCGGGCGGCGGCTGGGACGGCATTACCATCATCAGCATAACCACCATGACCATCGCAGTAGTCCTCGCCCTGGGGACTTACGCCATTGGATCGGTACGGCTGGGCAGGATAGACCTGACGGTCATACGGGTCATAGGGCTTTCCAGAGGGCAGCTTTTCATGTCCCTGGCGCTAGAGAGGACTGTGGTGGCAGTATTGGGTATAGCTGCCGGGACCGCTCTGGGGCTGTGGCTCGGACAATGGGTCTTGGGGATGTTGGGTACAACCTCCCTGGGCCGCTCAGTGGTCCCTCCCATGATCGTGACGGTGCAGGGCTGGATCATAGCCCTGGTGTTTGCGGCCCTGATAGGCTCCCTGCTCATGGGCATAATCCTGGCAGCCCTGGCAGCCCGCAAGTTAAACACCCCCGACGTATTGAAGATGGGGGAGTAGGACTTTTCTCCTGGGAGCGTTCCGGTTCAAGTCATTCGGCCGGCTATGGTATATTCAAGGAGGGGTTAATCGAATGAGTGGACGACATCCCTTCAGCGAACTGACCAAGGACTTCCCGCCGGAGCGCCGGCGGCGCATTGATGCCATGAAACCCGAACTCCTGGCGGACATGCCGCTGTATGAGTTGCGACGGGCGCGGGCGCTGAGCCAACAGGACCTGGCCGAGCGGCTGAAGGTGGACCAGCCGGGCATCGCCAAGCTGGAGCGGCGGGCGGATATGTATGTCTCCAGCCTCCGTTCCTACATCGAGGCGGTGGGTGGGAAGCTGAAGATCATCGCCGAGTTTCCCGAAGGCGATGTGGCTATCACCAACTTCTCCCATTTGGGAGAGGTAGAGGACGCCCCGTAGAAAAATGCCGACGGGGGCTGGTGTCACTGTAGGGTTGGAATGCCAGGCATGGGATGGCGCCGACGACAAGGCCGGCCCATGACCAAGACTACCCAACCCCGGGCCCCTTGCGTCAGCAGTTGTTCAAAGGTACACTGCTAGGGTGTGCCAAGGCTTCAAAGGATAGACTAGGGGGTAATAAGCAAGATGGTGAGACAAGGCTCGGCCTCCCGCTATGACGTTATCGTGGTAGGCGCCGGCAACGCTGCGCTGACGGCGGCAATGTCCGCCCGGCAGAGCGGCGCGCGGGTCCTGGCGCTGGAGAAGGCCCCGGAAGCGGAGAGAGGAGGGAACAGCCGCTTCAGTGGCGGGTTGTTCCGCTTCGCTTATGAGGGCATCGAGGACCTGAAGCCCCTCCGTCAAGGTTTGCCTTCCAGGGAGTGGGACAGGGTTGACGTGGGCCACTACGACCCGGACCGCTTTTTCGATGACATGATGCGGGTCACCCAGGGCCAGGCGGACGGGGACCTGGTGGAGACCCTCACCCGGCAGTCCTACCCCACCATGCTGTGGATGACGGAGTTGGGGATAGAGTGGGAATGGACTGTGCTCTGGTCGGTGGACTCAGGGGACCAGTTACGGTTCAATGCGGGGAGCGTCCTTGAGGCCAAGAACAAGGGGGTAGGGCTGACAGACTACCTCTTTGCCGCCACCCACCGGGCGGGAATTGACATCGCATACCAGGCCAAGATGATAGGTTTCCTCCAGGATGACACCGGCCGGGTTACAGGAGTCAGGATAAGGACGCCCCAGGGGACCGAGGATGCTCATGCAGGGTCGGTAATTCTGGCCTCCGGGGGGTTCGAGGCCAATGCAGAGATGCGGGCGCGCTACCTTGGCCCCGGCTGGGACCAGGTCAAGGTGAGGGGCACCCGCTTCAACACCGGCGAGACCCTACAGATGGCCCTGGACATGGGGGCCAAGCCTGTGGGCCACTGGCAAGGCTGTCATGCAACGCCTATAGACGGCGATGCCGGCGCTGTGGGCGACCTCCGCCTTACCGACAGGACAAACCGTCTATCATACCCCTATTCCATAATGGTGAACTCCCTGGGGAAACGGTTTGTGGATGAGGGGGAGGACCTGGGAGGGTACACTTATGCCAAGATGGGCAGGTCAATCCTGACCCAGCCCGGCGCCATCGCCTACCAGATTTTCGACCAGAAGACCATCCATCTGCTGGAGGTACGCTACGAGACGGGCACCCCCGTCGTTGGCAACACCATCCGGGAGATAGGTGACAAGTTGCCCATCCCCACCGAGGCGCTGGTGCAAACTGTGGAGGAGTTCAACGCAGCAGTGCAGCCCGGCCCCTTCGACCCCGCCATTAAGGATGGGAAGTCCACTCGCGGACTGGAACCTCCCAAGTCCAACTGGGCGCTTCCCATAGACTCGCCCCCCTACACCGTGTATTCATCGGCCTGCGGCATCACCTTCACCTTCGGCGGCATCCAGATAGATACCCAGGCAAGGGTGATAGACACCGAAGACAATCCCATCCCCGGCCTATATGCCACGGGGGAAATTACGGGCAACTTCTTCTACCACAACTACCCGGGAGGGTCCGGCCTCATGCGCGGCGCAGTATTCGGGCGCATAAGTGGCGCCAATGCCGCAGCCGAGGCCCTGAAGGTATAAAGGGGCGCTTGTTGGTCATTGTAGTCCGAGAGATAGGTTTCGGCACAATAGGCAATGTTTGTGACGTAAGGGAGAATTATGAAGGAGACTCGCCGCCTGGCAGAGTTCGTTGCCGAGACCGGATATGAGGACCTTCCCGGAGAGGTGGTGGAGGCCGCCAGGGTATATATCCTGGACAACCTAGCCAGCGGCTTCGTAGGCTCCCTCACTCCCTGGGCGGGCATGGTGGCAGGTCTGGCCCAAGAGAACGCCTCGATTGGCCCTTGCTCGGTATTTGCTCGAAACTGGGCAACGACTCCCTCCTACGCGGCCCTGGTCAACGGCACCATGATAGGCAGCTTCGAGACAGACCACGCCTTCGTCCGGGGGTCATGCCACCCCAGCGCCGCCGTTTTTCCGGCAGCCCTGGCAATCGCCGAAAGGGACCGCCTAGACGGAGCATCCCTGCTGGCGTCGGTGGCCCTGGGGTATGAAGTGGCCTGCCGGGTGGGTATGGCCGCAACCAGGGCTGTGGAAGACGAGGCAGGGTTTCACGGCCCCGGCACCAACGCATCCTTTGGAGGCGCAGCAGGGGCAGGGAAGGCCCTGGGACTGGATGCCGATGGGCTGGTAAACGCCCTGGGCATTGCCGGGTCTCATGCGGGTGGGCTGCTGGAGTTCTCCCGAGAAGGGGCCATGACCAAGCGCATCCACGTAGGACGGGGGGGCCAGATGGGGCTGGAGAGCGCACTGCTGGCAGAACGGGGTTTCACCGGGCCGTCCACCGTTCTGGAGGGCGATCGGGGTTTTCTACGGGTGTACTCGCCCTCTCCCCGGCCTGAGCTGCTGACGGAGGGCTTGGGGGAGGGATATATCCTTCTGGAAATGACGGTGAAAGCCTATGCGTGCCACGCCTCCTTTCACCCGGTCATAGAGGGTATATGCAGATTCAAAGAGAGCAATCAACACGACCCGGCCCAGTTGGATGCAGTGAAGGTAGTCGGCACTGAGCGGATGGTTCATCGCCACGGCGATAGAGGACCGACCAGCATCCTGGGCACTCAGTACAGCCTCCCCTTCTCAGTAGCGGTTGCCCTCTGCCGCGACATCGCCAGTCCCCAAGTGTATAGCGAGGAAACCCTCTGGGACCCGCAGGTGAGAAGAATAGCCGAGATGGTAGAGATGGACACCGATGATGAGCGCCTGGGCAAGCCCGGTGGCCCTGTCGCCGAGGTATCCCTGACCATTGCAGGCAAGACCCATACCTTCCAAGCGACGGGTTGGAGGGGCGCGCCCGGCAACCCGTGCACCTATGACGAGATGTCCGAGAAGTTCCGGCGGTATGCCTCTCCCGTCTTATCAAAGGAAGGGGCAACCGCGAGCATGGAGGACATCATTCGGAAGGTCAGGCACTTGGAAAATGTAAGCGACGTGTCCGAACTGGCGCGAATGTTGAGGGCGGGACGGTGATTATGAACTCCGGGAGCAAGCGGGTAGGTATCATCGGATACCCCATAAGGCACTCCATATCCCCCATATTCCAGCAGGCGGCTCTGGACCACTATTCCCTGGATGCGTCCTACCAGGCATGGGAAGTGGAGCCTCAGTCCCTGCCGGAGTTCATAAATGGCCTGCGCTCTCCTGATACCCTGGGCATTAACGTCACAGTACCCCACAAGGAAGCGGTGATGCCCCACCTGGACCATATTGATGAGTGGGCGCGGACTGCCGGAGCAGTCAACACCATCGTCAACGAGGATGGAAGGCTCACCGGGTACAATACCGACGGCGCAGGCTTTATAAGGGGGCTGGAGGAGCACGGCGGCCTTTCTCCAGAGGGCCGCAGGGTCCTGGTAATCGGCGCAGGAGGCTCGGCAAAAGGGGTGGCGCTGGCGCTGGCAGACCGGGGAGTAGCAGCCATCACTATAGCCAATCGCACCCTGGAAAGGGCCCAGAGCCTGGCCCGGCTTATTGAGGCATACGGCTCCCTCCGCCAGGTCCAAGGTTATGTCAAGCCCAAGGTTGAGGCTATACCCCTCTCGACCGCAGGGGATACCCTGGAGTGGGCCGCCGCCCGGAGCGACCTGATAGTGAATTGCACCACCCTTGGGATGAAACACGGCCCGGCGGAGACGGAAAGCCCCCTCCCCACCGGGCTAATCCCCCGCGACTCCCTGGTCTATGACTTGGTGTATAATCCGCCTGAGACGCCCTTGCTGCGGGAAGCGGCCAATGCCGGGGCTGCCATCCTGGGCGGCCTGCCCATGCTGGTGTACCAGGGGGCAGCCTCCTTCCGGTTCTGGACGGGCAAGGAGGCGCCTGTGGAAGTGATGCTGAAGGCTGCCGGGGAGGCCCTCAAGCCCTGACCCCCATACAGAGCCAATACAGGAGAAGAAATATGGTCCGTTTCTTAACAGCAGGCGAGTCCCACGGCCAGGGCCTGGTTATTATAGTTGAAGGTGTACCTGCCGGCTTGTCCCTCAGTGAGGACTACATCGGCGCCCACCTGGTCCGGCGACAGCGGGGCTATGGGCGCGGCGGCAGAATGCTCATCGAGCAGGACTGGGCCCACATCGTATCCGGGGTCCGACACGGCCTCACCCTGGGCAGTCCCATAGGAATGACCATAGAGAACAAGGACTGGGTCAACTGGCAGGAGCCTATGAGCGTCGAGCCGGTGGAGGCGGAGGTAGACCGGGTAACCCGCCTGCGCCCCGGCCACGCCGACCTCCCCGGGACCATGAAGTACGGGTTCCAGGACGTGCGCAACGTCCTGGAACGGGCCAGTGCCAGAGAGACGGCGGCCAGGGTTGCCGCCGGGGCGGTGTCCCTCAGGCTTCTGGAGGAGTTCGGCGTAGAGGTCCATAGCCACGCCATAGCCATCGGGGGACACTGGGCAAAGGCTGAAGGCCCCATTGACTGGCAGCAGGTAGAAGAATCGCCAGTCCGGTGCGCCGACCCGGAGGCAGCCCAGCACATGATGACCGCCATAGATGAGGCCAAGGAGGCGGGCGACACCGTTGGGGGAGTGGTAGAGGTGGTAGCTGCCAACGTGCCCATCGGCCTGGGATCCCATGTCCACTGGGACCGGAAGATAGACGCGCGCATCGCCCAAGCCCTCATGTCCATCAATGCCGTCAAAGCCTGTTCCATCGGCGAAGGGTGGGAATCGGTTGACCTGCGGGGTTCCCTGGTCCACGACATTATCGAGCCTGCGGGCGATTCCTCCAAACCCTGGCAGCGTAACACCAACCGCTCCGGCGGCACCGAGGGCGGGATGACCAGCGGGACGCCCCTGGTGGCCCGCTTCGCCATCAAGCCAATCTCCACCCTGCGCAATCCCCTGCCCTCCGTTGACCTGGACACCGGCGAACTGGTGCAGGCCCACTACGAGCGTTCTGATGTGTGCCAGGTGCCTCCCGCTGGGGTGATTGGCGAGGCGATGGTAGCCCTGGTGCTGGCCGATGCCTTCATGGAGAAGTTCGGAGGCGACCACATCGAGGAGACCCGTCGCAACTACGAGGCTTACCTGGAGACGGTAGGGCCGAGGAAGACCCCCAGCCGGGCCGGGGAGTAAGGCGGAAGGTTGGGTTGTGTCTGCAAACTTAGCGAGGTGACCAACCTGTCAATACCATGAAAATCCGGCCTCCTCCCCCCATTGCGGGGGAGGATTGAGGTGGGGGGAAGCCTGGATGGGAACGCATCACCCCCATCCTAACCTTCCCCCATCAAAGGGGGAAGGGATAGCTTGAGCCAGCGACGCCTATTTTTCATCCTCGCATGTGGCCCGCAGGGCCATGGGCATTCACCATGAAAATAGAGGTGTTGGGTAACTCTACCGCACCCTGAAGGGTGCGGCATCCGGTGAAAATAGGGTCGCCCAGCCCTGGATTCCCGCTTTCGCGGGAATCCAGGGTCCCGTGACGTAGGCAGCCGTTGCGAGTTACCCACCCCATCACCCCTGGATTCCGGCCTACGCCGGAATGACCGTTACGCAAAGGTCTGCGAAAGTGGGAATCCACTGTCTCAGCTTTGGAGCATGACATGAAGAAAGTAAGATTCCAATTCGAGTTGCCCAAGGAAAACTCCGACCGCCTTGACGAACTGGCGGAGCAAGTGGGCGTCACCAAGAGGGAAATTATCAATAACGCCCTTACCCTCTTTGATTGGGCTGTAGAGGAGGTCAAGGCAGGGAAGACCATAGCTTCCGTAGATGAAGAAGAAAAAAGGTTCAAAGAGTTGCTCTTGCCACTGCTGGGGGCATTTTCGGTAGTGGGGAGGGCCAACCGAGAGCGAGATATGTCTGGGTCAAACACCCCAGTTTCCCCACCCACCGGAGGAGGAAGATAAAGTGCACCCTACCCGCTCTATTTTCCTGGTAGGATTCATGGGCACAGGCAAGACCCGGGTGGGGCAGGAGGTAGCCAGCCTGCTGGGGTGGGAGTTGGTTGATACCGACGCGGAGATAGAGAAAAGGGCGGGCAAACCCATCCGGCAAATCTTCGCCGAGGATGGAGAACCCGCCTTCCGTCTCTTGGAGAAGCAGGTCTTACAGGAGGTCTGCTCAGCCACCAATAGCCCAAATAACAAAGTGGTATCCTCCGGCGGCGGCATGATGGCCGACCCTGAAAACCGGGAACTCATGCTGAGCAGCGGGCTGGTAGTCTGCCTGGACGCCCTCCCTGAGACCATCTACCGGAGGCTCACGGGCGGCAATCCCGACCCCAACACCAACCCCCAGTCCAATCCATTACAGGAACGGCCTCTCTTGTCGGGGCCGGACCCCTTGGCTAGAATAAAAGAGATTAAGGACAGCCGCAGCGTCCACTACATGAAAGCCCATTGCACGATACCCACCGACAACCTTACGATAGAGCAGGCGGCCCAGGAGGTGGTGAGGATGTGGCAGTCGGTGAAAGACGATTCGGGAGGAAGCCTAAATGCAGGATGAGAATCTGGCAGCAGTAGTCAACCACTCGGGCGGGAGCTATCCCATACTGGTGGGCAGGGGCCTCCTGGATGAGATTGGGGACCGCCTCTTGGAGTTGGGTTTCAAAGGCCCCGCGTATATAGTCAGCGACGATAGGGTCTTCTCCCCTTATGGAGAGCAGGTCCAGAGCTCCCTCCGACGCAGCGGGATCGAGGCCCACAGCTTTGTCATACCCTCCGGTGAGCCAAGCAAGAGCATGGAGCAGGCAGAGCCAATATACAGGTGGCTCGTGGAACATCGGGCTGAGCGGGGCCATCCGGTGATAGCCGTAGGTGGCGGTGTGGTGGGCGACCTGGCGGGCTTCGTTGCTGCCACCTTCCTCCGGGGAGTGCCCTTTATCCAGGCCCCTACCAGCATGGCAGCTATGGTTGATGCTTCCATAGGCGGCAAGGTGGCGGTAAATCTACCCCAGGGAAAGAACTTGGTAGGCGCATTCTATCAGCCCCGCATGGTGCTGGCTGATGTATCCGCTCTATCCACCCTGGGCAGGCGGGAGTTGGCCGAGGGATGGGCCGAGGCAATAAAGCACGGCCTTATCCTGGACCGGGAGCTTTTCGACGTGTTCGAGGAGCACGCGGAAGACCTGATGGACCTCAAAGGAGACATCTCTACCCAGGTCATCCGGCGGAGCATGACGATAAAGGCCCAGATAGTGAGCGAAGACGAGCGGGAGACCCTCGGCATTCGCACCCTCCTCAACTATGGCCATACCATAGGCCACGCTATTGAGGCGGCCACCGGCTATGGGCAATATCTCCACGGTGAGGGTGTGTCGGTGGGGATGATGGGAGCGGCGCGGATAAGTCAACGCATGGGGATGATACCCGAGGAAGTGGTGGAGCGGCAGAGGCACATCCTTGAAAGGTTCAACCTCCCCACGACTGCCCCGGACATAGACCCTCAGCAGGTGTTCAACGCCATGTCTCTGGACAAGAAGACCGAGGGCGGCTCCATCAAGTGGGTACTGCTGGAAGACGTGGGAAAGGCAGTAGTCAGAAGAGATGTGCCTGCCGACCTGGTAGAAGAGACGGTACATAGCCTATTGGTGCGTTAGGCTGACCTGAAGTCTCTTAATATCCTGGCGAACTCGTCCTCCAGGGACGGGATATTTTTCACCACGTCAGTGAGGTCGTCCTCGCCAAAGGCTTTCAGGGTGGTGCTTCGCAAGTTGCCCAGGCTGCGCAAGCCCAAGGCGATAGAAAGGCATGAGTTGTCGCTGGGAGCCTCTACTACGGCAATCAGGTCATACTCGCCCATAGTCATGTGCACCTGAGTCACGCGTCCTCCGGCGACATCCACCGCTTGCCGGAACGCTCTGATATGCTCAGGCAAGTATTTGATATTCTGCATTCCCTCATCGGTATAGTTAAGCAGCAAAATATAAGTAGGCAACTTTGATACCTCTTTCTGTCAAGCTAAAGATGGTACTAATTTATCTGTTTTCCATTCACTTGTGAAGGCGGTAGTGGCACTATTCCCAGGGTCTTTTAATTCTCCACTCAGGGCAGCCACAAGGGAGCCTGTCTCACAATCCCTGCGCAGTTGCCTCCTCTCCCTTAATGGGAGAGGATTGAGGTGAGGGTGATAGGTCCGTTAACCGGAATCGTCGCTCAGAATCGAGCCTTTTCGGTTCACGCCATCACTCCCATCCTAACCTTCCTCCGTCGAAGGGGGAAGGAACTTCTGAGACATGCTCTTTGGGGTTGACCCTACGGTTTGACATCTACCTTGAGAATTAAAGGACCTTGCCCCGCGTCCTACCCTTTGCTGCCATAAAGGCCAGGATGATAATACACATCGCACCTGCCGTACTCATAAGCAAGATAGAAGCAATATCGGAAAGAAGCTCGATTTCCGAGCTTTCCGACACCTGTTTCAGCGCCACTGCCACCGCATTGCTGATTAAAGTTGTGCCAAATAGGAAGCGTATCCTGGGACCCTCAACCAACCTGGTAGCTGCAACTCCCAATTGCGCGCCTCCCGACGCCGTAAGCAGCATAATAACGGCCATCAGCAGGTCAACCCGGTTGGATAAAGAGTAGAGCAATGTCCCTACTGAGCCGGCCACGAAGACCTGGAGCAGGCTCGTGCCTGCTGCTACAGGAGAGGGAAGGCCCAATAGGAATACCATAACCGGAACAAGGATGAACCCTCCCCCTACGCCCATCAGTCCTGACAGGAAGCCAATACCAGCCCCAATCCCAATGGGCACCCACACGGAGATGCGCTGGATTGTAGAGATCGGCAGGGCAACGTAGGTGGGTATAGATACATACCCAAAGAACCCGACAGACTCCGGCGGGACCCTCAGGGAGCGCACACGCCGGGCTATCCCCCCGGTAGATACACCGTCTCCCTGAGCACCTGGCCGGTTACGGGACTTTACGTAGTCATAGAGCATCAGCGAGCCAACGATACCCAAGGCAGCCATATACAGATAGCGGATAACCGGCCCAGCCGAGCCGGATTCTTCCAGATATGAGTTGAGCTGGGAGGCAAGGAAAAGGGCGGGAATTGTCCCAATGAGTATGAGCAGGCCCAATTTGTAATCTACGTTTCGCCGCCTGCGGTGGTTCAGGGTATTGATGAAGGAAGACCCCATGATGAGAGCGAACCCCGTGCCCACCGCAAAGAGGGGAGGCACTCCCAGAACGAGGAGTCCGCTAGTGGCAAGAAACCCAACGCCCACACCGAAGAATCCCCCCAACATGCCCACCATAAACCCAAGCAGCAGCAATAGGGCCGGACTTACCTCCACGCCGGCGTTGGGAAAGACCATATCCGTCCTTTTTATCGGCGGCTTGAGCCTGCGCGAGATGAAAGCCGGGATAATAACCTGACTATGATTCCCCAGAAGGTGTACAGACAGACCGATAGGGCAGCCACCACCCCCAGGACCAGAACCGTCCAGAGGATGGGGCTGGCGGTGCCGAGGGTCTGCAAAAATTCACTTACAGAGTTATACATGCCTAGAGGACCATCTGAGTCCATCCAAAGCGAGATGAATATCTTCTAGTCCTCTTTCGTCCCCTCTCTCCTGGACTGAAGTTTATCGGGTATCCAACGGCGGAGGAGGTCGTGAAGCTCGTCCTTGCACTCACGCAAGCCATGCTCAGTACCGGGGTACAGGACTATCTCCTTGGGATCCTGGGCCCACTGATATATCTGCCGGGCGCAGAAGGGAGGTAGGCGGGTGTCCTCCAGTCCGTGCACTATCAGCAGGGGCCTGGGGGAGACGTATATCGCTCCCTGAGCGCCATAGGTCTGTGGAGATAGGGATACCACCGCCACCGCTTGGTCGCTGAGGGTGGCCGCAGCGATGACTACCGCCCCGCCGAAGGAGTGGCCCACCAGGGTTATCCGGCTGTGCCCCTTACTGCTCAGATAGTCCAGCCCTACCAGCGCATCCAACACCGAGTCGCCGTAGGCGGAAGGATAACGGTAGTTGAGCCGCAGGGAGGTTATGCCTTGGGCAGTGAACTCTTCCGACAGGTTGGCGAAGATGCCCTCGGCAGGTCCAGCGTAGCCGCCGCGAGCGCCCCATACCCACAGCACCGCCCTTTCGTCAGCCTCAACCCCCTGGTGCAAGATGGCGTTGATGTTCCCGGCTTCGGTATCCAGTATCACCCCCTCCCCCGTGTCTCCCTCGTGGGGTGGGCACATATACACGTCGCGAATCTGGGGGGTTGGGGCCTTCCGAAGCCTGCGGAACTCGTTCATTGCTCCTCCGGCCATCTTACATACACCTCCACTGAACTTCGGCATTTAGCTCCGGGCGGCAGTTGTTGACAGAGGGGGTCGCGAACCTGCCAGTGTGCGCCCCCGCTCGACGGCATACTACTACCCCATATAGGCACTGTCAAGCAGGCCCGTTTATAGCTAACTGTTCAGACACGATGAATCGCGACCGCCGCCTCAACCGTCATTCCTATGAAAATAGGCATGACCCAAGCCGGAAACCAACCCCACCCCCCTGGATTCCGGCCTACGCCGGAATGACGGTTGGGAGGCCGACCATTTTCATCTTCGTATGTGGCCCGCAAGGCCATGGGGAATTATTAAGAAAATAGTCGGCGGCAGGTCTCCTACCCGCACCCTGGAGGGTGCGGCATCCCTCAAAACCGTCATTCCGGCGCAGAGCCGGCCCCGTACCCCGATACGGGGCCGGAATCCAGGGGTGGGGTGGTGGACTCCCGCTTTCGCGGGAGTGACAGATAAAGTGAGCGTGGGGGATGAGAAGGGTGTGAAGGGAGCATCACGGTGAGGGAGCCGTACCATTTTCATCCTCGTATGTGGCCCGCAGGGGCATGGGCAATTACCATGAAAATAGACACCTATCGTCATTCCGGCGTAGGCCGGAATCCAGGGGCGGGGCGGTGGACTCCCGCGAAAGCGGGAGTGACGGTAGGGAGGCAGTACAATTTTCATCCTCGTATGTGGCCCGTAGGGGCATGGGTAATTACTGTGAAAATAAGCGGCACGCAGCACCGTCATTCCCGCGAAAGCGGGAATCCAGGGTCTCGCAACGTAGGTAGTCGTTGCGCAGTCACCCCCCGCCCCTGGATTCCAGGCCTGCGCCGGAATGACGGCGGGTGGATATAGGGGCAACCACAAGGGGTTGCCCCATAGTGAGACTGGCATACCAATCTGTGCGCTCGCCCTAGTACCCGACGGCGTAGGCCTCGCTGCGAGGGTCTGCGCCTCCCTGGAGCACCCCCGTCTCGGGATTCCGGGTAATCATGCCGTAGAGGGAAGACCCTTCCCACCAGTCGGGGTAGCGCTCCACCTTGTGCCCCATCTGCTGGAGCCTGTCCAGCACCTCAGCGGGTATCCGGCCCTCGGCCCTCATCACCCCCCTCTGGTAGTTGGACGTGAAAGACGAATTGGGGAAGTTGTAGCTGTAGAACCGGGGTTCCTCCACCGCCTCCTGGGGGTCCAGCCCGAACTCCACCCGGTTGAGGAATATCTGAAGCATACCCTGGGGGATATGGTCGCCGCCGTGACCTCCCAGGGCCATCACCGGCTTGCCGTCCCTCAGCACAAGCCCGGGACAGGGTGTCAGCCGGGGCCGTTTTCCAGGAGCGATGGCCGAAGGGTGCCCTTCCTGCACCTTGGACTGAGAGCCCCTCAGGGAGTAGGCTAGGCCGGTGCCCGGTATGATGGGGCCGCCGGACTTGGTGCCCTCGCTGGGGGTGCTGGAGAAGATATTGCCATCCCTGTCAATGACCGCGAAGTAGGAGGTGTCGGCGGTATCATCGGCGGTCGCCGCCACCGCTGACGCAGCCTCCAGGGCGGACCTGGGAGCGCCCTCCAGGGCAGCGATTACCCTGCGCGGGTCCCCTGCCGGGGGCATCTCCGGCCATGCCCGGTTGGGGTCAATCAGGGCGCGGCGCTTGCTCAGGTAAGCCTCTGCCATCATTTCCTCCAGAGGCACATCCACGAAGGCGGGGTCTCCGATATGCTCCTCCCTGTCCGCGAAGGCCAGGTTGAGGGCCTGGGTAAGGGTGTGGATGTACTCGGCGGAGTTGTGGCCCATCCCCCGCAGGTCAAAGCCCTCCAGAATCTTGAGGGCTTGAGGGAAGACCGGCCCCTGGCCCCAGGGCCCGGTGGAATACACATCATACCCCCGGTAGTTGACGGTGGCCGGCGGCTCGATGCGGACGTGGTAGTCCACCAGGTCCTCCATACTCAGCAGCCCACCCTGTTCCTGGCAGAAGGAGGCAATCTTCTCGCCCAACTCGCCCTTGTACACCAGGTCTCTTGCGGCCTTAAGGGCAGCCTCTCTGCCCTTGGAACGGTTGGCATCTTCCACGCTTGCGATCCAGCCCAGGGTAGCCGCCAGGTCCTTCTGGTAGAACATCTCTCCCACCTGGGGAGGGCGGCCTCCGGGCAGGAAGACCTCGGCGGTGGTGGGCCACCGGTTGTACTTATCGAAGCTGCTGCTAAATTGGCCCGCCAGGTAGCGGTACATGGGAAATCCCTTGTCCGCCAGGGAAATGGCCGCGCCTGCGACCTCTCCAAAGGTCATGGTGCCAAACCGGGCCAGGGCGGTTATCCAGGCATCGGGGGTCGCCGGTGTCAGCGCCCTCAGTACGCCGTCGGGAATCTGGCCCTGGTGGTTGCGCTGGAAATACTCCAGAGAAGCGGCCTTGGGCCAGACACCCAGGCCGTCTATAGTAGTTACCTCCTTACGGTCGGCCAGGTACATGATGGTTGGAGCGACGCCAAGGAAGTTGCAGTCGTCAATGTGCACCACATTCAGGGCAAGGCCCACGGCCACACCCGCGTCTATGGCGTTGCCGCCCCGGCGCAGGATGTCCAGTCCCGCCATAGCTGCCATGGGCTGGCTGGCTACCACGACGCCGTTGGTGCCCTGAATCAGGGGCCGGTAGCTGGTCAGGTTCGTTCCCGGTACTGGCATGATGACCTCCTTGATGATGAATGATGTACATCTGCTGTACTGACGTGATTGCCGTGAAGTGAGACCCAAGGGTATCTTTGCATGGCCCCGCATGACGCCATTATAATACCACACATCGCGTAACCGTCATTCGGTTGCAGGCCGGAATGATGAATCGGGGCAATCGAGAAGGGCCGAAATACTCCATTGCCTTTCCAGGTCAGTTTAGACAAGCACGGCATTATTTTGATATGATGACCCGCATGGGAATATTTACAGTTACCATTGGCATAGGCCATCCACGCGGCGGCGACCTGACCCCGGTATCGGCAATGGTAGATACCGGAGCAGTCCATTCGATGATGCCTGAATCTTTGCTCACTCAACTCAGCCTGGCACCCCTGGAGCAAATCAGGTACACCCTCGCCGATGGCCGTGACGTGGAATACGGCTATGGAATGGCGCGCTTCGGCATTGACGGTCGTGAATGGCCTTGCCCGGTTATCTTTGGGCCCGAGGACGAATACCTGCTGGGCGCAACCACCCTGGAAATTTTCAATTTGATGGCAGACCCGGTGGGAGAACGACTGCTGCCGGCAAGATACCGAGCAAGGCCGGTCTAGTCCACTCTATTACTACCAAGGGGGAATGGTCTTGAGCAGGCTCAACATCCTTGTCCTGCAACCGGACTTCAGCCAATACTATGGAGCATATTACCAGCACCAGTTCACCGAGGCGCTGGGACGAGTGCACCGTATCTTCAGGTATGGCCCAGACCTGGAAGGCTACGACAAAGGGCATACCATAGAAGATGTCTTGAGACTGTGCCCCTTTGAGCCGGACCTGATATGATTTGCCGCCGGATGGGAGCTGGAGGACACGGGTGTCCCGGAGTTCGACCCACACCCGGCTATTCAGGTCTCCAGGATAGGCATCCCCAGCGTAATGGTGCTCAACAAGGAATACAAGAAACTCGACAAGAAATTCCAGTTCATCCGGGATAACGGTATCCGCATGGTGTTTACGGTGCATCACCACTACAGCCGGTGGCAGGAGCATGTGGGAGTCCCCTTCGTTCACTTCCCCTTTGCCGTGGACCCGGAGTTATTCATGGATTACGGCGAGAAGAAACGCTATGCCCTGGGATTCTCGGGGGCTTTGCAAGACCAATGGACTGACGTCAGATTAAGGGTCAAAAATCGTCTTTTCTACCGTTGGCCGGTCAAATCGCCCCGGTACTGGCGCATCAGGCTCTTCTGGCTGGAAGGCGAGAGAGGGCGATTGCCAGTCTTCCGGCTGCCGACAGGAAGGGAATATGCCAGGCTGTTAAATCGGAGCAAGATATGGCTATCTACTCCCAGCGCCCTTGACCTTGTGGGGACCCGTTTCTACGAAATTATGGCCTCAAAGACTCTCCTATTCTGCAACAGGTCGGATGCATACGACGGGCTGTTTGAAGATAAGGCCCACTGTATAATGTTCGATCCTGACCTCAGCGACTTCGATGACAGGCTCTTCTATTACCTGGACCACGAGGACGAGCGCCTGGCAATAGTTGAGGCTGCCCATGCTCATGTCCTCAAGAATCACACGTGGGAACGACGCATTGAGCAGTTTACCGATGCGGTGAGGGAGAGCGTATTGTGAGCACTGGTTACGATTAAAGTGACCGGTAAATAGCGGACCCTATCACTCCCCATGGAGCAGATATGCGCTTCATTTACACGGCCCCCAGATACCACACAAACCAGCACTTCCCCATAAAGGCCCTGCTGGAAGCGGGGCACGAGGTATCATTTCTTGCCCTCGCCCGGGGGCAGAGCGAGGAATACACGGCGCTGTCTCCGACGGTGCTGGGCTACTCGGCAGCCTACGACACCCTCCGCCGCCTGGTAGGAAGGGCTAAGGTCGAGCATGACAAAGGTTCCTACCCCGAGGATAGGAACCTTTGTGGAGATGAATGCGAAGCCCGTTGCGGAGTACCTCTACTCAGATTTACCATCGGTATCAGGATTGTTAACATTGATAAGGTTGTAGTCAATAGGCAGAGGCTTGGTAAAAGGCTCACCCTTGGCTTCCGCCCTTTTCCTTTCTTCGTTCCACTGGTACACCGCTTGATAAATTTGCCTTCTCACCGCATCGTTGTACAGCGCTGCCAATACCATAGGAGCCTCCCAAGTAGCTATTACTGTGACGGCCATAGCAGGCGCTATGCCCAACCACTGGAAGATAGAAGTTATCGTCTCCGCCCGCGAGTCCCTATCCGCGTAATCAGTCTCGTACCATACTCCCAAGCCAACCACCAACCAGATGATAGTAACAGAGACAGCTAAGGAGCCTCTGAACAAGTCGTCAGAACGACCATTTCCCATATCTGGGCAACGGCAATTCACGGACTTATTCAGAGTATTCCTAAGTCTATCGCGGTGCGGGCCTTATGACGTAAGACCAACCTATAGGTCCCTACCTAACAGCGACCAAGATATGTAAATGCTACCACATTTTCATCCACTGTCAATGATGGTTGATCATGTAAGTTCAAGGCTCACCACTTACACTAATATTATAGTATTATAAGGGACAGATATGCGCTTCGTTTACACAGCCCCAAGATACCATACCAACCAGCACTTCCCTATAAAGGCCCTGCTGGAAGCTGGACACGAGGTGTCCTTTCTCGCCCTTGCACGGGGGCAGAGCGAGGAATACACGGCGCTGTCTCCGACGGTGCTGGGCTACTCGGCAGCCTACGACACCCTCCGCCGCCTGGTAGGAAGGTGCATCGGCAAAAACCTCGTCGGCATACCGGAAGGCGGCGGGATACCCACGGGCGGCATCTCGCCGGTCCTCAAGTTCTGGAGGGAGATGCGGCGGCGACGGCCCTCGGCGGTGGTGGTCAGGGACCCCCTCACTGCCTATGGCCTGCTTTCCGTCCTGGCAGCCAGGCTCATTGGCGCCCGGCCGGTGTTCTACAACCAGGCGCCAAAGCACCGCCAATTGAAGCGGTGGAAAAGGCTCGTACATTCCTTCAGCCTCTGGGCAGCGAGGGCCCAATGGATGACGCCCGTCCTTGGCTCCCACAATCAACACGGGCCGGCCTTTGGCAGACTCCACTATGTGCCCTTCGTGATTGATCCCCAGACCAGTCCCCAGGAGAAGCGGTGGTTTGACCGGGACGCCGTCAACCTCCTGGTCATAGGCAAGTTCCAGTCCCGCAAGAACCACCGCCTGTTCCTCGAAGCCGTGGGCAGGCTTTCAGAGAGTTACCCAGTCAGGGCTACCATTATCGGCGAGTGCTCCACGCCGGACCATCAACGGGAGCTTGAGGATGTCAGAGGCCACTGCAAGGCCCTGGGATTGGAGGACAGGGTTGACTTCAAGACCAATCTGCCCTTTGCCCAAGTGCAGGAGGAGTATCGGAAGCACGACGTATTTGTCCTGGCCAGCCGGGATGAGCAGGCGGCGGTCTCCCACCTGGAGGCGATGTCCCATTGCCTTCCCGTCGTATGCAGTGAAGGGAATGGCACCAGCTGCTACGTCCGGCCCGGCGAGAACGGCTTCGTATTCCGCACCGACGACCTGGACGACTTGACGGCGTCTATGGACAAAATATTGAGGGACCGGGAGAGGCTGGTGGAGATGGGGCGGCGCAGCTACGAACTGGTAATCACCGAGCACGCCCCGGAGCGCTACGTGGAGACCCTCCTATCCCTGGCCGGCCCAAGGACATAACTGGTTGGCACAGGTATCCGCTTCGCTCCTCTTTCCTCTATAATCAAAGTTACGAGAAAACCCGCACCCAATGAGATTTCTGAGACCATCTTAACTACGCTACAATTCTACTGACATGCACTGCGCAACCTTGGGGGCCTTCCCCCATTCGTCATTCCGGCGTAGGCCGGAATCCAGGGGCAGCGCTATGGGTGACTTCGCAACTACTCCCCCAGGCTGCGGGACCCGTTATTCCTGCGGCAACAGGAATGACTGGGGTACTCATACAGAATATTTGTGCTATACTGCTGGGGAGTTCTTGTATAGGGAGAAATATTGACTAAAGACGCTAGAGACAGTCTGTTCGACGGATCGGAGGACAAGTCCGGCAGCCTTGAATCGGAGCGCACGAGGATTGAGGACAGGTACAGGCCCATCATCCGCGAGGAACTCAAGCTGGGCTCCCTGGTATCCTACGTGGGCAACAAGTCCGTGCCGTTCTTGAGGCTTTACAGGTATAAAGAGGCCTTCTCCCTGGAGTTCGTAAACCGCTTCCTGGACTACTTTGGGGTGTCTCCGGGGAAAGACGTGGTATTCGACCCCTTTGCCGGCATGGGGACCAGCCTATTCGCATCCATGCTCCGAGGGATACCGTCCATTGGCGTTGAGAAACTGCCCTTGGCGGCATTTATTGCCAGGACCCTGCCGGTATTCCACAGTATCAGCGAAGGAGATATTTCCGACGCTTTCCGAAGGCTCAAGTCCCAGGTGGACGACCTTCCACCTGCTGATATAGCCAATGATGTGCCGTTGCTCTCCATTGCCTTCGATGAGGATACCCTCACGCGCCTGCGAAAGTGGAAAACCGCTATTGACAGCCTGGAGCATCCCCTGAAGGATGTATTTCTCCTCATTTTCTTTTCCATCCTCGGGCCTGCAAGCTATACCTCCAATGACGGGCAGTTTCTCAGGGTCAAGAAGGACAAGCAGCCTGCGGACCCGGATGACGCCCTGCTGAACAAGGTCCTTCAGGCCGAGGAAGACATTATTGCCGCTGGCAAGGGCTGGCATAGTATATCCGGCAGGCCAAACAGTCTGCCCAAAGTCCTAGACGCTGACACTCGAGACCTGAGAGGGATACCCATCTCCACCCCGCCTACCGTCCTCATTACCTCACCCCCCTACGCCAACCGGTACGACTATACCAGGAGCTATTGCCTGGAGCTTTGCTTTCACTTTGTGAAGAGCTTCGAGGAATTGAAGGATATACGCTTCGGCATTTTACGCTCCCACATAGAGTCCAAGTCATCCGGTGAGGACGCCCCGGCTCATCCCGTAGTGGCCGAAGTAGTTACAAACCTCAAGTATAAGAAGCTCAACAATCCCCGCATCCCACACATGATTACCGCATATTTTGTTGATATGGAAAAGGCTATAACCGAATGGAGCAGGATACTGGCGCCGGGCGCCAGGGTAGCCCTGGTAGTGGACAACGTCCGTTTCGAGGGGGAGATGGTGCCCGTTGACCTGGCGCTTTCCGAGATTGCGGAGCGGCACGGGTTTGTCGCGGAAGAAATCATTGTGGCCCGCTACAAAGGCAACAGCTCCCAGCAGATGGGCCGCTATGGGCGCGTTCCGGTACGAGAAAGCGTTGTGGTGTGGAGGAAGCTATGACCCAGCAGGACTTCCAACGCGAGGCCGAGCAGACCAGGTATGCGCTTCGCTCCTCTTTCTTCTATCGAGTCCATTCTCAATGGACATCCTTACTGGCCTTGGCTGAACAGCAAGCTGGCCGCCCCGGCTTGGACTGGACGCAGCCACAAAACCTGGGCATCTCCGATGCGGCTTGGAGGCGCGTTGAGAGCGATGGGGTAGTGCAGACCCTTGTATTCTGCCACCCTGAAGTAATTCGACAGACGCCTGCCCTCATAACATACTACCGATGCCTGGCCCTTCTTCCACAGAAAGGACTTCAACGGCTGGCCGGTTATTCAACCAAGGCTTTGGAGGAAGGCAAGGCATCTAACTTGAGTCGGTCAAGAGCGCAGGGTATATCCAGCGTGCTCAACAGCCTCATCAGTTTGCTCATAGACTCCGATCCCAATTGGACCCTGGAAAACGCCAGGGTCGCTGCTCTGCTCAACCTCGGCACCCAGATAAACGGTTCCTGGCGAAATGAGATTGGTAGCGAAGGCAGCCGCAGGGTCAAGGAACTACTTGTGGGCAGCTTCATAGAAAGCAGGCTGGTAGAGAACGTCATCGGCCCGGACGGGTCACATGTACCCTATTCCGAGGCGGCGCCGTCATCTGAGAATATCAGAGGGTTGGATACCGTCAATGGCTACACTATCAGATTTGGCAGTGAGCCTGACGTATCTATCCGTGATGGACAAGGACGGCTGATAAGCACTATTGAGATCAAATATGGCCTTGACCCTGCCGGCGCTCTTGAGCGTTATGGCGCGGCAATGAAGTCCTTCGAGGCGGCCGTTAGTGAGAATAGTCGAGTAGTAAACGTCTATCTGGCAAGCAGCATTACTCCCGAGGTAAGACGGCGGATAGACGACGACCGGCTGGTGAACCAGGACTTTAATCTGATAGAGCTCCTGGCAAACAGTGAGAAGCGTCAGGAGTTCATAGAATATGCAAAACGGCTAATAACATGACCGGCCATTAGCTTTACTCCAGGTCCCCCCAGGTGGCGCCCTTCTTCACCTCCATCACCAGGGGGACGGATAGCTCCAGGGCGCTGGGCATCTCCTGGTGCACTATCTCCGTCAGCGCGTCCTGTTCCTCTACGGGGACCTCAAACATAAGCTCGTCGTGCACCTGGAGGAGCATCCGGGTCCGCAGGGAGGCCTCCTCTATCCGGCGCTGCATCCGTATCATAGCCAGCTTCATTATGTCTGCTGCGGTGCCCTGGATGGGCATATTCACCGCCGCCCGCTCGGCAGCCTGGCGCACGTTGTGGTTGCGGGCGTTGATGTCGGGCAGGTAACGGCGGCGGCCCATCACGGTGGATGCGTACCTGTCGTCCCTGGTCTGCTCCTTGACCAACTCGATGTAGCCGCGGATGCCGGGGTACTTGCTGAAATAGGTCTCGATAAACTTCTGGCCCTCCTCGGGGTTGAACTCGGTCTGCTGGGAGATGCCATAGGGGGAAAGCCCGTAGATGACGCCGAAGTTCAGCACCTTGGCGATGCGCCTCATGTCGGCGGTCACTTGGTCTATGGGCACGTCGTACATCAGGGAGCCGGTGGCCGAGTGGATGTCTTCGCCCTTGCGGAAGGCATCAAGGAGGCCCTCGTCCTGGGAGAGGTGGGCCAGTACCCTCAACTCTATCTGGGAATAGTCGGCGGACAGAAGGAGCCACTTGGGGGAGTCCTCAGCCAGGAAAGCCTTTCTCACCTGCCTGCCCAACTCGGTACGCACGGGGATGTTCTGAAGATTGGGGTCGCTGCTGGATACCCTGCCGGTGGTGGAGCCTGTCTGGTTGTAGCTGGTGTGCAGCCTACCCGTGTGAGGATTTATCATCTGGGGCAGGGAGTCCAGGTAGGTGCCCTTGAGCTTGCCCAGCTGGCGGTATTCCAGAATCCGGTCTATCACCGGGTGCGCGCCCTTGAGGAACTCCAGGGAGTTGGCATCTGTGGAATACCCGGTCTTGGTGCGCTTGGTCTTGGGCAGGCCCAACTCGTTGAAGAGGAGGTCGCTCAACTGCTGGGGCGAGTTGAGGTTGACGATATGCCCCGCCAAGCCGTATATGACTTCCTCCAATTCCTTTAGATGCTGTTCCAAGCCCACGGACATCTCGTGGAGCGCCCCTGGGTCCAGGGATATTCCGTGGCTCTGCATAGTCACCAGGACCGGCACCAGGGGCATCTCAAGCCCTGAAAACACTTCCCAGAACCCATCCCGGCGCAGGTCTTCCTCCAGGAGGCTGCGGAGGCGGACTGTCATGTCGGCATCGGCGCAGGCGTAATGAGCAGCCTTGTCCACCGGCACCTTGTCCATAGTTATCTGCTTCTTGCCCGTGCCTATCAGGTCGGTAATCTTCTCCATCTCCACGTTCAGCATGTCCAAGGCCAGGTTCTTCAGGCCCAGCGCATCCCTCTCCTTCCCCATGAGATGGGCGGCAATCATCGTGTCGAAGTCCATGTTGGCGGCGGCAACGCCGTACCTGCCCATCACAGTGAGGTCATAGTTGCCGTTGTGGGCGGTCTTGCCCAATTGTGGGGATTCCAGGATGGGCCTCAGCCTCGCCAGCACCTCCTCAAGGGGAAGCTGTTCGCTGTCCCGGTGGCCCACCGGGACATACCAGGCGTGGCCGGGGGAAGTGGCGAAGCTCAACCCCACCAGGTCCGCCCTCATTGCGTCGGTGCTGGTGGTCTCCGTGTCAAATGCGAAACTCCCGGCGCCGGTGAGGGCCTCTATCAGACTGTCCAGCTTCTCCCGGGTATCCACCACCCGGTACTCCTCGGAAGAAGGCGTTTCTACCACCCTGGGAATCGCGGCCTCTGCCGGAGGCTTGGAGGTCTCCAGGGGGTCCGGCACTCTGGATACTATCCCTCTGGCGAACTCCAACTCCCGGAACAGGTCAACCACGTCCCGCCTGTTGTAGTTCCAGAAGCGGCATTGCTCCACGTCCAACTCTACCGGGGCGTCTCTCACAATGGTGGTAAGCTCCCTGCCCTGGAAAGCGGTGTCCCTGTTGGCCCGGAGGGACTCTCTGGCTTTGTTGGGTTTTACATCGTCTATATGCTCATAGATACCCTCAAGGGTGTCGTATTCCACCAGGAGTTTGATAGCAGTCTTGTCCCCAATGCCGGGGACGCCGGGGATGTTGTCCGAAGGGTCGCCCTTGAGGGCCTTGAGGTCGGGCTGCTGCGCGGGGACCAGGCCGCCGTAGCGTTCCCGGACCGCTATTTCGTCATAGACTTTCTTTTCCTGGGCGCCGTGGTGGAGGTCTACCCTCACCCAGGGGGAGACTAGCTGGAAGGTGTCCGTGTCCCCGGTCAGGATGACGGTCTCCATCTGCTGCTCCTCCGCCATCCGGCAGAGGGTGCCAATCACGTCGTCGGCCTCGTACCCCTCCACTTCAAATACGGGCACGTTGAAGGCCCGCATCAGTTCCCTTGCGCGATCAAATTGGGGTCGCAGTTCCGGGGGGGTCTCGGGCCTGTGTGCCTTGTAGTCCGGGTATTGCAAGTGGCGGAAGGTGGGCGCAGGCAGGTCGAAGGCGATGGCGCAGTGGGTGGGCGACCACTCCTGGATAGCCCTCAAGAAGGTGTTGCTGAACCCATAGACGCCGGTCACGTCCTCCCCGGTCTTGCTTACCGTGAGGTTCTGGCGGACACTGATGGCGCGGAACGACCTGTGTACCAGGGCATGGCCGTCCAGGATCATCAGCAGCGGCTTCTCCCTGGGCAGCAGCATGGGGATGGTCCCTTCCCTACCTGTGGTCATAATGCACTACCTTAATACATTTTATCCTGTCTTCCGGGCGATCTTCTCTTCCAGCAAGGCTTCATAGTCAAACAAGATGGCCGAGGCAACCGTAGCCACCACCTCAGGCAGGTCAAGCTCCTCGTGAACGCTGGTCTTCAGGGCCAGCCATCGGTACTCCAACTCTACCTGGGGCTCTACCAGGCCGTCTGCCTCGATTACCTCCCCGGGCTTGAAGTTGAGCTCGCAAGCCTGGAGGATGTTGGGTCTTTTAGGGTTCCAGAGAGGTATCCCATACTTGCGGGCTATGATGGGCCGGTGGTCGTATATGGTGCAGGCGTCGTTCCTCAGTGCAGGACATGGGATGTGGTGCACGCCTGCCAATCTGTCCAGGGCGCTTTTGATTATCCGGGTATGCTCATCAATGCTCTGAGTCTCGTCAACCTCCGAGCCCGTTAGTTCTGCCAGATAGGCCCTTGCCTTCCGGCGCATGTCTTCCCGCTCTTGGGGACCAAATTGTTTGGCCGCCTTGGAGATATAGGCGGCCTCAACTGCACTTATAGAGAATAGCTGACTACAGCAACTGCTACAACCCTTGCGGCACTGCATCCTCTCGGAGAAGATGCTGCGGACCCTGTCGAACTCCCGGTCCACCTCTGCCAATAACTCCTCGTAGAGCTGATAGATAGCTGACAGCATGTTCTGTGTCTCCTCCGTGGCCGAGATGACGCCATGGGGAGTAGTTTATTACACCCGCGCGTTGGCGCCCAGGGCCTCCAGTCCGTTTCTGACGGCGCTCAGCACCGAAGTCATCTCCCTCTCCAGTTTTCGCAGAGACTGGGTCACGTAAGCATCGGCCTCTGCGCGGCTGTTGCGGGCTTCGGCTTCGGCCTGGTCGGCAAGCCTCTTGATCCTTCGTTCAGAGTCGGTGGTCATCTCTTCCGACTTCTTACGGGCCGCGGCTACTACCTCATGCTGGTCCACTTTCGACCTGAACTCCGCTTCTGCCGAGTTTCTGGTGGTCCTGGCGTCAATCTGGGCTTGATTGAGGATGGCGTCCTTCCTCTCGATGACCTCCTGAGCGGCCCTTATGTCCTGTGGCACGGCCAGTCGTAGCTGCTGGATCAGGTCCATGATCTTTTCCTCATCCACCATTCTGCTACGAGTTCCCGGCATCTTGGAGCTAGTGTTTACCAGGGCATCCAACATATCAATGAGGTTGCTAATATCCATCATACTTCCTCCCATACCCAATTCGTAACCCTACTACCGAGATTCCATTTTTTCCTTTACAGCCTCGAGCACCCGTGATGAGACCAGGCTTTCCACGTCGCCGCCCAGCCCGATAACCTCTTTAAGCAGGCTGGAGCTTACATACTGGTAGGACAAGCTTGCCATAAAGCAGACCAACTCCACGTCCGGGGCCAGCTTTTTGTTCATGTACGCCATCTCAAACTCGTACTCAAAGTCCGAGCCGCTGCGAAGGCCCCTCACTATCACGTTTGCCCCAAGAATGCGGGCTGATTCCACGACAAGCCCTGTGAATTCCGCCACCTCTACGTTGGGCAGGTGCTCCACAGACTTGCGGAATAGGTCCACCCTCTCCTCCGTCGTGAACAATAGGTTCTTGGACGGTGTGGCATACACAGCCACTATGACCTTCTCGAATATGGATGCCGCCCTGGCGGTTATATCTACATGGCCCAGGGTTACGGGGTCAAAGGTCCCGGGGTATAGGGCTACCGCCATTATGGGCCTCCCATCCTAAAAAAATCCACCACGCTGTCACCGTAACGATAGTGTCCCACCTGGATCAGACCCTGGTATCCCTCTGCCAAGACCAGCCTCTTTGAGTGCCCTACCACCACGGTGGCGTCCTCCTCCAAGAGCTTGGCCCCGGCCAGAGTATCCAGGACTTCACCCAGGGTTGTCAGCTTATAGGGAGGGTCCATGAGCACCAGTTGGTATGGACCCGTCAAGATGTTCAACGCTTTGTCAACACTCATGCAGTAAACCTGGGCCTGGTGTGAGAACTCGGTGACCGTCAGGTTCTCTTTGATGGCTGCGCACTGACGCGGATGGCGCTCTACGAAGTCTGCCCAGGTAGCGCCTCTGCTCAGCGCCTCCGTGCCCAGAGACCCGGAGCCTGCATACAGGTCTATAACCCTAGTTGGTCTGAGGTCTAAAGGACCGAGGACGTTGAAAATAGCTCCCCTCACCAACTCCGAGGTTGGCCGTGCCTCGGAGATTGTAGCCCCTCTCAGTTTTTTCCCCTTGGCTATACCACCTACTATTCGCATGACCATGCGCCAGCATTATACATAACAAAAAGTAAAGTGGTAAAGAAGAAAAATAGCCATTATTTGACCATTTTTTGAATCCTCCCGAATAACTGAAGGGTAGCGGACCAAGGCTACGCTTATATTGGCAAGGGTTTTAGAATCTGGTACACTATTAGACAATATAGCGGTCCTGTCATGCGCCGGCTGAAATCCCGTTTCAAATAGCTGTTTCACACCGGAAGAGGCGCATGTGGTAGGGCCGTGGCCCTGTGTCCTATATGTTAGCAACCGCTAACAGTGGTCGTGTGATAAGATATTGATTCATCTAGCCTATCCCCACACCTGGTCCGTATGAGTCCAAGACTTACGTTGTCTGTAGTGTAGGGCTTAGAGTGGACGAGTGGTCATTACCTTCGCGGCTTTCCTCCGATAGGCAAGTGATGCCTACGCCCGGCAGAATAGTGAGCGCCTGAACTTTCTCACCCTATACATCCATATTTATTGAAAGAGAGCATTTTCCGTGGAACAGGAACAGGTCCGAGTATGCCGAATATGCGGTCAGATTAACCCCGGTGATGCCCGAAGGTGCAGAAGTTGCTTCATGTACCTCGGCGGACTGACCGCCGTCAACAGGGATGAGGGAGAGACTCAGGCCCGGCGCCACCGTCTCAAGTTTCTGAGGAGCCGCCTGATACGCTACTCCTTCATCCTGGCTGCCGCTATTGGCTTTACCATGTGGGGTATTGTGGTATTTTTCGAAATTGGCCCCAATCCTCCCGGCGCCACCACCACTATATCCGCCAACATCGGCTCCCCCGGCGCACCCCTTTGGCCCACAGCCAGGCGCAGCGTAGAGAACAATGGCTATACACCCGATCAAGCTCCGGTGCCTGCACGGGTGAAATGGGAGTACGCTTCTCCCGAAGGCAGGAGTATAACCGCGACACCTGCTGTGGTGGGCGACCGCATCTACGTAGCCACCGAGGACGGGTTTGCGGTGGCCCTCGACCAGGAAACCGGCGAGGAAATCTGGAGACGGGATATTCTCTATCCTTCAGACTCGACTCCTGCCGTTGTCGAGGACATGGTGATCGTCGCGGTACGGCCCGGGGTAGTGACGGCCCTCAATAAAGACACGGGAGAAACCGTGTGGAGTACACCATTAAATGCGCCGGTGTTTGCCTCTCCGATTGTGATAAATGGCTCTGTGTACATCGGAGCAGGAGACAGGATGGTCTACGCTATAGATGTCTCCACCGGCGAGAAGCGGTGGGAGTTTGAGGTCAGCGACTGGATAGTCGCCTCTGTAGCCTATGGGGCTGTTGAGGACAAAGAGTCCGTGGTGGTTGTATCCCAGGATGGAGTCGTCAACGTCATAGATACCAAGACCGGACTCAAGCGCTTCGTTTACGATGCTGGCCGTCCCATCCAGGGGGGGCCGGCCATCTACGGGGACATGGCTTACGTCGGGAACAACGGCGGATCACTATGGGCATTTGACCGGACAGCAATCACATACCCCTTCGAGCGGGCAATATGGTTCTGGAAGATAAACTTTGCGGCATGGGGCATCCTTGACCGTCTTCCCCAGCAGAAGGGCACAGTGTGGGGCAGGAACCTACGCAGCGAAATATCCGGGACTCCTGCCGTCGCCCACGACACGGTCTTCGCTCACACTTCCAGGGGTAAGGTCGTCGCGATGGAGGCAGCCACAGGCAGGACGAGGTGGGAAAACGACCTCGGTACCAGGCTCACGGCGGAGCCGATAGTGGCGGGAGAAACCCTCCTGGTTGGCGCTCAGGACGGCACCGTCCTTGGCCTGGATACCAACACCGGAGAAACCCTGTGGAAGTTCGTACCCTGGCAGGCTGCCGGACACCCACTGGGCGACCCCGACAGCCCTACCTGGGCACAGATTAACGGCAACCCCATTGTGGTTGGGGATACAATGTACGTGGTATCCAACGACGGATACCTCTATGCCATCACCGGACCGGAGTAGCCCGGCCTGCGCCATCCGCTCCTTCCACCTGTCGAAAGGCATCATCAAGACGGGCTATATATAACTATGGGTAGACTCGTACCTGTGGCTAAAGTCACAGAGCTTCCCCCGGGTCAGATGAAATGGGTGCTGGCGGAGCATGAGAGGCTTCTTCTGGCGAACGTCGGGGGGACCTTTTATGCCCTGGCCGATGAGTGCGGCCATCAGAGCGTCCCTTTGTCCAGGGGCGCCTTGCAGGACTACAGGGTGGAATGTTCCCTGCACTTCGCCCAGTATGATGTACGCACCGGCGAGCTAATTTCAGGCCCACCATCCGACGACATACTCACCTATGCGGTCAGGATCAAGGGAGACACGGTGTACGTAGAGATTTGATTATTAATCTGAGCGGTCCTATATCTCTGGAAGCTCCCCCACAATGTTCCTCACTGTTGCGATGAAGCTCCCTGCCCTTGCGTAGTCCAGTTGCCACAAGGCTTTCTCTTTGGGCGTGCTCAATCCCATATTCTCTATGAGATTGCGGAGGGAAGCGCCCCACCAATCGGGCCGGGGCTCGTACTCCCTGGCGGAACGGGTATTATGGAAGTGTAGCTGATAATATCCAAATTTGCCCTTGGCGCCAAGGGCAAGCAGCACGGCTCCCGCCAGCATTGCGGGGATGGAGGTAATGACGATGATACCGGAGAAGGTGAGAAATACGGCGACGAGGAAAATGATGGTGCCCATCACCATTACCGGATGGCTGGGGGTCCGCATCAGTTCCACGCTGGCGAGTTGCTGGTAGGCAACCTCGACCATGGGTTCGCGTGTTGCTCTCTCGTCGTACCGAATTATACGCCGAGAGGTAGCATAGAAGGGCTTACACTCGGACAGGATTTGCTCCCCCGGCATCAAATTATCCTGAACACTCAACCCGTCTCCCCCTCGTCTCAACCCGTGGAGGGTGGGAACCTATCAGCCTGATTCAATTGTTACCATTGTACTACAAAGTGCATCAAAATTTGCAACCTCGGGTGACAGCCGGACATGAAATCCACGCCTTGACTACCGCTCCGGTATGGGATAGATTTGTTCTGTCAGAAATAACTTGAGAGGTTAGAGGACATGCCTATTTACGAGTATGTTTGTGCCACATGTGAGTACAAGTTTGACAAGCTGCAATCAATGAGTTCAGTCGGGGCCGACTGCCTGCGCTGTGGGCAGCCTGCGCGTCGGGCCATATCCCTGTTTTCGGCAGTAACTACCGGCGATGACGGGGAGCTTAGCTACATACCCAGCATGGGCGGCGGCTGCCCCTCTTGCGCAGGCGGCGGCTGTGCCTGCGCTGCGCACTAGGCTCCCGTTGCTTCAGAGGGGGGCCAAAGCTCCCGCTCTACCACACCTTGAATGGTGTGGCATAGCCCAATTATCTATCGGCCCCCCACCGCTTGCTGGTTTTCTCCTCGTCTTACCCCTTCTCCCCAAGGAGAGGGGGCTTTTGAAACACTAGCTAAGCTGGACTTTGTACATTCAAGCGGCATAACAAGCGGATTCAACCAGGGAGAACAGGAGAGAGGTAGGAATTTCCACCATGTCCGGTGGTTGAGGGGACATGGAAAAATTCCTGAATGATACCACGGGTGTTGGCGCATCAAAGCGATGGCATCGGAGAAAGTGGGCAGGGGCTTGTGATACCAGGCGGCAGTCCGAGTGGGTATGGTTTCCCCAGACCCCAGGCGGCGGGCCGCCAGAGTTACTCAGGAGAACAGCCCGAAGAGCAACGGAGTGGTACGAGCGATGGCCGGGTCTGACCATTGGCGCTGGGTCTCAACACCCGAGTCCAGTGGACTCAGGGTATGGTGGTCAGCCACATCAGGCAGACCCAACGCAGGCCAAGACACTAGCTTTGACCAAATGGCTGTGGCTAGAAGCCACGGCATCCCGATAGATGCCCCAGGCCCGAATCCTGGGTTTCCGATGACGTTCTAGGGTCTCGTCAATGCCGAAGACCGGAGGACCTTGGGCTGAGTCGAAATGGTGAAGCATGAGAAAGAAGAGATGCTTACTCAGCGCCCTGAGACACCAGGTGGCCCGATTGAGGAAGTGGTGGTACTTGGCGAGACCGGGGTCCTGGGCTAATCCCAAGACCCGCAAAGCGGAAGTTATCGTGCGCTTGCCTGGGGAGAGGATGGCGCCGAGGAGGAGCAACTGGGCTTTGGTCCAGGTCCTGGGATGAAACAGTTGACTGAAGGGCTGCAAAAGGTCTATAAAATGAGCAGGCAAGGTGAGCATTTCTGGCCTTTCGTCGTGGTTAGACCAGAGTTTACCTTGCCCGTTGGTTTTCGGCTACCTTTGTACAAAGTCCAGCTAAGGAGATAGATGCCAGTATCCATTGGGCAGATTACGACGGTGGGACAGAAGCTAAGGATGTTTCGCGCCCTCCGCCATCGCAACTTTCGCTTACTGTGGCTAAGCGCCACGGGGCAGTCCATGGCAATGGGGATGCAGTTCCTGATCCTGGGTTGGATGATACTGGAGGAGACCGGGTCTCGATCGGGCTTGGGCCTGGTAATCTTCCTGTATGGGATGCCCAACCTGGCCCTGATGGTATTTGGCGGAGTCTTCGCCGACCGTATAAACCGGCTCAAGCTGCTGTTCACCTGCCAAGCTATCGTAACCGTGCTAATCCTTGCTCTCGCCGTCCTGACCCAGGCCAACCTGGTGGCGGTGTGGCACATCTACACGACGGCCTTCATACTGGGGACCATTCAGGCGATGAATATGCCCGCTCGTATGGCTATGGTCGCCGACATGGTGGACAGGGAAAACCTGATGAACGCCGTGTCCCTCACCATGCTGGTGATGAACACCGGGCGCATCATAGGGCCGGCCATAGCCGGGGTCCTCATTGACGTGGCAGGTCTGGGTCCCGCCCTGTTCTTCAACGTAGGATGCTACTTCGCGGGCACTATGTGTCTCTTACTAATCAGGGGAGTCACCTTGCAGAAAAGGGAGGCCCGAAGCGGTGCAATACTGGGAGACCTGGCAACGGGGCTGAGGTACTTCTGGGCAACCCCCGTAGCCTTTAGCGTCATAGGTATAGGGTTCGCGTTCGGATTCTTCGGGATGCCCCACATGCAGGTCATGCCCGGGTTTGCCAAGGACGTGCTGGGGGCGGATGCCAGTGGGGCAGGGCTGCTGATAATGGCTGCGGGACTGGGTTCTCTGCTGGGGAGCCTGATCCTTGCCTCGCTGGGTAACACGCCCTACAAGAACCGGCTGCTCCTCGGCACCATCACCATGTTCTGCATCTCTCTGGTCCTGTTCGCCTTTTCCCCCTGGTACTGGGTGTCCTGGGCTATCCTGATATTTGTGGGCATGGGAAGCATGAGCTACGTCGCCGTGGGGACTACGGTGCTACAACTCACAGTACCCTCTGAGGTACAGGGGCGGGTATTGAGCCTGTGGATGATGGGTGCATCGTTCATGTACGTGGGCGCTCTGCCCACAGCGCTGGTAGCCGATGCCCTGGACTGGCGCATAGCCGTAGCCGGCGGGGCCGTAATATCTCTGGCCTTTGCGGTATGGCTGGGAATGCTGCGTCCCACTATCCGGCATCTGAGGGTGTAGAGGCTGTCCATGAGGATGGCGTCATTCTAGCTCGCGGGGATTGGGCCTGGTCCTGCCGGCCTAGAGGTGGAAAGGCGGAGACGATAACACACATCCAGGCGTCCTCACCTATTTGTGGTTGAGGACGCCTGGATGAAAACTGACGTGCCCTAATATGGGTAGCTAGTCAGCCTGGTGCTGCTGGGCAATGGCAACCAACTTCTCAAAGCCCTGGGGGTCGCGGACCGCCATTTCCGAAAGCATCTTCCGGTTAATCTCCATGTCGGCTTTCTTCAACCCATTGATGAACTGGCTGTAGGTAAGGCCCAACTGTCTGCTGGCCGCCCCTATCCTGAGAATCCAAAGCCTGCGGAAGTCGCCCTTCCTCTCCCGGCGGTGGCGGTAGGCGTGGCTCCAAGCGTGGATCAGGGCCTCCTTGGCCCACTTATAGTTCCGATGGGAAGACCCGCGAAATCCCCTGGCTGCCAATAATACCTTCTTGTGTCGGCGGTGTTTGGTGACACCACGTTTTACCCTTGTCAAAGTATCACTCCGATAACGGTATTTCTAAACTTCTTACAGGTGTGGGGCTATAGGTCGTTGGGAATGAGACGCTCAATCCGCTTGAGGTCGCTCTTGTCCAGGGGAATTTTGCCAAGAAACTGGCGGCGCACACTCTTGGTCTTCTTGCGGCGCAGGTGGCTGCTCATCCTCTTCCGACGCATGATCTTACCTGTCCCAGTGACGTGGAAACGGGCCTTGGCCCCCTTATGAGTTTTCAGCTTGGGCATTTCCTGCTTCTTCAACCTTCCTATCCGTTTTCCTGGCCCCGGGCGCCAGCACGATGGACATGGCCCTGCCCTCTCTGCCCGGGGGCCTCTCCGGGTGGGCCTCGTCTTGTACTTCATCGGCCACCCGCCTGAGGAGAGATACGCCCAGTTCAGGGTGGGTGACCTCCCGCCCGCGAAATACGACGGCTACCTTTACCTTGGCTCCATCGTCTATGAGTTCCTTGACCTTGCGGACTTTGGCACTCAGGTCATGTTCACCTATGTGGGGACGCATCCGTACCTCTCGAAGCTCGGTGTTCTTCTGGGTCTTCTTGGCTTCCCTCTCCTTCTTGGAGTAGAGGTAACGGAGTTTCCCATAATCCAGAATGCGACACACGGGGGGAGCTGCGGTAGGAGCTACCTCCACCAGGTCCAGCCCGCGCTCCCTGGCCAGAGTCAGGGCCTGGGGGACGGTCATCTTACCCAACTGGTCCCCTGACTCGGTTATTACCAACACTTCAGGCGCTCGAATCCTCTCATTTACCCTATATTCCCTAGCGATGCCCCATCCCTCCTAATGGTTTTAGAACCTCTGGCAATGGAAAGCTATTGAGAATATATCATAGGACGAAAAGCTAGTCAATTCGGTTTCCGATTTTACCTTCTGATGCGAGACTCTTCCTCCATCATATCAGTGAGGTCCGAGAGAGCCAGAGCGCCCAGGTTCTCCTCGTTCCTGAGGCGCACCGACACCGTGCCCTGTTCCTCCTCCCTATCGCCCACCACCAACATGTAGGGGATTTTCTGCACCTGGGCATCCCTTATCTTCAGGTTCATGCGCTCCCTCCGGGAGTCCACGTCGGCCCTGAGTCCCCTGCCCCTGAGGGTATCCCTCACCCGGAGAGCGTAGTCCGTGTGGCGGTCGGCGATGGGAATGACCACCGCCTGCACCGGGGCCAGCCACAGGGGAAAAGCCCCGCCATAATGCTCTATGAGCACGCCAAAGAAGCGCTCCATAGAGCCCAGGATGGCCCTGTGGACCATATAGGGCCTGTGCTGCCCACCATCGGACCCCTGGAAGGTGAGGTCGAACCTTTCGGGAAGGTTGAAGTCGAACTGCACGGTGGTGCACTGCCATGACCTGCCTATGGCATCCTTTATTTTCAGGTCAATCTTTGGCCCATAAAATGCTCCGCCGCCCTCGTCCACGTCGTACTCCAGCCCACGGGCCTGTAACGCATTGGCCAGGGACTGGGTAGCATGGTCCCACATCTCCATCTCTCCCACCGCCTTTTCCGGGCGGGTGGAGAGGTTAATCTCGTAGTCGGCAAACCCGAAGGTGTCCAGAAGCTCAGAGGTAAGGTCCAGGACCCCCAGGACCTCCTCCTCCACCTGGTCGGGGCGGCAGAATATGTGGGCATCGTCCTGGGTGAAACCCCGGACCCTCATCAGGCCATGGAGCACCCCGCTGCGTTCGTAACGGTACACAGTGCCCAACTCGGCAAGGCGGATGGGAAGGTCCCGGTAGCTCCTTAAGTCCGAGCGATAGACCATGATGTGGAAGGGGCAGTTCATGGGCTTCATGTAGTATTCCTGCCCATCAATGTCCATAGGCGAGTACATGCTATCTTTGTAGAAGTCCAGGTGGCCGCTGGTCTGCCACAGGCGGGAGCGGCCAATGTGGGGCGAGTAAACTATATCGTAGCCGCGCCTGTAGTGCAGGTCGTGCCAGTAGTCCTGGATGAGGCTGCGTATCCTCCCTCCATTGGGGTGCCACACCACCAGGCCCGGCCCAATCTCCTCGTGGATGCTGAAGAGGTCAAGCTGCCTACCCAACCGGCGATGGTCCCGCCTCTCTGCCTCCTCCAGAAGCCTGAGGCAATCATCCAGGGCGGTCTGGCTCTCGAAGGCGGTGCCGTAGATGCGCTGGAGCATGGGGCGTTTCTCATCCCCCCGCCAGTAGGCTCCCGCCACCGAAAGGAGCTTGAAGGCGGCAATCCGTCCAGTGGACTCCACGTGAGGCCCTTGGCACAGGTCAACAAAGGGGCCGTGGGTGTAGGTGCTAATAGGCTCGTCGGGAGGAATCTCGTCAATTAGCTCTATCTTGTAGTGCTGATGGGAGAAAAAGTCCCTGGCTCCATGCCTGGTTATAACGTCCCGCTCGAAGGGTAGGTCTGCCGTTATAGTCTCCCTCATAATCCCTTCGATGCGTTCCAGGTCTTCAGGAGTAAATGGCCTGGAGACCTCGAAGTCGTAGTAAAACCCCTCGTCGGTGGGGGGGCCAATGCCTATCTTGGCTTCAGGGAAAAGCCGGATTACCGCGTCGGCCATCACATGGGCCGCGGAGTGCCGCATCCGATGGCGCAAGGCTGACAACTCGTGCTCTCTATTTGGACTACCTTCTCTTGCCATATATTATATTGCCTTCAGTTTAGTACCCGGATATAAATTGCGGCGCAATCCCCATGCTCAAATATGGGGCTGGCATGGGGCCAACGCCACGATATTATAACATACCGCCTTTCACTCTCGGAATACCATCCGACCCCACCGCTTCTGGTGGATAGCAGCAACGGTCTGGTTGATGGTACGAGCCAGGTAATTGCCTGCCAGCAGCGAAGTCAGGACCAGGAAGGTTACTACTAATGCCCAGGACTCACCGGTGATAATAGCGACAGTGTTGACCAGGACTATCCCAATCACCACCCCAATGACTATATTCCTGATGGCCAAGCCGAAGATTATTACAGGCACAAGTCCAATGGCAACTGGTATGGGAGCCAGGGCCAGTCCAACGCCCAGGGCCGTCGCGGCGCCCTTGCCCCCACGAAAGCCCAGGAACAGGGGCCAAGTGTGCCCTGCCACAACGCTGACGGCGCTGCCATAGCCGGCCCAGTCTGGTGCGCCCATCCACATGGGCAGGTACACCGCCAACACGCCTTTCGACACGTCGGCTAAGAGTACCCCAATCCCACCGATGGGGCCTAGCTGCTGGTAGGTGTTCAACGCCCCCACGTTGCCTGACCCTGTTGTCCTGATGTCTGTATTCTTAATCAGCCGCAACAGGATGTAGGCCGAGGGTACGGAACCCAGCAAGTATCCAAGAAGGATGGCCACCACGGCCAGCCCTATGTCCAATCAATCACCTCCAGACCGGCTTCTACGGACAGCACCATATCTTACCGGAACTGGAGGGTAAATTGCCACGCAAATTGGCCGGAAATGCTCATCAGTGGAAAGGACACGCCTTGAGAAAAGCCCCGCCCCACCAGGAATCGGAGTCATCCTCACCAGCGCCCTGTTCGCCGGCCTGGCCCTGCTGCGTCCCATCCGGGTTGTTAATCGTATCGCTGCCCAGGCTCGGGCTACCCAAGCCGGGACCGCTGCCCGCGACGGCAAAGGAGAAGTTATTATTTTCCTGGTCGGCGGAAACTGCCCAAGCGCCGAAGAATATGGTGAGCAGGACAGCCATCACCACTACTATCAGGAAGGGGACCGGAAGGGGGATACTCTTTAGCATTTAGGACCCCCGTTTCTATTCTTGCCAACTCATTTCAAAGAGCTGGTCGAAGGCCAGGGACCAGGGTGGCCGCAGGTATCCAAGGGCCCGCACATCCTCGAACCACGCTCCCAGGGGCGAATACCAGGTATAGGCGCTGCCACTGCCTATCTTGCACAGCCTGGTCAGAAGGGACTCGGACAGGCCGGCAATGCTTTCCTTGGCCAGCAGGCTGTTGTGCCTGGTCTGGGTGTCGTTATCAAAGGCCCGCACCGCCCCTTCAAAGGCCTGGTCTATGAGCCACATTTCCTGCTGTGCGTAGGTCCATTCTACCTGCTGATAAGCCCGCAGGGCGCTGCCCTGGGCCATGCTTCCCTTCAACCTCTGCCTCATGTAGTCCATGGCAGCGTCCACTACTCCCACGACCACGGCGGTAAAGGCCATTCCTCCCAGGCTCATGTTGACCTGCGCTTGGTCCCTCTGGCTGCCCGGCCAGGCCACACGGGTAGCCGGGAAGTCTTTGAATTCAAAGGCATGGCTGTTGGTGGAACTCATCCCATGCCCCGCCCAGGGTGCCGTCAGCCTCATGCCAGTGCTGCCGTCCCAGGGGTTATTCCGCACCTCCATAAAGAAGGAGTCGGCGGCGCTCTCACCCTCCGGGATGGCCCTGGTGGTCATAAAGGAGGTTACGCCGGAGCCGCTTCCGAAATGCTTCTGGCCGGAGAGGAGATACTTGTCAGACTCCGGCAGCGGCCTGGCCACGGACCTGGTAGCGGCCACGTCGCCGCCGCTGCCAGGCTCGGACACTATGGTCCCCCACCAAGCCCCATCCAGCACGCTCTCATAGACTTCCTTTCTCTGCTTTGCCCAGGCGTCGGTATAGGGTTGAGGAGCCTCCGGCACCCTCCAGGGAGATAGCACCAAGGGGTGCATGGCGCTTGCCAGGGCCACCGATGGGTCTCCATGAGCTACCGTCCGCAGGACGGTGCACAAGGGGCGGGCAGACTGGCGAAGGCTCTCCCAGGTGCCCCCGCAGTCTGTGGGCACCGCCATCAGGTGAATCCCAAGGTCTTGCAAGCGCCGGTAATCGGCGGGGTCGGCCTCCTTGCGACGCTGGCGTTCATCGCGCCGGGCCGCGAACTCCTCGGCCAGGTTGGGCACATTTTCGAGAATCGTATCTATTTTCATAGGAATACCTCTTGGAGGTTCATGTCGGTCCCGGGCGGGAGACCAATAGCAGTCCCGTAACCTCCTCGCCTATATCTTGCCCGCCCATTCTTACTCGCCTATATCTTACTCAATAGTAACCTCATTGGGTACGATGGCAGTGAAGTTCTTGCGCATGTAGTTGTATCTGGGTTCGCCGGACTGCACCCGGCCCACCTCGTCTATAGCCCTGGACATGATGCTGTACTTGCCGGGCTTCTGCACGTCCCAAAGGTAGGACCAGCGCACCCACATAAACCTGTCCCTGGGCTCCTCCAGCCGGGTAGGAAGCCATGTCTCACCACCATCCAGGCTCACCTGCACCTGGGCTATGGCGCCGGCGCCGCTCCAGGCATAGCCCCTGACCACGTGCACGCCGCGAGGCAGCACAGGGTCGTCGTCTTTGGGGTAGGTCACCATAGACTTCACGCCTATAGTGGTTATCAGTTCCTTGTTGGGGTCTTCGGGGGAGTCTCCGTAGTAGTAAAAGTTGTAGTGATACCAGCAGTCGGGTACGTGGTCCATGACCTCCAGCCTTTGGAGCCACTTCACCGACCAGTTGCCGGACCACCCGGGCACCAGCAGCCTGATGGGCGCTCCGTGCAAGTGTTCAAGCAGTTGCCCGTTCTGCGCCCAGGCCAGGATAGTATCAGGATGGAGGGCCTTCTCTATGGGCAGGCCCTTGTCGTAGTAGAAAGGCTCGGTGCCAGGGTCGGCGGTGGCGGGCACTCCATTGTCCCAGCCTTCGGCTCGGACGGCCACCGCCTTACCTGTAAGCCCTGCTTCGTTCAATATGGCCGCCAGGGGAGCGCCGGTCCACTCGCTGGCGCTGAGGATCATGCACTCAGTGGCCCTGACGGGTCTTGGCCCCTCACCCTTGAAATACTCGAAGAAGGTGGCGTCGCTGCCTGAGCACTCCATGACGGTGCGGACAGTCCGACCGGGAAAGCGTCGTAGCTCTTCATAATTAAGGGTTAGAGGTTTCTTCACTTCCCCGTCAATGGTGAGACTCCATTTTTCGGCAGATAGGGGTTCAGGCACCCCAAAGTGCTGGACTACGTAGTGCAGTTCGGTTGGGGTAATGAGGCCCTCCAGGTCCATCACAGGGGTACGCACCCTCATTACCCGGCCCTTCTCGTCGGGCAAGGTATCGGCCTTTAGGGTCTTGCTAGGCCATCCCAGCCAGCTATCTTCTTGCTCAACCTCTGTGGCCGCGGCATCCCCTTCCATTTGAAGAAAGTCGGGCCTTCCCGTATCTTCCTGTCGCTGAGTCGCCATGTATAGATTCTCCTTTTTCCTAGTGAGTCTCGTACTTCCTCCCCAGAGCTTCTTCCCATCTAAGATAGTTCATCATATCCGCATATCCCCGGTCAACCCCTCCCAGCACCAAATCGCTGGGCGGACTCATAATCCCTGTGAGGCCCCTCTCCACCGGCAAGCCCGCTTCTCTCCAGGCTGCCATTCCCCCATCCATGACTACCACATTCTCATATCCCATGTCCGCCAGGGTCGCCCCGGCCAGGGTGGAGTTCACCCCGTCGGAGCAGGTAACGGTCAGGGTGGAATGTTTTGCAGGCGACAGGGCCTCTATCCGGTCCTCAAGCCAGCCACGGGGCACCCAGTGGGAGCCGGGCACGTGGCCCTCGGCAAAGTCCCGGCTGGTATCCACGAAGATGACCACAGGAAGCGCAGACACCTTGACCACCTGAGGAGGAATGGACCGGACCTTCTCTGCGGCTTCAGCCAACCCATAGGGGATATTCTCCGGCATCCCCTCCTCCAGGGCAAGGCCGCCGGCAGCCCAGGCTTTAGCGCCTCCATCCAGCGCGTAAACATTGGGGAAGCCCAACTGTCTGTACCAGGATGCAGCCACAGTGGACCTGACCTTGCCGTCGCAGGCAAACACGATAGCGCCATCGGCGACGGCAGCTACTTCATCCGCCCTCTGGACGGCCTGGCCTCCCGGAAACCACCGGAAACCGGGGATATGGCCCTGGCGGTACTCTTCTTCAGTCCTTACGTCAATGAGATATACCGTCCTGGTGCTGGCCTCGCCCATCAACTCCCGGAGCCCTTCCACCGAGAGCGACCTCACGCCGTCCTCGGCAGCCAGGCGCTGGGCGTAGGCTTCCGCCTGGGCGATCCCATCGGGGGAAGGTTGGGGCAGGTCCAGCCTATCGGAGCCCGTCTCCAACTGGAACCCGGCCATAAGCCAGCCCATAGTGCCGTTCTTCAGGTCATAGACATTGCGCACCCCCATCCTCTGCAACGCCCTTGCGCCGACGATGCTGCGGGTGCGGCCCGCGCAGTGCACCACTACGGTGGCATCCGGGTCTTTCAGTATGTCAGGTATGCGCAGGGCAAGCTCACCGCCGGGGACACTGCGGCTTCCCGGTATGGTGGACCTGTTATGCTCCTCCGGGGTGCGGGAGTCCAGGATGACCAGATTTTCGCCCCGCTCCATGCGGGCTTGCAACTCATCGGGGTCCATGACCTGGACGTGGTGCACTACCTCAACCTTCTCCCCAAAGTCCTTGCTGATGACGTTGGTGCCCCACTCGGTAAGGAAGCCCTCAGTGGTCCAACGGTTGATCCCGCCGGCGAGGACCGACACCCGGGTGTACCCCATGTGTTCCAGGGTGTCGGCGGCGAGCTCGGCCCGCCGGCCATCGTCATCGCACACTATTACATGGACACCCTTGAAGGGCACCAGAGAAGGAATCTGAAACTCCATCTGCTTGCGAGGTACGGAGCTGGAGCCTGGGATGTGGGCGCTGTTGTATTCGCCAGGCTCCCTCACGTCAATCAACGCTCCATCGGCTATACCGATAGCAGGGCTGCTTTCCAGCAGGTTGTGGAGTCCCGAAGGTGAGATAGTTCCAGCCATGCCCGGTTTACCTCCTGCATTTGCCTCTTTTACTCGTTATCGTACTTGGTGGTGACGAAGGGGCTGATCTTTCCCGTCTCCAGGTTGAACCGGCACCTGTTCAGGCCGGCCAACTCTCTGCCATAGACGTGAATCTCCACAGTAGGCCGGTCGGTGTGGTTGTCCATCTGGTGTATCTCGTCCACGTCCGGGACCAGCAGGGTAATCTCTCCGGGCTTGAATATCCCTACCCTGTCCTGCTCCAGCCTGGCGTATTCCGGGTCCGTTCCGTCGTCAACCCGGCGGAAGCGGGTCTCGGTGAGGGAGTTGTCCACCACGCCTATCATCCCCCAGGTGTGGTGGTCATGGGGCGCTGCGTGGTCGCCCGGCCCCCACACAACGGTAGTGACCAGCAGGCCGCTATCAGATTGGGAATTGGCAGATTGAAAACTCGGGGCGCCGCGATACAGCAGGTAGGAGCCGTGATTGGGCCTGCTGCCCTTGCCCGATGGCACACGATATTCCACAGGTATGGAGCCGGGGCTGCTAATCAGGCTCTCCAGGTAGGAGGTGCCCTTGTCGAATATGACTGACTGGTACGCCTCCCGGCTGTGGGCCTCGTCCGGCTGCTGCTTCAGCAGGGACTCCATGTCATAGACAAACTCTTCCAGGGTGTACTTGACCGTTGCCATAGTTCTCCTCACATTTCGCCTTGCTAAACTATATCAGGAATTGCCCCTACTGACATTGGCGTGAGAGTGGAGTCGAGATGAATTTAGTCGGTCGTTTGTCGTCCTACGTAGTGGAGCACTGCATGTGTAAGCAACGCCGAGCGTGACTCTCCCTCCCGAATCGCTGCTTCATCAGCGATAGCCAATACACGAGCAGGCATTGTGATATTAACTCGTATTGCCTTGCCGGAAAGTTTCGAGATATCAACATCAATAAGGGCCCAGATGCCACCGGCATAGTCCGGGTTGGCCTGGTGTTCCCCAATGAGCTTCTTACTGGGGATGGGGTCGCCATCCATAAGCATTCCCTCAAGGTGGCAGGTGATTGCCTCCCGAGCAGCGGCAAAGACATCATCGAGAGTTTCACTGCCGGAGAAGCATCCGGGTAGGTCGGGCACGGAAATCCCATAGGAGCTTGTTGTGTCTTTATGAATCACAATCGGAAATTGCATCAACGGTCTCTCCAATCCCAACCTGCTTGACGGAATATATTTCGCAGGGTTCCTACGGGTATGTCCTTTAATGGATGGGTAACAGTGACCCGTCCCGGCTTTTCAGGATGAGTGAATTGGTGGTGGCTTCCCCGGATATTCCCGGGTATCCAACCGTCCTGTCTCAGTCGTCGTATTACTGCCCCGCTGTCCATGTGTATTACACACACTGGATGTCTTCTTGTCAAGGGCGCCGTCACGAATACCACCATAGCCTACACCGGCCCACCCCTATACCCCAAGCAGCGCGACGCCCTGTTCCACGTCATGCAGTCTATCACTCCGGGGGTGAAACCCCGGTTGCCCCTCATCTTGAGCTTGCCGAAGGGCTGCGCGTGGGACTCGAAAGGCCCTGGGTATCAGTCAGCCTCGGCAGGCCGGGGTGTAGTGGTGGGAGGGGCCTCCCTCTGAGTTGGCGACGGAGAGCGGGCCTCCTCAGGCAGGGAGTCCTCCCAGTTGGGGATGAGCATACGGGAGGTGGGCTCCAGGGTGAGGATGACCAGTACGCCGGCCATGCTGGCGGCAATGGATATAATCCAGGCTATGTCGTAGGAGCCGAAGGTGTCGAAGATGATACCCACCAACAGGCCGCCCAGGGCCATCCCCAGGCCCGCTCCCATGCTCTGAAAGCCATAGACCGTCCTGACCGGACCCATGCCGTAATACTGGCGGTTGATGACCAGAAAGGCCGACATCTCTCCACCAAACCCTATGCCGAAAATTGCGGCGAAGAAGTAGAACTCCCAGGGGGACTGCACCCAGAACAGCATGGCTACCGAAGCGCCCTGGATGAAATAGGCTACCACCATAACCCACTTTGCGCCGTACCTGTCCGCAATCATCGGGGTAGCCAAGCGGCCCACGATACTGAAAGTAGAGTATACAGTGATGATGATTGACGCAGCTTCCAGGGACATTCCCCTGATGTTGGTGGCGAAGACGACCACCCCAAGCATGACTATCGAATGGCCTAAACATCCCAGGTGGTGTATGGCGATGAGGTTCCAGAAGGCCCTGGTGCGGCGGGCATGTTGCAGGAATACCTTGCTTCGCACCTTGGCTACTCCGGGGTCTGCCGATGACACCGTCGGAGGGTCGTCTTCGGTGGAGCCGAAGGGCCTCATCCCCCTGTCGGCGGGGTCGCTGCGGAAGAAAAACAGCAGGGAAAAGATGATGGCCCCTCCCAAAGCAGGGACTATTAGGAAGGTGGTCTGCCAGTCGGTGAAGCCCAGCAGGTAGGCCAGGGCGGGGGCCATTACCGCAGCGCCCATCCCTCCAGCTGACTGCTGGATTCCCACCGCCCTTCCCAGCCGTCTCCTGAACCAGGCGGCCACAGTGGTGGGGATGTTGACCATAAACAGGGCTTGGGACACCCCCAAGATGAAGCTATAGTAGAGGTATAACTCCCACACGCTGCTCATCCGGCTCAGGAGGAGCATACCTACCACGTACAGGAACGCCGACACCAGCATGGCTGGCCTTGCCCCGTACCTGTCCCCAATCCAACCCGCTACGGGGGACAGCACCGCGCCTACGACACTTCGGAGGAAGTAGGCGATGGTTATTGCAGTGAGCGTCCACCCCAGGTCCTCCTGAATCTGGACCGCCAAGACGGCAAAGGCCTGGCTAACGAAACCCGTAGTGACCTGGAGGATGGTGGCGATGGCAACTATGAGCCAAGCGTAGTGGTTATATTCGTGGTAGTATTCCCTAACCGATCTCACTTATTCACCTGGCCAGAGGCTCATTATCCTTATCCTAATTCTACTCTACACCACAGAATGTAGATTCCCAAGCCAATTCTGACCGGGGAATACTATGCTGTCAAGTGATATAGCTTGATACTCTCTATTGACGCAATCAATGCCAACCCTGCCTAGTCCCCAAGGACCAATGACCTCTTCCTCTGGGTCACAAGCCCTTCTATCACGCAGTCTATGAAGTTGTGGACCGCCCTGCCCAGCACCTTCCCCTTCACCGTGATTATCCCCACCTGGCTTTCGGGGAAGAGATGGGGCAGCTTCACCATCCCCAGCCTGCTCTCATCCCCCGGCTGTATGTCGAACTCATAGACCATTGACACCCCCATCCCTATCTCCACGTACCGCTTGACCATCTCCATAGTGGTCATCTCCAGGGCGATGTTGTACCTGACCCCCGCCCGTCTCAGGGCCTGCTCCATTGTCCGGCGGGTGTAACCCTCGGGTCCCAACGCCACCAGGGGCCACCGGGCTATGTCAGCTATTGTGATGGCCTCCGACGAGGAGTCGGCGGCCAGGCTGACAAGCTCGTGGCCCAGGGGGGCTATGAGCACCGGGCTTGACCTGAACAATTCTTTGAAGTCCAGGGAGGCATTGTCGGGAGCGGGCTTGTGGGCCAGGGCCAGGGCCAACTCCCCGTCCAGCACCATGTCAATCAGGGGCAAGTAGGACCGGGCCAGGAGCTTGATCTGGACCCCGGGGTAGAGGGCGCTGAACTCCTTGACTACCTGGGGAAGGTAGTACAGGGCCAGGTCGGGATAGGCCCCCACGGTGAATGAGCCTGCCTGCTCCGGGTGGTCCATCTGGGCCTTCAGCGCGTCCAGGCCCTCCACCAGCGGCCTGGCTAACTCGTAGAACGTAACCCCGTCGGAGGTTAGCTGAATGGGCCTCTTGACCCGATCGAAGAGGAGTACCCCAAACTCCTTTTCTATCTTCTTCAAGCGGGTGGTCACGGCGGGCTGGCCCACGTTCATGTATTCGGCGGCTTTGGAGATACTCCTGAACCTGGCTACGTGGTAAAAAGCGATTATCTCCCGCATCTCCATGACGGCTGTCCTCGGATTGTATCAAAGTTAGAGATATTATACATTCATAGATATGTCTTTACAAGATATGACTTCGGCATCAGAATAAGGTGGGATTCCGCCGTGTCCATTATAGCCACTATTGAAGACAGGACGAAGCTGAGAAAGTGGACCTGCGTACGGTAACTAAATGGCGAATGCCGCGCCTACATACCTTTGATGCGCTGAAAGCACACCGGGACTACCGCCTGCTGTGGTTCGGGAATTTCTCGGCCAACAGCGCCCAGTGGCTCCAGTTGCTGACGGTGGGCTGGCTGGTGCGGGACATGACCGATGGGTCTTCCCTTCAGGTGATGATCGTAGGCGGGCTGACCACCGTTCCGGTCCTTATTGTAGGGCCCTGGTCGGGGGTCCTGGGAGACCGGGTGGACCGTAGGAAGCTCCTGATGATGACCCAGACCTTCATGGCCGCCCTGGGTGTTTTATTCGCAGTCCTCTACGCGGCAGACCAGATCACGGCAGCGTGGCACGTCTATGTCTATGTCCTGCTCAGCGGGATCGCCCGCACGATAACCATGCCAATGCAGCAGGCCCTGATAGCCAACACCGTACCCAGGGAAGACTTGGCACGGGCCTATGCCACCAACGTACTTACCATCCCCGGCACCCGCATAGCAGGCCCCTTCGTCGGGGGCATATTGATCGCTACCCTGGGCTTCACATGGAATTTCGCCCTGGAAGCCGCCTTGTACGCGGCTATGGTCCTGGTGTTGATACCCATGAGGACTCCCTACAGGCTGGCATCCACGACTACCCACGAATCGCCCCTGGCTAATTTGAAGGAGGGGGTAGTCTATATCTGGACGAAGGAGCGGGTCATCCTCAACCTGATGATGCTGGCCGTCATTGTCAATGTCATCCTGCATCCGGTGTGGTTCCTGTTCCCCATATTCGTCAAGGACGTGCTGGACCGGGGCGCCGACTACGGCGGATACCTGACCTCCGTTACGGGCATCGGTGGGTTCCTTGCCGCCCTAGCTATAGCCTCGGTGGGCTTCACCTTCAGGAAGGGGATGTCCTGCTTCGGAGCAGCCGCCCTCAGTTCCGTCTGCGTAATATTTTTCGCCCAGTCCGAATGGCTCATCCCCTCCTTTGTCCTGATAGGGTTCATGGCCTTCTTCCAGGCGTACTTCCGCACCACTCACGGGGCGTTGATACAGCTTCTGGTGCCCGATGCCCTGCGGGGTCGGGTGACAAGCCTCCAGCACTACGACATGGGGTTCGCCATCTTCTCCAGCGTGCTCATCGGCCTGTTCGCCGACTGGACATCCGCCCCTACCGCGTCCACGGTGGTAGGGATAGTAGGGCTTGCCCTCGCCGTCCTATTCCTGTTCAAATTCCGCAGGATAAGGCGGTTGGAGTAGGCCGCGTTTCGGCCCCTCTTGATTCGATTTCCCCCTGATGGGGTGGACCAGAGGACCACCCACAGACCAGCTTCCGCGGTTTCTAATAGACACAAAAAACTGCGGTACTCGTGGGGGGTGGGCCTGGAGGCTGCTGAAGGTGACAGCGCCGAGACTTCTCGCTAGCAACGTCCCGACCGCCGCCCCCAGGGGACCTTATCCCTGGATGTGAACGTCGCCCGCCCCGGGGACGACTATGACTCAGGCGATGTACAGTAGTCAAGCCCCAAGAGGTTCAGGTCGTTGGTCTCGACCTCCCGCAATCCCGACGGGATGCAGCCTGAGAACGAGTTGCCGGACAGGTGCAGAGCCGTCAGATTGAGGTCTTCAAGCTCCTGTGGTATCCCGCCGCTCAGACTGTTGTCGCGCAGCCACAGATCTTGAATGCGAGGTTTAATCTGGTACAATTACTGGGGCAGGTCAGGGGTACTCGGTAGCTTGGCGGCCCTATTCCTGTACAACCTGCTTAGGAAGCCTAAATGAGAGGGATCAACCTGTGATCAATGCATCGCATAACACTTCTACCTCCCCCGGACCCTGGCGGGCTAAACTAACCTCACTGCGAGCCGCCGCCGCGCCGCGAATTGGCCTGGCCACGCTGGTCATGTTGTTTGTCCTGGCCTGCGGGCCACCGCCACCATCTGACATCGCGTTCGTGAGGTGGCATGACGACGTGAACCCTGAGATCTACGGGATGAGCGCGGACGGTTCCGGTCAGACAAGACTGACCGATATCCCGGTGCTTGATGGGTCGCCAAGCTGGTCGCCGGACGGAAGCCGCATCGCGTTCGAATCGCTGCGTGACGGGAACGGCGAGATATACGTGATGAACGCGGACGGCTCCGGCCAGACACGGCTGACCGATGACCCAGGGTTTGACGGGTCCCCAAGCTGGTCGCCGGACGGAAGCCGCATCGCGTTCCAATCGTTCCGTGACGGCGACGCAAACCCGGAGATCTACGTCATGAACGCGGACGGTTCCGACCAGACACGACTGACCAATAACCCGGTGCTTAGCGGGTCCCCAAGCTGGTCCCCGGACGGAGGCCGCATCGCGTTCGAATCGCTGCGTGACGAGAACCCTGATATCTACGTGATGAACGCGGACGGTTCCGGCCAAACACGACTGACCGATGACCCGGAGTTTGACGGGTCCCCAAGCTGGTCGCCGGACGGAGGCCGCATCGCGTTCCAATCGTTCCGTGACGGGAACGGTGAGATATACGTGATGAATGCGGACGGTTCCGGCCAGACACGACTGACCGATAACCCGGAGTATGATGGGTCCCCAAGCTGGTCGCCGGACGGAAGCCGCATTGCGTTCGAATCGCTGCGTGACGGGAACAGTGAGATATACGTGATGAATGCGGACGGTTCCGGCCAAACACGACTGACCGATAACCCGGCGACTGACGAGTCCCCAAGCTGGTCGCCCGCGCCATAGGAAAGTACGTCATACGCGGCGATAGGGACAACTTCCGTCTCAGAACGGCTTCAGGCGAGAGGTTGTCAGAAAGGAGTTCACTGGTTCAGGTATTTCAGCTCTATCTATTCGGATATGCTGGAAGCCTGTTTGAGAAACGAAGACTGGGATACTCTTAGGTTCATACTGGGCCACGAACTGGGGCATATGCGGTTGGGGCATGTGACCTGGTGGTATTATCTACTCACCTACGTTGGCAGCTTGCCCTTCGTCAACTACGTTCTTGGCCTCCCGCTAAGTCGCGCGAAAGAGTACAGCTGCGACAAGATTGGTCATGCGATAGCGCAAGACGATGCTTACAAAGGTCTATTGATGCTGACGGCCGGTAAGCATCTATACAATCAACTTGACACGCAAGCTCATATAGAGGAGTCCACAGAAGAACGGGGTTTTTGGATGGCAATTGCCAATTTGTTCTCCACCCATCCAATCGTTGCATGGCGTATCAACGCCGTGCGCAAGAACCACAATGGCGGGATTTTCTTCTATAGGAAGTAAGAACCTGAATGGGCGCCCCGGGTGGGGCGCCTGCCGGATTTGACCTAGCCTCTCCTAGAGGAGGATGAACGTGCCCGGCACGGCAAGAGTCGCGATAGGCATCCTGCGCTTCGATGAGGAGGAACCAAGGACATGCGAGAGTTAGCGCATCGCATCGTACACGCGCGGAGGTTCGAATACCTCCTGGTAATACTAATCATCGGGAGCGCCGTTCTGCTGGGGTTGATGACTTCTGACTACTTATTGGACCAGTTCGTGATCTGGATGGGGTTGTTCCTGATCCTAGCACTGACAATGTTCGTTTTGGAAGTGCTCCTCAAGATGTTTGCGCTCTTGCCAAGGATTGACCGGTACTTCAGAGATGGCTGGAATGTCTTCGATTTCCTGGCAATTAGTTTCGTGATAGTCAGCATAGCAGCCGCTCCTGCGGGCGTCGCCGGTTACGGGATACTCATCATTTCAGTGCGCTTGCTACGGCTTCTTCGGGGCTTCTCAACTGTTCAGGAGCTGCGCACGGTCCTGTCGACACTCTTTCGCTCCATACCGAGCTTGGGACACATCGTGGTCTTAATGAGCGTCATCATCTATGTGTACGCTCTTGTCGGGTACTGGTCTTTCGGAGAGCACGACCCGGCACGCTGGGGAAATCTAGGAGTTGCCGCTTCGTCGCTGTTTCAAATACTGACGTTGGACGATTGGGTAGTGATTATGAAAACCGCCACCGAAGCAGTGCCGGTCGCGTGGATCTACTTCGTCAGCTTTGTGATACTTAGTGCCTTTGTTGTAGCCAATGTATTCATAGCCGTCGTAATAAATAACCTAGACGACGAAAGGCAGGAACGCCTGCGGACGTTGGAAACACCCGCATCCAGGGAAGAAATCCTCCGGGAACTCCGTTCAACCCAGCAAGCGCTGCAGCGCTTGGAAGAGCAACTGCAACGCCAACTACCGCGGAATGACTGTTAAGAGCCTTCTTCCTTTTAGTACGTCGAAGACTAGATACAAAGCTCGCCTCAGTCAACGCCGGGGGAAGGGCACACCTGCGGGCTGAAGGCCAAGTTGGCCAGTCCGGCCCACCAACGCATACGGTAGATACCACCATCTTCGAGATGTGGCTCGGTAGCCTTTCGACGCACCAGGGCCTCTCAATTCCTGTAGTGTGACACCTCGAGGGCGGAGGGATGGGAGGAGCAGCTAGACCATCAGCGCAAGTTCATCACCGAACGGCTGGAAAACCTCCGCGCGAAGCTGGACGACCACCGCGCCCAGGAGTCCGCCGAGGTCGAGCGGCGAGTGCTGATGAAGTACGTTCTGGAGTGGGCGGAGAAGGTCGGCGAGGGCCTTGATGACCTGCCCTCCGAGGAGCGGCGGGACGTGTTGCAAATCCTTGTAGATCGGGTCATGATCGACCGGGACAACAATGTGGTCACCACCCTGGGCATCCCTACTGATGATTTAGTCGCAATCGGAAACCCCGAACCAGGACCAGGGACCGGATATTCCATCTAAGAGAGAGCCTCCTTTGCGACAAGCTATAACTCATAGCGCCAATTACAAATGGTGGGCCTTTGCCATCATCGCCATAGGCATTTTCGTATCGGGGATAAGCCAGGGAAGCGTAACGGTGACTTTGCCCAGCATCGCCAGGGAATTCACCGCGGACCTGTCGGGAGTCCAATGGGTCGTGCTGGGCTATGTTCTCGCCACCAGCGTCCTGCTACTGCCCATGGGCCGGTTGGGCGACATTGTAGGCCGCAAGCAGGTGTACATAGCAGGGTTCACCGTTTTCACCCTTTCATCGGCCCTGGCGGGCTTCGCCACAGACCTGATGATGCTGGTATTAGCCAGGGTCCTTCAGGGAGTCGGGGCCGCCATGATCCAGGCCAACATGACCGCCATGATAGTTTCCATATTCCCAGGCACTGAGCGGGGCAAGGCCATCGGATTGCAGATGAGCATCATGGGGACTGCCATGATAGGCGGGCCATCTCTGGGTGGCCTGCTGATAGACGCCCTGGGCTGGCGCTATCTATTCCTCGTAAACATCCCCTTCGGCATCGTGGGCATATTGGCAGCTACGGCTATACTGGACAAGAGCCGGTTCGTGCAGGATACCAGGGGAGGCCAAAGGCCGGGGTTCGACTGGCTGGGAGCGATGTTGTCGGGATGGGCGATGCTGGTCTTGCTCCTGGCTATAACCATGGGCAACAGGGCCGGCTGGGTCTCGGGACCTATTGTCGCCGGACTGGTGGGGTCGGTGGCCCTCTTTGCCGCCTTCGTCTGGTGGGAGATGCGGACGGCTTCTCCCATGCTGGAACTGGCGTTGCTCAGGCGCCGGCTGGTTGCATTTGGCGTAACCGCCGGGTGGGTGTCCTTTGTGGCAACATCTTCGGTGATGTTCCTGCTGCCCTTCTACCTTCAGGATGTCCTTGGCTATAGCCCCGCGCAGATGGGGCTGTTCATTATGGCCCCCGCCCTGGGCATGACATTCATCGGCCCCGTCAGTGGCCGCCTGTCGGACAGGTTCGGCTGGAGGACATTCAATATGGTCGGCCTGGCCATGATGGCCACAACGGTATTGGGCTTCTCCTTCGTCCTGACAAAGACCTCTTCCTTGTTCCTGATCGTCCCGTTGTTTGCCTTCGGGGGCATTGGCGGGGGCCTGTTCGCCTCCCCCAACCAGAGCTCCATCCTCAGCGCGGTGGACCAGTCCAAGTACGGGGTAATATCGGCCCTGACTCACCTGGCCAGGACCGCAGGCCATGTCATGGGGGTAGGCCTCGCAACTACCATAGCGGTGGCCACCATGACGTCTGTGGGGGTTGAGGCAAGCCTGGACGTGGTTTCATCCGACGCCGGCGCGGAGGTAGCCGATGCCTTTATGATGGGAATGCGCAGGGCTTTCAGGATATTGGGGTGCCTTTTACTGGTGGGGATAGCATTGTCTTTCTTCAAGGGCGAGCGGGCCAAAGCGCCGGCAACCGAGGAAGCAACCGAAGCAACCTTGCGACAAAATTCTTCAGAGAGCACGGGAGACTAACGGGGCTCGCATGAGAGAATCTATAGCCCGGAGCGCCAGCTACAAGTGGTGGGTCTTCGCCGTGGTCGCCACCGGCACCTTCATATCGGTGGTTGACCAGGGCAGTTCCATTATGGCGCTGCCCAGCATAGAGCGCCACTTCAACACCGACTTGTCCACAGTGCAGTGGGTGTCGGTGGGCTATGCCCTCACCATCAGCATCTTCCTGCTGCCCATGGGAAGGCTGGCGGACATCGTGGGCCGCAAGCAGGTGTACATGGCCGGCTTCGTGGTCTATATCCTTGCCGCCGCCATGGCCGGATTCTCCACCAACATGACTATGCTGGTAATAGCCCGGGTCCTCCAGGGTGTCGGCTCCGCAATGATCCAGGCCAACGGGATGGCGATGATCATCTCCGTATTCCCGGGGAGCGAGCGGGGCAAAGCCCTTGGCTCCCACCTGAGCGCGGTAGGTCTGGGAGGCATCACAGGTCCGATACTGGGTGGCCTGCTGGTGGGCGTTCCCCTGTTGGAATGGCGCTCCGTATTCCTGGTCAACCTCCCGGTGGGACTCATAGTCATGGCAGCATCAATGATCGTCCTCGACTCAGGCAAGTCTCTTCAAGATGGCCGGGGCGGACGGCGTGCCCAGTTCGACTGGGTTGGGGCGGTGCTGTGCGCCGGCGCGCTGTCGGCCTTCCTGCTGGCCATGACCAACGGCAACCGCCTGGGCTGGGGATCGCTGCCTATCGTGGCGGGGCTGCTGACTTTTGTGGCGTTCCTGGCGGCTTTCATCTGGTGGGAGCTAAGAAATCCCTCGCCCATGCTGGAGTTGAGGTTGTTCAAGCGCAGGCTCTTCACCTTTGGCGTGACTGCGGGGTGGCTGTCCTTCCTGGCAAGCTCCCCCATCCGCTTCGTGATGCCCCTCTACCTCCAGAGCGCCCTGGGGTACAGTCCCAGCGTCGCCGGGCTGATTATCATCCCCAGCGCCATCACCATGACCATCATGGGGCCTATCAGTGGCCGCCTGTCCGACAGGTTCGGGTGGCGCAAGTTCAACGTGGCGGGCATATCCATATCCGCCGCTGCCGTATTCATCCTGGCCTTCGGCCTCAGTCCCGATTCTCCTCTCTACTTCATTGTCCCGGTGATAGCCCTCCAGAGCCTCGGCTTCGGCCTGTTTGGCACGCCCAACAACAGCGCCATCCTCAGCACGGTGGAGCGGCAGAGGTACGGGGTGGTATCGGCGCTGACCCAGCTGGTCCGCAATTCCGCCAACGTCACCAGCATATCCATAACCACCGCCATAGTGGTCGCCACTATGGGGTCTATGGGGATTGAGGCAAGCCTGGCTGCCGCTTCCGACGCTCCCAACGCCTTCGTCACCGGACTGCAACGGGCCTTCTGGGTGCTGGGAGGGCTGCTGATGATAGGGGTGTTCCTGTCCTTCTTCAAGGGTGAGCGGGCCAAGGAGGAAACGGGAGAAGACGCACCTGACGAGACATCTGCCGCGCGGGGAGGGGCGGAAGCGGAGGCCCCAACCGCCCGCGCTGATTCCAACCGAGGGGCCAACCGAGACCAGGGAATAATTATAACGCCTCCCGGCGGGGGCACAATGCCTCCCGGCGGGAGCAGACCGACGGATGAAAATACCGACTAGACAGTCCATAACCCAGAGCGCCAATTACAAGTGGTGGGTCTTCGGGACCATCGCCATAGGCACCTTTCTGTCGGTGGTGGACCACGGCAGCGTCAACGTAGCCCTGCCGACTATGGCCAGCCACTTTGAAATAGACCTCCCCACCGTGCAATGGGTGATAATCGGCTATACCCTTGCCATCTGCGCCCTGCTGCTGCCTATGGGCCGCCTGGCAGACATCATCGGACGCAAACAGATATACGTCGCGGGGTTCGTCACCTTTGTGGCTGCGGCGGCAGTGGCCGGGTTCTCGGTGAACCTGCCGATGCTCATCATAGCCCGGGTCCTCCAGGGGGTTGGCTCGGCTATGATGCAGGCCAACAGCACAGCCATCCTCATCTCGGTATTTCCGCCCAACGAAAGGGGCAAGGTCCTGGGGACTCACATGAGCGTGGTCGGCACGGGGGCTATATCCGGCCCCGTCGTGGGCGGCCTCCTGGTCAGCTACCTGGGATGGAACTCGGTCTTCTTCATTCACGTCCCCCTGGGCATCATCGCCATAGTCGTAACAATGGCCCTGCTGGACAAAAGCATGTTCATGCAGCATACCCAGGGAGGCCCGGCAGCCGTAGGGGGACAGGCTGGCGGCGACTCCGGCAATAGGGCTTCCCGCTCCTTCATAAACAGCTTCGACTGGCTGGGGGCCGCCCTGTGCGCCGGGTTCCTGGTGACGTTCCTGGTAGTTATGACTATGGGCAACCGGGCGGGCTGGGCCTCAGCGCCCATCCTGGCGGGATTCGTGGGGTTCACCGCCATGGTAGCGGCCTTTGTATGGTGGGAACTGCGCAGCCCCTCGCCCATGCTGGACCTGAGGCTATTCAAGCGCAAGCTCTTCGCCTTTGCGGTAGCGGCGGGATGGATTTCCTTCCTGGGAACGTCGGCGGGGATGTTTATGATGCCCTTCTACTTCCAGAACGTGCTGGGCTACAGCGCCAGGGAAGCCGGGCTGTTCACCATACCCAGCGCCCTGATGATGACCATCATGGGACCCCTCAGCGGCAGGCTGTCCGACCGCTACGGCTGGAGGGTGTTCAACGTGGCCGGGCTGACCATATCCGCCTCCGCCCTGTTCATCCTCGCCGCCATCCTGAGGGTGGACTCATTCGTAGGGGTGATAATCCCCGTGATGATGCTCCAGAGTATAGGCACCGGAATATTCAACTCGCCCAATAATAGCTCCATCCTCAGCGCAGTGGAGCGGCACAGGTATGGGGTTGTATCGGCGCTGACCCAGCTCAACCGGAACTCGGCCACCGTCACCAGCATAGCCGTAGCCACCGCCATAGTGGTGGCCACCATGGCCTCTATGGGGTTCCAGCCCAGCCTGGATGCCGTGGGCAGCGAGGGAGGGGAGGAGGTTGCCGAGGCCTTTGTTTCGGGTATGCACAGGGCATGGCTGCTATTGGGGGGTATGCTGGTAGTGGGAGTAGTCCTGTCCTTCTTCAAAGGCGACAGGGCCAAGGAAGAACCATCAGAAGAGCCGGCCAAACAAGCCCAACCCGGCGTGAGCGAGGGTACATCGGCATAAATTCTCCACGCTCACTAGAATGGACACCACCGTCATTCCGGCGCAGGCCGGAATCCAGGGGTGGGGGTGTGGATAGCTTTGCAGCGACTCCGACGTTGCGGGACCCCGGATTCCCGCTTTCGCGGGAATGACGGAATGGGCGCTGCCTGTCTCTACGGCGCTGTTCGTCGGCTATTTTCATAATAATTGCCCATGCCCCTTACGGGCCACATACAAGGATGAAAAGGTACGGCTTCCTCACCGTCACTCCCACGAAAGCGGGAGTCCACCGCCCTACCCCTGGATTCTGGCCTACGCCGGAATGACGAGTTGGGCCTGCCTATTTTCATAACGAATAATGATGGCAGCCTTGAGAATCCGTCCGGGTAAGGTATTATGAGGAAGTATAAAACATTCATCCGTTGAGGAGGTGAAAGGTAGCTATGCAAGTCGGTGTTGTTTTTCCACAGACTGAAATTGGCGCCGACCCCGTTGCAGTGCGGGACTACGTCCAGGCGGCAGAGGAGTTGGGGTACGCCCACGTGATTGTGTATGACCACGTTCTGGGGGCGGACCCCCAGGGACACCCCGGATGGACCGGAGGCTATACCTCCGCCGACATGTTCCACGAGCCTTTCGTGGTGTTCGGCTACATGGCAGCCATTACCCAGCGCATGGAGTTGGTGACGGCCGTGCTGGTGCTGGGCCAGAGGCAGACGGCCCTGGTCGCCAAGCAGGCAGCAGAGGTGGACGTGCTCAGCGGCGGACGGCTGCGGCTGGGCATAGGCACCGGCTGGAACCACGTGGAGTACGAGGCCCTGGGCGAGGACTTCCACAATCGGGGGAGGCGCAGCGAGGAGCAGATAGAGTTGCTGCGCGCCCTGTGGGCACAAGAAGCTATCAGCTTCGAGGGACGCTGGCACAAGATAACCCACGCAGGCATAAAGCCCCTGCCCGTGCAAAAGTCCATCCCTATATGGCTGGGGGCAGGCGGGCGCTCCGGCCCCATTCCCACCGACCGGGTGCTGCGCCGCATCGGTCGCCTGGCAGACGGCTGGTTCCCACTGTTCCCCCCCGACGACACCCCTCCAACCGGCGGCGCTATCAGTGGGCCGGAGGCCATCGCCCGTGTGCATGAATACGCCAGGGAAGCCGGGCGGGACCCGTCGTCCATAGGTATGGAGGCCCGGATTAATCTGAGCGACGACGACGGCCCCGAAGCCTGGGCAACCCAGGCCAGGGCGTGGGAAGCCTTGGGGGCGACCCACATATCGGTCAATACCATGAGGGCGGACCTGCATACCCCCGGCGACCACATCAACGCCATCCGCCGGTTCAAGGAAGCGGTAGCCGGTTAAGGTCCAGTTAAGACTATCCAGTGGCCGGCCAGGACTCTCAGAGGAGGACGGATATTATGTCAAGCAACAGAGGTGGACTGCCTGATTATCCCAATAGCGGCCCGGCAGAGGGGACCTCCCCGGAGGGGGCGGACATCCTTATCATCGGGAGTGGCGCATCGGGCGGCGCTTTCGCCTGGTCCCTCAGCCAGGTCCCCGGCATCAAGGTCGTATGCCTGGAGCAGGGGGATTGGGCCAACCGGTCCCAGTTCACGCCCAACGTCCAGCTAGAGCAGGAGAAGCAACTTCTCCTCCAGCCGCCGGAGCCCGAGGGAGTGAGGCTATTCCCCAATGGCGCACCCTATGACTACACTGAGTCCGAATGGCAGCCGGTCTTCTACAACGGCGTCGGGGGCAGCACCATCCATTATGAGGGGCTGTTCTCCAGGCTTCACCCTTCCGACTTCCGGGTGCGCACCCTTGACGGCGTGGCCGACGACTGGCCCATAAGCTACTGGGACCTGGAACAATACTACGCCATCAACGATGGGATGATGCGGGTGGCGGGCCTGCACGGGAACACCTCCGTCCCTCCCCGGTCTCCCCGGCAGATGCCCCCTCATGCAATAGGCAAATCGGGGGAAGTCCTGGCCAGGGGGTTTGACAGGCTGGGCTGGCACTGGTGGCCCGCCGACGGCGTTGTGCTGACGGAACCCTACGGGGAGGACCGGCAGCCCTGCACCAATTTCTGCTTTCCCTGCCGGGAAGGGTGCTACCGGAAGGCCCGGGCCAGCACCGACATCGTTTACTGGCCCGAGGCCATCAGAAACGGCGTCGTCCTGAAGACCCACGCCAGGGTGCGGGAGATTCTGGTGGACAAACGTGGGCTGGCAAAGGGCGCCCTCTACTACGATGCCGATGGCCGGATACAAGAGCAGAGGGCCAAGATGGTGGTGATAGCGTGCAATGGCATAGGCACCCCCCGCCTGCTCCTCAACTCCAAGTCCTCCGGGTTCCCCGAGGGCCTCGCCAACAGCACCGGGCTGGTGGGGAAGAACCTGATGGGCCATCCCGTTGCCAATGTCCTCGCCCAGTTCGGCGAGGAACTGGACACCTACAAGGGGCCAAGGGCTTGCAGCCTGATAAGCGAGGAGTTCTATGAGAGCGACCCCAGCCGGGGCTTCGTCCGGGGCCATGCCTGGCTTTGCGGGAGAGGCGGGGTGTCCAACCCCATAGCTGCCGCATCTCTGGGCGCTTGGGGCAAAGACCACCACCGGGCATTTCGGGAGATGCTCAACCATACCCTCGGCATCGGCGCATTGGGCGATGACCTGCCCCAGGAGTCCAACCGGGTAGTCCTGGACCCCGTCTTGACCGATGACACCGGCATCCCGGCCCCGAAACTGATAATGAAGCACAGCGAGAACACCATGAAGATCATGGACCACGCCATACAGACGATGACGGAAGTGCTGGAGGCCGCCGGCGCCGAGAAGATTCTGAGAGCCACCAAGTTGGGAGGGGCCGCCGGGCACTACCTGGGTACCGCCCGCATGGGCGACGACCCCAATACCTCGGTGATAGACAAGTGGTGCCGCTCCCATGACGTGAGCAATCTCTTTATCATTGACGGCAGCGTCTTTGTTACCTCCGGCACCACCACCCCCACGTCAACCATCCAGGCGATAGCTCTCAGGACAGCCGACTACATCAAAGACAACGCCCGCCACCTGCTGGACTAATAGGGTGTACGAAATTGGCTGACCCCATCACCGTCACTCCGGCCAAGGCCGGAGTCCAGGGGCGGGGGTGCGGGTAACTTTGCATCGGCCCAGGTGTTGCGGGATTCTGGATTCCCGCTTTCGCGGGAATCGCCCATGGCCTTGCCAAGGCCAAGTAAGGGGATGAAAATGACGGCAGCCTCCCCACCGTCATTCCGGCGTAGGCCGGAATCCAGGGGCTAGGGGCTGGGTTTCCAGCCTGAGAACTGCCTATTTTCATGGTAATGACGGTCTGGGTGCTGCCTGCTTTCATAGCTATGAAATTGTTTCTAGCCACCGACCACTAACGGAGGAGGAGATACTTGGACTCGCAGATATTGACGACCGAGCAATCGGACTTGTTGTCGGCTGTCCTCAATTGCATCGTGCCGGCAGAGGACGCCATGCCCGGGGCGGGGGACATAGGGGTTGCCGCCTTCATTGACCAGACGATGGCCCAGGCCCTTCACCTCAGGAAGCCTATCCTGTCGGTGGTGAGCAGGCTGCCGGACTTGCATGACTTCAACGCCCTTTCTGATCAGGGCAGGGACTCTCTGCTGAGGCGCATCGAGGCGGAGCAGCCCGAGGCTTTTCAGGTCCTGCTCCAGGCCGCCTACAACGGCTACTACAGCCATCCCCAAGTCCTGGAGGCCATAGGCTGGACTCCCCCCAACGAATCGGGCTATGAGATGGAGGCTTTCGACCCCGCCATGCTGGAGGATGTCCGCAGGCGCGGCCCCATCTACAAACATATCTGATGGAGACGGCCGCGGGAGCTGTACCCCGAAATACGGAGGCATTGCAATGACCGACAATCCCTTTGCCAGCCGGGTCCCACGCCATGATGAGTTGTACAATCCGGCCCTCAACGCCCTTCGTGCAATGGGAGGCAGCGCTTCCAATAGAGAACTGGTCGAGCAGGTGATAAAGGACTTGCATATTCCACCCCATATCGCAGAACGCCCCCACGGGCAAGGAGCCATGACAGAGGTGGAATACAGACTGACCTGGACAAGAAGTCATCTGAAGATAGCCGGTCTGATTAATAACTCTGGGGGGGGCGTGTGGTCAATCACTGCTTCAGGGCTTGAGATTGAGGGTGTTGACCCCCAAGAGATCAAACAACGCGTTAAAGAGTATTTAAGCCAAACCAAACAGACCAAACCCGAAGATGATGGGACAACTGCGGTTATTGAAGACCAGGATGATGACCCCTCCATTGAAATGGAACCTGAAGAGGATTCTTGGCGCGAAACCCTATTGTCCACCCTCCGCGATATGCCTCCCGACGCCTTTGAGCGATTATGCCAGAGGATGCTGAGGGAGTCGGGATTTACCGAGGTCGTGGTCACGGGCAGGTCCGGCGACGGAGGGATTGACGGGCATGGCATAATCCGGCTCGCCGGGCTGATTAGCTTTCCTGTGCTGTTCCAGTGCAAGCGGTATTCCAGTAATGTCGGCCCCGGAGTGGTCAGGGATTTCCGGGGCGCAATGATAGGCCGCGCTGACAAGGGGATGATTCTGACCACAGGAGGCTTCACCAGGGACGCCTACGCAGAGGCCACCAGAGAAGGCGCGCCGCCAATAGACTTGATTGACGGCGAGTTGCTGATGGACAAGCTGAAGGAACTCAGCCTGGGTGTAAGCGCCAAGATGGTTGAAGTTGTAGAAGTGGATACGGCCTGGTTCAATTCCGTGTAGGCCGGGGCGCTATATCGCATCATGCGTAAGTCGCGCACTCACCAGCCGGTTCAGGCTCACGCCTTCCTCTGCCGCTCGGATGGCAAGAGCGCGGTGGGTTTCCGGAGGTACTCGCACCATGAACTTTCCGCTGTAACTTCGGTCAGCTATGGGCTTCGGTATTGTCTCGTTGGCTGCCTGCATGTCGGCTAGAGAGTCGGATACAAGCTGCCGGATGCCGGAGAACGCCTCGTCGGGAGTAGGGGCCAGCCAACTCAGCGATGGGAATTCGGTGCACAGTCCAACATGCTCTTCATCTTCAGGGGACCACGTAACGCGGTATGTGTAATGGTCTTTCATTTCATGCTCTCCATTCTCTCGATAGTCCTGATGACCTGGTGGACTTGATAGGCTTTAGCCATACCCTTGTTATTTTGGATATTCACCCTTGGGTCGCCCGGCCATGGTGTTCGATAGACCAAATGGCTGGTGCTTCTCTGTCGAGGTTCTCCGAGGTATCTGTCGCAAATCCTGGCCAGGTCGGCGAACCGAATGCCTCTCGGATTGCTGCGGAGCCTTTGGAGGATTTCGTTGGTGCTTCCCATACCCATGTAGTATCATATATGATACTACATGTCAAGGAGCGTGACGACAGCTTCGGAAGTCCGTTTTCCTCAGCACCTACTTCTTTCGGGATACCCAGTGTCCTAATTGACAGCCTGCTATAGGGAGACTACACTCATCAGCATAAAGATCGTCCCCGCAACGGTATTATGAATAGGGAGGTACGACCATGGCTGAGTATGACCTGGTGATTCGCGGCGGCACCATTGTGGACGGCACCGGCATTCCAAGGTTCAAGGCAGACCTGGCCGTGAAGAACGGCAGGGTTGCGAAGATTAGCGGGAGGATCAGCGCCGGGGGAGCCAGAGAGATAGACGCTGGCGGCTCTATCGTCGCTCCCGGAGCCATAGACCTGCATACCCACTACGACGCCCAGCTTAACTGGGACCCCTACGCCTCCCTGTCGGGCTGGTTTGGGGTCACCTCCCTGACTATCGGACAGTGCGGCTTCGGCTTTGCCCCCACCCGGCCCGAGGACAGGGACCTGAACATGCGGATGATGAACCGCATCGAGGCCATCCCCCTGGAGTCCATGCGCCAGGGTATGAGGTGGGACTGGGAGACCTTCCCCGAATTCATGGACAGCCTGGACAAGCAGGGGTTGGGGGTAAACGTGGGAGCGCTGGTGCCCTTCTCACCCCTGCGCGGCTATGTGCTGGGGATGATACCCGCCCGGGAGAGGACCTCGGTGACGGAAGCAGAGCTAAACCAGATGAAGCAGATTCTCTATGACGGGATGAAGGCCGGGGCTTTCGGCATCTCCGCAGACAAGAATATGGAAGACCGCCCGGAGGACGGAAGCTGGCTGCCTAGCCATGTGGCTTCACCCGAGGAGTACCTGGCGCTGGCAGAGGTCATGGGCGAGTTTGGCGTGGGGCACATAGGTTGGACTATAGGCATCTCCGACGACCGGGCGGAGCAGCGGGATATGCTGGCCCAGATGGTGAGGGTCAGCGGCCGCCAGCTTCACGTGGTCCTGGGGGATGATGAAGGCTACAAGTGGCTGAATGATGTCCGCAACGAAGGACTCCCTGTCATTGCCCAGATGGGTTCCACCATCACCCAGGCCGAGTTCAAACTGACGGAGTACAACCTCTTCGACTATATGCCCAACTGGGTGCAGCCTCTGGTGGGCAGCCTGGAGGACCGGGTTGTCAGGCTGAGGGACCCGGAAGTCCGGGATGCCATGAAGCAGGACGTGGAGGACCGGCCCCACCCCAGGACCGACTGGAGCAGGATGAATGTGCAGCAGGTGGTCCATGAGCGGAACTACAAGTATGAGGGCATGACCGTCCAGCAGATAGCGGAGATGGAGAATAAGCACCCACTGGACGCCTTCCTGGACCTGGCGCTGGATGAGGACCTGGAGACCGAGTTCAACCACGCCCTGGGGTCCCGGGACGAGGAGACCATCGGCAGCCGCATCAACAACCCATATGTCCACATATCCGTCTCCGATGGCGGCGCCCACACTCGGTTCCTCACCAACAGCCTCTGGCCCGTCCACTTCCTCACCTACTGGGTGCGGGACAGGGAGATTATGAGCCTGGAGCAGGCCCACGCCAAGATGAGCGCCCTGCCTGCCTGGTTTGCCGATTTCAAGAACCGGGGCACCCTGCGGGTGGGAGACTGGGCGGACATCATGGTCTATAACATGGACGAGCTTGGCTACATTTACGACAAGCCCATCTTCGCCACCGACTTCCCCGGCGGTGAGCGGCGTCTCATCCAGAAGCCTACGGGCCTGCGCTACACCATCGTCAACGGGACAGTCACCTTCGAGGGGAACGACTGCACAGGCGCGCTGCCCGGCAAGCTCCTTCGCAGCTACGACATGATTGGATAGCCGGACAGGACAAGGTCACGGCGGGGGCGAAAGATTTTTCGCCCCCGCGATAAGGGGAGACTGCTTAATGCAAAACGGTCTCCCCTGTCCCATTCTACCCTGCTGCCCTATCCTCAAGGAGGTAAAGATATGGAAGCTACTGGAGTATCCCACATCGCCGTTTGTGTCCAGGATGTGGAGAGGGCCCTGGCCTTCTACAGGGATATTCTGGGCATGACGGTCACCCTAGACCAGGTGCAGGATACCACCACAGGCGGCCTGCCCAGCGTTTACCAACATTCCCGCAAGACCCGCAGGACGGTGCATCTGCGATATAGTGATGCCGGCTCCATCCCCTTTCTGGTGCTGACCAGCCACCCCGACGAGGACGCCGACGGGAAGCCCATCAAGCTGGACCAGGTGGGCATCAGCCATCTTTCCTTTGCGGTGAGGGACGTGAAGGCGCTGGCCGAAGAGCTTGTATCCAAGGGGGTGCGGCTGGCAGCGCCCCTGGAGGCATTCACAAACGCCCAGGGGGAGGTTAGTAGTATATTCGCCTATGACCCCGACGGGATTCTGGTGCAGTTCGACACCAGCCCCGGCGGCTGAAGGAAGACCGCGCCTCCGGGTGTAACTGCTCAGACTCGAGGGACCATTCCGACCTCAAGACCCATCACTACCATGAAAATAGCCGCCCCACCGTCATTCCTATGAAAATAGGCATCCCCCAAGCTAGAATCCCAGCCCCCAACCCCTGGATTCCCGCTTTCGCGGGAATGACGGTGGGGATGCCGTACCATTTTCATCTTCGTATGTGGCCTGCAAGGCCATGGGGAATTATTATGAAAATAGGGTTTTCATCCTCGTATGTGGCCCGCAGGGGCATGGGCAATTACCATGAAAACCCCGGTCTCAGGTTCCACCACCGCACCCTTCAGGGTGCGGCATCCCCCGCCCACAGTCATTCCGGCGCAGGCCGGAATCCAGGGGCGGGGTGTGGACTCCCGCTTTCGCGGGAGTGACAGATAAAGTGAGCGTGGGGGACGGGAAGGGTGTGAAGGGAGCATCACGGTGAGGCGGCACCCACAACCCATCGTGTCTAAACAGTTACCGATATGGCCTGAACGATGCTGTATAAAGTCGCCGTCTCTATACATATCCTCTCTACCATAGTCTGGGTAGGGGGTATGCTGTTCCTCGTCCTGGTGATGGTCCCTTTGTCCCGCCGGGGGACGAGGATGCCATCGGGGGAGGGAGCCATCCTGCTGAGGCGGGTGGCCGAGAGGTTCCGGCCCGTCGCGTGGGCAGCCATCCTGCTGCTTGTCTTGACCGGCATCTACATCGCCTGGGAACATTGGGGGATCCGTCCCCGCGACTTCTTTACCGACGGCGGCCACTTTCTCCAAGTCCTACAGATTAAAACCGGCCTGGTTATTCTGGCAATCCTGTTAAGCCTGGTCCACGATTTCGTCTTGGGTCCCCGGGTATTGAGCGGGCTTGAGGGCCCCGAAAGCGCCGGTGGTCCACCCAGGCCAAGGCGGACGCGAACCCTTCTCCTGACGTTGGCAAGGATGAACCTTATCCTTGCCCTCACCATCATCATCCTGGCCGTTATGCTGACCCGCCCCTAGAAGGCATATTACATTACAGGACTACTTTCGCGTCCCTCAGCCCACGAATCTCATCCTCCGTGTATCCCGCCGCCTTCAGGACCTCCGCCGTGTGCTGGCCCAGCAGGGGCGGCGGCGCGCCCAACTCCGGCGGCGCGCCGTCAAACCTCCAAGGCGGGAGCAGGGTCTTGTACTTGCCTACGGTGGGGTGCTCCATCTCCCTCACGATGTCTATGGCCTGTATCTGGGGGTGGGCGAACAGGGTCTCGTAGTCGTTCATGGGCACCGACTCGGCGGTGTTCCGCTCCATTAGGTCGGTAACCTCGGCGGCGGTCCTGTCCTTGAAGGCGTCCTCCCAGATGTGTTTCACCTGAGGGGCATAACGCCCATTGCCCACAGCGTGACGCCCGCCGTCGTCGAAACGGGAGTCATCCAGCACCTGGGTCAGGTCCAATTCGCTCAGGATATTGATCCAGGAAAGCTCGTCGGCGCGCCGGAGGTTGAAGTAGATGCGCGCGTCCTTGGTCTGGTAGCCGTGGTCCCTGGGGTAGGTATAGGAGTCCAGGTGGAACCCGAACCAGTCGTCGGGGTCGCTCTGGGCGGCCCACATGATGCCCCGCATGTGCAGGAGGGTCCCCAACATGCTCACCTGCACCCGCTGGCCCTCGCCCCTGCCCTCCAGCATGGTCCGCTGCCGGTGAAACAGGGCTGCCAGCACCGAGTCGAAGGCGAATATTCCCGTGTTCATGTTGGCTACATCGGTGCCCAGCCGCTCAGGAGGCTCACCGATAATTCCCAAGGCTGTCCAGTACTCGGCCATAGCCTGGACCACGATCTCCGCTCCGGGCATATCCCGCAAAGGCCCCTGCTCGCCAAAGGGGGTGATGGCGCAGTAGATAAGCCCCGGCCTCTTCCGGTCCTTGTCCCGCTCCAACTGCTCATACCCCAGGCCCATACCCTCAGCCACCCCCGTCCCCAAGTCCTCCAGGAAGACATCGGCGTCTGTGAGCAGCCGTTGAAGGACATCCCGTCCAGCTGATGTCCCGATGTCCAGGGCCAGGCTTTTCTTGCCCCGGTTCAGGTTGAGGAAAACAGCGCTCTCCCCACCGGCGCCCCGGTCCCCCCGATTATTAATAAATGGCGGCCCATACCGGCGGGCGGGGTCCCCTGCCAGAGGCTCCACCTTGACCACCTCGGCCCCTGCATCGGCCATTAGCTGGGACGCAAAGGGGCCGCAGAGGCCCTGGGTTATGTCAATTACTTTGATACCATCCAAAGCGCCAGGCATCTACAAGACCTCATCAGCGTATTTTAATCATCACCAACGGGCTCAGGAGTCATGGCCGGCTCCTCTAGGCTCATGCCAAGCTCGTCCACCACTTCCAGGGTGTGCTGGCCCGGACTTGGCGCGGGCCGGAGGCTGGCCGGAGTCTTCCCGAACTTCCACGGCAGCCCGCCGAAGAGCATTCTGCCTTGGTGGGGAATCTCTATGGGGACCATGTACCGGTTCTCCTGCACCTGGGCATGGTGTCTCAGCACGCCAAAGTCCAGGAAGGGGCCGTTGGGCACTCCCTCTTTGGTAAGCTGTATCTCCCACCAGCTTCGGGGCTTGGTGAGGAACACCCCCTCCAGGATGGGGACTAGCTCATCCCTGTGCTCCACCCTGCCGGGGTTGGTGGATAACCGGTGGTCGTCCAACAGGCGCTCCTGCCCGATGGCTCGGCAGAAGGCCGGCCATTGCTCGTCCTTCACTACGCCCACAGCCAGCCAATTCTTGTCCTGGCACACAAAAGCCTGGTGGGGCACGGTGGTAACGCACCCGCTGCCCAGGGTCGGAGGAGTCTTGCCTGTGGCGAAATACTCGGCAATACGGCTTAGCTGTAGGTTCATGGCAGACCCCACCATAGTCAGGTCCATCCTCATTCCCTTGCCCGTCTTCTCGCGAATGAGCAGGGCCTGGAGGATGGAGGCAACGAACATGCTGCTGGTGGTGAGGTCCAGGTGAGCGATGTGCCGGAACACCTCGCCCTTGCCCCCGGGCGCGCCGCTGACGCTGGTCCAGCCGCAGAAAGCCTGTACCGAGGAGTCCGCCCCGCCCATTCTCGCCATAGGCCCGACATTCCCCCACGCGGTGGAGGAGCCATAGATGATGCGAGGGTTAATCCGGGAGACCTGCTCATACCCCAGGCCCAGGCGCTCAGCCGCCCCTGGGCGCATGTTCTCCATGAGCACGTCGGCTTTCTCCACCAGCTTGTGGGCTATGCTCTGGTGGTGGGGAGTCTTGAGGTCCAGAACTATGCTGCGCTTGCCCAGGTTGGAGTGGGTATAGACCACTCCCAGCCCCTTCTGGGCAGGGGGCACCAGCCGGATGAGGTCTCCCCCGGGGGACTCCACCTTGATGACATCCGCCCCCAGGGAGGCCAACAGCATCACGCCCCAAGGCCCTGCGGCGGCATGGGTAAGGTCAAAGACTCGGATTCCATCCAGGGGTCCTGGCATAGCGGTGTCCCTCCTTTGAACGTAGCATCCTCCGGGGCCATTGTAGTAATGCCTCAAATTATCGTCAAGGTGCCAGCGGTGTCCTAACCGTCATTCCGGCGCAGGCCGGAATCCAGGGGAGGGGGCGGACTCGCGCTTTCGCGGCGGTGACGGTGAGGAAGGCCGTATCAGAAGTCCCCTCTCCCCGTGGGAGAGGGCCAGGGTGAGGGGGCAGTCACGTCTGCACGACGGTCCCGGTTAGCGGGCCTATCACCCCCATCCTAACCTTCCCCCGTCGAGGGGGAAGGAACTGCCCCACTACCGGGGGCGAAACTTGGGCAGGGTCACTTCATCGGTAACGTCGTCAAAGCACACTTCTACCGGCATCCCTATGTAGATGTCCTCGTTTTTCACTCCAACCAGGTTGCTCAGCAGCCTCGGCCCCTCCTCCAGTTCCACCTGTATCACGGGGTACGGGGACTCATCCCGGAACGCCTCAAAGTAAATCTGGTGGAACACCACCCAGGAGGTTACTTTCCCGCGCCCGCTTAGCTCGGCCCATTCATAGTCCCTAGACCAGCAGTCCGGGCACAGGGGGCCGAAGGGATACCAGGACTTGTCACACCGGGGGCACCTCTGTAGCCTGAGCCGGTGTCCTTTGGCCGCCTCCCAGTAGGGCCGGTTGACCGCCGAGATGACGGGCAAGGGCTTCTTGTATTCTTCAGCCATACCTACCTCCGCCTACCTTCTGTATATAAGGGCGTCTCCGTAGGAGTTGCCCCACATAGCCAATTCGATGCCCTGTACCTGGCGCTCTCCGCACTCACCCCGCAGCTGCCGGACAATCTCGGCCTGGTGGCCCCAGCCGTTCATGTGGCCCTCGGAGAGAAGGCCGCCGTTGGTGTTCATGGGAAGCCGGCCCCCAAGCTCGATTTGCCCGTCCCGGCAAAAGGCCGCCGCTTCACCGGCACCGCAGAAGCCGAACCGCTCCAGGGCGAACCACGCCAACACGGAAAATGCGTCGTAGGTGTAGAAAGCGCCTATGTCCTCCGGTCCGACCCCCGCCATATTGAATACCCTCAGGTCAGCGGGGCTGACTTTGGGTTCAAACTCGTCCTGCTGCTGTATCCCCAGGCCCTGGCGACCGAAGATGAATTCGTGGCGGCCTGCCTTGATGCCCTCCATCCCCGATATGTACACCGGGGGCTTCTTCAGGTCCCTGGCCCTCTCGGCAGTGGTGACAATCAGGCAAACCCCGCCGTCGTTGACCAGGGAGTAGTCGAACAGGTGGAGGGGTTCGCATACAAAGCGGGAGTTCAGGTAGTCCTCCATAGTGATTACCTTTTGCATGATGGCACCGGGGTTGAGGGAGGCATGTTTGCGAAAGGCGATGGGCACGGCGGCCAGGTCCTCGCTGCCAGCCCCATACTTGTGAAAGTATCGCCGGGCCGCCATCGCCGCCCCGGAACCGGGGGAGGTCATTCCGTAGTGGGGACTCTCGCCGTGGCCCCCGCCGGTCTCCCTGGTGCCCTCGGCGTCGCCGGAGCCTCCCACCATGCGCCGCCCCCGGCCCTGGCCGACGATACAGGCCACGTAGTCCGCCAGGCCGTGATGCACCACGAAGGACGCCCACTGGATACTCCCGGCGCAGAACCGGCCGTGAGACCAGGTCTGGCCGTACCAGTTGATATTCAGGCCCAGGACCTCCGCCACCGAGTCCAGGTCGGTGGATGCGGGCCAGCCGAAGTTGGAGCACAGGCCGTCAATATCGGCCTTGCGGAGGCCGCAGTCGTCCAGGGCCTTCTGCATAGCCTCGGCGATGAGGTCCAGGGATGCCCGGTTTAGCTGCCTCCCGAACTCGGTATTGCCCACGCCCACAACCGCCACCTGGTCTTTGATGCCTCCGAAATCTGCCATGAAATACCTTACCTCCCCCTTGTCGCGCTGTTAGTGGTTAGTGGTCAGTTGTTGGCACTGACCACTGTTCGCTATCCACTGCCCGCTTCGTCGCTCACGCTTTCCTCGTTTCCAAGGTCATCCACCATGGGCGTGATTTTCTCGATGAACTTCCGGGTCATTTGGGCTATCCGGTTGGCGAAGCCGTCGTTCAACGTATCCGTCCCCACTTGCACTGCAATGCCGTCAGGATAGGACTCTTGCTGGTCATCCAAGCTGACGCCGGCGAAGTTCTCTTTCATTGTCGGATAGCCCCAATGCCTGAACTCTACTTTAGCCAGCCACGAATTTGCCTCTTCTTGCGGGAACAGGTTAACTTCGTAGGCCATGTCCCAATTGCCCCAAGGCTTATGTGTGTACCAGAGGTGGTAGTAGCGCATTCCCGCATATCCGGCCCCGCCCCACCTGCTTATCCTGTTTGGTCTGATGTCGTCCGGCAATTCCTTTTGGGTTAGTTCGCCTACCTTTCTGAGGAATTGCGTGACCTCGTCGTTTTGGTTCCGCTCGCTGGTTGCTCTCATGGTCGCCCCAGTGGTGCTGTCACCTCTAGTCACTGCGGGCCGTGAGTCGCTTCCGATGCCGATGGTGTAACTCTCTTTCCCGGGTACGGGAATGATTGTGGTCGCCTGTATGTACAGCGAATTGGTGTTCGTGTCTCGATACGGCGTCAGCTTGACGCAGGTAATCAGGTTTTCGCCGGGAGCCTTCTCGTTAAGCCACAAGGCGGCGGAGGTTACTTCCGGCGCGAACCGGTGGCTGGCGAGGATGATACGCTGGTCGTTGTTCAAAGCGTTAAGGTCATCGGCGCCGAGGTGTTGCAGCAGCCGGTTTGCGGCGTCGTCCGGGGAAATTTTCTCATAATCAGCCATCATGCTGATGATTTGATTGGAGCTGGCGCGGTAGAGATAGCTGGCGTACTTGATGGCCTGCCAGTGGGCGTCGGCGCCGGTGTCGTCGCGCTTCAGTTCGATAATTACCAGCTTGCCGTCGGTGTCCACCGCCAGCAGGTCAAGCCTTTCATTAGTAAGATCGAACCCGCTGAATTCCTTGCCGATTATCAGCAAGTCTTCACCCAGGATGCCGGGGTTGGCGGCTACCCACTCCTGGATGTCCTGGACTTCACGAAGTCCCAACTGGCTGAAGTCCACCTCTTGAATCCGCTCGGACTTCCGGCTTTCAGGGTTAACCCTAAATAACTGGGGTTCTCCGCTCATGGTCATCCCCCTTCTGAATACTTTCCAGGGCCTTTCCAAAGTCAGTTTGCTTTAGGGAGGGCATACCCCACACCCCACCTGGATTCCCGCTTTCGGAGACCTTTGCGTAACCGTCATTCCGGCGTAGGCCGGAATCCAGGGGGTCGGGGGTGTGGGTGACTCCGCAACGACTCCCTACATTGCGAAACTCTGGATTCCTGCTTCCGCAGGAATGACTGTGCTAGGCGGCTGCCTATTTTCATGGTAATGACGGGCGCGCCTCACCGGCCACTAGCCACTGACCACTAATCACAGGTCGCTACCCCCGCTAGAACAGGGCAATGGGGTTGACGGGAGAGCCGGTGCCCCCCTCTACCTTCAGGGGCGATATGGTCAGCATGAACTCGTACCGCCCTTCCTCGGCGCACGCCTGCGACAGGGGTTTCAGTTCGGCGTTGTCCAGCAGCGCCACCCCATAGGAGGATATGACAGCGTGGACGGTGCGGGGAAGGTCATACCCGGTGGGTGAGAGGTCCATCATGTCCCAGACCAGCACCGATACGTCATTATCTCTGATGAAGGGGATGGTTGAAGCGTGGAGGCCGGGCCGGGCAGTGGCGTTGGTGGTGCCCCAGGGCCTCTCGGGATGGGCTTCGTCAAAGGCTTCCCGTCCGCTGTACACCACCACCGCGTCACCGGGCTGGAGGGTGACGCCTTCCGCCCTGGCGATGTCGTCGAGCTCCCAGCCGTGTACGGGACTCTCCTGGGCGACATAGGGCTCGCCCCGGTGCTTCGGCACGTCGAGAAATACTCCACGGGTAACGATCCCATCACCCCACTTGTCCACAGCCCCGAAGGTGGCCCCATCGAAGGTAATTTCCTGGCCTGGGTCGCGGCCATTCCACATGCCATCCCCGTCCCATACGTGGCACAGGGCGTCCAGGTGGGTAGCCACTGTCCCGTGATAGAAGATTCCATAAAAGTCCTGGGAGGCCCCGGCTCCCATTGCGCGCTCAAACCTGTACATCCAGTGCTGGGCCGGGCGGGCATTTTCCGGGCTGGGGTTTTTGGGGAAGTACCTGCTTAGGGATACCCGTCTGCCGGTCTGCACCAGGCGGGCAGCCGCAACGGTCTTCTCAGGAGTAATAAGGTTTATAGTGCCCAGTTCATCGTTGCTGCCCCACCTCCCCCAGTTGCGCCGCTCCCTCAGATAGGACTCGATCTCTTCTCTGGTGGGAATCCTTCTCTCAACCATGCTAATCTACCCTCCTGCCTGAATCAACTTACTTTAATGAATGGGCCTTAATGAGAGTCAGTTTAATGGCGGCTCTGGGGGCCGTCAAGCTCTGCTGCCTGGAGGGAAACCCTGCCCTCGGTAACTGTTCAGACACGATGAGCCCTGACCACCGCCTGATCGTCATTCCCGCTCCGTATCGAGTACGGGGCAGGCTTTGAGCCGGAATCCACCAGCCTCCGCAGTCAACAACGTTCCTAATCTGAGGCTTTTGGATTCCCGCTTTCGCGGGAATTGCCCATGTCCTTGCCAAGGCCACATAAGGGGATGAAAATGACGGGCTGCCTCCCCACCGTCATTCCGGCGTAGGCCGGAATCCAGGGGTGGGGGTGGCTTCGCAATGACTCCCCAAGTTGCGGGACCTTAGATTCCTCGACTCGCTCCGCTCGCTCGGAATGACATTGCGACAGGCCACTCCCTCGGAATGACAATGATGGCGCTGGGTGTTGCCTGTTTTCATAGTAATTGCCCATGCCCTTGCAGGCCACATACGAAGATGAAATGATATGGCCTCCTCACCGTCACTCCCGCGAAAGCGGGAGTCCACGCCCCACCCCTGGATTCCGGCCTGCAACCGAATGACAGATGAAGTGAGCGTGGGGGATGGGAAGGGTGTGAAGGGAGCATCACGGTGGGTGGGGGATGCCGCACCCTTCAGGGTGTGGTGAGTGGCCTGACACTATAATAACGTGTTGGGGCCAGAATGAGCCCTCAAGTCTGAACAGTTAATGCGCTCGCGCGGCAGTTGACGCCTTCAGCAAACCGTTTTATAGTTCGAGGCATCCCGGATGGCTGTATGCTCCGGCAAGTCTCCTTTCCCCCGGGAGTCCCGGATAAAGAAATGTGCGTACCAAACCTTTTGACATATTCGTCAAATGGGGATATTGTTTATCCAGTAAAACTCCAGATCTTAACAGCGATTTGGCCCGCTCTGGAAACTTCCCAAAATGGAGGATAAATAATATGGTAAAGCAGGGTGTGGTGCCCGATGAGTTGACTAAGCCTTTCTGGGACGCCGCCAACGAGGGGCGGCTGGTCATCCAGAACTGTAAAGCCTGCAACAGGCTCCAACATCCGCCGGCGCCGGCGTGTGATATTTGCGGCTCAGGGGACAACCTGGAATGGAAGGGAATGAGTGGGCGGGGGAGGATATACAACTACGGTGTGGTGCACGATTGCCCCGTCCGACTGCTCCAGGAGAACCAGCCCTTCAACGTCGCGGTGATAATGTTGGACGATGACCCGGATATCCAGATGTATTCCCACCTACCCGGGACTCCGCCGGACGATGTGCCGGTGGGGGCGATGGTAGAGGTGGTGTTCGAGGAGACCGCAAACGGCCAAAAGGTCCCCGAGTGGCGGGTAGCAGGCTAGGATAGGGCTAGACCTGCATACTCCCCAGGTACGTCGAAAGCTCGTAGAGTAGAAAGGAGTGAACAATGACCACTCAGATTCCCCCGACTCAGATTCCCCAGGCTTCCATGTACCGGACCACAGAGGGGTTGGGGACATGGGAACACAGAGGAAAGGTAGCAGCCGTCGGTGTCGGGCATTCTCCCACCGCCCGGCGCTGGGATGGAAACGCGGATACATCCGTGGGTGCGTGGAGCATCCTAGCGCTCAGGAGAGCTATGGAGGACGCCGGTGTATCGCCGGACCAGGTGGATGGCCTGGTTATCGTCCCTGAGACCACTACAGGGGCTTACTGGCCGGAGGACAGACCTGTCCCCATGGACGTGGTCAACGCCTTCAATCCCAGCAGCGACCCCTTGGATGGTATCGGCAAGCTCAGCGCTGAGTGGATTCTGAAGAATATGCCGGAGCTGACCAACGTCAAGTTTACCATACACGCCCAAGGGTGTATGTCCCACGCCGTCGTCGTTGGCGCCCAGTCCGTGGGCTCCGGCCTCGCCAACACCTGCCTGGTCCTCAAGGGTTGGCATAACCTGGAGGGCCGGTACTACCAGGGAGGGCCCAACGCCGATGACACCATTCCCGGGACCGGAGCGCTTAGCCGTCTCTGGGGGACCCCGGCATCCTATGGAACGGCCTTGCAGTTTGCCGAGTACTGCCGGAAGTATGGCAAGACCCACGACATGATGGCCCCCTTCATGGCGAACTCCAGGAGGAACGGCCTGATGTTCCCCGAGGGGTACTGGGCCCAGCACCGGCCTGAGCAATTGACGAGGGAGGACTACCTGGGCGCGCGGTGGATAGCCAAGCCGGCGAACCTCTTCGATAATGACATACCCATCATGGTAGCCGCGGCCTACCTCTTCACCACCCCCGAACGGGCCAGGGACATGAAGCAGAAGCCCGTGTACATCCTCAACCATGCGTCGAGCAGAAACAGGGCTAGGAGCCTCACCCCAACCCTGGACGAGATCCAGGCGGAGACCGCCTTCACGGGAAGGAAGCTCTATGAGGGCGCGGGGATCACAGCATCGGACCTCTCTTTCGAGAACACGTATGACGGTTTCGCATTGTTCCACCAGTTCCACGTGGAGGGGCTGGGATACCGGGGCATCAAGTTTGGGGAGGCCCTGGACTTCTACCAGACGGACATCAGCATAGAGGGGCCGAACCCGATCCTACCCAGCGGCGGCAACATCGGGAGCGGTCGCAGCCGCTTCTGGATGCACACCGACTGTATCCAGCAGTTGCAAGGGCGGGCGGGCGCCCGGCAGGTTACGGGGGTAAAGCCTGAAATCGCCGTCTCCGGCGGCCCTATGCCCATGGGCGGCAACTTTACCGTGTGGAGCGCGACTCCCGACTAAGGGGTCCCCTGCGCCAGGAGACCGTTGCGTAACCGTCATTATTATGAAAATAGGGTCTTCATCCTCGTATGTGGCCCGCAGGGGCATGGGCAATTCCGGCGAAAGCCGGAATCCAGGGGTGGGACTCACAGATAAGAAAGTGATGTATTCCCCCACGATATTTGCTCGCATAGGGAGTTATGCAAAGGTCTCCACCAGCGGGGATAGACCCGGGACCTGCTTGGTGATACTGATAAGTTTTGACAGTTCCCCGCACTCGCGGGGATAGACTTGGAGGCTGCTTGGTGATATTGATAAGTTTCGACATAGACGGCACTCTGGAGGTGGGAGACCCGCCTGGGATTCTGACCATGGACATGGTGAGAAGGGCGCAAGAGAAGGGGTTTTTGATCGGAAGCTGCTCCGACCGCCCAATGAGCGGACAGCAGGCTATCTGGGACCAGCACAACATCCCCGTTGACTTTGTAGTCTCGAAACACATGCTCCCCGAGGTAAAGGCGAAGTTCGAGGCAGATATTTACTACCATATTGGCGATAGAGAAGACCTGGACAAGAAGTATGCTCTGGAGGCGGGATTCGAGTTCCTCTGGCCCCATGAAGCTATAACGAAGCCCTGGTTCCTCTCAGACGACAGCCCTGGACACCCGTAAGCTGCAAGGGCGCTGGCTCTCTTATCGAGGTATTCCAGTCCTCAATCACCCGGACCCCCATCCATTATGAAAATAGATGCCCACGGTCATTCCGGCGAAGGCCGGAATCCAGGGGTGGGGCGTGGACTCCCGCTTTCGCGGGAGTGACAGATGAAGTGAGCGTGGGGGATGGGAAGGGCGTGAAGGGAGCATCACGGTGGAGAGGCTGTACCATTTTCATCATCGTATGTGGCCCTCAGGGACATGGGTAATTACCCTGGGTGAGTGGATTCACAAAAGGGCTACGATCTGAAATAATAGAGATTAGCTGGAGCACATAGAGGCCCATGCCTCAATTCCATCCTCGATGCCGGCGTAGCTCAGTGGTAGAGCAGCGGTTTCGTAAACCGCAGGTCAAGGGTTCGAATCCCCTCGCCGGCTCCAGTGTAAGCTACAACCCTGTGCCCAGCATAGCCAACTGAAGCCTGGGCAGGGCCACAACATCGCCCCATTGAGGATTTGACTAAGGATATGCCCGATGGCATACCCAGTGAGGTATGAATGAACGCCACCGAGTCTTTAGCCCAATTCATCGCAGATACCAGCTACGACAGGCTTCCCGGTGCAGTGGTGGAGGCCGCCAAGATTGCTATTCTGGACGGGGTAGCCGTCATGGTGGCAGGCTCCGCCCAAGACCTGGCAGTCATCATAGGCGAGTACGTGAAGGAACTGGGCGGCGCGCCCCGGTCCAGCGTGGTCGGATGGGGATTCAAGACCAATGCCCCTTCCGCCGCCTTTGCCAATGGAGTATTTGGGCACTGCCTGGACTTTGAAATACAGGGATACCCGCCTACTCATGGGACATCTTCCTGCCTGCCGGCGGCGCTGGCCCTGTCGGAGGGGCAAGGGGTCTCCGGTAAGACCATCATCGAGGCGTATGTGGTAGGCTGGGAAATACAGGGGAGACTCCGGGCCGCCTCCGCCAAGGTCACGAACCCCGCCTTTCATCCCCCCGGCCTGGTAGGACCCTTCGGAGGCGCTGCGGCCAGCGCGAAAGTCCTGGGCATTGGCCCGTACCAGACCCGGATGGCTATCGGCATCGCCGCTTCTCGGACCGGCGGGCTGACCGCGAACACGGGCACTATGGTCAAGTCCACCCACCCCGGAAATGCCGCCCGCATGGGAGTTGAGGCGGCCATGCTTGCCAGGGCGGGCTACACCGCCAACGAGGAGGTCCTGGAGGCCCCCAACGGGTATGCGGCGGCCCTCTTCCGGGGAGACCTGGACTGGGAGATTCTGACCAACGACCTGGGAAGGTCATACAGGCTGGTGGACCCCGGCTTCGACGTTAAGCGTTTCCCCGCCCAGATACACATGCAGAACCCCGTCGAGGCGGTGCTGGACTTGTGTCAGCGTCACGGCCTTCAGGCCAACATAGTGGACTCTATAACCATTGAAATGAGGGGGCGTGGCCACTCCGGTCCCTTGCCCAAGAGCGGACTGGACGGCAAATTCAGCGTAGAATACTGTGCCGCCCTGGCCCTCCTGGACGGCCACGTGGGGATAGATAGCTTCACCGACCAGAGGCGCTTCTCCCCGGACATGGAGGACACCTTGAGGAAGGTCCGGGTGGAGTCCAGGGACCAGGGGCCTGGAGTGGTAAGGGCAACCGCTCAACTGAAGGATGGAAGGATGGTGAGCGAGGAGTGCCACGGCTACCGGGGGTCTGCCCACAACCCAATGAGCCGTGAGGAGCGGCTGGAGAAAGTCCGGGACTGCCTCCGTCGAGTCCTGGTTGACCAGGATGCCGAACGCCTTATCACCCTCCTGGAAGACCTGGAGAATGTGACTGACGTCACAACCGTCATGGAGATTCTGGGGCAAAAGTCCCGGGTAGAAGCCTGATTTTAGTAAGGGCTGAACTACTGTCATTCTGTTAAAATAGACCAACTCACCCGTACTCCGATGTACTCCCAGCGCCTGATTTGGAGGGTCTCACCTGCTGCAACCGCCCCAGCGCACATCCATACCCCTCTTCCTGTCATTGCAGGACAGCAACTACCGTACCATTTGGTACACCGGCGCTCTGATAGAGCTTACCCGCCGCCTGGAACAACTTGTCCTGAGTTGGTTCGTCCTCGTAGCGACGGACTCCCCCTTCCAGTTGGGACTGGTGCTGGTATTTATGAACGTGCCCAGGCCCTTCCTGGCGCCCTTCTCCGGCATTATTGCCGAGCGGGTCAACCGCCACCACATCCTGCTGGCCGCCCAGGGCGTCAATGCGCTGGTGGCCCTCGCCATACTTCTCCTCAGCGTAGTCTGGGTGGTGCAACCCTGGCATATATTTCTTGCAATATTTCTGCAAGGGGCCGGCAGGGCCATAGAGGACCCATCCCGCAGGACGGCCATCTTCGATATTGTGGGCCAGAGGCGGGTTATCAACGCCATGTCCCTGGAGACAATAAACAACACCACGGGCAAACTGCTGGGGCCTGTGCTGGGAGGGTTCTTGTTCAGCCTGACGGGGCTTGCAGGGGCCTACGGCTTTGTTTCGATAGCGCACCTGCTGGCCCTGGGGCTGCTGTTCACTGTGAAGATTCCCCGATACCCAGGGACCTCAAGCCCGGGTGATACATCCAGAACAGGCACAACAGGCAGAGCGGGCAATGATTCCATCTGGCAAAGCCTCAAGCTGGCTGTCCGGTTTGCCCTCCGCAGTCCGGTGCTGGTGGGGCTGCTGTACATCACCATCATTATGAACGCTCTGGGATTTCCCATCCAGCAATTCGTCCCCGCCATAGGAAGGGACTACTTGGGAGTGGGGCCGGTGCTGGTGGGACTGTTGGTTGCCTCGGAGGGATTTGGGCAGTTGATTGGGGCCTTGTCCCTGGCTTCGATAAGAGACCTCCAGCACCCGGGGCGGGTGTTCGTCGTGGGCTCCGTCGGACTCCTCATAACCGCGATGTTGTTCGTGTGGTCTCCCTGGTACGCCCTCACCTTTGTCCTGCTGACCATCGGAGGTACAGGACAAGCCGGCTTTTCGGCTATGCAAAGCTCTGTCACCATGCTATCGTCCCCACCGGAAATGAGGGGCAGGATGATGGGAGTCCTGAGCATCTGCATAGGCGCCGGTATACCCCTGGGGGCCCTGGAGATAGGGGCGGTAGCCAGCGCCTTTGATACTCAATGGGCCATTTCCATCAACGCTTTGGTCGGGCTGCTGCTAATTCTCCCCGCAATAGCGCTGACCCCGCTGGTATGGCGGTCCTTCATACCACATCCACCTCCACAGCAAACCCAGTAGGTGGGAGGAACGTCCCCCGACTGATGGGACTATGACTGACTGCCCTATGGGCTCCCGACTCCGCCGGAGTGACCAAGGGAATGCCTCCTACCTCCGCCTTTCAGGGCCTGCCCTAAACTTGGTCCGGGGCAGGTCCCCTTTTCAAATACCCTTGCTCCGACCCCCCACCATCGAGAAGGCGTTGCACTTTCCCGCCTGACCTTGTCAACTCTATCTCCAACTAGCGCCAACGTTCATTAAGCTATTCGCAATATTCGTGATTATTATCACATATAATGTGATAATAATGACGAATAAAAAGCTATTGATATCTATTATCTCAGCCTGATAATCTACATTCCAAATCACATACCTTGGAGGATGGCCTGTTCCGACGTAGGTATCCATACAAATATATGGAGGCGTAATCATGGCACGTCGTTGGCTGCTCAATCCCAAATGGATAATCTTCATTCCCCTGGCGCTGCTTTTGATGATAGGGGTAGCCTGTGGTGGTGACGATGAGGGACCGCCGGCCGCAACATCACCAGGGGCTACAGCTACAGCCACCTCTCCGTCTCAGCCTGCTGACGAAGGGACTGCTCCCACCGCTACTCCTACGGCCGTGCCAGGGGCTGGAGAGTCGGCTGAGGTCTTGGGGGATGTGGTCTATGGCGGGATAATTCCCATGTCGGATTACGCATTCCCCAACCTGATCTTTCACCCGCACAAGACCAGGAACCAGGTCAAGAACTACTCGGGAATCTATAACCAGCTTCTTGAGTATAACGACGAGACCCCGGACCTGCACGATCTCAGGCCCGACTTGGCGGCAAGCTATGAAGTGAAGGAGGATGGGCTGACCTGGGTCTTCCGCCTGAATGATAAGGCTATGTGGCACGACGGCACTCCCGTCACCGCCGCTGATGTGGTGTACAGCCTGGACAGTATAGTGGACCCGGACGCTGACCGGCCCGTAACCAGGGCATCCATAGATACCTATTACAAGCGGTTCACTGCCCAGGCGCTGGACGACCTCACCGTAGAGGTGCCAACGGCGTTCTCCGCGCTGGACTTCTTGCCCCTGCTGGCTCTCGACATAATGAAGATAATCAAAGAGGATTACGTGGAGTCCATAGGGGAGGAAGCCTTCGACGAGTGGGAGAATGCCATGGGATCGGGCCCATTCAAGCCTGGAGCCATCAAGAAGGACATATCCATCAAGCTGTTGCGGAACGAGGGCTACTGGAAGGAAGGTCTCCCCTACGCTGATGGCATGGAACATTTCACCATGCTGGACAAGGGGACCCTGATAGCAGCCTTCGAGGCCCAGCAGGTGATGACCCACACCTGGACCGCTTCAAACCTGGACACTGACCAGGTATTCGACCTGGTGGAGAAAAACCCGGACATCCTCAGGGCGTTAGTTGCACCCAACATGGGCTTCTACGCGGTTATGATGAATACGAGAGTGAAGCCCTACGACGATCCGCGGGTGAGGAGGGCCATCAATCTGGTGATCCACCGCCCAACTATTGTCCAAGCGATGGGTGGTGGCATAGCCCTGGAGGGGCCTCCCATGGGCTCAAACACCTGGTTCGGCAGGCCCTACGAAGAGGTAATCAAAGAGGTGCCCGGCTATAGATTGACCGGAACCGGCGAGAAGGACCCCCGGGATATAGCCGAGGCCCAACGGCTGATGAAAGAAGCCGGCTTTGAAAATGGTTTCGAGGACGACATGCTCATCGCTACAGTGGTAGCTTTCCCCGAGAACGCCACTTTCGTGATACAGGACCTGAAGAAGCACCTGAACATCACGCTAAATATGGACATGTCGGAACCCGCCGCAAGACTACAGCGTTACGATGCCGGCGACTACTCAATAGCACAGCAAGGCACCGCCCACATGATTGTGGCGCCGGACCCCATATTGAAGAAGATATATATGCCCGGTGGTATATACGAGAGGTGGACCGGCTGGGTTGCCCCTCAGTGGTTCCAGGATGCCTATTACGAGCAGTCCCAGGAACTGGATACTGAAAAGCGGAAAGCGCTCCTGCGGAAGATGGAAGATTACCTCATCAATGAGGACCCCGGGCCCTACGCGCTCCAGTACTGGACCTCTGGCAAGTACCTGGTGAACAAAAAACTCAAGAATTTCAATATGACCCCTACCCTCTGGGCCCAGATGAAGTACGAGAACGTGTGGTGCGACCCGACATGTGGTGGGTAATCCCCTCTGTACGACCAGGACAGACAGGCCCGGTGCCCGGTAAGGTGAGGAGACTAGGGCCTGTTCACACTAGTGATCTGAATGGGTTATCATTCATAGATGGAAATTACCGAAGCTCAGTATGAACGCATAGCGTCCTGCCTGCCGGTGCAGCGGGGCAACGTAAGCATGTCCAACCTGCATGTGCTCAACGCAATTCTGTATGTCGCAGAGCATGGCTGCAAGTGGCGGGGCTTGCCTTCCCGGTTTGGCAACTGGCACACCATCTACACCCGCATGAACCGCTGGTCCAAAAACGGGGTCCTGGACCGGGTGTTTGAACATCTGCAACGGGAACAGATAGTGCGCATCAAGATTGAGCCGGTTTCGTTGGACAGCACCATTGTCAAGGTGCATCCTGACGGCACGGGCGCGCTTAAAAAAACGGACCTCAGTCCATCGGCAAGTCCCGGGGCGGATGGACCACCAAAATTCATATGGTTGCCGCGGATGACCGGACGGCCATGACCTTCTCGCTCTCGCCCGGACAGGCCCACGACGCTCCGGAGGGGCGCAAATTGCTCAACCGCCTTGGGCCGCAGCAGGGGAACCCGTCTGTATTGATGGACCGGGCCTACGAGGGCAACGAGACTCGCCAACTTGCGGCGGAGCTGGGGTTCACTCCCGTTGTTCCGCCGCTCAAGACGCGGGTTGAGCCGTGGGAATACGACAAGGAGATGTATAAAAGGCGCAACGAAGTCGAGCGTCTGTTCCGGAGGCTAAAGGGCTTTCGCCGTATATTCACCCGCTTCGAGAAGATCGACGCGCTCTACTTGGGCTTCATCCTGTTCGCACTCATCGCCGATGTGTTGCGCTAGTGTGAACAGGCCCTAGACTACCTTGCGCCGGGTCTGTCTGTCCACTCCTGATCAAAGAAACCTCAGGCCGTCCACCATATCGCCGATACGGTATTCTCAATATGCGTTGGTAATGCAGGATATGAATACCAGCACTTGCTGAGAATACCGCCGATACAGGCAAATTCCGGTTAATGGCAGGCAGTGATATGCAGGCTTATATAGTCAAAAGGGTCCTCCTGTTTATCCCCACAATGATAATGGTCACGATTCTGGTATTTCTTGTCCTGCGCATTGTCCCCGGCGACCCTGCAATCATGATCCTTACGGGAGAGGGAGGGGAACAGGGGGAGATAGGCTACACCGAGCAAGAGCTTGCCGAACTGCGGCACAAGCTGGGGACGGACAGAAACATCTTCATCCAGTATGGGGACTGGGTATGGAACATGCTCCATCTGGATTTTGGTGACTCTTACTTTTACAACTCCCCCGTTATGGACGACCTGAAGAACAAGATTCCCATCACCCTGGAGTTGAGCGTCTTCGCAGTGCTTCTGGCCAGCGTATTCGCTGTGCCTATGGGGGTGATTTCCGCCATAAAACAGGATACCCTGGCGGACTATGTTTGTAGGATATTGACCATATCAGGGATAGCCCTTCCCAACTTCTGCGTGGGCGTGTTGATCATATTGGCCCTCGTCACCTGGTTCAACTGGTTGCCTCCTCTGGGCTATGCCAACCTGTGGGAAAGCCCTTGGGAAAACCTGCAACAGCTTTTCTTTCCCGCTATCGCCTTGGGTTATGCTCTGATGGCTTTCATGGCAAGGATAACCCGCTCCTCCATGCTTGAGGTGTTCCGGGAGGACTATATTCGGACTGCCCGGTCCAAAGGTTTGGCAGAACGAGTGGTCATTTACCGGCACGCCCTCAAGAACGCCCTTTTGCCGGTGGTCACCGTTTCCGGCTATAACTTTGCGGTGCTCATCGCCGGTACGGTAGTGATTGAGACCATCTTTCTGGTGCCCGGGGTGGGTAGGCTCCTGATTACCAGCATAAATAAACGGGACTTCCCCACTATTCAAGCCATAGTCGTGATAATAACGGTGGTGGTGCTGGTCGTGAACCTGGCCATGGACCTCTTGTACGCCTGGCTGAACCCAAGAATCCGCTACACCTAATCAGTGGGCCGGTCGGAAGAAACAGGAACAACCGGCCCAACTGCCAGCTAACTATATGTATGAACGGGAGGAGAGATGAGTCAAGAGAGCGGAGGGGTTGCCGTACTGGAGGGTCGAGTCGTAGGAGGTTTGAGGCCAAGGCGTACCATCTGGCAGAACCTCGGCGGCTTCTTCAGACAGAAACCCTTGGGGGCCTTTGGAGCCATCATAGCCGCAATCCTCATAATAGTTGCTATCTTCGCTCCCCTCATTGCAACCCATGACCCCTATGAGGCTACCGGCGCCAGGGACAAGTTTGCGACGCCCAGTTCGGAGCACTTTTTCGGAGGTGACAAGTTAGGCCGTGATTTGTTCAGCAGGATCGTCTATGGATCAAGGATTTCTCTATATGTGGGTATAGTCAGTTCCCTTGTCGGTTCCACCATAGGGATGATGGTGGGCGTCGCCAGTGTCCACTTTGGAGGAAAGGTTGACCTGATTGTCCAGAGAATCATAGATGGATTGATGGCCTTTCCTCCCCTTATCTTTGCCATCGCCCTCATGGCTGCCCTTGGGGCAGATGTCACCAATGTGGTAATCGCCTTGAACATTGTATTCATACCCAGCACGGCTCGAATCCTCCGCTCTCAAGCTCTGGCCATACGGGAAACAGACTATCTATTGACGGCCAGAGCAGTGGGTGCCGGACACCTTCGTATCATGTACGACACATGATTCCCAATTGCTTCGCGGTATTCATCGTTATTGTGACTTTCCACCTGGGAGGAGCGATCATAGCCGAGGCCACTCTTAGTTTCCTGGGGCTAGGAGCCCCTCCCAATGTCCCATCCTGGGGCGGTATGTTGAATGGCGCTGCACAGGATGTACGGCTGTCGGTCTGGGTGGCAACATTCCCAATCGTCGCCATAGGGACAGTCGTGTTCGCCTGGAACTTGCTGGGTGATGCCCTGCGAGATGTCCTGGACCCACGCCTCCGAGGCACCGGCTAGAGGGTCAGACTCCCGACCACTAAATTGCCCACCACCCCACCCCTGGATTCCGGCCTTCGCCGGAATGACGAAATTAGATGCTCTGGATTACCGACTTGGCCGGAGTGGCCAAGGGAATGCCTCCTACCCCCGCCTTTCAGGGCCTGCCCTAGACTTGATCCAAGGCAGGCCCCCTTTTCAAATACCCTTGCTCCGCCTCCAAACCAACCACTTGCACATATTTACGGCATCAGCGCGTAGAGAAGATGCCCTGTGTCGAGTTCCATAGACTAGTCCTTTGCTCACGCAATCATAGACGTGGGCACCATAATAGCGGCCTTCGCCGCTGAAGAGATCCTGATGACCAATGGGAACGTGGACAACATAGGCAGCATAGAGTCCACCCAGTTCCGGGAAGACTACGGGGACAAATACAAGGTCCACTTCGTGGGCCCTGCCGGCAGGTACAACTTCCTGATGAATACCGAAGCGAAGCCCTTTGACAGCCCTCTGGTAAGACGGGCCATGAATCTGGCTATCCACCGCCAGCCCATTATGGATACCCTGGGGGTCGGAGACCTCACCCTGGGGGTGCCCTTCCCGCCGGAACTCTGGTATGGCGTAGGCTTGGAAGAGGCTGCCCAGTATCCCGGGTTTAGAGAGTCGGAGCCCGGGGTGAAACACCCCGACGATATAGCCGAGGCCAAGAGGCTGCTGACCGAGGCCGGTTTCCCCGACGGGTTTGAAGCCGAGTTGTTAATCCAGAGAGTTGTGCTGTACACCGATTTGGGCACGTTGATAGCCGAGCAGCTCAGAGATTTCCTGGGGGTCGATCTCACCCTGAATGTTATGGAGGCGGCCTCGGCACAGCAGCTTCAGCTTACCGGCGAATATCAGGCTACGATGCAGGGCCAGTCTCTCCCTGCCCTGGACCCCGACGCGGCCTATGTCGAGTACGCCAATGGAGGTCTGCTGGGCGACATCTGGGGGCGAGGGCGAAACCTGACCAACTGGGATAAGCTGCAAGACCTGTTTATCAGGCAAAGCGCTGAGAGCGACTCGGAAAAGCGGTACGCCCTCCTCAGGGAAGCGGAGGAGTCAATCGTAAACGAGGACATGAATCTGGCGGGCATCTACTTTAGCACGAGTACCTTCAATATCCACAGGACAATCCAGAATATCCACTCCCATCCCAGCTTCTACGCTTCGAGCCAGAAGTGGGAGCACATCTGGTGCAACCCCCAGTGTGGAGGAGACCCGGGATAGGGACCGGGACTCTCACGATTACGAGGGAGGAAGAATATCCTCCCTCGTAACGCACACACAAAAATCGTCTCATGCTCGATACCGGTCCCCGCATTATTGAAAGAAAGATGGAGAGAAACCTTATCAGGGGTAGGCGATGCAGGCTTATATAGCAAAAAGAGTGCTGTTGTTCATTCCCACTTTGTTTCTGGTCACTGTTGTGGTGTTTGTCATCCTGCGCATTGTCCCCGGCGACCCTGCCCTTATGCTCCTGGTGGGAGAGGGGGGAGAGGCGGAAGGAGATGCCTTCAATCAAGAGGACCTTGACGCTCTGCGCCGTTCGCTGGGCACCGACAGGCACATTGTTGTCCAGTATGGGGACTGGATTTGGAAAATGCTCAGACTGGACTTCGGTACTTCTACCTGGTGGGATACCCCCGTAGCCGGCGACCTGGCGGACCGGTTCCCCATCACCGTCGAGCTATCTCTCCTGTCAGTGCTCTGGGCCAGTATAATAGCCGTCCCTCTGGGGGTGCTTTCCGCCGTAAAGCAAGACTCGGTTGGCGACTATGTCGGCAGGATTATAACCATTGCCGGGATAGCCCTTCCCAATTTCTGGATAGCGGTTATGCTGATATTTATCCTATCCCGTTGGTTCGAATGGATACCTCCTTTGGGTTATGAGAACCTGTGGGCCGACCCCTGGAAAAACCTCCAACAACTTGCCTTCCCCGCCATTGCTCTGGGCTTCGCCAACATGGCCTTCATAGCCAGGGTGACCCGCTCCGCCATGCTTGAGGTGCTCCGTGAGGACTACATCCGCACTGCCCGCTCCAAGGGCCTGGCAGAACGGGTGATAGTTTCCCGTCACGCCCTGAAGAACGCCCTTTTGCCCGTAGTCACCGTTTCCGGGTACGAGTTTGGCCGCCTGCTGGCTGGCACAGTAATTATCGAGACCATTTTCCTGGTGCCCGGGATGGGCCGGTTCCTGGTTGACTCGATCTTTCACCGGGACTTCCCGGCAGTCCAGGCCATAATCGTGATAATAGCGGTAATCATCCTGGTCGTGAACCTGATTATGGACCTCTTATACGCCTGGCTGAACCCGAGGATCCGCTACACTTAGCCGGACTATCGGCCCGAAGCAACCACAAACAGCCGGCCAACTGCCTGCTAGCCGTATGCACGAAAAGGAGGAGAGATGAGTCAAGAGAGAGGAGGAGTTGCTGTCCCAGCGGGCCAAGCCGCAGCAGGTCTGAGGCCAAAGCGTACCGTCTTGCAAAATATGGGCCACTTTTTCAGAACAAAGCCTTTGGGGACTTTTGGGGCAGTAGTAGCCGTCGTCCTTATAGTAGTTGCCATCTTCGCTCTCTTCATTGCAAACCATGACCCCTATGATACCAACATCAAGTACAAGTTCAGCGGGCCCAGTTCGGAGACGTATCTGGGAGGCGACCATCTGGGGCGTGACATATTCAGCAGGATCATCTATGGAGCGAGGATTTCCCTATATGTGGGCATCCTCAGCTCTTTCATCGGCTCCACCATAGGGATGCTGGTGGGTGTTGCCAGTGTCCATTTCGGAGGAAAGGTTGACCTGGTTGTCCAGAGGCTCATAGATACCCTGATGTCCTTCCCCCCTCTCCTTCTGGCTATCGCAATCATGGCGGCCCTCGGCTCCTCGATCGAAAACGTGATAATCGCCCTGAGCATAATATACATACCCAGCACTGCCCGAATCCTCCGGGCGCAAGCCCTTTCGGTAAAGGAGATGGACTATGTGCTGGCGGCCAGGGCGGTGGGCGCCGGGGACTGGCGCGTAATGGCCCGGCACATGATTCCCAATTGCATGGCCGTGTTCATAGTCATAATAACATTCCATCTGGGGGGAGCTATCATAGCAGAGGCCACCCTCAGCTTCCTGGGGCTGGGCGCACCGCCCAATGACCCCTCCTGGGGAGGTATGCTGAATGGGGCCACTTCTTTCGTAAGGGTAGCGCCGACGATGATAATAGCTCCCGGAGTCGCCATCGCTATAGTGGTGTTTGCATGGAACCTGCTGGGCGACTCCCTGCGAGATGTCCTGGACCCACGCCTCCGGGGTACAGGCTAGAGGGTCCCACCTCAAACTACTTGCATCTATCATCGTATTAAGATATACATACAAGTATGTCATTCCAAGAGCCTATCCGAAAACACCCCATCGTCCTCCGAAAGCAGGAGTCCAGTGTACAGGGTAGTAGATTCCCGCTTTCCCGGGAGTTGCCCATGGTCTTGCAAAGGCCAAGTAAGGGGATGGAAATGACGGCAGCCTCTCCACCGTCATTCCGGCGTAGGCCGGAATCCAGGGGTGAGGGGTGGGTGACTCGCAATGGTCGCCTACGTCGCGAGACCCTGGATTCCCGCTTTCGCGGGAATGACGGTGCTGGTGGGTGTCTATTTTCATGGTAATGATGAGAACTGCTATGCCTGATTATCAGATAGGCTCTAAGGCGAAAAAGGACGAAGAATCTGTCTCGCATAGGGATAGATTCTTCGCTTGCTTGGAATGACGACTAGAGTCGGTGATGGTATGCAACGAAGCATCGCTGATATTTCCCGTTATACCCTCCAAGACCAGTCCATGTAGCCAGGCCAAGGGAGAAGCTATGCCAAAGCCAAAATGGAAGAAAGATACCCTAACCCTGAAGAAGCGCAACGCGTGGAGAGCGAAGGCCGGCTATAAAATCTTCGTGGCAGACCGGGGGGCCGTCAGCTTCAGCGTTCCCCGGGACTGGACCATGGAGATAGACACGATTTCCACCAAGTTTTACGACCTGCCGACCGAGGAGGAAGCCAACTGTAGGCTGGAGTGCTCCTACCTACGCCTTCCCCCCATTGACTGGAGCGGCCTACCCTTGCCCCAACTAATCCAAGAAGCATATTTCGATGGCGACGAGAGGGGCCTGGTCCCTACCAAGGACGTTACTCAACTCCGGCGTGACAACCTGGAGATTGCCTGGGCTGAATACAGGTTCACCGATCCCAAGGAGCAGCGCGAAGCCTTTAGCCGCGTCTGCATGGGGCGTGGGTCAAATATACAGGCATTGATCACCTTTGATTACTGGACGGAGGATGCTCCCCGGATGAGTCCGGTGTGGGATGAGGTGATACGGTCATTGCAAGTGGGCAGGTATATCCAGGACCCAACCCTCGGGATATAAGCAGGCCATGTGAGGATGCTGCCACACCGTCATTCCGGCCTTGAGCCGGAATCCAGAAGCCTCTGAGACGAGTAGAGTTCCTTATCCTTTGGATTTCTGGATTCTCGCCTGCGGAGACCTTTGCATAACTCGTCGCCCAACATGTCATTCCGACCCCTTATTCCGTCATTCCGACCGGAGGGAGGAATCTAAGGGTCTTGTGCAGGGGTCATCAGGCCGGTCCAGCTACGGGGCTTGTCTTGTCGGATGTAGATTTTAGATTCCTCCCTCCGCTTCGCTACGTTCGGAATGACATGTATCAGAGTTGCGTAAAGGTCTCCGCAGGCTGGAATGACGCATTAGGTCTGAACATTTACGCTCGTTGTAGCCGTTTGACCCAGGTAAGGAATTCCGCTAGACTACCAGCCATCAAAGGTCAATGTTCACCCGTTACCGGAAAGGCGTTGCCGGGCGGGTCGGCCTTGAATATTTCATCCAAGCGGAGGAGGTGGCCCCTCATGGACTTTGGTCTGCAAGGCAAGTATGCGATGGTAGGCGGAGGAAGCCGGGGCATCGGTAAGGCGATTGCCTGGGAGTTGGCCCGGGAGGGCGCTGATGTGGTCATTGCCTCCCGCACCCAGAGCGAGTTGGAGGCGACAAGCCAGGAAATCGGGGCCGAGACGGGCCGGCGGGTTATCCCGATGGCGCTCGACGTGACCAAGCGGGAACAGGTGGACCGGGTAATGGCTGAGGCGGCGGAGAGACTGGGGGGACTGCATATCCTGGTCAACAGCGCCTCACTGCCGGGCGGGTCGGCCACTGCCACAGGCCCCATAGAGACCGTCAACGAGAATGATTTGCTGAGCGACTTCGACGTGAAGTACGTGGGAGCGCTGCGCTGTGCCCGCGCCGCCATTCCCTTCTTGAAAGAGCAGGGCTGGGGCCGCATCATCAACATCAGCGGCACCAACGCCCGCAACGCCGGAAATCTCAGCGGCGGGGCGCGCAACGTCTCGCTGGTGCATCTGACCAAGACCCTCTCGACCCAACTGGGCCGCTTTGGGATCACCGTCAATTGCATCCATCCCGGAGCCACCCGCACCGAGCGCACCCCGGGACTGCTGGCAGCCCGGGCTGCCCAAGTAGGAATCTCCCCGGAGGAACTGGAGCGGCAGGACTTTGCCCCCGACTCGCCCCGGGGCAACGCTATCTGCCGGATGGTGGACGCCTCGGAAATCGCAACGCTGACGGCGTTCCTGGCCTCGGACAAAGCCTGGGCAGTCACCGGCGAGGTCATTGCGGCCACGGGCGGCGCGGGCAACTCGGTATATTACTAGCCATACTGGACCTTGCATTTGGGTTGGGGCGCCGCCCTCGGAGATGCCTTCTCAAAGGCATCGATAAGCAGCATGGCAGATTGACATACACCTAGTAAGCGTATATGATGCCAGTGGATAATCCCACTAGCCTTGGAAGCAATATGGCCTGGGGGACGTACACTCGTGCAGATATCCCCCAAGGTCGCATGATAACATCCCTGACAACATCTAGGAGGTGAGTTCTTGCGAGATTTTGAGTATGTTGTGCCCCATTCCGTCAATGAGGCCGTCTCCCTGCTCGCGGAAAAGGGCAATATGGCGAGATGCCTGGCAGGCGGGACGGACATCCTCGTCCAGATGCGCGGCGGTCGCCGGGACCTGGAGCGACTGGTGGACATAAAGGGCATCCCCGATACCAACCAGCTTTCCTACAACCCTCAGACCGGCCTACAGCTAGGCTCCGCCGTTCCCTGCTACAGAATATATCAGGATGCAGCAGTGTCCCAGGCTTACCCCGGACTGATAGACTCGGCTTCCATGATAGGAGGCATCCAGATACAGGGCAGGGCTTCCATCGGCGGCAACCTGTGTAACGCCTCCCCCAGCGCCGACGGCATTCCTCCCCTCATCGCCCTCGGGGCCACCTGCGTGATAGCAGGCCCCGGCGGCACCAGGAGGGAGGTGGCAGTAGAGGACTTCTGCACCGCTCCCGGTCGGAATGTCCTCCAGGACGGGGAACTCCTGGTATCCATCCGGATCCCTCCTCCCCAGGCCCACTCGGGCGCTCACTATCTGAGGTTCATCCCCCGCAACGAGATGGACATAGCAGTAGCCGGCGTAGGCTCATCGGTAGTCCTGGACGCCAGTGGGGGGAGGATAGTATCGGCCCGGGTATCTCTGGCCTCAGTTGCCCCCACTCCTTTGTACGTGGCGGAGGCAGGTACAGCCCTGGCCGGGAGAGAGGTCAGCGACGAAGCAATAGAGGACGCAGCCCAGGCCGCCATGACGGCAGCCAGGCCCATTGACGACATGCGGGGGACCATCCGCCAGAGGAGGCACCTGGTAGGGGTGCTGACTCGTAGGACTCTGCAAGGAGCCATAGAAAGGGCCAGGGCTAACTAATCGGTTATTATCGAGGAGGCTTAGAGAAATGCCTGGTAAGATACACGTGCGAGCCAAGATCAACGGGGAAGATTTGGACTTCCTGTGTGAAGCCGTCAGAGCCTCTTGGAGGTGCTCAGGGATGTCCTCTATCTGACGGGTACCAAGGAAGGATGCAACGACGGCAACTGTGGGGCATGTACAGTCATCATGGATGGTAGGATAGTGGACTCCTGCTGTGTGTTGGGAGTGGAAGCCGAGGGCAAGGAGATAACTACCATAGAGGGGATAGCCAGTGCAGAGGGGCTTCACCCGATACAACAGGCGTTCCTTGAGAACGCTGCGTTGCAGTGCGGGATATGCACCCCCGGTTTCATAGTGGCATCGAAATCGCTGCTGGACCAGGAGCCCAACCCCGGCGAGGGTAGGATTAGGCACTGGCTGGCAGGAAACCTGTGCCGGTGCACCGGGTATGACAAGATAGTCCGGGCAGTCTTGGACGCATCCCAGCAGAGTTAGTCCTACCAGGCTGGCATAACCCTCATGGGATGCCCGTGGGCCACAGATGCCCCGGGGCAGCGCCAGAGAGCGCTAAAACCTATTATGGAGGTTAAGAAATTGACTACATCTCAGTCCAACGTCGTTCTGTCCACCCAGGACTATAATGTTGTTGGAAAGAGGCCCATACGCCATGACGGATGGGACAAGGTTACAGGCCGGGCCTCCTACGGCGGGGACTTCCACATGGTCGGGCTTCTCCACGCCAAGATTCTGCGAAGCCCCCACGCTCACGCACGAATCAAGTCCATAGACGTGAGCAAGGCGCTAGCCCTTCCGGGAGTCCGGGCGGTGGTCACGGGCAAGGATATGCCCTTCACCCCCGACAGGCTGATGGACCTTGGCGAGGGAGCCGCAAGCATCAGAAACCTCAGCAACAACGTCTTGGCTTACGACAAGGTACTCTACAAGGGCCATGCCGTGGCCGGCGTGGCGGCAACCAGCCCTCATATAGCAGAGGAAGCCCTGGCCCTGATTGACGTGGATTACGAGGTATTACCCCCCGTAACCACCGTGCAGGAAGCCATGAAAGATGACGCTCCTCTGCTCCATGAAGACCTGTTCACCACGTCCATGGGCGAGAAGGCAGACAAGCCCAGCAACGTCGCCAACCACTTCCAGTTCAAGGTGGGCGACCTGGACCAGGGGTTCGCCGAGGCCGACGTAGTTGTCGAGCGGGAGTTCAACACCAAGACCGTCCACCAGGGCTACATCGAGCCCCAGAACGCCGCCGCCCTGTGGAACGAGGACGGAAGGCTCCATATCTGGTGCAGCACCCAGGGAGCCTTCGTGGTGAGGGCTACCCTCGCGCAAGTCTTGGACCTGACCGTGTCCCAGGTCAAAGTCACCCCTATGGAGATTGGCGGCGGCTTTGGAGGCAAGATTCCCGTGTACCTGGAACCCGTTGCCGCCCTGCTCTCCAAGAAGACCGGGCGCCCGGTCAAGGGGGTTATGAGCCGCACCGAGGTCTTCGAGAGCACCGGCCCCACCTGCGGCGGCAACATGAAGATAAAAATTGGCGCCAAGAAGGATGGGACGATAACGGCCGCCCAGGCATATCTTGCATACGAGGCAGGGGCCTTTCCCGGCTCTCCCGTAGGAGCCGGCGCCACCTGCATATTCGCCGCATACAATCTGGCGAACGGCCAGATTGACGGGTATGACGTAGTGACCAACAAGCCCAAGACCTCAGCCTACAGGGCGCCCGGCTCGCCCAACGCCGCCTTCGCCACCGAGCAGGTGATAGACGAGTTGGCCGATAAGCTGGGCATAGACCCCATTGAGTTCCGTCTGAAGAACGCAGCCAAAGAGGGCGACCGCCGCGTGGACGGCCCAATCCATGCCAAGATCGGCCTCATAGAGGTGCTGGAGGCAACGAAGAACCATCCCCATTACAATGCTCCCCTGGAAGGCCCCAACCGGGGGCGGGGCGTCGCCACAGGCTTCTGGATGAACATCGGCCTCCAGTCCAGCTGCACCATAAGCGTCAATCCCGACGGGACGGTGAACCTGGTGGAAGGGTCCACCGACATCGGCGGCACGCGAGCAGCCATTTCCATGCAGGCCGCAGAGGTCCTGGGAATTTCCGCCGAGGCCGTCCACCCAACAGTGGTGGATACCGACTCGGTGGGGTACACCGCTGTCACTGGAGGCAGCCGGACCGCCTTCGCCACCGGCTGGGCCGCCCACGAGGCCGCCCAGGACGTGAAGCGCAAGATGATGGACCGGGCCGCCACTATTTGGGACACCGACCCGGAGAACGTGGAATACAACGACGGTGTCTTCACCCACAAGTCGGACCCGGAGCTGAAGATGACCTTCAAGGAGCTGGCAGGCCAGACCCTGAACACCGGCGGCCCCATCTCCGCCAGCGCCAACGTCACCCCCAGAGGCGTGGGGGGCGCCTTCGCCACTGCCTTAGTGGACGTGGAGGTGGACCCCGACACCGGCAAGGTGGACATCCTGAGATATACCACCGTGCAGGACGCGGGGAAGGCCATCCATCCCAGCTACGTCGAAGGGCAGATGCAGGGCGGCGCGGTCCAGGGAATCGGCTGGGCGCTGAACGAAGAGTATTTCTTCAACGATAGCGGCCAGATGGTCAACTCCAGCTTTCTGGACTACCGGATGCCCACCAGCCTGGACGTTCCCATGATTGACACGGTTATCGTAGAAGTGGCAAACCCCGGCCACCCCTACGGTGCCAGGGGCGTGGGAGAAGTCCCCATCGTGCCCCCGATGCCGGCCATAGCCAACGCCATCAACAAGGCCATCGGAGCCAGGATGGAGACCCTGCCCATGAACCCGGGCGCCATCCTCGAAGCCCTGTGGGAGAAGGAAGGATAAAAGAAGAAACGTTGCGGGGGCGGATAATTATCCGCCCCTGCCCAATGCCTGCCTGATGAATGATTAAAGCCCTGGGCCGGGAAGCTAAGGTGTCCCGCCCAGGGCTGATTTGTCTTATAATACAAAATGTATATAAATGGACAAGGCTCCGGTCGCCGTTCACGTTTCAGGGGGTCAGAAATTGCGTTTAGTATCAGACTTCATTGGCCGGATAATTGCTCCGAAACATTATAACGCTGGCTTTGAACTTCAAGGACAAAGACGCTTAAAGGAGGCTATAGCAGAATACGGTGAAGCCATCCGCCTCAATCCAGAGTATTCCTTTGCCTACTACAGACGGGGCTTGGCATATTACAGCTTGGGCCAGCACCAGGAGGCTATCCAGGACTATGACCGGGCCATCCTCCTCAACCCGGAATATGCTACTGCCTACTATGGTCGGGCATTGGCCTACCACAGCTTAGGTCAGTACCAGCAGGCCTTCCTAGACTACAGCCGGTCCATCCACCTCGGCCAAGGCCACGCCGCCGCCTACTACAGCCGGGGCTTGGCCTACCACAACTTGGGCCAGTACCAGCAAGCAGTCCAGGACTACGACCACTCCATCCGTCTCAGTCCCGAGTACACCGATGCCTATTATAGACGTGGCTTGGCTTACCATGGCTTGGGCCAGTACCAGCAGGCTATCCAGGACTACGACCAGGTAATCCTCTTCAGTACGGGGTTGGCTGACGCTTACCTCAATCGGGGTAGGTCCTACTCTCGCTTAGGCCAATACCAGAAAGCCATCCAGGATTGCCATGAGGCCATCCGCCTCAACCCAGAGGACGCTGCCGCTTACTACATCCGGGGCAACATCTACTCTGAACGAGCCCGGTATTTGCGGGCCATCCAGGACTTCGACCAGGCCATCCTCCTCAACTCTGAGTACGCCGATGCCTACTACAACCGGGGCGTAGCCTACGACAAGCTAGGCCAGCGACAGCAGGCCGAAAAAGACTTCGCCGAGGCAAGACGCCTCGGCGGGACAGAATACGAGCGGGAAGAATAATCTTGGCTCCCATCACCCCCGGTTGCCCCATTGGTTGTAGGAGGTGACTTCGGAGGCGGGGGTGCGGTTGGTCGGGCCGAAACTGCCTCTGGGGTAGCCCAGGGGCGTGAGGCACACCGTCTCCACGTGCTCCGGTATCCCCAGGATGTCCTTGATTTCCTGCTCCCTGCGGATATGCACCGTGGTTATCCGGGTCCCCAGTCCGAGGGCGCGGGCCGCAAGGAACAGGTTCTGGATAGCCAGCCATATAGATGAGGCGTGACGACCCCTCTCGAAGGGCTGACCCGGCGCGACGGGAGCAGAGCCTTTGCTGTGGTCAACGCATACCAGGACCATTGCCGGGACTTCGTGCATGTGATTAGCCAGATAGCGGGCTGCCCGGTACACCGGAGGCTCATCGGGGGGCGGCTCAGCGCCCCTGGCCCCCAGCCACTCATCTCCGTACACTCTCCCCACCTTTTCTACAAGGTCCCGGTCGGTGATGACGACGAATTCCCAGGGCTGGCTGTTGCCGCCGCTGGGGGCTTTGGTCGCTGCCTCGATCACCTTGTCTATGGCCTCCCTGGGCACCGGGTCGGACCTATAGCGGGTAATCTGCCTCTGACTGTACAGGGCATCGAACAGTCCAATGTCTTGTGCTGCATTGCTCATGCCGGTATCTCCTTTCTTCACCTATATACAAACCATCTCAAGAGACTGAATTGACGGCCCCGGCCCATGCGAGAGGCCAATCATCACCGGGTACCAATCCCTATATCTGTAGGGGGCGAAGAGTCTTTCGCCCCCTACAGGCCTTGGGATAGCAAGGCAAGGGCCCGGTTCACGAAGTCTCGCACTTCCTGGCGGTCAGGCTCCAGTTGATAGTCCTCCATGAAGTTATGGTAAAAGTTTGCGTGGAACTTTTCCGCCACCGAGAACTGGGTCCTCAGGGTCGGGTCATCGTATTCGTCAGCCAGCCTGACGGCTGCGATTTTCAAGGCGCGATGACTCCCATAGTCCCATCCACGGCGCTGGGCCAGGGCCATCATCGCATGGGCAGCAGCGCCCCACAACTTCTCCGAACCTTGCAGACCGTCGCCGGCGGCAAACTCCCGGTCTGCCGCTTCCAGAAAGTCCCGCGCTATTTGAACGTGCTCCTGGACCAGCATAGCGCCCTGTCCTCCTTCGGGTACATCCATCTCATACTAATAAGGTATTCCACGCCTCTCGGCCATGGCCGTGACTCCATTACTTGTCCAACAGCGCGTCCAGCACCCTGCCGGGACTCATGGGCAGGCTGGTCATCCTAACCCCGATGGCGTTGTATATGGCGTTGGCGATGGCCGCCATCGGCGGGACCAGGGGCACCTCACCCACACCCCGGACGCCATAGGGATGGCCCGGGTTCGCCACCTCGACGATCACTGTATCTATCATGGGCAGGTCCAGGGTGGTGGGCATCCGGTAGTCCAGGAAGCTGGAATTAGCCATCTCGCCGTTGCTGTTCATAAAATACTCTTCGTTCAGCGCCCAGCCTATGCCCTGCACCACGCCCCCCTGCATCTGGCCCTCCACGTAGCTGGGATGGACGGCTTTCCCGGCGTCCTGCACGGCGGTATAGCGCAGGATTTCCACCTTGCCCGTGTCCGGGTCCACCTCCACGTCCACAACGTGGGTCGCGAAGGCGGCTCCCACCCCCGTCGGCGCTACGTTGGCCCGGCCAACTATGGGGCCTCCGGTGGAATTCAAGGTAGCAGCCAACTCCTTGAAGGTGGTGCGCAGTTCCGGGTCCGCCTTGTGGGAGATGGCCCCGTCGGCGTACTCCACGTCCTCGGTGGACACGTCCCATATCCGGGCGGACCGCTCTATAATCTGGCGCTTCACGTCCTGGGCCGCCTCATAGGAGGCCCAGCCGGTCTTGAAGGCGACGCCGCTCCCGCCGGTGACGGAGGTGTAGCCCACCGAGTCGGTGTTCACCACCTGGGGCTTCACGTCCTCCACCGGGATGCCCAGCACCTCGGCAAGCTGCATGGCTACGGCGGTCCTGGTGCCCCCGATGTCCGGCGAGCCTTCCACCAGGCTGACGGTGCCGTCGGGGTTGACGCTGGCGGTGGCGCTGGATGGGCCACCGCCGTTTCGCCAGAAGCCGCTGGCTACGCCCCTGCCCCTGTAGGCCCCCTGGACAGGCGCGGAGTAATGGTCATGGTCCTTGGCCGCCTGGACCGTCTCAAGGCAGCCTATGGCGGAGAGGCGGGGGCCTGTGACCATGCGGGTCCCTTCCCTGGCCCCGTTGAGGAGGCGAAAGTCCAGGGGGTCCATCCCCAGCCTTTCGCATATCTCGTCTATAACCGTCTCGGCGGCAAAGGCCCCGTTGGGTGCGCCGGGGGCGCGGTAGGCCCCGGTCTTGGGCTTGTTGACCACGACGTCGTACCCCTCTACTCGGGCGTTGGGGATGTCGTAGGGGCTGAAGATGCAGGCGCACCCCGCGCTGACGGGGGAGCCGGGAAAGGCCCCCGCCTCAAAGGACAGGATAGCCTCCGCCGCGGTGATTCGCCCCTCTTTGTCGGCACCCATCCTCACTTTCATGTGGCTGCCTGAGGTGGGGCCGGTGCCCTCGAATATCTCCGTGCGGCTCATGGTCAGCTTCACCGGCTGGCCCGTCTTCTTGGAGAGGATGGCGGCCACAGGCTCCAAGTATGGCATGAACTTGCCGCCAAATCCGCCGCCAATCTCCATAGGCACTATCCTGACCCTGGATACGGGAATGTCCAGGATTTTGGACGTGTACTCCCTCAGCTCAAAGGGTCCCTGGATGCTGCACCAGACCGTCAGGTAGCCGTCGTTGTTCCACAGGGCGGTGGCGTTTTGAGGCTCAATATAGCCCTGGTGCACCGACTCTGTCGTGTACTCCCGCTCCACCACTATTTCGGCCTCCCGGAAGCCCTGTTCCGCGTCTCCAATCTCGAATACGAAGTGGTTGGCTATGTTGGTGGCCTTTTCAGCGTCCTCATCGTCCCGCAGGCCGCCGGGCCGGATATTGACGTTGGTCAGGTTAGCCAACCTCTCATGGAGGAGGGGTGCATCCTCTTTCATGGCATCCTGCACGTTGGTCACAAACGGCAGGACCTCATAGTCCACCTCTATGAGGGACAGGGCTTCCTCTGCTTCGTGGGGACTGGTTGCCGCCACCGCCGCCACGGCGTGGCCCTTGTAGAGGACCTTGCCATCTGCAAGGCAGTTGTTGCTCAAGAACCCCACGTTGGCGAAAGCGCCCTCGGCCAGGTCCACCAGCTTGCCGGAGGTCTTGGGCAAGTCTGCCGACGTGACTACGGCCCTGACTCCCGGATGGGCCAGTGCCTTGCTCACGTCTATGGACTTGATTCGCGCGTGGGGGTGAGGGCTCCTGAGTATCTTGCCGTAAAGGAGACCGGGCAGGTTGATGTCAGCGCCGTATTGGGCGCGTCCCGTAACCTTGTCTGTCCCATCGTGGCGGATGGGCCGTGTACCTACCACGTTGTATTCCTGGTTGGACAACACTATGTTGGAAGTCATTTCTACCTCCCGCTGGTATTGATTTTCTAAATAATTTGTATTCAAGGCAAGACATTTTACTGAGCCGCGAGTAAACACCTGAATTTCCCCTAATCCCTACCCCTCTGGATTCCCGCTTTCGCGGGAATGACGGGTCTGGGGGCGTCTATTTTCATGGTAATTACTCATGGCCCTTGCGGGCTACATAAGAGGATGAAAATGACGTCTGCCTCCCCACCGTCACTCCCGCGAAAGCGGGAGTCCACGCCCCGCCCCTGGATTCCGGCCTGCGCCGGAATGACAGTGGGTGGGGGATGCCGCACCCTGAAGGGTGCGGTGGGGGAACCTGACGCTGGCTATTTTCATGGTAATCAGTCAACTCGGCCACCTCGGTCAACGTACCCGGTCGTCCCAACCCGGGACACTGTTATCTGCTGCCGGTATGAGCCGTCCTCTGCCGTATGGACTTCATTAGACCATTCCACGTCATGGTGGTCAGGACCGTCTCCCAGTGCCTCCTCCAGCGCCCGGCCGTCCATACCCTCACCGCCGGAAACGCCCAGAATTCGCAGGGCTGTGGGAGCTATATCCACGTTGCCCGTCGGAACATCGGTGGAAGTCCCCTTTTTGAAGCTCGGTCCCCAGGCCAGCAGCACGTTCCGCAGTTCGTGGGGACTCATGGAGCCGTGCTGTCCCACGCCGGGGGCTCCCCCGGAGGAGTAGACATGGCCGGGGAAGCCGGCCTCGTTGGCCCCCGGCTCCCACCTGAATGACATGGCAAGGTCCGGCGCCCTGGCGCCTTCCACACCCACCAGCCCCGCAGGGAGAGCGCCAGTTATATCCCCCATCTCTTTGGACGCAACCAGCGCGCCGCACCAGGGTTGGGCCTTCAGCCATCCCGCCAGCCGCTCACAGGTCCCCGGGTCCCTGTCGTGGGCATAGAAGAGCACTGAGCCGCCATTGGGGGCCACCACTACCCCAGCGGGGGTCCCACCCTCCGGGAAACCCGCCTCCCGTACCAGGTCCCCGACCTTCACAACCTCCATGATGGTAGAGTAACCGTGGTCCGAGACCACCATCACATCCGTCTCAGCATCGCGGCCCTCTTCCTCCAGCCAGCGCATAAGCCTTCCAAACTGCCGGTCTGCGGACTGCACGGCGCTGGAAGAAAGCTCCGAACCAACCCCTTCGGAGTGCTGAGCGCTGTCCGGTTCTGAAAACCAGATTAGAGACACCGCCGGATTTCGCTCCGGGATAATGTACCCCGTCATTATGTCCACTGCGTGGGCCATCTGTCCGGTGTTGGGCGACTCTCTCTGAGGCCAGGGCCCAAACCGGCCAACGATTTCTTCGTGAAGGCTGTGGGGCAGGCAGAAGCTAGGGTGGATGGTGGCGCCGCAGGAGCTATGGGCTGCGTTTGGATTGTGCAGGTAGGCATTGCCGGTTGTGCCAACCCCCACTGCTATGTACTCCCGGCCCTGCCCAGCGAGGATGTCGGCAAGAGTGGGAGCCAGAAGCGCCCGCCCCGTAGTCTCCGCGACCTGGGCAAGCTCCGGCCCCATAGCTGGGATGGCGCGCTCCGGGTCGAAGTCCCGGACGACCAGCATGTTGGCGGCCAGGCCATGCCCGCCGGGGTAGCGTCCGGTCACTATAGAGGAGACGTTGGTCCTGGTTACGGTGGGGAATACCGAATGGTGATTGTTGAAGGTGACTCCCTGGGCGGCCAGGGCTGACAGGTTCGGCATCAGCCGGGGAGTGACCTGAGACATCTGGAGTCCATCGAATACGGCTATCAACACAGACTTCATTTCGCCCCTTGACCGGAGGACCCGGCGCCAGATCCAATATGCTTGATACAGGCTATTTGATACAGGGATTCTACCACAGGAAATCTATTGTCTGCACAGGCATGGGCAAATAATTATTCTCCCCATAGGAATCAAGCTAAGCACCACCTATGTTTTCAGACGCAACGGTAGGTATCATCCCCACCGTCACCCCCGCGAAAGCGGGAGTCCAGAGGGGGGTGATTTCGCGGCGACTCCACAAGTTGCGGGAGCCTGGATTCCCGCTTTCGCGGGAATGACGGGTTTGGCGCTGCCTATTCTCATAATACTGACCAGCCGGGTATCACTATTTTCATGGCAAAGATTCCGTTGACAGCAGGTGGAACCCCTTTTACACTCTTAATTGACATTGTCTTTTATTATGTTCAGTCGGGCTGCGCTCACGTTGCGGGAGGAGGCAGACATGCAACCCCTAAATGACCTGCGGGTGCTGGCGGTAACGGTATTCCTAGCCGGGCCTTTTGGCAGCATGAACCTGGCGCGGCTGGGAGCGGAGGTAATCAAGGTGGAGATACCGGGGCGGGGGGACCCGGTGCGGGGCAACGGCCCTTTCGCCGGCCCCGACGGTATCCATCCCACCAGCCAATCTGATGACGACATTTCCACCCGGTTCCTCAAGCGGACCCAGGGGGTGAAGAGCGTCACCCTTAACTTGAGGCACTCCGAGGGCCGCAAGATGTTCTTGGACATGGCCCGCTCCTCCCATGTGGTGCTGGAGAACCTGGCCCCCGGCTCCATGAAGCGCCTGGGGCTGGGGTATCAGGAAGTCGCTGAAGTCAACCCGGGGATAATCTACTGCTCCATCTCCGGCTACGGGCAGACCGGCCCCTACGCCGCCAAGCCCGCCCACGACCCTCAGATACAGGGCATGAGCGGTTTCATGGACATCAACGGCGACGCCGAAGGGCCTCCCACCAGGGTGGGCCTCTATATAAGCGACCTGATTACCCCCATGTTTGCCTGCTACTCCATCATGGCAGCCCTCAGGCAGAAGGAGCGCACAGGGCAGGGCCAGTACTTGGACGTGTCCATGATGGATACCCTGGCATCCCTCATGTTCATGGAGAACCTGGAAGAGGATATTGCTCACGGTCTGCCCCTTCGGACAGGGAACAATGGCCGGGGCGGTGGTCCCACCGGCCTGTACCACACAAAAGACGGCGATGTCATCATTACGGCGGCCAGCGAAGACCAGTGGAGGCGGCTGTGCAATGCCCTGGAGTCGCCGGGGCTGCTGGAAGACCCCCGCTTCGCCACCTACCAGGCCAGGAACGTCAACAAGGAAGCCATCCAGTGGGAAATCCAGAAGCTCATGGGCAAGCTCACCCAGCAGCAGGCGATGGAGCAGTTGGAAGGGGACGACGTGCCCTGCGCGCCCGTGCGCTCTGCCGCCGAGGCCATGGCAGACCAACACTTCTGGGAGCGGGGCAGTCTACAGCCAATGCTGCATGGTCCCCTTGGCGAGGCCGTAGAAGGTAGCGTTGCCTCCGGGTTTCCCGTGGTCTTCTCCGACGGCCCGTTGCCCCCGTTGGCCGGAGCGCCCACCCTGGGAATGCACAATAAAGAGATATACGGCAACGTCCTGGGTCTGGGGGAAGAAGACTTGCAAAGACTCAAGGAACAGGGAGTGGTGTAGGCGGGGCTAGGACTGATCAACAAGAGTAACAGTTCAGACACGATGAGTCGTGACCGCCCCCTCACCGTCATTCCGGCGTAGGCCGGAATCCAGGGGTGTGGTGTGGATTCCCGCTTTCGCGGGAATGACGAGTTGGGGCCGGGGCTACGTATCAAGTCTGAACTCTTACCAACGAGAGTGTTCCCCCTCTTAGGAGAAGGTGGAGGAGAAGAATGAGATTCAAGGCCAAACCTTTGCGCTCGGTGCTGTTCGTTCCCGGCAACAAAGAAGACTGGATGCGCAAGGCCCCCGGCTACGGCGCGGACGCCCTGATCCTGGACCTTGAGGACTCGGTGCCCGATGAGGGCAAGTCTGAGGCCCGGGGCTTGGTGCGCAAAATGTTGGAGGAGTTGGGCGCTCGGGGGCAGACCCTCTTCGTGCGGGTCAACCGCCTGGAGACCGGTCTCACGGGAGACGACCTTGAAGCCATCACCTGCCCCCATCTCTACGGCGTTATCCTCCCCAAGGTCCAGGGGCCGGAGGACGTGGTGGAGGTGGATGTCCTGCTCAAGTTCTTCGAGCGCCGGGCCGGTATGGAGATAGGCAAGACCTTCATTGACCCCCACCTGGAAACGGCCCAGGGTATCAGAAGGTCCTACGACATAGCGACCGCCTCCGACCGGGTGGCCCACATGGGGGCCAGCGGCGGGAAGGGCGGCGATACAGCCAGGGCCATCGGGTTTCAATGGACTTTAGAAGGCACGGAGACCCTGTTCCTGCGGTCCAAAGTCCTTGTGGACTCCAGGGCGGCGGGGGTGCCCTATCCCCTGTCGGGGGGCTGGATGGACCTGCGCAACCTGGAGGGCCTCCGGGATGCGGCCCGCCAGGCCAAGCAGTTGGGCTACACCGGGATGAACCTGATCCACCCATACCACGTACCCATAGTAAACGAGGTGTTCACCCCCTCCAGGGAAGAGATAGAACAATGGCAGGGCCTCATCAAGGCTATGGAGGACCGGAGGACTGAGGGCAGCGCGGCAGTGGACTACCAGGGAGACATGGTGGACGTGGCCCACGAGGAAACGGCCCGGGCCATGCTGGAGATGGCGCGGGAGTTGGGCGTCCCGGGGGCTTAGGCCCTGTTGACATTCCCTCCTCATTCCCGGTTTCGCGGGAATGACGGTAGATGGAGGATGCTGCACCCTTCAGGCTGCGGTGGGGGAATCTGGCGCTGGCTATTTTCATAGTAAATGCACATGGCCTTGCCAAAGCCGCATATGAGGATGAAAATGATGGGCAGCCTCCCCACCGTCATTCCGGCGTAGGCCGGAATCCAGGGGCGGGGGTGTGGGTGACTTCGCAGCGACTCCGACATTCCGGGGCCCTAGATTCCCGCTTTCGCGGGAATGACGGAATGGATGTTGCCTGTCTTTACGGTGCCGGTTGCTGGCTATTTTCATGCTAATGACGGGCGGGACAGGTTTAGATATTTACTCACGCACCAGTAATATATATCAAGCAGGCCAGCGGACTGGATGGATTGCATAAGGAGGTAGAGATGGGACGGCTGGACGGAAAGGTAGCCATTATTAGCGGCGGAGCCAGGGGACAGGGGGCCGCCGAAGCCAGGATGTTTGCGTCCGAGGGCGCTAAGGTAGTCTTTGGCGACATTCTGGACGAAGACGGCAGGAAGGTGGAGGCGGAAATACTGGAACTCGGCGGCGAGGCCACCTACGTGCGCCTGGATGTCACCCAAGAAGAGCAATGGCGTTCGGCAGTGTCCACCGCCGTCAACAAGTACGGCAAGCTGGACGTGTTGGTGAACAATGCCGGGATTTCCCTTCGCGGAGGCATCGAGGACATTAGCGAAGGGGACTGGGACCGGGTGATGGACGTTAATATTAAGGGGGTGTTCCTGGGCACCAAACATGCCATTCCCGCCATGCGGGAAGCCGGGGGCGGCTCCATAATCAACATCTCCTCCGGCGCGGGCATCGCTCCCGCTCCCGGCACCTCCGGCGCCTATGCTGCCAGCAAAGGAGCCGTCCGCATCTTCAGCAAGGCGACGGCTATCCAGCACGCCAAGGACAAGATACGCTGCAACTCCCTCCATCCCGGCCCCATTGACACCCCGATGGTCAGGAGGCCGGGGGCCGACGACACCGGCAGGGTGGATGAACTGGTGGGCCGGGTCCCTCTGGGCAGGATGGGCACCTCGGAAGAGATTGCCTACGGAGTCATATACCTGGCCTCAGACGAGTCTTCCTTCGTTACCGGGTCGGAGCTTGTGATTGATGGAGGCAGGACGGCACAGTAAACCAATTTTCATGGAGGTAATATTATGGCTGATCGTCTGCAAGACAAGGTGGCGGTGGTCACAGGCGCAGGCCGCGGCATTGGCCGGGGCATAGCCCTGCTGCTGGCCGAAGAGGGCGCTTCGGTGGTGGTCAACGACCTGGGCTGTGAGGTTGACGGCACCGGCTCTTCCAGGGAGCCTGCCGACAGCGTGGCAGCGGAAATCAACGGCAGGGGCGGCAAGGCCGTAGCCAACTACGACAACGTGTCCCTCATGGATGGGGGCGAAAGCCTGGTACAGACTGCCGTGGACAATTACGGCAAAGTGGACATCCTCGTCAACAGCGTGGGGATTACCACGGACAAGATGATTTACCAGATGACCGAGGATGAATGGGACAGGGTAATCACCAACAACCTCAAAGGCACCTTCGTACCCACCAAGTTCGCCTGCATCCTCTTCCGGCAGCAACGAAGCGGGCGCATCGTCAACCTACTGGGCGATGCGGGCTTGGGAGCCCTGGGGGCATCGAACTACGCCGCCGCCTGCGAAGGCATAGCCGGCCTTACCAGGACCGTCGCCAGGGACATGGGCCGCTATGGAGTTACCTGCAACGCCCTTTCCCCCGTGGCCCAGACCCGGCTGTTTCCCGGCCTTGTGGATGAGTTTCGAGGGGCAGGCGTTACCGCCGAGGACGTGGCCGGCATAGGCCAGTCTCCGCCGGTCTCCGGCTGGGAGGGGCCAGGCTCCCCCGACGACCCGGAGAACGCGGCTCCCCTGGCCGTGCTGCTGTGCACAGACTTGGTCCCCAACGTCAACGGCTATATATTCGGTGTAAGGGGCGGGAGCATCTTTCTCTACTCCAACCCGCAGATAGAGAAGAGCATCCACAAGTGGGGCAACTACACTATGGATGAGATGGACGCCCTGGTCCCCAAAATCTTTGTTCCAGGGTATCGAGCGTAGCCCTGGACTTAATGGTGCGTGAGTGAACCGCTAAATCCCCATTCACCCCTACCCCTCTGGATTCCGGCCTGCGCCGGAATGACGGTAGGTGAAGATTCCTGGATTCCGACTTTCGTCGGAATCACCCATGGCCCTTGCGGGCCACATAAGAGGATGAAAATGGGCTATTTTCATAATAATGATGGGTGGTGAAGGGCAAGCCACAGGGACCCCTTGTCTTGTGAGAAAAGGAGAGAGAAATGGGTGATAGGCTGAATGGCCGGGTAGCTATTGTAACTGGAGCAGGCAGGGGCATAGGCCGGGAAGTGGCCCTGCTCCTGGCCGAGGAAGGCGCTTCCGTGGTGGTCAACGACGCCGGGGTTAACGTGGACGGGACGGGCATCTCATCCGCACCCGCCGACGACGTGGTAAACGAGATTCGTGAACGGGGCGGCTCCGGCGCTGCCAGCTACGACAGCGTGGCGTCCTTTGAAGGCGCCGCCAACATCGTAAAGATTGCTACAGACAATTTCGGACGGGTGGACATCCTGTGCCACGTGGCCGGCATCCTGAGAGACCGCATGGTGTTCAACATGTCGGAGGAGGAGTGGGACGGAGTCCTGGCGGTTCACCTGAAAGGGGCCTTCAACACCGTGCGCAACGTTGTCCCTCACATGGTCCGTCAGAGGCATGGGCGTATATGCCTGTTCTCTTCGGGATCGGGCCTGGGCAACACGGGACAGGCGAACTACTCTGCGGCCAAGGAGGGGATGGTTGGATTCGTCAGGTCCCTGGCGCGGGAGCTGGCCCCCTTCAACATCACGGTAAACGCCATCTATCCGGGAGGGGCCACGCGTATGACAGCCACAGTGCCCGACTCCGCGCGCCAGCTCCGGGAGGCCCGAGGCATCGTTGGAGGCACCCAGGCAGCAACAGGAGGAGGAAGGCCCCAGATGGTGATTGCAGGCCCCGAGGGCGCCCGCGACCCCGCCAATAATGCTCCCAAGGCGGTCTATCTGTGCACCGAGGCAGGAGGACGGATCACCGGCCAGGTAATCGGCACCAGCGGATGGCAAATGTCCCAGTATTCGCCCCGGCACGTCATACGCAGCATCCACAAGGACGGACGCTGGACCATGGACGAGTTGGAGCAGCTTGTGCCCATATCTCTGACATCCGGGCTTCCCAACCCAGCCCCTGCTACCGCTCCCCAGCAGCCCCCCTCCGGGGGATAGCCCGCATGTTATGACTAGGGGAGCATAACTGCCGCCCCGCCGTCATTCCAGCCTTGAGCCGGATTTGCCCATAATCCTGCGGGCCACGTAAGGGGATGAAAATGACGAGCAGCCTCCCCATCGTCATTCCGGCGCAGGCCGGAATCCAGGGGCAGGGGGGTGGGTGACTTCGCAGAGGTCCCGACGTTGCGAAGTCGTGGATCCCCGCTTTGGCGGGAATGACAGAATAGGGGCCGGAATGACGGGCAGGGTGCGGGATGCCACACCCTGCTAAGGCCACATAAGGGGATGAAAAATAGGCGTCACCGACCCAAGTTATCCCTTCCCCCTTCGATGGGGGAAGATTAGGATGGGGGTGATACCCCCAGAGCAATGATAGGAGCGCGTCGCGATGAGCTTACCAGAAGCAGCTTATGGGCAATTAACCCCGGATATGCGAATCTGCCGGATTCTGAATGGCATGTGGCAGGTGTCCGGCGCTCACGGCCCAATCAACCCTGGGCCTGCCATCGAGAGCATGTTCGCCTACGTGGACTCGGGCTTCAATACCTGGGACCTGGCAGACCACTATGGCCCGGCAGAGGACTTCATAGGTGAGTTCAGGCGCAGGCTGGCGGCTTCCCATGGCCAGGAGGCTTTGTCAGGTATACAGGCGTTTACCAAGTGGGTGCCAAGGCCGGGGCGTATGACAAAGGCAATCGTCGAAGAGAACATAGGTATTTCCCTGAGGAGGATGGCCGTTGAGACCCTGGACCTCCTCCAATTTCACTGGTGGGAATATGAGGATACCGGCTACCTGGACGCTCTCAGCTACATGGCCGAGCTGCGAGAGGCCGGCAAGATAAGGCACCTCGCCCTCACCAACTTCGATACCGAGCACATGAAGCGCATCGTTGAACACGGAATCAGGATTGTATCCAACCAGGTCCAGTACTCGCTGATAGACCGCAGGCCGGAGGTTCATATGGCCCGGTTTTGCCAGGAGCAGGACATCGGGCTTCTCACCTACGGCACAGTCTGCGGGGGCTTGCTCTCAGAGAGATACTTGGGCCAGCCTGAGCCCGGGCGGGGGTCGCTGAACACTGCGAGTTTGCAGAAGTACAAGCAGATGATAGACGCCTGGGGTGGTTGGGACCTTTTCCAGGAATTGCTGGCGGCCCTTAAAGAGATTGCCGACAAGTATGGGGTGAGCATAGCCAATGTAGCCGTCAGGTACGTCCTGGACCGTCCGGCAGTGGCGGGGGTGATTATCGGGGTGCGGTTGGGAGTGGCCGACCACCGGGATGACAATGCCCGCGCCTTTGGCTTTGCCCTGGACTCTGACGACCAAGACAGGATTGACGCCATTCTGGGCAAGTCCCGGGACCTGTACCAAATGATTGGAGACTGTGGCGACGAGTACAGGCGCAGACGTTGAACTACTGATACGTCACTCAGCACACAGCTAAAGTGAGCGCTGGAGGAGGGTATGGGTGTGAAGGGAGCATCACGGGTGATGTGGCAGTCACGATTCATTAGGTCTAAACAGTTACGTCTTTCCAAACCTCTTCCCTAATCGCTATGAATAGTGTATATTTATAACAGGTGGGGCGGTTTTCCCCAGACTCCCCCGCCCCTGGATAGAAATATGCGCTTCCATATCTGTACAATAGCAGGGTCGTTCAGCTAAATCTTTGATATAACCTGACGGTGATACATAGTCCTCAGACTGGAGATTCCCGTTAGGAGGGGGCCATGTCAGACAAATACATGGAAGAGATTGAGGAGATTCTCAAGCGTGCCGAAGAGGTTATGCCCGAAGACCGGCGCGCCGGTCCTGAAAGAGCAGGGCGCAAGACCAAGTCCACCGGCGGGTCATCCAATCCAATGAGACGTTTCTCCGGCGGGTGGAAACTGGGGATTTCAGCAGGAAAGCTGATGCTTGCCAGCTTCGCCCTGTTCATACTGGCGCTGGCCATAAGCGCCACGAGCCTAAACTTTGAGAAATACCTGGTTATAATCGGCCTCATCCTCTTTGTGGTCGCCTTTGCCCTGTTCTTCATCAAACCGGGCCACATATCCCAGGAGAAGCGTTGGCGGGGCCGCATCATCGAAGACCGGCCTACTACATACTGGGCACGTATCAAGCAGTGGTTTAGCGACTAGCATCCGGTCAAGGCATTGCCAGGCATCGTTCCCGTATGGGCCAACGTGGGCAAGTTCCGACACTACAATACGAGGGGGCCGGCTTGAAGCCGGCCCCCTCGGTTTTAGGAAAATGATGGTTAGCCTCCCTACCGTCACTCCCGCGAAAGCGGGAGTCCACCACCCCACCCCTGGATCCCGGCGCAGGCCGGAATCCAGGGGTGGGCATCCATTTTCATGGGTAATGCCGGGCTGTAGGTGGTAGCCCTAAACGTTGTCACTTCCTGAACCGCGCTGCATCCGGGCCTCTTCCAGGAGCCTTTCCAGTATCAAGTAAGACTCCTGCTTACCCAGGTCGAGGCACGATATTGAGACAGCCCTCCACAAGACCCCTGTGGACACCCTGGCTTCCACCAACTCCCCCAGGGGGGGGACCTCTACTCCCAGGGCCTCGGCCATAAAGCGGGCAGCCCTCATGCCAGGCCTGGTCAGGTAGCACTTGGTCAGCGCCCTTCCCTCATGGAAGAGAGTCACCCCGTCATTTACCTGGCGCAGGGTTACACGGACATGGGCCCTGGGTACGGATATGATCTCGTCCGCGTACTCCAGGGCCTCTTGCAACTGCTCTTCGTTTTCTATGTCCTGATAGTCCTGACACACAGTCCGGTCCACCCACTAAGGAACTTTATTAGAGAGTCAGAGGGCGCTTCCAAGGCTCCGTGACCGCCACGCCCTTTTGGAAGCGCCCCGCTACCACACCCTGAAGGGTATGGCATAGCCTAATTGTCTAACAGGGACGAGCAATAGCGCCGGTTAGACCGCGCACTCCCCTTCGCCCCGCTCCAGCTTGTAGACGGTGTCCTTGGCCCAGTCCATGTACATGTCAATGGTATCCGGGCCCAACTCACCCACATCCCTATACTGGACGGCAATCTCCTCAATGGGCTTGGTGCCAATCCGGTCTATGAACTGGTTGAATTCCTCGCCATCGCTGCGGTTTTCCTTGTAGTAGCCCGTGATGTCTTTAATGACCTGGGGAACCATCTTGGCGGGGACCTTAACACCGGGCAAACGCTGTCCGAAGCGGGTATCCTCGATGTTCTTGCCGCCATAGTGCCCGCCTATGAACACCTCGTAAGCAGGCAGCTGGACAGACCCGGGCCCCTTCATGGCAGCCCCATGGAAGCCTATGGTGGCGATGTGGTGCAGGCCGCAGCCGTTGGGACAGCCGCTCATCTTTATGTGCATCTTCTTCACCAGGGGGTCATCCAGCAGGCCATTGGAGGAGTCCAACGCCTCTCGGATAGCCCCACCCAGACCCATGGATGAGGTGATGCCCAGTTTGCAGCTATCGGTGCCGGGACATGACACCACGTCGGTGATGGTGTGGGCCTCGGCATCCACCAGCCCGATCTCCTTGAGCTCCTTCCATAGGTCATACAGATAGCCCTCCGGGACCCACCGGAAGGCCAGGTTCTGCTCCTGGGTAGTGCGGGCCCTGCCCCCGGTGTACTTGCGGACGATATTGGCAAGTATGGCGAACTGGTGGGCGTAGATGTCGCCCAGTGGCAGCTTCACATAGGCTACATAGTATCCCGGCTGCTTCTGCGCGACGGTGTTGGTCTCTTTCCAGTGGAGGAACTCTTCTGGAAGCTCCTGGCCGTTGAGAGAGGCCGGAGGCTGAGGTGGGATCTCTCTGTCAACTTCCTCGACGTTCATAAGAGGCGCAGGGTCAATGGGGCCTATATCTTTAAGCTGCTCCTCCACCAGTTCCGTGAAGGCGTCGAACCCGATGCGGTCTATGAGCACCTTGATCCGGGCCATCATGCGGTTCTTGCGCAGCATATCCGCATTGTTGAAGACCTGCCAGATGGCCTCCGCCACCCGCAGATAGTCCTTCTCAGGAACGAACTCATAGAGCACCTTGCCCAGCCGGGGCATGATGGAGGTGGCACCTCCTACAATTACCTTGAAGCCCCGCTCCTGGACTCCGTTCTCTTCCCTGACTTGTGCCACGAAGGACAGGTCGTGGACTGCGGAGGCCACTGTATCATGGTCGGCACAGCCGGTTAAGGAAGTCTTGAACTTACGCGGGAAGTTCTGGGTGATGGGGTGCCGGACGGCGTATCGCACGTAGGCCGCCAAGTACGGGGTGACATCAAACACTTCGTCAGGGCACACCCCGGCGGTGGGAGAACCTACCACATTGCGCACTGTGTTGCCGCAAGCCTCACGGGTGCTAAGCCCCGCTTCGCCCACAAGCCGGATAGCGTCGGGGGCATCCTCAAGCTGCACATGGTGGAACTGGAAGTTCTCCCTGGTGGTCACGTGCCCCTTCTTCAGAGGCACGTACCGCTCCGCCATTTGGCCCAGAGCTTCGAGGGCCTCGGGGGTGAGAATACCTCCGGGTATCTTCACCCTTATCATCTGGGAATCGGGCTGGCGCTGCCCGTACACACCCTGGCGGAGCCTGAAGGGCATGAACTCTGTGGGCTCCCTCTGCCCGGCCCTGAAGGCTTCTATCTCTTCCTCAAGGCCCACTAATTCCCCTTCCATAAAGGGGATGACGCCCTGTGTGTCCTGGGCCAGCCTCATGCTTTCCTCGTGTATTTCTTCCAGGGGGACTCCCTTATGACTTCTTGCTGTGATACTCATCTGAACCTCCTACACCGGTAAAAACAAAATACGCCCGTCGAATGACAGTCCCGACGGGCGCAGGTTTGCAGATTTGACGAAGACTAACCTGCCCCCCACTCCGGAGGGCGAGGACACAAATGGAAAAGGTCGTCTTCAAATCTGATTATGTACATTTGTGAAATAGTCTATCGCCAAGGTTGACTATTGTCAATAGTCCAACATAACGGTATTCCCAGCAGGCGCCGGTAATTCAAAGGTGAATTGCCGGCGGGCGTCGAGAACACAGGTAGTTGCCTTGACCCATTGTGTAAGCACACATTATAATTTCCTCATCTAGGCAACGGAAATTATACGGACTGATGAGGAAGAATGATGGAAGAGGGCAAGATAATTGCATTGCACCTGTGCGAGGAGCACCGCCAGCCCATGACTCCGGTCCAGGAAGCTACAGCAGTCTCGGACACGGGCTTGGAGGGGGACAGACACGCCATCAAGGGGAATGCCAGGCAGGTGCTCCTTATGGACAAGGAGACCCTGGACGAACTAGGGCTGACCCCAGGCATCATCAAGGAGAACGTCACCGTCCAGGGCCTGGACTTTTCGGCTATATCTGAAGGCCAGGTGTTCGAAGTGGGAGACGGCGTGACCCTGGAGGTAACCGGGCCTTGCCTTCCCTGTGGCCGCATGGACGAGATACGCGCCGGTCTCAGGGAGAATCTCGAGGGTCGGCGGGGCATCCTCGTCAAGGTGGTCAATGGGGGCACCATCAGGGTTGGCGAGCCTGTGAAGGTAGGGCAATCTCTTTCCACAGTATAGACGCCACATGATAGCCACAGGGTAAAATGAGTATGACAGACCGACGCGCCCTGATGACGGCGGATGACTTCTTCTGCCTGTACAGCCACAAAGACGAGCATTATGAACTGGTAAGGGGAGAAGTGGTCGAGATGACGCTGCCGGGCGGAGTGCATGGGGGAATCGCTGTCAACATCGCTATCCCTCTAGGGGCCTTCGTGCGCCGGCACGACCTGGGGCGGGTGGTGGTAGAGTCCGGGTTCCACTTGGAACGTCAGCCGGACACGGTGCGCGGCCCCGACGTGTCCTTCATCAGAAAGGAGCGACTACCAGAAGGGGGGCTGCCCCGGGCCTTTTTCGCCGGCGCCCCCGACCTGGCGGTAGAGATAGTCTCTCCCTCGGACTCCGCCGCCGACCTGGAAGCCAAGGTACGCGACTACCTGAGGGCCGGCTCTCTGAGGGTGTGGGCAGTGTACCCGGACAGCAAGGGGGTAGCTGCCCACAGGCCCGACGGGAGCGTCCTATGGTACGGCGAGGGTGAGGCCATCGAGGATGAGGAGCTATTCCCCGGCTTCTCCCTGAGCCTGAACGAGATATTCGATCTTTAGCTACTTGCTGGCGACTCTGTGTCAGCCCTCATCCGGGTCCTCGGAGAAGTAGGGCATACCCATGTAGTAAAGCCCTCCTGTGAGGAACCTTTGCATCTCGGCTATTGCAATCCCACCTTCATTTACCGCGGGGCCACCGCTGCGCCCCACCAGGCGCTCCATCAACGTCCGCCGAGGCGTTATCCAGATGGGCTTGGGCCGCGCCTTGCCTAGCTCGGCTGCTATTGCCAGGGCAGTATCGAAGTCGCCCAACTGGTCCACCAGGCCCATTTCTCTGGCGCTCCTACCGGTGAACACCTCTCCCGTAGCCAACTCCATCACCTTCTCGTGCTCCATACCCCTCCCCGTTGCCACGACCTGCACAAAGTTGTTGTATATCTCGTCTATAAGCCCTTTGAACTTGCCCTCCTCTTCGGAGGTAGGGCTGCGCCAGAAGCTGGTCATGTCCTTCAGCCGTCCCCCCTTGTACACGGAGAAGCTGACACCCAGCTTCTCCAGCAATTGCTGAAGGACGGGCCGCAGATATATAACGCCTATGGAACCCACCAGAGCAGAAGGCAGGGCCACTATCCGGTGGGCTGCGCAGCTTATGTAATAGGCGCCCGATGCGCCCGTCCCCTTGATATAGGCGACCACCGGCTTCTCTCTTGCCAGCCTCTCCACTCGATGATAGAGAAGCTCCGAGCCGGACGCAGTACCTCCCGGGGAGTCTATCTCAACTATCACCGCCTTGAACCGCCGGTCATACCGGAGGCGGTCCAGCATACGGTCGTAGGCCGAGACCCTGGCCCCTCCCCCAATGACTCCGGATATTTCCAAAACAGCCACACCAGAACGTCTCATAAAGAAACGAAGCGCCATTGCCCTTCTCCTCGGATAAAAGTTCCACCTCTATTTTACGACATCTTGTTTCCTGATGGGTATGCCTGGGTTTGCAACCAATGAGTCCTTTCCATGAGTCCCAGGAAATAGTACAATGTGCCAGGCAACGGGCCTATAGGAGGTTAGATGAAGCACATTACCATCTACTGGCGAAATGACCCTCAGGAGATGGAGCTTGTATCGGCAGTGGAACACATCAAGGTGGGACCCGATGCCGAAGAGCTAATCACCACCAACGATGGCGCCGAGCGAATCCGTGGGATCGCCAGAGAGCATGAAGAAAACCTGTGGGTGGACTCCTCTGTTGACGTAGACCCCCAGGAGGCCGTCGGCCTGGTCTCCCAGTGGGTATCCAGGGAACAGCAGAAGGAGTCCCTGCGAAGCCTCATCAACATGGTAGCCCAGGAAGACCGGCAGGCATCGGAAGAGTTGGCCGGGAAGCTAACGGACCTGCTCTGAGCCGGGCAACACATGGAAACAAAGAGAAACAAGGAAACAACACTGGTAGAGGTTATCCGGGCAACAAGTCATCTCCCAAAGCCCAGCTAGCGGAATATTGAAACAAAACCGGTGGATATAACTATTCTCTAACCCCTATCATATAAGCTATAATAGGAATATCGGGGCGTAGCGCAGCGGCTAGCGCGCCACGTTCGGGACGTGGAGGCCGGTGGTTCGAGTCCACTCGCCCCGACCATTCTTTCCCCTTTCAACGGGACGTTGCCTGCCTATTTGACCACCTCTACCCAATTGCCGCCGCCTGCCTCATTGCTGCGTGGGTTGCAATTTGTTCGGAAAACGCCGGTCTAGCTCGGGTTATCCCCTATCCTCATCCGAAAAGCCCAGCCGAAAGGAGACGGCAATGACAAACGCCGGAAAGCCCAGACGCAGCTTCTGGATGTACGGCATGGAGTCGGAAGAGCCGACCCAAGAGCAACGCCGCCAACATGCCAGGGAGCTCTCGGAGCGATTTGGGGAAACCCTCGAGCCGCCGCCCATTCCCAGGGTAGAGGACTTCAGTCTCCGCCCACCACGCATCAAGCCCCGGGACTCCATCGCCGGGTTCTGCTTCACCGACAACTACGAGCGCGCCCTGCACTCCTACGGGGGGTACAAGGAGCTTGCCATATACGGGGAATTCCCCAACCCGCCTGACCTGGTTGCCCACCCCCGCACCGAGCAGGAGCTTGAAGCCGTCCTTGAGTGGTGCTCAGAGCATGGGCACGCGGTTATCCCCTTCGGCGGCGGCTCCTCAGTGGTGGACGGGGTGACTCCTCCTGAGGGCTTCGACGGCATTGTGACCATTGACATGGACCAGTTCGACCGGGTGCTGGAGATTGATGAAGTATCACGGGCAGCCCGTATCCAGGCCGGGGTGTTCGGCCCCGCCCTGGAGGACCAACTCAGGCCCCAGAGCTATACCCTGCGCCACTTCCCCCAGAGCTTCACGTCCTCCACCCTCGGCGGATGGATAGCCACCCGCTCCGGCGGCCACTACGCCACCAAGGACACCCACATAGACGACTTTGTTGAGTCGGTGCGGATGCTGACGCCTTCGGGCTGGTGGGAATCGCGGCGGCTGCCCGGCAGCGGCGCCGGCCCCAGCCCGGACCGTATGGTCATAGGCAGCGAGGGTATCCTGGGTATCATAACCGAAGCCTGGATGCGTATCCAGGCCCGCCCCACCTTTCGCGCCACGGCCGGGGTTGTCTTCCCTTCCTGGGAATCGGGCTACCAGGCCACCCGCCAGATAGTGCAAGCCAAGCTGTGGCCTGCCAACCTGCGAATCCTGGACCCGGGACTGGCCCAGACGGCATCGGGAATGGATGGCAAACATGCCCTGCTGATAATAGGGTTCGAGTCTGCGGAGCTACCCCAGGACTGGGCCATCAGGGCGGCGGTGGGCATAGCCCGGGACTGCGGGGGCATTGTAGATGATGATGACATCCTCATCGCCGACGGGACGGGACGGCCAACGGGCCGACGGGGCGCGGTGGGGGCCTGGCGCGATGCCTTCATAACCGTCAGCAGCGGCCTGTCGGCGGGACTGGGGTTGGTCCACGGCACCTTTGAGACCGCCATTACCTGGGACCGGTGGCCCGAATTCGATGCCCAGGTACGGGAAGCGGCCACAAAAGCCCTGAATGAGATATGCGGCGGGGGTGCTCTGAACTGCCGGTTCACCCATGTTTACACCGATGGGCCAGCCCCCTACTACTCCTATGAGGGCCTGCCTTCCATAGATAAGAAGGGACATAGTTCCTGGAGGCGGCAGCAGGCAGAGATCAAGCAGGCTGCTTCGGAAGCCATAATGAAGGCCGGCGGCACCATCACCCATCACCACGCCGTGGGACGCCTCCACCGTCCCTGGTATGACATACAGCGCCCGGAGCCCTTCGCCGAGGCCCTGAGGGCGGCCAAGCGTACCCTCGACCCCAACTGGGTGCTCAATCCCGGCGTGCTCATAGACCCGTAGCGGGTGGGGCTGCTTCCCCTACTCTCCCTGATATATAACATCTGTTTTCGTGTGAGTGATGCGTTGATAACTTGCATCGTCAAAATCAGGACTGTGGGGCTTTTCGTGTTTCGCGCGCGATGGATGATAGGTCTACTAGCTGTGGCTCTTTGGATTCTCGGTATGATGTGGTTTCCTGAGATAGCTGAAGGTGTGGAGCCTGATAGGGACTGTTCGGACTTCTCTCATTGGGAAGATGCGCAGGCATTCTTTCTTAAGGAAGGTGGTCCTGATGATGACCCTCACAACCTTGATGGGGATGATAATGGCATTGCGTGCGAGAGTTTGCGGTCGCGAGGTTCTGTAACGCCTGGCGCCCCTGTCCCTAGTGATAAATCTTCTGGGATACCATGGTGGTCAATTGTAATTGCGGTTGGCGCGGTCGTAGTTCTTGCCATCGGCGGCAAATGGTGGTTAGGTCGCAGAAGTGGTGATGACGATCATGGTCGTCAAGCCTCCCCGCCCACTGAGATGCGTCCTCCTCGTCCAGGTCCGTCACCAATACCGGGCCATTATGGTCGTCAAGCCTCTCCGCCCATTGAGATAGGTAGGCGAGACCATCTTGGCGGATTGATACGCGGCCTTGGATGTAGAATCGAAGAGAGGTGGGAGGCGAGGATTTCTTATGTGGTAGATGGTGACTCTGTAGAGATAGAAGTCGTAGGTGATCCGCTGCCAAGACGATGTAGGCTGTTCGGCATCGACGCGCCGGATAGTGGGATGTGGCTTCACGAAGAGTCTCGACGTGAACTTCAGAGGCTTTTGTGTGATCGCACCATCTGGACGGTGTCGAAGGTGGGTACAGACTGGTATGATCGTGCAGTGGTATTGATATATCATAATACACCTGAGGAGTCTGTCAACCGCGATATGGTTCGGAATGGATACGCATACTGGTATCATCTTTATGCACGGGATGCCTCTCTATTGAGACATGAAGAGAATGAAGCTAGACAAGAAGGACTTGGAGTGTGGTCAGAAGGTCATGACGGGGGTATACGACCTTGGGATTACCGACGTGATAAGCGTAACTAAGTCGGAAAACCCTCTTAGTAACGTGCGTGGCCTGCCCGGCTATACTTGCTTGGAGGTGGGGGACTGAAGAATTTGACCGATGGGTGTATGGGGGTGTTTTGAAGAGAGTTACCCGGTCTGTAATTGTGCTGGGACTTTCCCTCTTCTTGCTGCTCACAGCATGTGCATTGTTGGAGGACCCTACTGCAACGCCAACGCCACCACCACCAACCCCGTCTCCCACTACTGCCGCCCCCACTCCCGGCGAAACGCCGTCTCCGACGATTACGCCAATGGTTACAATGGACGGCGGCTTCACCATCCACTTCATAGATGTGGAGCAGGGAGACGCCACCCTCATTGTGGCAAGCACCGGGGAAACCCTGCTGGTGGACGGCGGCAGGAGCAGAGACCGCATCAGGGACCGGCTGGAACGCCTGGGTATAGAAGACCTGGATGCCATAGCCATGACCCATCCCGACGCAGACCACATAGCTGGCCTGGTAGAGGCGTTGGAGTTGTACCCGATTGAGCGGGTTTACCTGAATGGCGGCGAGACCGACACCCAGACCTTCGCTAACCTAATGTCCGGGATAGAGGGGGAGGGCGTCCGGCCCTCCCCCGTTTCCCGGGGACACTCTATCCCCCTGGGGAACCTGAATATACTGGTCTTGCATCCCGGCGAGTTGACGGGCGATTCCAACATAGACTCCATGGTCCTGCTGGTGAGTTGTGGGCAGGTGGAGGTGCTGCTGATGGCCGACGCCGAGGCGGAGTCCGAGGAGGAGATAATCCTAGCCGGACTATTGATGGACATTGACGTTGACGTTCTGAAAGTGGGGCATCACGGCTCCAATACTTCCTCCATCCAAGCGTTCCTCGACCTGGTAAAGCCGGAGGTGGGGGTCATCAGCGCCGGCCTGGAAAACTCCTACGGGCACCCCCATCAGGAGGTGGTGGACCGCCTTGAGGCGTCGGGCGTGGAGATTCACCGCACCGACATCTCAGAGGCCGACGACACCGTGACCCTGGAGACCGACTGCCAGGACTACGGATTCGAGAGAACTTCCGATGCAACTCAATGAGGGAGTCTTGGAAGTTCCTTCACCCTTGACGGGGGAAGGTTAGAGCCTGCCCTGAACTTGATTCAGGAATGGGGGTGACGGCAGCCCGATTACGTCAAGTAGGTTTTACTTCTCACGCCTGCTCAAGTGTGATAGCATATCAAGGCTGGCACACGGCCCGCCTATTCCAACATGCAGCCGATATACGGAAGGCGGGCTATATCTTGGATTAAACAGACCTTAGCCCAAAGAGACCAATAAGGAAAGGTGGACCGTTATGAAAGGTAATACGGCTCTAGCCAACATTCTACGAATGGAAGGCACGGAGTACCTGTTCTGCTACCCGGCCAATACCCTGATAGAGGACTGCGCTATAGCCGGGATCAAGCCCATCATGTCCAGGACGGAGCGCACAACGGTGAACATGGCCGATGGGTACACCAAGGTGACAAATGGACGCCCTACAGGAGTAGTTGTCACCCAGTCCGGTCCGGGGGTTGAGAATGCCTTCGGAGGAGTTGCCCATGCCTACGCCGAATCTGTGCCTATCCTCGTTCTCCCGGGGGGAGCTACGCGCAGCAGGTCGGGCCAGCCGCCGGACTTTGGCGCCGTTGAGAACTACCGGGGTGTGACCAAGTGGGTGGACCAGATCAACCAGGCCCCCCGAATACCTGAGATGATGAGACGCGCCTACACATTTCTCCGCTCCGGCAGGCCGGGGCCTGTGGTGTTGGAGGTACCGGGAGACGTGGGGCAGGAAGAGATCAGCGAGGAGGCTTTCAATTACAGGACAGTCAGGGGAGCGAGGAGCGGGGGCGACCCCAGCGACGTAGCCGACGCTGTGAAGGCCCTCCTTGCAGCCAAAAACCCGGTGATATACGCCGGCCAGGGAATCCTCTGGGCGGAGGCGTCGGCAGAATTGCAGGAGTTCGCCGAGTTGGCGAATGTCCCCGTGATGACCACCAACACGGGCAAGAGCGCCTTCCGGGAGGACCACCCCCTCGCCCTGGGCACCGGCGGCGGGACAGTGACCAAGATGGTGCGACACTTTTTGGACAAAGCGGACCTGGTCTTCGGCATCGGGTGCAGCTTTACCACCAACCTGGCGTCGGTTAGCATCCCCCTGGGAAAGACCCTGATTCAGTGCAACGTTGACGAGAAGGACTTCAACAAGGAACAGCAACTCCATCATGCCGTCAAGGGAGACGCCCAGCTGGTGCTTACCCAACTCATCGAGGAAGTCCGCAAACAGACGGGGGCTGAGGGGCGCAAAGGCGATGGGGGCGTGGCCGACGAGGTTAAAAGGGTCAAGGATGAATGGCTGGAAGAATGGATGCCCCTGCTGGCCTCCGATGAGGTCCCCATCAACCCCTACCGGGTCATCTGGGACTTCATGCACACGGTGGACCGGACCAAGACCATCCTCACCCACGACTCCGGCCACCCTAGGGACCAGACCATCCCCTTTTACCAGCCCATCATACCGCGAGGCTACCTGGGCTGGGGCAACTCAAGCCAGCTGGGATACTCCCTGGGCCTGTCCATGGGAGCCAAGCTCGCTGCCCCCGACAAGCTGGTCGCCACAATCATGGGCGATGCAGCCATCGGCATGTGCGGCATGGACATCGAGACGGCTGCCAGGTTGCAGATACCCGTACTGATCATCGTCCTGAATAACCACGTCCTCAGTGGCTACTCCCGCAACTACCCGGTGGCGGCGGAGCGGTTTGGATTTACCGAGCTTTACGGGGAGTACGCCAACGTGGCCAAAGCCCTGGGGGGCTACGGAGAGCGGATCGAGGACCCCGGAGAGATAGTGCCGGCTATCAAACGCGCCCAGGAAGTGATGGCAACGGGACGCCCCGCTCTCCTGGAATTTATGACCAAAGAGGAGAACACCCTCGCCCGTTACCCTTCCACGATAGCTTAGAGACTATACCAAAACGTGGTGCGGCAGGCCCAGGGTGAATGGGACTAGACTATCTCATTCGTCCTGGGCTTGAAGTAGCATGAAAATAGAGGATTCAGGCCACCCACCATACCCTGAAGGGTATGGCATCCCCTTCCCACCGTCATCATTATGAAAATAGGCAGCTCCCAGGCCGGGACCCCAGCCCTTTATTCTGTCATTCCCACTTTCGCGGGAATCTCCCCACCGTCATTCGGTTGCAGGCCGGAATCCAGGGGCGTGGCGTGGACTCCCACTTTCGCGGGAGTGACGAAGATACTACAGCATACAGGAGCAAGAAATGGCTAATAAAAATACGCGCCGGCGAGAGTCGAAAAAGCCCAAGAAAGAGGAAAAGCAATCGGCATCCTTTCGCCCCGTTAGCACCAATCCCCCGGTGGAGGTAGTACGAAAGGGCAAGACTGCCAAAGAGTCCCAGGAGTAGTCCCTATTCCTCTACCTGGCCTGGAGAGACCTCCCTGAAACCATAGTACACGTCACTGTCCAGGACCCTCTTCAGGCCATTCACAGAGATACTTCTGGGGTTGGAGGGGGCGTGCCATCGCTCTGTGACCAGGTAGTGAAGCTCGTTCAGGCTTATGGGCCGGTTGCTCTCAGCCAAGAGGGTCCGAAATATGATCTCCTGCATCGGCATCTCAACCCTGATAAACCCGTCCTGAGTGGCACAGCACTCGGCGATGTCCTTCATATGCTCTTCATTAGAAGGGCTTTCGCCGTTGGCCTCCAGTCGGGACTTGCAGGAGGGACATCGGAGGCCAAGGAGGGTTACGTTCAGGGAGCGGTTTAGCTCCCTGGCCCTGGCCGGGTCAATCGCATATCCAGAGTTCCCCTCAGGGGTGGACTCAGCGCCCAAGCCCTCTATACCCTCAATTGTCGTCATTCTTTCACTCCAGAAATCGAGGCTTAGTCTTCCCAAGTACACTGGCGCACCCTATCCTGGATAGGGCTAGAAGACCTCTTCGTTCCAGTCTAGCATTTTGACTTTTACAATCTGGCCTGCATCCATCATAGGGACATCCTCAGGGCATATCGCCAGGCCGTTGGCCCTGGACATGGACGTGAGGATATTAGAACCCTGGGGGCCTGTGGGGTTGGCGTAATAAGCGCCGTTCCTCCTGGTCACTTCCACCCTTGCAAAGACCCGCCGGTCGTCAAAATTGTGGATGGGGCCTTCCAGTACCGCCTCTATAGTCGGCCTGACCAGGTTGCTCTTGCCCAGCATCTTCAGTATAGCAGGGCGGGCAAATTCCTCGAAGGCCACCATGGTGCTCACGGGGTTGCCCGGCAGACCCAGGTGGGGGACGGGCCTGCCCTCTGGTCCATGCACCACTCCGAAAGCCAGGGGCTTGGCCGGGCGCATCCTCACGGACCAGAAGCTAATCTCCCCTCGCTCCATCAAGACATCCTTAACCATATCGTAGTCGCCCCTGGATACGCCGGCGGAGGTGATGAGCAGGTCTGAGTCTGTGCCCTCGGACAGCTTCCGGTGCATATCTTCCAGGTTGTCCCTAGCGATGCCCAGCACCTTGGGGATTCCCCCGTATCTGAGGACCGAGGCAGCCACACTAGAGCTATTGCTATCGTAGATTTTGCCCGGCTCCACCGGGTCCCCCGGATTGAGCAGTTCGTCGCCGGTAGCCAAGATAGCCACCACCGGGCGGCGGGTTACGCTGACGCTCTCCATCCCCAAGGACGCCAGTACTCCGATCTCCGACGGGCGCAGGGTGGCGCCCCTGGTGAGCACTAGCTCGCCTTTCTGCACATCCTCACCGGCGGGGCGTATATGGGAGCCTTGAGACAACTCTTCACGAATCCCTATTTCGTCCAGGTCCAACCCCTTCCCTCTTCTCTCAACCTCATCGGTCTCCTCGAAGGGAATGATGGTGTCGGCCCCCTGGGGCACGGGCGCGCCGGTCATAATCCTTATGGCGGTGCCCTCCACCACCTCCCTGGTAGGCATCTGGCCGGCAGCCACCTGGCTGATGACCCGAAGCCGCCTGGGCGATTCGGGGTTTGCGCCTGCGATGTCCTGATAGCGCACCGCGTAGCCGTCCATAGCCGAGTTGTCTAGGGGAGGAAGGTGCAGGGGTGAGGCCACGTCCTCGGCCAACACCTGGCCCAGGGCCTGGAGGACGGGCTTCGTCTCCGTCTCCAGAGGGCTGAAGTAGGTCATTATCCTACCAAAGGCTTCCTCTACGCTGAGCATATCGGCGTGGTGGTGTCCTCGCCGGGGCCTGTGCCCGTGTCCGTGTTCCTGCTGGTGTCCATGGGAAGTTGTCATATATCGTCCCTCCTGTCGAACATGTCGGGTGCGAGACGCTTCTGGGCGGTCCTAATACATTCTGCGTCGTTGTCGAATCCAATATAGCGTCTTCCTACGTTCTTTGCAGCTAGAAGTGTTGACCCACTTCCACAGAATGGGTCCACGACTACTTGACCATTGAGCGTAGTTAATTCGATCAACGCCATCAAAAGCCTCACTGGCTTCTGAGCAAGATGCTGACCACCTTCACGCTGAGCAAAACCGGAGCGAACCACATTGTCTGGACTCTGTTCGTAGTTCACGAATGCACTCTCATTGTACGCTCCGACACCGTGGACCAGCACGTTGTCTGCGATTGTTGTTCCGATGGGGTACGGTTTGACAAACCAGAGAATTGGTTCGAATATCGGCCGTAAGTTGCCGACGCGCCACCCCTCCCATTCCGCAGCATGTTCAGTGTCGCCTCTTCGGTTAAAAACTACATTTAACCTCTGTGCCCTGTGTGGTGCGGATTCCTTCAGCCATGCTAAAGAATCCTTAAACGTGAATCCTGCGTCTTCAAAGGCCACGACACATCGGTGTGCGAGACGGCGTCCCGCAAAGACAAGAGCCGAACCTCCAGGCTTCAGAACACGGCACCACTCACTAGCGAAGGACTCACACCACCGCTGATACTCGGCGGGTATCTGCCGATCAGCCTCAGCCCAACCATTTAGAGGCTTCCCCCGACGTTTGAACACATCACCTGCCTTAATCTGAGATGGACTAGCTCCAAGAAAAGCCGAATTAGTGTTATTATGGAGAATATCCCACTTATCAGCCCCGATTCCGTATGGAATATCGCTAAGGATGAGATGAATGCTCGATCCAGAGAGGCTCTTGACAGCTTCTATTCCGTCCGCTACTGACGCTGAATCAATAACGTACCCCTCGCTCATGTTTCTATGCTTCCAGAAGCTCTCCATGCTTAATACCCTCGACATGCGCAATACCTGAATCAATGCCAGCCAACCGTATCAATTCATTAAGGGCTTCTTGATGTGAGAAGCCCAGCAGTCGGTTTCGCTCAGTTCTCAAGTATAGCAATGATTCTTCCTTAACTATTTGAAAAGCTTCAATTGATGCCGATTTCTCTGATGTCCATAGATCAGGGTCCTGCCCTAATGCATCTACAAGTGCTCTATTGACACCAGTCCAGTAGTCGACGGCATTTTTGCTTGGGTGCAGCACTGAGACGCTCTCTACCATTGTTTGGAATCCCACCTCCGCCACCAGCGCCCCTTGCCGTATCGCGAGCCCCACGAGTGCGGCAAGATGGGAGTAGCTTAGGATACACACATTACGGACGATGGCTTGTTGATATATCTGACTCGTCCGCGTTGGCAGGTGATAGATAGGGCATACTACAACGGCGTAGTCAAGCCCATCTCGCCATCCATCCATAGCCTGGATCTTAAAGTCCTTCTGATTTTTCGCAGTTCGGCTCAGGCGAGATGCCTTTGCATCTGCCACTAGCGAATAGAAACGCCCGCGTGCTTGGACATCTGCTGCGTCTGCCCTAGTATCTATGAGAGCACTGTTAAGGCCGATTGCACTGAGGGACTCGCTAATCACTGCATCTGTGTACTTTGAGTACAACTTCTCCTCAGAGGAGTCACGTTTGTACTGCTCTGGCATTGTGCCGCACAGTCTCAGGTGATCGAGAAGAGCATCCTCACCCTCATTTGCTATTTCCGTCCGGAGTTCAGCAATCATCCTGATAGAGGCATCGCTGAACGAGCCGTCGAGATTGGATAGCTCGGCAACCCAGTAGGTACGGCGTTTTTGGGTCTCTTCTCGTCTCATTTAAGCAATCTGGAATTGGGCCATACTACGTCAGTTTCGCTTCAATCAATACTTCTTGACAAGTTGTACAATATCTACGGCGTACCCGTATGCCTGCCGGGCGTCATCTTCCGAGAAGGACTGGAAGGGGACTGCCGGCGAGGCCAGGGCGTCGGGGTATCTGGTGGTGATGTAGTACCTGTCCAGGACCATGCCCCAATTGGATGCTGCCGTGAATTCCTCGTCGAACTCGGCGCAACGCAGGGCCAATTCCCTAATGGAATGTATCTGGACGAACCTCTGCCCCTTTCCAAACAGGTAGGCTTTCAGGGCCATCTGAGCCGTTTGTTCCGCATTGAAACATACGTCGGACCAGTGGCCCAGGCCAAGAATGTCCCGAGTGAATTCAAGCTGGTGTTCCGCCTGACTTATCCAGCGCCGGAACTGCTCAGGGGGATTTTTCATAGACTATTTTACCATCCCGGAGAGCGCTTTCAATGAAAGGGTTCCCCTCTTCTATCATGGCCTCCAGCTCCTCAGGAGTATAGACGAATATGTCAACCCGCGCCGTTATAGGAAGATAGGCCCCGGCTTCTATCAGACGCTGGACGAAACGCTTCTCCGTCCTCTTGATAACGATCAAGTCTATATCGCTGTACTCATCGGCATCACCACGAGCGGTGGACCCGAAGAGGATAATCTTCTCCGGGCCGTAGGGGAGCAAGTCCGCCACTATCCGGCTAACCGGGTATGATGTGACCATGCGCCAACCACCTGCGTCTAATCCTTCTAATCCCTTGGCCTATGCCCTAAGTTCAGCTCCGATTTCTCTACCAAGGGAACTGACGACAGACTGGAAGGCCCTGTTCACCTCCTCCGCCGTCAGTGTCCTGTCTTGGGCCTGGAAGTAGAGATGGTAAGCCAGGGAGCGTTTCCCCGTCGGGATATTTTCTCCAGTGTATATGTCGAAAAGCTGAATCCTGGTCACCAGCCGCTGCCTCTCGATAATCTCCTGGACCCTGGCGGCGGACACGTCCCGGTCCACCAGGATAGACAGGTCCCGTATGGCGCTGGGGAAGCGGCTGACGGGCCTGTAAAGAGGGCCTTCTTGGGGCATAGCTTCAAGCAGGCCCTCTATATCCAACTCAAAGACGGCGACGGGTACTCTTTCTATCCCGGAACCCTCCAGAATATTAGGGTGTACCTCACCCAACAGGCCCAGGGTGATATTACCCGATGGGCCTGCCAGGATACGAGCGCCCCTGCCTGGATGCAAGAAAGGGTCCTCCACAGGCTCATAGGATGCCCTGACCCCTATGCCTGCCATGAGCTTTTCGATGACTCCCTTGGCATCGTGAAACCCCATTTCTCCCCGGTCGGCCAGCCAGTGGGCCTCCCACTGAGGTCCGGTTAACATTCCTGCCGCCACCTCCCGCTCCTGGGGCAGGTCCTCTTGGCGGGGCAGGTATATGTGCCCGGACTCGAAGATTCTTATGGGGTCTTGCTCGTGGGTCTGGTTGGCCGCCAACGTAGACAAGAGTCCGGCCCGTAGGGTGGTGCGCATATATTCTTGTTGGGAGCTCATGGGATTTGTCAGCTTCAGGGGCATGGGGCCCGGGCCGATACCGCCTACCCTGTCCAGGTCTTCCAGGCTGGATACCGGGTAGTTGATAACCTCCTGCATCCCGGAGGACACCAGCAGGTCCTTTACCCGCTCCTTCAACTCCTGCAAGGGTTGAGGCCGGTGGTGAGGGACCGGGGTGGAAAGCATGGCAGTGGGAATCTCATCATATCCCACAATCCGGGCCACCTCCTCCACAAGATCGTCCTCTATGTTAATGTCGCTGCGCCAGTAGGGTACGGTTACGGTGATGGCCCCCTCACCCTGCCGTTCGCAGGGGAGACCCAGGGATGTCAACACCTGCTCTGCCCGGTGGACCGGCAGGCTGATACCCAGCACCTTCTCCAGACGCTCCATAGTCAGGGTGACAATGGGAGGTGTGTACTCATCCCCGGCAGGGAAAATATCCAGAATACCCCTGGCCGCCACTCCTCCCGCTATCTCGCTGATTAGCTTTGTGGCGCGGCGCAGGGCTATGGGCGCCAGTTCCACCCGCAGGCCCTTCTCGAACCGCGTTGTCGCCTCGGTGGACAGGCGCAAAGCCTGAGCGGTGCGGCGGTTGTTGATAGGATTGAAGCTGGCTGACTCCAGAAGGACCGTGGTCGTGCTTTCCGTCATCTCGGTATGGATGCCGCCGATAATACCAGCAAGGCCAACAGGGTCCTGGGCGTCGGCAATGACCAGCATGGAGCCGCCCAGCCTGCGGTCCACCCCATCCAGGGAGGTCATCACCTCTCCGGGTCGCGCCCGGCGCACCATGATCTTGCCCTCCTTCAGAGTGTGGAAATCGAAGGCGTGGAGGGGCTGATTGTACTCCAGCATCACGTAGTTAGTGATGTCCACGACGTTGTTTATGGGACGCATCCCGGCCTTGATAAGCCTGTCCTGGAGCCACTGGGGAGACGGCCCTATCTTGACTCCCGTAATCAGGCTGGCTGTGTACCTGGGGCACAGGTCAGGGTCGGCGACCTCGACGGAAGCCAGGGCTTCTATTGGGTCGCTGCCTTCCGGGTAGGAAATATCCGGCTCATGCACCCCTCCGCCGGTAAGGGCGGCGACCTCATGGGCTATCCCCAGGACAGACAGGCAGTCGGGCCGGTTGGGGGTCACTTCCAGGTCCAGTACCTGGTCTCCCATGTAGTCGGAGAGGGGCATACCCACCGGCGCGTCCTCAGGAAGGACCAGGATGCCCGTGTGGTCCTCGCCAATGCCAAGCTCCACCTCCGAGCATATCATCCCTTCAGACACCACCCCACGAATGCGCGCCGCTTTCAGGGGTTCTGTCTTGCCGCTGTGGGTATTGAAAAGCTGGGCGCCCACCCGTGCGAAAGCTATCTTCTGTCCCTCTGCCACGTTGGGCGCGCCGCATACCACCCGCATCCGCTGCCCCTCGGCCTCATTGGCGATGTCCACGGTGCACAGGGTCAGACGGTCGGCGTTGGGATGGGGCTCTACCCTGGTGACGTATCCTACGAAACAGTCGCTCCAGCCGCCGATGGTAATGACCTCTCCCACCTCTACACCGGCCATAGTTATCCGGTGGGCCAGTTCATCCATCGGCATGTTTACATCAACGTAGTCTTCAAGCCATGACAGGGGTACTTTCATAGGTTTGCCTCCAGATTACCAATCCACACAACCCATGGCAGCTTACTATTGACATGATTATAGAGTCGCCGGTCGGCGGTGACGAAATTATATGACATTCCTTGTGCTACAGCCAGGTACAGGCTGTCGTAGAATGATGCTGAAACTTGTGTCGCTATGTCTATTGCTGAAAGAAAGACATCCCATTCATCAGACACTAATGCGATATTTAGGTCCAGGAAAGCCTGAAGTCGTTGAGGGATTTGATGAAGAGCGATTCTGCCTCGACGACTAGCGACTTCTAACCCATTCGCAATTTCGTAGCGGATATAGTGGGGTGCTGCTAGTATGGCTGTACCTGAAGAGTGAGCCTCCAGTAGGCCATCCGCCTCCGGAATATACTCCTCATCTCTCAGATACCATTTCAGAGCTACCGAAGCATCCACGACCCATTGGCCGCTAGCTCTCACTCTCATACAGCCAATCACTCTCCCGTCGGGCTAGCCGGACCAACTCGGCAGTAGTCATACCCAGGGGAGGCAACTCATCTCTCATTTTAAGGATGCGCTTCATCAGTTCTTTTCGGCGCTGGATTTCTTCATCGCTAATGGTTGGAGACGACAACCGGGACCTCCTTGCCCCTATTCTTTCTTAATGGTCTATGGGGAAAAGCTCCTGCCGGTATTGATGCCCGTCGGCATCATGACATGGGTGTAAGCGCCCTCAAAGGGCCAATATCTTGGCTTCACCGGCGCGAAGCCAAGACCGTTCATCAGATATATTTTTGCTAGAACTGCCTCAGAAATCTGAGGTCGTTGGAGTAGAACAGCCTTATGTCATCAATGCCGTACTTGAGGATGGAGATGCGCTCAGGGCCAACGCCGAAGGCGAAGCCGGTGTATTTGTTGGGGTCATAGCCTACGCCCTCCAGCACCTTGGGGTGCACCATCCCCGCGCCCAGTATCTCTATCCAGCCTGACTCCTTACAGGTGCGGCAGCCGTCGCCCCGGCCCTGGCAGGCAAAGCAGTCAATGGACATGTCCACTCCGGGTTCCACGAAGGGGAAGTAGTCGCACCGGAAGCGCACCTTGCGGTCCGGGCCGAATATCCGCCTGGCGAACTCGTAGAGGGTGCCCTTTAGATTAGCAAAGGTTATCCCCTCGTCCACAGCCAGGCCCTCGACCTGGTAGAAGTGCCACTCGTGGGTCGCGTCGGTGGCCTCGTAGCGGTACACCTTCCCCGGCGCGATTATCCGCACCGGGGGCTGCATCTGCTCCATCACCCTTATCTGCATGGGGGAGGTCTGGGTACGCAAAAGCATGGGGGACTCACCATCCTGGCTGCGGTAGTCAACAAAGATAGTGCTCCACATGTCCCGCGCAGGGTGGTCTTTGGGGATATTGAGCATCTCGAAGCAATACTTGTCCCATTCCACCTCAGGACCTTCCACAATCTGGAACCCCATGGCTACGAAAGCATTGCATATTTCCCGCACTATTTGGGTGGTGGGATGAAGCCGCCCGGTGGCGATGGGCCTGCCCGGGAGGGTTACGTCAATCCGGTCCTCCTCCGCGAGCCTGACCAGGGCCGCCTCTTTCAAGGCGGTCCCTTTATGGGCTAGGCGCTCCTCCAGCAGGGTCTTGGCCTGGTTGCCAAGGGAGCCTACCTCGCGGCGCTGCTCAGGGGACAGGCTTCCTACGCTTCTCAGGATGGTGGTCAGCCGACCGCGCCGGCCCATATAGGACACCCGCCATTGCTCCAGGGCTTCCAGAGCGTCCAGACTGTCAAGCTCCTTCAGGGCCTCTTCCCGCAACGCCTCTATAACACTAGCAGTTATCTCAGTTTCCATTGGATGCCTTTACACGCGCAAATTAGGTCACACCGGACAGCCTGCCGACGCTCCCATGCCAGTTAATTATAGGTATGTCAGCTAAGGGGGTCAAGGAGAACGGTGGATGCGGCATGGTCTTTCGATTCTCGATACCTATGGCAACCCTAAAGGCAGCCACAAGGGTTGCCACTACAACACCCGGCGGTGTGTTCCACCCGTAGGGGTAGCCCTCGTGGCTATCCTGCGCGAGAGCCGAAGCACCCTGAGTCCGGCCGGCCCTCCGTTGACTACCAATGGCTGATGTGTTACATACTAACTAAGGCAAGGTAAGGTGTCTCGGATTCGACAAAATAGCGGGTAATTCAGGAGGTCTCAAATATGAAATTGGCGTCTTTTCAGGTACAGACCCCGGTGGGCAGGTTCACCCGCATCGGCCACGTTCAGCAAGACAACACCCTCGTTGACCTGAGCTCCGCCTACGCCGCCCTCAGGTCCCACGAGGGCGAGCCTCAGCCGTACCGACTGGCGGAGGCCATAGTACCCCCGGACATGAAGCGCTTTATCGAGGCAGGCAACACGGCATTGAAGGAAGCCCAGCGCGCCGTCAGCTACGTCTTGGAGGAGCGACCCGGTGAAGGGCCCCAGGGAGAGACCCTGGTGTTTGCCATGTCCGATGTCATCCTGCTTCCCCCGCTGCCCCATCCCAACTCGCTGAGGGACTTCATTCTTTTTGAGGGCCACTTCCGGCGCGCCTACGACGCTATGGGCATTGACCCGCCCGAGGCCTGGTACAAGATGCCCATATACTACAAGGGCAACGCGGCATCCATCCTCGGCCATGAGCAGGACCTCATCTGGCCTCAGTACACGGAGAAGCTGGACTATGAGCTTGAGATGGCAATGATAATCGGCAAAGAGGGGCGCAACATCAAGGGCGAGGATGCGGGAGACTATATCTTCGGGTTTTCCTGCTTCAACGACTTCAGCGCCCGGGACATTCAGTCCGATGAGATGAGCTGCCGTCTGGGTCCTGCCAAGGGCAAGGACTTCGGCACTGCCATCGGCCCCTGGATTGTCACCAAGGACGAGGTAGGCGACTTTCACAACCTGAACATGACAGCCCGGGTCAACGGCGAGGTATGGTCTCAGGGCAACTGCCGGGAGATGTACCACTCCTGGGAGCGGATGGTCCAGCACGTATCTATGGAGGAGACCATCTACCCCTCGGATGTTTTCGGGTCGGGCACCGCCAACCGTGGCTGCGGCCTGGAGATAGACCGGTGGCTCCAGCCCAACGACGTGGTAGAGATAGAGATCGAGAACGTGGGTGTGCTGAGGAATAGGGTAGTCAGGCGGTAGGACAATTCTCGTCCCACCGCCAATTCATCCCGGGGACTTTCGGTCCTTCTCGATTGCCCCGACCGGTCATTGCCATGAGAATCCGACCTCCTCCCTCCTTTGTGGGGGAGGATTGAGGTGGGGGGTATTACGCCTCTCTTTTGGGCACCAGGAAGCGCCGTCGCAGGGTGAGAATCTGCTCGCTGCGCTGATTGTATGCCCTGGTCTCCATGTAGATGATGCCCCGATTTCCCCGGCTGGTCTCCCGCTTCTCCAGTATCTCCGACTCGGCATAGATGGTATCTCCCAGGAACACCGGGCCGTCGTGGGTTATCCTCTCGTATTCCAGATTGGCGACTGCCTGGCCGCTGGTATCCCGCACACTCATACCCACAACCAGGCTCAGGATCAGGGTCCCTACCACCAGAATCTTGCCGTGCTGGTGGCCCTGCATATAATACTCGTCGGAGTGGAGGGGCTGTTCGTTGCGGGTAAGCAGGCAAAAGAGGTTGTTGTCCGACTCGGTGATAGTCTTGCCGGGCCAGTGCTTGATAACCGTGCCTACTTCAAAGTCCTCGTAAGGGCCTCCATAATTCTGCCGTGTGTCAACAATCTGACTCAATCCCATCTCCTCCTTAAATCCAAGAATATCGTCCCCTAGATTTTATCTACCCGGTGCGCCTTTGGCTATACCCCCCAGGGGTCGTGTCACCATCATCCGGCCTTCCTCCGTCAAAGGGAGAAGCAGCCTCTTTCGCAGTATGCCAATTACTGATACGTGAGTAAACACCTAAACCCTACTCGCCCCATACCTTCCTGGGATTCCCGCTTTCGCGGGAATGACGGGCTGGGGGTTGCCTATTTTCATAGTAATTACCCATGCCCCTGTGGGCCACGTAAGGGGATGAAAATGATATGGCCTCCTCACCGTCAATCCGGCGAAAGCGGGAGTCCACGCCCCGCCCCTGGATTCCGGCCTGCGCCGGAATCACCCATGGCCCTTGCGGGCCACATAAGAGGATGAAAATGGGCTATTTTCATGGTAATGACGGTGGGTGGGGGAATCTGGCGCTGGCTATTTTCATGGTAATGACGGTTTGAGTCCTTGAGATCCGAAAGGCCCTGGGGAAAGACCCTGCCCTATAGACTTTAGGCAAGTGTTGAGAGATAATTAGTAGTGTGACATTGGGGACGCGCGGGTTCGACAGGGGACCTATCTGGGGAATTGCAGGCCGAGGTGCCATCAACCTCGAAAAACAGGTGGCAAAAAAGTAACTGGCGAAAAAGAACTCGCACTAGCCGTCTAAAGCACGGCTACGCCTCTCCTTACTATTCCTGGAGGTAGGGAAGCAGGCGCTATAAATCCGGGATGCCACTAATCTCAAGCCGGCGGGGAATAGTGAAAGAGAAGTCGGTTGTGCCCACAGAGATTTCGCCGGGAGAAGCTCTGAAAGCGGCGAGAACAAAATGCCGGATAAGCCTGTAGTATATTCTGCCGGGTCGTCTTCTGGACGGGGAGTTCGACTCTCCCCCGTCTCCACCATTTCTTCCAAACCACTAACTACCTCCAAGTGCCCAAGGCAACTGAGTTGGGACAGCGCCACAACACCCCAGTCTTTCTCACCAATTGCGGGTTGCCTTGCCAAGGCCACGTATAAGAGATGAAAATGACGGACATCCCCCACCGTCATTCCGGCGCAGGCCGGAATCGAGGGGTGGAGGCTGTGGTCTTAGCTTGGGGGCTGCCCAATCTCATAATATAATAATTGCCCATGGACCTTGCGGGCCAAGTAAGGGGACGAAAATGACAGCGGCTTCTCCACCGTCATTCCGGCGTAGGCCGGAATCCAGGGGTGAGGAGTGGGTGACTCGCAATGGCCGCCTACGTCGCGAGACCCTGGATTCCCGCTTTCGCGGGAATGACGGTGCTGGTGGGTGTCTATTCTCATAGTAAATGCCCATGCCCCTGCGGGCCACATACGAGGATGAATACCCTATTTTCATAGGAATTCCCCATGGCCCTCCGGGCCACATACGAAGATGAAAATGGGACGGCATCCCCACCGTCATTCCCGCGAAAGCGGGAATCCAGGGGTTGGGGGCTGGGATTCTAGCTTGGGGGATGCCTATTTTCATAGGAATGACCGGGAAGGTTATCTATCTAATGACGAAGCGCCAAAAGGAGTAACATTTTGAAATACGATGTCATCGTCATCGGGGCGGGTTCTGCCGGCGGTACACTGGCTACCCGTTTATCTGAGGACCCGAAACGATCGGTTCTGCTGCTGGAAGCCGGCCCGGACTACCCCGACCTAGAGCAGCTACCCGACGACTTGAAATTCGGCTACGCGCCCACTGCGTCGGCAATGGGCGCGCCCCACAACTGGTCTTTCGTTGGCACCGGCACGCCCAGACAAGCAGAACCCGTGGCCGTTCCCCGTGGCCGGGTGGTGGGTGGCACCAGCGCAATCAACGGACAGGTCTTCCTGCGGGGTGTTCCCGAGGACTACGACCGGTGGGCATCCTGGGGCAATGATGAGTGGAGTTTCATCAACGTCCTACCATTTTTCCGCAAGCTGGAGACGGACACCGACGTGAGTGACGACTTCCACGGCTTCGATGGCCCCATTCCGGTGCGGCGGCACCGCCGGGAAGCGTGGCTACCCCTCCAACAGGCCTTTTACCAGGCATGTCTCGACTCCAGCTACGCCGAGGTCTACGACCACAACCACCCCGATTCCAGCGGGGTCGGTCCCTTCCCCATGAACAACCCCAACGGCGTCCGCATGAGCACTGCCTTGACCTACGTTAACCCCAACCGGCACCGGCTCAACCTGACCATCCGGGCCAACGTCCGGGCACGGCGCATTCTGTTCGATGGCCAGAGGGCCACCGGCGTCGAGGTGGAGAGCGGGGGCGAGACCTTCCGAATAGAGGCCGAGCGGATTGTCCTGTGCAGCGGCGCCATCGCATCGCCCCAGTTGTTGATGCTATCGGGCATTGGTCCGGCCCAACACCTGCAAAGCCTCGGCATCCCCGTCGTGAAGGACATGCCAGGGGTCGGCCAGAATCTGCGCGACCACCCCCTGGTCCCAGTGCGGGTGAGGGTGAAGGATGATTTCCACTTGGACCCCACCGCTCCCAGGATTCAGACGGTGCTCCGCTATACCGCCACCGGTTCCAACGCCCGGAACGATATGCAAATCTTCCCCTCGTCCTTTTCCACCCCCCTGGGCGGCGACCCCTTTGAGGAAGAGGGCATTCGCTTTACCTGCATGATGGAGTTGGCGGAGAGCGCCGGGGAACTGACCCTCCAGTCCACCGACCCCAACGTACAGCCCCACATCAATTGCCGGTATTTGGAAGCGCCTTGGGACCGGGAGCGGATGCGGGAATCGGTGCGAATAGCCTTGAGGCTCCTCGAACATGGCGCTTTCCAGAACGTCTATAACGGGCTCATTTCTCCCACAGAGGCAGACCTGGTCTCCGACGACGCCCTGGACGACTGGATGCTGCGGGAGGTGTGCATCGGCCAGCATCTCTCCGGGACCTGCAAGATGGGGCCGGCCAACGACACCATGGCCGTAGTTGACCAGTACTGCCGGGTGCATGGGATCGAAGGGCTGCGGGTGGCCGATGCCTCGGTTATGCCCGACGTCATCCGCGCCAACACCAACTGCACCACCATTATGATTGGGGAGAGGGTGGCCCACTGGATGTCTTTGGGGTAGCCGGCCTGCAATTTCCCCGCTCCGGCAGGGTAGAAACTGCTCCCGGATGAAGGCCCCGTCTGCTCCCGCGTCCGCTAACGTGGGATGGGCGGGGCCTTCCGAGTCCCCCGTGAGATGGCCCTGTTCCACGCACCCCTCACATTGGCCTCATAGAAATAATCAAGAGCTACGTCCGGACCCAGGAAAAATCAAGGCATACCGATTTTCCTATTGCCATATTATGTCACTTGACGGTGTAGGTCAGGCATGGTATTTTGGTGACTGACTTGGAAGGAGATGGGGGATAATGAGAGATTTTTCTAAATTCACGAGGAACAGATTTATGTCAACCGGGATCTTTGGGAAGTGGCTGGGAGCCGTGGCTATTGCGGTCATCTTGGCCCTCGTGGCGTCAGCCTGTGCAGGTGACCAGGGGTTGCAGGGCGATCGGGGACCACAGGGATCCCAGGGCGATCGGGGACCCCAAGGCGAGCAGGGACCCCAGGGGCCACAGGCATCCCAAGGCGACCAGGGGTCCAAGGGCGACACAGGCGACCAGGGACCCAAAGGCGACCAGGGACCCAAGGGCGACCAGGGACCCAAAGGCAACACAGGCGACCAGGGACCCAAAGGCGACCAGGGCGGCCAGGGATCCAAAGGTGACCAGGGCGACCCCGGCGGTCCGGAAGGACCCAAAGGTGACCAGGGTGACAAGGGCGACCAGGGCGATGATGGACCCAAAGGCGATAAGGGCGACAAGGGTGACCAGGGCGATGAGGGGCCTCAAGGAGACCCCGGTACTCCCGGTGGCCCGCCGGGACCTCTCGGAGCCCAAGGGCCGGTCGGCCCTCAGGGACCCATCGGAGAACGCGGCATAAAGGGTGACACAGGCCCACAGGGTCCCCAAGGCATCCCAGGAGATAAGGGCGACCAGGGGGCACAGGGAGAAACGGGACCACAAGGGTCCATTGGACCGACAGGCCCGCAAGGACCCCAAGGCGTTGAGGGACCCCTCGGACCGACAGGCCCACAGGGGCCACAAGGGTCACAGGGTGACAGAGGTTCGCAAGGAATCGAAGGCCCTCAGGGACCTCAAGGACCGGAGGGACCCCAAGGGCCGGCAGGACAGCGTGGACCTGTGGGTACTCAAGGGGAACAGGGGCCTCATGGTCCTCAGGGCGAAACGGGTCCGGCGGGAATATCCGGCCTGGTAATCGTGACAAATACAAGTAGACCGACCAGTTCCGATAAGGAGAATGTTACGGTGCTCTGCGCAGAAGCGCCCCAGGCCGGTGAGGAGTTTTCTGCCATCGCCGGTGGAGCGGATCTGTCCAGTTCAGCTGGGGGGAAGGTAGCTATAGTGGAAACCCGCCCGACGGGACTGGCGGGAGAGGTCCCCACAGGGTGGATTGCATCAGCCGTGGAGGTCAACCCAACCGACGCATCCTGGACCCTCACAGTGTACGCATTGTGCGCTAGGGTTAACTAGCGCGACAGTAAGGGCAACACCAAAGGATAGTTAGGGACCTGGACCGGACGCGCCCCGGGAAAGCGATCACTTGGGCAGCCCGGTCTAGGTCTTATATATGGGTGCTGTCCTGACCAGTCCTCAGCGCTTCGGTCTGTTACTGGCCAGGACAGCACAACCACCCCACCCGCAACCTACTCCCCAGCCGCCGGAAATGGGTCGCGCTCACTCACGATTGCCTGCGACTCCCGGATAGACCAACCCAGACCTGTCTTGTCACCCCAGAGGCTTTTGACATATTCGATCACCGCGATTATCTCTTCGTGGCTGACTTGGTCTCCGAAGGCCGGCATGGCGCTCTTGAAGCTGGGCAGGAGCGGGTCTTCATTTATCTTCCCTCCCTGGCTGACGACCCGGTACAGGTAGCCATCGGCATGATGCCAGGTATGGCCATCCCCATTGAGAGGCGGCGGCGGCAGTGTGCCGTCGTCATTGGCGATATGCCAGTTGTGCTGTCCCTGGCCGGAGGCGCCATGGCAAAGAGCACAGGTAGAGGCGAAAACCTCCTGACCAGTTCGGGGCACGGGCGCTGAGGAGACGGCTTGGTCCCCGGAGGAGGACGAGCAGGCGGCGACCACAGCAAGGGCTGCTATCAATAAGGTTAAGACGGTAGCGTAACATCCGGCCCGCGCGGCGATGGAACGTAAGCAGTGAATAGCCGTCGGAGGTCCCTCATTCAGGAAAATTCCGTGCCGGGAAAATTCTCGCCCAGCCTTACCATTGCCGGGCGAATCGCCGCCGGTGTCCTTCGTCTTAGGCATGTTGAATATCTCCCAGGCGTGAGAAGTTGGTGATGGCGACATCACTTTCGGGAAACTCGGCTACTATCTTCAACCGCCCTCCCATAGCCTCAATATAATATACACATCTATTTGCCTTGGACAAGGCAACTTAGTTGTTACTCCTTACCGGGCTTCAGCCGATGTGGCTGCCGCCCGGGGTGGTTACCGGTCCAGGTGCGCCAGCTCCTCTTCCACCAGGCGCACCACCAGATCGTCCAATTGCTGCACGGTGTACTGGCCTACGCTGTGGGGCGTTGCGCTTCCGTATAGCAGGAAAATGAACCGTCCCATGGTGTGCTGTGCTATCTGCCGGAAGATGTACTCACCCTGCTCATCGAGTCCGCTGGAGGCAATGGGGAATATCTTTATGCCACGGCGGTTGGCCTCCATCATCTCAGTGGCGTAGTCGTAGTCCTGGCTATAGTCCAGGTGGGGTGGGGCGTCCGCCACCAGAAACACCAGCCGCACGGCGTCATGCAGCCGCCAGTCCGGGTCATGGACCGCCCTGTGGAGGGCCTCGTTCAGCGACTCCGGATAGTCACCGCCGCCATCGGCATTTACCCCTTCAATGGTCCTGAGGAATCGCCGCACGTCCTGGTTGAAATCGTATACCCGGGTCACGTAATCGTCGCCCCGGTCCCGGTAAGTGACCATTCCAAAGCGAAGGTCGGGCCGTGATGGAAGCGCATTGATACGTTCCGATACCGACAGCAGGGTCTCTTTGATCCGCTCGATCTCGTCGGCCATGCTCCCGGTTGAGTCCACCAGAAACAGCACGTCCAGGGGCACCCTGCGGCGAGATGACTCGTTGATGTCCAGCTTGATCACCCATTCCTCTCCTTCATACCGCTCGGCATCCAGGTACTGGCTGTCACCGTCTTTCTCGACGTAGAGACGGAACACCTGTGCCCCCCCGGTGCGGCTAAAGGCCCGGGGGAAGAAAAGGGTCTGTCCGCTGGCGTAGGTACGCCCCTGAAACACGGTGTCCTGGTTTGTAGATACCCATACCCTGGCGTTGGGGACCGGCCGGTTGTTCCTGTCGAGGACGGTGATGGTGTACCGCTCCGACACGTCAACATCGTGAATATAAGGTCCCTTGTAGTCCCTGCGGTAGTCCAGGTAGTCGTCCCACCTCTGGTTATCGTCAACCTCGCCCGCCGAGAGTGAGCTGGCGCTGGGCTGCCTTCTTTCCGTTCGCGGTCGCCGCGAACCCTCCGACTCCGAGGCAGGTCCCCGTGGCGCGGATTCCGATGCCGCCTCTGGGCGTTCAACCGGCGCAGGGGCCAATCGCTCGGGCTCGGACCGCCCCCTGTTTCCATCCCCATCGCCGCCACATGCCAAAATCGCAACCAGGGATAGCACCACAAAGGGCCCCAATACCCAAGTCCTTATTAAGGTCCTTCTCAAGGTATTCATCTCTACACCTCGCCGTCTTGATGTGCCGGCCCAACCTGCGTCCGCAGTTGTACCCGCAGCTATATCGTCATCCTACCGGAAAGCGGTCTCACATCAAGATTCAATTGTGTAACACTGGCCGAAATATTCGTAGCACAAGTGTCACAATTGAAGAAGTCACAATAGAAATTCCAGGGAGTTACTTGAGAAGGGCCTGATGGGTTGGCGTCAACGCCCTGCATCAGTAGGTTAGCAGGGGTCGCCGCTCGCCGTAGCCAGCCTGACCCGTAGCTCGTGCAGGGTTTCAGCATCGAAGGGGGTCTCTCCTGCCTCCAGCTTCTCTATCCAGGCCTGGCGGCTGGGGTTGTAGTAGTCGCCGCAGGTCTCCTTGGACGACTCCTCTGCCCATGCCAGGAAGGCCCGGAAGTCTGCGACGGCGGCGGAGTACCGGCCCATTACCCCATAGACAAGGCCCCGGCTGTCCAGCGCCAGGCCATCGGGAGATTCTTCCAACGCCAGATTGCAGTGGGGCAGCGCCGCTTCAGGACGGCCTTGCACCCCAAGCTGCCAGCAGAGGGTATTGTTGAAGGTGAAATCCCGGGGACTTAGCTCCTGGGCGCGGCGCAGGTCAGCCGTGGACTCGTCCAGGTCTTCCAGGGCCGAGTACACCAAGCCCCTGTTGAAGTATGCCATTGGCGAGGATGGGTCCAACTCGATGGCGCGGGTGAACTCCTCCAGCGCCTTCTCAAGGTCGCCGTCCTGCCCGCGCTCCAGGTAGGCGTTGCCCCGGTTGACGTAGGCCGTAGCCAAGTTGGGCTGGATGGCGATGGCCTGTTCCAGGTCATCGAAGGCGCGGTCAAGGCCTCCCGGCGCACCCATCCGCAGGTAAACGGCGGCCCGGTTGACCAGAGCGCCGGCGGACTCCGGGTCCAGGCTGACCGCCCGGTCCAGGTCGGCAAGGGCACGCTGCAAGTCCCCCTGCCGGCCCCGTTCCATGTATGCCACTGCACGGTTAATGAAGGGGGCAACGGTCTGGGGAGAGATAGCCATAGCCTGGGTGAGGTCGGCCAGGGCACGGTCGGTATCGCCCTGCCTATCACGGGCCAGGTAGGCGAGGCCCCGGCTGTTGTACACGTCTGCCGAACTGGGATACACCGCCAACACCTTGGAGAACAGCCATATAGCCTCGTCCAAGTCCGACAGTTTTCCATCCTGATAGGCGCGCCCCAACCTGTACCACAGGCCGGCCAGCGCGCCTGGGTCCACGGGCGGCTGCTCCAGGGCCTGAATCAGGACGGTCTTGGCCGGATCGAACTCCCCTTGCTCCAGGTACAACTGGCCCAAGGTCAGCAACGCTACTGAGCGGACCTCGTCAGTCAACTCCAGGTTTATTGTCGTTGGCAACTCCGCAGGGGAAGACACTATGTCAACAACCCTCTGATTGTAGTCGTTGCTTTGGGCCTGGGGGACAGTAAAGTTAGCCATGACCCGGCCGCTATCGTATTCGCCCCATATCACAATTGTGGCCCTGGAGCGTCGGCCCGCCTCCAAGGCCACCAGTTCACTGCCTATCTCCTCGGGCCACTCGGCGGTCCTCACCCTGGCGAGGCCCGCCTCACGGATCTGCTGGTCTATCCCCCTCTTGATGCGCCCCCGGACGTTGAACCCCTGCTCTCCCGCCGTGTAATTGAGAAAGGGCGCCACCAGAATCAGCGATTCCCCGTCCGCTGCTGCCGGGTACGCCGGCCCATCGGACAGCCGGGTCACTGCTAAGATGGAAGCCAGGACCGCCGCCACGACCACTCCCGCTATTAGAAGGCCCCTCCTCCGGTGCAAGGGCCTTGGGGCCGCAGCCGGTGTATCCACGACCTGCCCAGGCGGGAAAGTCGCCACAGGTATGTCCCCGGCCTGCTCAGTGGGCAACGCCGTCCCAGGTATTCCCTCGACTTGCTCCGTCGGCATTGTCCGCCCCGGCGTATCCTCGGTCCGTCCGGTCGGGGGGGACGTCCCAGGCGCGTCCTCGGCCTGCTCAGTCGGCGTTGCCGCCGACGGCCCATCGGAGGCCGCCAGATCATCTGCCGCGGGGACCGTCTCCGGGGCGAATCCGGCTGCTAGAAGCAGTCCATCCCTCTCGGCGGGGGTCAGGCGGAGCACGTCGGCGCACCTGACCACGTCGGCGCGATAGCGGGGCCGGGTGGTCACGCCCTCCCTCCATCTAATGAGGGTGAGCCTGCTTATCCCGATCCGTCGCGCCAGGTCAGCGTCGCCTATTCCGGTCCGGGCCATGTATTCGGTTAGAAGTTCAGCGAATGTTGACAAATGTTACATCTTTGATATGAAATGCAGGCCAAGTGTAACACAACTGTAGTGTGGATTGTACACGGCTCTTTGCCATACTAGACCCGTCCACAGGAGAGAAAGACCGGACAAAAAGAAAGGAGGCATTAAGATGGTCCACATTATCAGGATAACCGGTGTAATCTGTGGGTTAGCCCTGCTGCTCTTGATCGCAGCGTGCGGCGGCGACGATTACGATGCGCCACCCACTCCGATGTCAGAGGGGGCACCTACTCAGATGTCGGAGCCGGACTCCGCCCCTACTGCGATGTCAGCACCAGCCTACGAACCGACCCCGGTGTCACAGTGGGCCTCCGCAATGCAGGCAGCGCCCGCCGAGTCGGTGCAAGGGGAACAGGGCCCACAAGGCTCAGAGGGCCCAGAGGGCTTCAATACCATAGGAGGCTCTGCGACTGTAAACGACGCTGCCTACGACCTGACCTTTTTCAAGCACTACGGGGTGAACCCCTTCATTGACACCGAGGACGACCACCTGTCCACCTTCGCTATGGATGTTGACACGGCTTCCTACACGGTAGCCCGGCGCTTTGTGCAGGACGGCAACCTCCCGGACCCCGACTCTGTACGCGTCGAGGAGTTCGTGAATTTCTTCGACCAGGGGTATGACCGCCCGACGGAGAACGCCTTCGCCATTCACGTTGAAGGTTCGCCCTCGCCCTTTGGCGGGGACAACCATTGGCTAATGCGGGTGGGGCTGCAAGGGAAGTCCATCAGCACCGAGGAACGGAAGGACGCCACCCTGATATTCACCATTGACATATCCGGTTCCATGGACCGGGAGAACCGCCTGGGCCTGGTAAAGAAGTCCCTGCGGCTCCTGGTGGATGAGCTACGGCCCACCGACGAAGTTGGCATCGTAGTCTATGGGTCCCGGGGGTCCGTCAGGCTGGAACTCACCAGTGGCCGGGACAAAGAAGAGATTATGGGAGTTATAGACTCCCTGCACCCGGGCGGTTCCACCTTCGTGGAAGAGGGGCTGGACCTGGCCTACCGGATGGCCTCGGGTGAAGTGAAGCCCGGGCGAATAACCCGCGTCATAGTCCTTTCCGATGGGGTGGGCAACGTTGGAGACACCGGGGCGGACTCACTGCTGCGGAAAGTCAGGCATCACGTGGAGGAGGGTGTAACCCTTACCACAGTGGGTTTCGGCATGGGCAATTACAACGACATCCTGATGGAGCAACTGGCTAACGACGGCGACGGCTCCTACTACTACGTGGACTCCCTCGCCGAGGCCCAGAGAATATTCGTCGAAAACCTTACGGGGACCCTCCAGGTCATTGCCAGGGACGCCAAGGTCCAGGTCGAGTTCAATCCCGAAGTTGTCAGCCGCTACAGGCTGCTGGGATACGAAAACCGGCGGGTCGCCGATGAGGACTTCCGGGACGACACGGTAGATGCCGGTGAGATCGGAGCGGACCACAGCGTCACCGCCCTGTATGAACTGAAGCTCAGAGAGGGTGCGACCGGCGTATTGAGCGCCATACGGATACGCTATGAGGACCCGGACAACCGTCAGGTTGTGGAGATTGAGCGCGAATTCCAACGGGGTGACCTGGCCCTCGAACTGGAAGAAGCCTCACCCAGATTCCAAATGGCGGCGGTGGTGGCCGAGTACGCAGAGATACTGCGGGAGAGCTACTGGGCGCAGGACGGAAGTCTGGGAGCCGTGATAGAGCAGGCCAGGCGGGTCCAGCAGCTACTACCGGAGGAATTAGACCTGGCGGAGTTCGCGGACCTGGTGGTCCGCACCGAGAGAATCCAGGCACAGCTAACCAACAGATAATTCGGGTTAAAGGTCTCCACCCCCGGATGGCTTCGGGGGGAAGAGTAAACGGGGCAACCACAAGGGTTGCCCCTACCAATGGAGGAGAGTTCTGTAGGGGCGTCCCTTGTGGACGCCCTTGTCGCTACTAGAGACTCGCTGCATAGCGGGTCTCCGGCTTACTTGAGAACGGGACACATTTGAAGAAAGCGCCGTCAGAATGGCAGCGTCCGGCCCGCCTCCCTCAGACGGCGGCGGCGGTGTTCCATGTCGGGCAAGACCTCAGCCACCGACCTCCAGAAGTCCGCCGAGTGGTTCTTGACTCTCAGATGGACCAGTTCGTGCACGATGATATACTCGATCAGGGACGCTTCCAGCATCATTACCCGCCAGTTGAAGCGGAGGGTGCCATCATGGGCGCAGCTTCCCCAGCGTCGCTTCTGGTCACGGATGAGTATCCGCGACTTCTCTCCCTCGCCGAGCCGGGACCACCACCGGTCGACGCCGGAGGTCAGCCGCTCGACAGCGCGAGACCGATACCATTCGACGATGGAGCGCCTGATGGCTTCGTAGCGTTCACCGCCATCGAGGCTCCGAGGCACGGCGACCCGGAACCGCCAGTGATCGAAACGGACCTCGGTTGAGGGTACGTCCGCAGGCTCGATGATCATGCGGACGTTGCGGCCCAGGTAGGGCAGCGTCTCGCCGCTTACGAACCCCTTGGGCGCGGCTTGCGGCGTCGCTTTGGTTGCATGACTGAGAATCCAGGCCGCCCGCTTGCGAACGATGGCCCGCAACTCCCTGTCCGGCGTGGCCAAGGGTGCGACAACCTGCACACTGCCGCCGTCCACCGTAATCTGGACGGTCTTCTTGCGGCGTTCGCTGCGGCGCACCTCATACTCAATGGTTGTGTGGCCAAAGCGGATGGAGTCCCAGGTGGTCACAGTATCTACCACAGCCACCGTTTCCTTGTTGGCGTACCTCCGCCATACCCGCTTTTGCAGCGTGTCGGCGATGGATGCCTTCGTTGCTGTCAGCCATTTTATCATGCTCTGCTAAGGTCTATTCAATAGCTTCGCCGACAGCATCAAGGGCGGTGGGAATCATGCCTTGCCGATGGCCGGCATACCCAGATTGCGCTCTTGCTTTTGCCACCTCACCCCCACCCCCCAGTGATGGGACCTTGGCCCAGGAAAAGCGTACCCTGGGGTTCACCCAGGCGCAAATCGGCGTTGGAATCCGAGTTAGTTCCCTGGCGTGGGTTAGCGCCGCCGCCCGAGTGCATACCCCAATCCTCCACCTATCAACAGGGCTGCCACTGCAACTATCAGGACTATCAACCATCCTAGCAAGCCTCCCTCTTCGCCCGGTCTCCCGGGGGGAGGCGCCGGCGCCGTTGCTGTGGGTCCTGGACCAGGCGCAGCTGCGGCAGCCACCGGCGTAGGTGTCGGCACAAGGGTTGGGGTCGGGGTGGGCGGGGCCGTCGGTGTGGCCGTCGGCTCCCCTGGGGGTATCGGAGTGGGCATCAGGGCAGTCGCAGGCACAGGGGTTGTGGCCGGGGTGGGGGAGGGCGTCGGCGTAGCCGTCGGCTCCCCTGCGGGTATCGGAGTGGGCATCAGGGCAGTCGCAGGCACAGGGGTTGTGGCCGGGGTAGGGGAGGGCGTCGGCGTAGCCGTCGGCTCCCTGGTGGGTATCAGGGTGGGCGTCGGAGTAAGGGTTGGCACCGGGGTTGGGGTAGGTACGGCCGTCGGTGAAGGCGTGGGGGTAGGTGGGGGTGCAACTCCAACCCTTATATCGGAAGCGCCGCCAACCGGTCGTTCATCCTTCTCAAAGTCCTTTATGATGCCAGAGAAGATATATCGGCCCTCGGTTTCGGGAGCAGTAACTATGTAGGTGAAGGTCTCATCTCCCAGTAGGATGAAAGTGAAAGTCTGACCATCGCCTGTAACCGCAGACTCTGAAAGGTCAGAGCTTACATAGCTGAACCCTGGGGGCAGGGTCTCTGTCACCTGGCCAATGCCGCCGTGCCCGGTGGCGGTGATTGTCACCTCCAGCTGACCGCCCGGCGGCACCGGGTCTGGGTTGAAGGACCTGGCAGCGCTGTGGGACGCAGCGTCCACGGTCCCGGGATGCAGCGGCTCTGCCAATCCCAGGACTACCCCGACAACCACCAACAACGCCAACGCTTTTCCGGCCAAGCTCTTTCCTCCTCCTTCTTCACAGGGTCCCACACTTCCTCGGCCCGTTGAATCATCCGAGGAAATAGAGGACGATGACCCATATAGCCTCTTCCTTGCTAATACGGTCGGCAAAGTAATCAACTGCGGCGGTGATGGCCTCATCCTTGTCTATGGTCTCATTGGCGTCGGCGTCATAGGGGCTGCCCAGGTCCACGTCGGTGAGGGTAATGGTCACATCCAGAGATACGGGGTTAGTCCCGTCGGAGGCTTCCACTCTTACCCGGTAGATGTTGTCCCCGTTGGCGTCCGCCGGGGCCTCGAAGTCGGGGGGTGACCTGAAGGACAACGCCCCGCCTTCAATGGAGAAGGCGCCGGCGTCATCTCCCGTCAGCGTCCAGGCAATATCGGCCCCCTCCAGGTCAACAGCAGCATAGGTGGCCGCATCGCCTGTGCCTCCCTCGGCGTAATCTATCGCGGCGTCTCCCGTCAACGCCAGCCCTTCGTCCACGTTGGTGACGGTGACAGTCACGTCCAGCGTACCGGTATTGGCACCGTCGGAGGCTTCCACCGTTACCTTATATACGTTGTCCCTGTTGGCGTCCGTTGGGGCCTCGAAGTCCGGGGGTGTCCTGAAGGCCAGCGCGCCGCCGCCGATGATTTGGTACAGGGCGGCGTCATCCCCGGTCAGAGCCTCGCTGCCAAAGGAGAAGACGACTGCATCATCCCCCGTCAGCGCCCAGGCAATATCCGAACCCTCGGGGTCCACCGACGCGTAGGCGGCCACGGCTCCCGTACCCTCCTCAGCGTATTCTATTGCGGAATCTCCCGTCAACACCGGCGCTTCGTCCACGTTGGTAACTGTGATGTCCACCCTGATGGAGTCGGCGCCATCCTTGCCGTCGGACACGTCCACCCTGAGCCGGTAGCTGTCCCTGGCCTCATGGTCCAAGGCTGCCCTGACCCTCAATTGGCCGGACTCGCCATCTACGGCGAAGGAGGACGCATCCGCTCCTATGATAGAGTAGGATAGCGGGTCCTCGTCGTCATCAGTGGCGGCGACGGGTGCGCCGATGGCAGTCCCCTCCGCCACATTTTCAGCCACTGAGCGGGTGGTACTGGGGCCTTCGGTGAACTCCGGCTCGTCGTTGACCGGGCCACCGCCTCCGCCGCCACCACCGCCGCCATTGTCGGATGGCGTGGGCCGGGGAGGCGGTGGCGGTGGGGTTTTCTTACCTGTGGTTGCCACCGCCTCGTTGGACCATTCGGCCTCGCTGTCGTCGTTGCGGGCGCGAAGCCGGTAGGTGTAGGTCGTTCCGGCTACCAGTCCATCATCCAGATAGGTAGTCGCCGCGACGCCGGGCGCGGGAATGACAGAGGCATAGTCTCCGGTGCCCTCCTTGCGCTCCAGGTCGTAGAATGTGATGGGGTCGCCGTTGTCGGCAGGCTTGGTCCATGACAACTCAATCTGATTATCGCCCCTGGAGACGGCGGACAGGTTGGTCACCCGCTGGGGCGGCTCATAGAGATCGGTGAAGTACGTGGCCGTGTTGTCCTCCGGACTGCTGTCTAGCTCGTCGCTGCTTGCGGCGGAAGCGACCGTGATGTCCGACGACGCCGACTGGGCTACCTCCACCACAATCGTACCAGTGTGGGAGGTTCTCGTATCCAGGGTCCCGAAGTCACATCTAACCGTGCCGCCCATTGCCTTTCCCGAGTGGGTGCATGGAGTAATGGCGGTGGTGGTGGTAGCCGACACGAAGCTCACGCCAGGGTCCAGGGTGGTGGTGACAATGGTGTTGGTCGCGTCGGCAGGCCCTCGGTTTCGGACCGTGTACTCATGGGTCAACTGATCGCCACGAGAGACAGGGGTCAGTGAGTTATATCCCGTTAGATACAGGTCCACAGTGGATGACAGGTCGTCAGTTATGGTTACCATAGCCGTAGCCGCGCCGCCTTGGAGGTGCGGCGGGCCGGGGTCTGCGTAGGCTAGGGTCACGGTGAAGGTCTCGCTGGGTTCGGCTATCCCGTCATTGGCAACGGCTACCGTGAATGTCTTTCCCGCTTCGTAGTGCCACTGCCCGTTGATGAATACCTGTGTGAAGTCGCTCCGGCTGAAGGTCTCGGTGGTGGACAGCCGGGTGTAGTCGGCGGGCTGGGTTGCGCTGCCGTTGGCGGTGGTCACGGTTACGTCGAAAGTGAAGCTGGTTTCCGGGCGCTTGTCTTTGGTGGTGCGTACAACCGCCCGCAAGCTCACGGAGCCATCAGTTTCGGACACCGTTACTTCCGCACCATCCCAGCCCAGGACCACCGGCACATGGTCATTGTCGGTGATGGCTACCGCTACTGTCTCGCTCCCTCCCTGGAGGTAGGGAAGGCCGGGGTCCGAGTAGGCCAGGGTTAAGGTGAAGTCCTCGGAAGGTTCATCCGCAGTGTCGTCTATGATGACCAGGTTGAACTCCTTAACAGCCCGGTAGCGCGCCTCGCCGTTGACGGTCTCCCGGCTGAAATCCCCCTGGCGGAAGGTCCCAGAGGTGGACGCCACCCTGTAGTCGTCGCCCTGGGTTGCAGTGTTCGGGGTGGTGGCCAAGGTTACACCGAAGGAGAACCCTGCTTCCGGGGCCTTGTCTTTCGTCGTGAGGGCGATGGCGCGGAGGGTGACGGTGCCAGCGTCCTCGTTCACAGCTACAGCCATATCCTCCCAGGCTATGGTCACGGGCACGTGGTCGTTGTCGCCGATGTTCACCGTGGCGGTGGCAGGCCCTCCTTGCAGGTGGGGCAGGCTGGGGTTGGAGTAGGCCAGGGTAACTTTGAAGTCCTCCTCGGGTTCGTCCTCGGTGTCGTCGAGGATGCTTACCACGATCTGCCTTTCAGCGCGATAACGGCTCTGGCCGTTGACGGTTGCCCGGCTGAACTCGCTTTGCTGGAAGGTCACCGTTTGGGCCAAGTGGGTATAGTCGGTTGTCTGTTCCGCGCTGCCCTCGGCGGTGGAGACCGTCGCCTGGAAGGAGAAGCCTGTATCGGGCATTTTATCTTTGGTGGTCACGGCGATGGCTCGCAAGGTTACAGTGCCCGCGCCCTCATCCACAGACACCGTGGCATCCCTCCAGCCGAGGGTCACCGGCACGTGGTCGTTGTCTGTGATGGTTGTCGTCACCGTCGCGCTCCCTCCCCGGAGATGGGGAAGGCCGGGGTTTACGTAGGCCAAGGTCGCGGTGAAGCTCTCATCGGGTTCGTCAATGGTGTCGTCTAAAATGGCTACCGTGAACTCCTTGGTGGCACGGTAGCGCTGCTGGCCGTTGACGTCTGCCTGGCTGAAGTCGGCGGCGCTGAAGGTCGCAGTGGTGGACAGCCCGGTGTAGTCGGCAAACTGGGACGCGCTGCCCCCGGTGGTGGTTACCGTTACGTCGAAGGAGGAGCCGGCCACCGGCGCTGTATTCACCGTCGTCACCGCAACGGCTCGCAGGGTGAGGGTCCCCGCTCCCTCATCCACCACTATCGCCGTCTGCTCCCATTGCAGCGTGACTGGCACGTCGTCCTGCTTGGGCGTGCCCGTCTCGGTGGCAGACCAAGGGCCTGGGCCTGCGGAATTTTCAGCGCGCACCTGTACGTCATACTCGACGCCGTTGGTAAGGCCGGTGATGGTGTATTGCAGGGCGCCCGAGGTCCAGGCGTTGTCCAGTACCGTCCAGTTGGCGTCGGCCTTGTCCGTTGCATCGCTGCGGATGTAGCGCACGTCGAAGGCGGTAATGACGGGTCCGGCGGGGGAGGTCCAGACGACGGCGAGAGCGCGGTCGCCGGCAGTGACCGAGGTGATGGCCGGGGCCGGCGGCACGACGGTACTGAAGTCTACGATTACGTCGCCTGCCCAGGGTCCGGGGCCTTCGTCGTTGACCGCCCGCACCTGGACGTAGTACGGGACTCCGCCTTCCAGCCCGGTGAAGGTGTATTCCAGGTCCCCCGAGGTCCAGATATTTTCCCTCACGGTCCAGTAGGCGTCCGACAGGTCCGGGGCGTCGGTGCGGATGTAGCGCACGTCGTAGGAGGTGACGGCGGAGTCGCCGGTGTTGGTGGGCGCCTTCCATTCGATAATGATATGGCCGGCCCCCACTCCCCACAGGGTGATTTCCGGCGGGCCGGGGAAGAACCCATGACCGTAGGCGGTGAGGCTCCACGACTTGAGCGTTCCCTGATACGAGTTATAGTGGTCCGTGACCCGCAGGGTCCACACCCCGGCGGCATCCTCGCCGAGGTGTTTGGCCGAGCCGAAACGGAAGGGGGCCGTCAATGGCACCCGCCGGGCGCCATTCGGCGGGACCAGCTTGGAGACAGCGCCTGACGGGGACACCAACTCCACATCCAGGTCTCTGAAGGAGGGGTGGTCGAAGTGGGCGTCCACTTGGATGAACTCAATGAATTCCACGTAGGGGCCTATGGTGACGCTGCTGGTGACCGTAGAGCCTATCTTCGAGGAGGTGGCGTCGGGAATTGTCAGGTCAATGTCGCCAGACTCCGCGCTTATCTCCCGCAGCGCGGGTAGGTTGTTCCAGCTTTTCGCCAGGTCTACGGCGGCCTTGGCGTCCACCATGCCGAACCCGTATTCGTGGTTGAAGTTGTATCGCTCGGTGGTGGAGCCGTACTTTGGCGCGCCCTGCTCCCAGCCGGGGTTGGCGGCGTCGTTCTTGCGGGCCGAGGCTGCGAGGATTAGCTTCACGTCCCGCCAGGTCAGCGCGCCGTTGGCCTCGCGGACCAGGGCGGCCACGCCGGAGACGATGGGAGTGGCCGCGCTGGTGCCGCCAAAGTCGCCCATGTAGCGGCTGCCGTTGTCAGTGGTGGCTATCCCGGGCATATTGCGAGTCCTATCGCCGGAGGGAGCGCACACCCACAGGTTGGAGCCTTCCTCCGAATAGGCGGTCCTCACGTCGGCGTGGTTGACCGCGCAGACAGAGGTCACGGCGTAGTAGCTGTTGTACTCGTCCAGGTTGGAGTAATCGCCCCTCCGGTCCCCATTCCCTCCGGCCCAGACGTAGAAGATGCCCTTCCCACCGTAACCGTCGGTGACCCCGTCCCGGACCGCCGCTTCCCAGAAAGAGCCCACGGATTTCGGGCCTGGAGAGTCGGGTTTCCCCCAGCTGTTGTTGGATATGGCCGTGCTTGTAGCGTTCCGGGACATGGCGTCGGCTGCGGTCATGTCGTTGAGGTCCAGGAGGACGTTGTAGCCGTAGATGGTGGCCCTGGGGGCCACGCCCCGCATTCCCAGGTTGTTGTCCCGCGCCGCAATCAGGCCGGCCACCGCTGTTCCGTGGTCATCATAGGAATCGTAGATGTCGGTCGTCTGGTCTATGTAGTTATAATTGAAGGAGGTGTTGACGTTTTCGCTAAGGTCCTCGTGCTCGTAGTGCATCCCGTAGTCAACCACCGCCACGTTTATGCCGGCTCCCAGGGTCCCGGCATCCCATACCTCCTCTACGTTGATGTCCTGCCTTGCGCCCCGGCGGAACTGCCCGGTGTTGTTCAGGTGCCACTGGCAGCCGTAGAGGGCGTCGTTGATGCCTGCGCTGGTGTCTATGTCTGAACAGTCTTCTATGAATAAGGAGTATCCGGCTTCTTCGATGGCGAGGATGACGTAGCCCCCGGTGTCCGCGCCCCCATCTCCAGTCACTTTGACGTAGTAGGTGCCCGCATCCAGCCGGTCCCGGATGGTGAAGCCTATGTCGATGTAAGAGCCTTGGACTATATCGGCCTGGACCGGATCGCCGTTGCTGTCCAGCAATGCGCCGTTGGCGGTTATGTCATCGCTCACGGCGCTAATTGCCACGTAAGTGGGCTCGGTGATGGTGAGGCTGAAGTAGTTCACGTCATCTGCCGTGTCTATGGTCCCGCCCGCCGCCACACCGAGGGTCAGGGGCTGGGCATCGGCAATGGTGCTGCCCGGCTCCATCGCCTCGGTAGCATGGACTGAGTAGGGCCCGACCTCATCGTCGTCGAAACCGCCGACTTTCAGGTAATATGTGCCACTCTCGAGGGACCGCCTGATAAGAAACTGTCTCCATCCCGTGGGGAGGTAGCCGTCGTCGTTAAACTCAATCTGGCCGCCCCCGCTATTCAACAACTCTACGGTTGTATCGGGAAAGCCGGAACTGCGGAGGATGACGTCGGTGGGTTCCGATAGATTCAGACTAAAGCAGTCGGTGTCGCCGCCGGGGTCTAACATGCCGCCGGCGGAACCTCCCAACTTCAGCGCAGATACAGTGGAAGTGCAATAGGTATCGACGAAAGTGCCCACTCTCAGAACATAGGACCCTTGGGCCGACTCGAAGCCGCTGACCTTGATGTAGTAGGTCTCCGCTTCCGCGGTGCGCCAGAGGAAGAAGTTCTCCGGGTTCGGCAGCACCCGGCCGTCGTCGTTGCTGTCTATGGGCAGGCCGCTGCTGTCCAGCAGGTCGCCTACCGTATCCAGGTCGCCAAGGGTGAATATCCAGAATCCCACATTCACGATCGCGTGCAGTGGGTGTACCTCCAGCTTGAAGTAGTCTGCTTCGCCCGCGGGGTCTATGGCTCCAAATACGTCGCTCGACGCCAGGAGCGTCGCGGTGTCCAGGGTGTCGCCGTGGTCGGCCGGCGTCCCGCTGACGGTGGCCGACCAGGGGCCGTCGCCGGTGGTGACGGCCCGGACCTGCACGTCATACCCAACACCATTGGTTAGGCCGGTGATGCCGTGCTCCAGCTTGCCGCCAGTCCAAGCGTCCTCTTCCACCGTCCAGTTGGCGTCGGCCTTATTACTGGCGTCGCTGGGGATGTGGCGCACGTCGTAGGCGGTGGTGGTCGCGGTGACTCCCGTCGGAGCAACCCAGGATACGACAAGGGCGCTGTCGTCGGCCCTCACTAAGGTAATTGTGGGAGCGGTGGCCGACATCCCAGGGGTCCCCGTGACGGTGGCAGACCAGGGGCCGTCGCCGGTGGTGACGGCCCGCACCTGGACGTCGTACCCGACGCCATTGACCAGGCCGGAAAGTGTGTACGCCAGAGCGCCGGAGCCGGCGGTCCAGATGTCGTCCACTACCGTCCAGTTGGCGTCCACCGTCTCATCGGCGGTGGACAGGATGTGGCGCAGGTCGTAGGCCGTGATGGGAGACCCGCCGGTGTCGGCGGGGGCGGTCCAGGCAACTGTGAGGGAGGCGCTGCCGGGGACCACCGAGGTGATGGCCGGAGCTCCGATGCCCTCGCCCTGCCCGTAGACGGTGATGCTCCACGACTTCAGCGTTCCCGCATTGCCCGTCATGCTGTCGGTTATTCGCAGCGTCCAAGTGCCGGCGGCGCTCTCGCCCAGGTGCTTTGCCGATCCGAAACGGAAGCTGGAGTAGACCGGGTACTTATCCTCGGAATCGTAGGGAACGCTCAAGATGGAGACCGCGCCCGAAGGGGATACCAGTTCCACCTTCAGGTCTCGGAAGGAGGGATGGTCGAAGGTGGCGTTGACTTCGACGAACTCGATGAAGCTGACACCGGAGCCGACGATGACGCTGTTGCTGACCATGGAGCCGCCGTCGGGGATACTCAAGTCAATATTGCCGGCTGTCCCCCCGGTCACCTTCCTCATCGGCGGCAGGTTGGTCCAGTTTTCGGCCAGGTCCACGGCGGCCTTGGCGTCCACCACTCCGAAGCCGTACTCGTGGTTGAAGTTGTAATAGTCCCCTGTGGAGCCATACTTCAGGGCGCCGGTCTCCCAGCCGGAGTTGGACGCGTCGTTCTTCCGGGTCGAGCCGGCAAGGATGAGCTTCACGTCCCGCCAGGTGAGGTCGGGATAGGCGCTGCGCACCAAGGCGACCACGCCGGAGACCAAGGCCGCGGCCTCGGAGGTGCCGCCGAAGTTCCGTGCGTAGCGGTTGTAGTTGTCGGTGGTGGTCGTCCCCGGCATACCTCCTCGAGACTGGTTACTGTCACTGGACGGAGCGCAGACCCACAGGTTGGGGCCTTGTCCCGAGGAGTAGGTCTTCTGGCCCTCGTCGTTCACTGCGCAAACAGCGGTCACGGCGTAGTAGTTGAACACCTCACTGAGACCCGAGTATAGTCCACGAGTATCCCCGCCGCCGGGGAAGGTGTAAAAGATGCCCTTGCCTCCCATACCCTTGGAAACCCCTGCATCCACCGCCAACTCCCATACCCTGGAAACCCGCTGGAGTGAAGGCGTGCGCCCAAGTCCCCAGCCATGGTTGGATACCCCCGTATCATCAAAATCGCGGGTCATGGCATCCACCATGTTCCCCAAGGTTGGGTTGCGGACGAAGTTGTAGGCGTAAATGGTTGCCCGTGGCGCCACGCCACGAACCCCCAGGTCGTTGTCCCGGGCCGCTATGATACCCGCAGCCTTGGTCCCGCGGGTATAGTAGCGTTCAAATACGTCGCCCCTGGGGGTGTAGTCGTGGTTCCGGGCCGCGTTCACGTTGTCCTCGAGGTCCTCGTGGTTGTAGTATAGCCCGTTGGAAATTATAGCTACGTTGACGCCTGCCCCCAGGTTGCCGCCGTCCCATACTTCCTCGACGTTGATGTCCTCGCCCGCGGTCCCGCCACCCTGCCCAGTGTTGTTCAGGCTCCACTGGCACCCATAAAGGGGGTCTCCATAATCGGTCGCTATGGCTGAGCACTCGTCTATCAAACCGGAGTACACGGTGTCTTCCTGGGCCACTATGGTGTAAGGCCCGGTCTCAGTGTTGTCACCCGCGGTCACCTTGATATAGCTCGTTCCGGCGTCCAACGTGCCGTAGAGAACGAAGCCCAGCCCGCCGGGCACGTAGTCCCTTTCGGACAGTTTTACCTTTTTCTCCCGTCCACCGCTGTCCAGGAGGAGGCCGTCGGTCTCCACCGAGGCGCTGACGACCTGGACTCTCACGTAGGTGGTCTCAGTGACGGTTATACTGAAGTAGTCGGCATTGCCCGCAGTGTCTATTCTTCCTCCCGCCAGGGCATCTTCGCCCAGGGTCAGGTGGCGTGCCCTAGACCTGGAACTGCCCGGCGGCGTCACCACCTCGGCGCTCACCGCGTACGGGCCTGGATTTCCCACTTTGCTCTTTTGCGACTCCTCGGCAGGGCAGTCAGTCCACGTTCCCAGGTAGAACTCAGGGGTGGCCCCCCAGCAAGTTCTGTATGACCTACCCGGGGCGTCCCTCACCCTTAGGTAGTACACCCCCGCTTCCAGCTTTTTGCGGATGAGGAATTGCTCTCTCAGATTGCCGATGAGGAAGCTGTCGTCATGGACAGCGATCTCCGCACCGTCCCTGTCCAGCAGGGTCCCTTCGGTATCAATCGTCCATTTGGCACGCGCCACGCGTATCATCAAGTCCGTCTCTTGGGATACCTCTATTTTGAAGTAGTCCTCGTCATCCGCCCCCGGGTCCAGTATGCCGGTGGCAAAGCCGTTGAGCGCCAGGTCGGCAGCGTCGCCCGTGCCTGTGGTGTCCTTTATCGTTTCGGTGTGCAGGGTGTATGCCCCCGTCTCAGGGGCGCTGACCCTGATGTAGTAAGTCCCCGCTTCCAGGGTGTCCCATAGGAAAAGCTGGGGGCCGTACTGCCTGAACTGATCGTCGTCATCATCGGTCTTGATTACCGAGCCAAAGCTGTTCTGAAGCTCTCCAGTAGTGGGTAGGAAGCCGGATATATAGCTGGTGGTGTATGCGAAAATGCCCGACGCCTCGGGCAGGACTATTTTGAAGTAATCGTTATCGCTGGCCGGGTCTATGTACCCGATAACTGAGGTATTCAGGCCCATCTCCGTCGCTGTGGAGCGGTTGCCGCCGTGGTCAGCAGGGGTGCCGGTGGAGGTGGGGGACCATCCGCCGTTGCTGCCGGAGGCCACTGCCCGCACCTGCACGTCGTAACCGACGCCATTCTCCAACCCGGTGATGGTGTATTCCAGGCTGCCCGCGCCGGAGGTCCAGACATCCTCCTCAAGGGTCCAGTTGGCGTCGTCGGTCTCGTCGTCGCTGGTCTTGATGTAGCGCAGGTCGTAGGCGGTGGCGGTGGAGCCGCTGGTGGGGGCAGTCCAGGCAACGGTGAGAGAGCCATCGCCGGGAGTGACCGATGAGATGGACAGGGCGGCAGGTACGTTGCTCTGCGCCCTGGCATAGCTCAAAGCCAGTACGAGGCAGAGCAGAGCGCAGCCTGCCACCGCCAGCAGTATTTTCACTAGGCGCAATATCCTGGTCATGCCTTCAGTCGCTCAATAAAACCGACGGCTTCCGGGGCCGGCTTCCATGAGATATGGCGGAGTCCCGGAGGATGGAGCAGGGCCATGTCACTCCCATCACGGAGGGAGGCAGGCCCGCAGGGTTATTCAATTCGCAGCGCCTCACTTTGTAGTGACTTCCGTCCACCAGTTGGGGCTGGACAATTCTACCCCCTCCTGGGTTGCCAGGGCGTTCGCCAGGTCCAGGGACGGGAACCCCGGCTCGGTCTCCACGAAGAAGCCGTTGGTGATGTAACTCAACTCGGATACCCTGTCCAGGCTGATACTGTTGCCGGAAAAGAAGGCGTCCGTCTCCTCCTTGGTCCAGTCCGGGTTGAGCGCCAGCAGGACGCCGCCGGGCAACGTCATCAGCGCGCCCGATTCGGAGCGAAAGACGGGTTGAGAGTCAGGGTCACTCTTATCGTAGCCGTCTTCATTCTTGACAATGCTTCCACCGCCGGCGTTGGCGGCTACAATGTCATCGGACGAGCCGTCGGCGCTCTTCTGGACCACAAGGTCCGTCTGGAGCCGGGCCGTCAACGTCCTGTCGCCGTCCTCCCAGGTGTAGGTCTGGCCCTGGGTGGGGCTGGTGGGGACCGAGTTGTCCTTGGGGCCTGAGTCGGTGTCTGTGTCAACCTTGGCCGGGCTTTCATCCTGGGGAGAGGGAGCCAGCCCGGTGGTGTCCAGTGACACGGGGCCGGCGGATGGCCCGGAGTAGTCCTTCAGCCCAGGACCCCTTGTGATAGTAACCTGGGTGATAGCAGCCTGGGCGATAGCAACCTGGGCCAGGATTCCATCTTGGGACACGGAACCCGGCGCGGTCGTAATCTGCGCTGCCGGACCAGCCAGTGGCGCGGAGCCTGCTTCCGGCCCGGGATTCTGCGTGATGCCAGCCTGGGCCAAGGTCCCATCGCTGGACCCGGAGGCTGGCGCGCCGGTAGCCTGGGCGGTCGTTGGGGTAGAGCCGACCTCCGGCACTGGACCTCTCTCGATGGCAGCCTCGGCGGGGTCGGATGGACCGCAACCGGCTGAGACCACCCCCACGATCAATGATAGCGCCAACAACAGTGGGACAGCCGCGATGGCGGCCAATTGAGCAACGAATCTTGTCATGGCGCTTCCTCTCCAGACCTTCCGAGATTGCGCACCCTCAGCTTATTCTAAGAATATGTTATCACAATCAATACAGAGTGGGACATCATGGAGGGATTGATTCTACTGGCTAAACACCGGCGACGCGGTAAGGACGGGTGGAAGCGGAGATTGGGTGGGGTTGTCGGAAGGGTTGTATGGTGGGCCAAGAGGTACTGTATTGCAAACCTTCGAGTGGGTAGTAGCACTGTAGGGTGCATGAACCCCAATATCTACGGCAAAATGCATACAGTGCAGCGGCCTTTGTCCTCAAAGTCACGCTTTAGCCTAGCGCGGTCCACGATAGCGCTGTCAGGATCATAGACAACGAAGAGAATGTGCGCTTCCTGAGGGTACTTCGTCAGGTCAGCGGCCATTCCCTCCGTAATCCTGCTTGGTGTAGTAGTTCCCCGAATGTACTTCCCTTCAATGAGCAAATGCCCACGGTCTAGGGAAAAGTCTGGGACTACACCAGCACTAGCAAATGGCACGGCAGGGTGTTCTCTCCTCATATCGTCGCGCCAAATGTCGAGGAGGCCCTCAATCTTGTCGTTTAGGTCAGCCTCGTTAGCAGGGCGTACACTCCGGAATGATTTGGGGAGGGCAGACTCAATGCGATTCTCGATTGTCGTGACCAAGCGTTCGATAGGTGCCTTCAGAAATTCCCTGTCAGAAACCACCTTCAGCAAGGAATCCGGTGCTAGTGGGCTAAAGACTCCTTCATGGAGATCCCGCATACGTCGAAGGGCAAGGGCGACTTGCTCCCCGTGCCGCGAGCACATGTCCCAAATCTTGTCGACCAATTCGTTCTCATCCTCATAGCCCGGCACCCAACCCAGAAGCATCTGAAGTTCGTCGAGCATTTGGTTGTAGAAATACGGTTGGTTCCAATTTGAGAAGTTAGCCGCCTGCCTCAGGTAGTCTACTGCGGTCGTTTTGCCTTCTGTTGATGGGATGCTAGAGGTGATGATGTTCGTTGCATAAAGACTTTCATTATCCAGCTTGTCGGCATTGGCTCCATAAATCCCAATGCGCCGGTCCAGGCACTGGAAGCACTCTCCGCAGTGGGTGGCATTCGGTCCCGAATTGTACGTGTGGCTGCACGACACCGAACTAGGCAACAAATGTCCGCGTCCAGAGTCTTTGAGGTATTCCACTACGTCAGACTTGGTGTGCCAGAGAAAGGGCGACTCTATGGCGAAGGGTCTTTCTGCGATGATTGAGAATAGAGATGCCAAACGGGCGACTGTTTGAGGGTGAGTGGTGCGGCTCGCTCGCGCATTGATGAGATCGTCTCTCCGAGCGAAATTGAGACTGGTAACCCCATTTTCGTATATGTAGAAGCGGTCGCGGCCAAATGCTGTGGCCAAAGCAAAAGCGATGCTTCCATACAGAAATGGTCTGCTACGCTGGGTTTCCTCTTTAGGTTTGACACTTTGGAGGTGGGTCTTGAATTGGTAAGGGCTAACACGCCCGCGGTATCCTGTCTGTAATGCAGACGCAAGGCCTCGTTGTGTGTGGATGGTTCCAACTTGCGACAAGTGGCTAACTAGGCAAACATGTTCACTGGTTTGCTCAAGTCTCTGCACGGCACCAGCAAGCGAATCAATCCCACCAGAAAAAAGCATGATGGAGAGGTCTCCACCAATCTCCATTGAAAACACTTCACTGTCAAATAAGCTCGTCGGTGGAGTAGTATGACCGGCTTGAAACGTGAACTTATAATCTTGGTCGCCAGTGGCGAAACGGAGGGTGGCTTCCAGTGCCTCGCCCACACTTGACTGACGCCAAAACTCGTAATCTCTGACCTTCACAATGAAGTGGAGGCTTCTGGACCACGACTGATATTCGACTGCCCTCCTTGAACCTCTAGAGGTCAGTCGGTCTGCCGCAAACACGTAGGCCGCAATTTCCAACAGATCAAGGCACCTATCGGGCAGGTAGTTGACACTCCGAACGAAATCAGGTAACCCGAGGCGGACCATGGGTGGTTCGCTGCCAGAGGACCGGTAGTTCAAGACGGTGTGATCCGACTGCTTTAGCCCATCGGGGGGCGTTGCCTTGTTACACAGGAAGATTGCGAATGCACCTTCGGTCTTCATTGCGGAGACTCCTCACGGAGGAGTTCCTCGCGCAGCTTGCCGACTGAATGAGAAAGGAATCCTGATATCTCGTCCGCCGCAGGCATCCCGTCACGCGCGTAGCGATTGAACCACCCTGCCGTGAACGACTGAGTTATCCTGGCGGTTTCGAAGGCATGATGCGATACACCGTCAACGTGGTCTCCAAGGCGGCGGGCGAGTCTCTCGCGGTCCTCCGTGTTGGCCAAATGAGAAGACGCCTCACGACCAATGAAGTAGTTGAGGTAGCGTTCCACAAACTTCCCAAAGAACAGACGCGCCACTTCACAGAAGCCCCTGCCGTCGCTTGCCCTTCTCCACACTTCAGAGGCTTGCTCGTGCTCACCCGTGAAGGAGAGTTGCCGGGTCTGTTGCTCTGTCCAAATCGAGATAACGTCTACTGCGGCCTTGCGCGCTATTTCAGCATATTCGGCTGACTGCCTGTTGTCTGCGACATACTGGCCGAGGGCACTCGCAAGTTTGAGTGGCGAAGGGTTGGCCCCCAGGTCGACGGCAAGTTCACCAAGCGAAGCTCTATCGACCCCGGGAGAAGCTGACAGTGCAAGGCCTAGTAGGAACTGGAAGGACGCAACAAATCCGGTGTCTCTGTGAATGGCAAGGAGATGAGAGCGGACGTTCTCAAGAGTAGTGTTTGCCAGCCCACGCACATCCCCGTTCACATCAGCTGCGGTCGCAATCTGACCCACCACATCAACCCAACGTTTAGTATGTGGTAGCGCACCTACTCGTTCATGGCCCATTCTTGGGAAACTCCACTAAATCAAGAGGTTGGCATTTGCCCCATCACTTGCACATGCATCTCTATCAGATTCGCATCAACCGAGTTGTTCAGTGTCAGTAAGGTATTGCAGTACTCTACGAGCCATTTCGCGAGTGCTCTGCCTTGCCACCAGGAGCAGCGTGGGAAATGAATACCAGAGTGATGGTAGCGCATGCGGGGTTCGAACCCGCGATCTCCGCCTTGAGAGGGCGGTGTCCTAGGCCACTAGACGAATGCGCCCCTTTACTGATGGTACGCCCCAGCGACCGGAGCGCCACAATCTCCCGCGAGCTTGGCCCGGTGCACCCGGCATATAAGCTGGCTGGGGATCGTGGATTCGAACCACGGCTTGCAGATCCAGAGTCTGCCGTCCTACCACTAGACGAATCCCCAGTGACGATACCTGATTATAACATCCAACCATATAGGGTACAAGCTATTTTTGTGGGGGAGTCTGCAACAGATTGGTGGGTGAAAGGAGAGCGCCCCAAGCCTACCCCACGCTCGCCAGACCCTGGATGGGTCTGTGGTCTTGCTCCATCGGGGTGTTACAGGATATTATTTCGCAGGACATTGAGTGAGGTACTGGACTGAAGGACTCGTTACCATTCCATTCAACGAACATCCGCCGTAGCGTCGTTCTCGCCATCTTCATCTTGGGCGTGCTCACCCTGGCTGCATGTGGCGGGACCGAGGTCCCGTCTTGCCCCGATAGCTACGATGGTCTCGCCGAATACCGGCTATTCTTTGGGCGCAACTCAGAAGGCGTAGAGGTAGTGGACGATATGGACTGGAATTTGTTCCTCGCGGACACAATTACGCCGAGGTTCCCCGATGGCCTGACGGTGCTTGATGCGGCGGGACAGTGGCGCGGCCCGAGCGGGGCAATGGAGGGGGAGCGCTCCAAGGTTGTGATAATCTTGTCATCTCCGGGACCTGAAAAAGTACGCCTTCTGGACGAGATTTCATCGGAATACAAGCGACGCTTTGCCCAGGAATCCGTCCTGCTTGTAATCAGGGATGCTTGCGCAACTTTTTCCTGACAGTTCTGAATCCCTGACACTTGCCCTTGCTCCGGCATAGGACAGTCAATCGGAACGCCTAGCCTGATTGAGCAACAGAGGACAAAAGTGGAGTGGGCAGGAAAGCACAGCAGGCGGGGCTGGATATGCTTGTTGGCGGACCCGACCGGATTCGAACCGGCGATCTCGGCCTTGACAGGGCCGTATGTTAGGCCAACTACACCACGGGTCCGCTGGGTCGCTACTGGATGGAGGGGGAACAATAGCTTATACCAATTCTAAGGCTCTTCCGGGCATTCTGTCAATCGGCGCTGATGACCAACTTTGGTTAACTTATATTATGTATGGGAGCAGACCGCCCCCCATTAGTCAAAACTTCAACCGACGCCATAATACCCTACTGTCACCGTGTCCCCTTCTACTATAACGGGCGTGATTCGCTCGCCTCCGGTAAACTGCTCCAAGTCCGGGACCGCTTCCGGGTGGAGGGTCACGTCTATCTCATGGAACTCCACGCCGCTCTTTACGAAGTCGTCTTTAGCCGCAGAAGAATAGGAGCAGTCCGGGTGGGTGTATATGATGATGGTTGCGGTCTTCTCTTGAGTCAATTAAATTCACCTCTTGGGGATTTGCCTGGCGACTCTCTGGGCCTCTGTGAGAGGCCCTGCCAGCGACTCTGATTGTACGCGAGGATGGGAGTCTTTTCAACTGCTACTATTGGGTCAAGTGTGGGTCGGATGGTGCCGAAGGTCGGAGTCGAACCGACACGGGGTTGCCCCCAACGGTTTTTGAGACCGTCGCGTCTACCATTCCGCCACTTCGGCACGAATCTGCAATCACGGGTTCCCACATGGGGACGCCCGTTCAGACTCCCCTTAGTCCCCCATTGCTCCCTATGACTATGCCTATATTATATTGTAAACCTTTTGTAAATCCCACCACCACACCCTGCTTGCCCAAACCGTCACAGTTTTCTCTCGAATACGCGATGGTGATAGAAATAAGGATACCACACCTACCTCTGCCATTGACTTTACTATGCCCGTTTGCTATATTCCCTAGCAGCCAAAATCCATGTTCTGAGATTGGAGGGGACAGTAATATTATGTTAAGTCGGATAACCACCTTACTAGGGACTACTACGCTGATATTCGCAATGGCGGTGCTGGCGCTGGTGCTTGTTGGCGCTTGCGATGGGACCGACGAGCCAGCGGCCACGTCGGTCCCGCAAGCCACGGCCACCGCCGTCCCAGGGGCCGAGGCCACCGCTACGGCCACATCCGCCCCGGATGCCACGGCCACCGCTACGTCTGTCAGTGAACAACCCACGCCAGAGGAAGGCAGCCGTCTCGAGATTGTAAAGGAGCGCGGGCACGTGATATGCGCGGGCCGGGTTGATGTGGCCGGATACGGCTTCCTTGACTCCGCAGGCAACAACAGGGGATTTGACGTGGACCTGTGCAGGGCCGTCGCCGCCGCCATCTTCGGCGACCCTACCAAGTTGGAGATTCTCCCCATAACCGCCGCCGAGCGTGGTCCTACGATCCAGGGCGGTGAGGTGGACATGCTGAGCCGCACTGTAACCTGGACCTCCACCCGTGATTCTCAGTGGGGCAACTACACCATCATCACCTTCTACGATGGCCAGGGCTTCATGGCCCGGGCGGACTCGGGCATCACAAGCGCTCTCGACCTGGACGGGGCTTCGGTCTGCGTGACCAGCGGCACAACCACCGAGTTGAACCTTGCCGACTTCTTCCGCCAGAACGACATGGAACTCCAGTCCGTCCTCTTTGAGGACACCGGATCGGTAACCAGCGCCTACGAAGAAGGACGCTGCGACGCCTTTACCAATGACAGGTCCCAGTTGGCAGCCATCAGGAGCGGGCTGGAGGACCCCGATGCCCATGTGATCCTGCCTGAGACCATTTCCAAAGAGCCTCTGACCACGATGGTCCCCCACGGCGATGACCAGTGGTTTGACTTGGTGAAAGTGGTGCTGTTCGTCCTGATCAACGCCGAAGAAATGGGTGTGACCCAGGACAATGTTGACGCGATGATCTCCAGCGATGACGTAAAGATACGCCGGATGCTGGGCGCCGAGGGCGAGTTCGGCCAGTCCGACCTTGGCCTGGATAAGGACTTCGCGGTGGACGTCCTCAAGGGAGTGGGCAACTTTGGTGAAATATACGACCGTTTCCTGGGGTCGGAGGGTCTGGGCCTTCCCCGGGGGCTTAACGCCCTGTGGACCGATGGAGGTCTGATATACGCTCCTCCTCTCAGATAGGTATATCTCCCTCCCAGGACAGCTAACCAAGGTACAGGCCAGACACAGCGCTGGCCTGTACCTTATACAGGTATATGAGCCATGAAACTGGTCCCCACTACAAGTCTTCTCACTTACCAGGGCATCCCCGTATGGAGGAATGTCCGGTTCCTGCGAGCCGCCTTGCAGGTGGCCTCAGCCGCCTTCATAGTGGCGGTGGTGGCTTTCGTTATTTCCAACGTGCTCAGCGCCGCAGATAAGCGCGGCCTCTCCTTGGGCTACGACTTCCTGGGCGAAGAGGCGGGCTTCGACATAGGCGAGGACTTCATCATCGAGTACGACGCGTCCAACTCCTTCCTACGCGCTTTCATGGTCGGAGTCCTCAATATGCTCAAGGTATCCATCACCGGGGTCATCTTAGCCACTGCTCTGGGCATCTTCATCGGGGTTTCCAGGCTCTCTACCAACTGGCTGGTGAGTAAGATTGCCGGCGTGTATATTGAGATATTCCGAAATGTCCCATTGCTGGTCCAGTTGTTCTTCTGGTATTTTGCGGTATTTCAAGCCCTTCCAGCCGTCCAGTCAAGCATCAAGTGGCCCGGGCCAATCTATCTGAGCAACCGGGGCATCTTCACTACGGTGCCCAAGCCATCGGACAATTTCCTGGAGTGGATGGGTTTTTTTGCTCTCGGAATCATCGCGGCGGCGCTCATCTGGATGGCGCTAAAGCGGGCCAGGCGGCAAGGCATTCCGCCAGTCATCACCATAGCGGTCCCGGTGGCGGTCCTCATCCTGGTCCCGGCGCTGGGGTGGCTCATACTGGAAGGCAGTCCCCTCACCCGCGAGGTGCCGGTGCTTGGCAGGTTCAACTTCGAGGAGGGAGTGGGATTGCGCTTGACCCCGGAGTTCACGGCTCTCCTGTTGGGCCTGGTTATATATACCGCGTCCTTCATCGCCGAGATAGTCCGCGCGGGGATACAGTCGGTCACCCGGGGCCAGGTAGAGGCTGGAAATGCCCTGGGGCTGAGCAAATTCCAGACCCTGAGGTACGTGGTGTTTCCCCAGGCCCTCAAAGTCATCATACCGCCCCTAATCAGCCAGTACCTGAACTTGACCAAGAACTCCAGCCTGGCAATGGCTATCGGCTATCCCGACCTGTTCGCCGTTAGCCGGACCATCATCAATCAGGCTGGCCGAGCGGTGCCGGTCTTCCTTCTGATTATGCTTGCCTACTTGACCATGAGCCTGATTTATGCAGCCATAGGCAACCTTTACAATCGTCGCCTCAGGGGGACCAGCTAAATGTCGTCTCAACTGACTCCCTCACTGCCGCCACCTCCCCAGCCACGGGTATCCGTCTGGCTAAGGGAGAACCTCTTCAATAACTGGTACAACACCCTCCTGACGTTGGCGGTAGCCGGGTTGATCGTGCTGGCATTGTGGGGAATCCTCAACTGGGTATTCGTCACCGCCGAGTGGGATGCCATTACTACCAACCTGAAGTTGATTGCGACGGGACAGTATCCCAGCGATGAAATTTGGAGGGTTGGAGTTTGCCTCTTCCTTGTATCCCTTCTTACGGGCATCTCCTGGGGTATTTGGCGAGAAGTTGTCCAGCCCTTTGGATTGTTCCTGGGAATCGGCCTCGGCATCCTTGCTATCCTTCCCTTCAACGTACCCGATCTGACCCTGGTCCCCAGGATATGGATGGCTGCCAGCGCGGGGTTGGTGGCCTTGGGATACCTTGCAGGCAGGTACTTCAATCCAACACCCAAGCACGTCGTCTTCGGCTGGATTGCGTCCTTCGTGGTTATCGTCATTCTGCTGCGAGGGTTCGGCACCGTGCCGGTGCTGCCCCACGTGCCCACCGGCATGTGGGGAGGGCTGATTCTTACTTTCATCCTCGCCGTCGTGGGCATCGTGGCCTCTCTGCCCATCGGAATAGCGCTGGCCATGGGCCGCCGCAGCAACCTGCCCGTGGTCAAAGTCTTCAGCGTATTGTTTATCGAGGTAGTCAGGGGGGTCCCTCTGGTCACCCTGTTGTTTATGACCCTGGTGATCCTGCCCCTGCTGCTGCCGGAGGGATCGGGGATTAACCGCCTCCTGAGGGCGTTGATGGCAATCACTCTGTTCAGTTCGGCATACATGGCCGAAAACGTGCGGGGCGGGCTGCAAGCTATACCACTGGGCCAGGTGGAGGCAGGCAAGGCGTTGGGCCTTAGCGGCACTCATACAACCATCTTCATAGTCCTGCCCCAGGCCCTTCGAGCCGTCATCCCGGCCATCGTGGGCCAGTTCATAAGCCTGTTCAAGGACACCAGCCTGGTCATCACAGTAGGTATGCTGGACCTCCTGGGCATAGCCAAGTCTATATTCAATGCCAACCCGGAATGGACCGGCTCCCAGAGCGAGGTATATTTGTTCATCGGGTTCGTCTATTGGATATTCACCTACTCCATGTCCCAAGCCAGCCAGAGAATAGAGACCAGGCTGGGTGTGGGCAGGCGTTGATTTATAGGCCGGAGGTTGGAGATGGCAGAGGACAGGCAGCAAACCCAGTTGGATGATCACGAGGAAATCATAGTATGCAGGGATGTCCACAAGTGGTTCGGTGATTTCCACGTGCTGAAGGGTGTCACGACTTCCGTAAGCAGAGGGGAGAAGATAGTGATCCTCGGCCCCTCGGGATCAGGCAAGTCTACCTTCATTCGCACCATCAACCGGCTGGAGGAGCACCAGAGGGGCGAAATTATAGTTGACGGGACCGCGCTCACAAACGATATTCGGAACATTGACTCTATCCGCAGGGATGTAGGCATGGTCTTCCAATCGTTCAACCTGTTTCCCCATCTTACCGTTATGCAAAACATCACCCTGGCGCCTATGAAAGTCAGGAAATGGTCCCGCTCCCAGGCGGAAGGCACCGCCAATGAGCTCCTGGAGAGGGTCGGGATCCCGGAGCAGGCGCTCAAGTATCCCACGGAGCTTTCCGGCGGCCAGCAACAGCGGGTTGCCATCGCCCGCGCCCTCGCCATGCAGCCCAAGATAATGCTCTTTGATGAACCCACCTCGGCCCTGGACCCGGAGATGATCAAGGAGGTCCTGGATGTTATGCGCGAGTTGGCTAACTCCGGGATGACCATGATAATAGTTACCCACGAAGTAGGGTTTGCCAGGGAGGTGGCCGACCGGGTAATCATGTTCGACGAAGGAGTAATTATAGAGGAGGCCCCGCCGGACATCTTCTTCAACAACCCCTCCCACGAGCGGGCCAAGACCTTCCTCTCGCAGATACTCTAGCGAATCAGGGGGCCAATCAAGGCCCCCTCTCCACCACGCCCTGACCTGAAGGGTACAGGCTTGTTGACAGAGCAATTTATCAGTGATAAGGTCAGATTGACTTGTAGTCATTCTCTGCATTAAAGAATAATGCGCATATCCAGAATAATCAGTGTAATTACTCAGAAAGCTGTTGAGAATTATTGGGGCGTTTATTATCTTGTCTATGTCGGTTGTGTAGCATTCTTTTTATATCAATATGGGCAGGATGTGCAATGGGGTAATCTTATATACGTACTAGCTGCTATTTTCAGTACATCGGCCGGGATAGCTATATTAGTAGTAATTGTGGTGGAAGGAGTAGGACGCATGGTATTGTTAATTCCGGCAGCGGTGAAAAAATTAAAGGCAGAGGGGCGCAGGGAAGGCCGCGAGGAGGAACGCATCAGGTGGCGAACTTGGGCCAAACAACAGGGCTATGAGGTGCCTCCATATCTAACCAATATGACCGAGAAGGAAGATACAGAGTAAAAAGAGTCCTTCTTAGTTTTTGCTTAATTTTGTATATAAAGCTCTTTGGAGACACCCCACCCAAGGCTACTGAGCAGTATATCCGCCGTCTATGACCAGCTCGCTGCCGGTAACAAAAGAGGACTCATCAGAGGCCAGGTAAAGGGCGCCGTAGGCGATGTCTTCCGATGTGCCGATCCGGCCCAGGGGCACCCGCGCCACGGAGTCACTGCTGCGGGCCGGGTCTGTGCCCGGGGGACGTATCATGGGGGTATCAATGGGTCCGGGGTGGATGGAATTGCAGCGTATCCCCTCTCCCGCGTGCTGGACGGCGGTTATCTTGGTGAACACCCTCACAGCGCCCTTGGTGGCATTATAGGCGGGAGCTCCAATGCCGATCATGCCGGATATAGAGGAGATATTCACGATGGAACCTCCTCCTCCGCGCCTCATGGCCGGGAGAGAATGCTTGGTGCCCAGGAACACCCCTTTGGCGTTGACATCCATAATCTCGTCCCAAAGCTCCTTGCTGGTGTCTTCTATGGAGTTGCGGCGGAAAATACCGGCGTTGTTCACCAGGATGTCCAGCCTGCCGTACTTGCTCTCCGCTGCCTCTATAGCCCTTTGCCAGTCCTGGGCGCTGGTCACGTCCAGGCGCATGTAGGTGGCCTCGCCGCCCGCCTCATGGATTTCCGCCTCAACCCCCCGCCCTTCTTCATCCAGCACATCACCAAAGACCACCCTGGCGCCTTCCTGGGCAAACAGCTTAGCCTCGGCAGCGCCCTGACCCCTGGCGCCGCCGGTGATAATCGCCACCTTGCCATCCAGCCTTCCCATGTTTGCCTCCTAAAATTGACTATATGGTGATTCCCCATGAACCTGGGGGCCACATACGAAGATGAAAAATGGGGTGGCCTCCCTACCGTCACTCCCGCGAAAGCGGGAGTCTAGGAATCCACAACGTAACACCCGATGCGAGTCACCCACTCCCCACCCCTGGATTCCGGCTTTCGCCAGAATGACAGATGAAGTGAGCGTGGGGGAGGGGAAGGGTGTGAAGGGAGCATCACGGTGGGGGATGCCGCACCCTTAAGGGTGCGGTGGGATACCTGGCGCCGGCTATTTTCATAGGAATTGCCCATGACCTTGCCAAGGCCAAGTAAGGGTATGAAAATCTTATTTTCATAGGAATGACGATTACCCAAAGTCCACGCTAAAACACGGCGATGGGATTGACCGGCGACCCGGTCCCTCCGGCCACCTTCAACGGGGCGACCATCAGCATGAACTCGTAGCGGCCTTCCTGGGCGCAGGCTTCTGCCAGAGGGTGCAGCAAAGCGTTGTCCAGCAGGGCGACACCATAGTAGTAGAGAGCGCCGTGGACCGGCAGCCGGATGTCGCCATACCCGCTGGGCAGGAAGTCCATCATGTCCCATACCATGACAGATATATCGTTGTCGCGAATGAACGGGAGGCATGACGCGTGCAGGCCCGGCATAGCGTTGAGGTCGCTGCCCCAGGGGGCATTGGGATGGGCATCGTTCCACCTATCCCGACCGCTGTAAATCACCACCGCATCGCCCGGCCCCAGGGTTACGCCTTCAGCTCTGGCTGCATCCTCCAACTCCCAGCCGTGCACCGGGCGCTCCATCGTAACGTAGGGTTCACCTCGATGCTTCGTTATGTCAAGCAGCACCCCGCGAGTTATAATCCCATCGCTCCAATGGTCTATGGACCCAAAGTTGGCCCCGTCAAAGGTAATCTCCACGTTATGGTCGCGTCCATTCCACATTCCGTTGGGGTCCCACACGTGGCACAGGGCGTCTATGTGGGTTGCGGCGAAGCCGTGATAGAAGATTCCCAGATAGTCCTGGGAACCCCCATAGCCCGTATCCCGCACCCTCTTGCGCATCCAGTGATGGGCTGGCATGGTGTTCTCCGGGCTGGGGGTCTTGGGGAAATACCGACTGAGGGATACAGTCCTGCCGGTCCGCATAAGCCTGCCGGCGGCAACCCTCTTTTCCGGGGTTATCAGGTTTATGGCCCCAACCTGGTCGTCCGCTCCCCACCGGCCCCAGTTGCTACGGTCGCTCAGGTAAGACTGTACCTCTTCCTGCGTTGGCAGCCTTCGCTCCGCCATGCTCTCCTCCAAAAGGGAATGTTACCCCACAGACCGGGCCGGGCATATCCGCAACGCCCCAGCCATAGATACGGGCGGCTGGCCGACCCGATGGGCTTGCGCCGGCCCAACCGTCCATCATACCCCCAGCGGGACATACCTTTGCCCGGAGCGCCTGCGCCGGTCACTGGCGACTGGTCCCGGATGTACCGTGTACTACACCAGTACGCCAAATCCTGACTTGGTGCATATCTCGATGCGGTTGCCGTCCGGGTCGTTGAGGTACATGGCTCTCTGTCCGTCGTGGCGAACGCTAATATCGGTGGTCTCGATGCCCTTCCCATGCAGGTGCTTCTGCGCGGCCTCTATGTCGTCCACCTCGAAGGCGGTGTGGTGGGAAGGCATGGACGGGGAGTCAGGATTTTCAATTATGTGGACCATAGCGCCACTGGGAAGCTGAAGCCAGTAGAGATGGTCCGAGTCCACCTGCTTGGGTATCTGCTTAATCCCCAGCACATCCACGTACCACTTCAGGGCTGCGTCCTTGTCCTTAACGTTGTAGGTGATATGGTTGATAGCCTTGAGCCTGATAGAGTCCTCTTGCATAGCTCTTTTTGTCCTTCCTTTCATATAATTCTAAGCCTGATAGTTTCAGGCCGGATGATATTGGGTAAGCATATAATAGCAGTATTTCGGATATTCTCAAGCAGGGGCGAAAAATCCCCTTCCGCCCATTTGGAAAACCGCCGGACCAGTGATGCGGGTGTAGCGGTAACTATTCAGACTGGGGCAAGTTCGCAGAGGAATCAGAGGTGAAAAAAGAGGTGGTATGTAACTATGTAACAGGGGGAGCCACTCGCACGCCGGGATGACCCGTCGCTGGGCCATTGAACAGTGTGCTAAACAGGTCGTCCTGAGCAAAGCCGACTAAGGTCATCCTTCATAGTCACTTGCGCTTTCGGATTGAAGCCCGAAACTTTTTCAGTGCCTTCCCACGTTGCCGTCTTATGCGCTCAGAGTCCATCAATTTGGCTGATCTTTTCATGTAGTCAGTAAAGTTCTGCCGGCTCCTTCGTGCCTTGATACGTTTCCCACGTACCGGCAGTTCCGAGTACATATTATAAAGAGCCTGCTGCCTGAGTGGGGCTTCCTGTCCACTGGCAAGAGTCTCACGGCATCGGCGGTGTTCGGCTGCTTGAATACCCTTCTTCAACTTTCGGTGATAACGGTGAATAGAAGACGACCGAACCATCACTTCGTCGCCATTGAAGATGAACCCCAGGTACTGAAGCTGTTTATGAGATGCCAGCTCGTCTCTATACATCTCATCCGTTTTCTTTTCACTGCGTTTCAACGCCAGCAGGTCCAATTGCTGGTCAAGGCGAGGCAGAATATCCGATTGTTGGCCTGCTGGCACGACTATCAGGATGTCGTCGCAGTACCTCCAATACTTGCCTCCGAGGGAGGTGATCCATCTGTGCATAGCCAAATCTAGGTCAGCCATGTACATGTTGGACAACAGTGGGCTTAACGAGGTCCCTTGGGGAATACCAATGCCACTAGATAGGCCGGGGCCTGATTTCACCAAATTGCGAGGAATAACCTTCTCACGGAATTGCTTCGGAGTACATATCCTTTTAGGACCTTTGGCCTTATCCAGCCTGCCGGATAGACGAATCCTGAAAAGATTATAGACCTTATGACGCTCGACGATGCTGTAGCGGGTAATCGCCCTGTAGACTGCATAATGATCGTCCGGGAGTTTATCCACTCCAAGGAATTTAGCCCAATTCTTTTTCAACTGCTTGTGGCATAAGTTGTCGAAAAATGATTCGACATCTGTTACAACGATATGGCAACCTGGGCTCGCCTTGATGAAATCAAATGCTTTCTTGGCGAGAGTCATATTGTTTTCGCCTATGGAACGAAAGGCGGTAACGGCTTCTCCAAGTCCATTTTCTCGGAGCCATTCTTCGTAGGCGACCTCAAGCATGGACTTGTAGTAGGAGAATATGTACCCGTCTTTGTGGGCAGGATACGCGATAGGGCGGGATTTAGGCTCTTTGATAAACTTTTTTGCAGACCCGCAAGGCAACTTCTTGATGCGCGGCGTGATGAGTGTATATTTGAGCAGAGGATAAAACGGATGACGTGACACTTGACGTGGATCACTCACATAGTCAGTGGCCTCTTTCTCAGAGAGGGGAAGGTCGAAGTGGATATACGGCTTCTTAGCGTACCACGGGTGCATTTGGGTCATCTACAGTTATCCCACGATGGCAGGGTATTTCTAGGCAGAGCAGGGCGCGGCCTGCCTACTCTACTACCCTGCCCTCGTATCATTTGCTGCACCCTCGCGGGTGACACTTCCAATAGCTTTACTGGCGGATAGGGCGACGTTCAAGCTGTTGTGCCGCAAAAGGGAATAATAATGAGGTGGACGCCATACATATAGTTACCAAGGCAATCCTTCCACACGCCGTTGGAGTCATAATTGACATCCTGTGGCTCATGTGGTATACCTCCACTCCGATGCCAATTGCATCGGATAACTCCATTATAGCAGTGACATAACTGTGCCGCAACAACGAGCTAGGTGCGGTTAACTTTATTATGTGGATATGAGGCTGTAATAGTGAGGCGCGCCGATGGTTGATGACCAGGCCCGCAGTGATGCCGTTACCTGGAATAACCGGGGCCTCTCTCACCATTTCTCAGGGGAACTCCGGCGCGCTATTGAGAGCTACAATGAAGCCATCAGCCTCGACCCCATGCTGTCATTCGCCTACTACAACCGGGGGTTTGCCTACCAGAACCTTGGAGAATATGAGAAGGCTATCCAGGACTTCGACGAAGCAATAAGGACCAACCCTGAGTATTCCGACGCCTATCACAACCGGGGGCTTACCTATTTCCTGCTGGGTGAGCACGAGAGCGCCATTGAGGACTATAATCAGGCCATCCTGTTCAATCCCGAAGATGCAGACGCCTACCTCAGTAGAGGGGTAGCCTACCACCGGCTGGGAGATACCCAGGAGGCATCGGAGAACTACGACGAGGCTATCAGGCTCAATCCGGCGTTAGGGCCAAATCCCCTAAGGCCTCGGTGATGGCGCTATATGCTATACTACACCCAGCGCAATATAAAGCCGGAACAAGGAGGCTCCCATGAAGGACAAGGTGGAAATCTTCTGGTTCTCAGAGCAGCCATACGGCCACGTCACCGACCAGGACATTGAGCAATATGACTCCGGGCGTCTTGGCTTTCCTAACACCCACTTCGACCCTGAGAAGGCCCACGTACTGTACAACCAGTACCATGAACAATACGCCTGGGCCGACGAGGTGAATTTCGACGGCATAATGAGCAACGAGCACCATGCTTCCTACTGGTGCATGAAGCCCTCGGTCAACCTGGACGCCGCCGTCATAGCAAAGGTCACCAAGAAGGCCCGCATAGCCATCCTGGGGAACGTCATCTCCATCAACGACCCGGTGAGGATGGCCGAAGAGATAGCCATGCTGGACTGCTACTCCGGCGGGCGGGTTATCTCCGGGTTTGTGCGCGGCACTGCCGTAGAGAGCCTTCAGAGCGGGATAGACCCCACAGAGAACCGGGAGCGGTTCGAGGAGGCCCACGACCTCATCCTCAAGTGCTGGACGGAGCCGGGGCCCTTCCGCTACGAAGGGAAGCATTACCACTACAGGGCGGTAAACCCCTGGGTACTGCCAATACAAAAGCCCCACCCGGAGGTCTGGTTCCCCGGCCTTTACAGCGCCGAGAGCGTGGTGTGGGCCGCCAGACACCGGCACCCCTACATGAACCTGGGGTCTCTTCTGGAGCACACCGCCCAGTTGAGGGAGATATACATAGACACGGCCCGCGAGGTGGGATTCCAGCCGGGGCCGGAGCATTTCGGGGCCATCCTCAAGGCTTTTGTGGCCGATACCGACGAGAAGGCCCAGGAGATAGGACGCACCTTCCTGTGGACGGAAAACCACCGCCAGAGAGGCCCACAGGAACACAACGACCCCCCCGGATACCAGTCCAGGGATGCGGTGCGCCTACAGATGAGCCGGGCAGGGGCCGGCGGGGGACCGGGCGGAGGTGTTGGGCAGAAGTTGAGCTATGAGGAACTCCAGGAGCACAACAGCATCATAGTAGGCAGCCCCGAGACGGTCATCAGGAAACTGTCCTACGTTATAGAGCGTCTTCAGCCGGGATACATCCACATCTACGGGAACGAAGGGGATATGCCCCACGAAGACGTGATGCGCTCCATCGAACTGCTGGGCAAAGAGGTCATCCCGGCCCTGCACGAGATCAAGCTGCAACCCTACTATTAGAGACAGCCTCCCAGTCATGGACTCAGTAAGGACCCCCGGGTAGTTTCCGGGGGTCTTTAGCATCAGACTCTTAATTATCTCTTTCCCAAAAGGACTGGAAGGCCCTAGACTTACCGCAGGGTCTTCCGGTCTTTCTCGATTTCCCCGATTCGTAATCACTATGAAGATAGGCAGCCGCCAGGCCGGAACCCCAACCCCCCCACCCCTGGATTCCCGCTTTCGCGGGAATTGCCCATGGCCTTGCAAAGGCCAAGTAAGGGGATGAAAATCCTATTTTCATAATAACGACGGTAGGGTGGCTGGCCGCCATTTTCATCCTCGTATGTGGCCCGTAAGGGTCATGGGTAATTATTATGACAATAGATGCCCACCGTCATTCCGGCGTAGGCCGGAATCCAGGGGTGGGGCGGTGGACTCCCACTATCGCGGGAGTGACGGTAGGAAGGCCCACCGCCATTTTCATCCCCTTACTTGGCCCGCAGGGGCATGGGTAATTACCATGAAAATAGGCAGTTCTCAGGCAGGAAACCCAGCCCCTAGCCCCTGGATTCCGGCCTACGCCGGAATGACGGTTACGCAAAGGTCTCCTTTCACGGGAATGACGAGATGGACCCCTGAAAACCGAAATGCCCTGGGATTTACCGTGACCCGGTGTTGACGGCATCCAAGCAGGGCATTACAATGGTCTGGCTATGGCAGGCTTGGAAAACAGAGAAGAGGTCTCCAGCAAACCGGGAATATTCTCATCGTTGCGATTCCCCGACTACCGGCGCCTATGGATAGCCGCCGCCTGCTCCCAGTCGGCGGGCTGGGCGCTAATCGTGATGCGGGCGGCCCTGGTGTACCAGCTCACCTCGTCCAGCGCCTGGGTGGGGATCGTCACCGCAGCTGCCCTCCTGCCCGGCCTGGTAGTCACCCCAATGGCCGGCCTCCTGGCAGACCGCTTCGATCGAAAGAAAGTCCTGTCCACGGTCTATATCTTTAACCTGGGACACAACATCCTTCTGGCTTTCCTGGTCCTCAGCGGCGCAATAGACCAGTACCTCCTCTTGGTATTGGCGGTATTCAACGGGTCTATCCGGGCCATCCAGATGCCCACCACCCAGGCCCTGCTTCCCAACCTTGTCCCCCAGGACCGGCTGCTGAACGCCGTTGCCCTGAACCAGTTGATGCAGCAGAGTTCCCGCATGTGGGGGCCCCTGATGATGCTGCCCTTCATAATCTGGTCAGGCCCCGAGCCGGCTTTCTTCGTGTGCGCCGGGCTGTATGCCTTGGCATTGACCCAACTGCTGACCATACGGACCGTGTCCAGGGGAGAGGTGCAGGCCAGCAGCGGGGTATTCACCAACCTGGTTGCAGGGGTGAAGTACATCTACACCACCCGCCTCCTGATGTTCATCATGCTCCTTACCTTGGGCCACTGCGCCCTGACAATGGCTTTCGAGTCTGTTTTTCCCTATTTCTCCCGGGCGGAGTTGGGTTTTGTCACCGATGACAAACTGTTTCTGGGCCCCACCTATCTGATGATAGGGGTAGGAAGCGGGGCGATCCTGGGGAACTTGCTCCTGGCCAGGGTGGAAGGACAAAAGTTCCGGGGGAGGCTGCTCCTGGGACTTGGAGTCCTCAGCGGGCTTACCCCTATGCTCTTGGGACTTTCCTTCAACCTGCCCACCGCAATGCTGGCTGCGGCAGCCATGGGAGCCTCCACCGCCGCATTTATGACCCTTAGCCACGGCCTGGTCCAGGCCATCACTCCCGACGGTGTCCGGGGCCGGGTGATGGGCGCTAACACGTGGCATGTGCAGGGGATCATGGCCGCATTCAACCCCATAAACGGCCTCCTGATGGACCAGCCTTGGATGACTGCGCCCATCCTCCTCAGCGCTATGGGCTTGGCCTTCGTTTGGGTGATGGCCGCCAGCACGCTGGCGCCGCCCCTCAGGAGCATTTACCTACAGGGTATGCCTGCCAGGGCTGTGGCCGCCCACTGATTCAAACAGCCCGGCCCCTTCCCCATCCTGCGAAAGTGACAATATAATCCCCTGAGCCTCTAGTTGGGACTCAGGGGATTGGTTCTTGGGGAGCAGGGCATAATATTACCTAACTACATAATCACCTAGCCCCGGCGGACGAACTTGTCCACGCCGCCCGGATTGCCCAGGCCCACGTAGATGTCGCCGCGAGAGTCCACCCAGCTGCCATGACCCGGGCCGCGGCAGTCGAAGCGGGACAGCACGTTCCCCTCGGTATCCAGAACGCTCACCCTGGCCGACGAGCCATCCACACCACCCTCACTGACGTACAAGACCCCGTCCCCGTCAATGGAGATGTCCATAGGCCGTTGGATGTCGGTCCAGATAGCAAGGAACCGGCCATCGGTGGTAAACACCTGCATCCGGTGGTTCTCCCTATCGCACACATAGACCCGCTCGTCGTGGACCAGGAGGCTGTGGGGCAGGTGGAACTGGTTGGCCTCGGTCTTGCCCGGCTCGCCCCAGGACATCTTCAGGTCGCCATCTCCGGAGAACCGGTGCACCCGCGCGTTGCGATAGCCGTCGGATACGAAGAGGTCGCCGGAAGAATGGGGGACCATCTCGGTGGGGTAGTTGAAGGGGCCGGCGGCGCGGGGCACCAGGTCACCCGCCCGCTCGCAGCCGGTATCCGAGTGGACGCCATGCCTCCCCAGCATCTGGATAGGCTTGCCGTCCAGGGTGTATATGATGCACACCGAGCTATCCCGGTCCGTCAGGTAAACGATGTCGTCCTCTATATAGATGCCGTGGGCGTATATGAAGGCCCCGTTGCCCCATGAACTCAGATAGTTGCCCTCCCGGTCGAAGATTACTATGGGCGGGTCCTTGCGCTGGAAGGCATAGACCCGGTCCTGGGAATCGGTAGCCACTGCGCTGACCATAGCAAAGTCTTCCCCTGGGGGCAGCTTGGCCCAGTCTTGGACCTCGGTATAGGTGTACTTGCCGGTCCCTACTGTAGTCATGTCCTGGGCACCTCCTTAATAATCTGGCTATGCAATGATACCAATAATACCATTTCCTTACTCCCACAAACATCCCCGGCCCAGCCCCGGTAGGGTTGCAATTCAGGTGGTATGAAGCCCGCCATACCTGCCGCCTGACTCGTCATTCGGTCGCGTGACTCTGGATTCCTGCGAAAGCAGGAATTGCCCATGCCCCTGTGGGCTGCATACGAGGATGAAAATGACGGGCGTCCTCCTAGCCGTCATTCCGGCCTTGAGCCGGAATCCAGGGGAGCATAGGTGGCTTCGCAGCGACCCTCCAGGTTGGGGGACCCTGGATTCCCGCTTTCGCGGGAATGACGGTGGGGCTGGATGGGATGCCGCACCCTGAAGGGTGCGGTGGACGAACTTGGCGTTGGCTACCTTCAAGGCGATGATGGTGGGTGTGTGGCTTCCCCCGGCCACCCTACCGGCATCCAATGCCACACCCTCCGGGCCTGGAGCCGGTTATTGGGTCTGCTGGACGGGTTTTAGCTCGTCTCCGTCCTCATCCACCAGCTTCAGTTTGAGGATTTCGAGGAACCGCTTGGCGTTGGGCAACTCCTCCTCGGGAAGCTCGTCTATCAGGTGATGCAGTTGGTCTCTGATGTCCGGCATGGTTTTCCGCTCCACTATCGTTATAGGTAATTACTGGGCCTGCCTACGTCATCAGTGTGTTATATATTGCGATGGTCAACATTGGTGACACCTTTAGAAAGATGATATTGCAAAGGCCGAGCTTGGACAAGCCATTTTCGCCTCGAATGCAGATAATGGGCCTGGCCTCGCCAGGGCACCTAAGATAATGAGAATGGCACGGACTCGAGAACAAAGTAGTCCTCATACGCTTGCCTCACCCTGGCCCTTGAGCATAGTTGACAGGCAGTCCGGCCATATCGTAAGCTCACCCTGTCAACGACTGTGGGAATGAAATAATAAATGAGGAGGCAATACTGTGGCGTATGAAGGGATGATTGCAGAAACTACGACCATTCGCGGGAATGGCGGCGATGAGATTGCGGCGTATTTTGCCCGGCCATTGGGGCCCGGCCCATACCCCGGCGTGGTCCTCATCCACCACGCGCCCGGCTGGGATGAATGGTACAGGGATGCCAGCCGTAAGTTTGCCCATCATGGGTATGCCGCTATATGCCCCAACCTCTACCAGCGGGAGGGTACGGGAAGCCCGGAAGACGTGGCCGCACAGGTACGAGCTGCCGGAGGTGTCCCCGATGACCAGGTTATCGGGGATGTGGAAGGGGCAATGAAGCACCTGCGGTCTCTGCCTATCAGCAATGGCAAAGTCGGTGTCATAGGCACCTGCTCAGGTGGACGCCAGACCTACCTGGTAGCCTGCCGGTCCAAGGGAGTTGACGCCGCCGTGGACTGCTGGGGCGGCCGTGTGGTGATGGCCCAAGACCAGCTTAACCCCAAGCAGCCGGTGTCCCCCATTGACTACACCCAGGACTTGTCCTGTCCCCTGCTGGGGTTGTTTGGAGAGGAGGACCAGGCTCCCACGGTGGAGCAGGTGGCCCTCCATGAAGAGGAGTTGAAGAAGCATGGCAAGGACTACGAGTTCCACATGTACCCCAATGCCGGACATGGCTTCTTCTACTACGACAGGCCCATGTACAGGGTGGAGCAGGCGCTGGACGGCTGGCAGAAGGTGTTTGCCTTCTTCGGGAAGCATCTCGGCTAACGCGCCGTCAACTCCGGTTTAGGCCCATCCGTCTCTCCTGGTGGAAGAGGACTGGGGTGAGAGATGTTATTTCGCCCCAGCCCTTTCCCACTGAGGGGAATAGGGACCCATAACAGGCCCAGGCCATAAACTTGGGCCACTATAATATAGGAAGGTAAGAGATGTGCACCTGGATTGTGGAAAAGGCACCAATCACCGGCAGCGGCAAGGGCGCTACGGGCTGGTTCTCTGTGACCCAAGCTAACGTATGCTACGACCATCCCAGCCACGCCTTCATGGAACACAGCCTTAACATTGACTTTGTGAACGAGGCGATGGGACCCGGAGCGCGGGTTGCGGTTGAAATGAGCGCCGAGTCGGCAAGAGGACTGGTCAACGCCATCCTCGCCGCCCTTGAGACGGGTGAAGAAGAGCACAGCTTGCCCGGCGCCGTTGGCAAGGCGCAGGTAGGGAGCAGATAAGCCCCCAGCCCTCCCTGCAAAGGGGTTAACGTAAAAGATGACTACACTAGAAGAGAGAGCAGCAATCATTGAAGGCACCCTTCCACAGATCAATGAACGCCTGGGAAGGTTGGGCGAGGCCCAAGAAACGCTTAGGGTTGAACTCCGGGCCGAGATAAGCGAACGCCTGGGAAGGTTGGAACAAAGCCAGGAAGCCTTCAGGTCTGAAGTGCGGGCCGAGATAAGTGAACGCCTGGGAAGGCTGGAACAAAGCCAGGAAACGTTCAGGTCTGAAGTGCGGGCCGAGATCAATGAACGCCTGGGAAGGTTAGAACAAAGCCAGGAAGCGTTCAGATCCGAAATGCGGGCCGAGATCAATGAACGCCTGGGAAGGTTAGAACAAAGCCAGGAAGCGTTCAGATCCGAAGTGCGAGCCGAGATGGGTGAACGCCTGGGAAGGTTGGAACAAAGCCAGGAAGCCTTCAGGTCTGAACTCCGTGATGATATGAAAGAGCTTCATCGAAGGATGGACGAGCTTAGTCAAAGGATGGAGAGCCTTACCCTAAGATTGTTTACAGGGGTCTTGGGTATCCTGGGTGTGGTTGCGGCGGCTTTCGTTGCCGGGGCAATCAAAATAGCTTTTTTCTGATGCTCCGTACAAAATCTTGACCTTTAGGGCAACGCCGATACCGAACTGATAGCTCATGGGAGGTTGTATATGTCCACCGTAGGTATTGACCACATCGCCATGCCCACAGCCAACGCCGAGCATCTTATCGAGTTTTACAAGAGGCTCGGATTTGCCATCAACGACGAAGAGGAATGGCGCTCCCGGAAGGCCAATATTTTCTCCATCCAGATAGGAGACTCCAAGATAAACGTGCACCCTGAAGGGTACACCGCCTCCCTGAGAGGGCCAACGGCCATCCCCGGCTGCACCGACATCTGCTTTGTGTGGGATGGGACGGCTGAAGAATGTCAGAAGATGCTTGAGGATGCGGGAGTGGAAATTATTCGCGGGCCAGGCCCCCGCAAGGGCGCCCGGGCCAGGGGGGTCCTTCCCGCGGTGAGCCTGTACGCCCGCGACCCCGATGATAACCTTCTGGAGTGGATGATTTACCTGGACTAGGATACTTATGAAAGTCGACCTGGTTGACGGCACCTATGAGCTATTCCGGGCATACTTCGCCATGCCTCCGATTACCGCTCCCGATGGGCGGCCTGTAGGCGCAGTGCGCGGGCTTATCCAGACCTTGCTGAGCCTGCTCCGGCAGGATGACGTTACCCACGTGGGCTGCGCCTTCGACCATGTTATCGAGTCCTTCAGGAACCGGCTGTTCCCAGGATACAAGACCGGTGAAGGAGTCCCTGAGGACCTGATGGGGCAGTTTGGACTGGCGGAGCGGGCCGCGGCCTCCCTGGGCATTGTCGTCTGGCCGATGGAGGAGTTCGAGGCCGACGACGCCATCGCAACCGCCGTGTCCAGGTGGTGGGACGCCCCAGGGGTGGAGCAGGTTGTCATTTGCTCGCCGGACAAGGACCTCATGCAGATGGTGCGGGGCAGCCGGGTGGTGTCCCTGGACCGGCGGCGGGACCTGTTGATTGACGAGGCGGCGGTGGAGGACAAGTTCGGCATATCTCCCCCCTCTATTCCCGATTACCTGGCGCTGGTGGGCGACTCCGCCGACGGAATCCCCGGCATCCCCCGGTGGGGGGCCAAGACCAGCGCCCAAGTGTTGAGGCGCTATCCCCACATCGAGCAGATTCCCCACGACCCGGCTGAGTGGGACCCGGAGATAAGGGTGAGGGGAGCCAAGGCAGTCGCTGCCAGCCTTTCCCAGCGAAGGGACGAGGCCATGCTCTACAGGGAACTGGCTACCCTACGGCTGGACGTACCCTTACCGGAGACCCTGGAGCAGTTGGAGTGGTGCGGCGTCCTTCGCCAGGACTTTCAGGAGATGTGCTTGGAGCTAGGCTTTGACCGGCTGATGGACATGCCCCACAGGTGGGCCGCCGAGTAGCACTCTTCATACTCCCTTTATCAAAAAGGACATCAGCTAAGTGGTGGCGGTGGACGTATGAGGCTGGCGAGACGCAGCAGTCGCTTGTTCTAGTTGGCGGAGTTCATGGAAAAGAAGCCTGTGAGCGCGGGGTTGCGACCAGCCCCAAAACAGGAGAGGCCGCCACCACTTATGTGGGCTTCCACTGCCCATCCACGTGCATGACATTCTGTAACAGAGAAGGCCGCAGTTGCCAGAGGTGGGCACACTCCGGGATGAACGGTCTAGCGTTCGTACCAACCTGAGCCGAACGACAGACCATCATGCCTGACTATCCACGTGTGCTTCTGCCCTTCCTCGCCCGTCTCCGGGTTCCTGAAGAAGTAGTCCACCCAACGGCCTTCCTCCGTGGCGGCGAGCAACTCGTCGCCGTAGAACCGGCCCCTCGAGTCCACCCGGAGGCTGGGGTCGCGATTTATGATCTCCGGGTTATAGTGGGAAATGGTAAAACCCTCGTCGTTGATGATGAACACGTACCACTCACCGTCGACATTCTCAACATTATTGTAGTATTCGATGGTCGCTTGTAGCCCGTCCCGCCCATAGCGCTGTATGGCATCCTCCACCACGGCCTTGGTGTACGCGCCCGGCTCGTCCTTGGTCGGGGCGGGCAGAGCGAGCGGCGTGGACGCATCCTTGGTTAACGCCATGACAGCGACGACCATTGCCGCAACAGACACCAACACTGCTATCCCCGCCAGTCCGACGGCTATTCGCACAGACATTCAACTCCCCCTGGCAAAGTCATCCGCACACTTGCCCAAGCTATGCCGTCGAGAAGCCGGCCCACGACCTGGCCACAAGGATTCCCGGCGCATCATAGCAGAGGCCCGCGCATAATCACAAGAGCAAGTTTTCCAACTAACTCCCCTTTGAGAAGATAGTAGGGTAAAATACCTCTAGCTGGACTGAGAGGCTTACAATGACCACGATGCTTCCTTACACCCGGCAGCCCACCGACACTGACGACAGCATCGGCTTCGATCCTGAACCGGGACCACTGCCTGACGCTATGATTCAAAACCCCATCATCCATGAAATCCTCTATATCCTCGCCGCCCGATTTACCAACTTCGGACGCCGTGCCGATAATTTCCTCGAGAGCAACACCTTCATCTGCTACGACCGGAGCAACCTGAACGTCCGGGTGGCCCCAGACTGCTACCTGGCCCTCGGAGTGGACGCTCTCGCCATCCGGCAACGTCGCCTCTATCTCCCTTGGGAGGTGGGCAAACCCCCGGACTTTGCCCTGGAAGTCGCCTCTGAAAGCACCGGCCGGCAGGACGTAGTGGGGAAACGCCGTATCTACGCCCAAATAGGCATCCCCGAATACTGGCGGTTCGACCCTACCGGCGGACAGTTTCATGGGCAGCCCCTAGCCGGAGACCGCCTGGTCAACGGCGTGTACCAGCCCATTGCCCTGACTACGGAACCCGATGGCGTGCTCAAAGGATACAGCCCAATCCTTGGACTGAGCTTGTGCTGGCATGACCAACAGCTGTACTTTTACGACCCTGCAACTGAGACTTACCTCAAAACTTCGGAACAGGAGCAGGACGCCTATCAGGAAACCCAGGCTGCCTATCAGGAAACCCAGGCTGCCTATCAGGAAACCCAGGCTGCCTATCAGGAAACCCAGGCTGCCCTCGAATCGGAGCGCGCAGCACATCGGGAGACCCAGGACGCCCTCCAGTCGGAGCGCGACGCTCGAGAAGCAGCCCAGGACCGAATACGGCAGCTTGAGGAACAGTTGCGTAGCCTGTAATCGGAGGGTTAGTTAAACCCTGGGAATATGTTTTTTCGGAGCAGAAAGCAGAAATGACCCTTATAATAGAATTGAGAGGCTCATAATGACCACGATGCTCCCTTACACCCGGCAGCCCGCCAGCGCTGACGACAGCATCGGCTTCGATCCTGAACCGGGACCACTGCCTGACGCTATGATTCAAAATCCCATCATCCATGAAATCCTGTATATCCTCGCCGCCCGATTCACCAACTTCGGGCGTCGTGCCGACAATTTCCTCGAGAGCAACACCTTCATTTGCTACGACAGGAGCAACCTGAACGTCCGGGTGGCCCCGGACTGCTACCTGGCCCTCGGAGTGGACGCTCTCGCCATCCGGCAACGCCGGCTCTACCTGCCTTGGGAGGTGGGCAAACCCCCGGACTTTGCCCTGGAAGTCGCCTCCGAAAGCACCGGTCGGCAGGACGTAGTGGGGAAACGCCGTATCTACGCCCAGATTGGCATCCCCGAATACTGGCGGTTCGACCCTACAGGCGGACAGTTTCACGGGCAGCCCCTGGCCGGAGACCGCCTGGTCAACGGCGTGTACCAACCCATTGCCCTGACCACCGAGCCCGACGGGGTGCTCAAGGGGTACAGCCCAATCCTTGGACTGAGCCTGTGCTGGCATGAAGAGTGGCTGTACTTTTACGACCCTGCAACCGGGTCTTACCTCAGAAACTTGGGACAGGAGCAGGACGCTCACCAGGAGACCCAAGCTGCCTATGAGGATGCCCAAGCCCGGATACGGCAGCTTGAGGAGCAGCTGCGTCACCTGCAAGAGGAGAGTTAGCCGGGCTGGAGACCATATACTCCTTGAGGACTGAGAAGGACGGCGCTAACGAAAATTATTAGCGCTGGGCAGGAGCCTTTACCACTCACCGCCTCTTGAACTACCCGTTGTCTTCTTGACCTCATGGGTTGGTAGTGTGACAATGTACCAGACCTGTACTCCAGTATGCTATTTGTAGGGCAAGGAAGGAGAAGGCTATGAGTACCACATGGTGTCGCTTCAGGGTAAACGACAAGACCAGCTACGGGATAGTGGAGGACGACACGGTAGTCGAGGTATCGGGGAGTCCCTTCGACGAGCACAAAGTAACCTCTACCAGACATCCATTAAGCGCGGTAAAGCTCCTGGTGCCGGTTATCCCGCCGACATTCTATGCAGCCGGGATCAATTATCCCGAGCATATCACCTGGGCCGCCCAGAAGGTTGGCACACAGCCGAACATCCCCAAGCAGGCTGACGTAGGCTATCGCGCAGTCAACGCCCTTACCGCCCATGAGACCAACATAATCATGCCCAGGGACTCTTCAGAGGAATTGCAGTACGAGGGAGAACTGGTAGCTGTGATTGGGAAGAAGGCTAAGAACCTCTCCAAGGAGGAAGCCCTGAGCTGCGTCTTGGGCTATACCATAGGCAACGATGTCAGCCAGCGCACCTGGCAGAGGGGAGACCGGACCCTCTGGAGGGCCAAGAATTCGGACACCTTCAAGCCTATGGGCCCCTGGATCGTTACCGACCTGGACCCCACCAACCTGGAGACCACTATCCGGCTGAACGGTAAGGTGTTGTCCCAGTTTAATACGGGGACCATGGTCTTCGACACTGCCACCTACATCAGCGAGATGAGCAAATACCTAACCCTCTACCCGGGCGACATTCTGTGGATGGGGACCGAGGGCGAAACGGAAAACATGAAGCCCGGTGACACCATAGAAGTAGAGATTGGCTCTATAGGCACCCTCAGAAACTACGTGGTTGCCGAAGAATAGAATGTCAGGACCTGCCTTCCCGCTCTCCATCCCATACTCCAATGGGGGAAGGACGGAGAGCGGCGGACCGATGGTTCATTTTGGGTCCGGCAAGTCGGGAAGCTGGAGCCCCACCTCGGCAGACCAGGCCTGGAGGCCCCTGCGAAAGGCGAGCATACCCATAGGCATGACCACACACTCAAGGGCCTCCAGAATCTCCTGGGGAGTGGCGCCGTTGTCCAGGGCAACCTTCACATGGGCTTGGATTTGCTCCACGTCGGCCCTCAGTGCAGCCTCAACCACAATCTGTAATAGCTCTTTGGTCTTCCTGTCCAGGGTGCGTTGTCCTGTATAAGTGGCATTCAAAAATGGGTCGTAGGCTTTGACCCATTCCAGGTCGGCTTCGACCATGATCTTGTGCATTTCAAGGATGTAACCTCGGTCCCGGTATATCTTTTCCAGGTAAGAACGTTTCTCCTCCGTAGTCATGTCACCTCCTCTACTTGGAAGATTGATAGTGCCGAATGGTTACATTCTACGAATATCAGCCCAGGAAGTCCAACGTGGAATAGGGAGTCATCAAGGAGCCTCACCTTGTACCGGTGAGCAATGGACATACAGATATGCGGGAGCCTAGATTTGTAGCAGACGTGAATGTTGGCAAGCTCGCCAAGTGGCTGAGGGCCATGGGGTACGACGTCCTCTTTCCAATTGACGTGGAGGACAACGAGTTGGTCCGCATTGCCCTGCGGGAAGACCGGGTAATTGTCACCAGGGACAGGGGAATTATGGAGCGCCGGCTTGTGACCAGCGGCAGGTTGGAGGCGGTGCTGGTCCGGGATGATGACCTGAAAGGCCAGCTTCGACAGGTAGTCCGCGCTCTGGGACTCAGCAGCGGGAGGGAGTTCTCCAGGTGTATCCGATGCAATGAGGTCCTGTTGAGCATCCCCAAAGAGTTGGCAGAGGAGCGGGTCCCGCCCTACGTTTACGAGACCCAGAAGGTATTCATGGAGTGCCCCATCTGCAACAAGGTGTACTGGCGGGGCACCCACTGGGCCAATATGCAGAGGGAGCTAACACAGCTCCAGGATGGAGAGGGAGAGCCATGAGCCGGAAGTCAGCTTTTGTTTACCACGATACCCTGTCCCGCCACGTACTCAGGGTTGACCACCCCTTGAAACCTGTCCGCCTGCGGTACACCTACGAGCTTCTCGAGTCCTACGACGCCTTCGACGGCGAGACCTCTATTCTTATGGGACCAAAACCTGCTACTGAGGAGGAAGTGCGAAGCCTCCACACAATGGAGTATGTGGATGCTGTGAAGAGCTTCAGCAGGGGTGAACGGAATTACGACCCGGCCAGGTTCAACTTCAGCACAGGCGGCGATAACCCAGTATATGAAGGCATGTTCGACGCGGCAGCCCTGAGCACCGGGGCCTCTCTCCTTGCAGCAGAGTTGGTGGACGGCAAGCAGGCCAATGCAGCCTTCAACATCTCCGGGGGACTGCATCACGCCGCCGCCGGGCAAGCGTCCGGCTTCTGCGTATTCAACGATCCGGCAATAGCCATAAACTACTTTGTCGGCAAGGGATTGCGGGTCGCCTACGTGGACATAGACGCCCATCATGGGGATGGGGTGCAGAACGCCTTCTACGACACAGACCGGGTCCTGACCATATCCATCCATGAATCGGGCATGTTTCTCTTTCCGGGCACAGGCTCGGTGCAGGAGACCGGGACCGGCAACGGCTCAGGCTACTCTGTCAACGTGCCCCTGTACCCCTATACCGGCGATGAGACCTACCTGTGGGCCTTCCGAGAGGTGGTCCCTCCCCTGATAGAAGCCTTCAAGCCCGACGTGCTGGTTACTCAGCTTGGAATAGACAGCTATCACAGCGACCCCCTGACCCACCTGATGCTTTCCTCCATCGGGTTCACCGAGGCGGTGAGGGAATTCTCCCAAATGGGCTTGCCCTGGCTTGCCACCGGCGGCGGAGGATACGACCTGAGCGCAGTGGCGCGGTGCTGGACCCTGGCCTATGGAATAATGGCGGGGAGGGAATGGCCCGACGAGATTCCCCAGTCCTACCGGGAACGGTACGGCCTGACCCAACTGAGGGACTCACAGGTGCCTACGGTCCAGGACAATGTGGTGGAGGAAGCCCGCAGCTTCGCGGAAAAGAGCGTGGAGATGGTGAAGCAGTTGGTCTTTCCTATACACAAGCTGTAATAGGACTTACGCAGTTGGCTATGAAATTTCATTGGACAACTAGGCGGTCCAGATACGAAATTGCCTTCAAGTGCGTAACTCCCATGTAATTACAAAGGTCGCGCCCAACCTGTCATCATTATGAAAACAGGCAGCCGCCTAGCGCCGTCCCCCACACCCCCGATGCTCCCTTCACACCTTTCCCATTCCCCACGCTCACTTCATCAGTCATTCCCGCTTTCGCGGGAGTGATGAGTGAAGGGGCAGGAGTGACGATGGAAGGCTGCTCAGTAAAAGATTAAACCCCGGGTCTGGTCGAGTGACCGGACCCGGGGTTGCTTTTCAAGCCGGCCCGGCATTGGCCGGTCCCGATGTCCTAGTTCGTCAGGCGCTCCCTGCTTAATATGGCCTTCGCCGCTTCCTCTACCCCATGCTCAACACAACTGCGGTAAGCCGAGTAGGCGGCCTTATTGATGGCGCTGAGAATCCACTCCTCACGGCCAGGGTCCGTCTGATAGCTATTCTTCCGGTCTATCACCCGCTCCAGCAAGCCCAGATAGTGGGACTGGAGTAGGGTGAAGACTCCGGCGCTGGCCTCGCCGCTTTGTCCCTGGGGTATAGCGTCCTGTTCGCTCCTGCCCTGATGCTTGTCCATGATGCCACCTCCCGGCCCTTCCAACGGGCCGATGGAATAGTCCTTATGGGTAGTACCGGCCTGGAGGATGGGGCCTATAGCTCTCGATATTCGCCCTCCACCGTGCCCTCGGGCTGGTCGCCCGCCGTCCCTCCCGGTGGGCTGCCGGCCTGAGGGCCTGCTCCGGTCTGGCTATACACAGCCTGCCCCAACTTCTGAGTGCTGGCATTCAGGTTATTCATAGCGGTCTGCATTGCGGCTACATCGTTCTGCTGGATAGCCAGGCGCAGGGCCTCAATACCGGCCTGGACCTCCTGTTTGAGGTCTTCCGGCACCTTGTCCTCGTGCTCACTCAGGAGTTTCTCCGTGGCATAGACTAGCGAGTCGGCCTGGTTGCGAGTCTCCGCCTCTGCGCGCTTCCGCTGGTCCTCCGAGGCATACTGCTGGGCCTCGTTCACCATCTGCTCTACTTCTTCCTTGGCAAGGCCGGAACTGGGCTGGATGACGATCCTCTGCTCCTTTCCGGTACCCTTGTCCCTGGCAGACACACTCAGGATACCATTGGCGTCTATGTCGAAGGTCACTTCCACCTGAGGCACACCCCTGGGCGCAGGGATTATCCCATCAAGGATGAACTTCCCTATGGACTTGTTGTCCAAGGACATCGGGCGCTCTCCCTGGAGGACGTGAATCTCAACTCTGGTCTGGCTGTCGGCGGCGGTGGTAAACACCTCGCTTTTGGAGGTTGGAATGGTGGTGTTTCTGGAAATCAGAGGCGTTGAAACATTGCCCAGGGTCTCCAGCCCAAGGGTAAGAGGTGTAACATCCAGGAGCAGGATGTCCTGAACGTCGCCGACCAGTACCCCCGCCTGGACAGCCGCGCCCAGGGCCACTGCCTCGTCGGGGTTTACACTCCTGTTTGGCTCCTTGCCGAAGATTTCCTTGACTTTGTTCTGGACCGACGGCATACGGGTCATCCCGCCTACCAGGATTACCTCGTCAATATTCAGGGCACTTAGCCCCGCATCCGTCAGGGCCTGGCGGCACGGAGCCTCGGTCCTGGCTAGCAGGTCCTCTACCAACTGCTCGAGCCGGGAGCGGCTCAGAGCTATAACCAGGTGCTTGGGGCCGCTGGCGTCGGCGGTGATGAAGGGCAGGTTAATCTCTGTCTCAAAGACGGTGGAAAGCTCGATCTTAGCCTTCTCAGCAGCATCCCGGAGCCTCTGGAGGGCCATGCGGTCCTGGCTCAGGTCCACTCCGGTCTCCTGGCGGAACTCACGAATCATCCAGTCCACGATGCGATTGTCGAAGTCGTCCCCGCCCAGGAACGTATCGCCGTTGGTTGACTTGACTTCAAAGACACCTTCCCCAAGCTGGAGGATGGATATGTCAAAGGTGCCTCCGCCCAGGTCATACACGGCTATGGTGCTGTCATTCTTCTGCTTGTCCAGGCCATAAGCCAGAGAGGATGCGGTAGGCTCGTTGATGATGCGCAGCACCTCCAACCCCGCGATCTGCCCGGCGTCCTTGGTAGCCTGCCTCTGGGCATCGTTGAAGTAGGCAGGGACTGTAATCACTGCTTGGGTAATCCTTTCCCCAAGCTTGGACTCGGCGTCTTGCTTGATCTTCTGCAAGACCAAGGCCGCGACTTGAGGTGGAGCATAGGCCTTGCTCCCCATCTCCACGTGGGCATCTCCATTGTTAGCCCGGACTATCTTGTAGGGTAGGACGCCAACGGCCCTCTGCACTTCCTGGTCCTCGAACTTACGGCCCATGAGCCGCTTCACCGAGAATATGGTGTTGTCAGGATTCGTGACGGCCTGGCGTTTCGCCATTTGCCCCACATACGTCTCTCCAGACCTGGGATTGGAGGCTACCACCGAGGGAGTAATCCGCCCACCTTCGGCGTTCTCCAGCACGGTGGGTTCACTAGCTTCCATGACGGCAGCACAAGAGTTGGTGGTCCCCAGGTCTATTCCAATCACTTTAGGCATTTTCCGTCTCCTTTTGCTTGCAAGAGTCGCTTACCTATTCAGCATTCTCGGGCTTTTTCGCCAATGTCACCAGAGCGGGCCTGATAACCCTGTCGTGCAGCTTGTATCCATCACGGACTACAGCGATTACCTCGCCCTCGTCATGTTCTGCGCTATCCTGGTACGCCATGGCTTCATGCTCGAAGGGGTCGAACTGCTTCCCTTCGGCCTCAATCCTGGTAACGGACTCGGACTCCAAAACGGCTGATAGCTTGCGCTGGATGAGTTTTACCCCCTCCAGCCAGGGTCCTGCCATCTCCGATTTGAAGGCGTGGTCCAGGGCCAGGTTAAACTCGTCCATCACCGGCAGCAGCTTGAGCATGAGCCTTGAGTTGGAGTGTTTCTGCTGCTCCTCCCTGTCTTCCTCGGCCCTGCGCTTGTAGTTGATGAAGTCCGCCTGGGCACGCTGGAGCATTTCCCTGAACTGGCCCTTTTCACGATTCAACTCTTCGGACTCGGCTTTGAAAGCATCCAACTGGTCCTCAAGGCTAAGAGGTGTTCCATCATTCATATTGTCCTCCGCCCCAGCCTTCCGAGGAGAAGGCCGGGTGTTATCTCTATGCTCTTCTTCCGTCCCCGTTTCTTTTCACTCTCCGGTAATCCTAGCCATATCCTACTACTTGATACAACCCGTGTCAAGGGAATATAATTCTCAAACAGCCTTACTTGAAGTCCGGCGCATCGAAGGCCGGAGATGGGAGTCCCTGCCCAAGGAAAGTAGGAGGTTCGTGCAGATGATGTTCTTCAAAGCGTGTCCCAAGTGTCGCGGGGACCTTGTCCTGGGCCGGGATATTTACGAGAGGTATGTTGAGTGCATCCAGTACAGCTTTATGAAAGACATAACTGAAATGCACCAGCAGACCACCAGCCATGACTCGGAGCATATCCAGGAGTGGAAAGCGGCATAATGGGATTAACGGTTAGCGCCCCACCCCCATTTGTGATAGCTCTGAGCGCGGGGCGGTATCCTGCATGTGGCGCCGTGAGAATTCGGGGCCGGGGATACTCTTGTCTTACGTCAACTCAGGCCAGAACCGTTCTTCCTTCCACGGATCGGCGTTGTTGTTGTAGCCCCTCACCTCCCAGAAACCGGGCCTGTCCTCGGGCATGAACTCTATTCCATTCAGCCATTTGGCGCTCTTCCATCCATAACGGCTGGGGACCACCAGGCGCAAGGGCCAGCCGTGGTCTTTGGAAAGCTCCTGTCCATCGTGGTTATAGGCTAGGATTGCCTGTCCATCCACCACCGTCTCCAGGGGCAGGTTGGTGGTATATCCGCCATAGCAGTGGGCCATGATGTACTTGGCTTCGGGCCTGATCTTCACCAGCTTCGCCAGGTCATCGAACATGACACCTTCCCACGTGTTGTCCAGGGCGCTCCACTGGGTTACGCAGTGGAAATCGGCATCTACCGTGTTCACCGGCAAGGCTTTGAACTGCTCCCAGTTGAGCTCTACTTCCCCATCCACCAGGCCAAATATACGGAACTTCCACGTAGCCAGGTCAATCTTGGGAGTAGCGCCATAGGTGAGGACGGGGAATTTCTTGGAAACGAATTGTCCAGGCGGCACCTTTTCTCCACGTCCCTGATCGGGGGCCTTCTTAACCTGGTCGGGCCTCTTCTTTAGCACGCGCACCTCCGGGGGTAGCTATTAACATCTCGGAACATATTATTCCCTGGTGGAAGGATATGTCAAATGCCCCTTGTTGCTTGGAGCCGACGGCAGAGCAGGGCGCGTAATCAAGCCCTCTGCCGTCGCGACAAGTCCACGTCCGACGAGTCACGGGCAAGGGCGAACTCGAACCCGGGCCTGGACGGCTCCATGAAGGTGATGGCCTCATAGAAGTCGTCCAATGGGACGAATACGCCGTTTTCTTCCGCCCACTGGCGCATCCTCTGGTTGCAGGAATGGGCCCACGACAGGATTTCCACCCGCCAGCCCCGCCTATGCATTCGCTCCAGGGTGCTGTGGAACCCCGCTCCTTCGAGATAGCCCGCGCCATCCCCCGTCAGCAGCACCACTATGCCGGGGTCGCCATTGTAGTCCAGAGCATCTTCCAGCATCCGCAACTGTAACAACCGGTCGGGCATCTCCTGCTCTCCACGATCGGGGCTGCCTCGATCGAACAATTGGACCTGGACCCCATTGCTTTCCAGCCGGTTCCATAACTGGCGCATTTCCGGCGGTATGGAACCGGCAGCAACGGCATGTGCTACCGGGCGGTCGGCATGTGCCAAACGCAGCATGTTGTCGAAGTTAATGCGTACACGGTAGCGCGCAGCGGCTCCTTCTCCTCGTTCCTCGGCAATACGTTGCCCCTCGTGAAAGATGTTGGAATTGTCCCAGTAGATGAAAACGCTATCCATATCCGACTGCCTTTACATACGCCAACAGACTTGAAGGTCATCGGCAAGATTGGTGTGGGGTCAACCCTGATATTGCTATTATACCATCCTGCTAGTGACAGATTAACGGCGCTAGAGCGCCAAGCTGGACAGAGTTTGGGGTTGGAGTTATCATTGCTCTGTGATACCACGTTCAGAATCACCGGCAGAATCACAGACGACAGAATTCCGGGCAGGGTCGCAGGCCGTTTGGGTCAGGGGTGTCCAGAAGGGTTTCGGTGAATGGCCCGTTCTGTGGGACCTGGACCTCACCGTGGGCTGGGGCGAGTTTCTGGTCATATTCGGCGCCAACGGGGCGGGCAAGACCACCCTCCTGAAAGTCCTCTCCACCCAGGCCAGGCCGGACGGCGGGGAAGTCTGGATTGGAGGGGTGGAGCGCGGGAGTGACGCCACCGCTATACGGCGCATGATTGGTGTGGTAGCCCACGTGGGCCTCCTCTACGAAGACATGACCTGTATGGAAAACCTGCTTTTCTATGGCCGGATGTTCGGCCTGTCCAACCGCAACAAGGCGCTCCACAGACGAGCGAATGAAGTCTTGCAGAGGGTGGGGCTGGAGGGCCGAAGAGACCAGAGGGTGCGCGCCCTCTCTCATGGAATGCAAAAGCGGCTGTCCATCGCACGGGCCATCCTCCACCACCCTTCCATCCTCCTGCTGGATGAGCCGGAGTCGGGGCTGGACCAGGACGCCCTGGATATGTTCGGGGACCTTCTGGGGGAGTGGAAGGAATCGGGCCGGACGGTGGTGATGACCACCCACAACCTGGAGCATGGCCTGGCCTGGGGAGACCGGGTAGCCATTCTATCCGGCGGAAAGATAGCCTACCAGGAGGCAAGGCGCTCCCTGGACGTGGCAGGATTCAGGGGCACATACCGGCAATTCCTTGGGGGGGCTGCCTCTTGAGGGACTTTGTGGGGCCTGTGCTCAACCTGGCATGGAAGGACATCCTCCTCGAGATAAGGACGCGGGATATAGTGGTCTCGGTCCTAGTATTCGCCTTCCTAGTGGTGGTGGTCTTCAACTTCGCTCTCAATGCCTCTTCCAGGGTGGTCGAGGAGGACCTGTCGCCGGGTATCCTCTGGGTAGCCTTCTCCTTCGCCGGCATCCTGGCTATGAACCGGGCCTTTGTTCTCGAGAAGGACCGGGGCAGCCTGGACGGCCTTCTCCTGGCCCCGGTAAGCAGAGATGCCATCTACTTCGGCAAGATGCTGGGCACCCTTCTCTTTATGATAATAGTCGAAGCGGCGCTTCTGCCCGTATTTGCCATCCTCTTCAACTTCACCGCCTTTTCCCCGACATTCATGCTGGCTATCCTGCTGGCTACCCTGGGGTTCGCCACCGTGGGTACCCTGTTTTCGGCCATCGCCGTTCACACCCGCTCCCGGGAGATTATGCTGCCGGTGCTGTTTCTGCCCGTAATAACGCCGGTAATCATCGGCGCTGTTGAGTCCTCGGCTGGGTCCATAGGGGTGGGAGTCAGTACGGGGATAAGCGCGTGGAAGTGGCTGGGGCTTATAGCTGTCTTTGACGTGGTATTTCTGGTAGTATGTCCCTGGGTATTCGGACTAATCGTGGAGGAATGACAGGATTGGACGGTCTCGGCAAAGACACCCAAACACAGCAACGGACTACCGGGGAGAGGAAAACTCTCGTCGGCATCCTGAAGGCGTCTTTCCTGCCACTGGTAGCGGCCCTGATGATAGCAGACCTCTACCTGGTCTTCGTATATGCCCCCGTCGCGACCTCCGAGCACCGCTTCAATCTGCAACGCATTCTCTATTTCCACGTAGCCATTGCATGGGTAGCCCTTCTGGCCTTCGGGGTAGTATTCGTGGGCAGCATCGGTTATCTGTGGAAGAAAAAGCCCTCGTGGGATGCCCTGGCCCACTCCGCCGCCGAGGTGGGCCTGGTGTTCTCCACCTTGGTCCTGATTACCGGCGCCATCTGGGCCAAGGGTATATGGGACCGGTGGTGGACCTGGGAACCCCGGCTGACCACCATGCTGATCCTCTGGCTGATATACGTCGCCTATCTGATGCTCAGGAGCTATGCTCCCAATCCTATCCAGGGAGCCCGGTTTTCCGCCGTGCTGGGAATCATCGGGTTTATTGACGTGCCCATTGTCTATTTCGCTGCCAACTGGTGGCGCGGGCTTCACCCTGAAGTAGTATCCGGGCCGTTGGCCGACTCCGGGAGCCTGGACCCCACCATGAGGGGGGTTATGCTGTTCTCCGCCCTGGTGTTCACCCTGCTATTCATTTACCTGGTCAAAGAAGGGGTGAAACTCAGGATGATGGAGGATGCCCTTAGAAGGGTCCGGTACTCGCTGAGGACAGCCGTCAGGTTATAGCCCTTTCACAACATATCCATGCCGTAACATCTTCAGGTCATAGCACATTCAGGCAGGGGGTCGAGGAATGCCTTCGGAAAACTTGCCCTATCTTTTCGCCGCCTATGCGGTCACGTGGGCCATCTTCTTTATCTATGTGTTCTTTGTATCCAGACGCCAGCGCGAGTTGGAGAAAGAGATACGAGAGTTGAGAGAAGCCCTGGAGGTCAAGGAGAACCCGGGCGAACCCTTCTCTCGCATAGGCAACGATTGAATGATTCCCCGTATAGGTCTATAGTTATTGATGGAAGGTAGGACTCCCTTCACGTTCATGCCCCGCCAGATAGGAGACCCTTGCATGACCGTCATTCCGGCGCGGGCCGGAATCCAGGGCCGGGACCCGGGTAGGAGGCAATGTCTTCCCCCCACGATATTGGCCCGTATGGGGAGTTATGCAAAGGTATGACAAATAGCGAATTGGGACGAAGGGGTTCCACCCCAGGAAACTATATTTCCCGTTCAGAGGTTGAGAAGTGCTAGAGGGCCAGACTGGAACACCCGCAGACATACCGGCCGCCGCCGGCCGGATTTCAAACAACAAGGTACGGCTGCTGATGGTGGGGGCCGCCCTGGTCCTGGCCCTGGGATACCTTATTTACACGGCCTTTCCGGGCAACGCCCAGTACTACCTGACGGTGGACGAGTTTCTGGCCCAGGACAGCGCCCAGGACGGCAGGAACGTGCGAGTTGTGGGGAAGCTGGTCCCCGACACTTTCCAGAGGGTGGATGGCGGCACCCAGGCCGCCTTTGCAGTCCACGACAATGCAGAAGCGCTGAACGCCACCTACGATGGCGTACTGCCGGACATATTCTTCAATCCCCACTCGGATATAGTGCTTCTAGGCTCTTATGACGCAGAGGGCGGGGTATTCCATGCCTCCGAGGTTGTCGTCAAGTGCCCGTCCAAGTACCAGCCGCTGAGAGAAGACGAGGCCTGAGCCTGCAATCGTTCTTGTTAGGTTGTAGTGTTTGCTTTATGTGGAAAGCGTGGCCCAGATAATCCTAGCCCACTCAAGGCCCTTGGAGGTTCAGAATGGAATCTCTCGAAGTTACAAGGACTCTGTATCGGGTTAGTGATTTTTTGTCTTGGCAAAGGGCAAAGACATTGGTTCTTAGCCCTAGCTTTCAAAGACGTGCCGTATGGAAGCCAGGTGCCAAATCATATCTAATTGACACTATAGTGAAGGGCCTGCCAATCCCCATCATTTTTTTGCGCGACCAAAGGTCTGACTTGGCTAGCCTTGAACCCAAACGGGAAGTCGTTGATGGTCAGCAAAGAATACGAACCTTAATTACCTACATTGAGCCATCGTTGCTTGATGACTACACTCCGGCCCGGGATGATTTCCACGTTCAAGCTGTCCACAATCGGCAACTTGCCAACCGCCCCTTCCACCAGCTCTCGACAGACCTCCAGCAGAGGATTTTGGACTACCAATTCAGTGTCCACGTGTTGTCTCCCGGAGTTGATGATCGTGAAGTATTGAGCATATTCGCGCGTATGAACTCTACTGGTGTGAAACTCAATCCGCAGGAATTACGTAACGCGGAATATTTCGGTACGTTCAAGACATCTATGTATGAAATTGCTTCGACTCATCTACCAAGGTGGCGCGACTGGAGCATTTTTAGCGAGGATGATATCGCCCGAATGCAGGAAGTTGAACTGACCTCTGAGTTTGCACTTCTGATGTTGAATGGTTTAACTAGCAAGAGTACAGCCGCTTTAGATAATATATACGCAGTTAAGGATGAACAGTATCCTGAACGTGAGGAGGTGGAGCGGAGATTCAACATCATCATGGATACAATTGACGACAAATTAGGCTTACAGATCAAATTCCAGCCCTTTAGCCGCAGAACTTTGTTTTATAGCCTATTTGCCTTCTTGTATGAATTTCAGTTTGGATTAGGGTCCCCATTGGAGCCGGTGAACCCGAAGTCCGTTCCGACACAGGTAGTCTCAAGAATAAAGTCTGCGGGAGAAAGTATAAGTAAGAAAACCGCTCCAGAAGAAGTGATGCAGTCAGTAGCTAGGAGGACTACAAACCTGCACGAAAGGTTAACAGTGTTCAATTACCTCAAAGGGAATTAGGGGATGCCTAGAACGACCATGAGCCTTTCCAGTGAATTCTCAGGTCACTTACGTTCTCTGGAAATGACGCGCACTAAAATGGAAAGACTGCTGGCGTCGGGCGATATCGTAACTCGAGACATTAATCAGGTTTATGTTGGACTGTATCTCGAAGCGATAACCTCATTTGAGCACCTCATTGAAAACCTATTTATCGGCTTATTGTCGGGCCGGTTGACTGCCAACTCCACCGCAGTAATGCCGTTGATTTCATTCAGAAATAGACAAGTAGTCCGCGATATCGTATATAGCGGCCGAGACTATGTTGACTGGCTACCTTATAATCGGACCGAGCAACTGGCCGAGCGATTCTTCCGACAGGGCATCCCGTTTACATCCCTGAATTCCCGTGACTTAGAACATGCGCATATATCCGCAATGCAATTGCTCACAAGAGTAGGCATTCTATACGCATATTTGAGCAACGTGTCCTTCGTAATCAAAGCCTAATGCCACGTGAGAGAACACCGGCAGGATACTTGAGGAGCGTATTTCGTGCTGCTCCGAGCCAGAGGCGGTACCAACACTTTGTTCTTACGATGGCTACTATTGCTACGAAATTGTGCTCATAGAGGCTGCCACCCCTCCTTCAGCCATCTCGCCACGTCTTTGGCGTGGTAGCTGAGGATGATGTCTGACCCGGCCCGCTTTATGGCGGTGAGTATCTCCATCGTTATCCTGTCCTCGTCAACCCAGCCATTGGCGGCGGCCGCCTTGACCATCGAGAACTCTCCGCTGACGTTGTAGGCGGCGATGGGGTGGTTGTACCTCTCCTTGGCCCTGGCGATAACGTCCAGGTAGGCCAGGGCAGGCTTCACCATCACGATGTCAGCGCCCTCTTCTATGTCCGTCTCTATCTCCCTCATAGCCATCCGCCAGTTGGAGGGGTCCATCTGGTAGCCCCGGCGGTCTCCGAACTGGGGGGCGGAATCCGCCGCTACCCGGAAGGGGCCATAAAATGAGGAGGCGTACTTGGCTGCGTAGGCGATGATAGGCACATTCTCAAACTTGTTGTCATCCAGGATGGTGCGGATGGCCCTCACCTGGCCGTCCATCATGGCCGAGGGGGCTACCACGTCGGCCCCGGCCAGCACGTGGGACAGGGCCGTCCTGGCCAGAAGCTCCAGGGTCTTGTCGTTGTCCACCCGCCCGTCCTCGACTACCCCACAATGGCCGTGGTCCGTATATTCGCACAGGCATACGTCGGTAATCACCAGCAGGTCGGGGACCGCTTGCTTTATGACCCTTATGGCCTCCTGGATAATCCCCTGCTCGTCATAGGCCTCATGCGCCCAGGGGTCTTTGTGTTGGGGGATTCCAAAGAGGAGAACCCCCGGTATCCCCAACTCGGCCACCTCGGTGACCTCGGCCAGGAGATGGTCCAGGGAGAACTGATAACAGCCTGGCATGGGCTCAATTGGGACTTGGACATCCCTGCCATGGGTGACGAACATGGGATAAATAAAATCGCTGGCGGAAAGGCGGGTCTCCTGGGAAAGGACCCTCAGGGGAGCAAGCTCCCTTAGTCTGCGAAGACGTACATGAGGAAAGGCTACCATTGTGACAGACCTCCTAGTCAACGGTTAGGGTCAATGGTTGGCAATGGCTCTCCCTTCCCCTGTGGAAGGGAGTTAGACAAAATGGGACTCCTGGGCTTGGCCGGAGAAGTGCTCTTTCATAGCGTCCACCAGCCCGGGGATAGTGTACTCCTGGGCTATGACATCCACCTTGAGGCCCTTCTCATGGGCCGTCTTGGCCGTAACGGGACCGATGCAAGCCACCTGGACCCCCTCCAGCAGAGAAGCATCCCCGTCGAGAAGGGCCAACAGGTTCATCACCGTTGATGAGCTTGCAAAGGTCACCAGGTCTATGCTGCCGCCCTGCAACAACTTCCGGGCCTTTTCCCCGGAGTCATGGGGCATAACCGTGCGATAGACGGGCAACTGTTCCACCTGAGCGCCCAGTTGGGACAGGCCCTCAGCAAGCTCCTCCCGGCCTATGTCGGCGCGGGGGAGCAGAATCGAAGAGCCTTTAACATCCATCAACTTCATGTCCCGGACTATGGCTTCAGAGACGTACTGCCGGGGCATAAAGTCCGCTTTTATGCCATGCCGGGCCAGGGATGCGGCTGTGGCAGGACCGATGGCGCACACCTTTGCGCCGCCGAAGGCCCTTGAGTCCCGGCCCATGACTTTCAGTCTGTTAAAGAAGAATTCCACGCCGTTGGCGCTGGTGAATATTACCCACCCATAGCTCCCAAGGGAGGCGATAGCGCCATCCAAACGAGAGTAGTCTTCTATTGGCGCAAACTCTATGGTAGGCACTTCTATAGGCTCGGCGCCCTCTGCCGCCAACATTTCTGAGAGGGCGGATGCCTGGGTGCGGGAGCGAGTGACCAGCACCCGCTTTCCGAATAATGGCCTGTTGTCAAACCACCTTATCCCGTCCCCCATCATTCCATCTCGTAGGCCCACCACCTGCCCGATGACCACGACTACGGGGGGTCTGAGGCCCGCTTCCCTGCCCTTCTGGACGATGTCTTGCAGGCTGCCGGTAACGGTGCGCTGGTAAGGCTCGGTCCCCCATTGCACCAGGGCTGCTGGGGTGGAAGCATCCATCCCTTCTTTAATCAGGGCTTCCACGATGCTGCCGAGGGCGCTCCATCCCATGAGGACCACCAGGGTCCCGCCATTTCGGGCCAGGGCCTCCCAGGGAACGTCGGAATCTTCTTTCGACGGGTCCTCGCTCCCCGTGACCACGGTAAAGGAGGAGGCCATGCCCCTGTGGGTCAGGGGGATGCCTGCATAGGCTGGGGCCGCGATGGGCGAGGTCACGCCGGGCACCACCTCAAAGGGGACTCCCTCCGAGGCCAGGGCTTGGGCTTCCTCCCCGCCGCGACCGAAGACGAAGGGGTCGCCGCCCTTGAGCCGGGCAACGGTCTTCCCCTCCAGCGCCCTGCTTACCAGGTAGCGGTTTATATCCTCCTGCTCCATCGCCCGCTCGCCGGGGCCCTTGCCCACAAAGACCATCTCGGCGTCCCTGCCGGCCCTGTCCAGAAGCCGCCGGTCCACCAGCCGGTCATAGACCACCACTTCAGCCTCCTGGAGGCGCTGAAGGCCCTTCACGGTTATCAGGCCGGGGTCTCCCGGCCCGGCTCCTATAAGATATACTTTACCCGGCACGTCCATTACTCCAGAGGATATTACCTTCCAAAGGGCAGGTTAAACCCTGAGTCACTCTCTCTGCCTCTCATCTGAGGGTGAGAATGTCTGCTGCCTATCTGGTCGGCCAGGCGTGCGAAGGGCAGGGTCTGCATCAGCACCTTTCCCGGACCGGTCACCGTGGCAAAGAAAAGTCCCTCACCGCCGAACAGGGCCGTCTTGATTCCCCCGACGAGCTTTATATCGTAGTCAACCGACTCCTGAAAGGCCACCAGGCATCCGGTGTCAACCCTCAGCCGCTCTCCCGGCTCCAGCGCCTTCTCTATGACAGTGCCGCCGGCGTGGATGAAGGCGAGACCCTCGCCGGAGAGTTTCTGAAGGATGAACCCCTCGCCGCCGAAGAACCCGGCCCCCAGTCGGCGGGTGAAGGCCACCGATATATCCACCCCGTAGGCGGAACACAGGAAGGCATCCTTCTGGCACAGGTACGTCCCATCCCGGGCCAGGTCCAGGGGGACCACCTTGCCGGGGTAAGGCGCAGCGAAGGTGACGGTGCTCCTCACCCCGCCGGCGTTGGCAAAGGTGGTGATAAAGAAGCTCTCCCCGGAGATGGCCCGCTTCAGGCCGCCGAACAGTCCCCCCTCGGCAGAGGTCTGCATATCTATATCCGAGTCCATGTACATCATGGCCCCGGCCTCTGCCTGGACGGCTTCTCGCGGGTCCAGGGTAATAGTCACGGCCTGTATATCGTCGCCTATGATCTCGTAGTCTATCTCGTCGGGCCTACGTCTTGGCATGGCCTACCTCACTTCATATCCCAATGGTACATTCACAACCGTCTCAATCCCCTTCGCTTGCATCACCGTCACTGCTATGAAAATAGCCGGCGCTAGGTTCCCCCACCGCACCCTGAAGGGTGCGGCATCCCTCAACACCGTCATTCCTGCAGAAGCAGGAATCCAGGGGCGGGGCGTGGACTCCCGCTTTCGCGGGAGTGACGGGAGGTGAATGGTTAGCCTTCTATCAAGCTGCCTGCGCCTCCCTCCATGAGCCGGCGGTAGGCATCCAGGGCCACTTCCCGGGGGCTGTCAGCCCTGCCCGTTACTTTGGTCTTCATTACCTTGCTCCCATCCTGGGAGGCCAGAAAGACCGTCATTGCCATAGTGTCTCCGGTGTCTCCATCTAACCTGGCATAGACTCCTACGGGGACCTGGCAGCCTCCCCCCAATACCTCCAGGAAGGCCCTCTCCGCGGTGACCGCCCGCCTGGTGGGTGTATGTTCTACAGGGGCCAGCAAAGCCGTCATCTCATCATCGTCCCGGCGGCTTTCCACAGCCAGAGCGCCCTGCCCGGGGGCGGGCACGAAGTCTTCCGTGGAAAGCATTTCCGACGCCTCACCATCAAACCCCATTCGAGCGAGGCCGGCGAAGGCGAGGACTGCGCCGTCATACTCCTCGCCCCTGGCCTTCCTCAGGCGGGTATCTACGTTGCCCCTTATGGGCAATACCTCTAAGTCGCTGCGCAAGGACTTTAGCTGGGCCAGACGCCGGGGGCTGCTGGTGCCAATCCTGGCCCCGGTCGGAAGCTCCGCCAACGGACGGCCCCAGCGATTGACCAGCACATCCCTGGGGTCCAATCGCTTGCATACCGCACCGATGGTCAGGTCGTCGGGGAGGACCGTGGTCATATCTTTCAGGCTGTGGACGGCCATGTCCAACTCACCGTCCAGAAGCTGCCTTTCAATCTCTTTGACCCAGATGCCGCGACCCAAATGGGCGAGGGGAGTCTCCGGCGCGGCGTCACCGCCGGTCCTGACGGTGACCATCTGGAAGTCCACTGTATCGCCATGTGCGGCCCTGAGCCGCTCCAGCACCTCCTCCGTCTGGATGAGGGCAAGAGCGCTGCCGCGAGTCCCCACGAGCACCTGCTTCTTCATGTTTGTCAACCTATTCCCGGCGGGCTTCCATAAGTCCGGCCAGAAGCTGGTCCAACGCCTGCTCCTCTTTGCCGTCCTTCACCAGGGACACCAGGCCGGGGGTGATACACTCCTGCCACCGGTCGGGATGCACCGCTATGCCCCTGCGCCTTATCTCGCCCCTGGCCCTGGAAAGGACCCCCGTCAGGTAGGCATACTCCAAGGCCGGGCTGTGCTCCAGGGTCTCCCTCAGCTTGCGGGCCAGGGCCGGGCTTGCCCCGCCGGTGGACATGGCAAGGGTCACGTCGCCCTTCCGCACAATTGACGGAGCGATGAAGGTGCATAATTGGGGGTCGTCCACCACGTTCAGGACTACCTTCTCCCTTTCGGCCTCATCGGCGACCGCCTTGTTCACTGCGCGCCGGTCAGTCCCGGCTATGGCTATGAAGGCATCCTTCAGGTCGCCCTCCAGGTACTCCCTGGGCTTCCACGCCACCAGACCCCTGTCGGCCATATCGCCAATGCCGGGGGTCACCTGGGGGCTAACAATAGTGATGAGGGCGCCGCACTCCAGAAGGTACTGGATTTTGCGTTCTACAACCTCACCCCCGCCGATTATGACGCAGGCCCTCCCATTGAGGTCTAAATAGATAGGGTAATAAGGGGCCATGATAACACCTTAATCTCTACGGGATAGCAAGAATCTCTACGGGATAACGACCTAGACGAAGTACATAACCCGGGTCTTCTTGTACTCGCGGGTGCTGTACAACATAAGGTAATCGGTTATGTTGGTGGCCTCGGAAATCTCCCTGGCTACCTCTTCGCAGCCCTCCTGGGAGGTGGCATGAATCATGGTGAAATGGGTATAGGGCCAGTCGGGGAAGGTGGGTCGCTCGTAGCAGTGGGTCACCGCCGGGTGGGCGGCCATCTTCATTCCCACCTCTTCAGACTGTTCCGGCGGGACCATCCACACCCCCATGCCGTTAGACATAAAGCCAGCCCTCCTGTGGTGGAGGACGGCGCTGTAGCGGCGCATGATGAGCCTCTCCTGGAACTCCCCGGCTATATCGAAAAGCCGCGGGACGGTGACTCCCAGCCTCTCCGCCATGCCGTCGAAGGGCCTGGAGATCATGGGAAGGTCTTCCTGGAGCACCCGTATAGCCTCTATGTCGAAGTCGCTGATGGGCACGGCCTTATTCCAGTCCTTCATCCGGGCATCTTCCTTGTAGCCGTCGGGACTGTAATATTGGTAAGCCGCTCCCTTCTCCTTAACCATATCGAAGTTGACCCCTATCTTGAAGAAGCGGATGGTGGGCATAACACGGAAGGATATGGCCTCCGTCTCCCCCGCCATTCGCTCCACAGTGGCCTCGATGCTGTCTCCCGGGGCCACCGCCAGGGTGAACCAGAGATTGTAAAAGGAGCCTTCCCTGGCGTAATTGTGGCTCACCCCCGGATGCTCATTTATAGTCAGAGCGCCGTCATGCAGCTTGTCGGGGTCGTAAGCCATAGCTATCAGACTCGTCTTGTATCCCAGTCGCCGGGTATCGAATATGGCGCTAATCTGTCTCACCACATTCTTCCGGCGAAGCTCTTCCAGCCTCCCGATGACCTCTTCTTCGGAGATGGACAACTCATCGGCCATGCACCGGTAGGGTTCTTCCACCAGAGGAAAGTTGGACTGTATTATATTAAGGAGGTTCCGGTCTATCAGGTCCATATCCGGCATGGATACCCCTCCTGCCGCCGTCGTCTTATATATTGCTTGCTCTCCAGGGCCATTGGACAAAGAAGCTGAAGCCCTGGGGGTGTATCTCTTCAAGGTTAGCATAGGACTACTTGAGGGTCAACAGAAACGGGACTTGACTTGCCCCGCCAGGCAAGGCTTTCCATTTCCACAGGCAGCTTTCGGTTCTCAATGCCTATGGCAACTCAAAGGGCAACCCTCGTGGTTGCCCCCACAACCCTCGGCGGTATGTCGCCCCGTAGGGGTAGCCCTCGTGGTTGCCCTGGGGAGAGCCGAGCGGCGGTAATCATCTTCCCCGTACTTCTTCAAGGTAATCCTCGGTGCTTCCACCTTTGCCCAGGATGCCGTACACCCGGTCTACAGGGTGCTTCGATGCCGTCCGTTTCTGGATCAGCAGACCTTGCTCCGTCGGTATGATTTTAACCTCGACACCCTGATTCAAACCGAACCGGTCTCTTAGTTGCTTTGGGATAGTGATCTGTCCCCGCTCAGATATTTTCATGTCTTATCTCGTATGAATCACGGATACAATACATCGTACTGCTTCTAGCATGGACCAGGCAAGTCTCATTATGAAAATAGGTTGTTCAGCTGAGTACCCCCGTCCTTCTGGCGCAGGAGTCATTCCTGATGTGATAGCTCTGCCACGTGGATACCCAGTTGGACTCTATCATCTTAACCCGACAGGTGTTAACCCTCGACAACTGTAACAATTGTGTATCGAATTTCCCAGAGAATGTTACACATCTGATATTTGAGTTGCAGCGCACCGTCGCCATAATGGTCTTGTGCCGCAGCCGGTGTAAGACGGCCTCTCGGTGCATGAGTACGACGGCGGCGGTCTATCAGAGCAACTCGCGACGGGAAGGGGTGCAGCCATGAAAGTCCGATCCCTCTATGTACTGGCCCTAGCCATCACCACTGCCCTGGTGATTGCGGCGTGCGGTAGCGGCGGTCCAGACGAGGGCGCGCCGGCTACCTCTTACTCACCCCAGGTCAATGGCTACTTGGTGACTGCGCCTACGGAGATTCAATCGGGACGGACACAGAACTTCTCGGTGTCTCTGTTCAATGGTGAGGAGCCGGCGCGGGGGACCGTTCACATGGCCCTCTCCCAACGAGGAAGCGACCGGCCCATCGCCAAGACCACCGAGTCAGTCCCGGGCAGCGGCCCGGTGCCCCTGGACGTGCCGGCCATCACCCAAGGCAGCTACCTTTTGAGCATCAAGGTGGAAGGCGACGAAGGTGGAGAATTCACCGATTCGGCAGAGGTACAGGTGCGGACGCCCCAAACCGTCCTCTTCCTAGAGACGGACAAGCCCATCTACAAGCCGGGCCAGCAGGTACACGTCCGCGCGCTTCAGATGGACACCGACTTGATGCCGGTGCCCGGCCCCGTAACCCTGGAGGTCCAGGATGCCAAGGGCATCAAGGTATTCAAGCGCACCGTCGAGGCAGACCGGTTCGGCATGGCGGAGACCGGTCTGCCTCTGTCCACCGAGCCAAACCTGGGCGTCTGGAAGCTCACCGCAACCTCGGGCGAGCAATCTACCCAACTAGACGTCCGCGTTGAGACCTATGTGCTGCCCAAGTATGAAATCACCGTTGACCTACCCAAGGAGTGGGTTCTGCCCGACGATCCCATCGTTGGGACCGTCGCCGCCGAGTACAGCTTCGGCAAACCGGTGCGCGGGGAGGTCGAGATCGCCGCTTCTCGATACGTGGGATATTGGGAGGAGTACGCCAGGTTCACCAAGGATATTGACGGCGAGACGGCCTTTGAGGTGCCCACTCCCAGCTACATGGCAGGCACTCCCGCCGCCGGAGGCCAGGGCAACGTGCAACTGGAGGTCACCGTCCGCGAACAGTCTACCGGATAAGTTGAGCAGGCTACTCATCTACTCACAGTGGTGGAGTCCCCGGTGAACTTGCAACTGATTCCCGGCAGCCTTCACTTCAAGCCGGGCTTGCCCTTGTCCCTGCTGCTGGTGGCGGAGACACCCGACCACCGGCCCTTGGACACCAACGCGAAGGTCAGCCTCACGTACTTCAACGAAGAGTTCGATTCCATCGGCGAAGATTCGGAGGACGTGGAGGTTCGTGGCGGGACCGAGTTGATTACCCTTGACCCTCCCGAGGATGCGGTGGCTGTAACCATCGTCGCCCGGACCGAACATGCCGAGACGAGCCTGGCCCTAGAGGCCGGCTACTCGCCCTCCGGCAACTTCATTCACGTGGAACAGACGGGAGACCCAATGCCGGAGGTTGGAGAAGACGCGAGCTTCAAGGTTCACTCGACCGAGGAAGCGCGCAACTTCCATTATGAGGTGATAGCCCGGGGCCGGGTGGTCTTCTCCAGCGTTACCAACACGCCGGACATCGCTGTTGCCCTGACCCCTGAAATGGCCCCCTCGTCCCGCCTGGTGGTGTACCAGGTCCTACCCAACAACGAGGTGGCCGCCGATTACATCCCCTTCGAGGTGTCTGCCAGCTACCCGATGGAGATGGGCGTCGAGTTCAGCACAGACCAGGCCAGGCCGGGGGAAGCGGTAGAGGTCAGCGTCACCACTGAGGGACCTGCCAAGGTTGGCCTGGCGGTGGTGGACCGGTCGGTGTTCATCCTGGCCGAGAACCGCCTCAACCTGCAACAGGTGTTCGCAGAGTTGGAACGCCTCTATCTGGCTCCCCAGGCCGAGGTGCACCTGGAACGCCTGCCGTCGCAGGTTACAGCCCGCGGCGCAGCCGACACCTTTCGCGAGTCCGGGCTGATGGTAATGAGCGATAAGTCCCTGCCCGAAGGCGCTCAGTTTGAAGACCCCCGGTTCAGGCGCAACTTAGACGATGAAAACGGCGATGGCTATGGGCTCATCATCGTGCTGATAATTTTCGGAGTTTTTCTAGCCCTGGGCATCCTCATCTTTGCAGTGGCGATTATATTGGGGCTTGTGGCCGTTATCCGGCGGGTCATGGCGGGCCTGAGTCTGTTCATAATTCTTGTCATAGTCCTGGTGGGCGGCGCATTGATGGGCTGCGGCGGCGAGGGTTTGGAGCAACGGGACGAGCCGGTCCCTTCCCAGGCAGCAGATACTTCCCCATCCAACGGGTCAGACCTGGCCGAAGTCGAGCGGGTGCGTCAGTTCTTCCCCGAGACCTGGCTATGGGCAAACCTGATGACCGATGAATCGGGCAACGCCACCCTTCCCGCCACTGCGCCCGACAGCATCACCACCTGGAACCTGCGCGCCGTCGGCGTGTCGCCGGAGCACGGGTTCAGCATCGCCAACACCGAACTCACCGTCTTCCAGCCATTCTTCCTGCAAGTGGACCTGCCCTACTCAGCCATTCGCGGCGAGGAGTTCCCCGTCAAGGTCGCACTATACAACTACCTCGACACACCCCAGGACTTTCATGTTGAGTTGGACGAAACAACTGACTTCACCCTACTGGACGCCGCCGTCAAAAGGGTGACCGTCCAACCCAACCAGGTAGGCAGCGTGGATTTCTACATCCGCCTGACGGAAATGGGCAGCCTGCCCATCAAGGTCACGGCGCGCAGCCGCGACTCCGCAGACTCGGTGATCAAGACCCTGCTGGTGGAGCCGGAGGGTGTGGCGGAGGAGTTTGTCGAAAACGCCATCCTGTCGGCAAGCGATGAGGCCGGCTTTCAAATAGCCGCGCCGCCGAGAGCAATCCCGGGGTCCGCCCGGACCTACGTGACCCTCACCGGCAGCTACCTGGCCCAGACCCTGGACGGCCTCGAAGACCTGCTCCAGATGCCCTACGGCTGCGGCGAGCAGAACATGATTCTGTTCGCCCCCAACATCTACGTGACCCGGTACTTGGAATCCTCGGACCAACTGAAGCCGGAGGTGATGGCCAAAGCGGAGCATCTGATGACCACCGGCTATCAGAGGGAGTTGATATACCGCAGGAACGACGGCAGTTTTTCCGCCTTCAGCCAGAGCGATGACCAGGGCAGCCTGTGGCTCACCGCCTTCGTGCTGAAGTCCTTCGCCCAAGCCGACGGCCTGATCTATGTGGACGAAAAGGTGCTGCAAGACGCCCATGACTGGATTCGCAGCCACCAGCGGAGCGACGGCTCCTTCGAGCCTGTGGGATTCCTCCATCATAACGAACTGCTGGGCGGACTGAAGGGTAACACCGCCCTCACGGCATACGTCGCCATCGCTTTGCTGGAAGCGGGCGACCGCGATGGAGCGGCCCGCGCGCTGGCGTTCCTGGAATCGCGTCTCCCTCAGATTGAAGACTCATACACGATGGCCATCGTGGCGTGTGCACTGTCGCTGGGCGGCAGCCCAAGGGCTGCCGTCGCACGCGAGCAACTGATGGGCATGGCAATCAGCGACGACACCCTGCACTGGGGAGGGCTGGCTGCTGTGGAGACCACCGGCTACGCAATCTTGGCCCTACTCCAGAGGGGCGACGGATTTAACGCGTCACGGGCGGCCCGGTGGCTGGTGGAGCAGCGAAATTCCTGGGGCGGCTTCGGCTCCACCCAGGACACGGTGGTGGCCCTCCAGGCGCTGACGGAGTCCGCCGCACAGGACAGACGTGACGTGGATATGACAGTCGAACTCGTCGTGGGCGACTGGCGCCACGAGGCGGTAATCAACCAGTCCAACGCTGACGTCGTGCAGACAGTGGGACTGCCCGATGGCGCAGACCTGGATGTCTTCACCTCCGGATCGGGCAATGTCGTGGTCCAGGTCGTGCGTCGCTTCAACATGCCCGAAGTGGAGGCCCCGTCAGATGAGATGTTCCGGGTCCAGGTTGACTACAGCGCGCACCACGTTGAGGTTGACGACACCATTGACATCACCGCCCATCTGACCTTCGCGCCGCTCCAGCGCCAGGCAGCCGACGCCGGCATGATCGTGCTGGATGTCGCCGTCCCAACGGGGTTTGCCCCGGTAGCCGAGACGGTGATGGCATTGGTGGAAGGCAGCCCCAACGTCAAACGCTACGAAGTCGCCGGTCGCAAGGTGATTTTCTACATCGAAGACCTGCCTGCGGGAGAGTCACTGGAACTCAGGTTCCAGGCCCTCGCCCAGTACCCGGTGCGCGCCCAGGCGGTGACGTCCCAGGTTTACTCATACTACAAACTCCACTGGCGCGGCGAGACCCTGAGCAGCAGCGTGACTGTGGAGGGCAAATAGGGACCCTTGAGACGTGAGGACAGGCCCCTCCCTCAATTCACACAACTCTTGACACTACCAACGAGTTAGTCCAAGATTAGGATGCGGGGCAAAAAACGCTATGAAGACCACATACCAACTCTGTCTCAAACCATTATGCTGGCTTGGCCTGCTTTCAGTCCTTGTTCTGGGGGCCGCCTCCTGTAGCGAAGGGGGCTTCGAGGCGGGTGACCTGGGAGCCGTGGAGGTCCCCCCCGGCGCTGCCATTCATATACGTTCGATGGTGGTACTCACAGGGGTCGGGGACCTGGGCATTCCTGCGCATCGTGGCGTTGTTCTGGCGTTGGCCGACTATGGCCCCATCAAAGGATATAATGTCTCGGTGGGCGCGGGCCTCGATTCTCTCTGCACCGGGGAAGGCGGGCGCGCCGCCGCCGATACGGTTATCGGCGACCCCAGAGTCGTCGGCGTCATCGGGACCGCCTGCTCTGTCGCTGCCGCCGCCGCTTCGCCAATCCTCAGCGAGGCCGGCCTGGTAATGGTTGCGCCCTCCACTACGTCCCCCTCGCTGACCTCCGACCTCCAGGGCAATGCAGGCTCCAACTACCATCCCGGCTACTACAGGACCTCCAGCAACGATCTCTACCAGGCCCAGGTAGTAGCCCGCTTCGCCTACGACGAGCTTGGCCTGCGCAGGATGGCTGCCATTCACGACGGAGACCCGTACACCACCGGGCTCACCGGAGCCTTCACCACGGCCTTCGAGGAGATGGGAGGTTCCGTCTTCACCGCTTCCGTCAGCAGGGGCGACAAGGACATGGTCCCCGTCCTGACTAAAATTGCGGAGGATAACCCGGACGGCCTCTTCTTTCCACTCTTCCCGGACGAAGGCGCATACATAGTCCGGCAGATTGACCAGATTCCTGGACTTGAAGACGTGACCCTCATTGGCGGTGCGGCCCTGCTAGTCTCCGAGTTCATGGCCATCCCCGAGTCGGAAGGCATCTACTTCCCAGGCCCGGAGTTGGACTTCGGCAACAATGTCAATGAGGCGACGGGCAAGAGCGGCGACGAGATCATCGCCGCCTATCGAGAACAGTACGGCGAGGCCCCCACGTCCGCTTACATGGCCCACGCCTACGATGCAACCACCATCCTCCTTAGGGCCATTGAGGAGGTCGCAGTTGCCGAGGGAGATACTCTATACATAGACCGGGCCAGGCTTCGGGAGGCGCTGACCGCTACCATCGGCTTCAATGGCATCATCGGAGTCATATCCTGTGACGAGTTCGGGGACTGTGGCACGGGCCACGTTCACATATCCCACCACACCGATTCCAGTGTCACAGACGCGGCGGAGCTACCCGTAGTTTACCGCTTCGCGCCCTGATTGCTGCCCCTCGCCACCCTCAACTATGGGCTTATACAGCAAGGGACAGTCCTACAGGCCCGCCTGAGTGGGTCTTATTCCTGCTCATCATAAGCTTGTCAATGGGCTGATGCTGAGAACGGAAAAGCCCTGCTACACGTATGACGAATGCTTACAGTCGGCACGTTTTGGGCTATAATGGACTCGGCGACAACAGTCCTTTTGGTAGTAAGACTCATCCTCTGATCAGCCTTTACCACATGCCGAGATAGCTGAGGCACCCAATTACTCAGGTAAGCGTTCCCGCGCCGACGACGCGCAGAAAGCGCTGCGAGTGCTCCTAGCCGGCGAGTAAAGGAGAAGGCAGTGTCTTAACCTACATGCACCCAGAGAGGAGGAGTCATAGTGACAACCCTCGAAAACGAGGACTTGATGCTATTGTTGCGCCAAAGCGAATCGGACCGCGTCGAGTTCAAGGAATCTCTCAGCGGAGGCGCGCCAAACACCATCCGAGAGGCCATCTGCGCCTTAGCCAACGACCTGCCCCAACATGACCAACCCGGGGTGATTTTCGTCGGGGTGCGGGATAACGGCGCGGTCGCCGGCTTGTCAATCACCGACGAAATGCTCCGGCAACTGGCAGATATGAAGACCGACGGCAATATCGTGCCGCCGCCCTCGATGACGGTGGAAAAGCGGTCTCTTGACGGCGGGGACGTTGCGGTGGTCATCGTGCAGCCGTCAGACTCACCACCGGTGCGTTGCCGCGGCAGAATACACGTCCGGACCGGCGCACGCCGGGGAGTCGCGACGGCACAGGACGAGCGCATCCTCAGCGAGAAGCGCCGTTACCGAGACATGCCCTTCGATATACATCCCATCCCCTCGGCCACCCTGCGCGACCTGGACTTGGTCCAGTTCCAGCACGAATACCTGGCGCAAGCATTCGCACCGGATATTCTGGAAGCCAATGACCGCAGTCTTGAGGAACAACTGGCCTCGGCTAAGATGATTGCATCGCCCGACGAGCCAACTCCCACCTTGTTGGGAATACTTGTGCTGGGCAAACGGACCCTAGACTACATACCCGGAGCATATATTCAATTCCTGAGACTCAACGGCGATGGACTAACGGACCCCATATCCGATGAAGAGGCAATCAGTGGTACCATCACGGAAGTTCTGCGCCGTCTTGACGAGAAGCTGAATAGCCATAACCGGACATCGGTTGAGGTTACATCAGGACCCGTCGAGCGGCGGACTAGCACGTATCCGGTCGCAGCCATCCGACAGATCGCCCACAATGCTGTCATGCACCGCTCTTACGAGGGGAACAACGCTCCTGCGCGGGTTTACTGGTATAATGACCGCATCGAAGTCATCAGCCCCGGTGGTGTGTTCGGGTCAGTAACCGTGGACAACTTCAGTCAGCCTGGCATAACCGCATACCGTAACCCCAATCTGGCCGAGGCGATGCGGACCCTGGGACTCGTGCAACGCTTCGGGATAGGAATACCCTTGGCCAGGAGGCTGCTGCAAGAAGCCGGGCACCCAGACATCGAATTCAATGTTGATATGAACAATGTTCTCGTCACCATAAAGTCAGCGAACAGTTAAAAGGAGAAATCGAAATGGCTGTTCCAGTCCTCACCTTCTTCAATAACAAGGGTGGCGTTGGCAAAACTTCTCTGGTTTATCATTTGGCGTGGATGTACGCCAAATTGGGCTTTACCGTCGTAGCGGCAGACCTTGACCCCCAAGCCAACCTCACCAGCATGTTTCTCGAAGAAGACCGCTTGGAGGCCATATATGAAGACAAAGATGCCCCCTCATCCGCAAGCACCATCTTTCAATGTTTGAAGCCCTTGATGCAGGTTGGAGACCTGCAACCGCCGGAGCTCCAGGAAATTACATCCCATTTGAGTCTCATTCCAGGAGACCTAGACCTAGCGGGATTCGAGGATACGTTATCAGCCGAATGGCCCAATGCGATGGGGTCCAGTACTCTATACCGTCCCTTCAGAATACTGACAGCCTTTTCGACCATCATCCAGCGCGGGGCCGAAAAGTCGAACGCCTCTATAATCCTAGTGGACGTTGGCCCCAACCTTGGCGCAATCAACCGTTCCGCACTCATTGCCACCGATTATGTGATCGTCCCCCTGGGGGCTGACCTATTTTCCCTCCAGGGTCTGCGGAACCTCGGCCCTACCCTGCAACGATGGCGGGATGAATGGCAAAGACGAAAGGAAAATTGGCCGGAGCCCGAATTTGACATTCCTCAAGGGCAGATGACTCCTGTCGGCTATGTGGTGCAGCAGCACAGTGTCCGCCTGGGCCGCCCGGTACAGGCCTATGACAAGTGGGTTAACCGGATGCCTGGGGAATACGCCCGGAACCTCAAAACGGGGCAAGGCCCTTACCCGCCCACACCGGGCCAGGACGAAAACTCCCTGGCGACCGTCAAGCATTACCGGAGCCTCGTCCCGATGGCCCAGGAAGCGCGCAAGCCCATCTTCAACCTGACCACCGCAGACGGGGCCTTTGGCAGCCACGCCGCCGCGGTCAAGGATGCGGACACCGACTTCAGGGATTTGGCTAGTGAAATTCTCAACAAAATAGGTATGTCAGACGCTTAATGCCTCCATTACCCAAAGGAAATACAAACCGACATGAACGCCCCCAAGCGGCTTATCGAAGAGTGGCTCCATGTCAAGGAAATCGGCGTAGAGTCCCAGAGGGAACGGGTTACAAGTAACACCTTACCTCCTTTGTACTTCCCCCACGTCTGGTGGTCGCAGCATAGTCTGACCGCTTTCCGTGCCATCCTCACCCTGCCTGGTATAGTAGCGGAGAGATGCCAGGGAACCATTTCGCCTATAAGGGCGACCACCATAGGCGAAGTGCCGCTTTCGGGTTATGCCAGGCAGGCAGGCCAACCTGGATAAGAAGTACGCCCCATCCCAGGGACCATTACCCTGGCAGCTCCATCTTCGAGGGCCGTAACCACAGCCTAGGCCAGAGCACATCCTTCAACGTTCCCAAGTCTGCGGTCCTGGGAAACCTGCGCCTGAGCCTCTTCCCGAACATAGAAGTCTTTGAGAAACCGGACAAATACGGGAGCGCAGAGCAGGCGACGCCGGACTTCTGAGAAAGATAAAATGACGGAATGATGAAACGTCCTCTCTTACCCCTTTGCCGGGCGCTCGCTGCACGATTGGTCAGCGCGCCCGCTTTCGAGTTTTCCATTATCGCCCTCATCATAGGCAATGGCGCATTGCTGGGTATGGGAACTTCCGAGGCGTTGGTCCGCCAATACGGAGGATGGATGCACCTTGGAAATCAAGTGGTGCTGGGTGTGTTCATCGCTGAAGCCCTGCTCAAGATGATTGCGGTGGCGCCCCGGGTGGATAATTATTTTCGGGACGGTTGGAACGTCTTTGACTTCCTGGTGATAGTGTTCTCGCTGATTCCGGCCACCGGCGAATTGGCTATGGTTGCCCGGCTCGCTCGTTTATTGCGAGTCCTCAGGCTAATCTCGGCTATCAAGGAACTGCGGCTGATTGTCTCCGCCCTGGTGCGCTCCATCCCCAGCGTGGGCAATATTATGCTGCTGATGAGCATTATCATCTACATTTATGCCATTATCGGCTACCACCTTTTCCACGAACATGATCCCGTCCACTGGCGAAATCTGGGTATTTCCGTACTGTCATTATTCCGTGTTATAACCCTGGAAGACTGGACCGACATCATGTACGCCGCCATGGCGATGAACCCCCTGGCCTGGATTTACTTCGTCAGCTTTGTGATAATTGGCACCTTTGTGGTGATAAATCTCTTCATCGCCGTGGTCATCAATAATTTGGACAAGGCCAAGACAGAACGCCTTCAAACCCTGGAGCAGCCGGTGTCCCGGGAAGAGCTCTTGCGCGATATTCGTTCAACCCAAGCGGCGTTGCGCCGGCTGGAGGAGCGCCTGGAGCGCAGCAGCCAAAACACACCTGACCAATAGACATGGTGGTGTGATAAGCTGGTTGTAGTGTACCAATGTGGCAGGCGGTCCGGTCATTTTAACAGGGCGCAGCCAGGGAGGACGCAGCAATGAGCGCATCGAGCACAGGGCCTCACCAGAAGAACCTTGAGTTAAACATCACCAATTTCGGCCCGATAGCCAGGGCGAAAATAGACCTGCGCCGGATGACCGTATTCGTCGGCCCAAGCAATACGGGGAAGTCCTACCTGGCGATGCTGGTATATGCGCTGCATCGCTTCTTCAATGACCAAGCTCTCGACTATATTTTCCGCTCCAGATCCAACCCTGGGGCAGGAGGGTTCACAGTTTTCGATGCCCCCGTCCCCGAAGATGACCGGCCCATGTACCCTGAAGATATTGACGGCCTGATTAAGTGGTTTAGCGCAATATCTTCCCAGGAGCAGGAGGTTGCCGTGCCGGAACCCTTCGCAAAGCTGGTCCGCCTCCGGCTGCGAGGGGCAGGGGAGTTAGCCAATCTCCTAGACCGCGAACTTGCGCGCTGCTTCGGCGTCTCCGACACCCGGCACCTGGCACGTAACCGGGCAGGCAGTGGCGCAAAGGTCTCGGTGCAGAGGCCGATTCCCGCCGCGGATGGGGATGTGGAGTCTATCGGCTACGAATTCACCATTGACGGCTCAGAGCGCGAGATCACCCCTTCAATACCCGACACCACTCCCCTACGCTTTGTGCCGGCTGATAGTAACTGGTCTTCTCAAATCATTGACAACTTGCGCCTTCTTCTTAATGACCTGAGAGATACTGCCAATGAGGACGACAGGCTACCTAGATTGGGTATGATAATAGGCGGACTCGCCAGAGGGTCAGGTTCTTACCTTGTCAACCCGTTGAGCCGCGCGGCCTATTATCTCCCCGCCGACCGTGCGGGGGTGATGCACGCCCACCAGTTGGTTGTAAGCTCCCTGGTCAGGAACGCGTCGCGCGCCGGACTCCAACGTGAAGAACCTTCGCCCGCCCTATCCGGGGTCCTTGCTGATTTTCTGGATCAGCTTATTCAATTGGGCGAGAGGGATGCACAAGAGCGGCGAAGGACGTCCGATAGTCCGGACCTTGCTGCACGGCTTGAGCAAGAAATCCTCAAAGGAGCAGTGCATCGCAAAGAGTCGGCCACCAGATACCCTGTGTTTTCCTATCAGCCGGAAGGATGGAAGGAAGACTTGCCCCTTATGAATACCTCATCAATGGTATCGGAGCTTGCACCGGTGGCCCTGTACCTGCGCCACGTAGTCAGCCCTGGCGAGACCCTCATCATCGAAGAGCCGGAGTCCCACCTGCACCCGGCGATGCAGGTGGAGTTCACCCGGCTGCTGGCAGCGGCAGTACGCTCAGGCATCCGGGTCATCCTCACCACCCACAGCGAATGGGTGCTGGAAGAGCTTGCTAACCTGGTGCGCCTGTCGGAGCTTCCGGAATCCAAGCGGGAAGCACTTGCGGGCGCGGACTTCGCCCTCAGCCCCGATGAAGTGGGAGTGTGGCTGTTCGAGCCCAAGCAGCGCCCCAGGGGATCGGTGGTGCGGGAAATACCGATGGACGTGGAATCCGGCACCTTTCCCGCCGGTTACAGCCTCACAACCGAAGCCCTCTATAACCGATGGGTAGATATTTCAAGTGAGATGGAGTGGAATCGAACTAGATGACAGACATAGTTAGCCAGGTAAGAGAAAGGGTTTCATCCGAGTGCCTGGTGACAAGATGCCAGAAGGAGGGTTGCTCGTTGCGGCTGAACAACGCGCCTACACCGTACATTCTGATAGATATGGACCATCCACAAACGCCCGTCAGTCAGAACGAAAGAAGATGCGACTATATCTTCATCGGAGGCGGCAATGACTCCTGGTTGGCCCCGATGGAGTTGAAGAGAGGCAAGCCCAGCGCCAGTGAAATCGTGCCTCAGCTCCGTGCGAGTGCCATTATTGCCGACCGGATTATTCCCCCAGGCGAGCAAGTCAGGTTCCGTCCCATTGCGGTATTTGGCGGCGATTTGAACCGCATAGAACGCGAACGACTTTTGCGCGACGACAACCTGATTCGTTTCCGAGACCAAAGAATACCTTTCAGGTTATTGAGGTGCGGCAGGCCCTTGGCCGATGCGTTGCGCAGCTAGGCGCACTGAAGCCCTTAAAACATGGAGGAACACAAATGAAGATTGGCCTCATATCCGATACCCATATACCCATCGTATCTAAGGAGATGCCGGAAGAGGTAAAGCGCGCCTTCCGAGGCGTTGACCTCATCCTCCACGCCGGAGATATACAGGTCCGTAGAGCCCTGGACTGGCTGGAGGAGATTGCTCCCGTATACGCCATCATGGGGAACAACGACGATGACTACGATTTTGGAAACGACCCCAGGGTGAAGCAATATCAGGTCCTCCGGATTGATGGCCTTACCATCGGAATGACCCACACCTTCAACTATCCTCAACTCCCCCTGGAATACTTCTTCAGAAACCAGTTCAAGGGACCGGTGGACGTGGTGGTCTATGGGGATACCCACGTGCCGGAGGTGGTCCGTGAGGACGGGCTGCTGATGGTCAACCCCGGCAGTCCCACCAGCCCGGGCCCCAATATGTACATAGGGTTGGGTCACGTAGGTATTATGGAGACCAAAGACGGGCGGGCCGATGCGTGGATAGTTTCACTGAAGGAACTGTCCTGTACGCCTGGCTGAATCCGAGGCGAGGGTCCCTGCATCCAACCCATAATTATTAAACATTGCGTCGGAGTAGATGCGTCATACATCCCACGGCGGACATGCCGCACCCTGAAGGGTGCGGTAGCTGTCCGTAAGGCATATCCATCCTATGACCAGATATGCTTCTTGGACACGCAAGGCTATGAATTTTACACGCAAAACGTTCATCGAGCGTCGAAATCATGTATTGCGCCCAAGGCTTATTAGACTAAAAAATCATTGACAATGACATAACAAATGTGATACATTCGGGCATCTCGACACGGAACGAATCCCCAAGGTGAGGTATAGGGATGCAGGCTTATATAGCCAAAAGAATCCTGCTGTTCATTCCTACGCTGATACTAATTACGCTAATAGTGTTTTTAATCTTGCGGGTTGTCCCCGGCGACCCGGCCCTCATGCTCCTGGCGGGAGGAGATGCCCAGGAAGAGGACATAAACATCACCGAGGAGCAGCTCCAGAGGATTCGGGAGAAGCTGGGGACGGACAAGAACATCTTCGAGCAGTATGGGCGCTGGATGTGGGGATTGGTGCGTCTGGATTTTGGTGATTCTTTCTACTTTAAGACCCCGGTTTCCGACGACCTGAAGCAGAAATATCCCGTCACCATTGAGTTAGCTGTTTTCTCGGTAATTCTGGCTACCCTTGTAGCTGTGCCCATAGGGGTATTGTCCGCAATAAAACAGGACACCCCCATAGATTACCTTGCCAGGATTATAGCCATCTCCGGCATTGCGCTTCCCAACTTCTGGGTGGCCATATTGATGATCCTGGTCCTGGTCGTTGTGTTCGACTGGGTCCCCATAGGTTACGTTAACCTATGGGAAGACCCTGTGGCAAACCTCCGGCACATGGTCTTCCCTGCCCTGGCCCTCAGCTTCTCCAATATGGCGTTCATAGCGCGGGTAACTCGCTCCTCCATGCTGGAGGTGTTCAGGGAGGACTACATCAGGACTGCCAGGGCCAAGGGCCTCACCGAGCGAGTGATAATTTCCCGGCACGCCCTCAGGAACGCCATCCTGCCGGTGGTTACTGCTTCCGGCTACGAGTTTGGTCGGCTCCTTGCCGGCACCTTGATTATCGAAGTCATATTCGTGGTGCCCGGGGTCGGCAGACTGCTGATTAACAGCGTTCTTCAGAGGGACTTCACCATGGTCCAGGCTTTAGTTGTGTCTATAGCGGTAGTGGTGGTGGTTATAAACCTGCTCCTGGACCTGCTCTACGCCTGGCTGAATCCAAGAATCCGCTACACCTAACAGCGCCACGCAACACGGCTATTAAACATCACGGAGGCGGGAATGAGTGAGCAGCGAGGAGTCCCCGCGACCTCTGCTGAGCAAGCCATCGCTGGGCTGAGACCAAAGCGCACTCTGTTACAGAACGTGGGCAGCTTTCTCCGAAGAAAGCCTCTGGGCACCTTTGGGGCAGTAGTAGCCGTTATTCTCATACTTGTCGCCATCTTCGCCCCCCAGATCGCAACTCAAGACCAGTATAAGACCAGCTACACCAGAGTCTATGCAGAAGCCGGGACGGAAGGCCGCCTGCTGGGAGCCGACCATCTGGGGCGTGACGTATTCAGCAGGCTCATCTATGGCGCAAGAATATCTCTGTACGTGGGCTTGGTCGCATCGTTAGTTGGCACCACGATAGGTATGATGGTGGCCGTCGCAAGTGTCCATTTTGGGGGGATTACAGACCTGATAGTCCAGAGACTTGTTGATGGCCTGATGGCCTTCCCCGGCTTTATCCTCGCAGTGGCAATTATGCTTGCCCTTGGGGGGGCATCCATCAACAACGTGATAATCGCCCTGAGCATTGGGTTCATACCCAGCACCGCCCGTATCGTGCGCTCTCAAGCTCTGTCTATAAAAGAGATGGACTACATACTGGCGGCCCTAGCGGTGGGTTCCGGACACTGGCGTATTATGATCCGCCACATGGTCCCCAACGTTATGGCCCTGTACATCATAATGCTAACTCTACACCTGGGCGGGGCGATAATTGCCGAGGCGTCCCTCAGCTTCCTGGGGGTAGGCGCCCCTCCGACCGAACCATCCTGGGGGGGCATGTTGTCCAATGCTACTCGCGACGTGTACAAGTCTCCCATGCTTGCGGTGTACCCCGGCCTGGCTATAGCCGTAATCGTGTTTGCGTGGAACCTGCTGGGAGATGCCCTGCGGGACGTTCTGGACCCGCGGCTACGGGGAACGAGCTAGTTGGGAGTGGCGAGTGGTTAGCGCCTAGCCCCCGCGACTACCGGGAACGGGGTCCACTAGCCACTAAAAAGACCAAAATTTGCTTACTACATCGCTTCACAAAAAACGGGCCGTGGGAATCCTCCTGCTTGTGGTAATCCTGGGCCTGTTTCTTTCCTTCAACCGCTTTCCCAAGCTGGATGTAGTGGGAAGCGATCTGGAAGCCGTTTCCGCGCCGGAGGTCCAGTGTTTCCAGGGATTCTGCATTGAACGGGAGGATGGCAGCACCCTCCTGGAACGATGGTGGGTCTTCTCCATAACCTACCTGCGGCTCGTAGCCATCGGAATGATCTTTGCCTTCCTGGTAGCCGGCCTGTCTGAAGCCTTCTTGTTTCCGCCGGGCAGTGGAACAGGGTTTTCAAGGGGCGGGGTATTCAGGCGTACCATCAAGGGCCTTACCCTCGGCCCCGTGATGAACCTGTGCTCCGCTTGCATAACCCCCGTCTCCACTGCCTTCCAGAAAAGGGGAGGGGGCATAGAGGGCGCCATAGCCATGGTGCAGGGGTCAGCCACCATGAACATCCCGGCCCTAGCCATGGTCTTCTTCGTTTTCACGCCCATGCTGGGGTTCAGCCGGCTCATCATGGCCCTCATCGGAGCTCTGCTTATAGGCCCTCTGGTTGTGATGGTCATGCGCAAGACTGGCTGCCCTCTGCCCATCCAGCCTGATGCGCCGGGGCCACCCCAGGACCAAGACGTATCCTCCTGGAGGACGGTCCTCAGGGAAGGGTCCTGGGACTGGGCCAAGTCCAGCATTGGCTATCTGGTGCGGATAGGGCCAATCATGGTGGTGGCCGGGTTTGCCAGCGGCCTGGTGATTCAGTGGTTAAGCCCGGATGTTGTATCAACCTACCTGGGCAACGACCTGACGGGAGTTGCCCTCGCCGCCACCTTTGGCATCCTGATCAACGTGCCTCTGCTGTTCGAGATACCCCTGGTGGCGCTGCTGCTGTTGCTGGGGATGGGCACAGCGCCGGCGGCGGCCCTTCTTTTCACCGCAGCCGCCGGCGGCCCGATAACCTTCTGGGGCCTGGCTAATATCATGCCCAAAAGGGCCATAGCAACCTTTGCAACCTCTACCTGGGCGCTGGGAGCCTTCGGAGGGATAGTAGTCCTGGGACTCGCGTCGCTGATACCCCAGCAGGACACATTCTCTGCCGAAGCTTTCGGCGCAGACAACGTATCCAACGGTACGTCCGGTACGCCCGGTACATCTTATGAGGTCCAGGCCGTCCATAGCCTCCCCCAAGGGCCGGTCTTCAAGGATGCGACCCTCAAGTCGGGAGTGGACTTCCTTCATCATAAGTCTGAGGCTGATTTTGTGGACGTAGGGGCTGGCGTAATCGTGCTAGACTTCAATAACGATGGATTTCAGGACATATATATAACCAACTCAGAGGGGCCCAATGCACTCTATCGCAATAACGGGGACGGGACTTTCATTGATGTAGCCGTTGCAGCAGGTGTGGATGACCCTCAATCGGAAGGAAACGGGGGCTGCGCAGCAGACTACGACAACGATGGCGACATGGACCTGTACGTGACTAACTTCGGCTTTAGCAAGCTCTTCCGCAATGATAACCGCAGGGCCTTCACCCATGCCACCGATACGGGTTTGGAAGACTCCGATAGAGTGCACAGGTCTATGGGATGCGCATGGGGTGACTATGACCGGGACGGCTTCCTTGACTTGATTGTTGTAAGGCACGTGCACAAGAAAAATTTCAAACAACCCCCTGATTTGCAGGAACTCGTTGACGCCCTCGACCATCTCGTGTTGTACCGCAACAACGGCGACGGTACATTTGCCAACGTCACCGCCCTGCTTGGAGACCCGGAGGACCCAACAAATGCCGGCCCATGCAGCCTTATCACCCCTTCGTCACTCCCGGGTAGGCGGGAGTCTGTGGGCAATATCTGGGGCGCCGGTTTCCAGCCCGGATGGATGGACTTCGATAACGACGGCGACCTGGACCTGTACGTGGTCAACGATTTCGGCGCAGCCGTTAGGCCCAACGTTCTATGGCGAAACGATGGGCAAGGGGCAGACGGCAAATGGATATTCTTCGACGTTTCCACATGCGTCCCGGGCTCCGGCGCTGCCGTTCCCATGTTCGGGATGGGCCTGGCAGTAGGAGACTATAATCTCGACGGCTTCCTGGACCTATTCATCACCAACATCCATAACAACGTCCTCCTGAACAATAACGGCGACGGCCTGACATTCACTGACGCTACCTCCGAAGCAGGGGCAGGGGCAGGCGTGGTCGGGGGTATGGACCGTGTTGCCTGGGGCACAGTGTTCTTCGACTACGACAACGACGGAGATGAGGACCTCTACCTGGTCAGCGGGCACCTGCAAGGGTCCGAGGCCCCCAACCCGGAGGAACAGCCCAACGTCCTCTTGCGCAACGATTTACGAGGCGACTTACGAAACGACGGCAAGGGCGCTTTCACCGACGTGTCCCCGGCAAGCGGCGCCGATGACCCCGGAACGGGGAGGGGAGGCGCTTTCCTGGACTACAATAACGACGGGTGCCTTGACCTGTTCGTCGCCAATCTGAGGCAGAGGGCCAGGCTTTTCGAGAACCTTTGCAACTCCGGGAACAACTGGCTGGTCATCAGACCCGTGGGCGCCACCAGCAACAGGGACGGCATCGGAGCCCGGATAACGGTAGTCGCGGGAGGGACCACCCAGACCAGGGAGGTATCGGCGGGAGCCAGCTATATGGGCCAGAATATGCTGGAGGCCCACTTCGGCCTTGGCACGGCTGAGCTTGCAGACTCCGTTTCCATCCGATGGCCCAGCGGCCACGTGCAGACCCTGACCAACGTGACCGTGAACCACAGGCTCATCATAGTCGAGCCTGACTAACCAGCGCCTTCAACCAGTACAGTGATTATTATGAAAATCGAGATGTTGGGTAACCCACCGCACCCTAAAGGGTGCGGCATCCCGCCCCACCGTCATTCCGGCGCAGGCCGGAATCCAGGGGCGGGGGGTGGACTCTCGCTTTCGCGGGAGTGACGACAGAGAGTCGCCATCGTTTAGTTCTTTGTTCACTTATCAGTAGGAGCCACCCACCCATCACATATATAGTATAGCGCTTGCGGCACAGAGAAATGAGGAGTCCACCTATACATCATTTATATCGTTCTGGAACATCTCTCACAAAATTCTTTGCTGTCCCCCTGTTGGTCTCATTATCGTTATTATCCGCAGTGGCCCTGTCGCCCGCGGGATGCAGCGGCAAAAGCGTTGCGGAGAAGGTTTATACTGCCGGCTTGGAGCTTCAGGAGCAGGGGCGTTCCGAGGAAGCCCTGGCTGAGTTTAGCGAGGCTATCCGTCTGGACCCCAATTTTGCCAGGGCTTATTACAGCCGGGGGCGCATACACCACGAGGCAGGCCTCTACCATAAGGCTATACCCGATTACGACAAGACCCTCAGCCTAGACCCTCAACTTGCCGGGGCCTACTACAATCGGGGCATTGTCCTCTATGAGGTACGCGATACCCGGAGGGCCATAGAAGACTTGACTAGAGCTATCCAACTCGACCCTGAGCTTGCCCAGGCTCACTACAGCCGGGGTGTGGCCCATCATGCCATCGGTGAATTCCAGAAAGCCATAGAAGACCTGGACGAGGCTACCCGCCTTGACTCCCAGGATGCCGGGGCCTATTACATCCGCGGCCTTGCTCATCATGGGCTGGGCCAGTACCGGAGGGCCATCTCCGACTATGACCAGGCAACTCGACTCGACCCTCAGTCCGCCCCGGCTTACAACGCTCGCGGCCTTTCCTACTTCAAGCTAGGCCGGCATCAAAGGGCTATCTCCGACTATGAACAGGCCATCCAACTCGATCCCCAATTTGCCCTGGCCTACTACAACCGGGGCATCGCCTACTACCACCTGGGCGACAACCAACGTGGTATTGAAGACTCGACCAAGGCTATTCTCCTCAATCCCCGGCTTGCTCCCACCGGCAACAATGAAATCATATCCGGCGCATCTAACTTTCTGGAGTGACGGTAGAGGACCGGACTAGCTCATTCCGCGCTTATATGAAGCATAGCGTTCACTTTGTTTCCCATTGATTATGCCATATCCAGCCATAAAACTATCTCGAATATCTATCAGAGTCATGGATTTGGGAACTATTGACAATGATATGAATATCTGATAGCTTGTGGCGAATGTCTTACTTATGGTCGGGCAATCCGCTCGTATGGAGGCTTAATCATGGCGCATAAATGGTTACTCATGCCCAGGGCCCTGGCATTTACTGTGGTGATACTGCTGCTGGCAGCAGCGGTGGCCTGTGGCGGAGATGAAGCACCTACGGCCACACCCACTTCAGGACCACAGGACGGGGGACCACAAGCTACCCCGACTCCCACGGAGCTTAGCCCGGTGCTGACCATAACCCAGGAAGCTCCTCCTACACCCATATTCAGGCCCACAGACACGCCCGTGAGTGGGACCTCCCCTGCCCCAACGGCCGCGCCCACCCCTACTACCGCACCCCCGCCGGCGTCCGTTGTCCAAAAGGGTGGCGTCATCCCGATGCAGGCTTACGCCAATGTCCCCTCACGGGATATTTGGACCTTCGGGTCTCCCCTCAACAGGTTCATGTCCCCTGTGTTTAGCAATCTGATTGAGTTCAACCCTGAGACCAGGGACATAAACGATGTGAGGTGTGACCTCTGTGAGTCCTGGGAATTGGACCCGGACGGCGTTACATACACCTTCCGCCTGCGTGACAACGCCAGGTTCCACGATGGCACGCCCATCACCTCCGAGGACGTATTCTACAGCCTGGACAATATGTGGCACCCGGACAATTACCCCCATATCTGGGAAGATAGGGACCGGAAGCCAACTGCCCAGATATGGCACGAACACCTGGTGGAAGACGGGTTGCGGGTCATAGACGGGAAGACCATAGAGATGGTGACCTCGGATACGCTGCCCGACTTCATTCCCGGTCTGGCCCTGGATATATGGCTGATGGCATCCAAGAAGACCATTGAGGAGCTTGGCAGGCCCCATCATCCCTCGGAGTGGAAGCTGTTCAACGGGTCAGGTCCTTATACGGTGGCAGACAATGTAAGGGATGTGTCCTACAACTTTAGAAGAAACGAGGACTACTTCAAGGAGGGGTATCCTTACAACGACGGCATGGACCTCAACATCATCACGGACTCGAACACTGCAATAGCCGCCTACCGCACCCAGCAGATTCTCATGCACAATGGGTCCAGCAGCAACCTGAGCACCCAGCAGACGCTGCAGCTTGTGGAGGATAACGACTTTCTGGACGTGCACCTGAGAGGGCCCGGGGCTTTCTTCGGCCTGATGTTTAATTACAAACAAAAGCCCTTCGATAACCCCAAGGTGAGGCAGGCCATCTACCTGGCCCTTTGGCGCCAGCCCATCATTGCGACCCTCCACAAGGGGCATGGCTACCTGGGGACTCCCTTCGCCCCCGGCACCTGGTATGGTCCCAACATTGAAGACGCGGAGCAGATGCCGGGCTTCAGGCAGTGGGAAAACCCCGACACCGGCCAGATGGAGAAGCACCCCGAAGATATAGCAGAGGCCAAGAGGCTCTTGGCCGAGGCCGGATTTGAAAACGGTTTCGAGACCGAGATTTCAGCCAGGATAGCATTGCAGTACGTGGACTTCGCCATCCTGGTAGCGGAGCAGCTGAAGGAATACCTGAACATTGACGCCGAAGTCAGACAGTTGGAGGCTGCCGCTGGATTCGACGCCTTTCAGAGGGGCGACTTTCATACGGCAGCCCAGGCTTGGGGTTATTCCTTCCATTCCCCCACTGCCGCATTCTCCTGGTACAGGACGGGAGGCACCCTCCATATGTGGCAGGGCTATGATGAGCTGACTGAATTGGAGGAGATCTACCAGAAACAGGTGAGAGAACTGGACATTGAGCAGCGCAGGGCCTACGTCCTGGAGGCCAACGACTTTATGATGCGCGACGGGAACGCCACCTCCGCAGGCGTCTGGTGGCGTGTAACCCTCTACCTGTACAACACCATAATCCAGAACTACTTCCCAGGCACCGACCAGGTCCAGTTCAGGTATGAACACCTGTGGTGCGACCCGGCCCCCTGCGGCAGTTAACGGGGCTTCCTAGCAGAAGACAGGAAGGCCGGTCCCTCACTGGTTGGGACCGGCCTTCCATTTGCCATGTGTCAGAGACGTATATGCCCCATCCTGAAGGATGGGGCATATACGTACATTTCCGGTCTCCCCTGTTGAGAGAGGGGTAGAGCCTGCCCCCGGCCACGACGGGGGGTGAAGGCATGTCTCCCCCTCAACCCCGAAGCAGGGGCGCCACCTCTTCTATAAATCGCTCGGTGGCCCTTGAGTCCGGGTTGCCGGGGTCAAGGGAAGAGCCTCGGAATATAAACCGGTCAACTCCCAGGTCAATCAGCGCCGACAGACGGTCAGCGCAATAGGTGGGAGGCCCGAATACCCCGAAGTCCCTGGCAAACTCTTCAGTCACAGCCGACTCCTGGGGGCCGCCGGCGCGTCCGTGCTGCTGCATGTCGTAAGCGTCGTGGATGCCGTGGAGCACCTCTCGCTGCCCTGCCGAGGCAGGCCCCACGACCGTCCCGTACATCGCAGAGAACCGCGCAAATAACGAGACCTGCCCTCCACCTATCCTCATCGCTTCCTGGGGGTCGTCGTGCACCACCAGGGGCACATAGGCGGTGAAGGGAATGTCGGGTGGCAGCCCGGCCTCCAACCGTGCGGAGCGGGCGACATCCATGCCCCAGCTAATCCGGTCCACATCTGCGCCGACGTTGAGGCTAACCCTATCGGCGTGGCGGGCGGCGGCGGCTATGACCTTGGGACCGGTGGCGGCCACGTCCACCGGGACCTTGGGCCGGACGTTGCCTATCCAGAAGATACGGCTGGAACCCAGGTAGTCCGCAAGCCCCATAGAGCCGATGTCGCCCCCGGCCTCAAAGGGGACATCCTCGCCCCGGAGGTATCCTTGGAGACGCTTGAGATAGTCCTCGAACTCCGGGACCGAGTGGGGCGCGCGGCCCAGATGGGCCAGCGCCGAGTCCCCCCTGCCAATGCCCAGGTATGCGCGCCCGCCGCTCTCTGCCTGCACCGTCGCTATCGCCGAGGCTGTCACGGCGGGATGGCGGGTGAAGGAGTTGGTGACGCCGGTGCCCAGCTTGATGGTGGAGGTGGCGTGGGCGGCCAGGGCCATTGCCACGTAGCAGTCGCCGACGCCGTTTTGTGAATCAACATAGACGATGCCGTCGTACCCCATTTCCTCCGCGCGGACCGCCTGGCTCACCCCGTTGAAGGTCCATGAATCCGGTCCGCCCGGCTGGCCCCCGCCCATCACCCAAAATTCGATCGCCATAAGTCCCTCCTGACCTCGTCAATTGTTTGTATTGCGCTTCCGGCCTTCTCCTCAACCCGCCGACTCTGTGAACCTCGACATTACCTCCCTGGCGAATAGCTCGATCCTGTCGTTGGCGATGGGGTCTGGGAAAAGGAGGAAGAAGTAGGTAATCCCGTTGTCAACATAGCTTTTGATTTGCTCTATACACTGCTCAGGGGTGCCCGCAATAGCCCGGGACAACGACCTGCGGTAGTCAGCCGCGCTCATGCTTGCGCCCGCCGCCCCCTGGGAAACCAATCTCTCGAACTCCGCATCGTTCTCAGCAATCACCACCCTGGTATTGTGGCTCACCTCAATCTCCGAAAGGTCCCGCCCAACATTCCGGCAGTGCTCGCCAAGGACATCCAGGCTCGCCCGGTGCTCATCCAGGCCCATCTCGAAGCCTACGTTGCAGATGTCTGCATACCTGGCCGCCGCCCTCAGCAGGTGCCTCTCTCCGTGTCCCCCGATAAGAAATGGAGGGTGGGGCTTCTGGACTGGGCCGGGGTCGTTTGTTGCCCCTATCAAGTTGTAATACCGTCCCTCAAAGCTGACCTCCGGCTCCGTCCACAGCCTTTTCATCATCTCGATGGCCTCCTCCAGCATCCTTACCCTCACCGACGTGGTGGGGAAATCAAGCCCGGAGGCCAGATGGTCCGCCTCACCCCCGCCTGCGCCAATTCCCACTTCCAGCCTGCCATTGCTGATGACATCCAGGGTGGAGGCCATCTTGGCGAAGACCGCCGGGTGGCGGTACAGGTTCGCCAGCACCAGGGGTGTGAGCCTAATCTGATTGGTCTCGGCAGCGAGGGCCGAGAGGGTAGTCCAACACTCCAGGGTAGGCACGTTCAGGAGATCATAAAGAGTCGCGGAATAGTACCCCAGCCTGTCGGCCTCTATCCAGATGCGCCTGAGGTCCTGGTAGCTGTAACCGCCCTGGTGTATGCGAACACTGAACTTGACCTTATTATTCATAGTCCCACCCAACAACTTATTTAGCCAGAGAAGGCTTCTATCGTATCCCTGAAGGACTTCATGGCATCCAGGACGGCGAAGGGGGCGATGACCGGCTGGTCCAGGCCCAGGGCCCGGCGGGCTTCGACCTCCTGGCGGCAGTGCTCGGCGGAGCCGACGATAGCCAGTTCCCTGATCATATCGTCGCTGATGGCAGCAGATACGCCATCATCGTCGCCTATAGCCAGGGCTTGCGACACGGCGTTGGCCTCCCTTTTGAAGCCCCTGCCCTCGAAGTAATTCCTGTAGTAGGGCATACGGAAGTAGCGCGCAATCTGCTTCTGCAACGCAGGCCGCACCTCCTCCATGTCATCCACCACCGCCGTCCTCACGTAGCAGGCCAGGTCTATGTCCTCGGGATTGCGTCCGGCCTTCTCAGCCCCCTTGCGCAGGTGCTCAGCGGCTTGGGGAAGGTAGCCGGGGGACGCCCACGTGAGAAGCACACCATCGGCGATCTCCCCTGCCAGCTCTATCATCTGCGGCCCCAGGGCGGCAATGTATATAGGCACGTCGGGCCGCACGGGACTGAACCCCAAAGCGGCGTCCTTCAATCGGAAGACGCGCCCCTCATAGGTGACGCTCTCGCCACGCAGCATCCTGCGCACTATCTCTACCGTCTCCCGGAGGCGAGTCATGGGCCGGCGGAAGGTTACACCGTGGCTATTCTCCACCGAGGCCTGATGCCCCACTCCCAGGCCCAGGATGAAACGCCCGTTGGACAGCGCGTCCAGGCCGCCGGCAGACATAGCCGTGAGGGTTGGCGTCCTGGAAAAGATGGGAAGGATGCCCGTGCCCAGCTTGATATGTTGGGAGGACGTGGCAAAGGCGGTTAGCTGGGTCATGGCATCGCTGCCTGAGCCTTCCGGCAGCCAGATGGTGTCATAGCCCCTTTCCTCCGCCAGGGACGCCAGTTCCAGCAAGTCCTGGCGCTCGAACGGTGGGCCGGTCTCCAGACGCACCCCTAGTCTTGCCATATCATGCTCCTTTCATCAAAAAGGTCGTTAAAGTCGCTAAAAAGGCCATCGAAAAGGGGATGTAGCCGGACTCACCTCCCTCGCTGATGAGGTTCACGGGCCGCCCCGCGCGTTCTTGATGATGTCCTGGAAGCCCAGGCCCGTTTCTCTCGGGATGCCGCTAATGAGGTAGTACAATGCAATCACGATTATGACAATGGAGGGGATGGTGATGACCACGAAGCTCAGGGCGGTCATGCGCCCCAGTTCCTCATTGAAGGCGGGAGTGCCCGGTTCGCTGACCACGACGATTCGCGCTAGGACGTAGTTCAAAACCGACGAGACCAGCAGTCCGAAGGCGACGATGTACGTGGTGACGACTAACCGGCGCTCGTATGCCCGGACGCGCCCCCGCAGCCTCAGCGCATTGTACACCCGGTCAACTTCGATGACCTTGTGCACCAGGGTCTTCACAAGGGGATAGCGTGTCTTGAGGGACGCCAGGACTATGATGCAGACAATGAGAGGGATGCCCGCTTCTTTGATAGCCAGCCACTCAACCGGCAGCTTCAGCAGGCCGATGCCGCCGGTGAGGAGCACGCTGACGAACCCCAGCGCCGAGTAGAAGTTGAACCCTCGCCGCGCAGCGAATTCGTACAGCCCATAGCCAACGGGAAATGCCAGGGCCAAGAGCAGCGCATACACCGGCCCCAACCGGTCCTCCCTGCTAAGCAGCATCAGGATGAGCACCGGGATGACGATGTTCACCCCGATGTTTAGCAGGAGGTTTTCGCGGCGCTCTCTTGGGGCGTTAATGCTCATGGTCTTTCTACACCGGGGATATTTTGGACTTGAGGCCAAGGGATGTCAACAGCCATGAAGACGGTTAATCTTCCAGCTGGATTGCCAGGGCCTCCGGCTCGGTGACCGGAAGCTGGCATACGTAGTTCTGGCAGACGTAAGCCGTAGGACTGCCTCCCACTTGCTGACGGCTTTCCAGCAGGGGGGTAGCCCCGGAGCCTCTTGCAAGGGAGTCCGGCTCGCTTCCGGCCAGCACCTTGTTGGGCAGGTAACGGCTGTGGACTACCTCAAGGAGGCCCTGAGTGGCCGGACTGTCCATCTCTCCCACTATCGCTATCTCTTTGGGGGTGGACAGGTAGAAGTCCAGGGCGCAGAGCCAGTGGCCCGTCCCCAGGGGGGCACGGGTCAGGTATTGGTGCATCGAGCGAAGGGCAGAAGCCCCGCGCCGGGAGTATTCGCTATCCCCGGTGAATACGGAGAGCCTCAGCAGAACTCCCGCGGCTACGGAACTGCCGCACGGAGTGGCGTTGTCAAAGAAGTCCCTGGGGCGGACTATCAGGTCCTCGTGGTCAGTCCCCGTATCGTAGAAGACGTTCTCGACCTCCTCCCAGAAGAGGTCAATCATGCTGTCCACCAGGGAGCGGGCTTCCTCCAGCCACCGGTGGTCGAAAGATGCCTCATACAGGGCCAGCAGGCCGTCGGCCACGAAAGCGTAGTCCTCCAGGTAGCCCTTGAGCTTGGCCTGGCCGTCTTTGTAGGTGCGCAGGAGCCTGCCATCCTGGCGAAGCGACTCCAACACAAAGGAGGCGCAGGATGCCGCAGCCTGTAGGTAGTCCTCCCGGCGCAGGACTGCGGCTGCCTCGGCGAAGCCGCGAATCATCAGGCCGTTCCACGCCGAGAGAATTTTATCGTCGCGGGCGGGGTGTACCCGGCCCTCCCTTATTTCCAGGAGGAGCCCCTTGGCGCGGCCAATTGCTGCCTCAAGCTCTTCCAGGGTAATACCTGCCTCTGCTGCGAAGGACTCGGCCTCCTGGGGCACATTCAGGATATTCTTGCCCTCGAAGTTTCCACCCTCCATTATCCCAAAATACCCGCCTACAAGGGCGCTGTCCTCAGCTCCCAGGACGGCGTCCATCTCCTCCTCCGTCCACAGGAAGAACTTCCCCTCTTCCCCCTCGCTGTCCGCATCCTGGGTGGAGTAGAAGCCGCCTGATGGGTCGGTCATCTCCCGGAGGACGTAGTCAAGGGTCTCCTCGACTATCCGCCGGTACATGGGATTGCCGGTGGCCTGGTAGGTATGCAGAAACAGGCAACTCAAGAGAGCGTTGTCATAGAGCATCTTCTCGAAATGGGGCACCAGCCAGTAAGGGTCGGTGGAGTACCTGTGAAACCCACCGCCCAGCTGGTCATAGATGCCGCCCCTGGACATCTTCTCCAGGGCCAGTTCCACCATTTCCAGCGCCCTGGGACTTTTGGTCAGGTTATAGTAGCGCAGGACCAACTCATAGGTCATGGGTTGGGGAAACTTGGGCGCAGCGCCAAACCCGGCGTTCTGGTAGTCGTAGTTCTGCACCAGGACCTGGAACACCTGGTGCAGGATGTCGGGGGTCAGGGGTTCCATGCTCCGGGGAGTCTGGGTCATGTGTTGCAGGTGGGACATCAGCTGCTGGGTGGCCTGTATTACGTTGCCCCGCTGGTTGCGGTACACGTCGGCCATAGCCATCAGCACCCTGGGAAAGCTCGGAGTGCCGCGAGAGTCGTCGGGCGGGAAGTAGGTGCCGCCGTAGAAAGGCTTGCCCTCGGGGGTCAGAAAGACTGTCAGGGGCCATCCCCCGCTGCCGGTCAGGGCCTGCACCGCATTCATGTAAAGGTTGTCCAGGTCGGGGCGTTCTTCTCTATCCACCTTGATGTTGACGAAATACTCGTTCATAAGTGAGGCGATGTCCGGGTCCTCAAAGGACTCCCTCTCCATGACATGACACCAGTGGCAGGCCGAGTAACCGATGCTAACCATGATGGGCTTATCTTCAGCCAGGGCCCGTTGAAGGGCCTCTTCTCCCCAGGCATACCAGTCCACGGGGTTGTTGGCGTGCTGGAGGAGATAGGGGCTGGTCTCATTAATCAGGCGGTTGGGCATGGAACTCTCCTTTTCCCGTTGGAGTTATGCGATCAGTCTCCTTATTCTCCCTTATTGTACTCAGGAATACCAGTCCTTAAACGCATGGTAACTGTTCAGACACAATGAGCCGCGACCGCCACCTCACCGTTATTACCATGAAAATAGCCCATTTTCATCCTCTTATGTGGCCCGCAAGGGCCATGGGTGATTCCAGCGTAGGCCGGAATCCAGGGGCGGTGTTGTGGGTGACTTCACAGCAACTCCCCAAGTTGCGGGACCCTGGATTCCCGCTTTCGCGGGAATGACAAATAAAGTGAGCGGTGGGGGTTGGGAAGGGTGTGAAGGGAGCATCACGGTGCTGGCTGCTGGCTATTTTCATAGTTATGACGGGTTGGGGCCAGAATGAGACCCCAACTCTGAACAGTTACAACGCATGGACGGCGCATACCATCAGGGCATGTGCAAAGTGAGTACAAACGGCCTAATAGGATGTTTCAGAAGTTCCTTCCCCCTTGACAGGGGAAGGTTAGGATGGGGGTGACGTCCTCGCAGATGGGACTGCCCCCTCACCCTAGCCCTCTCCCGCGAGGGGAGAGGGAACTTTGCACATACCCTGCGCATACCATAGGGTGTCATAGTGATGGCTCTCTGTTATACTGTGGGAGACAAAGAATTTGCCTTTGATGGCGAGACCTTTCACCCATAGACTAGGAGGTGTTGGCTATGAAGTGGGCCTCTGTAGTTTCCGACCAGCAGACCCTTGAGAGAGCCATGGACGAGTGTGTATCTTCAATCCGCCAGAGCCTGGGAGAAGCCCCCCCAGACCTGGCGGTGGCCTTTGTATCCCCCCATTTCTCGGGAGAGTACGACTACATTCCTGCAATGATGAAAGACAAGCTGGGGGCCAAGCTGCTCTTTGGGTGCTCCGCCGGAGGGGTAATCGGGGGTGGCAAGGAGGTGGAGCACCGCCCGGGATTCTCCATCACCGCCGCTCACCTTCCTGGAGTAGAGATGGAACCCTTCTACCTGCAAGGGGACGAGCTTCCCGACATGGACGCCAGCCCAGACGAATGGGAAAGGGTATTCCATATCCCCCCCGAAAAGGACCCCAAATTCCTGTTGCTGTTGGACCCCTTCAGCTTCCCTGCCCAGAACCTGATTGCCGGTCTTGATTACGCCTACGGCAGAAGCGTCAAGATTGGCGGCCTCGCCAGCGGCGGCCAGCAGCACGGTGGAAACGCCCTCTTCCTGGGAGGTCAGTCCCACAGGTCCGGCGCCATCGGTATCGCATTGCACGGCAACATAGCAGTGGATACCATCGTGGCCCAGGGCTGCCGCCCGGTGGGCCAGATTATGACTATCAGCAAGTGCCGGCAAAACCTGCTCCTGGAAGTGGACGACCGGCCACCCCTGGAGGTGCTGCGAGAGCTTTACACGTCCTCCAACCAGCGCGACCAGGAGCTTATGCAGAACTCCCTGTTCCTTGGTGTAGTAATGGATGACTTCGTTGATCAGCCTCGCCAGGGCGACTTCCTGGTCAGAAATGTCATTGGCTTGGACGCTCGAACAGGGGCGATGGCGATTGGTGAATTGCTGAGGGAAGGGCAGCGGGTACAGTTCCACCTGCGGGACGCATTGACTTCCGCCGAAGACCTTTCCGCCCTCCTGAACAGGTACACGGGCGAGACGCGGGACAGCCAGGCCCAGGGCGCTCTCCTGTTCTCCTGCCTTGGCCGGGGAGAATACCTGTATGGCCGCCCCGACCATGACACCGAGATGTTCCGGGACAGCATCGGCGTCGTACCCCTTGGAGGGTTCTTCTGCAATGGAGAAATAGGCCAGGTAGGAGGGACGACTTTTCTCCACGGTTATACCAGCTCCTTCGGCATATTCCGCCCCGACAAGGAGTAGATGAGCGCCACAGCTAAAGTGAGCGATGGGGGAGGGGAGGGGAGCGAAGGGAGCATCACAGCTAAAGTGAGCGAGAGGGGAAGGGACGAGTGTGAAGGGAGCATCACCCCAATGTCAACACAGCCTGGTCTGAAGGTGGGAATTGCCGCATCCCTGACCGGCCAATTCAGCGGCCAGGGCAGGCAAGCCTTGGACGGCGCTGTTACCTGGGCCGGGGACGTGAACGATGCGGGCGGCATATTCGTCAAGAGCCGCGGCGGGAGGCTCCCGGTGCGGCTCGCTCACTATGATGACGAAAGCAAGGCCGACGTAGCCGCAGCCATGACTGAGAAGCTCATCGTAGAGGACCAGGTTGACCTGGTCCTCAGCCCTTATTCCAGCGTCTTGGCCCTGGCCGCCGCCGACATCACCGATAGGCACCAACGGGTCTTGTGGAACCACGGAGGCGCCTCAGACCTGATATACGACCGGGGATACAAGTGGGTAGTGGGCATTCTCACCCCCGCCAGCAGGTATCTCCTTGGCGTTATTGACCTGGTGAAAGAGAAGGCGCCCCAGGCTGAGCGGGTAGCAGTCCTCCACTCCGGCAGGGGCTCGTTCCCCGTCGCCGTGGCGACCGGGGTGGAGTCCTATGCCATTCAGCAAGGCTTCCGAATTGTTTACCAGGGCCAATACAGACCTCCCATTGATGATTTCTCGACCTTTCTGCAGGAAATAGAGAAGGAAAAGCCGGACATCATCCTGGCCGTGGGCCGCATCCAGGATGATATGCTCCTAGCCCGGCAGATGGTGCGGAAAGGGATGAGGGCGGGGGTCATGGCAAAAGCGGTGGCAATGGTGGCCCCAGGCATAGCACAGTTTGGAGAGGAGCTTGGAGCCGCCGCCGATGGGTTCATGGGGCCGAGCCAATGGGAGCCCGGAGCTGTGTACACCCCGGACTACGGTCCATCTGCTCACGAGTTGGCGGCAAGGCACCGGCTGTTTGGACCCGAAGGCGGAGATTACGCCATGGCCCAGGCTTATGCCGCGGGACTGGTGGCCCAGAGGTGTATCGAAGAAGCCGGCACCCTGGACAACCACGCTTTAAGAGAGGTGGCCGGCAGGCTGGACTTCACCACCTTCTATGGCCGCTTCAAGCTGGAGCATCAGACAGGCCGTCAGATAGGCCGCTCGGTGGTGATAGTCCAGTGGCAGGGGGGCAGGAAGGTCATAGTGTGGCCCAGGGAACTGAGGCAGGGGGAGGTTATTCTGTCGGGATGATCAGGCCGTGTCCGGGGCTTGGGGAACATTCACTGATGGGCTTGAAGATGACCGCGAATAACCTGAAGGAAGGTAGGATAAAATGGGAGTAGCACACGTAACCGCCACCGTTCGGAACCCGGCGGAGCCGGACAAGACTTGGGAGGGCCTCTTCCTGGTAGACACTGGCGCGGTGGACTGTCTCGTGCCCAGACAGCGCTTGGAAGCCATCGGTCTTGAGCCGAAGGGAGATCGAGTGTACGGCTTGGCCGACGGCAGCGAAGTCAGAATGGAGCATACAGTCGGGCAAATCGAATTCATGGGGGAGATTGTTGGCGTGAGTATAGTGTTCGGAGAGGCGGACACCGAGCCTCTGCTGGGGGTGACAGCCCTGGAATCGGCGGGTATTGAAGTGGACCCCCATAATCAGAGTCTAAATAAACTACCGGCGATACGTCTCGTGGGCTTTAGGGAGAGAAGCCAGTAGGCCGTATATTTCACTTCACAGCCCCAGCATCCCCCAATACCTTCCTATAACACATCCACAGGAGCCGCAGGCCAGGAAGTTCAGCAGCCCCGTGCTGTCAACGCCGGGGATGGTTTCCGTGGGCGCGGGGCTTGCGTCGCACTCCGGGCACGCCTCCTCCCAACGCGCGCCCGGCGGGAGCATGGGAATCTGGTACGCACATGCGGGGCATCGGTACTCCATCACCCTGTCGGGCATCAGCCTTTCCCTGGGCGCTTGAAGAGGGGCTTTGCAGTTTGAGCAATGGGGCGCTGGGGCCATTCTATTCCCTCCAATTCAGGACGAGGCCAATTCAGCACAAGGCCGATTCAGCACGAGGTTAATATTCAGGAGTCACCAGAGACTCGGGGGTCTCCCCGGCCAAGACCCGGCGGATGTTGTAATAAGCGAAGTCGGCGGCCCTTATGTTAGCTTCCTGGGTAGAGCCTGCCATGTGGGGAGTAACCACCACGTTGTCCAGGTCGAAGAGGGGATTATCAGAGGGGGTTGGCTCCTGCTCCAGCACGTCCAGCCCCGCTGCGGCGATGGTCCTGTTTTTCAGGGCCCGGTATGCCGCACCCTCATCCACCACAGGGCCCCGGCAGGTATTGATGAGAAATGCGGTGGGCTTCATCAGGTTAAGCTCCCGCTCTCCTATCATGGCCCGAGTCCTGGGAGTCAGGGGAACGTGCAAGGTTACGATGTCCGACTCCCGCAGCAAATCATCCAGGGGCATGGGCGTGGCGTTTAGCTCCTCCCGGACTTCCTCGGGCGCCTCGACAATATCGTAGTAGAGGGTCCTGGTATCGAATCCCTTGAGCCGCTTCGCCACCTGCTTGCCTATGCGTCCCAGCCCGATGATTCCCACAGTCTTGTTGCTAATCTCCACCTGGTTTAGCCCTGCCAGGCCCTCCCGCCATCGGCGCTTCTTGGTGGTGGTGTACCATTGGAGCATAGTCTTCTTTGACACGGCAATCATCAGGGCGATGGCCTGCTCTGAGACTGCGATGGCGTTGGCCCCGCCGTTGTTGGCGATGGGGATGCCCATCTCCAGGATTCCCCTCACGTCAAGCCGGTCGTAACCGGCGCTGAGGGTCTGGATGAGCTTTACGCCAGGGCAGTTTGCCAGGAAACTCGTAGAAATATCGGCGGGCGCAATTATCAGGGCATCCGCGTCCCTGCACACGGACAACTTCTCGTCATCGGGCAGGTTTATATCCACCCATGTAACATCAAGCTCCGGGGGCGCCATACCTATCAACCGCTCTGCCCTCTCCTTGCTGACGCCCATATAGACGACCTTCCCTCTGCCGCTAGTCATGGCAACCCCTTTCCGACAGGACACTTCTTCTAAGATAATTCCCCATAGCTTCGCAAGGCCATGCGAGGGAATGAAAATGACGGGCAGCCCTCCCCACCGTCACTCGGTTGCAAGACGAAAATGATACGGCCTCCCCACCGTCATTCCGGCGTAGGCCGGAATCCAGGGGCGGGGGTGGGGGGACTTCCCCGCAATGCCGAAGTCCAGAACCTTAGATTCCTCGACTCGCTCCGCTCGCTCGGAATGACATTGTGATAGGCCCCTCCCCCGGAATGACAATAACTGTGCCGGGTGCTGGCTATTTTTCATGATAATAACGGTAGGGGCGGCACAATGCGGCCACCGTTAGACAGCTAACGCCTGAACATGCGCTTGATGTTGTCCATAAAGGACTTCGAGCCGAAGCTCGAGAGGAACCTGTCCCACTCTACCTCGGCGCTGGCGGACCGATGCAAGTTTTTGGTCCTCTGCTCCATGATCTCCCGTACCCGTTTCTCCTCGCCCTTGTCCAACCAGAAGCCATGCTCCGCTTCGCAGAAGTCCATCTCCAGGTCATACTGCCTGTACCTGAACCACTTCATGGGAGCTTTGCACCTGGGGCATGAAAGCTCGCTTCCGAAGGACTTGAACATCATGGTGCCCTTTTGCTGGTCGTTTTCCATTACCGTATCTTCCAGCTGGTCGAGTTCATCATAGTCCAGCCACATACCCTCACATCCAGGGCACCTGTCCACCTGGATTCCTTTATGCTTCTCGACACTGAGGGTAACTTTACATCGAGGACAGTCCATAGGGGTTTCCTCCTTCCAATCAAACCAGGCCAATCAAACCAGGCCAATCAAACCAGGCCAATCAAACCAGGCCAGACCGGGTTAACCTCGGACAAACCGTGCCCTGCCAGGTCAGCCCTGGCCGAACTTCCATAAGGACAATGCCGTTTTTCCAAATACCCATTCCTTGTCCTGGTCGCTCCTGAACCGGACGTGCTCCATGGGGAATCTCAGGGCATTTCTATAGCCTTCCCGGCTAGCCACCGGAGGGAAGTCGCTCCCCCACATCAACCGGCTGGAATCGAATGCTTCAATAGCCATCTCTATCAGGGGAGGTATATTCCCCTCGAAGGGGAACGGGTACACCAAAGGCATGGGTCGAGGGCACAACTCCCCCAGTCCCGGAACCTTCATATAGGTGTTGGCGTACCGGGACAGCCTCAGCACCTCCCTGTATGTAGGATAGGGAGGGGATGTGTCAGTCCTGGCCGTCCCTCTGTCTCCAAGGTGCTCGATGATAATCTTGAGATTCGGAAATTCCTGGACGACGCGCTCGAATTCGGGCGATGCGAACTCCTGGGCCGAGCCGGGGCAGCTTACCGGTATTCCCAACTCGTCGGCCTTGCGCCAGATAGCGAGGGGGTCTCCGCCGGGAGACCGGGTGGTCGCGTCGAGCCGGACTCCCTCGGCGCCTTCTCCGACCCATCGCTCCAGGGCTTCAGGGGCGTCCGGGCTGTCGGTATCAACTATAACCACCGCCGAGAACCTACCCGGGAAGCGCCTCGTAGCCTCTATAAGATAGGAGTTATCATACATGCCTCTAATCTGGGTAAGCACCGCTTTGTCAACATCGTTGCGGGTCATCTGGTCCAGCAGGACTTCCACCGGCTCGAACCAGTAGGGCAAAGCATGGCAGTGGGTATCCACAATTACCATGTTCCACCTCCTTTCTTGTTGCCCATCTTATTACCCAATTATCTCACAGCCACACTGGAGACCAGCTGCCATCGGCCTGAGATGTAATCTATGGTATGGAGTGTAGTCCCTATGGGAAGTGTGGTCAATCTCACTGGCATGGTAAGTTAAATATGGTAAGTTAAATAATGAGTCCCCAAGTCTGAACTGTTACATTCACCTATATTTGCTTGACTCCATGCCAGCCCGTAAATATAATTGCGCCGTTAGAGGGCATGGATTTATCGGCTCACCCTCAGATGGAGGAGGTGGTCCCAGTGAGCGCCCATGAGCAGTCACCCATAGACCTGACGTCGGAACACCTCAACGAGATGAGCCGCAGCTTCTGGGACTCCGCCATCCTGCGCGCGGGCCTCAAACTTGGGGTATTCGACCTGCTGGAGGATAACCGCCTCACTTCCGATGAGGTATCCCGGCGTGTTAGTGGCAGCCCCAGGTTCGTACAGGCATTCCTGGATGCGTGCGCAGCCCTGGGCCTGCTGGACAAGCTGGACGATAGGTTCACCAACAGCCGGCAGGCATCCGAATTCCTTATCAGGGGCAAGCAAGGGTACGTGGGAGACCTGGTCCTTCACATCACCAACCACTGGGAGTCCTGGGGCAGGCTGGACCGGCTTATCAAGGAAGGGAAGACGGCCCTGCCCTTTGAGTCGGGATACGTGGACGCAGCGACCTACTGGACCGACTACATGATGGGCCAGCACAATCGCGCCACCGCCGGCCAGGGCTACTACCTGGCGCAAAGCGTGGACCTTGCGGGCAGGCGCAAGATGCTGGACCTGGGCGGGGGCGCTGCCAGCTACAGCATAGCCCTCTGCGAGGCCAACCCGGACCTCCACTCCGTAGTCCTGGACCAGAAGGAACCCCTGGAGATAGCCAGGGGCCTGGTGAATGAACAGGGCCTGCAAGACCGGATTAGCCTGCTTGAGGGGGACTTCTTCGGCACGGACCTGGGCACCGACAGCGACGTGGCGCTTATCTCCGGGGTAGTGCTCATCAAGTCCGAGGAGGAGTGCCGCCGCTTGTTCAAGCTGGCCTATGACGCCCTGGCGCCGGGGGGAATGGTCATCGTCCAGGACTTCATGCGGGTGGACCACAGCCCGGAGCGCAGTTTCATGGACACGCTCATGGACATGTACGTCCTCATCGCTTTCGACCCCGGCGCGGGAGACCGCTTCGGCGATGAGTATGCCTCCTGGCTCCAAGATGCGGGATTCCTCAACCCCAGGATGATTCCCCTGCCCACCCATCTTGCGCTGGTTACCGCGGAAAAACCCGGCCCACACTAGATTCCCGCTTTCGCGGGAATGACGGGGGACGCTACCGGGGATACCCAAGTCGGAAGAGGTGTGATTATGGCCCAGGAAGAAAAGTACCGTCCCAGGACGGCGGAATCCTATAAGATGAACCTTGATGCACAGGAATATCTGCCGGGGGGCGATTCCAGAAGCACCATATACTACTTCCCCTACCCCATATTCTTCACCAGGGGCGAGGGATGCTGGCTTTATGATGCCGACGGCAACCGCTTCCTGGACTTCACCTGCAACCATACCAGCCTCATCCTGGGGTACGGGGACTCCCACGTCCAGGCTGCCCTGCGGGAGCAGCTGGAGCTTGGGACCTGCTTCCCCGGCCCCACAGAGCCTCAGATACGCCTGGCGCGGATGATATGCGAGCGGGTCCCTTCCATAGAGAGGGTCCGCTTCACCAGTTCCGGCACCGAGGCCACCATGAACGCCCTTCGCGGCGCGCGGGCGTTCACCGGACGGACGAAGGTGGTAAAGGCGGAAGGCGCTTTCCACGGCACCGAGGACATCATGGAGGTCAGCATAGCGCCCAACGTACAGCTGGCGGGGCCGCAGCGCAGCCCCGTTGCCCTGCCCCACGTGGAGGGCATACCGGAAGGGGTCTTCGAGGACGTGGTCATAATGCCCTTCAACGACCCTGCCGGAGCAGAGAAGGTCATCGAGGAGCACGGCGATGAGGTAGCCGCCGTAATCGTGGAGCCGGTCATGGGATCGGCAGGCATGATTCCCGCCACCGGAGAGTACCTTCAGACGCTGCGGGATGTCACGCGGAGGCTGGGGGCCTTGCTGATATTCGACGAGGTGATAACCTACAGGCTGGCACCCGGAGGCGCACAGGAGCACTTCGGCATAAACTCCGACCTGACTTGCCTGGGCAAGATGATAGGGGGCGGGCTGCCCCTTGGTGCCTTCGGGGGCCGCGCCGACGTGATGTCGCTGTTCGATCCGTCGAAAGGCCGGCCACCGATACATCACGGAGGCTCCCTCAATGCCAACCCCCTGAGCCTGGTTGCCGGCGCCGCCACCCTGGAACAGCTTACCCCCGACGTATACGACAGGCTGTCCCGGATGGGAGATAGGCTGCGGCGGAACCTGGAGGGCCTGTTCAGGGATATGGAAATACCTGTCCAGGTGACAGGACTGGGGTCCCTGTTCGCTTTCCACCTCACCGATGGGCCGGTGAACGACTACCGCGACGCCCAGAGGGGAAACCAGGCCCTTCGCCACGAGATATTTCTCGGTCTGCTGAACGAGGGAATAGTCATGGATCCCCGTGGCGCCGGGTGCCTGTCGGCGCTGATAGGAGAAGACCAGATTGACACCTTTATGACCACCATGCAGCGGGTGCTGGGAGAAATAGACTACTCGCTATTTATCTGATATTAGGCCCCGCTCTCAGGTATTAGGTATTAATGGTGTCATGCCAGGAGGCATCATAGGTCGTGGGAAGGGCTTCCAGGTCTGGATGACCCAGGATTGCCTCTATGCACGCCTGGCTCCCGCCAATATAAGTGTCGAACCCGTCTATATCCGTGGCAACGTACCAAGCCTGGTCCTCCGGCCACCAGAAGTTGGGCGCGTGTTCCATACCCCCTTCATGTTCCCCCACAACGGACTTCCACTTCCAACGAAGGATGACAACATCCAGAGGGCCACGGAAGAACAGATGGGGTCGGTCGCTGGATATTTTCAGGCGGTATGCGTCCTTGTACAGGTCACTATCAATATACCCGTAGCCCTCCCAGACACCGAAGTAACACCGGTCCGGGGTTGAGGTGAATCCCCGGAGCACTCCGGCAACGATGCCACATTCTTTCTCGGGCAGATATCCATCATCGGGTTCACCGATCAACGATGGTCCCTGGTTAGGCTCCAGGTTAGCGATACGACGGAACTCCATCTCTGGATGGACGGTCCGCCCAGTCATCGAAGCCACCCTTGACCACCGGACCGGCTCAACCAGGTCTTCCCTGTCAGGATGGAGATAAGCTGGGTGAAACACCCGGGCATAGGCTTCAAATCCCCCAGGCACCAGGGACCCCACCCGTTCCCCATATTCGCGACGGAAGGGCACGATGCCCTTCTCGATCCACCGGAACCGGTCGCCTTTTTTCACCAGTTCGGTGCCTTCCGGTTCCAGCGCCACCTCCACGGCCCCTGGATCGTCGGCGCCGGCAAACCACCGGAGGGGATTCCAGTTCCGGTCCCTTTTTATAGGCAAGCTCTGTATGCGGTCCACCGGGCCGGTGAGCAGCCCAAAGGACTTTAGCCTTCTTCTCCTGAAAAGGAACAAACCCCACCTCCAAGCAGAATGGACAAAGTTCTAGCAGCTGGTTATGTCTGCCTGCCTTTCTGAAGCCCAGTCCCACAGCCTGTCTTGGTTATCAACGGCATAGTGAATGCTTTCTCCCTTGTACGTGCCATTCTCGCAAGGGCCTGATGAAGTTGACCTGACGTAGCCAGTTTATCTTATCCCATACCTGGGAGTGCAGTCCATCATTCCCGTCCACCACCCCTCTCTTACCCACCACATACCGGTCCCAGGGGCATCCACTCATACAAGCCGCTTGGGAAGGAGGCGAGAATGCCTACACTTCTGAAGTGTTGACATATAGGCGATAGGCTTGTATATTACTACACGCATTACAATACTAAGTATATACTATCAATTTAATTAAGTATTCTATTATTGCAGTCCAATGTCTATGTGGGGGTACATGGATAAGATACTCGAACCCAACAAGACAGCCTATTCCCAGATGGACGAGGACGCCCCTATCAAAGGTCCCGTTGATTTACTTCGCAGTTGGTCTCTTCCACGGATCATCCTAGCGCTGACCCTCGCCGTTGCTGCATCGCTGCTCATTGCTTTTCTGGCCGACTGGACTGAGGTCATGTCCGGGATAGGCGCGCTCCTCAAACGCCCTGAGTTACTCGCCATTCTCATGGCCGCATACACGGCCGCCTTCTTGCTGAGGGCCATAGCATGGAGACAACTGATTACAGGCCCGGCGAGCATATTCTCCCTTTTTACAGCGCTTCAGGCAGCCCTCCTGACGAACCACCTGCTGCCATTCAAACTTGGGGAGGTCGCAAGGCCCCTGCTGGCGACCCGGCGGGGCGTCTCCATCGCGGAGGCCGCCACAACCACCGCCATTGCGCGGCTTCTGGACCTGACAGCCCTCCTGGCGATAGCGGCCTTTGTTGGGGCCCTTCTCTCAGTACCCGCCGGCAGGGAGCCTTGGGTGCAGGGCCTCGTCCTGCCTGCGGCTGTCATCGCCGCTGCCGGGGCCGCCCTGGTCCTGGTGCGTTCTCGACGCCTCCAAGTCCGGCTGCCACAACCTCTGCAACCTATACAATCACGGTTCGACACATTGCAGGCACACCTCAGGCAGGTGTCTGCCTCCCAGGTCTTGCGCGCCGCGCTGTGGACGGTGCCCAGCTGGGTCCTGGAAGCGGCGGTTGTAATGGTAGCTGCTCAAGCCCTTGGTATTGAGCTGTCCCTCACCGATGCCATCGCTGTCACCGCCTTCACCATCCTCTTCCAGGTCTTCCACGTGACCCCCGGCGGTATCGGAGTCTATGAGGCAAGCATGACCGGCGCGCTATACGCCCACGGCGTGCCGGTTGAGGAGGCTTTCGCCCTCGCCCTACTCACCCACGGCCTGAAGTTCGCCTACTCCTACAGCGTGGGGCTTGGGTTTACCCTCGTCGCAGTTAGAGACTTGATAGGGATTAAAGGACTCGGCGCCATTCGCGGCACTGCCGCCGACCCCAAAGGCGCATCTCGGTTCGAGATTGTCGCCGCCCGTCTCTGGAATGTACTCAACGAGGGTAAGCCATTCACACCGGTGTTCGTAGTCGGAGTTGCCGGGCTGCTCAGCCTGCCGCACCTGGGAGACTTGAGCTACTGGCCCCGGGCGGCGGGGGCGCTGCTGGCCCTGGTCCCTCTCCTGATAGTCTTCTACCGCTTCGACTATCCCCTCAGGCTGAGGTTTGGATTGTGGGTCTCCCTCGCCATATTCCTGGCCGCGTTCCGTTTCGTGGACCTTCCTGCAATTGCCCTCGTGCTGGGCATCTATCTGACCTTCACCGTTTTCCTTTGGGGGACCGTTTACTACCACTTGCGTATCGGCACCCCCTGGACCAACTTCACCAGGTTCTGGCGTCTGGTGCTGGAGAACCCGGACCCCACGAGCGGCAACTTCCTTGAGCAGATTCCAAAGTCCCTATTGGCCGTACTGGCCTTCCAGATGATGGTCGCGCGTCCCGATCTAACCACCATCATCCCATTTGAGGGCTTTGTATTAGCCCTCGGCATCTCGGCGCTGCTGCTGCACCAGTGGTTCTTCAAGTGGCCCCCGGCCCCTTCCCTGGCCCCGACCCGCCTGCGCTCCGATGGTCGGCAGCGGCTGTCCAGCCGGTTCATTGCCATAGTCATAGACGGGTGCCGGGCCGACCGCCTGGTGGAAGCGAATACGCCGTTTATAGACCGCTTTCGACGGGAGGGCGCCGACTATACCAACACCTCCACCGTGTATCCCGCCCGCACGGTGACCGGCTTCAGCTCCATGTTCACCGGTGCGCCGCCAAAGGTACACGGCATGAGGAGCAACTTTGTGCCAAGGCTCAACATCAGGTGTGAGTCAATCTTCGATTCCCTCAGGGCTTCAGACCTGAAGGGCAAGCTGGTTGGCATAGCCCACCTGGTGGATGCCTTCGGCGAGGAGGACATGGAGACGGTGACGGCTGTAACCGACAACGACGAGATAGATAACGCCCTGGTTGCCAAGGCGCACATGGTCATGGAGAGGGATGACCCCGACCTGCTGGTATTGCAATTGCTCAGCGTTGACCAGACGGGTCACGCACGAGGCAGCTACAACGCTGAATACCTGGCAAAGATCGAAGAAAGCGACCGCATCATCGAGGAGTTCCTTGGATGGTGTCGGCAGAAAGGCTACCTTGAGGACGCCACAGTCCTCATCACGGCGGACCACGGCCAGGGTATAGGCATAGGTGGTCACGGACACATGAGTCCGTCGGAAAGGTACGTCCCCTGCATCCTCTGGGGCAAGGGTGTTGAGCAGGCCGGCGAAATCACCGAGCCGCGTTCCGTCATGGACGTAGCCCCCACCATCGCATACTACCTGGGCGCTCAGCCCCCGGCGGAATCGGTGGGACAGGTCCTTGGAGTCCGAGAGGACGCCACCCGGACGAAACCGATGGCCGTGATTGTGCCCGCCTACAACGAGGCCGAGAACCTGCCCGACACCCTGGGAGAGATGCCCAGGCAGCGGGTGCCCGGCCTGCACGTAATAGTAATAGACGACGGCTCCACCGATGGCTCGGCGGAGATCGCCAGGCGAAGCGGCGCCGATACCGTCGTGGTCCATGAACGCAACCTGGGCCTCGGCGCTGCCCTCAGGACCGGGCTGGCTACGGCGAGGCAGATGGACGCCCGCGCCGCCGTTTACATAGACGCCGATGGGGAATACCGGCCCGCCCAGATTCCCGACCTCCTGGCGCCCATCGAATCCGATGAAGCCGACTACGTGCTGGGGTCTCGCTACTTGGGGTCTCGCAAGGGCCAGAAACCCACGAGGTTAATTGGCAACGTGCTATTCACTGCCCTGCTGTGTGTTGCTTCGGGCCGGGTGATAACAGACGGGCAGACGGGCTTCCGGGCCTTTTCCCGCGGCGCCCTTGAATGTGCCGAAATCATACATGACTACAACTATGCCCAGGTCCTTACCCTGGACCTGCTGAAGAAGGGGATGCGGCTGCGGGAAGTGCCCATCACTTACCAATACCGCACGAAAGGGAGGTCCTTTATCAGTCCCCAATACCTGTGGCGGGTACCAGTTGCGATGGTCAAGGAGATGCTGAGCGCTTGATCCGTCCCTCACTGAGCGGTAATCGTAGCTCCGCGAGGACGGATGCACAAATAAATATCATCTTCTAAGGAGGGTTACGCTATGCTAGGTTACTTTGGGCACCGACATTGGCACTCCAAGAGGTATGCAAGGGGGCGAATCTGGCTTGCCGGCCTGGTAATCCTGATGGCGCTTGCATTGCCCATGGCCTGCGATGGCAATGGTGAAGACCGTCCCACAATAGAAGTCATTCAGGGCTCAGGCGCCGAGACAGGCTCCGTTTCAGGAACAGGTACAGGCACAGGCTCCGTTTCGGGGACAGGCAAGGGCACAGGCTCCGGCTCCGTTTCGGGAGTCGTGGAACCCGGTGTCGTTCAACCCAAGCCTGCGGGAGCCAAGCAGGTCAACGTTGGTCTCAGTGAGTGGGCCGTTACACCCGACCGGACCCAGGTAGAGGCAGGCTCAATCTACTTCCTGACCACTAACTCAGGTCCTGATGATGCCCACGAGTTGGTCATCGTGAAGACCGACCTGGCCCCGGACCAGCTGCCCGTAGTTGATGGACTGGTGCCGGAAGACCAGGTCGACATCATCGGCGAGATCGAGCCTTTTGAGCCGGGCACGGCGGCATCCGGGGTATTTAACCTACAGCCCGGCAACTACGTGCTTATCTGCAACATTGCGGAGATAGAAAACGGCTCGCTGGAGAGCCATTATCAGTTGGGAATGCGCATCGCCTTCACCGTCACAGGTACGGTGTCTGGCACAGACGGAGCAAGGGGCCTGTCAATTCCCACTGGTCTCACCGCCGAGACCGAGGGCCCCACCAAGTCCGACGGCTACTACACCGCCACGACAAACCGGGAGATTTACCAGAAAATCTCCACGGATTACCAGGAGATTGCCAAACAGACTAACGTGGTCAACGAGGGCAAGCCCCTGCCCGCGGCTGAGATCTGGCTTCTGTACGAAGCCGGTTCCCACACCCGCATCGGCAACAGCAGCCGTACGCTGCGGAGCTTTGCCATCGGCAGCTCTCCATCTACGTATTTCCCCGACTCTGCCGAGTTCTACGGATCAGACACCTTCCTCGACGACCCAATTGAGAACGCCATACGCGGGCGAAGAGAGGCGGAGAATTACACCGATGCCCAGAAGCGCCAGGCCATCCAGAAGGGCGCACTCAGGGTCATCTACCACTGGACCAGGTTCTACATGATAATAGGCCAGGACCGATCGAGTTCCCGCCTGATCGATGAGTCCTGGGCCATCTATGTCGGCGAGGAAGTCAACGGGAAATACCCCAACTCGGTGGCCGCTGTGGCCCAGGCGCGGGAGGGCAATTTCGGCCGGCAGGGCAAGATCGACGTACCGCTCCGTCAAGCTATGGACCGGGCCCGGCAGGCGGCAGATGATATGGACGAGGCTGCCCTAGAGGCTGCCATCCAGGAAGTGTTCTCTCGCTTCAACGCCATCTTCTACCTCAGCACCGTAAGGTATATCGGACGGGTACTGGATGACGCACAGGCCGGCGACCGCGACGCCTTGGGGACCCACCAGGTCGAGGCCATGGCGTTTTACCAGTCCATTCAGCCTGACGTCGCCAAAGCCAACCCGTCCGCAGACGAGACAATCGTCGCCTACCTCACGGCCGAACTGGACCAGATTACGACTGCGTCACGCGACGGGGCTCTGGTTGCCCTGAACGGGACGGCCGCGGCGCTCCTGCTGACACAGGACGACCTTGTTACCAGGTTCGACGACGATACCGGCAACGGGCCCAGCGGCGTACCGTCTCCCTACACAGGCGAACTGGACCTCTCCTCCAGCATGTTCATACCGGTGGGCCTTCCCCTCGAGACCAGCGGCCCGACCAAGTCCGACGGCTACTACTATCCCACAACCAACCGGGAACACTATCAGAAGATTTCCTCAGACTACCAGGAGATAGCCAAACTGACCAACGTGATCCAGGAAGGCGAACCCCTGCCCGCCGCAGACATCTTCCTGCTGTACCAGGTTGGAATGCACACGCGTATCGGCGTTCGCAGCAAGACCCTCCGGAGCTTTGCCCGCGACCCCGAACGGGCTGAAGAGTATCCCGTCGCCGCGGAATTTTACGGGTCCGCGCGCTTTCTCGACTCACCGGTGAGCAGTGCCATCAGCGGGCGCGGCGCGGCGGAGGAATACACCGATGCCCAGCGGCGCCAGGCAATAAATAAAGGCATCCTCAGGGTCCTATATCACTGGTCCAAACACTATGTCATTGGAGGCTGTGCAGACTTGGACTCGGGTGACGTCGATGAGGGCTGGGCCATCTACGTCGGCTTGGAAGTAGATGGCGATTACCCCAACTCGCTGTCTCAGCTGGCCCGCAACCGCGAAGCCAATTTCGGGCGCGAGGGCACTATCGACATACCATTGCGCCAAGCCTTTGAGCGGGTGCGGCAGGCAGCCGAAAACGGCGACTCCGCAGCCTGCGATACTGCCGCCCAGAAAGTCTACTCACGCTTCAACGCCATCTTCTACCTCGCCACCGTCAGGTACATCGGCCGGGTACAGGATGACGCGCAGGCGGGCAACAGCGACGCCTTGGGGGTCCACCAGGTCGAAGCCCTGGCGTTCTACCAGTCCATTCAGCCCGAGGTCGCCGAGGCCAACGCGGCTTCCGACGAGACAATCATCGCCTACCTCGAAGCCGATGCGGACCAGATTACGGAGGCGTCTCGCGATGAGGCTCTGGCTGCCCTCAACCGGGCTGCGTCGGCGTTGCTGCTGTCGCAGGAAGACCTCGTAACCAGCTTTGAGTGACCAGACAATGCGCCCAACTAGGGGAACAACAATGGCAACCATTTTTCGCTGGGGTTTTCTGCGGGTTCCGCAGATGCGCATTTCACCCGGGACCCCTCGGAGCCCGTGCCCGCCGAGTCGGTTGATGCGGTGTACAATGGCCTCAACAAGCCGGCGGTGATAGAGGCCATGGAAATCCCCTCGGACGTTAGGGTGACTTCGCCGTCCTGGCTGCGCCGATATGATAAAGGAGTACAAGTATGAAAATGGCCCGCAGGTGGACATCCCGGTGGAAACTAATGCGGTATCTGCTCATAATCGCCGGCCTATTGATATTTGGCGGGGTGGCGATACCCATCATGGCCGCCTGCGGCGGGGGCGACCGGGCCCTCACCATCTACTCCGGCCGCTCCCAGAACCTGGTCAACCCTCTGCTTGAGGCATTTGCGGAGTCCACGGGTATATCCATCCGCATCAAGTACGGAAGCAGCACCGGGATAGCCTCTACCATCCTGGAAGAGGGGGACAACACCATCGCCGACGTGGTGTTCCTACAGGACCCCGGTTCCCTTGGCAATCTGTCCAGCGCCGGGGTCCTGGCGCGGCTCCCCGATGACCTGCTCTCCAAGGTAGACCCACGCTTCCGGTCGCCCCAGGGGGAATGGGTCGGCACCTCCGGGCGCGCCCGTACTGTGGTTTACAATACCTCTACTATTGACCCGGCCAAGGACCTGCCGGACTCTATCATGGACTTCACCGACCCCGCGTGGAAGGGCCGCATCGGTTGGGCGCCGGGTAACGCGTCTTTTCAGGCCTTCGTCACCGCCTTTCGGGTCCAACACGGTGACGAAACGGTACGCAACTGGCTTGAGGGGATTCAAGACAACGATGCCCGCCAGTATCCCAACAATGTGACTACCGTGGCGGCCGTGGCCCGGGGTGAGGTGGACGTAGGGTTCGTAAACCATTACTATCTCCAGCGTTTCATCGAGGAGGAGGGGCCTGGGTTTGGCGCTCGCAACCACTTCCTGGGCGATGGAGACCCGGGCGCCCTCGTCTTGGTCGCCGGGGCCGCAGTCCTGAAGAAGTCGGAGGACAGGGAAACTGCGGAGCGCTTCATAGAGTACCTACTTTCGGAGCCGGCCCAGAGGTACTTCGCCACGGAGACCAAGGAGTACCCTCTGGCCGCCGGCGTGGGGCCGGAAGGAGACCTCCCGTCGCTGGACTCCCTGGACCCGCCCCAGGTGGACCTGGGTAGCCTGAGCGATCTACAGGGCACTCTATCGCTGCTGCGGGAGGTAGGCATCCTGCCGTGATGGACCTTTTCGCCGGTCGAAGGGTCCTGCTGGGCGCAGCTGCCCTCTTCCTCATTCTGTCGCTGGCTTACGTATCTTCCATCGGCATCCGGGCCAGTCGCGGCGCTTCCATAACCGGCGACGAACCGTTCTACCTGCTGACCACCCAGAGCCTGCTGGAAGACCTGGACCTGGACCTTCGCAACCAGTACGAGGCAAGGTCTTACGAGTCGTTCTTCGACCACCCGGACGGCCTCTGGAGGCAGTCGGTGCCCGCCCGCGACGGCAGGCTGCTCAGCCCCCACAACCCAGGTCTCTCCGTGCTGGTAATACCGGGCTTTGCCCTTGGTGGACTGATTGGGGCACAGGTACAACTCATGCTAATGGCCGCCGGGACGATGGCCCTCACCTTCATCCTGGCGGCCCGCATGACCGGCAGGTATGACACCTGCTGGCTGGCCGCTTTGGCAGTGGGGCTGACGGCGACCGCTTTCATCTATTCCACCGAGGTCTATCCCGAATTCCCCGCGGCGATGGCCCTGGTGGTCTCTCTCCTCCTCGTCACAGGACGGCAAAGGTTGACGCTGAGAGACGCGCCGATGATAGTAGTTGCGCTGACTGCGATGTGCTGGCTCGGCGTCAAGTATGCGCCATTGGTCATTATCATCTCCGCGTATGCCCTGTTTAGGGCCGACACACAATTCCGGGCCGCCCTCCTGGGACTGGGAGGCGTCTCGGCTGCCCTCTTCTGGTGGTCCCACGTCGAGACCTTTGGGTCTATCACCCCCTATGGCGTCAGCACCGTCTTCTACAACTGGTCAACCGCCGGCATCCTGGAACAGCACGCGGGGCTGGGCGACCGGGCTTACCGCCTGTGGGGGCTGTTCATAGACCGCCGCTTCGGTATCGGACGCTGGGCGCCGGTCCTTCTCATAGTTATACCCGGCTTGGTCCTGCTGGCCCGGAGCAACGGCCCCCACCGCCTTGTGCTGGGGCTGATAGCCACCCAGATATTGATAGCGACCTTCCTGGCTATAACCATGATGGGCTGGTGGTTTGCGGGCAGGACTCTTATGACGGTCCTGCCCCTGTTCGTCGTTCCCCTAGCCCTGGCGGCATCGCGAAGTCCCTCTTGGGGCAAGGGGTTGATGATAGCGTTGGGGGTGTACAGCGTGTCAATCACCGCCGCGCTGGCCTGGGCCGGCCACACGGAAGAGGTGGTAATCGCCGTCGCCCCCTTCGACATGGGATACCTGCTATTCCAAGGCGTGGCCTGGCTTTTCCCCAACTATACTTCCTGGACGTGGGAGACATGGGGTCTGACGGTGTTCTGGCTGGCCCTGGCCGTCGCGTCGGCTGCGGCGGCCGCGTGGCCCATCAAGGGTCTCTTCCGGCGGGCCTCGTCAAGCCGCGGCAGGCGGAAGAGTTCGGCTGTTTCAGAGCAGCGGACTACCGGCGAGGGGTCCCTGACTCGGCGGGAGTAGCGCAACCAGGCACAAAAGAAGTCCTCGGACGGACGCCGAGGACATCTTGTTGCCGGCTGGACTTGCATCAGCATCCGGCTGGGTGGTGTTATAATCTCACTATTATCCGCCTCCGATGGTGGCCCACTCCACGCCTGCCGCTCTGGAGGAGCCGGGGAACTGGGCGGGGTGTACCCCGTCTTCGCCCAGCCTCTCCTCTATAAGCTGCTCGTTCTCGTCGTAGTATTCCCCTTCCACAGTCTCCAGGTATTTGACCCACTTGGAGGTGCTCCTTGTGATTTCCCAGGCCCAGTAGAAATAGGCCACCCTTTTGGTAGCGCCGGAGAAGTCACGCTTTCGGAACATGCGCCATATCTGTCTGGGGCCATAGAACTTCATGTATGCCCTGTTGATCTCCTTCTGCAAGGTGCTGGGTTTCATGTTCTTGGGCAGGAAGATAACAAAGGTCCCGTCCAGGCGGTCCCAGGTAGGTGCGAAGAACCGATTGATAGGGATAGTAGGGGCGTTTAGCTCCGGGTAGCCGCTCAGGGGGAACAGGGCCATAAAGTCAATGTCAGCCTTTATGGCAGCATCAACGGTAGCTCGGATGGTCTCTACCGTATCGTCATCGGAACCCATCACAAATGAGCCCAGCACATTGAGGCCGTGGGACTTGATGGTATTGAGAGATTTGGTAATACCATCGCTGGTCTGCTTCTTGTTCAATAGCTTGAGGACCTTGTTGTCGAAGGACTCCAATCCGATATACAAGGTGTTGATCTTGGCCTTCTTCAGCAGGCTGAGAAGCTCCTCGTCCCGGGCTACTTCCAGCCTGGTGAAGCAGATTCCAGACCAATCAATCTTCTCCTCAATGATCCTGTTGACCAGTTCCTTGGTCCTGTCCCGCTTGACGGTAAAGTGGTTATCAACGATGAAGAAGTGTTTTGATCCCACCAACTTCTTCTGATATTTGATGTCGGCTATAACGCTCTCTATGCTGCGTACCCGGTAGCCCCGGCCCAACTCCCTGGGCGCAATGCAAAAGGAGCAGTCGTAGGGGCACCCGCGAGTCGTCTGGACAACCTGCCAACGTATCTTCAGCTTTCTCAGGAGCTTCCATATAGGCCAGTCCATGTAACCCTGGATCAGCTCCAGGTCCGGGATGGTCTCAAACTCTTGCGCAAAGGGACGGTTGGGGTTGTTCTTTATGCTACCGTCCCTCCAGTAGGAGACTCCCAGGACGCCGCTCAGGTCTTCGTCGTTCCTCCACCTTTCAAGGACTTCCGGGAGGGTCTCGTCCCCTTCCTGGCGGACCACTACGTCACAGTATTGCAGGGTGTCCTCCACCATGACCGAGGCATGGGTCCCGCCAATGATGATAGGCATATCCGGGCGGGCGACCTTTATCTTGTTGATGTACTCGATGGTCTTCGGCATGGTAGAGCTGAAGGCGTGAAAGCAGACTAGGTCTGATTCCATTACCCGGTCCCACTTGATGGGGCCTATATGCTCAACAAAGGCCTGAACATCGTACCCCAAGTCTCGCACGATGGTCGCCATCAAGGGCATTCCGTATTCGGGGAAGACGGCGTGAGTGACCAGGTTCCAGTAGGGTAGCTCGGCGCTGATAAACGTCACCTTATCTATTTTCATATAGTCCTTCTCCTCCAGTGCATCGGACACGCGCAACTCTCTTAGCAGGTATTGACTATCAGGTATCAACCGGTGGATGCAACCATGATATTATGTCAATCACCCTGTGCTATAGAGGTATTGTTTTCAGGCAACGACCCTATTCGGACCTTGGAAGAAACCTGACCTTCAAGAAGTCATCGCCACTGATAAAGCGATTGTATTCATATCTCCAAGGCTAGTCAAGGCTGGAGAAGGCTGTGAGTCTGCATAAAGCCCTGCCAATCGGCCAAGGCTTTATGCAGGTTGGAAGGCCCTATTTCTTGATGTGGGGGGCTACCGTGGCAACCAGGTTGGCAGCCGTGCTGATTCCATGATGCTGAGACACCTTTAGCATGGCGCTCTTGTACTTGGGGTGCTTCTCCACGTATGCCTTAACCTGGTCCATGGTAACGTGGTGCTCCTCCAGCACGTCCTTGATCTCCTGGCGCGCCTTCATCTTGGCCTCATACAGCTTCATCTGGACCCGGCTCTTTACGTTTACCTCACCATCTCCCGAGGTCTCGATGGGTATATAGATGGCGTCCTTGTAGTCAGAGACCACCCGGCTCTGTACACCGTCGCTCATAGTGCTGGGCATACACCCGAAGGGTTTGAGAGAGATTACCATCTGAGCGTGCTTCTCAAGGGTGGTCATGATGTTCTTCCCGATCTCCAGGTGTCCCTCTCCACCCTTGAGATGGGTGTTGTAGTAAGCCTTGGCGTATTCCGCCAGCCTTCTCTGATTGGGCAGGGAGTCGGTCTTGAAGCCCAAGGCCCAGCGATACATGTTGTACCAGTTTCGGAAGAACACCTGGGCCACCTTTAGCTTGCGAATGGTCTTCTTCTTGGTGGGGTCAATTAGCATCTTCTCTTCGGCGTTGTGCCTGGCAGACCAGATAAGGTACTCGATCCACGTGCCGATGGGTTCCACCAGGACCTCTGCCCCTTCGGACTCCAGCCACTCGAACATGTGGTAGTTGCCGTCCCCCTCGGTGGTCTGTGCCCAGAACTCGCCGGTGATTTTCACCTTGGGCTTAACCCTGGTGTAGTCCACCTCGATGTCATCAAACATCTTCCTGACCTTTCGCAGGGCGCGGAAGATGGAGCGCTTCTCTCTCAGGGCATCCCCCATGGTCTGCTTGGCTTCATCAATGACCCGGTTGGTCTCTCCCCGGCGCACCTCATAGGGGCGGACCTTGTACCCCAGCTCGTTGATCATGTCCGCCACCATGATGGATTTGAGCAGAGTGACCGCGAAGTTAGCGTTAAGCTCCAGGGCCTCGTTCCCGCTGCTCTGCTTGAGCCCTCCCGATTGCTGGAACAGCAGCACCCTGAAGTCGCCAAACCCGGAGTCCCGCAGGGCCTTGCGGTACTCCGCTTCGTACATCCCGAAGCGGCACGGCCCGCAGGCCCCGGCGGTGACATAAACATATCGGTCCTCTATGTCCTCCTCGCCTGCTGTCTTGAGGTCCTGGAGGTATTTGACCAGACTGCCTACAGTGTAATAGGTCGGGTTGCACTGGCCCCGGTTGCCGAACTCCTTGCCCACCGCCAGGCCCTCGTTATCAGGGACCGGCAGACGGCGCAGGTTGTACCCAAGCCCTCTCATGGCCTCCAGGGCCATCTCCTCATGGGCCACCGTGAGGCCGCCAAACAGGATCGTAGTGGACTCCTTCTGGTCCTTGGTCCATGGGCGCTCAAGGGGCTTCTCAAAGTGATGGACCTCCTTCTTGTCCAGGCCCATCTCCTGTCGGAGCTTTTCTTCATATTCGCGGGTCTTTGCCTCGATCTCCTGCTGGTCCATAATCTTCGCCATGATAATTCCTCCTGAAATCTGCTGGTGGTGCCATGTCCTGGCACTGACGTGAGACTTATGCCTCCTCCCCCCTTGCGGGGGAGGATTGAGGTGGGGGGTATCACCCCCATCCCAACCTTCTCCTGTCGAGGGGGAAGGGACAACAGGCGATTGCTAGTCGGCCTCGATCATCTCTTGTATCTTCTCTTTGGTCAGCAGCTTGATGTTGACAAGCTCTATTGGCTGCCCTTGACTGCCGTGACTGTCACAGCCGCAGCCACCTTCACATCCGCAGCCCTCGTGACTACTCTCCGGCAGCTTGATATTGACGAGCCGGACCATCTCCTGGGGGTGGGTGTGTACCGGCTGGCCGTTTCCATCTGACCCTGCCCGGAACTGCTGTAGCTGGGAGTAGGCCTTCTTGGGATAGTCCTGGCCCGGTAGGTTGCAGCTGGCGGACCCGCTGACAAGCTCGTCCTCCGGGTCGTCGCTGGCCGTGTTCTCTGCCCGGATCCGGTCATAGGTACTTGAGTGGGGGGCTTCAACCCCATTCTCCTCGTGTTGCCCATTATGGCCGTTGGGACTCGGAACGTCACCAATCGCATGGGACTGGTGGCCGTTTCCATTAAGCTCGTGGCCTGCATCCAACGCTTTGACCAGCGGCTCCTCATGCTCGCCATGTTCATCTTCATGGCCGCCGGCGTCCGAACTGCCCACCTGAAGCTCAACAGGGACCCAGGAATCGTGGCTGCCGTGATGGGGCATCCCCATATCTTTCAGATAGTTCCTTTCACGCAAGACTGATTGCAGCCCGCGACTCTGGCCGGAATCGTTGCCGCTAATCTGTACGTGGCCCTCCGCCGCTTCCGCCTTCTCAATGGTCCTGGCATTGGCACGTTCCAGGTGCGACTTGTAGGCCGCCACCATCTCCTGTAGCTCCCCCTCCGAATGATGCTGGCGCTGGAGGTACTCCTGATAGCGCTGGAGGAAGTAGTCAATGGTCTCGACCCTGATCTTGATAGAGCCGGTGGGCTTGTTCTCATCTATGTCGTGGAAGGTGAAATAGGGGGTGCCCGACGCTTCGATGATATTCTCCACCGTGTTGTATATGGGGGCATCGTGGCCGCACTTGAAGCTGGACAGGTCAATGGCGACCAGGTTGGGGTGCCGGGCGACGAACTTGGCAGCCCACACCTTCTTGTTGGTGTTCTCGCTGTAGCAGTTCTTCCAGACATCGGTGATGTCCTTGGCATGGGTGACAATTCCCGCTTCCACTTCCTCGCCAAAGAGCCGCTCCAGCAGGTCCTCGTCATGGGGCAGGGATTCGGCGCTGAAGATGGGGTATCCCTTCTTCTGGATTTCGGCCATTATCTCGTGGTTCAGGCCGGGGTCGTTGTGATAGGGCCGCCCCAGCATTACCACCCCAACCTTCCCTTCCGATTCCAGCTTGTCCAGCGCCTTTCTGGCCTCGCCCCGCAGGGATACGTTGAAGCACCTGTTCCATACCTCGGTGGCTATGTCTATAGCTTCCCTGTTTTCCTCGGGGGTCACTCCCAGCACATCCCGGAAGCACTCGTACATCTGGACCTCGAACAGAGGCCACTCCTTCATGTCGAAGGACGGGGCCAGGTATTGCATACCGTTCTCGGCGAAGGCATCCCCTTCCTTGGTAAAGGCCGCCTTCACCACCTCCGGGGAGATGGACACGGTGGGACAGGCGGCGTTGTCAACGGTGTTGACCAAGTCGGTGGGGAGCTTCTGGATGATGGGGAAGAAGATAATGTCCGGCTTGTCCTTCTCCTTCTTGTCGAAGATAAGGTTGTGGACGTGGGCGATGGAGACCTTGCTGGGGAAGCACTGGTCAATGGAACCCCGCCTGGAACCCTTGTACCACATCACGGGGTCGGTGTAGTCGGAGTAGATAATGTTGCGGAAATTGACCCCCAAGGCCTCGAAGTAGGCCCCAAAGAGGGGGGCCAGGGTGTACATATTGAGCACCCTGGGCATACCTATCTTTACGCTCTCCCGGAACTCTCTGACCTCGGGCGCAGCCTTGGCGGTGACGGTCCCAGGCTTTTGCCTCCTGAAGAAGGACAGCAGGCCCTTGCCCCGGGCGGCAGTATCCTCACCCTCTTCATCCTTCATGCTGCTCACCTTGGGAGGGCTGAAGCTGCGGAATACCTCCGTAGCGGACTTTTCCACAAAGTTGGGGTTGGCCTTCCTGATCTCGTCCAGGCGGGCCTTGATCAACTTCATGTCTTCCATCTTCTCCACCGTGCCCTTTTCGCAGGTGGCGATGATGAACCGGTTGCTCTCTCCCTGAGGCGTTACGGTGTCAATGTAGGTCCGCAGGCATTTGTTCTTGCAGAAGCTGCACCGGGTGGACTCGTCCCGCGTAGCCGTGAACTCCAGGGTCTCCGCGGCGGCCAGCCCTATGAAGCTGGAGTCTCGCTCAGCGGCCACCCGTATTGCCTCGAGGGCCGCCCCTATGGCGCCGCTCTCTCCCGTGAACTGGTGGACCCGTATCGTGGCGTTGGGCACCCTGGACTTGATGAAGTCATACTGGGACTTGACTGCTGCCAGGTTGTGCTGGGTGCCGCCCTGGAGCACAAAGTTGGTGCCAAACTTATTCAGGTTGGGCTCCGCCACCACGTACAGCCAGATGTTCTTGGGCAGGACCTTGGCCAGCCCCGCCATAATCTCCTGCTTCTCCCATCCCAGCTGCTGGAAGTTGACTATATCCGTCTCCATGAACACAGCGCACCCGTAGCCGAAAACGGGGAGCCTTTCGGCATCGAAGGCCACGTCGGCGAACTCGGCTACCGAGTAACCGAACTTGGCGGCGGTGCTCTGGAGGAAGTAGCCGTTGCCGGCAGAGCACTGGGTGTTGAGCTTGAAGTCCTTGACCTTGCCATCCTTCAGGACGATGACCTTGATGTCCTGGCCGCCCACGTCCACGATTACGTCCACGTCCTTGTAGTAGTGAAGGGCGGACTTGGTATGGGCCACAGTCTCCACAATCGCCACGTCAGCGCTCAGGGACTCTTTGAGCATGTCTTTGGCGTACCCGGTGGTGCCCACGCCCATCACGCTGAGGGAAGCCCCCTGGCCCTCCACGTACTCCCTTAGGTCGGCGAGGATGTCCTGGGTGTCCGCCAGGGGATTGCCCTTGGAAAGCTGGTAGGCGGTAGCCAGCAGATTCCCCTCTTTGTCCATCAACACGGCCTTGGTGGAGGTGGAGCCGCCGTCAATCCCAATGAAGGCTTCCACTACCTGGCCGGTCGAGAACTTGGCCGGCTCCCAGGGTACTTTCGCAAACAGCCTCTTGAACTCTTCCAACTCTTCGGGAGTCCTGGCCAGTCCCACGTCCCCCGATGCTTCCCGCATCTGGGTCCGGCCCACCTCGATGAACTCCTCGAGGGCCTCAGTGCCTTTGAACACCCCCACGTCGGGGTCTTCGCTCTTGCCATAGAGGACCGAGCCTATACCGGCATAGTATTGAGCATTTTCGGGGACTACGATGAGGTCGGCGGGGTCAACACCTTCGGGCAGCGGCGTGTTGCGCTCCGCCCATATCTTGGGGATGTTACTCTTCCAGCAGTCGCGCATGGCTGGGATGAAGGTATTGGGGCCGCCCAACAGGAGCACCGTGGGGCGGAGGGTGTTGCCCCTGGTGAGAACGCTGAGGTTCTGCTGGACGATGGCCTCAAACAGGGAAGCCATCAACTCATTGGATGGGACCCCGTTCTTCTGAAGGCCGTTTATATCCGTCTCAGCAAAGACGCCGCACTTGCCCGCTACGGGATGGAGCTTGACGTCAAAATAGGGCAGGGTCTGAAGCTCTTCGCCGCTCAGCCGGAGCTTGGCGTTTATCTTGTCTATAACGGCTCCAGTGCCTCCGGCGCACTTGTCGTTCATGCTGGGGACTTTCCGCTTTGTGCCCGTCTCCTGATCGGTGAACCAGATGATTATCTTGGCGTCCTGGCCTCCCAGCTCGATGACCGAGCCTGCATCCGGGTAAAGGTGCTCCACCGCCAGGGAGACGGCGTTGACCTCCTGGACAAACTTGGCCCCAATGTGGTCCTTCAACATGGTCCCACCGCTACCCGTTATAAAGATGCGGAACTTGTCCTGGGGCACACTGGGGAAGGCGTCCTGGATATTCCGGAGGAACTCGAAGACCTTCTCCGGCTGTTTGGTCTGGTGCCGCTCATAGTCCTTCCATAAAATCTCGTCGGTCTCGGGGTCCATCACCACCGCTTTGACAGTGGTGGACCCCACGTCCAACCCAATCATCAGGCTCTTGTAAGGGGTTTCGCCACCTGAAACAGACCCCTCAGTTCCTAACTCACTACGACGTAAGACATCAACCATAAAATACCTCACAGTCCTTACTAGAGAATCCTACCTCCTCCCCCCTTCGCGGGGGAGGATTGAGGTGGGGGGCGTTTCCCCTGCCGAGGCTGTCACCCCCATCCTAACCTTCCCCCGTCGAGGGGGAAGGGACTACTTTGACCCTGACATTTTAACCTTGGTATGCGGCCCAGCGGGGCTACCCCTCTAGGCCATCGCCGAGTAACGCTGCGAGAGGGAGTCCCTGGGCACCGCCAGGATTCCACCCATTCCGAACTCCATAAGCTCCCTCACCAGCCCCTCTACCGACCCAGGGGGTTGAGGCTCTTTGGAGGTAGTCAACTGGAAGACCACTTCCTTCACCGCTCCGATGATGGCATAGGCCGTGAGGTGGGTGTTACACGACCGCACCAGCCCCAAGGCTATACCGTAGTCCAGAGAGCGCCGTATCATGGCGGCGACCTGGCCGTAGAAATCGGTCATGCGGTCCTCGACGGAGCGGTCCAAGCCGGTGCTATGGTCGAGGAGTATCTTGGAAAGCTCTCTTTCGACCATGACCAGTTCCAGCACCCGTACCAGGTTGTCATGAATCTGGGCCTCAGGAGTGGGTGCTCCGGGGCCAAGAGCGACGGGCCTTATGCAGTCGCTCAAGTCCTGCAGGAAGGCATCCAGGATGCTCTGGAATATGTGCAGCTTGTTGTCGAAGTACTGATAAAAGGTACTTCTGGCAATCCCCGCCTCCTGCACTATCTGGGAGATGCTGGTGGAGTAATATCCGTCGGCGGCGAAGGCTTTTTTGGCGCTGACTACCAGGTGCTGCTTCCTACCGTCCCGCAACTCATTGTTCATCGGGGCGGAACCCTCCGGATGGGTAGAATCATTGAGTATTATGATGCAATCATAGTAGGTCAGTGTGCATACCATGTCAAAACAGTTTTGGGGAAAATGACTAATTTATGACACAGAGATAGAGGGAGTTAGGAGTTAGCAGACAGAGGAGCGGATGGGTGCGGGTGGCATTGTTATGAAAACAGCCAGCGCCAGATTCCCCCACCACACCCACCGTCATTCCGGCGTAGGCCGGAATCCAGGAGTGGGGGGTGGACTCCTGCTTTCGCGGGAGTGACGAATGATGGGGGGCCGGAATGACGAAGAGGAAGGCAGCCCGGCTTCTCTTCATCCATCAGAAGCAACCTCCGCCCTCCGGGAGCCGGCCTGCATCTGGGCGAAGAAGTCCAGCACCAGCTTGTTGAATATGTCGGGGCGCTCGAAGTAGGTGGAGTGGCCTGCGTTGTCCACGATTTCCATACGGGAGCCTGGGATGAGCTTGTGGGCCAACTCCAGGACGGATGCCGGCTGGACCACATCATCGCTCCCCGCAATGAACAACGTCGGGACCTTCATCTGGGCCAACTCCGGCGCTTTAGGGCCTTCTCCGCTGGTGAACCCGTTGGGCTCCAGGTCCCTGGGGGGGTTCATTATGTTAATCTGACGGTACAGGAACGCCTTTGCCGGCTCCCTATCCGCAAAGCCGGGGGCTACGGCACGCTGCATCACGTCCGGCGGGGTGTTTCTCTGCCTCAGCTTCTCCACAACGCTGGGTTCGCCGATGCCGCCGGTGGTGCCCGCCAGCACCAGCCCCCTGGTCCGTTGGGGATATGCCAGGGCGAAACCTAGGCAGGAAAGGCCCCCCATAGACTGGGCCACCAGGAAGGCGTCCTCTATGTCCAGATGGTCAAGCAAGACTTGCAGGTCATCCACGAAGGAATCGCGTCCGGGTGCGGTCGGCGGGTTCAAAGACTGCCCAAATCCCCTGTGGTCGAAGGTGATACACCTGTAGCTCCGGGAGAAAACGGGCACCTGCTGCCACCAACTAAGGTGGTTGCCCCCCGCTCCGTGAGCAAACACTACAGCGGGACCGTCCCCGTGGCTCTCGTAATACAACTCAATTCCGTTGACGGGAGCTTTGGGCATCGTGTACCTCCTGTAGCCTCCTCGATGGATAGCGGAATAGGCCCCGGCCCGTCCCTTTATCCAGTGAGAAATAGGGTGGGGCTAGCCTGCACAATACAGCCGAGCGCAGGTATAGGCAGGACTGGGACAAAATCTCCCCACAAATTACCACAAAGAAACGAAGAACTCAAGGAATGTGGGAAAGCGCCGATGGGTCCTTCGCTTCTTTGTGGCTCTGTAGTGGGACCGGGTAATGGGCCACTCCCTACAGACATAGCACATAGCTTGTATGTCTGCGGGCGCGGGCAGCCTTATCTTGCCCCAGGGACCGGCCTAAAGGTGGGTCTTCAGGGTTGACGGGTCTCGTTCCTTGAAGTAGTTGTAGTTCATGTCTATGTAGTCCTTCCACTGCTCCGGCACCGAGTCCTCAGCGAAAATGGCTGTAACAGGACACACCGGCTCGCAGGCCGCGCAGTCAATACACTCGTCGGGGTTGATGAAGAACATGGTATCCTCATCGGTGGTGTATATACAGTCCACTGGGCAAACGTCAACGCAAGCTGCGTCCTTAACATCCAAACAGGGCTCGGCGATTATGTACGTCATGGGCTGCTGCTCCTCCCTTTACTGAGACTGGCTCAGTTGTCCTAGCCTCCCTGATTTCGAGGCGTATATATTATACCGATAACCATGATAACATGATACCCCTCCGGTGTGGACGGTCAGGGCCTGTTTAATTATCACTCACCGCACCCTGAAGGGTGTGGCATCGGGTAAAACTTCCGCCTAGCAATAACCGAAAACCCTATATGGACTGAGGGCCCGCCTTGTTATATATTTACACTGACTGACTGAAGAAAATGAAGGGGATATTATGGATGGAGACCTCATAAGGCAGACCTTCCTGGAGTATTTCCAGGGCAATGGACACTTGATAATGCCCAGTTCTTCCCTGGTGCCCGCCGGCGACCCTACCCTGCTCTTCACCTCCGCCGGCATGGTGCAGTTCAAGCCCTTCTTCATGGGGGAGGCTACTCCGCCGGCTCGCCGTATGACCTCCTCCCAGAAGAGCTTTCGCACCACCGACGTGGACGAGGTGGGCGACCACAAGCACCTCACCTTCTTCGAGATGCTGGGCAACTTCAGCATTGGAGACTACTTCAAGAAGGATGCCATCGCCTGGTCTTGGGAGTTCGTGACCCGGCATTTCAACCTGGACCCAGAGCGGCTCTACGTCACCATTTACCTGGACGACGAAGAGGCATTTGAGCACTGGCGACAGGACATAGGGGTGCCGGAGGAGCGGATTTACCGGTACGGCGACAAGGACAACTGGTGGGGGCCTGCGGGCAATGAAGGTCCCTGCGGCCCTTGCAGCGAGATTCACTACGACGGCGGGGTGGAGTACGGCTGCGGCAGCCCCGACTGCCATCCCAACCACGAATGCGAAAGGTTCGTGGAGCTATGGAACCTGGTGTTCATGCAGTTCTACCAGGACCTGGACGGCAACCGCACCCCCCTGCCCGCTCCCAGCATTGACACCGGCATGGGCCTGGAGCGGGCCGCCGCCGTCCTTCAGAACAAGCGCAACGTCTATGAGACCGACCTCTTCATGCCCATCGTGCAGAGGGTGTGCGACCTCATCAATAATATAAACAATGATGATATAAACCCCGGCGCCAATGCCCAAGGGGTCACGACCTATGGGCAGGACAGGGACACCGACTACGCCATACGGGTCGTGGCAGAGCACGCCAGGGCCGTCTCCTTCCTCATAGCCGACGGCGTGGTGCCGGGAAACGAGGGCCGGGGCTACGTGCTGCGCCGGATCATCCGGCGGGCCATCCGCTACGGGCGCAGGCTGGGCCTGTCGGGGCCTTTCCTCACCCAGGTATCCGATGCCGCCATAGAGAGGTTCCGGGACGCATACCCGGAGCTTTCCGTCAACCACGAATTCATCACCAGGGTGGTAGGGCTGGAGGAAGACAGGTTCGCCCAGACCTTTGAGCGGGGCATAGGAATCCTGGATGACCTGATAGCTTCCATCTCGGATGGCGAGGGGCAGGATGGTAGTGCGGCCACTGTCTCCGGCACCGATGTATTCACCCTTTATGACACCTACGGCTTCCCCCCGGAGTTGACCGCAGAGATAGCCCGGGAGCAGGGCCTTGAGGTTGACATGGAGGGCTTTGAGAGGGAGATGGAGGCCCAGAGGCAGCGGGCCAGGGCCGCCCACGCCTTCCAAGGCGCTATGGAGATTCTTCCCACCTACGAGAACCTGGGCGTGGGCGCGGTGGACTTCCAGGGATATGAGCGTCTTGCCCGGGAATCGGTGGTGACAGCCATCCTGGTGGATGACGTGCCGGTAGGCCATGCCACCCAGGGCCGGCAGGTGGAGGTGGTGCTCAGAGAAACGCCCTTCTACCCCGAGGGGGGCGGGCAGATGGGCGACGCCGGTGTTATCGCAGGTCCCAATGGCCGGGTGAGGGTTGAGGATACCCAGGCGCCCATCGCGGGCCTCATAGTCCACAAGGGTATAGTGGAAGAGGGGGACATATCCCTGGGGGAGACGGTGGATGCCCTGGTTGACCCCATCAGAAGGCTGGATACCGCCCGCAACCACAGCGGCACCCACCTGCTCCATGCCACCCTCCGGCAAGTCCTGGGCCTCCACGTGCGGCAGGCGGGGTCGTTGGTGGCCCCGGACAGGATGCGCTTCGACTACAGCCACGTCAGCCCCCTATCCAGAGAAGAGCTTTTGGACATCCAGGGCCTGGCAAACCGGAAGGTCAGGGACAACCTGACAGTAAGCACCCGCCAGTCCACCTTCACCCAGGCCGTCCAGGAAGGGGCGCTGGCCTTCTTCGGCGACAGGTACGGCGACGTGGTGCGGGTGGTGGAGATGGCCGGTGACGAGCGGTTCAGCGTTGAGGTATGCGGCGGCACCCACGTCCACGCCACGGGGCAGATTGGCCCCCTCTTCGTGGTGGGCGAGTCCAGCATAGGCGGCGGGATGAGGCGCATCGAGGCGGTCACTGGGCGGGCAGCCGAGCAACTTTTCGTAGAGCGCTCCAACCTCCTGGACTCCATCGCCCACAAGCTGGAGACCCCCGTAGTTGACCTGGAGACCCGTATGGACAGCTTTATCCAGGACTCGGCCCAGCTCAGGAAGCAGGTGGAGGTCCTGGAGAGGGACAAGCTGAGGCGGGAGGCCCAGGAACTCCTAGCCGGGGTGCAGGACGTGGACGGGATGAAGGTGCTGGCAGCCAGGACCTCGGCTAGCAGCCCCGAAGCCATGCGGGAGATGGGCGACTGGCTCAGGGACCGCCTCTCCAGCGGGGTAATCGTGCTGGCAGCCGTCCACGACAACCGGCCCATCCTCATAGCTATGGTCACTCAAGACCTGGTGGATAAAGGCATCAACGCGGGCAACATCGCCAAGGCCACAGCCGGCGTCATGGGCGGCGGCGGCGGCGGCAGGCCCGAAATGGCCCAGGCCGGCGGCAGGCAGGCCGACAGGCTGGACGAGGCCCTCAAAGGCGTGCCGGGGCTGGTAAGGGAGGCGAAAAATGGCTAACCAAAGACAGGGCGCGGGCACGTTGCCGCAAGTCCCCAGGGGGTAGCTCTTGCGACTCCTGTGCCTTGACGTAGGAGAAAGACGCATCGGGCTGGCCGTCAGCGACCCCCAGGGTATGATGGCGGTCCCAGTGGGGACCATCGAGCGTACCCGCCTGCACCAGGATATAGCCAAAGTCGTTGAACGGGCAGAGGAAAGAGGCGTGGAAGGCATCCTGGTGGGGATGCCTTTCTCTCTTTCCCACGACGGAGGCCGGGGAAAGGTCGGCCCTCAGGCCAGGCGGGTGAAGGGTTTCGTGAAGGCCCTCCGGGGACACACCGACCTGCCCATCTACACCAGCGATGAACGCTTTTCCACCGCCGAGGCCGAGCGATTGCTGCGACAGGCGGGCCGACAACCCTCCCGCCACAGGGGAGAAGTGGACGCCATCGCGGCGACGGTCATCCTCCAGGAGTACCTCGACAAGATGAAGGGCAGCCCCCCACCGTGATGCTCCCTTCACACCCTTCCCATTCCCCACGCTCACTACATCTGTCATTCCGGCGTAGGCCGGAATCCAGGGGTGGGGACCCCGGCTAGTAACGGGATTGACGAGTTGGTGCCAGGATTAGACCCCAAGCCCGGACGGGATGCGGGGCCGGGAATAGGGCTTGACAAGCCGGGCATTTATTTGTTACCATAATACGAGTTCGATACTCAGTATCAATAAGGGTTGCCATGAGAAACAACGGGTACACCAAGGCTGACCAGCTTATGCAGATTGTGGAGGAGCGGGGCTACCGCTCCACCGCTCCCCGCCAGGCATTGGTGCGGTCGCTGGCAGCCAAGGAACGGCACTTCACCGCCGAGGAGCTTCATAAAGAGCTTCCCCACGTGGGGCGGGCCACGGTCTACAGGTTCCTCAACCTGATGGTGGATGCCGGGGCAATCTGCCGGGTGTTGCTGGAAGACGGCAGCCTTCACTACCAGATGAGCCATCGCGGCCATCACCACCACCTGATATGCACCAAGTGCGGCATATCCCAGGAACTCCACGGCTGCGATATTGAGGGGATCCTGATGGAAAAAGCCAGCCAGCACCATTTCCAACCCGAGGGACACTGGTTGGAGATATATGGCCGGTGCCAGGAGTGTCTTTCCGAATAGTCCCCAGAGGCCACATCTCTTTTTTTGACCGTGATTGATACTAAATCTCAATACAGCTTGCAGATGATACTAAGTCTTAAAAACTGGGCGGATGATATATCTTAATGAGACGGCCTCTCTCTTTTTGGCACATACTGATACTAAATCTCAATACAGCTAGTAACTGATACCAAGTATTAAAGTTTAGGAGGTATGCCACACTTGAAGACGGCTATCAAGAAAATCTCCCTTGCCCTATCGCTAGCGGCGCTGGCCGGCCTATTGGCATTAGCCTGTGGCGGAGAAGCCACGCCTACCCCCACGCCAACCAGCGCACCTATCCCTACCCCAACCAGCACACCCACCCCTACCCCAACGCCCAAGGTGCAGGTAGCCACCACCATAGCAATCCTGGCGGACTTTATTAAGAACGTCGGGGGCGACCTGGTGGAAGTCCGCTCGATAATACCTCCAGGGGCCGACGTGCACTCATTCCAGCCCAGCCCCAGCGACAGCATCACCATAAGCGGAGCAATGCTCATAGTGTCCAACGGCTCCGGCTTGGACGATGCCCTGGACCCCGTCTTTGAAAGCGCCAGAGACACCGGGGCAGTCTTCATAGAGGCTTCGGAAGGGCTGGAGGCCATGCCTGTAGAAGCCATGGAACTGGAGGAAGAGGGCGAAGAGCACCATGAGGGTGAGGAAGAAGGCGAAGAGGGCGAAGAGCACCATGAGGGTGAGGAAGAGGGCGAAGAAGGTGAAGACCACCATGAGGGTGAGGAAGAGGGCGAAGAAGGTGAAGACCACCATGAGGGTGAGGAAGAGGGCGAAGAAGGTGAAGACCACCATGAGGGTGAAGAACACCACCATTCAGGAGGAGACCCCCACTTCTGGCAGGACCCCCTGAACGTCATCCATTACGTGGAGCGCATCCGGGATGGGTTGTCCCAGGTTGACCCCGCCAACGCCCAGGTATATCAGGCCAACGCCGACGCCTACATCCAGAAGCTCCGGGACTTGGACCAGGAGATAGAACAGACCTTGAGCCAGGTCCCCCTTGAGCACCGGCACCTGGTGACGTTCCACGATGCCTTTGGCTACTTCGCCCAGCGCTACGGGTGGAAGGTCTCAGCCTTCGTAGCCCACGACGCCGGCGACGTGACGCCCGGCGCCGTAGCCAGGGTGCTGGAGAGCATCAAGACAGAAGGAATCCCCGCAGTCTTCGCCGAGCCTCAATTCAACGAAGACGTGATGAATGAAGCCGCTCAAGACGCCGGGGTGGTGGTCGCGCCCATCTACTCCGACGCTCTGAGCGACGAAGCGCCTACCTATATCGAGATGATGAGATTCAACGCCAAGAGCCTGGCAGAGCACCTAAGCTAATCAGGAGGACTAATACAAGCCATGAGCTACCTAAACGGGGGCGCTCCCGCTATGCAAATCAAGGGGATTTGGGCAGGTTATAACCACATCCCCGCCCTCCAGGACATCAATCTCCAGGTGTCCCAGGGTGAGATACTCGGACTCATAGGGCCCAACGGCTCCGGCAAGTCCACCCTCTTCAAGGTAATCCTGGGGATAGTAAAGCCCTGGCGCGGGGAGGTATCCATATTCGGCCACCCCAACCGCTCCCAGCGCACCCTGGTGGGCTACATGCCCCAGATGGAGACGGTGGACTGGGACTTCCCTGTTACGGTGCGCGACGTGGCCCTCATGGGACGCTACGGGATGCTGGGCCTGTTGAGGAGGCCCAGACGAGAGGACCGGATGGCTGCGGATGCGGCCCTGGAGAAGGTTAGCATGGACAACATGCACAAGCGGCTCATCGGGGAGCTTTCCGGCGGGCAACGCCGCCGGGTCCTGCTGGCCCGCGCCCTGTCCCACGACCCGAAGCTGCTGCTGCTGGATGAGCCCCTGGCGGGCCTGGATACCCCGGCCCAGGAGCAGCTGATGGACATTGTACGCAGCCTGCCCGAGGAGGGGACTTCCGTTGTGATGAGCACCCACGACCTCTGCTGTATATCCGGGGCCTGCCACAACGCGGCCTGCCTGAACCGCTCCCTGGTGGCCTACGGGACGCCCGATGAAGTGTTGACGGAAGATGTCTTGAATGAGACTTTCGGGACCAAGCTGCTGATGGTGAACGTAGAAGGCCAGACCTACGCATACCAGCACCAGCAGCAATGATTCCGCCAAACCAGTCCCATACCGTCATTCCTGCGAAAGCAGGAATCCAGGGGCGGGGCGGTGGACTCCCGCTTTCGCGAGAGTGACAGCTAGGGTGAGCGAGGGGGGAGGGCATGGGAGTGAAGGGAGCATCACGATGAAGAAGTCCCAAGGTTTAGTTCTTCGTTCACGTATCAGTAAGAAGGTGGACACCGATGGCTGACATCCTGGTTGACCCGTTCCAGTTCGCATTCATGCAGCGCGCCTTTATAGCGTCCGCCCTTGCCGCCGTCGCCTGCGCCGTGGTGGGGACCTTCGTGGTACTGAGGGGGCTGGCTTTCATGGGCGATGCGGTAGCCCACTCCTCCCTGACGGGAGTGGCCATGGCCTACATGCTCGGGGGCAACATATTCTGGGGAGCGCTGGGGTGGGCGGTCCCGGCCTCTATAGCCATAACCTACGTCAGCAGCCGGGCCAACCTCCGGCTGGACACCACCATCGGCATCATATACGCCGGCGGGTTTGCCCTGGGAATCATCATAATGAGCACCGCGGACAACTACACCGCCGACCTGTTCAGCTTCCTCTTCGGCCACCTCCTGGGGGCCTCATGGACTGACGTCTTAATGATAGGCGTGGTGGCCGGGGCAGCCCTGCTGGTGGTGGTCATCTTTTACAAGGAACTGCTCTTCTCCTCTTATGACTCTACGGTGGCTGCCGCCTCCGGCATCCCCGTCCGGTTCATCCAGTACCTTGTGCCCATTCTAGTGGGGGTGACCACGGTGGCAGCGGTAAAGACGGTGGGCATTATACTGGTGCTGGCCCTGCTGGTTACTCCTGCGGCCACAGCCGGCCTCATTGCCCGGCGACTCCCCGGAATCATAGCCCTTTCCGTAGTGATGGCCCTGGCAGCCACAGTGGTGGGCCTGTACTTGTCATTCCACCTGGACCTGCCCTCGGGTCCCAGCATCGTGATAGTGGCCATAGTGTTGTTCATGGCGGCCCTGGTCCTCTCCCCTTCCAGGGGCCTGGTAGGATACTTCAGAAGGCCCAGGCCCAGCTATATCCCCGGATAGCCAGGGCCTTTCCATTGTCCCGAAAAAGGCATATCGTCATTCCCGCGAAAGCGGGAATCCAGATGGGGCGTGGGGTATGCGCTCCCTGAAGCAAGCCAACTTTGGAAAGGCCCTACCGGATAGCTCCTTGACCTTCCCAAGCGGAGACGGTTAAGATTAAGAAGTGGATACGGTCAAGATAAGCCTATAGATATGCTGAGCAAGGTATACTACCCGGTCGTTGCTGCCTTCCTGCTTTTCGCCCTGATAATGGGGATGACGGGCGCTATCCTTGACCAGCATTTTCTGGACAGATACCCCTGGCACGACCATATCTTCTTCGACTCCCCCGTCTCCCATCATCACCACGTCCGTTCCCAGGCCGGGCATCCCTACGGGCACGACCACGTGCATGACGACGCTCTTGACCGTTCCGATCTCTTGGTCATATCCCTTCCCTCCGGCTATGCCAGTATGGCCTACTGGGCGATGATAAGCCTCGGCCTGGGCCTGCTGCTGTTCCTGCCCCAGGCGATAGAACATCCTCCCCTACTGAGACGACTGCTGCCCAGAGACTACACTCTGAGGCCGGTCTCATATCCACCTCCTGATAAACCTCCCCGATACCGCTGATGCCTCTCACGTCGGCAATGTTCCAAGTCCACCACAATTTATATTTATAGTGGTGGGCGGTCTGCCATTGCGAGGAGCTGTAACACATGCGCTGCTGCTCCGGTGATGCTCCCTTCACTCTCCACCCCTCCTCCATCGCTCACTGTATTTGTCCGGGTCACGGGAGGCTTGCTTTAGGCGCGGTGATGCTCCCTTCATTCCCTACCCCTCTCCCGTCGCTCACTTTAGCTGTCGGAGTCCTGCTCTTCTCGACTCTGTTGGCCCTCCTTTCGGCCCATGGGCAGGTTTCCGCCAACGGGGCTACCAGGGTGGTAAAGAATGAAAGGGCAGGCCCCTACGAACTGCAAGTAGGCATTCTTCCCGGCAACCCCAGGGTGGGGAACCTGCACCTGAGCATCCTGGTGGCAAATAGCGCGGATGGGGTCCCGATTATCAACGCCGCCGTAATGGTGGCGGCGGTTGGCCCCCCCGATGCTGCCAACGTAGGCCCGGTGCCGGCTGTAACCTCCCTTGGTTCCCTCCAATACTACGAGGCTGACATCTCCCTGGACACGGTGGGAAGTTGGTCTATATTCATAGATGTCAATAGCGGGCTGGGGGAGGCAACCCTGGAGCTTCCCCTGGAAGTGACCGAAGGGGGCGGCATCAGCCTGGCTTTTGTGGCCGCCGTTGCTATAGCTCTCCTGGCCCTTTCGATATGGCTATGGGACCGGATACGCCGGGTAAGACGACGCAGAGGGCAGACTGCTTAGACAGGAAGGTCTTGAATAAGGAGATAACAACTATGAGGGTTTTCCTCAATTTTAGGTTCTGGCTTACCCTTGCTATCCTGGCGGCCCTGGGCATGACTGCCGGCAGCGTCTATGCCCACGAGGACCGGGGGATAGACGATTACCGGTTCGTGGTAGGGTTCATGGTAGAGCCTGCCTTCGAGGCTGAGAGGAATGGGGTGTCCATACGCGTAACCCGTGTAACCGAGGCGGCCCAAGAAGGGAGCGAGGGGCATGACGATCAAGAGGACCAAGGCGACGAAGAGCATGACGGCGAAGGCATGTCCATGCAGGGCGAGGGCATGGTGCAAGGGGTCCCGGTGGAGGGGCTGGAAGAGACCTTGCAGGTGGAGGTGACTCACGTGCCCACAGGGGCATCAAAGGTAATGCAGTTGAGGGCGGTCTTCGGTGACCCAGGCCACTACACGGCGGATATTGTACCCACAGCGCCGGGCCATTACCGCTTCCGGTTCTTTGGCGCTATAGAGGGGGTAGAGGTGGACCAGACCTTCGATTCAATATCGGGGGGCGGAGGCTTCGACGACGTCCGGCCTTCCGGTGAATTCCACTTCCCCGACAGGCTTCCCGAGGTCCGCGGGATCGAGAGCGCGGTCAGGGGCGCCCAGAATACGGCCCAGCAGGCCCAGGATACGGCGCTCCGAATAGAGGACGCCGCCCTCAAAGCCAGGGATGACGCCTCATCCGCTGGCACCCTTGCAATAGTGGGTATCGTGCTGGGAGTCGTGGGCATCGCAGCCGGGGCCGCCGGCGCACTTGCGGCCCTCGCAGCCCTGAGGAGGAGATAGGATTGCCGCGAAAGGTAATGTGTAACGGGTGATGGCAATGAATCGGACCGGACCAGCAAGCCCGGCTGCGTTGCTGGTCATCATAGCCGCGCTGGCGGCTATGGCCGTTTCCCTGTTGCTGCCGGTTCAGTCCGCTTTCGCCCATGCCAACCTGGTAAAGGCAGAGCCATCGCCCAACTCGGCGCTGGACAGGCCCCCAGAGCGCGTCATCATCTGGTTCACCGAGCCCCTGGAGCCGGAATTCAGCGAAATCCGGGTGCTGGACGCCCAGGGCCGGGGGGTTGACCTGGGCGACAGCTTCGTGGACAGCAGGGAACCCACCACCATATCCGTCTCCCTGGAGCCGCTGCCCAACGGGACCTACACGGTCGCGTGGAAGAACCTGTCCACTGTGGACGGCCACAGGGTACGAGGCTCTTTCGTATTCTCCGTCGGGGAACCCATATCGGGAGAGGGGCTAGTCGAGACGCAGGAACAGCCCCTCCTCCAGTCCCCCTCCGAACCTGTGCTGCGGTGGCTCGTCCTGCTGAGCGCGCTGACGATAGTAGGGGGCCTTGGCTTCGAGATGCTGGTATCCCGTCCCATCCTTATGGGAAGGGCCTCCAATCAAAGCCTCCGTCAGCTTGGCGCCCGCATGGCCTCCCGCGCCCTCAAGCTCATCTGGCTGGCGGTGGGGGTATTGCTGCTGTCTTCCCTTGGACAGCTTCTGGTGCAGGCCTCGGTGGTGCACGACATCTCCATCGTCGAGACCTTCGGCAGCCCCCTCAAGACGGTCCTCGTGGATACCAACTGGGGCCATCTCTGGCTCTGGCGGGTGGGCCTGCTTGCTGCTCTGGTCCTTGCCCTCAGCCTAGCCTTCTTTATTGGCGCAAGGGGCCGGGGCAATGGGGCTGTCAATAATAGGCGCAATAATATGCAGGCGGAGACCCTGCACCGCCTCCTCCGTATTCTGGCGCTGGGCATCGGGGGCGGGATGCTGATAACCCTGTCCCTGATAAGCCACGGGGCAGCTACGGCGGGGGTGCGCTCCGCCGCCGTGTTCTCCGACTATCTACACCTGCTGGCCGCCGGGTTCTGGGTGGGTGGCCTGTTCCACTTCGCCCTGGGAGTCCCGATGGTTATGAGGAGCCTGGGTCCCGATGAACGGCGCTCGGTCCTTTCAGCCCTGGTGCCCAGGTTCTCAGTGTTGGCAGCCTTGAGCGTGGGAACGCTTATAATTACCGGCTTGTACGGCGCATGGGCGCAGGTCACTACCCCGGCGGCGGCCAACACCCCCTACGGCCTGACATTGGCGGCGAAGCTGGGTATGGTTGCGCCCCTGCTGCTCCTGGGGGCCCTGAACCTGCTATGGGTGAGGCCCCGGCTGTCCAGAGAAGGCCCCGGACATAATCCCGGATATAATAATGCTGGCCGGTGGCTGGGGCGTCTCGTCCTTGGGGAGGCAGTCCTGGCCGTTCTTGTGCTGTTGTCGGTAGGAGTGCTCACCAGCCTTGAGCCTGCCCGTCAAGTCGCCTCCCGCCAGGGAGTGGGGCAAGAGGCGGGCTTGAGCTTCCAGGACACTGCTGAGGGGGCAGACATTACCCTGAACATTGAGCCTGGACAGGTTGGCCCCAACAAGTTCCTGGTCTCTATCAAGGACCGTCTCGGAAGTCCTATTACCAACGCTTCCGACGTGAGCCTCCGCCTCACCTTCCTGGATGTAGACCTGGGGGAGGCCGCAAATATCGCAGCGCCGGCGGGAGATGGGCAATACGTGGTTGAAGATGCCCTCCTCAGCATAGCCGGCCCCTGGCAGGCCGAGTTGGTGGTGAGAAGGCCCGACGCCTTCGACGCCAGGACAGCCTTCCGGTTTGAGGTGGAGTCCGGGGGGGTTGTCGGCAGCGCGGCCATAGCCCCCTCAGCCGACACGGGGAGGGTGTTGTGGGGGGTGGAGTTGGCCCTGCTGGGATTCCTGTTCCTTGGGGCCGGGATTCCCCTGGGAGGCTGGTGGACGCGGAGGGGCGCAGTGGTCATGGGGCCGGGGATAGTAGCAGTCGTTATCGGGTTTGTCCTGATTGCCAATACCCAGTTCGCAGGGGAGAGCTCCCAGGAAGTCCTGCGCAATCCCTTCCCCCCCAATCCCGAGTCCCTGGAGATGGGCAGGCAGGTGTACCAGGGAAACTGCCAGTCGTGTCACGGGGTCGCAGGCCGGGGAGACGGGCCTCTGTCGCCGGGGCTAGACCCTCCCCCCGCCGACCTGGTCATTCACGTTCCCCTGCACCCCGAGGGCGACCTGTTCAGGTTCATCTATGACGGCATACCGGGTACGGCGATGGCTCCCCTGGGAGGGGTCTTGAGCGACGATGAAATCTGGCACCTGGTCAACTACATCAGCACCTTTGAAGAATGAAATGAAACACCTGATTAAATCCCCGAAGGTATTCCTTCTCCTGGCTGCCGTAGGCATCGCCCTGCTGGCCCAGCCTGTCTATGCCCACGGCTTTGGGCTGAGGTACTCCTTGCCCATACCCCTGGGCTACTTCATGATAGGAGCAGGGGCTACCGTAGCCCTCTCCTTCGTCGTCATCGGCCTGTTTGTGAGGGCCAACCCCAGCAGGGGCAGGTTTGAGACCTACCCCTACCGGCGGTATAACCTGTTCAAGCATGGGTGGCTCCGGGCAGTCCTGACCAACCCTTTTGTGACGTGGCCCGTGAAAGCGGTCCCCGTCTTCCTTCTGGGGCTGGTGATAGCTACGGGGCTTGCCGGCAGCCAGACCCCCTCCTTGAACTTTTCTCCCACCTTCGTCTGGGTGCTCTGGTGGGTGGGCATGGGATTCGTGGCAGCCCTGGTGGGCAACCTGTGGGCATTGATAAATCCCTGGAAGACCCTCTATGAGTGGGCCGAATGGGTTTATGCCAGGACCGGACTCGGCAGGTCCCTATCTCTGAACAAGACCTATCCCCGGTCATGGGGTATATGGCCCGCCATCATCATATTCCTGCTGTTCGCCTGGCTGGAGAACGCCTTCGCCCAGTCGGACCTGCCTCGCAACGTAGCCATCATGGCCCTGGTGTACTCGGCCATTACCCTGGGCGGGATGATCGTTTTTGGAAAACACAGGTGGCTTCAGCACGGAGAAGCGTTCTCGGTGGTTTTCGCGCTCCTGTGCAGGTTCTCCCCCACCGAAGTGAGGGTCAGGGACCCGGAGATATGCAGGGCTTGCGGAGAGCAGTGCGAGGGCCAAGACGGGGACTGCATAGACTGCTATCGCTGCTTCGAGGATGCCCTTTCATCGGGACGCGCCGAAGCGGGGACAAGAGAGGCTACCAGCATCCCCCCAGGCGCCCGGGGAGCGGCCCCCGGCGTGGAGAAACCGGCGGGGTTGAATGTCAGGCCCTTTGCGATAGGGCTTGCGCGCCCGGACTCGTATAGGGAGGCCATAACCAACGACAGGCTGGTCATGGTGATTCTCCTGCTGGCCACCGTCACCTTTGACGGACTCAGCGCCACCCCGGCATGGTCCAATGTCCAGTCTCTCTCCCTGGACACCTTCTCAGGCACCGTCAACAGCGTGGCCTTCAACGGCCTCACCATCGCCGACACCATCGGCCTCGCCCTGATTCCGGTGGTCTTCCTGCTGGTATACCTGGCCTTCTCCTACCTGATGTCCCAGTCCGTAGATTCCGTAGATGTAGATAATGAGTCCGGGGTGGGAGAACTGGCGAGGGCCTTTATCTATCCCCTCATACCCATTGCCCTTGCCTACAACATCGCCCACTTCCTCACCCTCCTGCTCATCCAGGGCCAGCTTATCATACCCCTTGCCTCCGACCCCTTCGGCTTCGGCTGGGACCTCTTCGGCACCTCAGAGCGTACGGTAAACATCGGCATTATCGGCGCCAAGGCCCTCTGGTTTCTCTCCGTAAGCGTCATAGTGCTGGGGCACATTATTGCGGTGTACCTGTCCCATCTGATCTCGATGCGCTTGTTCGCGGACCGAAGGACTGCCATTAGAAGCCAGTACCCCATAATCATCCTGATGGTGATGTACACTGTGGTGAGCCTGTGGATTGTCGCCCAGCCTATAGCGGACTGAAGAAGGCATTTCCCTCACGACCTTCCCGGAACCACCGTTATTACTATGAGAATAGATGCCCACCGTCATTCCGGCGCAGGCCGGAATCCAGGGGTGGGGCGGTGGACTCCCCCTTTCGCGGGAGTGACGGTAGGGAGGCCGTACCACTTTCATCCTCGTATGTGGCCCGCAGGGGCATGGGCAATTACTATGAAAATAGCCAGCCTCCAGGCCGGAACACCAGCCCCCACCGTCATTCCGGCGCAGGCCGGAATCCAGGGGTGGGGCGGTGGACTCCCCCTTTCGCGGGAGTGACGGTGGGGAGGCCGTACCATTTTCATCCTCGTATGTGGCCCGCGGGGGCATGGGTAATTACTATGAAAATAGGCAGCACCGTCATTCCTGCGAAAGCAGGAATCCAGGGTCCCGCAATGTCGCAGTCGCTGCAAAGTCACCCACCCCCCACCCCTGGATTCCGGCCTGCGCCGGAATCACCCATGGCCCTTGCGGGCCACATAAGAGGATGAAAATGGGCTATTTTCATGGTAATGACGGTGGGGTGTCTGCCCGCCTTTTTCATCCTTGTACGTGACCCGTAAATGGCATGGGTCATTGAGGTCTGGGAAGGCCCCCGCCTCTAACTTGGCTTGCTTGACACCCCAAAGGCAGCAGCTATATAGTTATGCCATAGTTTTTCAATCTGATCAGGGGCTTTCAAAGACCCAATGTCATTATCATTGCATGAGGCGGAAAAGAGTCACATCATCTATCGGGACTACCCAAGGCTTAATAGGTTTATCTCCAAGGTTTATAGGATGAGAAGGGGGTGTGAAGTTGGCTAACGAGTACGACGTGATGATAGTCGGAGGGGGCGCCGCCGGCCTGACGGCAGGCATTTACGCGGCCCGCTACGGACTGAGGACAGCAATAGTAGAGCAACTCATGGGCGGGAACCAGATCATCAACGTGGAGAAGATCGAAAACTTCCCCGGTTTTCCCAAGGGAATCCCCGGCGCCGAGCTGGCCCCCCTGATACAGGAGCAGGCAATGAACGCCGGGGCCGACTTCCTGATGGCGGAAGCTACGGGCATATCCCTTGGCAACCCCTACAAGACATTGACCACCACCGACGGCGCATACCAGACCAGGACTATCATCATTGCCGTTGGCTCAAGGCTAAAGAAGATGGGTATCCCTGGTGAAGAGGACTTTGAGGGGAGCGGCGTATCCCACTGCGCCACCTGCGACGGACCTCTGTACATGGGGGAAGTGGTAGGCGTCGTAGGTGGGGGAGACTCGGCGGTGGACGAGGCCCTGAGCTTAACGGAATACGCCGACAGGGTCGTCCTGTTCCACCGGCGGAACCGGCTCAGGGCACAAAAAGCGCTCCAGGACAAGATAGTGAGGCACCCCAGGGTGGAGTTGGCATATAACACGGTGGTGGAATCGGTCCTGGGGAGTAATATGGTCAGTGGAGTCCGGGTCCGCAACGTCATCACCAACCTGGCCGACCGGGTGGACCTCCAGGGCCTCTTCATATACGTCGGTCTGGAGCCCAACACCGAGTTTGTCCGGGGCGTCGTCAGAACGGACAACGCGGGACACATCGCCGTGAATGCTATGATGGAGACGGACGTACCCGGCATATACGCCGCCGGTGACATAAGGCAGCACTCGGTATCCCAGCTTGTAAGCTCAGCCGGCGACGGCGCCACCGCAGCCATAGCAGCCTTCCGCTACATAAGCGGGCGAGGGTAACAAAAGCCCGGTGAAGGAGTGGCTGCGCCATAGCAAGGGGTGACGGGAATTTCTGAGGAGGCAGGAAATGAAGACGACAACAACCCAATTCAGGAAGCTACTAAGCTCGGACAAGATGGTGGTGGCCCCTTTCGTGCTGAACGCGCTCCACGCCAAGATTGCCGAGTCCGCGGGCTTTGAGGCAGTGTACATGACAGGAGCAGGCACCGCCGCAGAAAGGGGCTTCCCCGACGTGGGCCTCCTGACCCAGACGGAGATGGTCCAGAACGCCCGGTATATAGCCAAAGCGGTATCGGTGCCGGTGGTGTGCGATGCCGACACGGGATATGGCAACCCCATCAACGTGCGGCGCACAGTGCAGGAGTACGAGGATGCGGGGGTGGCGGCCATTCACATTGAAGACCAGGTGTTTCCCAAGAAGTGCGGTTTCTTCGAGGGCAAGCAGGTGATACCCCAGGAGGAGATGGTACAGAAGATTCATGCAGCCCTGGACGCCCGCACCGACCCGGACTTCACCATCATCGCACGATGTGATGCCTACGCCGTCACCGGGTGGGAGGACACCGTAAGAAGGTGCCAGTCCTACGTAGAGGCCGGCGCAGATATGGTCTTCGTGGACGGAATCAAGAGCGTAGAGGACATCCGGTCCTACGCCGAGGACCTCAAGGACGTCCCTCGTATGTACAACGGGGACCTGATGCCCACCCAAGAAGTGGACAAGCTGGGTTACAAGCTGATGATCTGCGGAAGCACCATCTGGATGATCTACAAGGCCGTCAAGGACGCCTTCGAGGAACTGAAGGCCACGGGCCAGGTGGACAAGGACCGGTACGCCACCCGGTGGGACGTGGCGAACCTGCTGGGCCTGGACCAGATATACGAGATGGAGCGAAAGTACGGGGTATCGGAAGTGGGAGCGCCCTGAACCAACACCCCTTCCCACCTCCCGAGGTCTTTCGGTCTTCCTCGATTACCCCCATCAGTAATTGCTATGAAAATAGATGCCTACCGTCATTCCGGCGCAGGCCGGAATCCAGGGGTGGGGTCGTGGGTGACTCCGCAACGACTCCCTACATTGCGGAACTCTGGATTCCTGCTTCCGCAGGAATGACGGTGCTAGGGGGCTGCCTATTTTCATGGTAATTCCCCATGCCCTTGCGGGCACATACGAAAATGGAAATGGTCGGCCTCCCAACCGTCATTCCGGCGTAGGCCGGAATCCAGGGGGTTGGGGTGGGTTTCCGGCTTGGGTGATGCCTATTTTCATAGGAATGACGGTGGACATCTATTTTCATAATAGTGACGGGCCGGGTGCCGCGCCAAGTTTGCAAACACGCCCTAATACCACATACCACAGGAGGGTCCCGAATCAGGTAATATATGGCATCGTTATCTCTGACTAGTCTCCAGGGCAAGCTGCAAGGAGTTTACTACGGATGGTGGGTCCTGGCAGCCACGTTCCTCCTGGGTGTAATCTCAGGAGGAATCTTCTCATTCAGCACCAGCGTCTTCTTCAGGCCCATCAGGACCGACCTGGCCCTCAACAGCACCCAGACCGCCATGATCTTCTCCCTGGCAAGGGCGGAAGGCAGCATCATGGGGCCTATCGTGGGCCGCCTGGTGGACAAGTTCGGCGCACGGCCCATGATTATCGGCGGCGGGCTTGTTGCCAGCTTCGGGTTCATCCTCCTCCACTGGGTGGACAGCTACTGGGCATTCATGCTGATATTCGTGGGCATAGTATCCAGCGGAAAGAGCGCCGGCCTGGGCCAGACCCTCCTCAGCGCCGTGAACAGGTGGTTCATCCGCAGAAGGGCCTTGGCCATGGCCATCAGCATAACCGGTTTCTCCTCGGGAGGCGCCGCCATCCTCCCCCTAATCACCCTGGGGGTGCACACCATAGGCTGGCGGGACGTGATGCTCTACTCAGGGATATTCATGGCGTTCATAGTCATTCCCCTGGGGATGATGGTCCGCCACTCCCCGGAAAGCATGGGCCTGGAGCCCGACGGGGCCAGCAAGGGGCCAAGACAACCCACAGCCCGCAGTAGAAACCCCAGCAGGGAAGTGGAGGAGGTGGACTTCTCCGTCAGAGAGGCCCTGAGGACCAGGGCATACTGGGTGATTCTCATAGCTTCATTTCTGAGGATAACCCTCTACGGAGCCATCTCCGTGGTCGTGGTGGACATCCTTGTGTGGAAGGGGATGGAAGAAGATAACGCAGGGTTCATGGTGGCGCTGCTGTTCCTGCTGTCCATACCCATGAGGCTGGCCGCCGGCCTCATGGGAGAGCGGTTCCCCATCCAGCCTCTCCTGTTCGGGGGGATGAGCGCTGCCGCATTGGCATCGGTATCCCTTCTGGTAGTGCCGGGCAACCTGGCGGTGTACCTCTTCGTGATATTCATGGCGATAGAACAGGGCGGGAGCACCCTGAACTGGGTAGCCCTGGGCAACTTCTTTGGCCGCAAGAGCTTCGCCACCCTGATGGGCATAATGAGCACCAGCTTCAACATCGGGATGCTGTTCACACCTATATATGCGGGATGGCTCTTTGACACCACAGGCAGCTACAAGCTGCTGCTGATAACCTGGGCGCCCCTCTATGCCCTGAGCGCCCTTCTCTACCTTGCCCTGCGCCAGCCCCCACCGCCCCGCCGCGATACGGAAGCCAGCAGCGCCTGAACCCCAACCCCCGGATTCCGGCGTAGGACGGAATGACGGATAGCCTTGCTAAGGCTAAGTATGAAGGGTAAAAGTGACGGCATCATTCCATCTCCGTCTCTCGGTTGCAAGCCGTAGTCAGGCAGACCCCTCAACCATCACTCCGGCAAAAGCCGGAGTCCAGCAGCGCCCAACCGTCATTCCTATGAAAATAGGCATCCCCCAAGCGGGAATCCCAGCCCCCCATCCCTGGATTCCCGCTTTCGCGGGAATGACGGTTGGGATGCCGTCCCATTTTCATCCTCGTATGTGGCCCGCAGGGGCATGGGCAATTATCATGAAAATAACCAATGCCGCGTTCCCTACCTCACCGCACCCTTCAGACGCTTGATGCACATTGTCATTCCGAAGAGCGGAGCGACGAGGAATCTAAAAGCTATGGCTTAAACAAAGCTACGGCTTTAGATTCCTCACTCCGCTTCGCTGCGTTCGGAATGACATGAAACCGAAATGTCAACTGGGCCAAGCTAAGGATGATGGATAAAGGACTAATTTGCATCAAGCGTCTTCAGGGTGCGGGAGGGGGACCCGGCCCGGCCATATTCATACCAATACATCTGTTGATAAGAAAACTAAAGAGTATTACTATTGACTTATTCTTCACACTTTCGGAAATAGAGTCTGTCCGGCAAATAAAAGCGCAGCATAGTATAGCAAGGAGGTCCCGATGGCTAGAGAGTATAAAATTATGTCAAGTGATGGGCACCTGGAAGTACCCCCTGAACGGTGGGTGCATCGGGTGGCTGAGAAGTACCGCGACCGTGCGCCTCGCACCGTCCACCTGCCCGATGGCGGCGATGCCCAGCTGATTGAGGGTCGGCCTCTTCTGGAGGCAAACTTCCTGGACCTTCGAGCGGGTAGGCCGGAAGGCCAGTGGCAGCCCTTTGGCCTGAGGGTCGAGGACGCGGCAGGGGTAGGCCCACCTGAGCAGCGGGTGAAGGAGCAGGACATAGACGGCCTGGATGCCGAGGTGCTTTTCCCCGCAATGGTGGCGGGGCCGGTCCTGTGGCGGAGCATCAGCCACGACGAGGTATATAAAGCCGTCATACGTGGGTACAACGACTGGCTGGGCGAGGAATACTGCTCCGTGGCTCCCGACCGGTTGATTGGCATGGGCGTCATACCGATAACCAACGTGGACGACGCCATAGCCGAGATGGAGCACTGCAAAAGGCTTGGACTCAAGGGAATACTGCTGGGCGCCCTGCCCGATGGGAAGGGTTATCCCACACCGGAGGACGATAGGTTCTGGGCTGCCGCCGTGGATATGGAGATGCCGGTGACCGTTCACGTATCCTTTGACCGCAGCGGGCCCCGGGAGTCCCAGCCCACTTTCAAATACCCCAAAGAAGACCCGGAGGTAATGAGAAGGATCAGGAGACCCCTCCTGGAGTGGATAACCAACTTCGGCCTGCGCCCCGCCGTGAGCGTCGCCCAGTTGGTCCTGGCCGGGGTATTCGACCGCTTCCCCACCCTGCAAGTCTTCTTCGCAGAGACCCGCCTGGGCTGGGTCCCCTTCTGGCTGGAACACGCGGACCTGTGGTATCACCGGCATCGCCAGTGGTCCGAGGAGCTTTTGGGATTCAAGCCATTGAAGAGGCTCCCCAGCGAGTACGTCAGGGACCACGTATCCTTCAGCGTCCAGTATGAGCGGGTGGCCGTAGAGATACGTCACCACGTGGGGGTGGACAGGATTATGTTCGCCACCGACTTCCCCCACATCGAGTGCGAATGGCCCAACACCATGCCCATCGTTGAGGAAATCTACGCCGACGTGCCCCAGGAAGAGAAGTACAGGATGTGGGCGGGGAATGCGGTCGAGTTCTTCAAGCTAGACGTTAGTTGATTCCTAGTAAACAGGGCAACCACAAGGGTTGCCCCTACCAGCGGCGGACCGTTCCGTAGGGGCGTCCCTTGGAGCCTGTCTCAGAAGTTCCTTCCCCCGTCGAAGGGGGAAGGTTAGAGCCTGCCCTGAACTTGATTCAGGGATGGGGGTGATGACGTGGACCGCCAATATTCTAGCTTCGTGCGACGATTCCGGTTAACGGACCCATCACCCCCACCTCAATCCTCCCCCATCAAGGGGGAGGAGGCAACTACGCAGGGATTGTGAGACAAGCTCCTTGTGGACGCCCCTGTCGCTAGTGGGAGCCCCGCCGGTCCTGGTACTCCCTCTCGGTGGTCTCGGCTTCCACCTGGTAGTATTCGGGCAGGCTGATAAGCTCCTCCACCTTCCTCCGGCGCTCCGCAACCGTCTGGGCGTTAATCCCCGTCAGACCCGTGTCCTTCAGGCTCTGGTACACGTCCAGAAGGGCGGAGGCCGCCGCGACTATCGGGGTGGTGGCGTAGATGATTACCTTATACCCCAGGCTCTCGTATTCCTGCACGGAGATGTCGTCAGCCCCGGCGATGACCAGGAGGGGCACACCGGGCACCTCTTTGCTGAAATAGGCCAGGTCCTCCCTTTCCCGCACGCCCCTGGGCATGACCACGTCCACGCCCATATCTCTCAGAGCGCGCCCCCGGCGCACCGCCTCATCCATGTCACCCTCCACGGCGGAGAAGGCGTCGGTGCGCCCGATGATAAGAAAGTCCGGGTCCCGCCGGGCCTGAAGGGCGTACTGCATCTTTTCCAGGAACTCGTCCATGGGTATAACGTGCTCCAGGCCCATGTGATAGGAGGCCCGCTTGGGGTAAACCTGGTCCTCTATGTGCAGCCCTCCAAGGCCCGCCTCCTCGTACACCCTCACCGTGCGCATGGTGTGTACCGGGTCTCCATATCCAGCGCCGGCGTCACAGATAACGGGTATATCCACGGCGCTGGCGACCTTCCGAGCCACCTCCACCTGCTCCGTCATGGTCATCAGGGGCTCGGAGACGGCCAGGTGAGCGCCGGACATATAGCCGCCGGTGTAGGCCGCCGGAAATCCCAGATACTGCACGATCCGGGCGCTGATGGGGTCGTAGGCGCCTGGGGCGACTATCGTCTCGCCCCTCTCCAGCCGGGCCTTCAGACCGCTTCTTAGGGATGTCATGTCGTACCTCCTCAAATTACTGCGAGACCGCGATCATTCCACCCAATCATATTTTCGACTCGATGGGGTGTCAAGCAGGCCGGGCTTCCAAAGTTGCCTTGCTTCAGAGAGCGCCTACCCCACACCCCACCTGGATTCCCGCTTTCGCGGGAATGACGACATACGGTTTTCGGCACATCGGTACAATGGAAAGACCCCGAGGTGTCAAGCCGGGGCGGGCTTATACCCGATGGGCAGACATGGTATAATGCTCAATGCTTGAACCATTTTTATGGTCGTGGAGGTGAATGAACGTGGCCTCAGCTTTAGACGGAATAAAGGTTGTGGACTTGACGCGCACCCTGGCAGGCCCTTTCTGCACAATGATGCTGGGGGACATGGGTGCCGACGTAATCAAGATCGAGGAGCCCACGCGAGGTGACGAGACCCGCTCCTGGACTCCCTTCTGGAATGAGGAGGGCACCCAGTTCCTCGCTTTCAACCGGAACAAGCGCAGCATCACCCTCAACCTCCGGGATGAGAGGGCAGTGGAGGTGGCGCTGAAGCTGGCCGGCGAGGCGGACGTGATGATCGAGAGCTTCCGCACCGGCGCGCTGGACCGGATGGGGTTGGGGTACGCGGCGGTGAAGGAGATAAATCCCCGCATAGTATATTGCTCCATCTCCGGCTTTGGCAGGACAGGCCCAATGGCGGAGAAGCCCGGCTACGACCTTATTATCCAAGGCTACGGCGGCATGATGAGCACCACAGGGGAACCCGACGGCCCGCCCCTACGTACCGGGTACTCTATGGTGGACCTGTTTGCAGGTATGATGGCCTATGGCTCGATAAATACCGCCCTGTTCAACCGGGAGAGGACCGGCCAGGGGCAGTACGTGGAGGCGTCCCTCCTGGAGGGCCAGGTCGCCACCATGAGCTACCATGCTGTGGGTTATCTAGCCACAGGGCGGGTCCCCGGTCGGCTGGGTTCCGGGCATCCCAGCCTGGTGCCCTATCAGGCTTTCCCCACCTCCGACGGGTACTTTATCGTGGGCTGCGGCAACGATGGGCTGTGGCAGCGCCTTTGCCCCGCCATCGAACGGGAAGACCTGACCGACCATCCCAAGTTCAAGACCAATACCCTCCGGGTAGAGAACAGGCCGGAGATTGTCGCCATCCTGAGCGAGCATTTCCGCGCCAAGACTACCGACGAATGGGTAGAGATTATCAACGACGCGGGTGTGCCCGCCGGCCCGATAAACCGGGTGCCCGACGTGGTAGTGGACTCTCAGGTATTGGCGCGGGACATGATGGTGCCCCTCCCTCATCCCAACGTGCCTGAGTTGAAGGTGCCGGGCAGCCCCCTGAAGCTCTACGATACGCCGCCCAACGTCGCCAAGCGCCGCCCGCCCATGCTGGGAGAGCACAACGATGAGGTCCTGGGGGAGCTGGGATACAGCAAGGAGCAGATTGACCAGTTTACCGAGGAAGGGGTCATCTCAGCGAAGTAAGCCGCCGGCAAAGAGATAAGGAGATAACGTGACATCGAGGAAGCGCCTGCGCCTGGCCCATACCTCGGATATACACCTGGGTATGAGCAGCGACTGGCAGAAAGACTTCTCCACTACCGCCTTCAAGTCCGTGATGGATGCGGTCCCAAGGCTGGAGGCGCAAATCCTGCTCCTGGCAGGGGACATCTTTGACCACAGCCGGGTGTCCGATGACCTGCTGGAGTTCTTCACGGACCAGGTGGGCCGCCTGCCGGTGCCGGTGGTAGCGCTGCCGGGCAACCACGACTGCTACGACTCCACCTCGGTGTACCGGAGGGGGCCTTTTCACAAACTCCCGGAAAACCTGCACATTATCACCGGGCTGGAAGGCGAAAGTTTCTCATTCCCCGACATTGGGTTAACTGTGTGGGGGAGGGCTATGGAGGTCCATTCCCCCAGCTTCCGGCCCTTGGAAGGGATTCCCCCTCGCTCCAATGGGGACTGGTACGTAGCCCTGGCCCACGGCCACTTCCACTACGAGTACGACAAGGACAGCCGCTCGTCTCCCATCCACCCCGAGGAGATCGCCGCTGCCCAATGCGACTACATAGCCCTTGGGCACTGGGAACGATACGTGGACGTATCCCAGGGCTGCGTGAGGGCCTGCTATTCGGGCGCTCCCAGGACCGGCCACGACAACGCGCCGGGACGGTTGGCCCTGGTTGTCATGGACCCGGAAAAGGGCGTTGAGGTACATAGACCGCCTGTGTAAAACTTCTCTCCAATGGAGGACGCATGTACAATCACATTCTGGTCCCGCTGGACGGGTCCGGCCTGGCAGAGCGGGCGCTGTCCCATGCGGAAAGCCTGGCCGGGACCTTCGGGGCCACCATACACCTGGTACAAGTGGTGTCACGCCTGGCAGAGGTTGAGGCCGCCGGCGCGTCGGGGGTCGGGGCCACTACAGGCGCTGAGGCCAACAGGGAAGCCGACCGCCAGGTAATTCAGGCCCGGATTTCCAGGTCGCGGGAGTATCTCCAGGATATAGCCGCCCGTCTCCAGGTAGAGGGCATTAGCGTGGAAACTGCCTCAATGGAGGGAGTCCCAGATGAGCAGATTACCCAGTACGCCAAGGAAAATGGGGTTGACCTCATTACCATAAGCACCCACGGCTATGGCGGTCTCAGGAGGTTCTTTCTTGGAAGTGTCACCGACAAGATAATACGCTCCAGCGATATACCCGTGCTGGTATTGCCTGCCAGGTAGCATTATTACCCTGGCATCGCAACCCCGGTACTGTCACTAACTGGCGTCAATGGGGGATTCAATGAAACGCCTGACTAAAGACAAGCACGTCTATACCCTGGACCCCAAGGCTGCTCCCGCCATCACCATTGCAAATGGGGAAGAGCTGATAGTGGAGACGTGGGATGCCTTCGAGGGCCTGCGGGACCCGGTAGCCATAGATGAGAAGGCCCTCAAAGGCCCAGCCACAGGCCCTATCTACGTGGAAGGTGCCATGCCTGGTGACACTCTGAAGATAGACTTCATTGGAATCAAGGCCATCAAGGAAGGCACCCACCTGGTCAGCCCAGGCCGAGGCTTCTTGCCCGAGGAGTTTTCCCAGCGCCACGCCACCATCATGCCCATTGAGGACGGCCATCTTATCTTCCCCGGAGGCATAAAGCTCCCCCTGATGACATCGGTGGGCCTGGTAGCCACTACCCCCAACTACGTGCAGAACACCGCCAGCGATAGCGGCCCATACGGCGGCGACATAGACATGAAGGAGTTGGTGGAGGGAAGCGCCCTGTACATGCCCGTATTCGTAGAGGGCGGCCTGCTGGTAATGGGTGACTGCCATGCCGTAGTAGGCGACGGCGCGGTGGCAGGCACAGGGGCGGAGACCGAGGCGGAGATACACATCCGCGCCACCGTGGAAAAGGGCCTGAGCCTGAAGTCCCCAAGGGCGCTGACCCCGGAGTATTTTGTCACCCTCTCCTATGGCGACGACCTGGGGCCCGCCATGAAACAGGCGGTGCGGGACATGGTGGACTTCCTGGTCCGGGAGAAGGGTATGAGTCCCTACGACGCTTACAGCCTTCTCAGCCTGGCCGGAGACGTGCGGGTCTCTCGCACCTTCAGGCCCATCAGCCCAGTGAAGATGATGCTGTCCCGCCAGGTGCTAGAGCAGATAGGCTAGAGTATGCGGGCCTTCCTCGTCCTTCCCATTGCCCTGCTTATCGCAGCATCATTCTGGGCATCATCCTGTGGAGGCGATGAGCAGCAGGAGATTCTGGTATTCGCCGCCGCCAGCCTCACCAACATAATGGACGATCTGGGCCGGCAGTTTACCGAGGCCCAGGGGATAAAGGTGAGATTCAACTTGGGAGGCTCCACGTCCCTGGCCCAGCAAATCATCCGGGGCGCTCCCGCCGACGCCTTCATATTCGCAGGAATCCGGCCCATAGCCATGCTTGAAGACCGGGGCCACATCGTCCCCGGCACCCGCGTGGACCTGCTGACCAACCAACTGGTGATGGTAGCCCATTCGAGCACGGCAGAGGGCTTGGGCATTGCGTCGGTAGAAGAGTTGGTGGGCACTGATGTCAGGGTAGCCATTGCAGACCCGGACCTGGCTCCCGCAGGCCAGTACACCAGGGAAGCGTTGCAGAGCCTGGGCCTGTGGCAGCAGCTTGAGCCTCGACTGGTCTTCAGTCCCAATGTCCGTGTCGCCCTGGGCTATGTGGAAGGGAGAAACGCAGACGTGGGAATATTGTACAGGACCGATGCCAAGCTGTCTGAAGACCTTCATATCCTTGGGGCCATCCCATCGGAAAGCCACTCCCCCATCATATATCCCGGGGGAGTCCTTGAGCGCTCTGATAATAGGGAAGCGGCCGGCAAGTTTCTCGCCTTTCTCAGCAGCCGGGAGGCTAGGGAGACCTACCTGGAGTACGGGTTCATCCCCTATGAAGGGTGATACCCCCCACCCCTCCCCCACAAAGGAGTTGACAGGGGTATGTAAAAAGGAAATCATCGGAATGAAACTAATCCTCAGCAGAAAAGGGTTCGACACCAAAGCTGGAGGCTACCCCAGCCCCATCTTTCCAGATGGCACGATGTATTCGCTCCCAATCCCCAGCGATGGGGCCTCGATCACCTATGGGGACCTGCATCACGGTAATATCCATATCGGGCAGGTGATCGAAGACCTTACTAGCAGACGCCTTAACGCACGGGATGGAGCACACTTGGGTCCCGATGTCCGCCCGGAAGCCTACCCCCGTCAGCAAGGATGGCGAGGCTTATGCGACCAGGGAGCCAGTTCCCAAGGGCATTTGGAAAATCAGAGTGTTGGAGTTGGGGATGTCTTCTTGTTCTTTGGCCTGTTCCGGAGAGTAAAGGAAAGTGATACAGGTTGGCGTTTTGTCCGGGGCGCACCGCGATTGCACGTGTTGTGGGGTTGGCATCAGATTGAGCAAGTTTACAAGATTGATGGGATACGGAATGACCCGAACTTCAAATGGGCGTTCTATTACGATTGCCTAGACCAAGATTGTGGCCCAGACTGCACCCTTTACGTGGCATCCCAACGGTTAGACTTGGGCGACAGCCTTACAGCACCGGGAGCGGGAGTGTTCCCTCAATTCGATGAGCGGCTCGTTCTGACGAAGCCGGGCGGCTCCATGTCCCAATGGCGGCTTCCCCGCTGGTTCTATCCCGATGGTAACAAGACTCCCTTGACCTACCACCCCGACCTCACGAGTTGGCAACACGATGATGACTATGCCTACCTCCAGAGCGTGGGACGGGGCCAGGAGTTCGTGTTGGACTTGAGGCAGTACCCGGAGGCTTTGGGTTGGATTTCCGGCCTCGTGCGTGACCTCGGAGCATATTGACACAGGCAGTGCTGACCTTGCCCCTACGCACCACATACGAGTATGAAAATGAAGGGCAGCGCCAGCCCAAGTAGTCCCTTCCCTCATCGAAGGGGGAAGGTTAGGATGGGGGTGATACCCCCCACCCCAGTCCTCCCTCCCTTGTGAGGGAGGAGGCTGGATTGCCATAGCAATAGCGGGAGAGTAAGCCTGTGCTTTCTTCCGGCGAGTTTCAGGTTATAGCCCTATCGTTGCAGGTGGCAGCGGTGGGCACCCTGATAGGCTTCCCCGTCGCCCTGTGGGGAGGATGGCTGCTGGCTAAGTCATCAATCCGAGGCAAGGCGGTGCTGGATACTCTATTCTCCTTTCCATTGGTATTGCCTCCTGTGGCGACAGGCTACACTCTTCTGATGCTTCTGGGTAGGGACGGCCCCATCGGAAACGCCCTTCACAACCTGTTTGGAGTAGAAGTGGTATTTACATGGGTGGCAGCGGCCCTGGCATCGGGACTGGTAGCCTTGCCTTTGATGGTCAGGGCCATCGAGGTGGCTATGGCAGGCGTTGACCCTCGCCTGGAGCTGGCAGCCCGGAGCCTGGGCGCGGGTCCATTCAAGACTTTCTTCAGCGTCACCATGCCCCTGGCCTACCGGGGGGTCCTGGCAGCGGCCCTGCTGGCCTTCGCCCGTGGCCTCGGGGAGTTTGGGGCTACCGTAGTGGTAGCAGGGAACATCCCGGGCAAGACCCAGACCATGCCCCTGTTCATCTTCAACAGTCTTCAGGTGGGAGACGATGCTGCGGCGCTGCGGCTTATAATAGCATCCCTCTTGCTGGCCCTGGTGTCCCTAAGCATACACCAGCATCTGGCCCGCCGCGCCACGTCATGGTGAATTTCAGGCCGGTGAATTTTAGGCTGACAAATTTCAGGCGGTAAACTTTAGGGCCGTGAAGGATGGATTTCTAAGCCTCAAGCTGCGCAAGTCCTATCCGGATTTTGATCTGGAGGTGGACGCATCCTTCTCCTCCGGGGTGACGGCCATATTCGGGCCTTCGGGCAGTGGCAAGACCACCATCCTGAACTGCATCGCCGGCCTCATCAGCCCTGACGAAGGGGAGATTTATCTTCACAGCCGGCCGCTTTTCGCTTCATCCCAAAGGCTCAACCTGCGTCCTGAGCAGCGTCGGGTGGGGTATATGTTCCAGGAGAGCCTGCTGTTCCCCCACTTGCGAGTCCGAGAAAACATCCTCTACGGGTTCAAGCTGACCCCGCCCGAGCAGAGAAGGATTGACCCCGACCGGCTGGTGGAGCTTCTGGAGCTAGGCCCGATGATGGAGCGCCGCCCGGCTAACCTTTCCACCGGGGAGCGGCAGCGGGTGGCCCTGGCCCGTGCCCTGGCTACCTCACCGGAACTGCTGCTGATGGACGAGCCCCTGGCCTCGCTGGATATGGGCCTGAGAGGACGTATCCTGCGATACCTCAAGGACATCCACCTGAGGCTTGGCATTCCTATGGTCTATGTCTCCCATTCCATCTCGGAAGTGCTGGCTATAGCCGACAAAGCGCTGGTCATCTCTCATGGAAAGCAGCTTGCCTTCGATGAACCCAGAAAGGTGCTGATGGAGCCTTTTATACACTCCCTGGTCGAATCGGGAAGCCTAGAGAACCTGCTTGACCTGGAAGTGGTGGAGAGGAGGCCGGACAACGGACTCACAGGCGCAAGCCTGGGCGGTGACCTGCTTTGGATAGCCGGGGCGCCTCCTCACATTAGCGCCGGGGACATCATATCGGTAGCCATCAGGGCCGGGGACATCATTGTGGCCGTTGACAGACCCTCGCGCATAAGCGCCCGGAATGTCATCAAAAGCCGGATAGAGGGGATTCATCGCGTGGACAGCAGGGTGATATTGTACACCGCTGTCGGCGTCGGGTCACAGGATACTGCGTCCTTACTGGTAGAAATCACATCCGAAGCCCTGGACTCTCTGGAGCTTCGGGAGGAAGAGGAGGTATTCCTGGTGATAAAGTCCAGTTCCATCCTGGCGCTGGGCTAGACCGATATTCTATATGCGCCAACTTACCTTGCTGACTGGGCCTTTCGGTTTCTCCCGGTTGCCTCCACCGGTCTTCATAAACCGGAGGCGACAAGTCGCTCCACCACATCCCAAGGGGGCAACATATCCCACCCACCGTCATTCCGGCGCAGGCCGGAATGCAGGGGCGGGGGTATGGGGGAACCTTTTGAGTCATCAAAGACCGAGAGACGACAGCGTTCCGTTTTAGGTGGTTTGCCTTCACGTAGGGGCGGGTTTCCAACCCGCCCCATAGGCATCAAGCTAAGCATTACCCAGGCTCTCAGACTCGACGGTGGGTATCATCCCCTCCGTCACTCCTGCTTTCGCGGGAGTCCAGAGGCGGCGCTGTGGGTGACTTCCGCTGCGCCGCCGACATTGCAGGACCCTGGATTCCCGCTTTCGCGGGAATGACTGGGTTGGGCGTCTTTTAACTTGATGCGTATGGGGCGGGTTTCCAACCCGCCCCTACGCGCCGCGAAACGACTCGGAAGCCTAGACCACCTAAATTGCAACGCTACGCCAAAATCCCCCGCTCTTGCTGAGATATGAGATAGAGGCTATGATAGCTGCATCCGATTGAGTCGAGTGGATCCGTGTATGAAAGTCCGCATTGACCGCGACGCCGATGTCCTGTGGATAGAGTGGGGCGACCCCATGGACAGCTATGCCGACGAGGTATCAAAGAACGTCTATCTGCACTTCACGCCCCAGGGCGAACCCGTGGCCTTGGAAGTCCTTTTCCTAAGCAAGTCGCTAGAGTTTAGTCCGTTGTTCACGTATCAGTAAATTAAGATGGAGGCGCTATGCCAAGGCTCACCGGGTCCCACCTGATGGTGCGGGCCCTCAAGCAAGAAGGTATTGAAAAAATCTTCACCATCGTGGGAGACACCATCCTGCCCCTGGTGGACGCCGTAGCCGATGAGGGCCTGGAGTTCATAGACACCCGCCACGAGGCCGGGGCAATGCACATGGCCGATGCCTGGTGCAGGGTCACGGGAGAGCCGGCGGTGGTAATGGTCACCGGGGGGCCGGGGTTTTCCAACGCAGTCTCCGCGCTGCCCAACATCTACACCTCCGAGAGCCCGGTCATCCTCATAAGCGGCTCCAGCGAGCTTTCCGAGAAGGGGATGTACGCCTTTCAGGAGATAGACCAGGTTGGCATGGCCGCCCCTGTCACCAAGGGGGCATGGCTGGTCCACGACCGGCGGCGAATTCCCGACTACGTGGCGACCGCCTTCCGCACCGCCCTCTCGGGCAGGCCCGGCCCGGTGCACCTCACATTGCCTATAGACCTCCAGGAGCAGGACGCTACCGAGGAGGAGCTTCCCCAGTACCAGCCTGACCAGTACCGGAACAGGGGCCGGTCCCAGGGTGACCCGGCCCTCGTCAGGGAAGCCGCATCCATGCTGCTCCGGGCAGAGCGGCCAGTGGTTATCGCGGCCAACTCCGCCCGCTACTCCCTGTCCGGTGAGGCCCTCCAGGAGTTCATCGAACTCACCGGCCTTCCCCTTTTCACGGTAGAGCAGGCCAGGGGCATAGTCTCCGACGACCATCCCCTATGCTTCGGCTACGCCGACGGGGCGCTGAATCCCACTGCCCGGCGGTTCCGGGAGGCTGACGCAGTCCTTCTCCTGGGCAAACGCTTCGACCATCGCTACAGGTACGGGCAGCCCCCCTTCTTCGATGCCGCCGCCAACCTCATCCAGGTGGACCCATCAGAGGCGGAGATCGGCAGGAACCGGGGAGTGTCCCTGGGCATTGTGGGAGACATAGGCGCAGTTGTGGAGCAGCTTACCCATGAAGCGAAGGGGCAAAGCCGGCCTTCTAACATGAGAGAACCCTGGATTACCCGGCTAAAGGAGGACCGCAGCGCATGGCTTGAGCACCTGGAGGCCTTGGCTACTGAAGAGCTTCCCATGCACCCCATGAGGGTGTTCAAAGACGTGGAGCAGTTCACCGATGACAATACCATTCTGATTTTCGACGGGGGAGACTACGCCCAGTGGGGGCGCAGCTACTTCAGGGCCAGGAAGACGGGACACTGGATGCGCCTGGGTCCTCTGAGCCAGCTTGGGTGCGGCCTGCCCTACGCCATCGGAGCAAAGCTGGCCCGGCCCGACGCCCGGGTGCTGCTGTTCATCGGCGACGGTTCCCTTGGCTTCTACTTCATGGAGTACGACACGGCTATCCGTTACAACCTCCCCTTTAACGCCATCCTGGGCAACGATGCCACCTGGGGCATAGACAAGAACTTCCAGCTTGAATATTACGGCAGGGCGGTCAGCACGGACCTGAGGTTCATCCGATATGACCGCATGGTGGAGGACATGGGAGGTCATGGAGAATATATAGAGGATGGCAGGGACGTAGCGCCCGCCGTGGAGAGGGCCATCGCTTCGGGGAAGCCGTCGCTGGTGAATATAAAAGTCAAGTCCGCGCGCAGTCCCCTGGCCGACGCCATGATAGCGCGGAAGACGGGGGCAAGGTAGAAAACCCTACCGGCGGGCAACTATGACGGATACAAAGCCGACAGGGTTATCAATAATCTAATACAAAATATCTCATATTAGGGACTTGACAATGGTGACGATTGCCCCCACAATGGCTTTAACCTAACATAGATTGGGGGGTTCTCGCTTTACATGTTGCCCCGAAAGGAGTAATATACAAGGCGGGACTGATCAAACTTAGGGGGAGGAGAGACCATGCTGAAGATCGGCCATTCGATTACCCGACCCGGCAGGAGAGTCTTCGACGAGCCTATCACCATCAACATTCCTGAGGAGTTGGAGACTGTTCCCGGTTCCATGCAGGAAGTCAAGGACGTGGACTACTACAGCCGTGAGTATCCCCTGGAGACCCAGGCAGTCACGGAAACCGCCTCCCGTGAATGGGTATGGACCATATATGACAAGGAGACCATCGAAGACCGCAGGACCCACGACAGGCTCAACAGGCCCATCGTTGAGGCCGCCAAGGACACCGGTGATATAGAGCCCACCGCAGAGCCGGTAGCCAGGGACATCACCAGTGAGGTCAAGCAAAAGGCCAGAGAGTTGGGGTTTGGCGAGGTAGGCATTACCAAGTTCGACATGCGCTATGCCTACAACATCAAGAAGGGCTGGGTCAAGTTCCCTCACGCCATCTGCCTGGCCTATGAGCAGGACTATGAGCCCACCCAGAGCGCACCCAGCCGCGAGGCAGAGGGTCCCCACTTCGGCACCTACAGGATAATGGGTGCAGTGGCCCTTGACCTGGCTGACTACATCCGCAGCTTCGGCTACTACGCTCAGGTCCACAGCCCCAACGACAACAGCGGCGCTTACATACCCATGTTTGTTGAGGCGGGTCTGGGCCAGCTGGGAGCCAACGGACAGTTGCTGTCCCCACATTTTGGCTCCCGCGCCAGGATCATGGTCATAACCACCGACGCCATGCTAACCTACGACGAGCCCGTGGACTACGGCATCAACGCTTTCTGCGAGATATGCCAGGTGTGCGTGAACCGCTGCCCCGGCCGCGCCCTGATGAGGGAAAAGGTCTGGTGGAGGGGTGTCTACAAGCACAAGCTCAACTACAAGCGCTGCCGCCCGGTGATGTCCCGCTATGAGGGTTGCGCGGTCTGCATGAAGACCTGCCCCATCCAGCGCTATGGCATCAAGGCAGTGATGGACCACTATGTGGAGACCGGCACAGTCCTGGGTAAGGGCACCGATCTGCTGGAAGGCTACAGCCTCCACGGCATGGGCTACTTCGGCCCTGGCGAGCTCCCCAGGTTTGACGGTGAGTTCTTCCACATCCCCTTTGGCAAGATCGAGGACAACCTCTTCGAGGAGCTTCAGGACAAGATGAAGAGCGGCTCGGTTAGCTCTGAGTCCTCCGGTGACGAGAACGTGAATGAGTTCCTGGATAAGCTGTCCCAGTACGTCAACAGGAACCCCCTCGACATGATGGCTCTTCCCGGCGACGACCAGATTCTCGACTGGAAGCGGGACGTGTCTGACAACCAGGAGTAAACAGGCAGTACCGACAAAAGCCTAGAGGGGCAAAGAGAGTAAGACCAATAAGAGGGGGCAGGCTTGAAGCCTGCCCCCTCTGCACGTTTTCAACCTCCGGCTACGTCATTCCCTAACTATACTACTTCATCAAGCAAATGTTCAGACTGGCCCCAACTCGTCATTATTATGAAAATAGGCAGCGCCAGGTTCCCCCACCGCACCCTGAAGGGTGCGGCATCCCCCACCCACCGTGATGCTTCCTTCACGCCCTTCCCATCCCCCACGCTCACTTCATCTGTCATTCCGGCGCAGGCCGGAATCCAGGGGTGGGGCGGTGGACTCCCGCTTTCGCGGGAGTGACGAAGTGGTAGGCTGCCCGTCATTTTCATCCTCGTATGTGGCCCGCAGGGGCATCGGCAATTATTATGAAAATCCAGCCCCCTCCTCCCTTTGCGGGGGAGGATTGAGGTGGGGGGCGTTTCCCTCGCCGGGGGTATCTCCCCCATCCTAACCTTCCCCCATCGAAGGGGGAAGGAACTACTGACACACTTAACCCCCCGCCCCTGGATTCCGGCCTACGCCGGAATCACCCATGGCCCTTGCGGGCCACATAAGAGGATGAAAATGGGCTATTTTCACGGTAATGACGGTGGGGAGGCAGTCGTCATTTTCATCCTCGTATGTGGCCTGACAAGGACACGGATAATTCCCGCTTTCGCGGGGATCCAGAAGTCTCAGATAGGGAACTGTGATAGGTGATAGCTGCGGAGGCAGGTGGATTCCGGCTCAAGGCCGGAATGACGGTGAGGTGTGGGCGGTGGGAGCATAGGGAGAGGGTGAGTCCACGTTATAGACTTTATAGGGTTGCCACTGGTCCCTTGGCCTGTTGTAGGATATAACGGCGAAGAAACGTCCATCCTGGGTATATGCCCGGTATTTCTCCATGTATCCTGCATAAGCGCCCACGTGAGGCGGCAGGGTTACGGTCTGCCCGTTGCGGATGTACTTCTCAGCAGCCCTGTTGACCGCCACACTCTTCAGATCAAGCAAAACGAAGTCCACCGGCAGCAGATAATTTCTCCAATCGTCATACCCTTCAGGCTCTTGTATCCTGGATAAAGTCACGGCCTCGTCGGACCGGAAGGGTCCCGACCGCAGCCGGACCAGGTTCTTCAGATGGGCCCCACATCCAAGGACTTCACCCAGGTCGTGGGCCAGAGAGCGCATATAAGCGCCCCTACCACTCTCCACCTTCATTGACAGGACCGGTGATGAGAAGTCCAGTATTTCAATGCGGGAGAACTCCACCTTGCGGGGCTGCCGTTCCACTTCTATGCCGGCGCGAGCCAGCTTGTACAGGGGCTTTCCGCCATGCTTGAGGGCGCTGTACATGGGTGGGACCTGTTCGACAACCCCCTGGAACGCTTTCAGGGCCTCTTTAACAGCATCAAGGTCTATCCCCGCAGGGTCGCCCCTTTTGACCACCTCACCCTCCTCGTCGTAGGTGGAGGTGGTGACACCCAGATGGACATCCATCTGGTACTCCCTGTCGCTCTCTATCAGGAAGTCCATGAGGCGCGTAGCCTGGCCAAAGCAGACGGGAAGCACACCTTCGGCAAGGGGGTCCAGGGTGCCTCCATGCCCCACCTTCTTCCTCTGGCCGGTGAGCCTTTTTACCCGGCGCACCACGTCCATAGAGGTAGAGCCGGGGTCTTTGTAGATGTTGAGGAACCCATTTATTGCCGGGGACTTATCTACTCGCACTTTTACAACAACCGGACATCAAGATTTGATGGGGCCTGGGCATACCAATGGAAGTTGTCACTGCTAACCCTCAGACGTTTCCTGGATACTCCCTTGCGCCGGAGGCGGCTCGTCAGGGAACGTCTGGAGGCTATTCATAAGCCTGAAGATATGCTCTGCCTCATCTAATGTCTCGTCCAGGACAAACTGCAACTCAGGGACATATCTCAGGGAAAGTCGCCCCTTCAACTCCTTCCGTACAAAGCCTGTTGCGGAGTTGATGCCCCTGAGCACCTTGTCCTTCTGTTCTTTCTCTCCCAGCACACTCACGAACACCTTGGCGTGGCGCAGGTCGGAGGACGTTTCCACCTGGGTTATGCTCACTACGCCCGACAGCCTGGGGTCTCTTAGTTCGTGGGAGATGAGATAGCTTATTTCTTGACGGAGCAGGCCATTCACGCGGTCCGTACGCCTGGTCATGGCAAGCACCCCCTTTACGCAGAGGGAATGAAGGGTCAACCATCCCTGGGTAAGATGCCATAGGCAGAGGGCTTTATCCTCTGACCCTCTCGCTGCGGAAGGTCTCCAGCACGTCACCTTCCTGGAAGTCGGTATAGTTAGCGAGGCCCACGCCACACTCGAAGCCGACGGCCATCTCATTTACCTCGTCCCTGAAATGCCTTAGGCTGGCGATGGTCCCCTCGTGGGCCGTCTCGCTGCCACGAAGGACCCTGACCATCGCCGACCTGGCGATGCGTCCGTCGGTAACCATGCAGCCGGCTATCTTGCCTCGCCGGCCAATGGAGAAAATCTCTCTTATCTCGGCGTGGCCCGTAATTATCTCCCTGTAGGCGGGTTCTAGGATACCCTGCAGGGCCTTCTCCAGGTCCTCAATCAGATGATAGATAATACCGTAGTGCCTTATCTCCACGCCTTCTCTCTCCGACAGCCGCTCAACCCCCGGCTGAGTAGAAGTGGAAAAGCCGATGACGATGGCGTCAGAGGCGCTGGCCAGAAGTATGTCGCTTTCCGTGATAGTGCCACTCCCGGCGTGAAGGATACGAATCCTGGCGTGTTCGTCATCAAGGCGCTCAAGAGAAGAGCAGACGGCTTCTACGCTGCCCTGCACGTCCGCTTTGATAACCAGGTTGAGTTCCTTGAATTCCCCCTGGTTAATTCGGGCGTAAATCTCCTCCAGGGTTAATGCCCGCACCCTGGAGCGTTCAATCTCCTTCTCCCTCATCCTATCTTCGGCTACACTACGCGCGGTCTTCTCGTCGGGGACTACCATGAATAAGTCACCCGCTTCCGGGATGGTATTGAAGCCCATCACTTCTGTTGGGGTAGAAGGTCCGGCGTCTCTCACCCGCTTGCCCGCGTCGCTATTCATGGCTTTAATCCTGCCCCACGAGGTGCCGGCCAATATACAGTCCCCCACCTTCAGGGTGCCATTCTGCACCAGCAAGGTAGCCAGGGAACCCCGGTTCTTGTCCAGCTTGGCTTCAATGACAACTCCGCTGCCCGGCCTCTCGGGGTCGGCCTTGAACTCGGATAGTTCCGATACCACCAGTATGTTCTCAAGGAGGTCTTCAATCCCCTCGCCCTGAATGGCCGAGACGGGCACGGAAATGGTGTCTCCTCCCCATTCTTCTACTATCAGGCCCTGCTCGCTTAGCTGGCGTTTCACCCGCTCCGGGTCTGCATCGGGCCTATCCATCTTGTTAACGGCTGTTATGATTTCCACGCCCGCAGCCTTGGCATGGTCCAGCGCCTCTATTGTCTGCGGCATAACCCCGTCGTCAGCTGCCACCACCAGCACGGCGATGTCGGTCACACGGGCGCCCCTGGCCCTGATGGCGGTAAAGGCTTCGTGGCCCGGGGTATCCAGAAATGTAATCTCCTTGTCCTTGTAATTTACCTGGTACGCTCCGATGTGTTGAGTTATGCCCCCTACCTCACCGGCGGCCACACGACTCCTGCGGATAGTGTCCAGTAATGTGGTCTTGCCGTGGTCCACGTGTCCCAGTATGGTCACAATCGGCGGACGCTCTACAAGCCTGGACGGGTCCGTATCTACAGCTACAGCGGTCTTGAGAGCCTGTCCAGCGGGAGCGGCCTCTTCCTCCACCTTGACCCTGATACCGAGTCCAGAAGCTACCAGGTTACTCACCTGGAAGTCTATAATCTGGTTCATAGACGCCATTATCCCATTACGCATGAGCTGTTTTATTACGTCTATTGGACTCGTGTCTATGAGCTCAGCCAGTCGCTTTACGGAGAGGATCTGTGGCAGGACTACCATCTTAGGAGCAGTCTTACGGCTCTGAGTCCTCCTATCCGACCTTGCAGGCCGTCTGCGTTCTCCCTCAAGGCTCATTCTGTATCTCCTTCACCTTCGATCAGACCCAAGTCCAACCCCTGTCTTAATTAATCAATCCGTAATCCGTTCGTTTATAAGCGCGCTTATTTCCGAGGCTGCAAGGGCCGGTGTCACCCCGGCAGGCTCCCAATCCGACTTAGCCGCTCCTTGGAATATGTCAGGAGGGCTTCTTTGTCACCCTCGGAGATGCGAGAGGACAAGCGCAGAGCGTGTTCCAAGCGATTCCTTTTCAAACCCTTGTCCCAGCACTCGCCCTTGGAGCAGAGATAAGTGCCTCTTCCAGGCTTTTTGCCCGTGGAGTCTACCTCTATTTTGTCATCTAAGGTATGTACTATTCGCACCAGGTCTCTTTTGGACAGCCTCTGCCCACAAGCAGCACAGCTTCTCAAGGGTATTTTTTTAGCCTTCACCACCTGATTCGCTACCTCGCTTGATTGGGGCTTCCTGTATCTGATCGAGTGCGTGGCCCACGTGAAGGACCTGCGCCGCGCTTGCCCTTGGCCCCATTATCCTGGCCGCCGCGATTGCCTCTCCTGTCCCTTCTACCTCTGCTCCTGAAGTCGCCCATTATGTCTTCGGCAAAGCGTATCTGGCCCGCGCCGGTGGACAGGACTGGTACCTTCCAGGTATCTTCCGCCTCGGCATCTTCCTCAACAAGCTCCTCATCTTCCTCCTCATCTAGCTCTGCCTCATCTTCCTTCAATGCGATGAGAGCCAGTTCCTCTTCAGGACTCACGTCACCGGCATTCTCCGAGACCACCACTTCCGCCACCGGTACGGGTTCCAGGGCCTCACCATCTTCAGGCGCCGGCATCTGGTCCTGGGAGACGGGAGCCCCAACCTCTTCCGCCACCTCAGCCTTGGCCGATTCAGCCTCCAAAGCAAGGATCTCCGCCTCCAGTTCAGCCAGTTCCAACTCCTCCTGCTGCGCCTTGGCGGCAGACCTCCTGGCATCCTCCTCTTCGGCTTGACGCTGGACCTTTATCCCCTCCCACTCGCTCATGCTCTTTATGTCCAGCCGGAAGTTGGTCAGCTTGGCGGCCAAGCGAGCATTCTGGCCCTCCTTGCCTATCGCCAGGGACAACTGGCGCTCAGGCACCACCACCAAGGCCGACTGCGCATCCTCGTCCACTTCTACGTGGACCACCTCCGACGGGCTGAGAGCGTTGGATATAAGCGCCTTGGGGTCTTTATCCCAGCGGACTACGTCAATCTTCTCCCCCTGGAGCTCATTGACGATGCTCTGGATGCGGTTGCCCCTCATTCCTATGCAAGAGCCTACCGGGTCTATTCCATCCTGGCGGGATGCCACGGCCACCTTGCTCCTGGAGCCGGCTTCTCTGGCCGTGGACTTTATCTCAACGATACCGTTGAACACTTCGGGCACTTCAATTTCAAACAGACGCTTCAGCAGGTTCTTGTGGCTCCGCGACACCAGAATCTCCGGGCCCTTGGGGCTCCGCCTTACATCCAATACATAGACCTTCAGGCGCTGCCCCTTCCGGTAGCGCTCGGTCATCACCTGCTCATCGGGAGGAAGGACAGCCTGGGCGCGGCCCATGTCCATGACCAGCATCCTCCCGGACTCCATCTGCTCGACCACTCCTGAGATAACGTCATTGATCCGCTGGGCGAACTCCTGGAAGATCAGGTCCCGCTCCACTTCCCTGAGCCGCTGGAGGACCACCTGCTTGGCTGTCTGGGCAGCGATACGGCTGAACTCCAGGTGCAGGGGTTCAACGGGAACTTCTTCCCCCACAATAGCATCCTTCTTTATCTTCTGCGCATCCTTCAGGTCTATCTCCCTCTGGGAGTCCTCCACCTCTTCCACAACAGTCTTCAATGCGAAGACCTTGACAGGATCGGCAGTGTTATTGGGGTTGAGCTTGACGGAGATGTTTTGCCCCACCATCACGCTATCTTTCTTGAATGCCGAGGCCAACGCTGCCTCAATGGCTTGCAACACCTGCTCTCTTGGCAGGTGCCTCTCCGCGGCCAACTGTGTCAACGCTATCAAAAAGTCGCTCTTCATGGCATCTCCTACTCCATTGAGAGTCTTGGCCCCTACGGTCCCTTGCCGTCTCTACCCAAGTCCATCAGTATGGGATACCAAATAGACTAGCCCATCCCAATTTGTCTATAATCATCTAACAAGAAGCCCCGAAATATCGGGGCTCCCAAACGAGAGGACTTGCCTTTGCTAGTATAACACTCAAACACCGAAGGTTGCAACGGCTTTATGATAGTCGTATTCTTGAGACGTATTCTTGACAGGAGGAGACGCCATGCCTGCACGCACGGGAGCGGAGTATATCAAGGGACTCAAGGACCGGCCGCGAGATATATGGATCCGGGGTGAGCGGGTAGATGACGTGACAACCCATCCCGCCTTTAGAAACGGCGCCCTCTCCATCGCTGCCCTCTATGACATGCAGCACGATGCCGCCTTCAAGGAGGAGATGACCTTTGCCTCACCTTCTACCGGCGACCCGGTAGGGCTGTCTTTCATCATTCCTCGGAGCGTCGAGGACCTGGAGCGCCGGCGAAAGATGATTACCAACTGGGCCTGGGGAGGGTGCGGCATGATGGCCCGCACCCCCGATTTCCTGAACGTGAACCTCTCGGGATGGGCGGGAGCGGCGGACTATTTCGGCCAGAACCGCCCAGAGTTCAGGGATAACGTGCTGCGCTACCACGAGTTCATCCGGGAGAACGACGTAGCCCTGACCCACACCCTGGTCAACCTCCAGTCTCGCCGCTCATCTTCCATCGTTGACACCCTGGACGACCAGGTGGCCCTGACAGTGGTGCGGGAGACCGACGCCGGCATCGTGGTGCGGGGCAGCCGGATACTGGCGACCCTTGGCCCCATATCCGACGAGATCGCCGTTTACCCCACCAGGACCCACCTGCTGGGCCAGGACGCTTGGAGGCAGTCCTTCTCCTTTTCGATCCCCTGCGACACCCCGGGGCTGAAGTTCCTCTGCCGGGAGAGCTTCGACCTGGACCGCTCCCACTTCGACCATCCCCTGGGTTCCCGGTTTGAGGAGATGGACGCCATAGCCCTGTTCGACGACGTGCTGGTCCCCTGGGAGCGCGTCTTCCTGCTGGGGGACGTGGAGATGTGCAATAACTACGGCAACGCCACCGGAGCGGGGCCTCACACCGGGCAGCAGGTAACCACCCGTTGCGTGGTGAAGACCGAGTTCGTCATTGGGCTGGCTGCCCTGATGGTCAATACCCTGGGTTCCGGCGACCTTCCCCACGTGCAGGAGAGGATTGCGGAACTGATTACCTTCTTGGAAATCCAGAAGGCTTGCCTCAGGGCATCGGAAGCCGACGCCGCGTTGAACGAGTGGGGGGTCATGTGCCCTGCGGGAGCGCCCCTGACGGCGGGCCGCAACCTGTTCCCCAAGATGATGTACCCCAGGATGGCCGAAATCATCCAACAACTGGGGTCCAGCAGCCTGATGGCCTTGCCGTCGGAGGCGGACTTCGGCGCTGCCATCGGCCCGGAGATTGACAAATACCTGGGCACCGACACCACCAACGCCCGGAACCGGGCCAGGCTGTTCCACCTGGCATGGGACGTGGCGTGCAGCGCCTTCGGAGGGCGGCAGGTCCTATACGAGCGGTTCTTCGGGGGCGACCCGGTGCGCAACGCCCAGCTTCTATACAGCAGCTACGACACCGGGCCAATGATGGAGCGGGTCAAGGAGTTCCTGGAGTGGGCCGAGTAGGCTGGGGAACCCCCTGACCTCACGCCGGGGCTACGGGGGGCAGGCCCGCCTGGCTGCGTACCCGGTTGAGGTAGTCCACCAGTCCCGTTTCCATGGTGTAACTGGCCCGGAAGCCCAACTCGGTGCGCAGCCTTTCGTTGTTCATCAGATGGGTGAGGTTGACGGGCCGGTCGCTGACGCTAATCTGGGCGTCGGGCAGGATTCTCCTCAGGTGGGCGGTCACGTCCCCTATCCGGCGGCGTTCAGAGCGCATGTTGAAGACCTTGTGCTCCGGACTGGGCGCTTCCAGGGCGCAGTACCAGGCTTCCGCAGCGTCGGCGGCATATATCCAGTCCGTCTCCTGGTCGTCCGGCGGCATGGTTATAGGCTCTCCCAAAGCCGCCAGCTCGGGGAGCACCATGAAGTGGGGAGTCTCGGGTATGGGGGTCAGCCTGCTGGCGTAGGAACCCCGCTGACCCCTGCCCAGGCCGAAGACCGACGTGGGACGCAGGCCGATAACATCCAGGCCGTGCACGGTGTTATACTCCTCGGCGATATGCTCCATCCAGAGCTTGCAGGCCCCGTACAGGCCCCTGGGCTTGGGAACAACGTCCTCGTCCACTTCCTGGTCGCGGTTGGGGTTGCCGCCATACACCGCCACAGAGCTTGCGTACACCACCCGGCTGACCCCGTGTATCCGGCACGCCTCGAAGACGTTGGCGGTGCCCATGCACTGCACCCTCAGATATGGGACGAACTTGTCGTTCTGGGAGCCTCCCAGGATAAATGCCAGGTGCACCACCCTGTCCACGTTATGCTGCTTCATGGCGGCAAGAATCTCGCCAGGCTCCAGCACGTCCCCTTGGACTATGGCAACCCGGTCTTGTATCTCCTCCACCCGGGAGAGGTTGGGGTACATATCGAACAGGACTATCCCTGTCTCCCCCTTTTCCTGAATGAGATGCCTTGCAAGATAGGAGCCAAGGAATCCCGTGCCGCCGGTAATCATGATGGACATGGCACCGCCTCCCACAGAAGTATTGCTAACACTTGGGCGAGTATCCCTAAGTCCCGCCTCACTCCCTGGATTCCGGCCTTCGCCGGAATTACCCATGCCCCTGCTGGCCACATGCGAGGATGAAAATGGTACGGCTTCCTCACCGTCACTCCCGCGAAAGCGGGAGTCCACGCCCCGCTCCTGGACTCCGGCCTGCGCCGGAATGACAGATGAAGTGAGCGTGGGGGATGGGAAGGGTGTGAAGGGAGCATCACGGTGGGTGGGGGATGCCGCACCCTGTAGGATGTGGCATCCCGTCACCCCCTATATCCTGAAGGGCGCGTCACAACGCTGCCTAACAGTCTAACCTACAGCTTGATGCCGTAGTAGCCCGCGCAGTTGTCCCACAAAATCCTTCTCTTGTCATCGTCGCTTATTTCGATCTCCAGAAACCTGTCTATAGACTTGGGGAACTTGGAGTCGCCATGGGGGAAGTCGGTGGAGAAGACCAATCGCTCATTCCCCATCCAGTCAATGACGTACTTCACCGGGTCCTCGTCGGGCTCTGCCGAGGCAAAGCACTGACGCTTGAAATACTCGCTGGGGGCCATCTTAAGGTCCGGAGCGTGTACGTCACCGGAACGCTCCCAGTGCTCATCCAGCCGCCACAGGAAGAAGGGCAGCCAGGAGCAGTTGCCCTCAAGGAAGGCTACCTTCAGGTTGGGATGGCGCTCCAGGATGCCGCCGCCGCAGAAACTGGCAGCCGCCAGCATCTGCTCTACCGGATGGGAGAATACGTGGCTGAGCATGATATTGGTCCCGAACTGCTCACCCACGTGGGGAAGAGCCGACGTATCCCCTTCATGGAAACCGAGGGGTATATCCACGTCTTCCAGGACAGACCACAGAGGCTCGTAGTAGGGGTCATGCCAGTTGCGGCCTTTCACAACGTTGGGCCTCAGGAACACCCCCCGGAAATCCAGTTCCTTGGCGCATCGGCTTGCCTCAGAGACAGTGTCCTCTATGTCGAAGGGGGAAAGCATTCCCGCTCCAACAAGGCGGCTGCGGTCCGGGGCGCACCACTCATAGAGCCAGTTGTTGTAGGCCCTGGCGATGGCGGCGGCGAATCTTGGCTCCAGGTCAGGCTCCGTCATAGCGAAAAGTCCCCGGGAGGGGTATATCACCGCTACGTCAATACCCTCTTCATCCATAGCCTTAAGCTGTGCCTCGCCTGTCCAGCCTGCATCCGCATAGGGCTTGAACCGCAGCTGGTTGTGCTCGAAGCTCTGGCCTCTTTGACGCTCTCCATAGTCCTGCACGTTCCTGGGGTTTCTGCCCCAGGGCCTGCCGTCGGGGTGCTGCATAAACAGGTCGCCCACTGTTCTGGTGCTTCCCACAGGGGCCTTATCCTTGAACTCCGGGTCTATGTACCTCTGCCACAGGTCCGGCGGCTCGATGATGTGCATATCGCTATCCAGGACTTTGAAACCTTTCTTCATCTATATCCTCCATTGACAAAGGAATATGGTTGGCCTCGCTTATTCTACTATATAAAACTGCTCCAATCCACCTTAACCAAGGGAAACAAAGCTGTTGACATATTCCTTAGCTAATACTTAAACTGTGATTGCCACAGTATCCCTAGTAATCCTAGCAATTCGGGCATCGTGCCCCCTTGCGGTTACTAGGGAAAGACTGTGGCGGTTAACCCGAATTTTGCTGCAAGGGGGTTTCACAATTGATGAAACTGTCCTATATAGTTGCTTTTGTAGCCATACTTCTGATTATCATTGGTTGTCAGGGGCCTCCTGGCCCTCCAGGAGCTACAGGTCTGCAAGGGCCTCAAGGTGAACAGGGTATCCAAGGGCCTCAAGGTGAACAGGGTATCCAAGGGCCTCAAGGTGAACCAGGTGATGTAGGGCCTCAAGGTGAACCAGGTGATGTAGGGCCTCCCGGCCCCCAGGGGATTCAAGGCCCTATGGGACGACCTGGACAAAAGGGTGAGCCCGGCATTAGAGGCCCCCAGGGATTACCCGGCTCAAAGGGGGAACAGGGGCCTCCCGGCCCTCAAGGGCCACAGGGCATACAAGGGCCTCCCGGCCCTCAAGGAGAGAAAGGTGAAGCATTTATCCCCACTCCTACCCCGACGCTAACTCCCACGCCGACCCCATCTGTAACTCCTCCTCCAACGCCATTCGTTATTAACACTCCCGCCGACTTGGTGGAGTATGTGAAGGACTCTGTGGTGCGGGTGACGGCTGGCTGGAGTGGAGGAACTGGGTTCATATTCGACGTTGAGAGCCAGAATGCCTTTATTGTTACTAGCTACCACGTCGTCAAGGCGGACGAGGACGGCATTGACGTGAAGGTGAAGAACGCTCAAACCTATCGGGCTTTCCTCCTGGGCTATGACTCGGACAGGGATATAGCCGTCCTGTCCATTTGTTGTAGCAGTGCCTTCTTTGCCCTTACTTGGGAAGCCGAGGTGGACACCAGCGTCGGCCAAGAGGTCATTGCGATAGGTTATCCTTTGTCTGCCCAGAGCAGTGTCATTGCTACTAGGGGAGAGGTAGGTAGGTCTGACGTGACTAGCAGACTTTACGACTTCATTCCTCACAGCGCACCACTTAATCCAGGAAGCAGTGGGGGGCCATTGTTCTCTATGGAAGGGACAGTCTTGGGCGTAAACACGGCTAGGTCTGTCGGCAAGGATACTCCGGTTTACTACGCCGTGCCTTATTTCTCTGTCTCCGACCAAATAGCCGAGTGGAAGTCTCAGCTTGTGGTCATGCCTTCAGAGACCCCAGATGCACCAGTGACACCGGAAGGTATTACCATCTCAGGGGAAGGCGATGGCAGTGATTTTGTAACCCTAGAAGCGGGCAAGTACGTTGTGACCGCCACAGTTGTAGGAAATGAGCATCCGAACCGGTTTATTAGCGAAGGCACCTTTCGTATTGAGATAGAGAGCCTTGGCGGGACTGACTCGACTTATGAGAGTTGGCAGACTACCGGCGATACCTATAGGTTTACCTTAGACATTAACGACGATAGCGTTAGGTCTTATGAGCGAGACCTTTATGTGGGGGAACAGCTTATCTCGGTAGAGGCCGAAGGTTCCTGGACTATCACTTTCAAAAAGGTCTAGTCTCCAGCTATTGATGGCCCCGCTCACTGGCGAGTTCAAAGTGATACAGTGCCGAATAGTCCGCACCGATGGACTACCTACGGACATGGAGTAATCTCGATGGAGGGGAGGTCCTATTTGAGTTCCGAGCCCGCCGCCAGAACCCAATTGACCGGCGAGTATGCACCCCCAAGGATGCTGCCGGACCCGCCCAAAAAGCTCGACATGAAGCAACACATCCACATCTCCGAAATAGACAACATCCTCAGGCAGCACTTCGCCCATCGCCCCGATGTCTTGGTCAGCGGCGACGGCTATCTCTGCTACGACACCCGCAGGCGCGCCAACTGGCTGGTCCCAGACTGCATCGTAGCCTTCGGCGTTGACCCCGACGCCATCCTGGACCGCAACGGATACGTGATTACCGAGGTGGGCAAGCCCCCGGACTTCGTTCTGGAAATCGCCTCTGAAAGCACGGGGGAGGCGGACTACACCCGCAAGCGGGACCTCTACGCAGGCTACGGCGTGGCCGAATACTGGAGGTTCGACCCCACCGGCGGCCAGTACCACGACCAACCCTTGGCCGGAGACTTGCTGGTGGATGGGGAGTACCGGCCCATTGGACTGAATTACGAGGCTGACGGGGTAATCTGGGGCCACAGCCCGGTCCTGGGCCTTGACCTGTGCTGGGAGAATGGCCGGCTGCGCTTCTATGATCCCTCAACAGGGGAGTATCTCCGAAGCATGGCGGAAGCCATGGACGAGAGAGACGCCGCCGAGCGCCGCGCTGACGACGAGCGCACAGCGCGTCAAGCCGCTGAAAATCGCACCGACGACGAGCGCACAGCACGTCAAGCCGCTGAAAATCGCGCCGAGGATGAGCGAGCAGCGCGCCAGGCCGCCGAAGCAGAAGCGCAGCGACTGCGGGAACAGCTGCTGCGCCTCCAGGAAGGGCAGTCAGGCGCCCAGTAGCCGCCGTCAAATTTCCAATGCGGAGACCGGTCCAAGGACACAGGCCGCCGTGTTTACAGTATTGCCGGCGGCCCAGGTCTCTGAATATTCTCGATGGAGGGGAGGTCCGATTTGAGTTCCGAGCCCGCCGCCAGAACCCAATTGACCGGCGAGTACCCACCCCCAGGGATGCTGCCGGACCCGCCCAAAAAGCTCGATATGAAGCAACGCATCCACGTCGTCGAAGCCGACACCATCCTCAGGCAACACTTCGCCCATCGCCCCGACGTACTGGTCAGCGGCGACGGCTACCTCTGCCACGACACCCGCAACCGCTCCAACTGGCTGGTCCCAGACTGCATCGTCGTTTTCGGCGTTGACCCCGACGCCATCCTGGACCGCAACGGATACGTGATTAGCGAGGTGGGCAAGCCTCCGGACTTCGTCTTGGAAATCGCCTCTGAAAGCACCGGGCAGGCGGACTACACCCGGAAACGGGACATCTACGCAGGCTACGGCGTGGCCGAATATTGGAGGTTCGACCCCAGCGGCGGCCAGTACCACGACCAACCCTTGGCCGGAGACCTGCTGGTGGATGGGGAGTACCGGCCCATTGGACTGAATTACGAGGCTGACGGGGTAATCTGGGGCCACAGCCCGGTCCTGGGCCTTGACCTGTGCTGGGAGAATGGCAGGCTGCGCTTCTACGACCCGCCAACGGGGGAGTATCTCCCAGACATGGCAGAGGTTATCGAGGAGAGGGATGCTGCCCAGCGACGCGCCGACGCCGCTGAAGCCGAAGCCCAGCAACTGCGGGAACAGTTGCTGCGCCTCCAGGAAGGGCAGTCAGGCGCCCAGTAGCCGCCGTCAGATTTTCAGGGATACGAAAGCTGGCCGGGAGATTTTGCTAAAATAGAAGTGGGAGCAGGTTTCCGACCTGCTCCCACCTGGTTAGCCTACACGGTCTCATGGGTTAGCGGAGGAAGCGACCGGATACGCGGCAAGCTACTTGGTAATACCATAGTACTGGGCGCAGTTGTCCCATAGAATCTTTCTCTTGTCCTCATCGCTGAGGTCAATCTCCAGGAACCTGTCCACGGACTGAGGGAACTTGGAGTCGCCATGGGGGAAGTCGGTGGAGAAGACCAGGCCGCCATTTCCCATGTAGTCAATGACGTACTTCACCGGGTCCTCGTCGGCTTCGGCAGAGGCGAAGCACTGGCGCTTCCAGTACTCGCTGGGGGCCATCTTCAACTCCGGAGCATGGATGTCCCCGGTGCGCTCCCAGTGCTCATCCATCCGCCACATCAGGAAGGGAAGCCAGGAGCAGTTCCCCTCAAGGAAAGCGGCCTTCAGCCCGGGATGACGCTCCAGGATGCCTCCACCGCAGAAACTGGCAGCCGCCAACATCTGCTCCACCGGGTGGCAGAAAACGTGGCGCAGCATTCCGTTATCCCCGAACTGCTCACCCACCTGGCGCAGCTGAGACCCGGCTCCCTCGTGGAAGCCTATGGGTATGTCCAGCTCTTCAAGGGTAGACCACAGGGGCTCGTAGTAAGAGTCGTGCCAGTTTCGACCGTTTACCTCGTTGGGCCTCAAGAACACGCCCCTGAACCCCAATTCCTTGACACACCGGCGGGACTCGGATACGGCGTCCTCTATGTCAAAGGGTGAGATCATGCCGGCGCCGACAATACGGCTGCGGTCGGGCGCACAGAAATCGTAGAGCCAGTCGTTGTAGGCGCGGGCTACGGCGGCGGCCAGCCTGGGGTCCATGTCAGGGATGGTCAGAGCGAACAGGCCGCGTGAGGGGTATATCACCGCTACGTCTATGCCCTCCTGGTCCATGGCCTCAAGCTGGGTATCGCCCGTCCAGCCCTTCTCTTCCCAGGGACCGAAACGCTTTTGGTTTTCCTCGAAGGAATGGCCCCTGCGCCGCTGCGAGGTGTCTTGTGTGGCTATCTGGGTCCTGCCCCACTGGTTGCCATTGGCGTCCACCATACGCAGGTCAGCCACAGTGTCGGTGAGTCCGCGGGGGGCCTGGTCCTTGAACTCCGGGTCTATGTATCGCTGCCACAGGTCCGGCGGCTCGATGATGTGCATGTCGCTGTCCATGACTTTGAAACCTTTCTTCATCTGTCTCCTCCCATTACAAATTCCTAGCTTATTATACGACACCAAAGTTGCTATAATCTACCGAGAAAGTTAGATTTGAACGGGGAGGATGCCATGCAGCAGAGACAACAGCGCAGGTTGGAAGGCAAGGTAGCCATAGTGACGGGAGCAGGGTCCAGAGGGCCGGGGTACGGCACCGGCAAGGCCACCTCTATCCTATTCGCCCGTGAGGGCGCGAAGGTGCTCCTGGTGGACCAGGCTGCCCAACGCGCCGAGGAGACCCTCGCCACCATACGAGAGGAAGGCGGTGAGGCGTCGGTGTACGAGGCCGACGTTACCAGCGCGGAAAGTTGCAGCAGGATTGCCGAGGCGGCAGTGGAGCGCTACGGCGGGCTGCACGTCCTGATGAACAACGTGGGAATAGGAGGCGGAGGGGGCGTGACCGACGTGGAAGAGGAGGTGTACGACCGGGTGATGGAGGTAAACCTCAAGAGTATGGTGCTCACCAGCAAGTACGCCGTGCCCAAGATGATAGAGGCGGGCGGCGGCTCCGTCATCAACATATCTTCCATAGCCGGACTGCGGTCAGCCAGCGACAGCACGGGCATTCCCTACTCGGTATCCAAGGGCGGGGTGGTTGCCCTAACCACGTCTATGGCAGTCCAGCTAGGGAGGGACAGCGTCCGGGTGAACTGCATCGCTCCAGGCCATATCTATACACCAATGGTAGCGGGCAATATGACCGATGAGAGACGAGACCTTCGCCGGCGAGCAGGCCCCCTGGGAGTGGAGGGCACAGCCTGGGACATCGCCTGGGCGGCGGTGTTCCTGGCAAGCGATGAGTCCCGGTGGATTAGCGGTGTGACCCTGCCCGTAGATGCCGGACTCCTGGGGACCACCCCCCTGGCGATGCTGCCCCATTTGCAGTAGGGGCCATCGCTCACAATGGCCGGCACAACAAGCGGCCTGCGGCAAGTGCTCTAATATCGGCGGATGGTTTGCTGATAGGGAGAGGGACCTCTTGCGGAGGCCCCTCTTCCAATAGAATCTGCACCTGATAGTACCTCTCAATACCGAGGACAGCCCATCATTTTAGGCTGCTGCGCCGCGCCTACTCGTCGGGGTGGGTGGTGATGAAGCGGGCGGCCCTTGCAACATCCACGTCGGGGACGCGTACCTCTACCCCCGCCGCTTCCTCTTGCAACAGGAAAGTGACGCTGCTGTCCATATCTCCCCATCCCCGGTTCATGCCCTCTATGGCTATCTGCTCTGCCAGGTTGGCTACGGGCATGGGCACGTTGAACTCCTTGCCCAGTTCCGTGGCCAGTCCGACGTCCTTGCGGGCTAGGGCCAGGGCAAAGCTGGGAGGCTCGAACTCGCCCCGGAACACCGACCTGGCAAGCCCCTCGTGGATACTGCTGGCCCGGCCCAGAGAGCCCCGGCGCACACACTCCCAGAGGGCTTCGGCGTCCACACCGGCTTTCACCCCCAGGGTCATCCCTTCGGCGATGGCCTGCCTCACCCCGTGCCCGATCATGTTGTGCACCAGCTTGCAAACGCTGCCCGCGCCGATGCCTCCGGCGTAGAACACCTTGTCGCCAAAGGCGTCCAGGATGGGCTTTATGCGCTGGTAGACCTCTTGGTCGCCGCCTACCATGACCGCCAGGTTCCGGGTGGCCGCCCCGGTCTTGCCGCCGCTCACCGGGGCATCCAGCACGTGGGCCCCCTTCTGGCGGAACATAGGCTCAATCTCCCGGATTAGGGTTGGGCGGCTGGTGGACAGGTCCACGTAAACGCTGCCCTGTTTTATGCCTGACAGTACCCCATCGGGCCCGGTGGCTACCTGCTCCACCTCTCTGGGACCTGGCAGGGAGGTGAACGTAACATCGCTGAGGCCGGCTACCTCCGAGGGAGAGCTGGCCAGGCGAGCGCCGGCATCCAGGAAGGGCTTTGTGACTTCCTCCCGTATGTCATATATGACCAAAGGGTATCCGGCCTTCTGGATATTCCCCGCCATGCCGGACCCCATGTTGCCCAGGCCGATAAATCCTACAGTCTCCACTTCGCTACCTCCTATCTGGCACACCTATCGAAAGCTGTTCCTATTTTACAGGCGCACACCCATAGGTTCAAGGACGGGACAAGTCATCCCTCCCAGAGCGCTTGTGCAGAAAGAGTGGGTGGGTTGTACTCACCCCCTTCGCTCGGTTGTCTCTTCCTCGATGCGATAGTATTCGGGAAGGCCGATGATGCTCTCCACCCACTCCCTTGTTTCGATGGCAGTCTCCCGGTCTACCACCGGGCGGCCCTCCTGTATATAGGCGGTAAAAGCGTCCCGCACGGCCCGGGACGCGGCAATCACCGCCGAACTGGAGTCCAGGACCATCTTGTAGCCCATGTCCTCCAATTCCTGCCAGGAGATGACTGCGCGCCCCATGCGGTTGCCGGGGCTGTTCACGTAGAGGGCAGGCGCGCTCACCTCCCTGGGCACCAGCCGGGCCTCCTCCAGGCTATTGGGGAAGACCTCCACCATGTCGCACCCCGCCTCGGCGTACAGATTAGCCCGTCGAATACCTTCATTCACGTCGTCGGTCCTCATGGCGTCGGTGCGGGCTACGATAACGAAGTCGGGGTCGGTGCGGGCGGCTACGGCGGCCCTGATCTTGTCAATCATCTCCTCCACAGGAATGACATGCTCGATTCCCCTGTGATAGTGGGCACGCTTGGGGTAGAACTGGTCTTCGATATGGATACAGGCTATGCCCGCAGCTTCCGCTTCCCGGATTGTGCGGGTGACGTGGACCGGCTCCCCAAAGCCGGCCCCGCAGTCCACCTTCAAGGGAACTCTAACGGACTGGGTGATGTAGCGGGCGCTGTTCATCACTTCAGTCATGGTAAGAAGGGGTTCGGTGGTGCACAGGTGAGCGCCAAGCTGGAAGCCTCCCAGTCCCAACGCCTGGAATCCCACGCTCTCGGCAATCCGGGCGGTCAGCGGGTCATAGACATTCACCGCTCGGATTAGGCCCGGAGCGTCCATGAGCCGGCGCAGGCGGGTGGTTGCCTTGACGGGCGATTGGGTCATAAAGCCCTCCTTTGATAACAGGTGATGACATGGTCTGTTGCCGGGATGGTTACTGTGCGGTATAGCCGCCGTCTATGACAAGCTCGCTGCCCGTAACGAAGGAAGACTCGTCGGATGCCAGATATAGGACCCCATAGGCTATGTCATCGGTGGTCCCAATCCTGCTCAGGGGAGTGCGCTCTATCCTGCTGTCCCTGTTCTCCGGGATAGACAGGGACCTCTCGGTCATAGGGGTGTCAATAAATCCCGGGTGAATGGAGTTGCAACGGATGCCGTCCCTGGCGTATTGCACGGCAGTAGCCTTTGTCAGGAGGCGCACCGCTCCCTTGGATGCCGCGTAGGAGCCGGAGCTTTGGCCCGCTAGTCCCACCAGCCCGGCGATGGACGATATGTTGATGATGGAGCCGCCTCCGGCCCTGCGCATCTCAGGAATAGCGTACTTGGTGCCCAGGAACACGCCCTTTGTATTCACGTCCTGCACCCGCTCCCACGCCTCAACCGAAGCGTTCTCTATGCCCACTTGTGTGCCGCCGGGGTTGCCGCCGCTGATGCCGGCGTTGTTCACCAGGATGTCCAGTTTGCCGTACTTGCTGACGGCAGCCTGCACCGCCGCCTGCCAGTCGGCCTCTCCCGTCACGTCCAGATGGACGTAAGTGGCTTCGCCGCCTGCCTCGTTAATCTCCGCCTCTACCCGCCTCCCATCCTCATCCAGGAGGTCGCCAAGGACTACCTTGGCTCCTTCCTGGGCGAAGAGCCTCGCCTCGGTGGCACCCTGTCCCCTAGCCCCACCGCTGATGATTGCCACCTTTCCGTCCAGTCTTCCCATTTCTACCCTCCTCAAGGACATATTATTTGTTACGTTATTATAGTCCAGGCTTGATGAGTCCCAGCCGCCGCCCGACCGTCATTCCTATGAAAATAGGCATCCCCCAAGCTAGAATCCCAGCCCCCAACCCCTGGATTCCCGCTTTCGCGGGAATGACGGTGGGGATGCCGTACCATTTTCATCTTCGTATGTGGCCCGGAGGGCCATGGGGAATTATTATGAAAATAGATGCCCACCGTCATTCGGTTGCAGGCCGGAATCCAGGGGTGGGGCGTGGACTCCCGCTTTCGCGGGAGTGACGGTGAGGAAGCCCTACCATTTTCATTCCCTTATGTGGCCCGCAGGGGCATGGGTAATTACCATGAAAATAGATAGTCCAACCACCGGAGGAGTAGGGGCGATTCGCGAATCGCCCCTACTGCACACATTTTCCTCCCCTTACTTGGCCCGCAGGGCCATGGGCAATTCCTATGAAAATAGGCATCCCCCAAGCGAGGACCCATGCCCCTGACCCCCAACCCCTGGATTCCCGCTTTCGCGGGAATGACGGTGGGGAGGCTGTGCCAGAAGTCCCCTCTCCCTGGGGGAGAGGGCTAGAGCCTGCCCCCGGCCACGACTGGGGAGTGAGGGGGCAGTCCCATCTGCACGACGGTCCCGGTTAGTGGGCCTATCACCCCCATCCTAACCTTCCCCCATCGAAGGGGGAAGGGAATACTTAGCCTAAAAATAGACTGTTTTCATCCTCTTACGTGACCTTCACAAGGTCATGGGCAATTCCGGCGAAGGCCGGAATCCAGGGGCGGGGTGTGGACTCCCGCTTTCGCGGGAATGACAGAATAGGGGGCGGGTATGTATGGTTATCGTGGCACCGGGACGCCGGGAATCTTCAGTTGGATCCTGCATAGGGAGTCGCGGGTGGTGAAATAGAGGGTCTTCCAGTCGTCGCCTCCCCAGCCCATGTTGGTGGTAGCGTCGGCCCCGTGCACGATGGTCCCCAGATGCCTGCCTGACGGGTCCATTACCCATATCCCACCCGAGCCGCCGCAGTACACGTTCCCCTCCACGTCCACCTTCATGCCGTCGGGACCGCCGGGCCGCTCGCCCCGCAGGTCACAGAACACCCGGTCAGACCCCAGGTTAAGGGTCCCATTGGGCGTCACGTCGAAAGCCCTTATATGCCTCCGGCGAGAGTCGTTAATATAGAGGACGCTCTCATCGTGGGAGAAGGCCAGCCCGTTGGGGAAATAGAAGTCGGTCACCAGGGGGGTGAGGGTGCCCAGGTCCGGGGATACCATGTACACCGCCGAGAAGTCCAGGTCCGTCTGCCCCGGAGCGCGGAAGTTGGTCCAGGGGTCTGTGAAGTATATGCTTCCATCGGACTTCACTACCACGTCGTTGGGGCGGTTCAGAAGGGTCCCCTTGTACCTGCCTGCCACAACCGTCAGGCTCCCGTCCTCCTCGAAACGGGCCACCCGGCGGCGGCCAAACTCGCAGGCTACCAGGCGGCCCTTGTTGTCCCTGGTAAGTCCATTAGCGTAATGGGTGGGCTGCTGGACCAGGGTCACTCCCTGGCCGGGCGTGTACTTCATTCGCCGGTTATTGCCAATATCGCTGAAGAGAAGGTATCCCTCCTCCTTCCACCACACCGGCCCCTCGGCGGGGCCGGTGTGGTTGCCGTAGCCCGTGCCCAGCACCTCCGCCTCCGCGTCCGCGTCCGGGGAGACGATACGCTCCATCTCAGGAGCAAACTGCTCTATAGCCACGTCACCTCAACCTCCTTTCTCTCATCTCACAAGGCTGCAAGGTCTACGGGTCTTTAGATAAGCCTTACATTAAATTGCCCGGGGGAATACTCCGGGAATTGCTCTGGCGGCAAGCTTAACACTTACGATTACTCGTGATGAGAGGGATAGTAAACAGGATGCTATTTGCTGTCAAGGGATGGGGAATCTGCCTATCAGATCCCTGCCTCATCCCCTCACGACTGGCATTGACAAGGACTAGGGCCCAACCTAGAATGCGTATAAGCTACGAGGAATCACCAAGTCAGAACCAATAGCCTTCCGGCAGGATCAATACCTGCGAATTGGATAGCGATGACAATGCAAACTACCGAATCAGAATTGCAAGAAATCGAACAACAGACTTTCGATGAAAGCGATAGCTTCGAGTTGCCACCGTCTGACATGGTCGCCTACAACGAACTGAGGTCATGCGCGGACCTATTTCGGATGTATCGGGAAGGCATTCTGGATATTAGCCCGAGCTTCCAGAGAGAAATCGTCTGGCTGAATCCGGCACAGACCCGGTTCATTGATTCCTTGGTGAAACAACTTCCAATTCCAAGTATGTGCTTCAGTTTGGATTACAAGACCCAGAAGTGGCAAGTCATTGACGGCCTCCAGCGCATGTGGAGCATCATTCGGTTTCTGCGAGGAGACAGATGGCATCTCTCTCGCCTCGAGGACGTGGACCCGTCAATCTCAGGGCAGTCTGTCCCAGATTTTCTCGAAAAAACCTCTACCTTGTACCAATACTACACGCGGGTAGAGAATCTCACTTTGCCAATCACGGTAATCCGATGCGATTATTCCAAGCCCCACCACATGGACTACCTGTTCACCATTTTCCACCGCCTCAACACAGGGGCTGTAACCCTCAAGAACCAAGAGATAAGGAACTGTATTTTCTCGGGTACATTCAACGACTTTTTGCGGGACATAGACAAGGATGAGACCTGGCTCGAGATAACGGGACGGTCCTCGAGCTCCGGAGACCGGTATCGCGGTCAGGAGCAACTCTTGCGTTTCTTTGCTTTCCACGACGGCTACCAAGAATACGACGGCCGCTTGGCAACATTCTTGAATCAATACATGATGAAACATCGCGAACCGGATGATTCCTTTTTGAATGCCAAAAGGAACATCTTTACTAGAACAATCCAAATGGTTTACCACTCCATATACAAGGGTCATCCCAGTGAACGTCGGATATCCACGCTCGAAGCAGTATTGGTTGGGGTATCCCTCAATCTTGCAAAGCTCGAGACCAACCATCACACGCAACTGCGCAAAATGTACGAAGAACTACTCGCGACCGAGGAATTCTCAGAGGAGAGGTTGAGAGAGGGGCTTTCCGGTAAGCAAAGGGTTCTTGATCGGATGTCCACTGCGGAGCGGATTTTCTCCAGGCAGTGACATGGTCAACAAGAATGACATTACCACAATTCTGAGTGAAATAGATTCCAGATACAACGAGTCCAGAGGCGTTCGAGACCCATTGTATTACTCCAAACTGGCCCTTATAGAGTTGTGTGGATGGATAGAAGTTACAATGGACAGCATCGTCTTAGATTGCGCCAAGAAACACCTACGCAATGCCGACAACATAAATTACGTGGAGAAGCGAGTTATTCGGAGGACCTACAGCTTTTTGTATGAAGACCATTTTCGACCTATGCTGATGAGGGTTATAGGTCTCGTCAAAGTGGAGGAGCTTGAAGGAATGCTCGATCCAACAAAGTTTGAAGTGATGAAATCGAGTCTAGGAACCCTAAAGACTCAACGCGATAGCGCGGCACATAGGTACATTGATGGGACTACCACAAATATGGATGCGCCATCTGTAATCAACAGACATTTTCAAAACGTATCCGCCGGACTGATCGACATTGGGAGATGCATTCAGCGTCTAAGTATATAAAAAAGAGAACACTCCATAAATGAGCGCCGGTGCGGGGAGAAGGAGTAAGGAGTCCCAGGATGGCATCCTGGGACTCCCTCGTGTCCTGGTATATGTCCGTGAGCGTTGTTTCAGGCTCTCGCGCTAGGAGGTGGCTGCCGGGGCCTTCTCCCTCTCCTCTTGGCGGATTACGGGGAAGACGTATTTGCCAAACATCTCTATGGACCTCATCATCTTGTCGTGGGGGACAGTCTCCGTCTGCATGATCATCATTATCTGGTCCACGCCAATCTGCTGGTACTTCCTGATGGACTCGAGACAGCTTTGGGGGTCTCCCGCTATGATGACCCCCCGCTCGCACAGGGTGTCGGCGTCCAGGTTCTGCATAGCCGCCCTGGCCGCCGACGGGCCCGTATCCAGGTTGAGGCCGCCCTCGGCTGCCCTGGCCTGTATATCGGTATCGGAGTACCTGATCCACCGGGTGAACTCATTTTGCAGGTGCTCCGGCACGCCGCCCCAGGCTTCCAGGAGCTTCTCATAGGCGTCAATGCGGCCCCGGATGTAGGGCTTTTCAGGCCCAAAGAAGGTCTTCATCGAGTCGGCGCACAGGTCTCGCGCCTCCCGGTTATTGTCCCCGCAGTAGCCGAAGACGTTGTTGGACCATTGGTTGTTAACGAAAGCGCCCACAGGTTCGCAGTTCTTCACGTCCTCCCGGTATGCCCGCACGTACTGTTCCAGGACTCCCGGAGCGTAGGGGTTGGAGGCCAATACGCCGATGCCCTTCTCCGCCGCCAGCTTGTAGGACTCGGGCTGCTGGCAGGCGAGCCAGATGGCGGGATGGGGCTTCTGATAGGGCTTGGGCAGCACCCGTCGAGGCGGCACGTTCCAGAATTTCCCCTCCCAGGAGAACTCTTCCGACTGCCATATCTTGGGAATCATGGTTATGGACTCGTCCCACAGGGCGCGGGTGTCCCTGGGGTCTATGCCCATGCCCGTCTGCTCGTAGGGGTTGGAGCGCCCCGTCCCAAACTCCACCCGGCCGTCGGACAGCTGGTCCACCATTGCCACCCGCTCAGCCACCCGGATGGGGTGGTGATAGGGGAGGATGGACACGCCGAAACCGATTCTGACGTTCTTGGTGCTCTGGGTCAGAGCGCCGAAGAACACCTCCGGGCAGGGAGAGTTGCAGAACCCTGTAAGGAAGTGGTGCTCCGTAAACCAGACCCCGTCCCAGCCCATCTCGTCGGCCAGGATACACTCCTCCAGGGTGTCCTTATACAGCTTGTTCTCATCGTAGCTGCCGTCGGACTCCTTGGGTCCCTGAATCTCGAATAGCAGGGAAAACTTCATCTCTCCTCCTCCTAATCTAGTCCCAGGTGAAGACCACTTTGCCCGTTGCGCCTGCGTCGAAAAGCTGGAATGCCTCCTCCGCCCTCTCCAGACGGAACTCGTGGGTGATGATGTCCTGCAAGGGGATGCCCTGGTCCACCACAAAGTTGGCAAGCTCCTCGAGGATGGAGGCGCTGAAGGTCCAGGACCCCAGCAGGGTAAGCTGCCGGTGTATTATGTCCGGGGTAGGCTCGAAGGTCACAGTGCCTCCCTCGCCCACCATGCAGGACCTTCCCCAGATTCGGGTGCTGCGGACTGCGTTGGCCCTGGCCTCGGCTACTCCTGTGGCGTCGAGGGTGGCATCGGCCCCCACCCCGTTGGTCAGCTCCCTGATGGCCTCTATGGGGTCTGTCCGGGTGGGGTCTATGGTCTCCCAAGCGCCCAACCTGGCGGCCAGTTCCCTCCTCTCGCCGACGGGGTCCAGGGCGATGACGCGAGCGCCCATAACGGCCCCGAAGAAGGTGGCGCTCAGGCCCACCGGCCCCTGGCCAAAGACGGCCAGGGTATCCCTGCCCGAAATATCCAGCCGCTTCAACGCCTGGTAGGCCGTGCCTGTGCCGCAGGAGCAGGCTGCCCCCTCCTCGAAACTCAGGGCCTCGGGCATGGGAACGCACATATAGTCTTCCACCAACTCATAGTCTGCGTTTCCCCCATCAGCATGGGAGCCGTAAACCCTCGATCCGGCCTGGCACATCTGGGTCCAGCCGGTCTTGCAGTGCTCACACCGTCCACAGCCACTGTAGTGGTGGACCATAATTCTATCGCCCACCTGGACATTTCGGACGCCCGGTCCTATTTCGGCCACCGTTCCACATGGCTCGTGTCCGGCAATGACGGACGTGCGGGCCCCCAGGGTCTCAGCCGACGACCTGTATGGCCTGAGGTCGCTGCCGCACAGCCCAGCCGCCCCCATCTTTATCACAACCTGCCCGGGACCCGGCTTGGGGTCCGGGAACTCCCGGACCTCCAGGCTCCTATCTCCAAGAAACACCACACCTCTCATGGCCCACCTCCTCCATGTCTTTGTAGCTTGGTATCCCTTCTACACTGCCCCTTCCTGCCGGAGAGCGCCCAAAGCTCCCTCGAAAGCCGCAGCCGTCCGGTCTATTTCCTGCTCGGTATGGGCAGCCGAGACCATGAACCCTATGCCGCCCATCATATCCACCCCTTCATTGAGCATGGCCAGCTTGAAAAGCTCCGTCCGTTGGGGGACATTGGCCTCGGCAAGACGGGAGTGGGGCATGGTGCAGATTTCCCCGTCGCAATCGCAGTCCACGCCCAGCACCACATGGAGCATGGAGGCGATACCGTGGACATGGCCCGGCACCTCCGTCCTGGACAAAGCCTCCCTGAGACCGACCTTGAGGCGCTGGGCCATAGCGTCGGCCCGCTCGTTAATAGGCTCATTGGCTACTAACTCCAGGCAGGCAATCCCCGCCGAGGCGGACAGGGGGTTGGCGTTGTAGGTGCCTACGTGGGGGACCCGGCTGCCGGTGGTATTCTCCGGGGATACCAGTTCCATGATTTCGGCCTTCCCGGCTATCGCTCCCGCCGGCAGGCCCCCGCCCACGATCTTCGCCATCGTGGTCAGGTCGGGGGTGACATTGAACCTGGCCTGGGCGCCGCCCCGGGATGCCCGGAACCCGGTGATGACCTCGTCCATAATCATCACCACTCCATTCCTGGTCGTGACATCCCTGAGTTCCTGAAGGAACTGGGGATTTTGCAGGGGAAGCTGGCCCCAGTGACCCCCGGTAGGCTCTAGGATAACGGCGGCAATGTCCTTGTCCTGGGCAAGGGCTTGCTCCACCGCCGAAATCCGGGGCTCGACAACCACCACCGTAGAGAGGGTCTCCTTGGGTATGCCCGCCTGGGTGTTGATGCCCGACTGGAGGGACACATAGTCGTGGTTCCCGTGGTAATGCTCACTGAACTTCATCAGCCTACTCTTGCCCGTGTACGCCCGGGCCAGGCGGATGGCCAAAGCGGTGGACTCGCTCCCGGTGTTGGTGAAGCGGACCCGCTCGGCAGAGGGAATCAGCCTCTTTACCAGTTCGGCCCATCTCAACTCCAGGGGCGTAAGGGTGCCCATGTGGGTGCCCTGGTCCACCCTCCGGCTGACGGCCTCGCTAATCTTGGGGTGGCCTATCCCCAATATCAAGGCGCCATATCCCATCATGTAATCTATAAGCTCATTGCCGTCCACGTCCCACTTGAGGCCGCCTTTGCCATGCTCTACATAGATGGGGAAGGGCCTGACTGCCCTGGTCTGGTGGCCTCCACCGGGTATCAGGTCCCTGCCCTCCTCGAACATCTCCTTCGACTTTGCAAACTTCTGCTCGAATCTCTCATGGATGGTTGTCATGGTCTCCTCCTTAGATTTTCCTATTGGCGATTTGCCGATTGGCTTCGTTACACTGGAGTACCCATATCTTTAGTCCATTGGATCAACCCCCGGCAGACCCAGCGCTAGTTTACCATAGCTCTCATAGGTCGAGTTGCTTACCATCAGGTGTTGGGCCGCAACGTTGATGTCCCGGAGACAACGCTGTAGCACGTTGGGCTGGTAAACGGCCTCACCACCTGCATAGCGAAAGGCTTGGGTAACCACGTCCACGGCAACCTCGGTGGCGAAGGTAGCGGAACTCCTCATATCCACATGCATCTTGACGTCGGGAGTGCCGCCGTTGCAGAGGGTGTCCCACACTCCCTCAAGGATTTCGACCACCAGCGACCGGGCTGCGCGCAGCCGGAGATCGCACTCTCCCAGGGACTTCTGGAAGGAAGTGCGCAGGGCCAGAGGTGATGCAGCCCTGTACCCCCGGTACTTGGACTGGGCCAGGTCAATTACAGCATCCAGTGCTCGACGCGCTACTCCGAAGGCAAAGGCCGAGTGCTCAAGGGACACGAAGCCCGGCGTTCCCATGCGGTAAATCGCCCCGCCTCGCCTTGGCTGGACGCTGGCCCTGTCCAAGGTGAAGGCTCCGGGGACATAGAGGTTGGAAACGGAGAAGTCGTTGCTTCCGGTGCCTTTGAGACCTGCCGCCTGCCAGTTATCATGGATTTTGGCTTTGGCTGTGGGGAAAACCACAGACATGAGCTGTGGCGCGCCTTCGTCATTACGCGCTACCCGTGTATTTGAGGAGACCCATTGGGAGTGCCGGATACCACTGGCGAAGGACCACCGTCCAGTGACCATGTAGCCCCCATTCACGGGGACCGACTCGCCGGTGGGCATCGCTAGGCCGCAAGTCTTGGGAGGGAGACCTCCAACGAACATGGTCTCGATGGCCTCGTCGGGAAGAAAGGCCCCCATCCTCCCAAGGCTGGCGGCCCCAATCATCAGACACCAGCCGGCAGAGGCGTCAATACGGGTGACCTCCTCAATAACGTCCAACTGGGTCAGCAGGTCGGCCTCAGCGCCGCCCAACTCCGCCGGGAGTTTCAACCTCAACAGGCCGGACTGGTAGAGGGCGTCAACCGTCGCCTCCGGGAGGGTCCCGATTTCCTCAGCCTCGTCGGCGCCGGCCACCAGGACATCCCTCACTTCCTCGACGGCGCCAATAAGCGCCCTTCGCTTATCCTCCCGCTCCGCAGGAAAACTCTGTCGCATTCCTCATTACTCCCATCTTGCCCCGTCTTGTCAGGGGGTATGATTCTCCCTCATCAGATTTTACTCCCTGGCTAAGTATATGGCTACTATTTACCATGTTTGACAGGGCCGGGATATGCTTCTAAACTACCAACTATCATCCGTCTCGAAATGCGACACCCTTGGGAGCAGGTATCCAACACAACAGAGACAGACAAGAGTAGAACATCCCTCTTCCGAGCAAATTTGACGAGATAGGAGGCGCTGCCTATGGACTCCGAGGAGATTACCCGGTTTCTCAGCGCATCTCACATCGCAATCATCGCCACCGTCGGCAAGGATGGGACTCCCCAGCTAAGTCCCAACTGGTACAGGTACGACGGCAATGTGCTGACCTTTATCACCACCAAGGAGCGCCAGAAATACTTCAACCTCCAGAGGGACAATCGAATATCCGTCTGTATCTACGACAACCCTGCGGCCTCAGACTACGTGGTTATCCGAGGCACCGCCGCCATAGCCGACCAGGATATATGGGATGAAGCCCGGCGCATCGCCGAGCGGTACGTCGGCGCCGAACGGGTAGATGAGTACGTCGAGCGTTGGAAACAGCAGCCCCGCATCATCGTGACAGTGACCCCCCGACGAATCTTTAGCCGGTACGGTTAGTAGGACTGGGCAGTTGCCACAAAGGATAACAGCCGGTGGCCGGACTAGGACAGTCAGCCAGCATATACGGAACGAGCCACATCCCGGCATCACAACGAAAAGACTTGCGCACGTACTGGACAATTGGGCGATTAGAGGGAACTGCATCGACACATTAGGCAGCCGCACTATAACGCATTGGGGGTTTGCACCTGGATTGAACCGAATGATAAAAGTGGCTGTTTCCCTGGACGATGAACGAATCGTTACGGCGTATCAGGACCGTACGGCTACTAATCATTGGAACCGAGGGTCCCGCAGCTACTTCATGGAAAGACGCCACGACTCGGAGGAACGAAATGCGAGTGATCTACGATAAAGAAGCCGATGTCCTGCGCATCATTGGGGAGCAGCCAGTCGCCGATACCGCTTCGTTGTTGCGGGGCCCTGACGCGGCGGTGGACACGGCTACTTTTGGTGGCTATGACGTAATCGGGCTTATCGTTATCGGAGCATCAGCCTACCTGCCTTTGGGGAGAGGCTATGACGCTGATCGGGACATTCTGACCGTTGGCGAGACGACCGATGACCCTGCGTTGGTGACGGAGAACGGCGACTTTGTGGGGTATTGGGAAGTGTGCGAACTTGAATCGGACGGGTTGAGGGACCCTATCGGCGTAGCCCTGCGGGATGCGTCAAAGCACTTGGCTCCGGTGATCGCCAGCCTTACAGGGTAGACTTTTTGTGCGACTAGGGCTTTTTGTGCAAAGCCCCTTACCTGACATAAGGAAGATACTACAAAGGAGGTAATTATGCCCATCGAGCAGGCTGCACAGGGAATGAACAACATAGTATCGTCGGGGCAGGAGGTAGAATGGCTGGGCAGCGGCTATGGCGGCGGGTCGGTCGCTGAGGGACCTGTGTGGTGGAAGGAGGGGGGATACCTCCTGTTCAGCGACATCGGCAACAACCGGCGGGTGAAGTGGGCTCCGGGGGAAGGCGCGTCCACATTCCACGAGCCTACCAATAACGCCAACGGCCTCACCCGGGACCAGAATGGCAGGCTGGTTGCCTGTGAGCACACCAGCCGCCGAGTGACCCGTCTGGAAGCCGACGGGAGCATCACAGTTATAGCAAGCAGGTATCAGGGGACCCGCCTGAACCGCCCCAACGACGTGGTGGTGAAGTCCGACGGGTCCATCATATTCACCGATCCCGGCGGGCCGGCCCCCGACGTGGACATGGACTTCTCCGGGGTGTACCTGGTCTCCCCCGACCTGGGCAGCATCACCCTGCTGGTCAGGGACTTCGTTACGCCCAACGGCCTGGCCTTCTCCCCCGATGAAAGCGTCCTCTATATCAACGACTCCCGCAGAGGCCATATCAGGGCCTTCGACTTGCAGCCCAACGGCACCCTGGCCCTGGCCACCGACCGGGTCTTCCACGACCTGACGGGAGAGCGGCCCGGAGTCCCCGACGGCATGAAGGTGGACGTGGAAGGCAACGTGTACTGCGGAGGGTCGGGGGGGATTTGGGTAATGGGCGCCTCGGGCAATCACCTGGGAACAATCGTCCACGGGGAGCCGGCCACCACCAACATGGCCTGGGGCGGCGACGACTGGAGGACCTTGTTCTTCACCACTCGCGACTCCCTGGGCAGCATCCGGCTGAATATCCCCGGCGTGCCCGTGCCTAAGGGGTAGTAATACCACGCCTCTGCGGGTCACATACGAAGATGAAAACGGTGCAGATTCTTCACCGTCACTCCCGCGAAAGCGGGAGTCCATAGTCCCACAACTTAGAGGCATCGCGAAGTCCCCCACTGCCCTACTCCTGGATTCCGGCTTTCGCCGGAATGACGGTTATGTGGACCCAGAACCCTTCAGGATGCGGTGGGGGAAACTGGCACAGGCCATTTTCACAGGAATAAGACCGACGATATTAACCCCACACTCAGGACTCAGCAAATCGCTGAGATGAAAGGAGATTGCCGTGCCTCCAGCTTTTGTCAGGGTATATACCGGGGATGACGGCCAGTCGCACATAGAAGACATCAACCCGCCCTTTGAGGCTTTTGTAGATACCGAAGGCGCCCACGGAGAGGGCACGCCCCTGGAGGCCGCCACCGGGATAACCTTCCGACGCAACCCTCCCGGCTATTTTCTCGACTGGCACAACGCCCCCCGGCGCCAGTACACCGTCACCATAGCCGGGGAAGTGGAGATAGTGACAGGAGATGGCACAGTGAGGCGGTTCGGTCCTGGCTCCGTCCTGCTGGCGGAAGACCTCACCGGGACGGGTCACACCACCAGGGTGGTAAGCGACGAGGCCAGGTACGCTATTGTAGTCCCTCTGGCGGAATGACCAACGGGCCATGCCGCATGGGGCGCAGCTAGAAGCCGGAGAAGGAGTCAAGAGCATGGTGACTTTCAGTGTTATGGTCCAGGTGGGAGACCTGGCTGGCCGGCAGTTCATCGAGGTCGAGACCCTGGTGGACACCGGCGCAAGTGATACCATGCTCCCGGAAAGCATACTGGCGCAACTGGGCATTGAGCCAATAACCCTCCGTTCCTTTCGCTTGGCTGATGAAAGGCTTGTGGAGTATCCCGTAGGCCAGGCACGTGTCCGGTTGGACGGTGACGAATTCATTGTGCTGGTTGTGTTTGCCCAGGAGGGCACTATGCCTCTCCTGGGCGCTACCACCCTTGAGACTTTCAGCCTTGGAGTAGACCCAAAGGGGCAGCGGCTTATCCCTGTAGCCGGGGTCCTGAAGTGAACGCCTGAAGTGAACGAATATAAGGTCTTTGCATGAAGGCCAGGGTAGGTGTACCTTGGCCTATCAGATAGTCTTTCCCAGCAGGGAAATCCCCCGGCGAGGCCCAGTGCGCCCGGCGTCACTGCCCCGGGCGAATGGCCTGCCTTCCCAATTGGGGCCAGGCGGCAGGGGCGCTGCACTTCTCCAAGCGCTCCTCAAGGGGCAGGTTTTCGTCCCAGTAATAGGCAATCACCCGGCGGCCATTGAAACTATTCGATTCCTCCGACGCAATCCACACTACAGGCGATTGCATCACCTCCGGCTGGATCATCGCAGACCTTTCATAGGTGGTGCTGGGAGCGGTCAAGTTGGTGTATGTGCTGCCTCCGGGGACCAGGACGTTTGCCGTAACGCCCGTGCCCTCCAGCTCCTGGGCCATGGTGGCGATCAGGGCCTCGTGCCCCGCCTTGGAAGGCCCGTAGGGAGACCCCCGCTCCCGGTACATGGTATCCATGCTGGTGGTGACCCCGATGATGCGGCCCCAGCCCTGGCCTATCATGTGCCTCACCACAGCCCGGGCCATGAGGAACGGCCCGGTAAAGTTGACGCTCACCACCCGGCTCCATGCCTCCGGCGATGTCTCCCAGAAATTGCCCCCGCCCGCTTCCGAGAACCCTGCCGCTCTCGGATTAGTGCCGGCGTTGTTCACCAAGATGTGGAGGCCGCCCAGTTCCGAGATAGTCCGGCTGATGGCCTCCTCGATGGCGTTGGGGTCAGTAATGTCTGTTATCATTGGCAGGGCGCAGTCAACGCCTCCCGCCTCCCGCACGTCGCTCACGCTCTGGTCCAGCCAGTCTTTGTTGATGTCAAGCATGGCTACCCGAGCGCCGGCCCGCACCAGGCCCAAAGTGATGGCATTACCCAAGCCGATGGGACTTCCGGCGCCTGTCACCATAGCTACTTTACCTTGCAGTGGTCCTGCGTTCATGGCCTTACCTCCATTTCAGTCACGCATTTCAGGTGTGCAGCCCCAGTATAAAGCACTAACGCCTGGGAAGGGTATTATTCTGAAAATGGATTGTTCAAACTGAGCGTCGACCCGTCATTCCCGCCTGCGCCGGAATTACCCATCCCCCTGCGGGCCACATACGAGGATGGAAATGGCGAGTATCCGCCCCAACCGTCATTCCGGCGTAGGCCGGAATCCAGGGGTGAGGGCGTGGGTGACTCGCAATGGCCGCCTACGTCGCGAGACCCTGGATTCCCGCTCTCGCGGGAATGACGGTGCTGGTGGGTGTCTATTTTCATGGTAATTACCCATGCCCATTGTGGGCCACATACGAGGATGAAAATGGCGGCCAGCCTCCCAACCATCACTCTCGCGAAAGCGGGAGTCCACCGCCCCACCCCTGGATTCCGGCCTGCGCCGGAATGACGGTTGGCGTCTATTTTCATAATAATCACCCATGCCCTTGCGAGCCACATACGAGGATGAATATGGCGGCCAGCCTCCGCACCGTCATTCCCGCGAAAGCGGGAATCCAGGGGCCCGGGCTGGGGTTCCGGCCTCGGACTGCCCATTTTCATCGTAATGACGGTGGGGGCGGAATGACCAACGGGGGTAATGGAGGAAAACCGAAAGACCCTAATTTGGCTTATGGGAGCTTTGACCCTGCAACTATAGGGATGGTAAAATTCATCCACAGATTGCAGACACCTCTATTTCTTTTATATAGGGGGCAAGAATATGTCAGGACATTCCAAGTGGTCAACCATCAAGCGTCAGAAGGGGGCGACGGACGCCCGCCGGGGACAACTCTTCACCAAGCTGACCAAAGATATTACCATAGCCGTGCGTCAGGGAGGCGGGGGAGACCGCGACCTCAACTACCGCCTTCGCCTGGCTATTGATAAGGCCAGAAGCAATAATATGCCGATGGACACCATTGACCGGGCTGTCAGCCGGGCTGCCGGCGGGGGTGACTCCCAGGAACAACTGGAGGAGATCATATACGAGGGGTACGGGCCGGGAGGGACCGCCATAATGCTCCAGGCCCTGACGCCCAACCGCAACCGCACCGCATCCGAGATACGATCCACTTTCACCAAAGCAGGCGCCAGCCTGGGAGAGTCGGGCTGCGTAGCCTGGAATTTCGAGTCAAAGGGTGTTATCACCCTGGAGGTAATGCCGGACGAGGCCGAAGAGATAGCCCTTCTGGCGATTGATGCGTCGGCTGACGACGTGAAGGTGGATAGCGGGTACGTGGAGATTTATACCCAGCCTGAAAACCTGGAAGCCGTCCGCAGGGAACTGGAGCAGAACCGGGTAGATGCCTCGTCCTCGGAGATTTCCATGATCCCAAAGACCACGGTGTCCCTCAGCGAGAAGGAGGCCGAGCAGACCATCAGGCTTCTGGACAACCTGGAGGACCTGATGGACGTGCAGAAGGTATATAGCAACGCCGACTTTCCCGATGCAGTGCTGGAAAAGTACGGCGGAGAAGGGTAGGAATGGCGATGCGTGTCCTTGGGATTGACCCCGGCACCATCAGGATGGGGTACGGACTCGTGGCCGAGGGCAGAGAGCGGACCGTAGCGGTGGACTATGGCGTAGTCGCCCTGCCTTCTTCCCTGCCCATAGAGGTGAGGCTGTTCCAGCTTCACTCCCACGTAATGAACATGATTAGTATATGGCAACCCGACGCTATCGCGGTAGAAGAACCCTTCATGGGCAAGGGGAAGAACCAGTTTGTGACCCCCGCTTTCGCCATAGGCCAGGCCCAAGCCCTGGTGCTAATCGCCGCTGCGGGACAGGCCATTCCCGTACACCGCTACTCACCGACCCAGGTAAAACTGGCCGTCACAGACTACGGCGCAGCCCCCAAGGAGCAGGTGCAGGAGATGGTGAAGGTGGTGCTGGCGTTGGAGTCTATACCCTCACCGTCGGACGCAGCCGACGCCCTTGCCATTGCGTTATGCCACATCCGGCAACAGCAGATGGAAGATGTCATGGGCCGCGAAATAAAGCCACGCTAATAGAAGCGGTGAAGACTTGATAACAGGAATCACAGGCACTCTTGAGGCCACGGGCCAGGACTGGGTCCAGGTACAGGTGGGAGGCGGTGTAAGCATACAGATTTTTGTCCCCGCCTCTGCCATCCTGGAGCTAGGCGACATAGGCGAGGTGGTGCGCCTGCATACCCGCCTCTACATAAGGGATGATGAGGCCGTCCTGTACGGCTTCACCACCCCCGATGCCCTGCGCCTGTTCCAAATGCTCACCGGCGTCTCCGGCATAGGCCCCCGGACCTCCCTTGCCATCCTCTCCACCCTGGGCACCCAGTCCCTAATAAACGCAGTTGCCACCGAGGACCTCTCTACCCTAAGCAAAGTGCCGGGGGTTGGCCGCAAGAGCGCGGGCCGGCTGGTGCTGGAGTTGAAAAGCAGGCTGGAAAAGGAGCAAACGGAAGCGCCGGTCCTGCCCGCAGGCATCGTTGCCGACGGCGAGGTGGTGTCGGCGCTGATGGCCCTGGGCTACTCCGCCGCCGAGTCCCGCCGTGTGGTGGCCTCCATGAACGATACCGACAGACCTCCCCTAGAAGAGAAGATACGGAGGGCATTGCAGCAGATAGGGGGACGCTGATTCCTCCATAAAAGGCCCCGGAAAAGCGGGAATGCGGCCAAGGTGTTGGCATAAGGTGTTGACGTACTGAGATGTTCAAGCAGCTACGAATCAAAAACTTCAAGTCCCTGGCAGACACGGGCGACCTGGAACTGAGGCCCCTGACCATCCTGGTGGGGCCAAATAGCTCCGGCAAGAGCGCCCTGTTCAAGGCCCTCCTGGCCCTGAAGCAGACCGCCGAAAGCCGCGACCTCCAAAGCCCCCTGGTAGTAAACGGCAACTACGTGAAGCTGGGGACTTACCGAGATTTTATCTATGGGCACGACCTGGGCAGGGAGTTCTCCATAGAGGCCCGATTGAGCGGCGAAAATCCATTCGGTGATTTTGCGCAAAGAGTGATAATTTCATCCAATAAGACCTCTGAGATACCGTCACCCACAGAAGATACAGGGTTTGAAGTAGGGTTCCAGTACAACCGAAGGACACGGCAGATTCAGGTCAAGACAGTCTCAGCTACCCACGGGACGGAACACCTACTCCAAGCGGACCGGGACCGCGGGGGAGGGTACAAAGTAAAGACTCCCTTCTCAAGGGGCAACTTCCAACTGGACAGTTTCTACTTGCTGAGACCTGAGGAGTTACCCGGTCCTGAAATTCTAAATGTCCAAGGTCTAAGCGAAGTTCAGCTAGATGAAAGAAAGGCGTATGTGGGACAGATTTTCCTCTTCGCCTCATTTGGGCAATCCATCCAAGAGTTGCTCAGCCGTATACGCTACCTGGGCCCCCTCAGAGCAGCCCCGGAAAGGTTTTATATCGCCGGCGGTGAGACCCCCCAGGACGTGGGCCTGGCAGGGGAGCGGGCCGTAGAAGTGCTGTGGATGCAGAAGCAGCTAATCAGGCCATCGGTCGAGTCCGAGGCGAAGGAGTTGGTGGCAAGAGCAGAAGAATGGGTGAAGCGGTTCGGGTTCAGCCTTGAGACTAAATTCTCACAAGCATCGCCCACAGTGTACGAGGTCCATTTCGTTGACCCTCATACCAATATCCCTGTGAACATCGCCGACGTGGGTTTTGGCGCGTCCCAGGTCTTGCCCGTGATAGTAGAGGGCTTCTACAGCCCTCCGGGATGCACCTTTCTGGTAGAGCAGCCCGAAATCCACCTTCACCCCAAGGCCCAAGGCACCCTTGGAGACCTGCTGGTGGACCTATCTAAAAACAACAGGCAGGTCATCGTGGAGACCCACAGCGAGAGCATCCTACAGCGGGTCCAACTCCGCATTGCCGACGAGACCATAGACCCTTCGGACGTTGCAATTTACTACTTTGAGCCTACCGCGCAAGGGACGCAAATCAAGGAGATAAAGCTGACAGAATACGGCCAGTATGTTTGGGAGACGATGCCCGAAGGATTCTTCAATGAGGGTTTCACCGAGGCCTATGAGTATTCCAAGGTCATTTTGGAGCGTAAAAAGAAAGAAGAAGAGTCGGGCAAGGTGAGGTAGCACCTTGGCACGCTCTGGGGTACAGTTCTGGGTAATTGATGCCAGCGTATTGGGTGTAGCCAATAACCCGGGACATCCTCAATGCCTCAATGCTGTTGAGTTATTGAATAGATTAAGTAGAAATGACTATAAAATTGCTCTCAACGATGAAATCGTTGAGGAATACTGGCGAAGAAACGAAGAAGTCCCCGAAGGTCTGGGAACACGATGGTGGCGGTCTATGTGGCGATCAAGCAAGCTGACGCACAGGTCTCAGCGAGTCCCCCGCAGAATCGGGCGGGAACTCCGAGGAAGGGGCTTTCACGACGATGATTACAAATACGTTGCTGCCGCCCTGTCGGTAAGCACGAGGGAAGCGAATAATCCCGTCGTGTGTATCGTACAGGAGGACAGGGAAGACTTTGGGAAGATAGCCGACCTGTTATCGAGAGAAGGAGTCCGTTTGGCTACTACCGAGCAAGCTATAGAAATCATTGATTTGAGCAACTAAACGAGGGTACGAGATGCCAACTTCCAGTCTCCAACCAATCAGCGCAGAGGGTTAGAAATATGCCTGACTTCAAGATAGCCTCCGACTTCAACCCCACCGGCGACCAGCCCCACGCCGTGGATGCCCTGGTCAAGGGAGCAGAGCAGGACATCCGCAGCCAGACTTTGTTGGGGGTTACGGGCAGCGGCAAGACCTTCACTATGGCTAACATAGTAGAGCGGCTCCAGCGGCCCACCCTGGTAATCGCCCACAACAAGACCCTGGCAGCCCAGCTTGCCACCGAGTTCAAAGAGTTCTTCCCGGACAACGCCGTGGAATACTTCGTCTCCTACTACGACTATTACCAGCCCGAGGCCTACGTCCCCCAGACCGACACCTACATCGAGAAGGATGCCGACATCAACGAGGAGATAGACAAGCTGCGTCTGGCCGCCACCAGGGCCCTTATGACCCGCCGGGATGTGCTGATTGTGGCCTCGGTATCCTGCATCTATGGCCTGGGCGACCCGGAAGACTACCACAGCTTCGTTGCCAATGTCAAAGTGGGCGAGGTCCGCAGCCGGGGGCATCTCATACGGCAGCTAGTCAACATGCAGTACGAGCGCAACGACATGGACCTGAGCAGGGGAAAGTTTCGCATCAAAGGCGACACCCTGGAGCTATTGCCCGCCTACGAGGAGGTGGCCTTAAGAATACAGTTCTGGGGGGATGAGATAGAGCGCATCGTAGAGGTGGACCCCCTCACAGGGGAAATCCTCTCCCAGCGTCAGGAAATGGATATATACCCCGCCAAGCACTTCGTCACTTCCAAAGAGAAGCTGGACACGGCGCTGGGGGACATCCAGGTAGAGTTGCAGGAGAGGCTGGAATACCTCAGGTCCCAGGAAAAGGTGCTGGAGGCGGCCCGGCTGGAGTCCCGCACCAACTACGACCTGGAGATGCTGCGGGAGACGGGATTCTGCTCCGGCGTGGAGAACTACTCCTGTCACCTGGCCCAGAGGCACGTCCAGCAGGACCACAGGACTGCCATCTCCTGCGGCTCCACGCCCTGGACCCTGCTGGACTACTTCCCCAAGGACTACCTGATATTCGTTGACGAGTCCCACATGACCCTTCCCCAGCTAAGGGGTATGTACAACGGCGACGTAGCCCGGAAGAAGACCCTGGTGGACTACGGTTTCCGGCTGCCCTCCGCCGTGGACAACAGGCCCCTGAATTTCCAGGAGTTTGAGAAGCACGTAAACCAGGTCGTCTTCGTTTCCGCCACCCCCGGCCCCTATGAGATGGAGGTAAGCGGCCAGGTGGTGGAGCAGGTGATACGGCCCACCGGTCTGCTGGACCCCACCATAGACGTGAGGCCCTCTAAGGGGCAGATTGACGACCTGATCAACGAGATAAAGGAACGCACCGAAAAGGGTGAGCGCTGCCTGGTGACCACCCTCACCAAGAAGATGGCCGAGGAACTGGCGGACTACCTCCAGGAGATGGGCATCAGGAACCACTACCTTCACTCGGACATCCAGACCCTGGAGCGCATCGAGATTCTCAGAGACTTGCGCCTGGGGGTTTACGACGTGGTGGTGGGGATAAACCTGCTCAGAGAGGGGCTGGACCTGCCGGAAGTGAGCCTGGTGGCGGTCCTGGACGCCGACAAGGAAGGCTACCTTCGGTCTGAAGCGTCCCTTATCCAGATGATAGGACGGTCGGCCCGGCACGCCGACGGCCACGTGATCATGTATGCCGACACCGTGACCCGTTCAATGAAGAGAGCCATTGACGAGACCTACCGCCGCCGCAATATCCAGAACGCTCACAACATGGAGCATGGCATAACTCCCCAGGGCATCCGAAAGGCTGTCAAGGACATAACCGATCGAGTGAGGGGAGGAGTAGCTGAGACCCGGGCCGCATATACCACTTCAAGAAAGGCTATGACCAGGGATGAGATGTTCCGCCTCACCAAGGACCTGGAAAGCCAAATGAAGGCAGCCGCCAAGGGCCTGGAGTTCGAGAAGGCAGCCATGCTCAGAGATGAGATATTCGAGCTCCGGCGGGTCCTGGCGTTGGATGAAAGAGGCCCCCTGCCCTCGGGCCGGTCTGAACGGTTACGGTGAACCGGCCCGGATAGACACAAGCCGCATTTCCTGCTACTATTAACCCCCTACAGCTTCCCCCCGCTAGAGGAGGGGCCAGTTTAATTCATGTTTCAACAGGCTGCGCACCCGAATGTCCTTCGAGGCGCGGCGGCATCTTCCGTCGTCAATGCCAGCGTCCCCAGTCCCATCCCAGCACAAGGTTCTACCCCCCCCCCCCGCCCGATTTTTCTTGCCTAGATCCCCCCAAAGCCGCACCCAGTCCGTTTCACCCGACCGGCTCCGCTCCCATCGTCTCTTGCCTGGAGCGCCTGCTCCTGAGTGCGCGCGGGCAAGGCCGAAGGTCTAGCTTCGACCGCCGGGCGACCTCCGTTGCCAAAAGTGAGGTCAGCGCCGTGAAACTCAAGCTGTCATTTGCCGCTCTTGCCGTTGCCGTGCTGGGCGCGTTCATACCCTGGGAACATAAATTGTTAGATTCGAGGCTGCAATGACAAGCGACATGGTAATTCAGACCGACGGGCTTACCAAGCGCTTCGGCAAGGTCACGGCGGTGGACGACCTTTCCATGGAGGTGCGCCGGGGCCACGTCTACGGGCTGCTGGGGCCGAACGGGTCGGGCAAGACTACGACGATGGGGATGCTGCTCGGCGTGCTGAGACCGACGGCGGGCAGCTTCCGGCTGTTCGGCTCGAGTGAGAGGCACGAGGAATCGCTCCGCCGCGTCGGGGCCGTCATCGAGAGCCCGGCCTTCTATCCCTACATGTCGGGGCGGCAGAACCTCGAATACTTCCGGTTCATCTCCGGACGCGGCTCGCCGGACGACGTCGACGACGTGCTCGAAAGGGTTGGACTGGCGGGCCGGGGCGACGACCGCTTCCGCACCTACTCCCTTGGGATGAAGCAGCGGCTGGGGATAGGCTACGCCCTACTGGGCGACCCGGAGATCGTGTGCCTGGACGAACCCACCAACGGCCTGGACCCCGAGGGCATGATCCAGGTGCGCGAGCTGATACGGAGCCTCGGCGGCGGCAACCGGACGGTGCTGCTGTCGAGCCACCTGCTGCACGAGGTCGAGCAGGTCTGCGACAGCGTCACCATCATCTCCAAGGGAAAGCTGGTAGTCCAGGGCGAGGTCGCTGAGCTGGTGCGCTCGGCCAGGGACGAACAGGTCCGGGTGAAGACCACCGACAACGTGAAGGCCCGCGAGATACTCTCAGCGTTGGACTGGGTCGGGGAGGTGGGAGCGACGGAGGACGGCGCGCTGTTCGTGATGGCGCCCACCGAGCGCTCAGGCGAGTTGACGGCGGCCCTGAGCCGCTCCGAGGTCTATGTCACCGAGATGGGGCCGGTAAGGACGTCCCTCGAGGAGTATTTCCTGGATGTAACGGGCAGCAACTGAGGCCAAGCTAGGCCAAGCCTGAGTAAAGGATGTCTGAGAATCCTACGCAAAACGTAACCCATAGCCAGAGGACGATAATAATGGTCAGATTCTTCGCAGCATTGGCACTGATAGCCGGTATATTCGCAGTCGTTGGCTGTTCGCAATCTCCATCCGACGAGGAGATTCAGCGAGTAGTTCAAGCTGAAATTGCCAAACTCGAACTTCCCCAGGGAGAAGCGGGCGCTCAGGGCGAGCGTGGTTCTCAGGGAGAAGCGGGTCCCCAGGGAGAAGCGGGTCCCCAGGGAGAAGCGGGTCCCCAGGGAGAAGCGGGCGCTCAGGGAGAAGCGGGCGCTCAGGGCGAGCGCGGTGAGGAGGGAGAAGCGGGCGCTCAGGGAGAAGCGGGGCCTTATGGGCCAGTGGCTCCAACCAGACCACTCGAGCAGATAGACTGGGACATATGCGAGTGGCCTGTGTTGGCTGGCATATCAGTCAAGCTCGAGTGCGGATTTGTGGAAGTTCCCGCGGACTACCTGGATCCCGATGCTGGCAGCATCAATATCGCGGTCAACGTGCATCGCGCCACGTCTCCGGACAAGCGGATAGGCTATCTGTTCGTGAATCCCGGCGGGCCGGGCCAGAGCGGTCTCAGCATGGTCGCCAGTACTCCATTCGGACAGTTCAGCGATGTAATCGTCAAGCACTTCGACATCGTCGGGTTCGACCCGCGCGGAGTCGGGTGGTCCGAGCCCGAATTCGCATGTGGGGAGCCCGGTAAGCAGCTGGCGCTGCGCGCCTCGGTCAGTGACGACGGCATCGTAGATACGCCCGAGGAGATAGCCGCCGGAGAGGCGGCCGCCAGCCTGTGCATCGAGTCAATGGGCCCGGTCGGCGGCCTGCTGAACAGCGCCTACGTCGCCCTGGACATGAATGTGATACGAGAGAATCTGGGCGTGGAGCAAATTTCTTACTATGGAGGATCCTATGGCTCGGCGCTGGGTGTCTGGTACGCCACTCTCTCACCCGAGTCGGTCAGGGCGATGGTCATTGACGGCGCCAGCAACCCGGTTGATGCCGCCACCCCACAGGAACGCCTGGACAAGAATATCGACTTGCTCGCGGCGCGCGAAGAGCAGTGGGAGAGAGCTCTGCTAGCGTGCGATGATCCGCAATGCCCGATATACAACGACGGGGACCCGATTGGCTACTACATGGAGGCTGCCGAGAAACTGGAGCTTGTCAACGACGCGGCGGGAGGTTATCCCCTAGCCAGCTATCTTGGAGTGTTTTCGAACCTGTACCAGGAAGCGTCATGGCCGACGCTATGGCAGGGTCTGTTCGAGCTCAACGAGAACGACGACCCTACCTTTCTACTCGATTCCGCCCGAATCCAGTTCGTCGGTGGCGACCCCACCGTCCCGAGCTTCGCCGAACATGTCAACTGCCTGGACGGCTGGCTTCTGCCCCCGGTGAAGGACCGTGCCGCTCGACTGGAGGAAGCCGCAGCCCAAGCCGCTGCCACCCAGGGGATGTTCCCCTTGCAGGGTGCCGCGAGCCAGGCATACCTGGACATCTGCCCCTTCTACGACCAGTTCGCCCCCGAGGAGCCGCTTCTCGTGCCGTTCGATGGCGGAGGCGTACCGATACTGGTGATCGGCAACCGCGAAGACCCGGCTACTCCGTTCATCAAGTCCGAAGAGCTCGCAACCGAGGTCCTCAGCAACGGCTACTTGGTGGAGACCTCTCACTCCACACACGTTGTATATCCTAGAAACGAGTGCGTCAACGGCCACGTTCACAGGGCGCTGATCGACGGAGTATACCCAAGCGAGCGTCGGGTCTTCTGCGAGCGGGAGGACTGAGATGGTATCTGAGAAGCCCTCGAAGATCGTTCGCGGTGAGCCGCTCCGAGGGCTATGTCACCGAGATGGGGCCAGTCCAGACGTCCCTGGAGGAGTATTTCCTGGATGTAACGGGCAGCAATTGAGGAGGAGATGACTTATGATAGCCCATGTCCTGCGCCTAGCGGTAGGAGAATGGCACAAAATTCGCCGTCGTTGGATACCCTGGATACTGCTGGGCCTCATCTTCCTCATCAGCCAGGGCATCCTGTGGGGGTTCTACGCCGCGTATCACGTCAGCGACGACCCATTCGGCGCCCTCACGGAGACGTATGAGTACAAGGACAGCGAGGGATCCATTGTGGTGACGTGCGGGGACGTGGTGGAGGGGCGCGCCGAAGGCAAGCTTGAGACCATCGCAGGGAAGCTCGCCGGGGAGGAGCGCAAGGTGGTAGAGGAGGAGATCGCGGTGTGGGGAAGGTCCTGCGAGGACTACCTTACGCCCGACGAGGCTCGGGGCGCGTTCACCCTGCCGTACAGCGTTAACGTGGCCGAGGCATTCCTCCCGCTCTTTGTCATCCCCATCCTGGTCCTGGCGGCGACGGTCGTGGGGGTGGAGTACGGTTGGGGCACGCTGAGGACGACCTTGACCAGGGGAGTCGGACGCTGGCAGCTACTCAGCGGAAAGCTCATCATGCTCATGGGCGCCGGCATCGCCTGGGTCATCGCCATTGCCGTCCTCCTCGGCATTGCCAGCCTCCTGGCGGGAGTCATACCGCCTGGCGAGGAGGGGTCTCTCGTCGCCGGCGATGGGGGGGCATGGCTGGACGCGGTCAAAGGAATGGCCAAGCTGGCGTTCGCCCTGGCGCCATACGTCGCGCTGGGTGTGTTCCTGGCGGTGCTGACCCAGTCCACCGCCCAGGGCATCGCGCTGGCGATGGGCTACTACGTCCTCGAGCTGATACTCGCTCCCGTCCTCAGCGGGGTAGCCGACTGGCTGGAGAAGGTGATTGAAGTAGCGGTCCTGGGTCAGAACGTGGGTGAATGGATCAGCACGGCGTCCACGACGGAAGTCCAGCAGGCCCTCGGAACAGTCGTCGGGCAGCCGGACACCCTCCGGGCGTTCTTCGTGGTGCTGGCGTACACCGCCGTCCTGGTTGCCGCCTCCCTATGGCTCTTCCAGCGCAGGGACGTGGCCGGCGCGAAGGGGGAGTGACACGGCTGTCATAGAAAGCATAGAGAGGCAAACGATGAAAATAGGGCAGGCAGGCATGAGGAGGACTCTCGTCGGAATTCCTCTGGGGCTGTCGCTCACCATACGTGGTTGCGGAGTATACTCAATAGGCGGCAACGGATGTTCCTACAAGCATGAGGGCGCAAACATAATAATCTCAGAGGTCACCGATAGCTTGGGCACCGTTTACGAGGTTGAAAGGGTTGAAATGGCGGAGGACCGCGGGGACAAGATCGAGGTCTGTGGAGTTCCCAGGCGAGCCGCGCCGGCGCAAGTTGGCGATAAATACTTTTTCACTGCCAAGAGCGGCGTTAATTTTGAGGCGGTGGCCTTGGAGCCATCTTACTGGCGCTTGGTAGGGGGGCCGCAATGGGATTAAAGGCAGGAAGCTGATCAAGCGCAGCCCCCGTGCCCACCGGACGGGACACCCTTGGCAAGCGGCAGCGCCACCGTCCGCGGTAACAAGGCCCTCGCGAGTAGCTTCAGGAATCCGGCTGGGTATCTCTCCGCCCGCTCTGTTTCAGGTTATGTATATCCAGCACCCAGAGCAGGTCATCGTCCTGCTGGGCTTCGGCTTCCAGTCTTGGCTCCAGGCTTATGGCCTTCTCTAGGTGGGACAAGCTCTGCTCCAGGTTGCCGAAGCCGGAGTGCAAGCGGGCAGCGTTATAGTGGGCGTCGGCAAAGTCGGGGGCTTCAGTGAGTGCCCTCTGGTACTCCTCAAGGGCCAATTCCGTTTCCTCCAGGGCCTCCAGGGCCGCCCCGCGATTGTTGATGGCTTCCACAAAGCCGGGGTCCAGGTCTATCGCTCGCCCGTAGTCCTCAACAGCCTTCTCATACTCCCCGATATAATCGAACACCAGCCCCCGGTTATTGTAGGCTTCGGCGTCGTCGGGGCTGAGCCTTATCACTTCGGAGTAATCAGAGACGGCCTCTCTCATAAACTTCAGAAAATAGTAGGTCCTAGCCCGGTTGAAGAAGGCATTTGCGTTGGAGGGGTTGAACTCCAGGGCTGTGGTATAGTCCCGGATAGCGTCTTGGTGCCGCTCCAACTCGTCCAGGGACGCGCCCCGGTTGAGGTAGGCGTTGGACAGGGTAGGCCGCATCGCTATGACCCGGTCGAAGTCCGCTATGGACTCCCGGTGACGCCCCAGACGGGACAGGACCAGGCCCCGGTTGTAGAAGGCCTGAAGGTAGTCCGGCTTCAGCTCAATGGCCCTCCCGTAGTCTTCCACAGCCAGATGATGCTCGCCCATGTCGTCATAGACGTTGCCCCTCTGGTAGTAGCCTTGGGGCAACGAAGGCTCCCGGCTGATAAGAGCGGTGTACTCTCCAACGGCCTCATGGTATTTCTTCAGCCGGGCATAAGACAGGCCCAGGTTGAACCGGGCGGGGGAGTCCTCGGGGTTATACTCCAAGAGGGCCAGGTAAACCGATGCGGCATCGTCATACCGGCCCACGGCAAAGCAGCCGTTGCCATAGGACAGGCCGGGCATCCTGACGTCCGCCTCCAACGCGGACTCCTCCAATGCCGTCAGGACCCGCGCCACCTCCTGGCGGACACTCATGGGCGGCGCGCCTCCTCCGGGAAGCGGGGTGAGGTAGGTCACGCCTATGGCGCCGTCCTCAAGCAGCCTGTTTAGCTCGGCGACTAGCGGGTCTCTCGGTACGTCCGGTGCCATTTCCGGCTAACCAGACCCTACGGCCCGGAGGAATTCATCGGCAGTTATGACGGCCCCCTGGCGTGGATAAATCTTCTCGGTGAGCACCCGGTGCACCTCGGCGTCGGGGTCCGAGCAGGCGTCGGACACCACCGTGAGATTGTAGTTGATGTCGGCGGCCCACCGCACCGTAGACAGGACACACCCGCTGGTTGCTACGCCCATGATCACCAGGGAGTCTCTGCCCATCTCCCTCAGCATCACGTCCAAGCCCGTAGTGGAGAAGGGGGAGGTCCTGGTCTTGGTGATAACCTGGTCGTCGGCAGCGGGCGCAACCCCGGGGTGAATCTCCACGTCCGGGGAGTCCTCTCGGAAGGGCCCTCCCCGGTGGATCACGTATATGACGGGTATCCCCGCCCGGCGAGCGCCCTGGAGCACCTGGTCCGCCTTCTGGATTACTCCGGCAGGGTCGCTGGCAAAGTTGTTCACGATGCGGACCTGGAAGTCCATAATCAGGACGGCTGCCCTGTCCTTGTCAATGGTCATCTGCTGTGTCATAGCGCCTCCATTGCGAGTATACGGGGTCCACCTTCTCCTACGCATCCCCACCTTGGGCGATGCCCATCCCCACCCCTGGATTCCGGCCTACGCCGGAATGACGGTAGGTGCGGCCCCCAGATTCCGGCCTACGCCAGAGTCACGGGTGGGGTGCCGTGTCAGGAATCCCCTCTCTCCAGGGGGAGAGGACTAGAGCCTGCCCCCGGCCACGACCCGGGGGTGAGGGGGCGCAGTCCCATCTGCGCGACGGTCCCGATTATCCAGCGTCTCACCCCCATCCTAACCTTCCCCCGTCGAGGGGGAAGGGATAGCCCCCACTACCATCCAATAGCGTAGCCTATATTGCCCTTGGGCGATGCCCCGCCTATGATGACCCCCTTTTCCTTGTCGTAGCGGATGCCCATCACCTTGCCGTTGGCCCACTCATCGGTACGGACAACCTCATGCCCCCTCCGCTCCAGTTCTTCGATGACCTGGGAGGGAATGCGGGACTCGGCGACCATCCGGCCAGGGTAGGCGTTCCTTGGGTAGAAGGACGACGGGAAATGGACGGTGTGGACCGTAGGAGCGTCCAGGGCCTCCTGGATGTTCATTCCGAACTCCGTGTAGTTCAGGAAGAACTGCAACGTCCACTGCTCCTGGCTGTCGCCGCCGGGGGTGCCGAACACCATGAAAGGCCCACCGTCTTTCGTCACCAGGGTAGGGGTAAGGGTTGCCCTGGGCCGTTTGTGGGGAGCCAGGGCGTTGGGCCGCTCAGGGTTCAGGTAGAACATCTGGCCCCTGGTGCCGATGGGGAAGCCCAGGCCCTTGATGACCGGGGAGGTGCCCGTCCAACCGCCGCTGGGGGTTGCAGCCACCATGTTGCCCTCTCTGTCCACGGCGTCTAGGTGGGTGGTGTCGCCGGTGTGGGAATGGCTCAGGCCCAGGTCCTGGACATCCCGCGCGTCCACCCCCAGGGCGCGGCGGTTGTCCTCGGCCACCTCCACTATGGCATAGGAGGGGATGCCATTCCCCACGTCGCCGGGCCGCAGTTCCAGGGATGCCTGGCTGCTGATGAGTTCCCGCCGTTCAGAGGAGTAGGACGGCGAGAGCAGAACATCGAAGGGCACCTTGTCCAGCAGGGGGTCTCCGTAGTAGGCCTCCCGGTCGGCGAAGGCCAGCTTGGCCGACTCTATCCACAGGTGCAGATATTCGGACGAGTTGTGGGCCATCTTTTTCAGGTCCAGGCCATCCAGGATAGCCAGGTGTTGGAGGAAGGTAGGCCCCTGGGTCCAGGAGGAGCACTTGTGTACGTCCAAGCCCTTGTATCCATAGGTGACAGGCTCCTCCACCAGGGCTTGCCACTCGGCCATGTCCTCGTAGGATAGCAGTCCCTTGTGGGCAACGCCGCTGGCGTCCTCCACTGGGTTCTCCGAGATGAACCTGGCGATCCTCTCGGCGATGGGGCCTTTGTAGAAGGCGTCCCTGGCCGCTTCTATCCCTGCCACCCTGCCCTTGTGCTTGTTCTCATCCTCCGCCTTGCACATCAGCTTGAGGGCGTTAGCGAAATCAGGGTTTCGAAAGACTTCCCCCACCTCGGGAACGCGGCCGTTGGGGTAGTAGACCTGTCCGGTGGTAGGGTATAGCTCGGTGAACTTGCGGTAGCTGGAGGTCAGGTTCTCGTGCAGGCGCTCATAGATTGGGAAGCCGTTCTCCGCCAACTCGATGGCCGGCTGGAGGACCTGGGAGAAGCTGGCTGTGCCAAAGCGGGCGAGAGCCGTTGCCCAGGTGCCCACCACCGCGGGGACGCACGCCGGCAGGTATCCATCGCCCGGTATGAGGTCTATCCCATGCTCCCGGCACCAGTCTATGGTGAAGTTGGCGGGAGACCAGCCCATGCCGCTGACGGCAAAAGCCTTTTTTTCCTTAGCAGAGTAGATGAGGGTGGGCACCTCGCCGCCGATGCCGTTGCTCTGAGGCTCCAGCAGGTTGAGGCAGATGCACATGGCAGCAGCCGCGTCTATGGCGTTGCCCCCCTGCTCCATGATGCGGAATCCGGCGGCAGTAGCCAGGTAATGCCCCGAAGTGACCACGCCGCGAGTGCCCATTATTACCGGGCGGGTGGTGAATGTCGCCATGTTAGCGCCTCCTCTTTGTGAATCCGGGTAAATCTCAATGGGGTATCAGGTGAATATATCCTCGGGCAAGAAGGCGGAGACGGTGACGTTGGGCAGGTCAACGGCGTTGCTAATCTTCAAGTCAACCGCAACACTGCACAGGATATACGCCTGCTCACGGCTCCAGCCCCGTTCTTGCAGCAGTTCTATCATGTTTATCAGGGCGTTGCGGGCTGCCAGGGTCAGGTCCTCCCCCTCCTGGGAGCCGTCGTCCCTGATAGGCATCCCCATTGTGGCAATGAAATTCCTGGGCGCCGCCCATTCGGGAGGGGCGAAATAGCCCGGGTGAGAAAAACGGGGCCACCGGATGTTGTGCCGCGCCGCCTCGCCCTCGTGTATTCGGAAGCGCACCGCCACCGTTGCTCCCATCTCTATGGCCGTGATACAGCACTCCGAGTCCCCTTGGGCAAAGTGGCCGTCGCCCACCGAGTACAGAGCGCCGTCAACGCCCACCGGAATCAGCAGCCTTGAGCCTTTGGTAAGCTGCTTTGCGTCCACGTTGCCGCAGTTTTCCCTTGGGGGGATGGTACGCAAACCCTGGCTGGCGATGGGATCCGTCGAAGGTATGGCGTCCTCGGGGTCGGGAGGAGAGACGATGCCTCCCCTTGCCATCAGTCCGGCCTCCCGCGCGGCCCACTGCTCCATCTGAGCGTGGGAAGGCGCAATCCCGGCAGTCCCCATAAAAGAACCGTTGGGGATACGGACGCCGGGAAGCTGGGGAGAGGTTGCCCAGCCGTCCTTGATCTCCCAGTGGGCTAGATATGGCTCAAGGAACAGGTCTCGCAGGAACCCTGCGCCGGGCCGGTTGCGAGTCCAGCCGTAGGGTTGGGGGATGATGTCCACGTACTCTATCTCCAGCAGGTCGCCGGGCCTGGCCCCCTTGACGTAAACCGGGCCAGTGAGAGGGTGGGCCACCTTGCTGTCCATACCCTCCAGGTCGGTAACGCCCATGCCCGGCTTAATCTGAGAGTCGGAGGCGTCGCGGGTCTCCAACACCACTTCCTCCTCCGGGTCCACCTCAACGACTGGCGGAATATCCGGGTGCCAGCGATTATGGCCAAGCTGACGCTCCTCTTTCAGCCTCTTGCTGCGGTCTATCTCGATGCTTTTCATGGATGCTCCTTAAATCCGTCCCAGGGCAGCCTTCCACTTGGTCATTCCGGCGTAGGCCGGAATCCAGGGGCGGTGTTGTGGGTAACTTCTCACCGGCTCTGACATTGCGGAGTATGGATTCCCGCTTTCGCGGGAATGACGGTGCTGGTCGCCGGCTATTTTCATAATAACGACGGGCAGGGTACGGCACCCAGAGAGTTGGGGGATGGGTCCCGTCAAAGCTGATTTTGATTAAGACACGATTGTCCTATGCAAGGGTATCACTACAACCTATTGAACGGCAATATGTTATACTCTAGCCAGCGAAAACTCTTCCGATTCCTAATTGTAGAGGACCGGCTATGAAAGAGGGCGGAAAAACCATCCTTGAGGCCTTGGATGAGCATATTGGCGTAATGGAGTTGGTGAAGGGGCTTTCGGAGAGCATCACGGATGCTGCCTCCGCAGCCGTTGACATCTTCAAAGAGGGCGGCAAGATCGTGCTTTTCGGGAACGGCGGCAGCTCCTGCGACGCCCAGCACGTAGCGGCGGAGATGCTGGGGGTGACGGAAGACAGGGATAGCAAGAGGGGTCTTCTGGCGATTGCCCTGACGGACAACACGGCGCTGCTAACGGCGATAGGCAACGACCTGGGCTATGAGGACGTGTTCAGCCGTCAGATAGAGGCGCTGGTCCAAGACCGGGACCTGGTTATCGGGTTCAGCACCAGCGGAAACTCTCCCAACGGGGTCAAGGGGATAGCCGCGGCCAAGGGCCTGGGAGCCAGGACAGTGACCCTCACCGGCAGCGGCGGCGGGCGGATGGCGGAGATGTCGGATATAGCCATACGGGTGCCCTCGGACAACGTGCCAAGGATTCAGGAAGCCCACATAACCATAGGCCACATAATATGCGAGATGGCCCAGAGATCCATGCGCCAGGAGTACATGACCCGGTTTACTGCTTAGCCCCCCTGTCGCCGGTTACTGGGCTTTGTAACGGCTCCGCATTTTACCTAAAAGAAGGCAGTCGCACGGTAGCGTTTGCTGGCGTGCAGAATGGTAATTCCTATCACCTCATCGCCATCATAGCGCAAGATAATGTCATCGTCGGTAAGCTCGCTGTCAGTAGCCGGCCCCGGCTTTCTAAAGTGAACGTAGAGGACATCACCCGCTTGGTCGTAAGATGACCACAAATAATTGCCGGGCGAATGGCGCACCGCCGGGATTAGGGCTAGATAGTCGTTCAGGTTTTTCAGGGCCATAACTGTGTCCTTCTCCGCAGTTGAGCGGCCTTGCCGGGTAATAAGCCCAGAGGGGATGGGACTTTCGAGACGCCCTCTAGCTCCCTCTGGGCCTGGTCCAGCCTTTCTCAGGCCAGCCGCTCTCAGTCCAAGTTGTATATCCTGACCGCGTTGCCGCCGGCGATCTTGGCTTTCTCCTCGTCGGTGCAGCCGGACAGAATATCCTCGAGGATTTCCCGGCTTCTGGGGAAGGTGGACTCAGTATGAGGGTAGTCCGACCCCCACAGCAGCTTGTCCACCCCGATCACGTCCCGCATCTTTACGCCCATAGTATCCTCCTGGAAACCTACGAACACGTTGCGGTGGAAGTAGTCGCTGGGGAACATATCCTCCTTGAAACGGTATATCTCGTTCCTGGCAGACCTGTCGTTGTAGTTGAAGTCCATCCGCTCGAGAAAGTGGGGGACCCAGGACAACTCGAACTCCACCGCGCCTATTTGCAGCTTTGGGAACCTCTCGAAGACGCCACTGAAGATCATGTCACCCAGGGACATCCGTATCCAGTGGTCGGCGTTGGTCAGGGCCGCGGGCCTGGAGAAACCCCGGTCTATATTCGCCCCCGAGTCCTGGCCCGGGCGCTCAGTGACCAGGTGGAGGCCAAGGGGCATCCCCAGGACCTGGGCCGCCGCCCAGAGTTGGTCGTACTCCGGCAGATAGTACCCCTTCCCGGACATGGGGTACACCGTAATCATGCCCCCGGCAAGCCCCATCTTCGCGCATCGCTCAAGCTCTGCGACGCCCTCTTCCACTTCGTCCACATTTATCATGGCGATGCCCTTGAGACGCTTGGGGAATGGCTGGCAGAACTCGGCAAGCCAGTCGTTGTAGGTCCTGAAGAGGGCTGACAATAGCTGGCTGTCGGGTATCCTGAACAGGAAAAGGCCGATAGTGGGATATACTATGCTGACATCTATCCCGTCTATGTCCATGTCCTTTACGTGCTCTTCCGGGATGTAGCCCCCGGGCCGGGTCTCCCCGACCCTGTGCTTGCTGCTCAGCTTCTCCGGCTCCTCAAACCTCAGGCCCACATTTGCCCCGGAGGCCGACAGTCCGCCGAACCTGCTGTCGTCGCAGAACCAGAAGTCACCATCCTCCAGGCTGACAATGTGGGGCGCCCGGTCCCTGTACCTGGCCTCCAGCCTGGTGGTCCAAAGGTCTGCCGGCTCGGCCACGTGATTGTCTGACGAAACGATCCTGTAGCTGGACATATCCGACCCTCCTATTTTCATGTATAACATATGACGCTATGCGCCAATCTGCCCTGTCCTGCTGTGGGTAATTGTAGTTCTGCCGCAAGGGATGGTCAACCATCTTGATGTATGGGCCAAGACGACTGCAAAGCCAGTGGCAGTCCCCTCTATCATTCCGGCGGGTTTAACTCCAGCAGTTTCTCGAAGAGCCTGTGGGTCTGCACCACGTCTCCGGCGGCCCGGTGGGCGCGGATGCGGGAAGTGGAGATGCCCAAGTCTTCGCAGGCCGCCGCCAGGCCGGTGCGAATCCCATAGGCATTTAGGGCGATGACCCGTTGCGCGTAGTCCTGATGGCTTTCCCCCGCCTGCTGGTATTCGCCCAGCTTGTAGCCCTTATACAGTCCGGCGGTGTCAATGAAACGCTGGGCAGGCAGGTCCTCCACCTCGTCTATAGACAACTTCGGATATAGGCCCTCCTCCACGGCCCGGCGGTGCCGGTGCGCCGCTTCCAGCAAATAGGGCCGGTCCGACTGGAGGATGTTATGTCCCACCAGTGGCAGGCCCGAGGTCCTCTCCACGAACCAGGCCAGGGCGTCGTCTATACCGATTCCGCCGGAAGCCAATTCCCTATCGGTAATTCCCGTCAGGCTGACTATGTTCCTGGGGAGGGGCCGGTCTATCTTGACCAGAACACGGTCTGTGGCCAGGTCTTGACCCGGCAGCGATACTCCGACCGCTATCTCGATAATCAGGCCGATGAGGTAGTCCTCACCGGTCATCTCGAGGTCAACTACCGCATAACCGTTTTGCAAATCCATCAATTCAATCGTCCTGTTCATTCTCTTGGGTCTTCTACTTTTTACTCCTCACGGACCAACTTTGCAATCATCCTGATGAATCGAAGAGGAAAGGAAGGAATTTCGGGACGCCTACCGCTATGTCAGATGGTAGATTCCGGCGTAGGCCAGAATTGCCCATGCCCCTACGGGCCACGTAAGGGTATGAAAATGAAGGGCAGCCTCCCCCCCTGGATTCCGGCCTATGCCGGAATCCAGGGGGGTGGGTTTGAAGCGACTGCGACATTGCGGGACCCTGGATTCCCGCTTTCGCGGGAATGACGGCGCTGGCTGTTTTCATAGGAATGACGGCGTTGGGCGCCGGCTTTTCATAGTAATTGCCCATGCCCCTTGTGGGTCACATACGAAGATGAAAATGGTACGGCTTTCTCACCGTGATGCTCCCTTGACACCCTTCCCATCCCCCACGCTCACTTCATCTGTCACTCCCGCTTTCGCGGGAGTCCACCACCCCACCCCTGGATTCCCGCTTTCGCTGGAATGACGGTGCTGCCTATTTTCATGGTAATGACGGTGGTGGGTGCTGGCTATTTTCATGGTACTGACCGATGGGAGCAATCGAGGAAAACTGGAAGACCCCCTCAAGAGAGACGAGAGGATGGCCGGAGGAATAGAGATGGGCCCCCGGCATGTACCGAGGGCCCACTTCTTCAGGTATCCGTCTGTTGAAAGGGGGATATGTCTTTAGCCCCTGCCGTGACGCAGCAGCTTGCCAGGCATGGCCCCTGTCGCCTCTCCGTCCTGGAAGGTTACTTCGCCGTTCACCATAATCCAGCGATACCCTTCCGCCTTGGCCACCCTGCGCCACTCGCCGCCGGGCAGGTCCTCGGCTACCTCGTTGGGCAGCACCGCCAGCTTGTCCAGGTTGTAGATTACGATGTCAGCAGGCGCGCCCTCTCGCAGGAAGCCCCGGTCCTTGAAGCCACCCATGAAAGCGGGCAGGTAGCTCAGCTTGTAGTGGGCCTCTTCCAGGCTCAACAGCTTCTCGTCCCGCACCAGCCACATCAGCATATCGGTGGAGTAGGTCCCGCCGGTGCTGAACTTGACGTGGGCGCCTCCGTCGGATATACCGGCGATGACGTGGGGCGACTTCAGCACCTCGGTGGCGCACTCCGCATTGTCGCGCCCGTCTATGGTAGCTAGGAACTCGGTCTGCAAGTCGTCACCCACTACCAGGTCGAGCAGGGCGTCTATGGGGTGCTTATCTTCCTTCTCGGCGATGTCCTTGACAGTCATGCCCTCGTAGTGCTCAAACTCCCGGTCCACCACTTCCTCGACGACCAGCCCGGCCACGGAGCCTACGCCAACTGCCACGCCGGCGTCGAACTCTTCTCTCAGCCGCCTGCGCATCTCCGGGTCCTGCATCTTCTCTTTGCGCTCTTCCCGGGTGCCCAGAGTAACCTCTGCCCACACCGGGGCCTGGTCAAACAGGTTCCAGTCCTCGAAGGTCAGCTCGAAGCCGCCCCGCCGGGTAGCGCCCTGTCCGTACACCCGCAGTCCCCTCCGGGCACAGTCTTCCAGCCAGCGAATCCTGCCGCGGTACAGTTCGGGGTTCCTGGCATTGGGGGACACAGCCTGGTAGAGGATGGGCCTGCCGCTGACTTCCGCCACCTGCTCGAAGAACTTCTGGGTGGGTTCCTCCAGCATCTGCCCGCCCTCGCCGTTCTCCCGGTAGGCAAGCTCTATGAAGCCCTCATCCCGCTCAGACAGCACCTTGGCAAAAGCCAGAATCTCTTCATTGCTCATCAGGTCGGTAATCATGGGGGTTGCGTCATAGTCCCGCTGGACGGAGTTTTCGCCGAAGACCTGGGCAGACCACCCGCAGCCGCCGGCTTCCATCCCCTCACGGACTACCTGACACATCTTCTCAAGCTCTTCAGCAGTGGGACGCCTCTTCTTGGCCTCGTCCCAACCCATTACCCATCCGTAGATAGGGGTGAGGGGCACGTAGCTGATGAGGTTTATCCCCTTGGGGACCCGGTCAACACTGTCCAGAAACTCGGGGAAGGTCGTCCAGTCCCACAGCATCCCCTCTTTCATGGCGTTATAGGGGATAGCCTCGGTGCGGGTCAGCGCCAGCATCGCCCGGTCCTGGTCCTTCTTCTCAACAGGCGCGAACCCGAAACCGCAGTTGCCGATGGCCACGGAGGTTACCCCGTGCCAGCCGGACATGGTGCAGTAGGGGTCCCATTGAATCTGGGCGTCATAGTGAGTGTGAAGGTCAATGAACCCAGGGGCCACAACCAGGCCCTTGGCATCCAGCACCTTATCGGACGTGCTGCCGTTAAGGCCTCCGATCTTGGCAATTTTGCCATCCTTGATCCCCATGTCACTCACGTACCGGGGGGTGAGTGTTCCGTCAACGATGGTGCCGCCCTTGATGATTACATCGTAGTGTGCCACCTTTTCACTCCTTTCTTCGCATCCCTTCAAGACCAAATTAAATGGCTATGAGCGAGTGTAGCACGGACTCCCAGCGCCGTCAACCAATTTTGAGGGCCGCCGTGCCGCCATTACCATGAAAATAGACAGCGGCAAGCCTCCCACTGCACCCTGAAGGGTGCGGCATCCCCCACCAACCGTCATTCCGGCTTTCGCCGGAATCCAGGGGTGGGGCGGCGGACTCCCGCGAAAGCGGGAGTGACAGACAAAGTGAGCGTGAGGGATGGCGAGGGTGTGAAGGGAGAATCACAGTTGGGGGGCTGCGTCAGAAGTTCCCTCTCCCTGGGGGAGAGGGTTGGGGTGAGGGGGCAGTCCCTTCTGTGCAACGGTCCCGGTTAACGGGCCTATCACCCCCATCCTAACCTTCCCCCGTCGAGGGGGAAGGGACTACTTGGCTCCCATCTGCCATTTTCATCTTCGTATGTGGCCCCGCAGGGACATGGGGAATTCCTATGAAAATAGCCGGCGCTAAAGCCCCGCTGCTATCTCCCTGCCCCTGCCTTGGCGCCCTTGAAGGAGGGGATCACGTACTTGCCGAACATTTCTATGGAGCGCATCACCTTCTCATGGGGCACCGACTCGGTCTGCATCAGCATGATTAGCTGGTCCACGCCGATCTCCTCGTACTTCCTGATGCCCTGGATGCAGCTATCCGGGTCTCCCGCTATTATGACTCCCCGGTCCACCAGGGTATCGGCGTCCAGTTCCGCCAGGGCATACCTGGCGGCGGCATATCCGGCATCAATGTTGACCCCCACCTCCTCTGCTTGCGCCCTGTGCTCATCGTCAGACTTCCTGAGCCACCGGGCGAACTCCTGGTCCAGGTGGTCGGGGATGCCGCCCCATGCCTCCAGAAGGTCCTCGTATATGCCCACGCGGCCCCTGGTGTAGGGCTTATCAGGGCCGAAGAACTGCTTCAGGGACGTTTCGCACAGGTCCCTGGCCTCCCTGTTGTCCGGGCCGCAGTGGGCCTGGATGTTGTTGCCCCAGTAGTTGTTGATGAATGACCCCACCGGCGTGGACTTGACGACCTTCTCCTTGTAGTTCTTAACGATGTCCTTCAGGACGGAGATGGCGTAGGAGTTGGAGGCCAGGACGCCCAGGCCCTTCTCCGCCGCCAGGTCGTAGCCCGACTGTTGCAGCGACGCCAGGTACATACGGGGATGGGGCTTTTGCAGGGGCTTGGGGAGCACCCGGCGCGGCGGCACCTGCCAGAATTTCCCATCCCAGGAGAATTCATCCGACTCCCATATCTTGGGGATCATGCTGACCGACTCGTCCCACATCTCCCTGGTGTTCCTGGGGTCCACCCCCATGCCCGTCTGCTCATAGGCGTTGGAGCGGCCCGTCCCCAGTTCCATTCGCCCGTCGGTCAGCAGGTCAAGCATAGCCACCCGCTCGGCAACCTGAATGGGATGGTGATAGGGCAGGATTGCCACGCCAAAGCCGATGCGGATCCGCTTGGTTATCTGGCTCAGGGCCCCGAATATCACCTCGTTGCAGGGCGAGCCGGAGAACCCGGTGAGAAAATGGTGCTCCACAAACCAGAGATAATCGAAGCCCATCTCATCGGCCAGGCGGCATTGCTCCAGGGTCTCCTTGACCAGGGCATACTCATCAACCTCGTCTCCATCCATGTGCCTTTGCATCTCATATAGCAGGCCAAACTCCATCTCTTCCCTCCTTAGTTAGCTGCATTGCATTACTTTGGACTCTGTTGACATTCCCCTCCTCACCGTTCCCGCTTTTGGAGACCTCAGCATAACCGTCATTACCATGAAAATCTACCTCCTCCCCCCATTGCGGGGGAGGATTGAGGTGGGGGGCGTTTCCCTCAGCAGGCGTATCACCCCCATCCTAACCTTCCCCCGTCGAAGGGGGAAGGGACTATTGAGGCCGGCGCTGCCCGCCATTTTCATCCCCTTATGTGACCTTCAAAAGGGCTAGGCAACTCCTGGATTCCCGCTTTCGCGGGAATTGCTCATGGCCTTGCAAAGGCCAAGTAAGGGGATGAAAATGACGGCAGCCTCTCCACCGTCATTCCGGCGTAGGCCGGAATCCAGGGGCTAGGGGCTGGGTTTCCAGCCTGAGGACTGCCTATTTTCATGGTAATGACGAGTTGGGACCAGAATGACCCCTCAAACCTGAACAGTTAAAGGACCTTGCCTAGCCCTTCCCCTGCTCCCACAGGGCTTCCAGGATGTTGCCGGGGGACATGGGGAGCCTGGTCATCCTGACGCCCAGGGCGTTGTAGATGGCGTTGGCAATGGCGGCCATAGGCGGCACAATGGGGACTTCGCCCACGCCTCTCGCGCCGTAGGGGTGCCCCGGATTAGCCACCTCCACAATCACCGTGTCTATCATGGGCAGGTCCAGGCTGGTGGGCATCCGGTAGTCCAGGAAGGTGGGGTTGGACATCTCGCCCCTGTCGTTGAAGAAATACTCTTCATTCAGCGCCCAGCCTATGCCCTGGACAGCCCCACCCTGCATCTGGCTTTCAACGTAGCTGGGATGAATAGCCTTCCCGGCGTCCTGCACGGCGGTGTACCGCAGAATATCCACCTTCCCCGTATCCGGGTCCACCTCCACGTCCACGACGTGGGTGGCAAAGGACGGCCCCACACCCTTGGGGTCAACGTTGGCGCGGCCTACTATGGGTCCTCCCGTAGAGTTCAGCCGGGCAGCCAGGTCCTTGAAGGTCAGGCGAAGCTCAGGGTCCGACCTGTGGGATAGGGCGCCGTCGGCATACTCCACGTCATCGGAGGAAACGTCCCATATCCGGGCCGCCCGGTCTATCATCTGCCGCTTCACGTCCTGGGCCGCCTCGTAGCAGGCCCAGCCGGTCTTGAAGGCTACGCTGCTGCCTCCGGTCAGCCAGGTGTAGCCTATGGAGTCGGTATCGCCCACCTGCGGCTTCACGTCCTCAACGGGGATGCCCAGGGCCTCCGCCAGGTGCATAGCTACGACCACCCTGCTGCCCCCGATGTCGGGGGAGCCTTCCACCAGGCTGATGGTGCCGTCGGGGTTTACGCTGGCGGTGGCGCTGGCAGGGCCGGAGTTGTTGGACCAGAAGCCGCTGGCTACGCCGCGACCTCTGAGGAGTCCTTCTCCGGCAGGGGATTCAAGGTCGGTGGAGTAGTGCTCATGGTCTTTGGCCGCCTGGACTGTCTCCATGTAGCCAATCTTGCCGTACATGGGGCCTGTAACCCGGCGGCTGCCCTCCTGGGCGCCGTTGAGCGTTCGGAACTCCAGAGGGTCCATGCCCAGGTTCTCGCATAGCTCGTCTATGACCGTCTCGGCAGCGAAGGCGGCGCCCGGGGCGCCCGGCGCACGGTATGCCGCCACCTTGGGCTTGTTCAGCACCACGTCGTACCCCTCGATACGGGCGTTGGGAATGTTGTAGGGGCCGAAGATGCAGTTGGCGCCTCCCGATACCGGAGAGCCGGGGAACGCCCCCGCCTCGTAGGCCAGATAGGCATCCGCCGCCGTGATGCGTCCGTCCCTGGTTGCGCCCATCCTCACCTTCATGTAGCTGCCCGAGGTGGGGCCGGTGGCCTCGAACACCTCGGTACGGGACATGGTGAGCTTCACCGGATGCCCGGTCTTCTCGGAGAGCACGGCGGCTAGAGGCTCCAGGTAGGGGATGAGTTTGGCCCCGAACCCGCCGCCTATCTCCATAGGAATGACCTTGACCTTGGAGATGGGGATACCCAGCAAGGCGGCGGTCTGCTCCCTCACCAGAAAATGTCCCTGGCTGCTGCACCAGATAGTCAGGTTTCCGTCGGGGTTCCAGAGGGCAGTGGCCGTGTGGGGCTCGATGTAACCCTGGTGGACGGGGGCGGTGCGCAGTTCACGCTCAACCACTACGTCCGCCTCCCGGAAGCCCCTCTCAGTGTCGCCCAACTCTATCACGAAGCGGTTGGCTATGTTGGAGGCTTTGCCCGTGTCGTCGTCATCCCGCAGGCCGCCCGCCCTGATATTGGGGTTGGACAGGTTGGCAAGCCTTTCGTGGAGCACCGGGGCATCGTCCTTCATAGCTTCCAGCACGTCGGTCACAAAGGGCAGTACCTCGTACTCAACTTCAATCAGGCCCAGGGCTTCCTCAGCTACGTGGGGGCTGGTGGCAGCCACAGCCGCAATGGCGTGGCCCTTGTAGAGCGCCTTGTCGGCGGCCAGGCAGTTGTTGCTGGCGAACTTGGGATTGGCCATCGCCCCTTCTCCCATGTCCACCAGCTTGCCCGAAGGCTGGGGAAGGTCTGCCGAGGTTATCACGGCGCTTACCCCCGGCAAGGCCAATGCCTTGCTGACGTCAATGGACTTGATACGGGCGTGGGGATGGGGGCTTCTCAGAATCTTGCCATGAAGAAGCCCCGGCGGGTGAATATCGGCGCCATACTGGGCGCGGCCGGTTACTTTGTCCGTTCCGTCGTGGCGGATGGGCCTTGTGCCCACCACGTTATACTCCTGAGTGGATAGCACCAGGTTGGAAGCCATTTCTTAACCTCCCAGTCTGAGATCGCTTGTAAGATTTTATCACACCATTAGGAATCTGGTAGCAGGGCCAATGATTTTTGCTCCTACCCTCCTGAAAATATCAATATGAGACAGCGCCGGGAGTCGCCCACCTAAGCCACAACCCCATCAGAAAACAGACGAGCTATCTCCTCTTCAAGGCAGCCCGCCTCGGCCAGGACTTGCCGGGAGTGCTGCCCCGGAAGGGGAGAGGGCACGTGGGAGAGCCGGGCGATGGACTCGGAGAAGTCCCAGGGTATGTCCAGGGTCTTGTATGGCCCAGCCACAGGGTGCTGCAACTCCTGCACCATCTCCAGGGCGCGGACCTGGGGGTCGTTTACAAGGCTCTCCAGGTCGTTCATGCGCACGATGGTCCCGCCCAAGCCCAGCACCAGTTCCCGCAAATCGTCGAAGCCCCATTCCGAGAGGATGGGTTCCAGCGCATCCTTCAGCTCAGGCAGCAGGTTGGTGCGCTTCTGGAAGGTGTCGAACCTGGGGTCGTCGGCAACCCGGTCCGCCCCTATAGCGAGGCAGAAGGTCCGCCACTCCTCCTCCACCCTGCCCAGGTCCAGCAGGAAGGAAGCGTCCTTGCACCGGAAGCCGTGGTCCGGCGGGTCGGTATATCCCGAAAGCTGGCGGCCCTTCCACTCGTCCGGGGTGGACTCGGCTGACGTGGCCCACTGGAGCAGGTTGATGGCGGCGTCCAGCAGGGAGGTATATACCTTCTGCCCCTCTCCCGTTCTCTCCCGGCTGTAGAGGGCGGTGATGATTCCCTGCCCGGCTGCCCAGCCAGCGTTGGCCGACATGACATCGAAGCCAATCCTAAGCGGCGGCTCACCAATGACTCCGAGATGCCGGTGCTTGCCCACCAAGGCTTGGATGTCCAACTCCGTCGCGGGCAGGTGGGACATGGGGCCGGACTCTCCCATTCCCGATATGGAGCAATAGACAAGGCCGGGGTTTGACTCGGACAGGGTCTCGTAGCTCAGCCCCAGATTGTCCATTGCGCCCGGCCTGTATCCTTCGATGAAGACATCGGCCCCCTGGACCAGCCGGCGCAAGACGTTCCTGCCCTCTTCCCTTTTGAGGTCCAGGCGAATGCTGCGCTTGTTGCGATTTAACCGGATAAAAAGGGAGCTTTCGCCCTCTACGGAGGGGCCTATCTCCCGCAGCCAGTCGCCGCCAATAGGCTCTACCTTGATGACCTGAGCGCCCAGGTCTCCCAGAATCATGGAGCAGAGGGGACCGGACACCCCCTGGGACACGTCAACAACCCATATTCCTTCCAGCGCCAACGCCATAATAGCCGCCCTTTTACACGATATGATGATGGAAATCCAACCTCCTCCCTCCTTTGCGGGGGAGGATTGAGATGGGGGGTATCACCCTCGTAGTAGTCAGAGTCGTCACCAGCAGTGGGCTGTAGGCGATGGTATCACCCCCATCCCTGGGTCAAGCCCAGGGCAGGCTCTGACCTTCCCCCATCAAAGGGGGAAGGGACTACTTGGGCGGGTGACGCCTATTTTTCATCCCCTTACATGGCCCGCAAGGCCATTGGTAATTACCATGAAAATAGGCAGTTCTCAGGCTGGAAACCCAGCCCCTAGCCCCTGGATTCCGGCGTAGGCCGGAATGACGGTGGAGAGGCTGCCGTCATTTTCATCCCCCTACATGGACCGCAAGGCCATTGGTAATTATTATGAGAATATGCAGCACCCAGGCCAGAACCCCGACCCCCGGCCCCTGGATTCCGGCCTACGCCGGAATGACGAAGTCGGAGCACCGGTATGGCTAGCTGACGGGCTGCTCAGCCGCCATCTTCTTTTCGGCCAGTTCCGCCAGGATCTCATCGTGGTGTTGGTCCAGCATGGGAGCGGGCCTGTCTATGGAGGTGGTGTTCTTGCTGAACCTCCAGTGGGCGGAGCTGACGTTTACAGGCCCCCAGGGGGACTCGATAGTCTGCATCATCCCATTAGCTACTACCTGGGGGTGCTCCATTGCCAGGTGGCTCCTGGGCTTGTCCTGGAGGTACTCGCCGCAGGGGACCCGGTGGCTGCGGAGTATCTCGGCCCACTGGTAGGCCGCCTTCTTCTTGAATGTGGACTCCAGGATGGGTATAAGCTCATCCCGGTTCTCCAGCCTATCTGCATTGGTGGAGAAGCGGGGATCGAAGCAGAGCTCCGGCATCTCCAGGGCGTGGCACAGCCTGGCCCAGATGCCGTTGTGGACTACTGAAACGCTTATATAGCCCAGGGCTGTCTCAAAGGCTTGGTCCGGCACGATGTTGGGCCGGGAGCTACCCAATGGGCCGGGGGCTATGCCGCCTGTACCTGATGCCGTAAAATACTCGGCCAGCCGGGTGATGCCCGCTGTGACGGTGGAACGAAGCTGGCTGGTCTCGATGGACATGCCCCGCCCCGTCTTCTCCCGGTGGTACAGGGCTATGAGGATGCCCAGGCAGTTTATCATGGCGCCGTTCCAGTCAAGGTGAGCGGAGCCGCGAAGGAACTCCCCCCTCCCTCCGGGCTTGCCATTGAGGCTGGTGTAGCCCGATGCCGCCTGGGTAGCCCATTCGTTGCTCAACATCCCCTTCATAGGCCCTCTGTTGCCGTAGGCCGACGCCTGAAGGTAGATAATCCTGGGGTTTATCCTGTGCATGACATCGTATCCCAGGCCCAGGCGAATCATGATGTCCTTGTCGCGGAAGTTGTCCAAGGCCACATCCGCCGAGGCTACCAGGTCGAAGGCCACCTCCCGGTCCTCATCCTTCTTGAGGTCCAGGACAATTCCCCGCTTGGTGTAGTTGTTGCCGATGAAGGTAGTGCCCATGCCCTTCATCATAGCGCCGCCCGGCCTGCGCACCACGTCGCCCGTTGGCTGCTCTATCTTGATAACATCGGCCCCAAGGACGCCCAGATACGTGGCAGCCAGAGGCCCTACCGCAGCCATTCCAAAGTCCAGCGCTCTAATCCCTTCCAGTGGCTTGCTCATAACACTTCCCCTTAATTACATGCCTATGACATGACCCTTGGCTTGGGTAGCTTGGTCAATTATACACCAATCAGCCAACGTCAGTGGTATTTCCTATTACATGGAAGAAACCGCCGGGACCTGTATGGCCCAGGGCATGTGCAAAGTCGGTATAGACGGCATAAGAGGGTGCTTCAAAAGTCCCTTCCACCTTGACGGGGGAAGGTTAGGATGGGGGTGACAGCCTCGTTGGTGGAAACGTCCCCTCACCCCCCGGTCGTGGCCGGGGGCAGGCCCTAACCCTCTGCCGCGGAGGGGAGAGGGGACTTTGCACATGCCCTGCTGTATGGCCCGGCAGTCTTGACCGTAGTGACTGTGCCGTGACACAATGCGACATACAGTAAGCTGTAAATGCAAAATTTGCCATTGCCAATTGCCGGGTTGAGATCCTTACCGTCCATTTCAGCGCTCGTCGTCCAAAGGGAAATGTGATATGGACTCAGAAATAAACGATATATTGGCTAAGATTAAGGCACCAAACAAAAACTGGACCACCCTTGTAAAGGGTATGCCCCATGACTTCCAATATGATTATGACGCTGACATCCTCTATCTAGTCTATGGTGAGCCAAAGGAGGCCTTCTCCATCCCGGTTGATGACCCCATTGAGGGAGTTTACCTGCGGGTGGATGTTGAGACCCATAAAATCGTTGGGCTTGACATCGTGTCATTCAGGAAGAGGTTCCTTCCCCAAAACCCGGACGCCCGTGAAGTATTCAGTCCCCTTCTTGATATGTTTGGCAATCTCGACTGGCGGATTCTATTGAAGCCTTCCACCTCTGTAGAATCGGGAGAAGCATCCGTGTCACTCCCTGCATCAGCTTCCTACTTCCCCGAGTATATTCCAAGGGTTGCACCGGACCTGGTGCCAACCTAGCTTATTTACACAACGATACTCTTGATTACATTACGTGGCCCCTTCAGAATAGCAGAAGGAGCCACAACTGTTATCGTCACTACCCTCCATGATGACAACCGAAAGTCCCTTGAATCATAGGCCAAGAGTCACATGCCGATGGTCTTTCGGCCTTTCTGGATTTCCCTGATTCGTCATTCCGGCGTAGGCCGGAATCCAGTGTCCTATCCAGCAAAGATGTCCTGGATTCCCGCTTTCGCGGGAATGACGGTTTGAGTCATTGAGAACCGAAAGACCCTGACGCTTGCCGGCTTTTATTGACTTGTGCCTCCGGCGTTTCTATACTCAAAGGCAATTTCATGCGGAGAGATCAGGGAGGCGACTATGTCTGCTGCCGAAGGTGAGAGGCCTGCCGGCAAACCTATTCCCCTGCCCGACGACCTGACACGGCCCTTCTGGGAGGCCTCCAGGGAGCGCCGCCTGGAGATTCAGACGTGTCGCGCCTGCGGCTACTACAATCACCCTCCCAGGCCCATGTGTGACAGGTGCGGCTCCGAAGACCTGGGGTTTGCGCCTGTCAGCGGCAGGGGGCGAATCTACAGCTACACCCTCATGCGCCAGAGGAACGTCCGGGGATTCGAGGACGATATTCCCTATCTGAATGTCATCGTGGAGTTGGACGAGCAGCCCATGCTGCTTATGATTACCAACCTTGTCACAAGCGATACGGACCCGGGGTATGAGAATGCGCCAGATGGGGTGAAGATAGGGCAGCCGGTGGAGGTGGTGTTCGAGGAGAGGGACGAGGGCGTAGTCCTGCCCCAGTTCAAGCTGGCGTAGAGGGACGCGGATAGCTCTGAGGGAAGCGAGGGCTGAGAGAACAGTCCTTCACCCATAACCGGCCACTGGTCACTAGCCACTGACCACTGCTCAAAGGGGGGCATTATGTGGGAGTCCAAGGGTAAGGTAGCGATAGCGGGGATTGGGTTCTCGAAGCTCACCCGCAACCCGGAAGGGACCCTGGGGGCACGATGTATTGAGGCTTGCATGAATGCGGTGGAGGATGCCGGTCTCAAGGTCTCCGATATTGACGGCCTTGCCAGCTTCCCCGAAGCCCCCTTCAGAGGCGCGGGCAGCGTGGACGGCAGGGACGTGGTGACGGTCAACTACGTCATTCAACACCTGGATATAGGCTCCGATGTCCAGTGGTACGGCGAGATAGACCAGGGGATGGTTATCAGCGCGGTTATCGAGGCGGTGAACGCCCTGGCATCGGGGGCGTGCAAGTACGCTCTGGTGTGGCGGGCGCTGCACCAGCCCAGGGGCACCTACGGGGCCATAACTACCGGGTACGCCCAGGGGGATGCCCAGTTCCAGACGCCCTACGGATTTGGCAGCGCCTTCCAGCCCCACGCCCTGGCCTACCGCCGCTACATGGACCTCTACGGAGCTACCCGGGAGGATATGGCTACCCTGGCAGTCACCCAGAGGGCATACGCCAACCTGAACGAGAAGGCTTACTTCTATGACAGGCCGATGACCCGGGAGGACTACATGAATACCCGCATGGTGTCCGACCCCCTGTGCCTCTTCGATTGTGACATACCTGTGGAGGGAGCGGCGGCCATGGTCCTGACCACCGGGGAGCGGGCCAGGGACCTTCGCCAACCCCCCGCTTACGTTGCGGGCTACGGCCAGAACACCAACCGCAGGCCCAACCTCATGGTCTATACCCTGGTGGACTACACGGAGAGCGGCAGCTCCATTGCCAGCAAGATATGGGAGCGCTCCGGCCTTGGCCCCTGGGACGTGGACGTGGCGGAGCTTTACGACGGCTTCAGCCCGTCGGTGTACTACTGGCTGGAGTCCGCCGGCTTCTGTGGCAGGGGCGAGGCCCACCGGTTCATCCAGAACGGGACCATCGAGAGGGAGGGCCGCCTGCCCGTCAACACCCACGGCGGCGCCCTCAGCGAGGGGCGGCTCCATGGCATGGGCCACCTGGCGGAGGGCGTGTACCAGGTGACGGGCAGGGCAGGGCCAAGGCAGGTGCCCGATTGCGGCGTGGCCTACGTCACGGCAGGCTCGCCCATGCTAAGGGGAAGCGGAATCCTCCTCACGGGGGAGCCGTAGGGGAGGGCTAAGTGGATAGTAGAAACACCGAGTACCCTACGAGAGCGAGGAAGATCAAGAATACCAGGCCAGGCACAAATTGCTCGACCCTTGTAAGCTGGAGATACTTGGGAGAGTCATCAGGAGGACGCAGCAACTCCCATTCATTGGAATAGCCTTCATAGGGTAACTGCTTCTCCATTTCGTTGATGATTTGGAACTTTGCCGTGTTTAATGACCTGTATGATTGAATGTTCACAAACCAGATGACCGATAAAGCCGCTCCAAATAGTCCACTTACCAGGAACACGAAGGTCAAAAATGTGCCATCTGCGCCGTCGCTGGATAGAACGAATCTTGCCAGCACCACCAGAAGCGCTACTAGCGCAGCCAACAGGCCACCGTAGAACCTGTTTGACTGGTCCCGGCGTTGGCTCACCCTGTCTGCCATCTCGACATAGAGCTTGTATTGCTCCAGGAGATGGTCACTGTATCTCTCTCCATACTCTTCAGGTCTCAAATGGCGTAACCTTTATGATGAGTTGTGCGCATTGACAAGAAAGACTATGTTTGTGGCCGTGAGATGCAGAGCATAAGCCGCGAAGTAATCCGGGACCTCCACCGGCTCACTACCCTGACCATGACCGGCTTTCCTGTTTCTTATGGTTGGCACACCGCTTTCCAGGGTCGTCCGCAAGGATGCGAAATGACTTTGCATCTCGGAGGGAATGAGACCGTTCTTAAAGATGGCCTCTATCAATGTGTTTGCTGTAGCGTTTGGAGGATAGCCCCACCCACGCCTGTCGCAAATGGTCTTCATGGTGCTCTCAAAGGCTTTTAACGCTTCTGCTATCGCCTCTTTGTTATTCCTTTCCCTGTAGTGCTTGTGAGCGTTCATAAACTCCTCTAAGGCTCCCTCAAACCTTGCATCATGTAGAAGCGACATAGCCGGCTCTATAGCCTCAGAGTGTAAATAATGGGAGCTTACCTCTATTATTTGCCCTGCTTCGTATTGATAGCCTATAGCATGTTCCCGGAACCTGTAGTTCAACTCAGCGATAGCATCATCCGGGTCTTGTGAAATGCCCCAAAGTTCAGGCTTGTGTACCGGTTTTCCCCTTACCTCATTGTCAATCAGTCGAAAAGCGAGTTCAATGAGGCTAAGGACTTGGTCCACATCTTCACTCTCTAGGAGATATTGCTTACAATTTTCATGGTAAATATTTTTGTCTCCTAGAAGGAGGGTGTACGCGAGATCACTTGATTCTGTATCATAACTTCCTAAGTTGCGCAACGGAATCTCCCTAGCAAGTTTGTCATGTACAGACTTCCACCAATTTTTCTTGCTGTAGGTTTCAATATTTGAAGAGGCACCAGTCGCGTCCCGCCAAATGCGTACTACTTGCGTCCTGAATGCTATCGGTAGTTCATCGTAACGGTAAATCACCGGCTTACTGGCGTTCTCAGCCTTCTGCCTACGCTTTGCAAATGTCTCATATATAGGCATAATTCATGTCCCCACTAATCAACTGGTCGTCCTTTATGATACCCGTTCAGGCAAGACTGACTCAACGCAGGTTTGGGCCATTTTGAAAGCATTTCTGCGAGTGGATAACCCACCGCTGCATTTCAATCCCCAGTCACCCGCTACCCCCTACGCAAACCTGCCCTGCGCGCCCTCTTTTCGCCGGCGGCGGGGGGCTTGCCGGAAGGTGGCCTGGGGAGCGAAGCGGGGGTATTGGGCCTCCTTGCCCGATAGCAGTTCCTCGACGGTTAGAATCTGCAAGCGGGGGAACTGGTAGCCGGGGAAGTGCTCTGGCTCGTAGATGCCTGCCGATGCCGCTTCTTGCAGCATGGGACGGGTGGGCGGTTCCAGGGTGACGAACAGGCCCAACTCAGCCTTCTCCCGCTCCAGCACCCCCTTCAGGTCCCGTACCTGGGGCACGCTGACTCGGCCGCTCTTGACCTGCACGATGATTCGCCTGGCCTTGCCGCTATTATCGTCGAAGAAGTTGATGTATCCGTCTATGCCTGAGTCCGCGCCCTTGCGCTTGTCCTGGGCCGGCCTGGCGTCCACCAGGCCCAAGGCCCACCACTCGAATTGGTAGCGGTCGTGCTGGGCCAGGGACTCGGCGCCGGCCCGGTCCTTGGGGTCGCCGACTATCTCATAGGGGCGCAGGTCTTCCCCAAAAGAGTCTTGCAGCCTGTAGCGTATGAGGGATATGGCGAGATGGGTTATATCAATGCCTACCCACTGCCGGTTCAGACGCTCCGACGCCGCAATGGCCGTGCCGCAGCCACAGAAGGGGTCCAAGACAACATCTCCCTCGTTACTGCTGGCGCTGATGACGCGCTCCAGCAGGGCCTCCGGCTTTTGGGTGGGGTAGCCGAGGCGTTCGCGGGCTTGGGAGTTTATGGCGTCAATATCATCCCAAAGGGCTTGAACAGGCCGGCCTTTCATTTCGTCCAAATATCTTTTGCGCCTAATCCCTCCCGTTTTGGTGAAATGCAATCTCCCTTCGGCATCTAATCGTTGCATCGTTTCCAAGGGAACCCGCCACAAGGAAGTTGCCCCTTTATACTCGTAAGTATACCCCCCACCAGACAACCCCTTTGCTGTAAGGTTGTCATCGGACCAAGCACGCCCATCGGGGTCTTTGAATCTGAATCTGGCCTTGTAGGCTTCATCGTAGGGTTGATACTGAGGGTTCCAAGTCCATTGGTCGCTTTTAGTGTAGAACAGTATGATGTCTGTGTTAGCGCCATACCGTGTTGAGTCACTATGTGCGGTTGTACGACGCCACGTAATCTCATTCCGAAAATTGGTAGGGTCAAACACCGCATCCAAAAGCAGCTTCAGGTAGTGGCTGGCCGTCGGGTCGCAGTGCAGGTAGATGCTGCCCGTCGGCTTGAGCGCCCGGTGAAGTTCAATCATCCTCTGGGACATCATGGTCAGGTAGGCCATCATGTCATTCTGGCCCAGGAAGGAGCGCATGGCCTGGAGGAGGTCGGCCAACCCTTTCGGCCCGCCGGCAACCACCTCGTGGTAGGCGGCCTCTGACTCCATCCCCCAGTGCCAGGTGTCATCAAAGGCGGTAATCTGGGCCGCCGACTGCTCACCGCTCTTTTCCTGGAACAGAACATTGTAGGTGGCGTTGGAGTTGAAGGGCGGGTCCAGGTAAATCAGATCAATACTCTCATCGGCTACATGCTCCCTCAGTATGTCCAGGTTGTCACCGAAATACAGCTTGTTCTTCCAGTCCGGGATGGTCATGGCCTCTCCTCAAAATCAAAGGAATTTACCATTACCTCTAATCGCCTGCCCGGTTGGATTATAGCAAATCTGTTCTCTGCATTGCTACGAGAATAATGGTGCCTGATAGGATTCCTCAGGGCCTCGTTACCCGGTTTACTCCCCGGTGAAGTTTGGGGGGCGACGCTCGCGGAAGGAATCGGCTGCCTCCTGCACGTCGTGGGGCGCTCGGCGGGCGAAGATTAGCCCGTGACTCTCGTATTTGAGTTGCTCCTCCAGGGTGGCCTCCATGCTGTTCTGGAGGACACGCTTCGCCATCTGCATAGCCACAGGGGGCCAGAAGGCGATTTGCTGGGCCAGCGCCCTGGCCTCGTCCATAAGGTTGTCCGAGGTGGTCAGGCGGTCCAGGAGGCCGATGCGGTAAGCCTCCTCAGCATCCACGGACCGACTGGTGAAGACCAAGTCATAGGCCCTGCTTGCGCCCACTATGCGGGGCAGAAAGTAGGACATACCCGAGTCGGGGCTGAGGCTCCGCTCAATGAAAACGGTCTTGAACCGGGTGTTCTCGCAGCCCACCCTCATGTCACAAGCCAGGGAGAGAGACATGCCCGCGCCGACAGCCACGCCATTGACGGCTGCGATGGTCGGCTTGTCCAGGTGCCGGTAGATGGCCATAGCCTGCTCTCCTACCCATCCGTACTCGTCCAGCCGCTCCCTCCTGGACTGGGAGTCCTGCTGGGGACGGGCGGCGGTGAGGTCGGCCCCGGAGCAGAAACCCCGCCCGGCGCCCGTCCAGATGACCACCCTAACGTCGTCATCCTCGCTCAGCTCCCGGCAGACATCTACCATCTCAAGATGGAGGTCGCGGTTGATGGCATTCAGTTTCTCCGGTCGGTCCAGGGTCACGGTGGCTATGTGGTCTTCCTTGTCAACGTCAAGGACCAAGTTCTGATAAGACACTGGGTATGTTCCTCCTTAGTTTAAGCAAGTATGTGGCAAGGGAAACGGCGCTTATCAGGGCCGTATTCCACGTATACATGATGTACCAGGATATATCCGGCGATATTCTTCCGCAAGGGGAAGCAAGGGCTAAGGTAGGGTCTTTCTATTCTCGGAAAAATCTCCCCTCTCCTGTGGAGAGAGGGGTTGGGGGTGAGGGACGTCTTTCCCTTGCAATCATGTTTGACCCCGGAGCGCCCCCTCACCCCGGCCCTCTCCCTCCAGGGAGAGGGAGAATAGAAAGACCGTAGGGGCTAAGGGCCTCCCACATACACCAGGTCTCGGATGCCTTCGTAGGTACCCGGGCCGATGCCGCTCACCTCCATCACCTGCTCAACGGACTGGAACGGCCCGTTCTTTTCCCGGTGGTCAACGATGGACTGGGCTCTCACTGGGCCGATGCCCGGCAGGGTCTCAAGCAGCTTGGCAGTAGCAGTGTTCAGGTCTATCCTCAAGGAATCATCTACGCTTCTTGAGGCCGCCACAGGCCCCTGCTCCTGCCCTTGTCCCTGTCCCTGGCAAGGTCCTCCCGCCCCTGGTATTTGGTAATGGGTCTCATCTCTCACCCGCAGGGCGAGGTTTATACAGGAAACCTGGGCATCTTCAGTAAAGCCGCCGGCAGCCCTTATGCCGTCCTCCAGGCGGTCGCCCTCTTTCATAGCGTAAACCCCCGGCGTTGCCACCGAGCCGCTTATGTGGATTTTCAACTCGGGGGCGGGGGTAGCGGTGGGTAGAGCAATCTCTATTCCGGGGCCTTCGGACCTGTTGCCCACTATCACCAGGGTTATCCCCACCGAGAGCGCAGCTATGAACATGCCCCCGACAGCATAGACTAACATCATCCTTACCGAAGCCACTTGCGAATCACCCCCGTATTGCCTTACAGCCCAGCGTTGATTATAATTACCCAAGATTAGAGGTTAAAGAGGGGGTGCACGGTGAGCCCAACGGCCTACGCTTTCTTCCAGGGAGGATATGTTCCCCTGAGCGAAGCCAAGGTGGGCATAATGACCCACGCATTGCACTATGGGACAGGGATATTCGAGGGCATCAGGGGAAATTGGAACCCGGAGAAGGAGGTTACTTATATATTCCGACTGCGAGAGCACTATGAGAGGCTCCTCAGAGGGTGCCGCCTCCTTATGATAGATATTCCCTACTCTCTGGAAGACCTGTGCAACATCACCGTTGAGCTGATAGAGCGGTGCGGTTACACCGAGGACCTCTATATCCGCCCTCTGGCTTACAAGAGCGCAGAGAGGGTAGCCAATCTGAAGCTCCAGGACCTGGACAACGACTTTTGCCTGATAGCGGTGCCCTTCGGCAGCTATCTGGGCACCGACATCCTCCGTTGCTGCACCTCCTCATGGCGGCGGGTTGACGACCCTATGATACCGGCCCGCTTCAAGATTTCGGGGATATACGTGAACAGCATCCTTGCCAAGACAGAGGCAACCCTGGCGGGTTTCGACGAGGCCATCATCCTGAACCAGGACGGCCACGTGTGCGAAGGCTCCGGCGAGAACATCTTCCTGGCGATAGACGGGAAGCTCCATACCCCACCCCTTGAGGACAACGTGCTGCCGGGAATAACCAGGGATACGGTGATGCAACTAGCGCAGAGCGAGCTTGGGATAGAGGTAGCCGAGAGGACCATTGACAGAAGCGAAATCTATATGGCTGATGAGTGCTTCCTTACAGGCACCGCAGCCCACCTTACCCCCGTAGTGGAGGTGGACAACCGCAAGATTCGCGACGGCTCAGTGGGGCCTATCTCCTCAAAATTGCAGAAAATGTACTTTGATATAGTAGTGGGCAGGGACCCCAAGTACATACACTGGTGTACGGTCGCCTCTCCCGCCCGGTGACTCCGAAGGACTGGCAGGGAATCTCACCCGATAAAAATAAGTAGTCACGCAAGGAGAACGGCGTTAAGGTGGCATGGGTTAGCATAGGATCAATCGCCGCCCTGATGATAGCGTATTTCATGGGCTGCATCCCCTCAGCCTACATAGCTGGTCGCCTGGTGACCGGCAGAGACATCCGGGAAGAGGGTGACGGCAACCCTGGGGCGGGCAACGCCTATCGCACCATCGGTCCCAAGGTGGGCTTGGCAGTGGGGGCGATAGATATTGGAAAAGGGGCTGTCGCTATCCTGGTGGCGAGGGGTCTCACAGGCAGCCCCGGAGTGGAGATGGCGGCTGGGCTGGCAGTAGTGGCCGGCCACAACTGGCCCATCTTCCTACAGCTAAAGGGCGGGAGAGGCGCAGCCACAACGGTGGGCGTCCTTTTGGCCATTGCTCCCATACCTGCGATTCCCGTGGGCCTAATCTCCGCAGCCCTCTTACCCTTCATCAAGAGCGCTACCACCGTCCTGGCGATAATTATGATATTTGTGCCTGCGTTGCTGGTGCTGCTGACATGGCTTACCCTTGCCGGGGCCTCCTACTCCGTGGCCCTCTACTCCGCCGGACTCCCCATAGTGGTGGGCCTGCGTCATTACTTCACCACCAGAAAGGTCGAGTCACCGGAAGAGGACCAGCCCGAGGGGCAGGCGTTGCCCCAAGAGTGACATTCATGGCAGGCCCGTTTGCTCTGGACTATTTCGTATTCATCCTCATAGCTACCTTGGGGGCGCTTCAGGCAGTTGCCGCCTACAAGGGACTAATGGGCCTCCTATTTATACGGGTGCGCTCTGTTGCCTTTCTGGGCGGCCTGATAGCTACGGCCCTCGCCTTCCTCTGGTTCTTCATCTCTGAACCCCGGAACCTGCCGGATACGGGAGGAGGCCTCGACGGGAACCAGATGGGGGGGATTTTCGCCCTGGCCGCCGGGTCCGGGGTGATATTCACCTTCCTTGTCTCATCAATAATCAACCGCGCTATGAGCAACGGCGAAAGTCACCCCCATCACGGCCTGGACGCCATGAGAGAGACTACCTACATTAAAGCCCTGGTAAGTACAGTCAAGAGCCTCCTATGGGCACGATCTCAAAGATAGACACGGAGATAGTCCTGTGGCTCAACCAGTGGGCTGGCCGCTCCTCGCTGCTGGACGGTGTGGAGAAGGTGCTAGTGAGCGACTACTTCATACCGGCGTGCGCGGCCCTCTGCCTCATAGCCATGTGGTTCCTGGGGAATGACCCGGACAGGCGGACCGCTCACCAGAGGTCAGTCCTGATTGCCCTGGCAACGGTGGGTTTCGCCAGCCTGGTGGTGCTCATAGTGAACCAGCACTATTTCAGGCCAAGGCCCTTCATAGAACACGACCTGATAATTCTGTTCTACCAGCCCACCGATTCCTCATTCCCCTCTCACCCGGCCACCGTTGGCTTCTCCATAGCCTCCAGCGTGTGGCAGGCCAACAAGAGGATGGGGACCTTTCTCTATGTCCTGGCAGCATTGTGGGGCACGTCCAGGGTATTCGCCGGGGTATGCTACCCTTTGGACGTGGCAGCCGGGGCGCTGAACGGCGTAGTGATGAGCTATGTTGTAGCCCTGGGTTTCAGGGTAATCGAGCCAATACCCACCCTGGTCCTCAGGGGGGCCAGGGCGCTGCATCTAGGCTGACTATTGCCCACCCCCAATAAAATAGGGGATGACGCCGGTTGCGACGCCATCCCCTGTCTGGTGGCGATGGTAATTCAGGACTTACAGGCCCTTGTCCACCATGAAGTTGCACAGGTCGGCGGTACGGCACGAATAGCCCCACTCGTTGTCATACCAGCCCAGAATCTTCACCATGTCCCCTTGCATGACGTTGGTGGAGAGGGCGTCGAAGATGCAGCTATGAGGATTGCCCTTGAAGTCGGCGCTGACCAGAGGCTCGTCGCAGTACTCGAGGACACCCCTCAGATGTCCCTCGGCTGCCGCCTTGAACGCCTCGTTTACCTCTTCCTTGGTGACGTTCCTGGACAACGTGGCCGTGAAGTCGGTTATGGAGACGGTGGCCGTGGGGACACGGAAGGCCATGCCATCCAGCTTGCCGTTAAGCTCCGGGATGACCCTGCCCACTGCCCTGGCCGCTCCGGTGGTGGTGGGGATGATGTTCATGGCAGCAGCCCTGGCCCTCCGCAAGTCCTCGTGTACCTGGTCCAGTATCTTCTGGTCATTGGTGTAGGCGTGGACGGTGGACATCATGCCATGCTCAAGGCCGAAGGAGTCGTGAAGCACCTTGACCATCGGCGCAAAGCAGTTGGTGGTGCAGGAGGCGTTGGAGATTATCTTATGCTGGGATGAGTCGTATTTCTCATCGTTCACCCCCAGCACCAGGGTTATGTCCTCGTTTCTGGCAGGAGCGGATATAATGACCTTCTTGGCCCCGCCTCCCGTGATGTGGGCCTGGGCCTGCTCGGCGTTGGTGAAGATGCCCGTGGATTCCACCACCAGTTCTACCCCAAGCTCAGCCCAGGGTATCTTGGAAGGGTCCCTCTCGGAGAATACCCTGATCTCCTTGCCGTCAATGAGCAGGGTGCTGTCCCGGGCCTCCACCTTACCGGGGTACATGCCATAGTTGGTGTCGTACTTGAATAGATGGGCGTTGGTCTGGGCGTCGGCCAGATCGTTGACCGCAGCCACCTCCAGCGTCTGAGGGTAAAGCTCGATTATAGCCCTGGTAACCTGGCGGCCTATCCTCCCGAATCCGTTTATCCCTATTCGTGTTGCCAACGTTCACCTCCCTTTTATCTCATGGTCCTCATTACCTATACCCATAAGCGGGCGAGGGTGCCTGGCAAATTACCTGGCAGTCCTTATTATATTACGGATTTCAAGAATAAGGTTCTCTCCTTCTGCAACAACCTCTTTTGCCTGGGCCTCTCCCAGGACTTCACCCGGGGTTTCGGAGGGAGCGCCGCCGGAGGCAGCGCTGAGATAGCGGGCTGCCGAATAATACCGGTCTAACCTGGCAGACATGTCCTGATAGCGGCCCAAGCCGGGGGACGCATCAGCCGCCCGCTTCAACAACTCGGATATAGAAGACTCCCCGATGTAGCGCGCCCCCCGCAGGTAAAGCAACGACTTCAGGGCCTTTTCCGCGGACTGGTGGGCCATGAAACACGTCTGGGCATAGAAGCCCCCCAACTCAATCCCCAGCCTGGCAAACCCCAGGTCTCTTTCTGCCTGTAGAAGCCAGCGTTCGGCTTCTTCCTTGGGACTAAGGCTCAAGGTTAACCCTCTATTCACGGCCCAGTATTTCCCGGACCTCTCTCAAGATGCCGTCTGCGCCATCGATTGCCTCCCGGGACTGGCCCTGGGTAAAGGTCTGAAGGGGGGCAAGTCCTGGGCCGGCGGGAAGGACATTTGGGTAAAGTGGTATGATGTAATACTGGTCAAGCCTGCCCGCCGTCTCCCGGTATTGCTCCAGGTGTGGGTATTGCTCCAGTAGCCTCCCAAGCAACTCTAAGACCGAATGATCCAGTACGGACCTCGCGCCTCCAAGATAGGCCAAGGACTTTAATGCCTTCTCTGCCGACTGCTGGGCGGTGAAGCACGCTTCAGCGTAAAAGCCTCCACTCATGGCAAATCTAGCGAATCTAAGGTCATTCTCCGCCTGTCGAAGCCAGCGTTCAGCTTCTTCCCTGGGGTCCGGCTTCATAGATGACTACACCATCCTTGACGACTTCGGAGATAAAGGGATTGCCTTGCTCCCGCATATCATCAAACTCTTTCTGCGCATATACCAGAATTTGAAGGGCCTTTGGTGTCACCCGGAACAGTCCCTTGAAATCCGTGTACCTATCCGGGAATGGTATCTCCGTATCCTTGATTATGACCAGGTCTATGTCGCTGTACTCGTCAGCCTCACCACGAGCATAGGAGCCGAAGATAATAGCCCGCTCCGCCCCTCCCGCTTCCAGCACGGGGATGAAAGAAGCCTTGATCTCATCCAGGGATGCTATGCCCTTTATCATCTTCTATCCGAGGCCGATATGCTTGTAAGCGTCCCACCCGGCGTATCGGGCCCCTTGGCCCAACTCATCTTCTATCTTGAGCAGGCGGTTGTACTTCGCCAGCCTCTCCGAGCGGCATGGAGCGCCCGCCTTTATCTGCCCAGCATTCCAGGCCACCGACATATCGGCAATGGTAGTATCCTCGGTCTCGCCGGAGCGGTGGCTTATTATGGCGCCCCATCCGGCATCCCCGGTCATGGCCACCGCCTCCAGGGTCTCGGTGAGGGAGCCAATCTGGTTGGGCTTTATGAGCACCCCGTTGGCGGCCTCAAGCTCAATGCCTTTCTTGATACGCTCGGTGTTGGTGGTGTAGAGGTCGTCACCCACCAGCTGAACCCTGCTGCCCAGCCGTCGTGCCAGCAACCGCCACCCGTCCCAGTCATCCTCCGCCAGCCCGTCCTCTATGCTCACTATCGGGTAGCTGCCCACCCAGTCAGCGTAGTACCCGGACAACTCCTGGGACGTGAGGACAACCCCCTCCCGCTCCAGCCGATAGACTCCATCCTCGAAGAACTCCGAGGCGGCCACGTCCAGGGCTATGAAGCAGTCCTCTCCCGGCTTGTAGCCTGCTCCCTCTATGGCGGCAACGACTAACTCCAGGGCATCCCTATTGGAGGGCAGGGAGGGGGCGAACCCTCCTTCATCGCCCACGTTGGTGTTGAGGCCCCGCTCCTGGACCAGCCTTCCCAGAGAATGGTAAATCTCTGCCCCGGCCCGGAGGGCGGCGGCGAAGGTTGGGACTCCCACCGGCGCTACCATAAACTCCTGGACATCGGTGGAGTTGGAGGCGTGTCTGCCCCCATTGAGGATGTTGAACATGGGCACCGGAAGGGTGTAGCTGTCTCGCTGGGCCAGGTGACGGTACAGGGGCACGCCTTGGGAAGCGGCTGCGGCGTGGGCAGCGGCCAGGGACACAGCCAGGATGGCGTTGGCACCCAGGGCGGACTTGTCAGCAGTCCCGTCCAGTTCCCTGAGCCGGCGGTCAAGGGCCGCCTGGTCGAAGGGCGAGACTCCCTTGAGGGCTTGGGCGATTTTCCCGTTAACGTTGCCCACTGCCGTCAGTACGCCCCTGCCCCCAAACCTCCTGCCGTCGCCGTCCCTTAGCTCAACGGCCTCGTGTTTGCCTGTGCTGGCCCCCGAGGGCACCATAGCGCGCCCAAAAGCGCCGTCGGAAAGGCGCACCTCGGCCTCCACAGTTGGGTTGCCCCGGGAGTCCAACACCTCTCGTCCATAGATGCTATCTATCGTAGCGGTCATGGTCTTTAATCCATCCTATATAGCAACTGGCCTACACAGCAAATTGGGCATCCCGCTTCCGGGCCTCTTCCAGGGCCTTCTCTACCGCGTCCGCCGGGTCCCTGGCTAGAATCATGCTCTCATCTACCTTGCCGCTTCTGGACAGAGACCAGGTATCCAGGCCAATGAGGGGAACGTCGCTGGCCAGGGCATGTCCGATCTCCGACAGGGTGCCGTAGGCCCCGTCCACGGCTATAACGGCGCGCCCGGTAAGCACCACGATGCTGTTCCGGGCGTAGCCTATGCCCGTGCAGATGGGTATGTCCACGTACTGGTTGGCGACCTTGGGGTCGTTGCCGGGCAGGATGCCGATGGTGGTGCCCCCTGCCTCCTTAGCGCCCTTACATGCCGCTTCCATGATCCCCTTGAGGCCGCCACACGCTACGATAGCCCCTCTCTTGGCAAGCTCCCGTCCCACCTGCTCCCCCAACGCCCAAGCCTCATCTTCAGGCGCGACTTGGCCTCCCCCGATGACGGAAATGATAACAGGCCTTTTATCTTGCATCTTTCCCCTTATGCTCTGTATGGGTGTAGGTATCGGCGATTCACGACAGGAATTGAGACACAACCCTGGCAAGCTCATCGGGCCTTTCCATGTGGGGCATGTGGCCGCATCCCTGGAGGACCACCTTCCGAGCGCCCGGTATCTCCCCGATGAACATATCGCCATACCGGGGATGCACCATGCGGTCGTCCTCGCCCCAAACGACAAGGGTAGGCATGGTGATGCGATGGAGCCGCTTGGCCAGCTTGGGGTCGTAGGGGAGGCCCCACAGGAGCTTGCCCCCCGCCGATAGACCCTGCCAGTAGCTCATCTCAGCATCCCGCGACGCGAATTCCTCCGGCACCGATTGGAAGGCCATTGGTGAGGAAGGATCGGAGAAAAGGTCCACCCTTAGCTCGTCCCTGGTGATGGTAAACAGGTCGGGGATGGGGAATTCGTCGTGCCAGAGGCCCAGAGGTGCCACCAGCACCAGCCTTCTTGCCACATGGGGGCAGAGGGTTGCCATCTCCGCCGCTATCATTCCGCCCATGGAGTGGCCCACTATGAAGGGCTGCTCCAGGGCCAGGGTGTCCAGCAGGTCCAGGTAGTAGAAAGCCATGTCATGTATATCGTCTATCTCTTCTATCCCCTGGGAGCCTCCGTAACCGGGGTGCTGGGGCGCATACACGGTGAAGCGGCCTGACAGGGCCTTGATGAAGTCCGAGTCCTGGGGGTTATGATGCCCCAGCTCGCCGTGAAGGAAGACAAGTGGGTCGCCCCTGCCCTCCCGGAACACCTGGGTGAGGAACTTCCCATCGAGCACAGAAACTAATTCCTGCATAATACCTCTAGGTCCTGAATATCCTACCTGGGTCCGTGTCAAGGCCTATTGCTACGAAAATCGGCATCCCCCAAGCCGGGACCCCAACCCCCGGCCCCTGGATTCCGGCTTTCGCCGGAATGACGGTCGGGGGGCCATCCTCCATTTTCATCTCCGTATGTGACCCGTAGGGGCATCGGTGATTATTGAGCGGATACTTCCTGGGGGACCTTGGGCCACCAGTGGTCGTCATACTCGTCCCAGAGTCCTTTCAGGTGGGGCATCACCTCTCTGGCGAAGAGGTCCATGTTCTTCCTGGTCAGGTCGGGGGGCATACTGCCCACCTGGAGGAGGACAATCATGTGGCCCGCCCTGAGTTCCGTTAGCCTTTCCTTGAAGGTGTCCCGCACTGTGGCGGGGCTGCCCGCCACGATCAGGCCCTTGTCAACCAGGTCCTTCCAGCTTTCCTGGCGGTTCAGGTTGTCCGTCCACAATCGCCGGAAGTTCAGGAACGACGGGGCGGACATATAGCCCGGGGGCACGGTGTAGCGGATGGGGATGTGTTGCAGTTTCTTTGCCAGGTACATCACGTGGGGCTCGTACTCCTCCTGGGCGCGGGCATCGGTCTCCGACACGCACACCACCTGCATGATTCCCGCTCTGTAGGGGTTCCGGTCAACCCCCAGCCTGTCCGCCGCCGCCCAGTACTGGTCCATGATGGTCTGGTAAGACCTGTAGGGCACAAAGCCCAGGCTGGTGTACATGTAGTCGTGCTGAAGCGCCCATTCCATAGTCTCAAGGCTGCCGGTGCCGGGGACCCATATAGGAGGGTGAGGCTGCTGATATGGGCGGGGCCAGGGATTGACATACCGCAGCCTGTTGTATTTGCCGTTGAAAGTGAAGGGGCCGGGGCGGGTCCACGCCTGGACGACGAGGTCGTGAGCCTCTCGGAACCGCTCTCTAAGGATGGCCGGGGGGAGGCCGAATATAAGGCTGGAGTCCATAGCCGTCCCCAACACGAAGCCTGCCACCAACCTGCCGCCGCTCATAACGTCCAGCATAGCGTACTCTTCCGCCACCCGCAGGGGTGGGTTGTAGAGGTTCAGGCTGTTTCCCAGCACAACCAGGGTTGCTCTGGAGGTCCTGCGGGCCAGGGCGGCAGCCATGAGGTTGGGGGAGGGCATTAGACCATAGGCGTTCTGGTGGTGCTCGTTGACTCCGATGCCGTCGAACCCCAACTGCTCGGCGTACTCAAGCTGGTCCAGGTAGTCGTTATAAAGCTGGTGCCCCTTCACCGGGTCGTACAGGCTGTTGGGCAGGTCCACCCAGACGCTGTGGTGCTTGCTCTCGAAGTCTTCCGACAGGTCGGGGTAGGGCATCAGATGGAAGGCTATGATCTTCATATTCAGCTATCCCCCATAGCAGACATCCCTCGAGGCAAGGTTATCTATCTGGACAATCAGGCAAGTCTTCCACACGGACTATCCATTAGTCAATCGGAAGAAGGAGCAAGTTCGTTCTCACTTGCAGGTCTCCATTGAGAGCCTTCAATTTTCTCTTGAGGTCGCGCTCTATCTTCGACTCTATATTCGGCGTTGGAGTCTTGCTGAGGATTACGTACCCATATACCGAACTGGCCTCACTCAAGTCTCCGTTCTCCCGGAGATATTCCAGGGTAACATCTATTTGCGAGACCGCATCTCTCAGGTGCCGCCCCTTGAGTTCCACCATGTGAATGGCATCGTTCGGGACTTGCAGGACGATATAATCACACCTTTCACCCTGGACTATAAGACAGTCATCTACACGAATCCGGCATAGCTCGTATCCACCCCTGTTCTCGATGCGTAGCGACTTTCCCTTCTCTTGGAGTACCAGGACGGCCCTCCGGTCACAAAAGTCGCAGCAACTGCTACTCTTGAGATTCTCGAAGGCCATCCCTGAGGCCCCACTCCATGTCGGCTAGACGATCATACGTATCATTGATGGACTTTGAAGCCCGGTCAATCTCCTCGGCCCTTAACAGGCCGTCTTCGTCGTCTTTTATTGACCTAATCCCACCCTCCTCAACGAAGAACGCTTCTACCTTTGCAGTGTCCACCCACAAACGCCTCGGCAATATCCGATCAACCTCCGGGTTTCCCTTGCCAAGTTTACCCGCATATATCAGGTTGTTCAGGCTGGTAAGTATGTATGGGCTGTGGGTAGTGATTATGACTCTGTTCTCCGTGTCGGAGAGCATCAGGGCAATGAGCTCTACAACCTCCTTCTGGGTTTCGGGATAAAGGTGGGCTTCTGGCTCTTCCACTACCATGAAGACTTTTATGTCCTCAAGCATTACCTTGAAAATAGAGAGGAGTATCCAAACAATTTCCTGCTGCCCGGAGGATGCAAACTTCATTTCTACGTACTGCCGGTCGTCTATATAAATCCCCCCTCCAGATAGAGCGGACAGACTGGACCAGTATTCACCCTTTAGGATACTGTTAATCATATCTTTGGCTTGTCGGACCTTCTCGAAGTCTATATGTTGCAATGGCAGCCGCTTCCTGTCCTCTATAAGCCCGTCCAAGTCCTTTGGGAAACTGTCCTTCCAGTTTAACAGCCTCCTGATGAAGTTGCGATTGAGGAAATCAAGGTCGCGGGAGTTGAGTGACGAGAGTTGGTCAGCGGATAGGGTGGCAGGGACACCCCGGCCCGCAGGAATGTATATCGCTTCGGAGTCATCGGCAAAGAGGGAATTGACATCACGACCCAATGTGTTGAATATCTCTTCCTTCTCCCGCCGCAACCTTTCCGATTCGGCGAATGGGAGAAACTGCCCGGTCCTTTCATCAATGGACGATAGGTACTGCTGATAGCGAGTTCTCTCCGCAATTATTTTGTCAAATGCCTCCGCGAATGCGGGACTCATATTCGTGACCACATTCCCTCTTGGGTTCTGGGTCAGAGTGAGGTACGCATTGTCGCCGTACTCATAGCGGACTTCAAAGTTGGGCAGACGGGTGGTTGTGCTGAAGTACCTGGGAAATATCACTCCTACATCAAAGTCAAATTGCTGCCTGGAGAGCCCCGGATACGATGACTCATCTTTAAGCCGACCCAAGACTAGCTCTCGCAGCGACTTGAAAAAGTAGATGAGCTTGCTTATTGTGCTTTTACCGCTGGCCTGGGGGCCGATGAAGACCATCAGGTCATTAAGGGGCAACTCGGCCCCTTTAATCGGCCCGAAGCCCTCTACAGTCAGTCGTTGCACGAATCGCCCCCGCCGGATAACCTCAACTCCCCTCCATGCTCTCCTGGGCCCTGGCCATCGCCAGCTTGAATATGTCGTAGGGCTGGGCTCCGGTGAATAGCTGGTTGCCAACGATGAAAGCGGGGATTCCCCGTATTCCCAGGTTGACGGCCTGCTGGAACTGGGACATTACCGTTTCCCGATAGTATCCCGAGTCGAGACGCTCCGAAAGTTCCGGCCAATTGAGCCCGCACTTTGAGGCCAGCTCTTCGATCACTGCGATGTCTCCCAGGTTCTTGCCGTCTTCCCAGTAGGCTTTATAGGCGGCCAGATGGAAGTCATCGAACTGTCCCTGCTCCTGGGCGTACTCCGTGGCTTCCAGGGCATACATGGTATAGGGAGTTATGGAAGCCCTTTTCATAATCAGGCCCGCTTCCTCGGCGTAGGAGCGCAGAGGCTCGCCCAGCAAGCCCCCCTCTTCCTCCCCCTGGCGGGGCTGGCGAATGACGCCCTCCTTGGGCGTGTCGGGCCGAAGCAGGTAAGCCTTGCCCTGTATTGCAACGTTGTATTCTTCCCTCAGTTTATCGAGCCTCTCCAGGCCGATGTAGCACCAGGGTCAGATATAGTCGTACCAAACTGTCACGGGCATGGGGGTCTCACTCATGGGTGGCCTGGCATCCGAGTCAGCCATTTTCAAGCCTCCAATCGGGCAAATACTGTATCCTGGAAGGTCATCATACCTTGAAGCCTATCTACCGTCAACATATCAGCCAATGGCCCGCTCCATCCAGTCCGTGACGGCGGGGATGGACCGGGCAAGGGCGCGCCTGTTCAGCACCAGGCCCCAATGGGATGCCCCTTCTATACTGAGGTGGTCCGCTTTGAGCCACAGGTTATCATAGCGCTCTCTGGGCCACTGGCTGTCCATCTCGCCGGTGACTATGAGGAGGGGACAGGGCATCTCTCTGATGACAATGCCGCGCCGGCGCTCGTCCCTTGCCAAGCGGGACTCACGGCCCAGTGAAGCCAGGGCAATCTCCCGCTCTTCTCTGTCCAGGTCTGGCATCGCCGGCTGGTCATCGGGGCTGAGGCCGGTGATGCCGTACTCCTCCGGGCCAAACTCCCCGGTGCGTAGCTCCACAGACGGGTCGCTCCGTTGTGCCGGGGTGCTTGGGGCCAGGCCAACGCAGGCGGCGCATCCGCCCAATGCCGCCGCCATCATCGCCACGAGTCCGCCCATGCTCCACCCAGTAACAATCGGAGGATGTTTGAGCTGCCCCATCAAGGCTCTCACATCCTCGGCGTAGTCGTTCATTCCGGCGCTGGACAGGTCTATGGGGTCGCTGCTGCCGTGTCCACGCAGGTCTATGGCGTAGGTGGGCCAGCCCCGAGAGGCCAACTCTCCCTGCCAGAATTTCCATACCAGGGATGAGTTGGCTGCACCGTGGACAAGGACAAGCGGCGGGCGGGCTTTCGTGTCTTCGGGCAGGACTACTGACGCGGAAATTAGCATAAAGGCCCCCTAATTGTGCCGCCATACCGTGATTACCACGAAAATCTACTTCCTCCCCCCTTTGCGGGGGAGGATTGAGGTGGGGGGTATCACCCCTGTAGTGGGCGGAGTCATCACCCGCAGTAGGCGGTAGGCGGTAGGCGATGGTATCACCCCCATCCTAACCTTCCCCCGTCAAAGGGGGAAGGGACTTCCGGGGAGGCTGCCCATCATTTTCATTCTCGTATATGGCCCGCAGGGGCATGGGTAATTATTATGAAAATAGGCAACCCCCAGACCGGAAACCCACCCCCACCCCTGGATTCCGGCCTGCGCCGGAATGACGGTGGGTGGGAGATGCCGCACCCTTCAGGGTGCGGTGGGGGAACCCGGCGCTGGCTATTTTCACAATAATGACGGGTTGGGGCTAGAATGAGACCTCAAGTCTGAGCAGTCACCCTCCGGGGGGCTACTCAACTGTCACCGATTTGGCCAGGTTGCGGGGCTGGTCCACGTCGCAGCCTCGACGGACGGCTATGTAGTAGGACAGAAGCTGCAAAGGGACCACCGTCGTCATGGGGGTAAACATCTCGGAACACCGGGGGACATAAATCACCTCGTCCACGTAGGAACGAATCTCCGTGTCTCCCTCCGTGGCAATGGCTATTACTACGCCGTCCCTGGCCCCGGCTTCCTTGATGCTGCTTGCCATCTTGGCGTACATGGGGCCGTCAGGAGCTATAGCCACCACAGGCATATTGGGGTCAATGAGAGCGATAGGGCCGTGCTTCATCTCCCCGGCTGCGTATCCCTCAGCATGGATGTAGCTTATCTCCTTTAGCTTGAGGGCGCCTTCCATAGCTATGGGATAGGTCATTCCTCTGCCCAGGTAGAGAAAGTTATCGTACCTGTAGAACCGCCTCGCCAGCCTCTCATACTGCCGGTGGTCTGACAGTAGCGTTCCCAGCAGATTTGGCATTCGCGCCAACTCGCTCAATATCTCCCTTGAGCGGGCGCGGCTGATATTGCCCCTTACCTGGCCCAGGTACACCGACAGCATGAACAGGATAGTCAGGGACGCCATGAATGTCTTGGTGCTGGCTACCCCTATCTCCGGCTCCGACCGCATATACAGGGTGCCCTCGGCAAGACGGGTAGCCTGGCTGCCCGCCGCGTTGCATATCGTCACCAGCCTTGCGCCGGCATCCTTGACGGCTGCCATCGCTGCCAGGGTGTCGGCGGTCTCCCCCGACTGCCCCACGGAGATAACCAGGGTCCTGTGGTCCACGTGGAAATTTCTGTACCTGAACTCGGAGGCATTATCTACCTCGGCGGTAATCCCCGCCAGGTCCTCTATGAAGTACCTCCCCACCATGGCCGCGTGCATACTGGTGCCCATACCTATGAGGACTACCCTCTGTAGGTCTCTTATCTGGTCCCTTGAAAGAGGAAAGTCCTCAAGGGTTATATCGCCATTCTCGAAGTCCACCCTTCCGCTGAGGGCGTTGGATATTACCCGGGGCTGCTCCATCATCTCCTTGAGCATGAAGTGTTTGTAGCCCTCTTTGTCCAGCCAGCCAGCGCTCTGGGGTATTAGTTGAGTGGGTTTATCAATAGGCTCGCCGCTGGTACTGAAGAACCTGACCCCATCCTCCGTTGCTACGGATACTTCCCCGTCCTCCAGGAAGGCGACCCGGTCGGTAAATCTGTGGACAGCGGTGAGGTCGCTGCTGACCATGACTTCTCCGGGCCGGTGCGCGACGATGATGCCTCCGGCGTGGCCAACGCGCATGGCAAGGAGCTTTTCTTTCGGTTCTCCCAGTCTGGCTGCCAGAATGGCCTGGGAACCCTGGAGACGGGAGCCAAGGCCGATGAAGGCATCCTCAAAGCTCAGCCCGCTTGCGATATCTTCCTCCAGCAGGTGGGCTATTACCTCGCTGTCGGTCTCCGAGGTGAAGGTGTGGCCTTTGGAGAGGAGGTCTTTTTTGATCTGGAGGTAGTTCTCGACTATGCCGTTATGCACGACGGCCACCCGGTTATGGCAGTCGGTGTGGGGGTGGGCATTAGGGTCGGTTGGCTTACCGTGGGTCGCCCAACGGGTATGCCCTATTCCCCAATGGCCCTGGGGAGAGCCGTCTTTTTGAAGGGAGGCAAGCTCGCTCACCTTCCCCACAGACTTGGATACATGCAGTTGGCCCGAGGGGGTGAAGATAGCTATACCCGCGCTGTCATACCCCCGGTATTCCAGGCGTTGTAGCCCGGTCAAGATTATGGGCCAAGCATCCTGATGACCTACGTACCCGATTATCCCACACATCTCAATTACCGGCCTTCGGCAATCAACTCTCGGCGGTCAGTTCGCAGAGAGCTGAGCGCTCATGCCTGCCGGCCCTCCGCAGAATACCCATGATGGTCCTGGCAAGGGCGTGGGGGTCATGGCGGATATACACACCGGTGGACAAGAGGGGTGCCTGGACCACTTCGCGGACTACCTTCCTGCATTCCTCCTGGTCAACCTCCACCGGGTATTGCCCGAATGAGTTGTACCTTTCCAGCAGTCTCTCCGGGTAGGGTGCGCTGTTGACCACCATGTAGTCCAAGGGGCCGGCGATGCCCAGGTAGTAGCGGACCACACAAGCGAAGTCCGAGGCCCTGAATCCGTCCGACTCTCCGGGCTTGGTCATCAGATTACATACGCAGATTTTTATTGCCCTGGAATTTCGGATAGTGCGGGCCACGTCCTCCACCAGGAGATTGGGGAGGATACTGGTGTAGATGTCTCCCGGCCCCATGACAATGGCATCAGCTTCTTCAATAGCTTCCAGCGCCGGAGAATAGGCATAGGCTTTGGGGTCCAAACGGACGTAATCTATAGTTACGTCCAGATTTTCCCTGCGCTGGTCTATATTAGCTTCTCCTACTATCTCCGAACCGTCTTTCAGGCGCGCTACCAGGGTGGACTTGTTAAGGGTCACAGGGAGCACCCTGCCTTTTATCGCAAGCATCCGCGCCGCCTCGGCGATGGCGGTGGCAGTGTCGCCCGTCACCTCGGTGAGCGCTGTCAGGAACAGGTTTCCAAAGCTATGTCCGTTGAGGCCGTTCCCCGCATTGAACCTGTAATCGAAAAGACGCGCCATCAATGCGCTGGAGGGGTTATCGGGGGCAAGGGCCACCAGGCATTGCCTTATGTCACCGGGGGGAAGATGCCCAAGCTCGTCTCTGAGCCTACCGGAGCTTCCGCCGCTGTCTGTCATTGCTACTACTGCGGTAATATCGCAGTCCTCATATTTCAGGCCGCTGAGGGTGGTATGATTACCCGTTCCACCACCTACTACGACTATCTTTTTCCTATACATGCAATGCGTCTCCTGCTTCTGTGCAGGGTTTTCTCGCCATGGGTAACGGAGATGGTATGTGTATGTAGGGTACTCGACCAGTCTGCTGGTCCGGCACATATCGTAAAGAGGGGGCGGCGTTCTTCCCGGCTTGAGCGATGCTAGTATATTGTCTGGCTGCCCCCCAAGTCAAGGTTAGGGCAGGTTGGTTTCCGTATATAACGTATCAGCCCTATTTCTTAGTCATGTGGACGTACCGCAGCTTGGGTATGACCACCGGGACGAGGAAGTAGTCTCGCACGTAGGGCTTAATCAGCAGGTAGCCCCCGCCACTGTGCCATAACGGGACCCAGGGGGCGTCTTCGACTATCATCTCTTCCGCCCGGCGATACAACTCATATCGCATGTCCCGTGCCCCGGACCTGGCCCTCTCAATCAACCTGTCCACCTCTTCGTTGCTATACCCGGTGTGGTTGAGTCTGCTGGCGCTGTGAAAGAGCAAGCCCAGAAAGTTCTCCGGGTCGGGATAATCGGCCACCCAACCCGTGCGGAACATCTGGAAGCGTTTCCTGCTCAAGTCGTGGAGATAAGTCCCGGTATCAGTCCTGAGCAAGTCCACCCGGACCCCAAGGTTTTCCCGCCACATTTCCAGTATCAGTTCCAGGGACAGGCCCAAGCCTGAACCCAAGGTCCCAGGGACGGTAAGGGTAATGGGTGGGAAGCTCTCCGGGTTTGCGCCATATCTGGACTCCCTCAGGAGTTTCCTGGCCTTGTCGGGATTGTAGGGATAGCCTTGCAGGTCCGGGTTGTATCCGGGGAACCCGGGGGGAAGGATCCCCCTGGCGGGCGTGAGCAGGCCGTCATGGAAATCTCTGGATATGGACTCTTTGTCTATGGCATAGTTCAGGGCTTGCCGTACCTTGGGATCGTCAAGGGGAGGCGTGCTAACGCTCATGCCAATGTAACTGGTACTGAAAGAAGGAGGGATTTTGTGAAGCTCGGGGTTGAGGGGATCGGCAGGGTCTAAAAGGCGGTCAAGGCTTGCCAGGCCAACCGTTGCCAGGTGCACCTCGTCATTCTCATACATCTGCAAGGGATGGCCGCCGCTGAGGATGAAGTGTACTCCCTCCAGGAAAGGCGGGCCCAGGTGGAAGTCCCTGTTTCGGGTCAGCGCCAGCCTCTGTTTTGGCTGGTATTCCGTAAGCTCAAATGGCCCGGTCCCGTTGGGGCCGGAGGGCCACCGGGCGCTCTCCACATTCTCTTTATCCATGACAAAGGCGGCAGGATAGGTGAGCTTTGCCAAGAAATACGATTTGGGGGCATCTATGGTTATCTCCAGAGTGTGCTCATCAACCACCTGCACCCCGGTTACTTCCCGGGCCTGTCCCCCCAGCTTCTCCCCGACGCCTGCTATGTCGCCCAGGTACTGGTCGGCTGCCAGGGCTGCGCCAAGGGGGTCTGTGGCCCGCTCCACGGACCACTTGAAGTCCTGGGCGGTCACAGGCTTGCCGTCGTGGAACCTGGCATCTTCTCGCAGGTGGAAGGTGTATGTCCTGCCATCGGGGCTCACGTCCCAGGTCTCAGCCAAGTCCGGCATTATATTCAGGTCCAGGTCTAAGGTTACGAGACCGCCGAACACCTCCACGATAACGGAGGCTGATATGGAATCTCCAACCTGATGAGGGTCCAGGGTAGTCGGCTCTCTGAGCAGGCTGACAAGGGTCCCGCCGTCAATCCGGTCTCTTCCAGCATCCTGCTCAGAAATATGGGTGCCGCCATCGCAGGCCAACGAGGGGAACAAAGACAAGGACAAGATGGTCAGAAGGAGTAGTTTCAGGACCACATCAGCTACTAATCTCTTCCGGTTGGGCTTCCTCCTCTTGCTCCGCCTCTTCCCGGCAACTCAGGCAAACGTAATTCTCTCCCTGCTCGGTAGCAACCTCAACTGAAACGTTCCGCCTTCTGCCACATACGGAGCAGGTCACCGTCTGTAGAGGAGTGCTCTCGCGTACCACAGGCTCCTGCACATAGCCGCGAAAACCCTGGTAGTCGGGGTTGCTGTCCTTCATCGCAAGGAAACGCTCCCTGTCTTTGCGCCTACTCAAGGTCCACCTCCTTAAAGGAATAGCGAAAGGAATGGCGTAATGGCATACGCACGCGGGATAGGCATATTGTAAGATGACCGGTAGCTGGTACATTCCCCCGCCCTGGAAAGGGGGCGGGGGAATGACATCCCTTCTACTGTACCAGTACCGTGGCTCCCGCCTCCTCAAGGTCAGACTTGGCCTTATTGGCCTCGTCCCTGGCTATAGCCTCCTTAACGTTTACAGGGGCGCTCTCTACCAACTCCTTGGCCTCTCTGAGGCCCAGGGTGGTCATCTCCCGGACTGCCTTGATCACGTTAATCTTATTGGCGCCCACGTCCTGGAGCAACACGTTGAACTCGGTCTGCTCGTCCTCCGGCGGCGCAGCAGCGGCTGCGGGAGCGGCTGCGGGGGCGGCTGCCGCTACAGCTACCGGGGCCGCAGCAGAGATGCCGAACTCGGTCTCCAGAGACTTCACCAGGTCTGCCAGGTCAACCACCGTCATCTGCTTTATCGCCTCAAGGACCTCATCTTTGGTCATAGTCATAATCCTGGTCCCTCCTTTCGGTTTATGAGAATTAGTCTTATCCCTCTTGCGACCTTAGCTGCTCCGCTCTCTGCTGGAGCAGAATGGACAACGATGCCACGGGGCCGTTTAGTACCGTCACCAAGCCCTGTATGGGCGCCTGTAGCTGGCCCATAAGACCGGACAGGGGCGCCTGCATCTGGCCCATAAGCAGGGCCAGCAGGTCCGGTTTAGGAGGAAGGGTTGCCAGAGATGTCATTTCATCAGGACTCAGGGTACGGTCGTTTAGCACCCCGCCCTTGATAGCCAGGACGGAGCGGTTTACCCTGATGTACTCTTCCAGGGCTTTCGCCACGTCCGCAGGGTCTTCATATCCGAAGGCCAGGGCCGTTGGGCCTTGTACGATGTCTTTTATCTGGGGCCTGTCGGCGGAGTCGGCTGCCAGGTATGTCAGGGTATTTTTCACAACCATGTATTCTATATTCTTGCTCTGCATCTGACGCCGCAGATCGGTCATAGTGTTTCCGTCAATGCCGGTGTAATCCGTCGCCACTGCTATGGTGCACCGGGTGAACTTATCCCTCAGTTCCTCCACTGTGTCCGCTTTTTTCTGTGTGGGCATGGGATCTACCTCTAAATAAAATTCCCTGCACCGACGGCGCAGGGAATACCCTCTGTCGAAAGACTTGAACAGGGTGGCCCCTCGTCGCCTCGGCGGGCGGAATCCCTTATCCTCAATATGCAGAGGACCCGCTGTCTATGGCGTTTCTACCATTATTATATCCATTTTTTGGCGCTGCACAAGAGGCAGGGGGCGCTAATGTTATTCCGGCCTCATGGAGAGGAGGGGGGGCAGGTCCAGCTTTATGCTGGGACTCATGCTGGCGGTGAGGTACGCCGACCTGATGAAGGAGCCTTTGACGGCTGCGGGCCTGGACCTTACCACCGCGTCCACCAGGGATGCCATGTTCCCCAGGACGTGCTCCGGGGGAAAGCTCACCTTACCCACCGGACTATGGATGATAGCGGTGCGGTCCATCCGGTACTCAACCCTGCCCTTTTTGGCCTCCTCGATGACCCTGGGGAGGTCCCTTGCCTGGACCATGGTGCCTGTCCTGGGGTTGGGCATGAGACCCCGGCGGCCCAGCACTCGTCCCAAGCGGCCTATCTTGCTCATAACGTCAGGCACGGCGAGACCTACGTCGAAGTCCGTCCAGCCTCCCTCGATGTCCCTTATCAGGTCATCCTCGCCCACGTAGTCGGCCCCGGCCTGTCGAGCTATATCCGCCGCCTCTCCGTTGGCGAACACCAGCACCCGGGTCTGCTTGCCAAGACCGTAGGGCAGCACTGTTACCCCCCTCACCATCTGGTCGGCGTGTCGCGGGTCTGCGCCGGTGCGAAGGTGCAGCTCCACCGTCTCGTCAAACTTCGTGTTGGCGACTTCTTTGACCAGGTCCAGGGCCTCCTGGGGAGCATAGTCCTTTTCCGGGTCTATCTTATCTTTCAGGGCCTGGTATCTTCTGCTATGCTTGGGCATCGCTAATCCTCCACTACCTCTATGCCCATACTGCGGGCAGTTCCCTCGATAATCTTCATTGCGCTGTCAACTGAGCCGGTATTCAGGTCCCTCATCTTGGTTTCGGCAATCTGCCGGATGGAACTGCGGGGCACCGAAGCTATCACATCCCGTCCCGTCTCAGCACCGCCCTTCTCCACTCCCACCACCTTCCGCAGCAACTCTGAGGCCGGAGGCGTCTTGGTGACGAATGCAAAGGACCGGTCCTCAAACACCGTTATCTGGGCGGGTATAATGGTGCCCGCCTGGGAAGTGGTACGCTCATTATACTCCTTGACAAAGGCCATTATGTTAACGCCATGCTGGCCCAGCGCGGGACCTACAGGGGGCGCAGGGGTAGCCTTCCCCGCCTGTAACTGTAGCTTGATTATAGCTCGTACTTTCTTGGCCAAAGGGCCCTCCTGAATCTGCCCCCCTTAGCAAAGCGAAGAAGGGTCGCTGTATTGACCGGCCATTAAATCTTTTCCACTTGCAAGAAGTCCAGGTCCACCGGCGTTTCCCTTCCGAAGAAGGAGACCAGGACACGTATCTTGCCCTTGTTGGCGTCTATAGCACCGACGGCCCCAACGAAATCGGCGAAGGGCCCGGCGGCGATGCGCACCATCTCACCCTTCTGGAACCCCACGGTAACTTTGGGCGCCCCGCTCTCTATCTGGCTCATGATCGCCTCCACCTCCCTGTCATCCAGGGGCACAGGCTTTGGCCGCTTGTCCAGTTCATCTTCCGAGGATACGAAGCCTGTTACGCCGGGGGTGTTGCGCACCGCGTACCAACTCTCATCGTCCATGTTCATCTGTATCAGGATATAGCCGGGGAAGACCTTCCTTCTCTCAGGTCTTCGTTTGCCGTCTTTCAGGACAATCTCTTCCTCAGTGGGCACCACCACCTGGAATATCCTGTCTTGCATGTCCAGGCTCTGGATACGCTGGTCCAGGTTCTTCTTCACCCGCTCTTCCTGCCCCGAGTAGGTATGTATGATATACCAGTTGACATTCCTTATGCTTGAGGTCATATTTACTCTCCCTCTTGGGCTGGGCCTTTGTGGGGAATAGTACACCCCGAAGGGCGAGGCATTTGCCCCGCCCTTCAGGCCCGATGATTCAGTCTTCAGAGGCTCCCTCGGCATACCCAACCCTCAGGGGTATCTAACGCCGGAGGTGTCTAGCGAATTATGAACCTGCCGAAGGTCTCGCCAAGGACGTAGTCCAGCCCAGCCAAAACGAACCCCACGGCCGCAGACAGCATGATGACGATGTAAGTCAGGCGCACCGTCTCCTCCCGAGTGGGCCATACCGACTTCCGCAGTTCGGAGATAGTCTCTTGGAAGAACTGCACCGGGCTGCCCCTGCGCATGGCGTCTCGGGAGATGATTCTGCGCCCCCCTCCCCTCGTGGAAGACCTAGCCACTTCCTTACCTCACTTCCCGGTGGGCCTTGTGACTGTGGCAGCGGGGGCAATACTTCTTCAACTCAAAGCGCTGGGGGTCGCTCCGCCGGTTTTTATTGCTGGTATAGTTGCGCTCACGGCAATCGGTGCAAGCCAAGGTGATTATCACTCGCGCTTCCGTGCTCTTCCTTGCCATAATCTACTCCCTTTATGAGAAGTCTGGGGGTGAGAGTTGCTTCACTGGGGTACTCCAGGGTGTCGCTTGGGATTCACCCCCATCCTAACCTTCCCCTATCAAGGGGGAAGGGACCTGGTGGACACTCCTCTTAGTCAAGAACCTTGGTAAACACCCCTGACCCAACAGTTCTTCCGCCCTCTCGTATAGCAAAGCGCAAGCCCTCTTCCAAGGCTGCCGGGTACATAAGCTCTACCGACATGGTAATGTTGTCTCCGGGCATCACCATCTCTACCCCGTCGGGGAGAGTGACCTGCCCGGTGATGTCCGAGGTCCTTATGTAGAACTGGGGTTTGTAGCCATTTATGAATGGGGTATGCCGTCCACCCTCGTTCCTGCTCAAGACATATACCTCAGCCTCGGCGGTTTTGTGGGGTTCGATGGTGCCGGGTCTGGCAAGCACCGCGCCGCGTTCCACCGCATCCCGGTCAACGCCCCGGAGCAGGACTCCTACGGCATCTCCCGCCTCGGTAACGTCCAGGGTCTTGTGGAACATCTCCAGCCCTGTAGCTACCGTCTTCCTCACATCATCAAATCCTACTATCTCCACCTCTTCGCCCACCTTTAGCTGGCCCCGCTCAACCCTTCCGGTAACTACGGTGCCCCGGCCTTTGATCCCGAACACGTCCTCAATGGACATAAGGAACGGGCGGTCGGTGATGCGCTGCGGCGACGGGATGTAGCTGTCCATGGTGTCTGCCAGCTCGAGGATTTTGCCGCACCATTCGCATTCCCTCTTCCCACATGCACACTCCAAGGCCCTGAGGCCGCTGACCCTCACAATGGGCGTGTCATCCCCCGGAAACTCGTAGCGGCTGAGCAAGTCGCGGATCTCCAGTTCTACCAGCTCCAGCAACTCTTCATCTTCCATAGCGTCCACTTTGTTGAGGGCCACCATAATCTGAGGCACGTTTACCTGACGCGCCAAGAGGATGTGCTCACGGGTCTGGGGCATGGGCCCATCGGGGGCGCTCACCACTAAAACTGCGCCGTCCATCTGGGCTGCTCCGGTAATCATGTTCTTGATGTAGTCAGCATGACCGGGGCAGTCCACGTGGGCATAGTGACGCTCTCCCGTCTCGTACTCGATGTGAGAGATGGCTATGGTCAGCCCTCGGGCCTTCTCTTCGGGAGCATTGTCTATGCTATCGAAGGCCCGGTAGCTGGTACCAGTGCCCGCCGCAGCCAGCACACTGGTTATAGCTGATGTGAGGGTGGTCTTACCATGATCCACGTGACCGATGGTCCCTACATTTATATGGGGTTTGGCCCTGCTAAATCGCTGCTTTGCCATTTAGGCTCCTCCGTTTGGTTTGTTTTACCATAATTGAATTTACCGAACACTGGAGCCCACAGGCGGACTTGAACCGCCGACCCCGTTCTTACCAAGAACGTGCTCTACCACTGAGCTATGTGGGCCCTACGGGACCGTATGACACGCCGGCGCATCATACCTGCCACCCTGCGCAAGAGGAGGGCCTGCTTTCAGCACGGCCCCTTCACTTCGCCAAGAATAACATCTATTAAAGTGGTGGAGGGGGTAGGATTTGAACCTACGAAGCCCTTCCGGGCGCCAGATTTACAGTCTGGTGGTTTAAACCACTCACCCACCCCTCCCTAGTCACACCCTTTTAGTGTAGCACATTCACTAACCCAAGCCAATATTGGGCTAATTCACATATCCGCTTGCGCTCGAACAAGACGGTTATGTGGGAGCTAGAGGTCTATGCTAACCCGCAAGTGACTTAAGTTACAGAACTTAATATACCAGAAGGCGCAGATGGTTACAAGGCTCTTGAGTAATTCTCTGGAACTAAAAAGGCCCTGTTCCCTAATCCAAACTTGCTTCCCAATGGGCATCATTTTTGATATACTTCCCAGGGTTGATTGCCGATTAGCCCAATCTATCGTCATGGGTGAAGACCGGCAAGCCACTAACCGTATTATGTGCCACACCACAGCCGGGCTGAGATGTGAGTCATCCGAGCCGGTTGACACACATTCAGCACGCATTCAGATGGAGGGGCGATGCCCGCTTTTGCCGTAATAGGCGGCCAGTGGGGAGATGAGGGCAAGGGGAAGGTGGTTGACTACCTTTCCGAGAAGGTCCATTGCGTAGTGCGCTACGCAGGGGGCAACAATGCAGGGCATACGGTTGTCAACGACCAGGGGGAGTTCGGCCTTCATCTGGTGCCTTCGGGTATATTCTGGCCTCAGACCACCTGCATCATAGGCAACGGGGTGGTGGTGGACCCGGATGTGCTCATCAGCGAACTGGACAGCCTGGAATCCAGGGGTGTAGATACCAGCCGCCTGTGCGTCAGCGAACGCGCCCACTTGATAATGCCTTATCACATCCTGTTGGACCGTCTGGAGGAAGAAGCTAAAGGCTCCGGAGCCCTGGGGACCACAGGCAGAGGCATAGGCCCCGCATACGTGGACAAGACCAGCCGCATCGGGATAAGGGGTGGAGAACTGCTGGACATCTCCACGGAAGACTTCTTGCCCAGGATGAAGCAGGCTGTAGATTTCAAGAACGCCATTATCACCAAGATATACGGCGCGGAACCCATCTCGGTAGATGAAGTATATGACAAGTGCGTAGGCTGGGGTGAGCGTCTTAAAGACCATATCCGCCCCACCGAACTGGTAGTCCAGGAGGCCCTGGACAAGGGGCAGAACATCCTCCTGGAAGGCGCCCAGGGGACCCTGCTGGACCTCGACCACGGCACCTATCCCTACGTCACCTCATCGTCGCCCTCCATAGGCGGAGCGTGTACCGGCCTGGGCATTGGCCCCAGGGATATTGCCGGCATCATAGGCGTGTTCAAGGCTTATTCCACCAGGGTGGGAAGCGGGCCTATGACCTCGGAGATGTTCGACGCCACAGGTGAGAATCTGCGAGAGAAGGCCTGGGAATACGGGACTACCACAGGGAGGGCCAGACGCATCGGCTGGTTCGATGCAGTCGCCGGACGGTACAGCGCCCGCGTCAACGGGTTCACCTCCTTGGTGCTCACCAGACTGGATGTGCTGGACGGCTTCCCCAACCTCAAGATGTGTGTAGGTTACGAGGTTGACGGCAAGGCTGTTGACCATTTCCCGGCCAGCCCGGTCCTGCTGAATAGGTGCCAGCCCGTGTACGAGGAGCTTCCCGGCTGGACGGAGCCTACAGCCAATGCCACCCACATATCCCAACTGCCCCCGGAGGCCAAAGCCTACGTGAAGCGCATAGAGGAACTGGTAGGCTGCCCCATCCATCTCATCTCCACCGGCCCCCGCAGGTGGGAGACCATCCCCCTGCAACCCATCATCTAGGGGGGTGTCCCGAAAAACCTCATCCGTACCGCACCCTGTTTTTCGCCCTGGCATCCCCCACCCACCGTCACTATTATGAAAATCCATGTCTCAGATCGCTCTACCACACCCTTCAGGGTGTAGCATCCCGCGAAAATGGACATCCGAACCGTCATTCCGGCGTAGGCCGGAATCCAGGGGTGGGGCGTGGACTCCCGCTTTCGCGGGAGTGACGATTGGGGGACCTAATCCGCGGCGGGCGGCGCGCTCAGATGCTGCCGGACGCAATCAACAAGACGCCGCGCTTGGCCTTTGACGCCAGCTTTGTTGTTGTGGTCAAAGTAGAAACTGTAGGGTTCGATTGTACTGCCTTCGAACTTGACGCCGGAGGAGGTCATCCCATCGTTGTATCCGACGTCATCGATGCGGTCGTAGGGCAGTTCTATTTCCCTGGAGCCGAGCGCACCACTCCGCAACAGGAGAACCCGGCGGTCTGTAGCGACTGCGATACCCTCGTGGCCTGTCTTGCCCCCCCCACGGAAGGTGGAGACCTCGAAATCGTTGGGCAAACCCCAGCGGCCTCCCAGCCAGTACTCAATGTTCTCGTCGTCATCAAGGATCTCGTGGAGCTTCTTGCGTTCGCCTTCGTACTTCTTGAGATTGGCGCCCGAGACATTGGTAAGAAGGCGGCTAAGAAGTCCGGGATTCATTCGGCCGGCCATTGCGGAACGGTCCTGCCACTGGGCATCAATGCGTTCAGTTTTGCTCATTCCGAAGTGTTGACCGGCGGAGGTGGGAGCGACAGTTGAGCGAGGCGCGGTCTGGAGTTGCTGCACCAGTTGGGCGAAGCGGTGGCCCGCTTCGCCGTGGATATCCCGGACTTGGAAAGGGTCGTCCTGCCCCATCCCGGCCCAATTATGGATACCGTTGCCGGCCACGGTCACTACTCCGCGGGCGTGTTCCACTGCCGTGATGCTGGGCAATGGCATCTGAGTCACAAGTTTGTTGAGGCCCTTGTGGGCGACGAAGTGTACGCTGAGGTCGGTGACGACGGCGGCGCCCTTGAGCCTTTGCTGCCGGATTATAAGTCCCGCGCCCTCGGCGAATGCCGACTCGGGCCCCCAAGTACAGCCCACCAGCCCCATGATGTTTTCATCTTGGTCCAGGTAGTCGTAAATCAGCTTGCGCTCGCGGTCGTGCTTTTCCTGACCCCACGAGGAAGCTTGTTGGCGCCACTGGGCGTCAACATGGTTGCGCAGTTCTTTCGTCGCCATGGTTTAACCTCCTTGCTGGTGGCTCCGTGTTCCCCTCGACCTGTTCTTGAAGGTGTAAAGGTGCGTGAGGCCTCAACAATCCGGCACGTTGTCGAAAAGGACCAAGCCCTTTAGGGAACTCGGTGCGCACTCGAACTCGTTGGAGTAGAGCTTCACAGATCCCGCGCTCTCACCAACGTCGGCCAACCAAGCCGGTATCTTCCCGCTCAGCTGGTTTTCTGCGAGGTTCAGAGATGTCAAGTTATCAAGGTCTCCCAACTCTGAGGGTATCTCCCCGCTCAACTGGTTTTTACTCAGGTCAAGACTTTCCAAGGTGGCGAGGCTGCCCAGCTCCGGCGGTATCTCCCCTGGGCAAACCACGTGCAATCCCCGCAGAGTCAAGAGAAGTGGCACACCTGGGACTCAACAGTTGGCCCGTTGTTCATAATATAGGTGGCGCCCCCCACCCGTTAGACACGGGAACTGATTGCCATGGATCTCAATCTCGACTTCCCGCTCAAGCATGTTCCACACCTCGGAAGGTATCTCCCCGCCTAGCTGGTTTTCGTGTAGAGTCAGACTCTTCAGGTTATCGAGGTTACCCAACTCGGCTGGTATCTCCCCGCTTAGCTGGTTTTCGTGTAGATTCAGACCTATCAGGGTATCGATGTTGCCCAACCCGGAAGGTATCGCCCCGCTCAACTGGTTTCCGCTGAGGTCCAGCCATTCCAGTCTGTAGAAGTTTCCCCACTCGGCTGGTATCTCCCCGCTTAGCTGGTTTCCGCCGAGGCTCAGACCTATTAGGGCCGAGTGGTTGCCCAGCCACGGCGGTATTTCACCGCTCAATTCGTTGTTTACGAGGTGTAACTCCGTTAGGTTGATGTTGCCCAACTCTGGTGGTATCGCCCCGCCCAACTGGGTGCCAGAGATTTCTAGGCGATACAGCTGCCAGAGGTTGCCTAGTTCAGGCGGTATCCCCCCACTAAGCCCCTCACCACGGAGCCACAAGCTTTGAAGGCTGGCCAGGTTGCCCAGCTCCGGGGGAATCTGCCCGGTGAACCCGTTCCCCTCGATTGACAAATCCCTCAGGTTGGAAAGGTTGCCCAACTCCGGGGGAATCTGCCCGGTGAACCCGTTCCCCTGGATTGACAAATTCGTCAGGTTGGAAAGGTTGCCCAGCTCCGGGGGAATCTCCCCCCTTAAATCGACGCCATGGAAGCCGCCAGAGAGGCCCAGTATTTCCAGGGCTCCGAGGCCAATCAGCTCCAGGGGTATCTCCCCGTTCAACTCCTGTCCAGACCCTGACCCCCCTATCTGCAACCAAATCACGCGGCCGTTGTCGTCGGTTCTGACTCCAGACCATTCGCCCAACGGAGCGTCGCTCAGCCAGTTTCCGCTGTTCTCCCAGTTTGGTCCGTCCAGGGCATTGTAGACGGTGACCAAGATTTCCCTGTCCATTGCAGGCGAGCCCGGTGCAGGCGCACGGACTCTCTCGGTCGCCTCCGTGGCAGGCGCCTCGGTGTCAGCATCTTCTCCAGGCGCTGCATCCCCGCCACAGGCGGCGAGCAGGGCGACCAGAATCAGCGCAAGGGCGCAAAGGCGTAGGGGAGTGAGCCGAGTCGTCCCATGGAACATGTTGGTCACCTCCGTTTACTGGATGAGTGGTTGGACGCAGAGTCACTGTTGCTCTACCTGTGAGTGACTCCTTGGAAAGCGAGACGAGCATACTTTCCCGAGTAGACCGCTACGCCCCTCAGCAGACTCAACACCGTGCCACTGCCGTGGTTGCGCCTCACGCGATGGCCCGCCGCTCCGGTCTAATCCATCCGTAAGAGTGGCCCTCACCTAACGGGCAAGCCCCAGCGCCTGCTACAACGCCAAGGTGAACCGGGTCGTGCAGGTTCTTGATTTTGTATAGCTTAGTGGGCCGGCGCAGCACACGCGCATCGCGCCCATATCTGCCACCGGCCCCTCACAAGCGGCTCCTGTCAGCATAGATAATAGATACTTGAATGTCTCCTATCTGGGGACCGGGATGTCTATCTCATATTCCTTCAGCACACTGTCTATCTGAGCAGCCGACTTATCATCGGCGGGAATAAGGGGCAGCCTGGGGAGGCCCACGTTGAACCCCACTTTGTTGAGGGAATACTTGACAGGTATGGGGTTGGATACGATGAACAACACCTTGAACAGGTCATGCAGCCTGCGGTGCTCGGCCCCGGCCCCCTCCACGTCTCCCTCCAAAAGCAGGCCCATCATCTGCTTGATCTGGGACCCTACCAGGTGAGAGGCCACGCTGACCACACCATACCCACCCATGGACATTATGTAGAAGGTCTCGTTGTCGTTGCCGCTCCATACCCTGAAGTCGTCGCCGGCGCCATTTATGATGCGGGCGATCTGGTCCATGTCGCTCCCCGCCTCTTTCACCCCCACAATGTTGTCTATGTGGCTCAGGCGGATGGTAGTGTCATGGCTCATGTTCAGGCTCGTCCGGCTGGTGACGTTGTAAACGATGCACGGGATATGTACGCTGCCGGCGATGGCCTTGAAGTGCTGGTACAGGCCCTCCTGAGGAGGCTTGTTGTAGTAGGGGACCACCAGAAGAAGGCCGTCCACTCCCTCTTGCTCGGCTTCTTTGCTCAGTTCAATGCTCTCGGCAGTATTGTAGTTGCCTGTGCCGGCTATTATGGCGGCCCTATTCCCCACGGCGCTCTTCACCTCGGAAAACAGCCGCAGCTTCTCCTCGGTGGTCAGGGTAGGGGACTCGCCGGTGGTGCCCGACACCACCAGCCCATCGCTTCCCGAGTCAATCAGGGCATTGGCCAGGCGCTTGGCCTGCTCGTAGTCCACATTCCCCTGCTCGTCAAAAGGGGTTACCATAGCCGTTATGAGTCTGCCTATATCTGTCGCCATACCGACCCTCCTAGTCTCCTCATAATGAATGCTTGTCCACCTATTTTGTTATACTGGTACATTTCCTATGCGGATTTCGCTTATTATATCTTCAGCCAGTCCTTTTGTACATGCTGCAACAAAAAACGGGACTCTTTCCGCCTGCCTTGCAGGTGCAAACCGATAAGTCCCCGGACTTCCGCTTTCGCTCACAGAGAATGTCTCATATCCCGAGGCCCATGCAAAGGCCAGCCCGGGGTCTATCTCAGACCGAGGTTCGCCGAACATCACATAGGCATGTACCAGCCCCCTGGCAATCCAGGGGTAGATACAAGACCCCCCATTAGGCCACAGACGTATCCGGGGAAACCTGTCCAAAAAGCCTCTCATCCGCGCAACCCAGTCGGACAAGTAGGAGGGGTCCATCAGGTAGGCCGCTATCACCGTATCATCATCAAGCCCGGTCTTGCCGGAAGGTAAGACGGGGGTACGGGCCTCATCCTCCAGGGATACAAGGGTAACACCGCCCCTATCTGCGATATACATCTCCTTTCGGAGGATGTCCACAGCGCCGCCCATTATGGGAGTCGCGTCAAGTCCGTAGAAGGTCACGACACTCCACCACTCCGAGGGGAGGCCCCTGCGAAACAGCCCAGAGCCGTCGAAGGGGTCGCAGGCGGCCAGGTATTGGGGCGGCCCGTCGCCGCCTATCTCGATAAGGCCGTGCTCCGAGTGGACGTCTATCCTCAGCCCCGTGGACCGGAGGTGGCTTTCCAGGACTTCCTCACATACACGGTCCACCCCTATTTCCAGGTCCTCGTCTTCGGGCCTGCCCGGCACGGGGCCTAGTACCTCCACGCCTTTCCCTTCCCTCGATAGACGCGGGACCTTGAAAGCGACCTCTCGCAGGTGATTTTCCATAGCTGTTTTCAAGGCTTTATCAGACAAGATAGGACTATTTGCTCCCCTCAGAATTCCCAATGGCCTTGCAGTCCACGTAAGGGGATGAAAATGGGCGGGCACCCTTCCACTTCGTAATTATTATGAAAATAGGGTTTTCATCCTCGTATGTGGCCCGCAGGGGCATGGGCAATTACCATGAAAATCTACCTCCTCCCCCCATTGCGGGGGAGGATTGAGGTGGGGGGGCGTTTCCCTCATCGGACGTATCACCCCCATCCTAACCTTCCCCCGTCCAAGGAGGAAGGGATTATTGAAGCTGGCGCTGCCCGTCATTTTCATCCCCGTATGTGGCCCGCAAGGGCATGGGGAATTCCGGCGTAGGCCGGAATCCAGATGCCTTGCTCAATCGGCCTGGGAGACGCTCTTGATTTTGCCGGGGGCGAGGCAGTCCCTTCTCAACACCTCCTCGGCTATCTGGATGGCGTTAAGGGCTGCGCCCTTTCTGAGGTTATCCGACACTATCCACATAGCCAGGCCGTTGGGGTGGGACACGTCCTGGCGAATGCGCCCCACAAACACGTCGTCGGTGCCGGCCACGTCCCAGGGCATGGGGTACAGGCTGTCCTGCGGGGAGTCCAACACCCTCACCCCCGGCATAGCGCTCAGGACTTCCTTAGCCTGCTCAGGGGACATGGGGCGCTCGAACTCAATATGCACGGCTGCGCTGTGAGACACGTACACCGGCACGCGCACACAGGTAGCGGAGACGGAAACGTCCGGGGCGTGCATAATCTTCCTGGTCTCCTCCAGCATCTTGTCCTCTTCCCTGGTGTAGCCGTTGGGAAGAAAGTTGTCAATCCTGGGGATGACGTTGAAGGCAATCTGGTGAGGCATAGCCTGGGGGTCGGCCCGCTTTCCGTCCAGCATGGCACGGGCCTGCTCCCGGAGCTCCGTCATAGCCCCACCCCCGGCGCCCGATACCGATTGGTAGGTATCGGCGATAATCCTCTTGATGGGTGCCTCCTTGTGGAGGGGATGGCCCACCATCACCAGCGGAGTGGTGGAGCAGTTGGGTATGGATATGATGCCCTGGTGCCACTCCACGTCCTCGCCGTTTACCTCCGGCACAACCAGGGGCACTGCGGGGTCCATACGGAAGTAGGAACTGTCGTCAATTACCAACGCCCCGGCATCCACAGCTATGGGGCCAAACTCGCCGCTGAGCCGGGTGGGGCTGACTGAGATGAACGCTATGTCTATCCCGTTGAAGGAGTCGGGGGTGGTCTCCTCCACCTCTAGCTCCTCGCCGTTGAACCTCATACGGCTGCCTGCCGACCTGTGGGACGCCAGCAGCTTGATATACCCGGCGGGGAACTTGCGCTGCTCCATGACCCTAAGGAACTCTCGACCTACGGCTCCGGTGGCGCCCACCACAGCGATACTTACTTCTTTCATCGGGTACGCCTCTTGCTATTATAAATGACCTCCCCCTGGCTCCCTCTCGGTTCAAGGGGAGGACCCGTCAGGAGGTTAATGGGGTCGCATATTATGCTCAGGCTACAGCCCCAGGAGTTTGTCCAAGCCTACCACAAGGTCCTTGCGCTCGACCACCTCTCGTATAGCGCGCATTACCCCGGGCATGTAACAGTCCCGGCCCAGGGTGTCATGCTGGAGGGTAAGGGTCTGGCCTGCCGTGCCAAAAATGACCTGATGGTAGGCATTGCGGCCGGCCATGCGCACGCTATGGACCCCGACGCCGTTGTATTCTCCGCCCCTGGTGCCGGGCAAAGGCTCTCTCTCAGGATAGTTTCGCTGGTACTCTTTGTCCTGAGCTATTGATCTAGCCATGGCCAGGGCGGTGCCCGACGGCGCATCTATCTTGGCCTCGTGGTGCATCTCGATAATGTCCACGTACTCGAAGAAGGGCGCCGCCTGTTTCGCCAGGTGCATGAGGAGCACCGCTCCCAGGGCAAAGTTGGGGGCGACTATTATGCCGACGCTCTGCTCCCTGGAGAAGCGGTCCAGTTCCTGGAGGTTTTCGTCACTCAGCCCGGTGGTGCCTGTTACCAGGCTCACCCCCTGCCCCACTACCGCGGGCAATGCTGCCATACACGCCTCTGCGTTGGTAAAGTCCACCAATACCTGGGGCTTGGCGGCATTCATGACCTCTTCCAGGCTGGTGGACAGGGGAATGCTTCCAGACCCGTCAGGGAGGTCCATGCTATCTCCCCGTTCCCGCTTGCAGACCGCGCCCACGGGTTCCATGTCAGGCTCCCGGCACAGGGCAGACACCACCTCCCTCCCCATCCTGCCGGTTGCTCCATTGACCACCACCTTTATCGAAGCCATATCTCCCTCCCTGTTTGCTGAGTAGAATCGAGTGGACAGACGGGTCTACAAGGTCTATCATCCGGCCCAACCCTGTCATCACTATGAAAATGACCAGCCTCCTCCCCCCTTGCGGGGGAGGATTGAGGTGGGGGGTATCACGGCCCAAGTGGCCAGTGGGCGGGGGTATCACCCCCATCCTAACCTTCCCCCGTCAAGGGGGAAGGGACCACTTGGGCCTGCGACGTCCCATTTTCATCCTCGTATGCAAGCCGCAAGAGCGCCAGTCCAGCCTAGTTCTCCGTTCTCGCATCACTATTGATGATACCAGACATTCAATTGCGCTGGAAGGGCCTCCCCATGCCAAGCTAGGGTCTTTCTATTCTCCCTCTCCCTGGAGGGAGAGGGCCGGGGTGAGGGGGCGCACCGAGGTCAAACATGATTGCAAGGGAAAGATGTCCCTCACCCCCAACCCCTCTCCTGTGGGGAGAAGGGAGATTTTTTCCGAGAATAGAAAGACCCCACATGCCAGGCAGCCCGGTCATTCCGGCCTGGGCCGGAATCCAGCGCCTATGCAGCGAAGGCTTTTGGTAGAAACCAAATGCCCTGCTGCAAAGCAACAGGGCATCATCAGAATAGCCTATCTATTTACCTCGACAGGCCGCGAGGATCAGACCTGGGTGGTGGCGGTCTTCTGCTCTGACCGGGACCGGGACCAGACCTGGGTCCGCTTGGCCCGCCCGGCCTGGGAGGGGGCCGTCGGTCTCCACCTCCCGGCCCCGGCCCTTGCCTTGGCCCTCTTGAGCCGAAGGGCGGACCGCCCCCGCCGCCAGGGCGAGGAGGAGGACGAACACCGGCCGGCCTGGGGGGCCTGGGCGCCTGCTCATTGCCTCCCTCATCGCCGCCGAAGAGGGCGCGCCGGGAGAGGTTGATCCTGCCCATGGAGTCTATTTCCTGCACGACCACCGTGATCTCCTGGCCCACGTCCAAGTCCTCTTCCACGTCCCCCAGATCACTGAGCCTCACCAAGCCCTCCTTGCCGGGAAGCAACTCTACAAAGGCCCCAAAGCTGGTCATCCGCATTACCTTGCCGGTGAAGATGTCTCCAACGACAATCTCTCTGGTGAGGCTCTCTATACGTCCCGTAGCCCTCTTGATCATCTCATCACTGGAGGCAGCGACAAATACCACGCCATCGTCCTGGATTTCTATGTTTACCTGCAGTTCCTCCTGGATGGCGCGGATGGTCCGGCCTCCGGGACCGATGACTGCGCCGATCTTTTCAACAGGCACCACCAACCGGGCCATCTTTGGGGCATAGGGACTCAGTTGGGCCCTGGGCGTGGCGATCGCCTCCTGCATCTTGTCCAGAATGAAAAGGCGGCCTTCCCTGGCCTGCATCAGGGCCCGCTCCAGCACTTCATAGGTCAAGCCCTTGACCTTTATGTCCATCTGGAGGGCATTGATTCCCTCGGAGGTGCCAGCCACCTTGAAGTCCATATCTCCCAGGTGGTCCTCCATTCCCTCAATATCCGTAAGAACCGCAAACCGGCTGTCTTCACCCTTGATCAGGCCCATGGCAACCCCTGCCACAGGGCGCTTCATGGGCACGCCCGCATCCAGAAGGGCCAGGGTGCTGCCGCACACACTGGCCATAGAGGTGCTCCCGTTGGAACTGAGGACTTCGGAGACTATCCTTATCACATAGGGGAATGCCTCTTCATCCGGGAGGGCTACCTGGACGGCCCGCTCTGCTAGAGCGCCGTGTCCTATCTCCCGGCGGCCGGGGGAACCCACCCGCTTCACCTCTCCCGTGGAGTATGGAGTGAAGTTGTAGTGGTGCATGAAGCGCTTGGAGTTCTCCGGGCCAAGGGTATCCAAGGTCTGCGCCATCTCTACCGAGGCCAGGGTGGCGATGCTCAAGACCTGGGTCTGCCCACGAGTGAACAGCCCCGAGCCGTGGGTACGGGGGAGCAGTCCCACCTCGCAGGATATGGGACGTATATCGGTAAGCCCCCTTCCGTCGGGCCTGATTCCCTCCTCCAGGATGCGGGTCCTCATCAGCTTTTTGACAATGTCCTCGAAAGAGTCCGCTATCTTCTCTTTAGGATACTGGTCCTCCAGCCTTTCCTGGACTTCCGCCTCCAAGTCGTGAAGGGCGCGCTCTCGCTCGACCTTCCCCGACCCGGCTTCCAGCGTATGGGAAAGCCTGCCATTGAGGATAGTGTCTATCTGCCCGGTGAGGCCATCGTTAGAGAGGTCAATAGTAACGGCCATCTTGGGCTTGCCGACGGCGGTCACTATCTCCTCGATCATATCTATAACCAGGCCGTTGGCCTCCTGGCACCGGCGAATTGCCTCCAGCGCCACCTCTTCCGGGACCTCATTGGACCCCGATTCCACCATCATCACCGCGTCCCTGGTGCCGGCTACCACCGCGCTCAGGTCGCTCCTGTCCATCTCGCCGTAAGTGGGGTTTACGGTGTAGGAGTCGCCTACATGAGCGACCCTGGAGGCCCCCACAGGTCCATCAAAGGGTATCTCGGATATAGAGAGGGCTGCCGAGGCCCCCACCATTCCAAGGATTTCAGGCGGGTTCTCTTTATCAACGGATAGGACGGTGATGATTACCTGGACCTCGTTATGGAAGCCCTTTGGGAACAAGGGGCGCAAGGGGCGGTCCGTAAGCCGGCCAAAGAGGATGGCTTCCTGCCCGGGCCGGCCCTCCCTTCGGAAAAAGCTGCCCGGTATCTTGCCTGCCGCATACAGACGCTCTTCGTAGTCTATGGTGAGGGGCATGAAGTCAATATCGGGCCTTGATTGTGGAGCTACACATACTGTTACCAGGACTACGGAATCGCCACAGCTTACGGTGACGGCAGCATTAGCCTGACCGGCATACTTCCCGGTCTCAATGACCAGTGTCTTACCTCCAATAACCCGTTCCGCAGAATAAAGCATAGTTAAAGTTAGACGACCTTTCTGAAAATGAGGGTAACACATTTGGAAATAGGGATAACGCGACGGGCGCGCCGGATGAAGTATCAAAAAAGTAGGAAAGCCCCTACCTTTTGGTGGGGACTTATCTTCTCAGGCCCAATCGGGTGATGAGAGTCCGGTATCTGGTTACGTCTTCCCGGGACAGATAGTTCAGCAGGCTTCTGCGCTGGCCTACCAGTTTAAGGAGTCCCCCACGCGAGTGAGTATCGGCGTGGTGCTGCCTGAGGTGCGCCGTAAGCTGGGCAATGCGTGTCGTCAGGATGGCCACCTGGACCTCTGTGGAGCCTGTATCGCCTTCATGTAACTGATATTCGGTTACTATCTGGGACTTTCTGTCCTTGTCTATCATTCCCCACGAACCTTATCCTATCCTATTTTCCATCTTTCTTCCAACGGATTATAACACAGCGCCACAACCCCTGCAATCAATATGTAACTGTTCAGACATGATGAATCACGACCGCCGCCTCACCGTCATTTCGGCCTTGAGCCGGAATCCACGAGCCTTCGCAGCCAGCAACGTTCCTTGTCCTTGGAATTTCTGGATTCCCGCTTTCGCGGGAATGACGAGTTGGAGCCAGAATGAGCCTCAAGTCTAAACAATCACTGTGGGATGTGATGATGTGATTATCCTGAAACAGTCCCTTCCTCACTCTTGCAGTAGGAGCGAGGTTGTGGTATCCTTAATTCAGGTCGGGGTGTTTCGGCAAGCCCGAATCCTGAGTCGGGAATCGAAACGGGGCGTGGCGCAGCCCGGGAGCGCACCTGCATGGGGTGCAGGGGGTCGCCAGTTCAAATCTGGCCGCCCCGACCATTAACCCTCCACAGACCAAAGGGTATGCCAGCGCGAAAAACAGGGTGTGGTGGAGAGTGAGCTTTGGAGGCACCCTCTCACTAAAGAGCGCCTCCTCTCTCACCCAAAAACCTCCCCGATGATCTCCTCCAACGCCCTCCTTGCCATCCCCTCATCAAGGCTCGACACCGCCGCCGTGATGGTTTTTTGATAGGCTTCCAGGAAATCTCCGGGCGACTCCCTTGCGCTGACACGCTGCCCGTAGAGGCGCACAACGTCTTCGATGCGGTCGTGCAGCCAGTCTTGGCCCATGTCCTCCAGGAGTCTTTTCAGAAATCGCCCGTCCCTCTCCAGGGAGATTGGGAGGCCGGGGACCGCCTCCAGCCTGTCTGCATCGTAAGCGAATTGGGCCAGGGCCTCCAGCGCCAGGCCGTCTTCCTCGTCCCTGTCCAGTTGGCCTACCACACGGGCGGCAAACTCCGGGTCTGCGTAGATAAGGCGATAAATATGCCTGGCAGGTGGGAAGGTCACCGAGTCGCCGGACTTCACCATACCCGCCGTGATGCCCAAGTCTATTGCCATGATGTCCACGGCCTCGGTGGGGTGTAGAAGCATGAAGCGCTCCAGGGGGAAGGGGGCGACGGCTATGACCCCAAGGGTCTCTCCCGGAGAGGCCCTGCTCCTGGCAGCCACCACCCTGTACATCTCATCGAGGAAGGGTTCCTCTATCCGAAAGTTGCCCGAGGGGTAAGCTATCATGTCATTAATACCCTGGGCAAGCTCCTCTACCGTCGAGTCCGGGGTTATGTCAACCACTTCCAGGAACCTGGCCGGAGCAAGGAGGAATCTGAGCCTGGTTGGGATAGGCTTGAGCAATTTGCGCAGCAGGGAGTCGTCCATGGCAGCCGCAACCCCCCTGGCCGTCGTGTTGTCCGACCCCTGAAGAAGCCGGAAGAAAAGCTCCAGGTCGTCCTTCTCCTCGGGGGCAGACAAGTCCACCCCGCTCAGATAGGAGGTAAGCTCCTGTGCGCCCTCGGAAAAGTCACCCCTTCCTGCTTCCAGGACTCTGTTGACCTGAGGGATGAACCTCTCCAGGGATTCCACGAAAGCCGCCGTGCCCCTGATAGTAGCGCCTTCGGGAAGCTCAGCCTCGGAGGCGACCATCTCCAGCAGGGTACGGTCATCCAGCGCGGGCAGGAAGTTTGCCAGGAAGGGCCGTACCTGAAGCTCCCTGATGACCATGGCGGCCCTCTCACCAGCGCTGCTGCTTCCGGCCTCTACGAGGAAGTCCAGCGCCAGGGCGATTTCCTCCGCTCTGGGCAAGTCCAGCGAAGTCACCAGCCCGGTATGTCGTTTGTGCAAGTCCACCTTGTCCCTGAGATAACCCCGCCAAAACCTGAAGTTTTCCCGGTGCTCCGGTGAACCCAGGAGCAGGTCGAAGACCTCCACAAAGTCCCGCAGGCGTTGCCGCTCCTCCCGGACCACAATCTCCTTGGTCTCAGGGCCCAAGGTCCCGGGGGCCGGCAGGGCATGATCGGTCGCCCCCAGGGAATCATAAAGGCTGAGGTCGAAGTGCTCGAAACCTAGAAACCTGTTGGCAGTCCGCTTATCCCCGTCAGACAGACCCCCGTACCACTGAAAGGCCGAGCGCCATGAATGAAAGGGGCCCGGCTGTAGGAAACGGTCCCAATACTTCCTGAGGATAGGGGGCAGTAGCTCAAGGTCGCCGGCGGTGGTATAAATGGCATCGGCTTCAATGGCATGGAAGAGGGGCGCAAGATTGCTCGAAGAGAGTTGGGGGAGGTTTCTAAGGCGGTCTCGGAAAGGCTCATACCGGTCGGGAGGCTGCTGCATGAACTCCAGCACATCCCGGTGATAGCGTTCCATAGCCGGGGATACGTCCTCGCCACCTGTCCTGTCCCAGCCAAGGTGGGGCAGTCCGGTTATCGGAAACAGGCCCCAGTAGGAGTGGCTTAGCTCGTGCATGACGCCAATGGGCTTGGCCTCGCCCACGCCTGCCCATCCCTTGTACCCGTAACTTCCGAAAAAGCCCGGCTGGTCCCGCATCCGCCGCAGGTCCAGGCGTCCCAGGGCCTCCGTGCCTTCGGGGGTTATTCCATACAGGGATATTACCGCATCCAACCTGGCCTCGACCCAACCCCGGTCTTGGGCCAGGCGTTCCTGCTCATTCCGCAGGCCGAGACCTCCGAAGCAGTCGGGCAATATCAGTAGGAAAAGGGGCATGAGAAGAAGGGCAAAGTAATGCTTCTTCATTTCAGTCCAGGATAGTCCAAGAAAGGGCCGGAGCGTTGCTTGCGCGTCGCCCACCCCACCATGCGAGGCTCGGCATGGAGTAGCCGTCAGATGACCGCTCCCTCATACCTGGCAATCTCCACAAAGCCCTGGTCATCGTCGGACCAGGTAAAGAGGGCAGATTCAACGACCTGGCCGCCGTCAATCCCCACCACAAGCTGCTGGACCGGGTAGGCAGGCCCATCTCCCCAGGGGCTGGTGGCAACCGTCCTGTCCGTATCCGAGAAGTAGGCCCGGCCATTGGGGTGGGAGTGGTAAATGATTCGGGCGGGCGCGCTGCTGTCAAAACTGCGATTGAATGTCAGCAGGTCATCCGCGCTGAACACGTAAGCAGTCTCGGCGCTGCGATTTGGGGAAGTCGGATGGGCGCCCGATGTCTGGGCATTCACACAAGGGCGAATCTCAGAGACCCCTTCACTGTCTGCGCTGCCAGTAAGCCACCCGCAGCACTCGGAGGGGAAGGCGCTCCGGGCTTCGCGGTAGATACTCTCAAGGAGGTTGTGGGGAATCTCAATGGGAGTGGGCTTGGTGGACATGCTAACCTCATTATCTACTTAGAGATAAAATCTTATCTAGGAAGTCCATAGACTTCTATCTTTGTATTGTGCAACTTACGGATGGCAAGGGTGCGTTTCTTGTACTCTATTAGATAAAACTTGCCGATTTCCATCCGGGCTTCCCTCAAATGTACCCTACTGTCGCTCACACTAACGGGACTTTCAGGGGTGGCTGTCATAAGTTTACCTCCATCAGGATAGCATATATAGTTTATCATATATATCAACTCAACTCTCTCTGAGGAACCTGCAGGGTCTTTTGATTGTCGGGAAAATCCCCTCTCCCAGAGGGAGAGGGTTAGGGTGAGGGCGTTCCCGCCCAGGAAGCCGTTGCTGATGCCAAGGATTCCCCCCTCACCCCCAGCCCTCTCCCTCCAGGGAGAGGGAGAATTAAAAGACCCTGGAGGAACCTGGGGTAACTGTTCAGACTTGAGGGATCTCTCTGGACCCAATTCGTTGTTACCATGAAAATAGCCAGCAGCCGGCACCGTCATTCCCGCGAAAGCGGGAATCCAGGGTCCTGCAACCTGGGGAGTCGCTGCGAAGTCACCCACAACACCACCCCTGGATTCCGGCCTGCGCCGGAATGACGGTGAGGTAGCGGCCACCACTCATCATGTCTGAACAGTTACAACCTGGGGGCCCAGCTTACCTGCGACTCATTCACCACTCATCCCAGGCTTTTATGGAATATAATATATTTGTGCACAGACGATTACCGGCAACAGCCCCGCAGAGATTACTCCCACGAAGAGCAATGATTTGGGTGTTCATTGCTCTTCTAATACCTCTACTGTCTCCGGTCCTGCAGGCCCCGGGAGTCCTCGCCGTCGGCAATGGTATAGCCGGTGATAGTGTAGATGGTATAAGGGTCATCTCGGATGATACCGACGTCAACTTTCCTGAAAGCATAGTTTTCAACCTCGAAGTAGAGGGAGGGGAGGATATAGAGGAAGTAACCCTCTATTATCGGATTTACCCGTCGGGGATATGGTCCTATGTCTACCCCAAGGTAGCCCCATCCCAATACATAAGGACCACGTTCAATCTCTATACATCGGGCATTGACTACATACCCCCCGGCGTTGGACTGGAGTATTACTACTCTATTCGAGACTCCCAGGGCAAAGTCTTGGAGACCAGGGCCGAGACCCTCCAGTATATTGACAGCAGGTTCCAATGGCGGGCGGCGGATGCAGGTCCCCTGACCATATTCTGGCATGACCTGCCGGATAGCCGGGTGAAGGACGCTACTCAGCAAGTAGAAGAGTCCCTTTATATCATTAGCGACATCTTACACGTAGGTCTTGAGACACCCCTTAGGGGTATCATCTACAACTCCATGTCCGAGGCTGGCCCGGCCCTCCCTCAACTAAGCCGGACCGCCACCCGGGAGCAATTGTTCCAGGGGTTCGCCTTCAGCAGCCATGGACTGTTCATCGGCGTAGGAATGAGTCCCGACCTCATCGTACACGAATCGGCACACCTGATTATGGAGCAGGTCACCGGCTCTCCCAGGGCAATGGTCCCGGCCTGGGTTGATGAGGGCTTTGCCAGCTACGTGGAGCCCGGCTCCTACGGCTCCGGTGTTGGGTCCCGCGCAGACGCCGCGCCCAACGTCATGCCCCTGGTACACATGCACGCCATCCCCGGCAGGTCCGAAGACATCCGCTACTTCTACCGCAAGGCTGAGAGCGTAGTAGGGTATCTGCTGGAGACCTACGGGCCAAGTGGATTCCGTGCCTTTCTTGGACATCTGAATGACGGGAGGGACACCGAGACCGCCCTTCAAGCCTCCTATGGATTCGGCCTCACCGGGCTGGACCAGCGATGGTCGTCGGCCCTTGAGGAACGGGGCAGCAGCGGCGGCGGCGATGGCCCATCCTTCGCTCATCTGAACAACATGCTCTTAGGTCTGCTTGTACTGGCAGCGATAGTAATCCTCGTGGCCGCCTATGTAGTGCGGAGGCTGAGGCTGAGAATGAGGCGGGACGGTCCCGATGACTGGGATGACGGGCTGACCGAGGATGAATGGGCAAGGAGGCCATAGTAGGGCAATCGCATTTGGATTGGACCGCATAAAGATAGGCAGCGCCCAGCCCGTCATTCCGGCGTAGGCCGGAATCCAGGGTCTTGGAATGTCGCCACCTCTGCGAAGTCCACTATGGCCCAGCCTCTGGACTCCCGCTTTCGCGGGAGTGACGAATGACGAGATGCGGGAGTGACGAAGTGGAAGGCTGCCCGTCATTTCCATACCCCTTACGCGGCCCGCAAGGGGCATGGGCAATTCCCGCGAGGTAGGGACAGGTTTGAAACCTGTCCCTACAAGCGAGGAGGCGAAGGCATAATCTCTAATGCGATTGCCCTGAGGCCATAGGCATACCGGAGACTCGGCCCATTATGTTATGCTATATTTGCGCTGCAATGGGATTAACCTCGACGATGAGGATAATAGAAGAGGATGTAGTCTGCATGGACGATAATATAAGGGACCGCATAGAAGATGCCCTCAAGGGTCACACTGCCAGGCACATTGAGGTGCGTATAGAGGAGACCGACGGGTCGCATATCCGCTATCGCGGCAGGGAGTTGGACGAGATCGGGCACACCACAGGCATCGGCGGCTGTGTCAGGGCCTTGGCCGGGGGATGGGGCTTCGTGTGCTTCAACGACCTGGAAGGGCTTAGCGATAAGGTGGCTACCGCAGTGCGCAACGCCCGCCTGGTAGGAGACAGGGGAATCGAGATAGCTCCCATGGAGCCGGTGGTTGACATAGTGCCCCCTCCGGTGGGGAAGAGTCCCATGCAAGTATCCCTGGAGGACAAGAACTCCCTCCTCAGCCAGTACGTGGACATCATCTGGGGCGTGCCAAAGATAACCACCTCCACCATAGCCTACAGCGATGGCCGCAGGAAGAGGGTCCTGGCTACCTCCGACGGCACCTATATCCAGCAGGAGAAGATAGACGTGAGCCTCCGCCTGAGTGCTATGGCGCGGGACGGGGGCGACGTGCAGCAGTCGGGGGTCAGCCTTGGCTCCAACGGGGACTTTGCCTTTGTTGAGCAGCTCCATGAGCAAGCCAGGGAGACATCCCAGCGCGCCGTGGACCTCCTCAACGCTCCCCAGGCCAGGGGTGGGGAGTACACCGTAGTGTTGGACCCGGTGCTGGCCGGGGTGTTCATTCACGAGGCTTTCGGCCATCTCTCGGAAGCCGACCACGTGTATGAGAACCAGAGAATGCGCGAGATAATGGTCATGGGTAGGCGCTTCGGCGGGCCTCATATCAACGTGGTGGATGGGGCTGCGGTGCCCGGTCTGAGGGGCAGCTATATGTACGACGACGAGGGGGTCCCGGCCACCAGGACGGACCTGCTGAGAGAGGGGGTTCTGGTGGGAAGGCTCCACTCCAGGGAGACGGCAGCCACCCTGGGCGAAGCTCCGACAGGCAACGCCAGGGCCATCACATCCCAGTTCCCGCCCATCGTGCGCATGACCAACACCTTCATCGAGCCCGGGGATGCCACTTTTGAAGACATCATCTCCGACATTAAGGACGGGCTGTACGTGTGCAACTGGTATGGCGGGATGACCAGCATGGAGCAGTTCACCTTCTCCGCCGGGGAAGCATACGCAATACGCAATGGCAGGGTAGAGGAGCTTATGCGGCCGGTGCTGCTGTCGGGCAACCTCTTCACTACCCTTGAGAACCTGGACGCCATTGCCAACGACCTGGACATGAACCAGGGTGGAGGCTGCGGCAAGGGAGGCCAGTCCCCCCTTCCGGTATCCAACGGCAGCCCCCACATCCGCATCCAGAAATGCCTTATAGGGGGGTCTTCATAATGAGTCCGGCGCAGAAAGACGGCATAGACCTGGAGGAGTTGCTGGAAAAGGCCAAAAGGGTATCTCAGGAGGCCGAGGTCTTCTACGTCCATCACAGGGATGAGCCTGTACTCTTCGAGGCCAACCGGGTCAAGCTGGTGGAGAGCAGGGAGAGCTCCGGAGTCTCATTGAGGGTCATAAAGGACGGCAAGGTGGGCTTCTCGTCCACCTCGGACTTCAGAGACACCGACAGCCTGGTGAACAACACCATGGAGATGGTGCCCTTTGGCCCTGAAGCCAGGCTGGAGTTCCCAACCTACAGCAGCTTCTCTCCCGTCGAGATTTACGACCCCCGGACCGAGTCCTTCCCAATGGACCAGATGGTCAACTTGGGCCAGACAGCCATAGACCGCCTGGTGGGGTCCAACTCCGACCTTGTGTGCGACGCCAGCGTGTCCAAGGGAGTAACCACTATAACTGTGCTCAACTCCAGGGGAGGATATGCCACTTACACCAAGAGTATCTTCGCCCTTGGCGTAAGCGGGACGTTGATAAAGGACACGGACATGCTTTTCGTGTCCGACGGCAAAAGCTCCTGCCGGCCCATCACCGATACGTCGGAGATTGTCGCCACTGTGGAGAAGCAGCTGGAATACTCCAGAAACATCGTACCCGCTCCTGTGGGCCAGGTGCCGGTGATATTTACCCCAAAGGGAGTAAGGGGGGCGCTGCTGGGGCCGCTGCTGGGGGGATTTAGCGGAAAGACAGTCCTCCAGGGTGCCTCGCCCCTGGTGGGGAAGCTGGGAGAGAAGATGCTGGACCGGCGGTTCAGCCTGTGGGATGAGCCATACCTGCCCTACGTCCCCGGCAGCCGGATGTGCGATGATGAGGGGGTCCCCTCCAGGAGGATGCCCCTGATAGACAAGGGGGTAATATCCAACTTCCTGTACGACCTTCAGACGGCAGCCCAGGCCGGAGAGGAGAGCACGGGAAACGCCCACAGGGGTATAAGCAGCCTTCCCTCACCGGGGACCAGCGTCATTGTAATCGGTGAAGGGGATGTCTCGTACCAGGATATGATAGGCGGGGTAAAGGATGGGCTTATAGTGGAGAGCCTTCTGGGCGCGGGGCAGAGCAATATCCTGGGGGGAGACTTCAACGCCAACGTGCTCCTGGGGTATCGGGTCGAGGGAGGCAGTGTCACCGGCAGGGTGAAAAACACCGTTATATCTGGTAATGTGTACACGGCCCTGAAGGACATCCAGGCTACGGAAAGGGAGGGCCACTGGGTAGGCGGCTCATTACGGACCCCTGCCTTTTGCTTGGGCAGCGTGTCGGTAGCAACCAAGGAGTAGGGTATAACCCGACGTTGCGGGAGCCTGGATTCCCGCTTTCGCGGGAATGACTGTGGGTGAGGGATGCCGCACCCTTCAGGGTGCGGTGGGTGCTCCAACACCTGGATTTTCGTAGCAATGACGGGCCGGGTGCCGGCTGGATTAAGGAGATAGCTCTTGTCCCTAGAGAAATGTATGGAGCATATAGCCGAAGAGGGCGCCGACCTGGACCATCCCACCCTCACGGAGCTATCAGACCTCACCCCGGCAGAGTTGGGAGCGTTTGCAAGGGCGTGGTTCGGGGTGTCTTCCCAGCGCAAGCGGAGTGTGGTAGAGGCCCTGGTGGGGATGGCTGAGGACGACGCCCAGTTGGATTTCAGCGCCATACTCAAAGTGTGTCTTAGAGACCCCGACCCGGCAGTTAGGCAGAAGGCAATATCGGGCCTGTGGGAGTTCGAGGACCGTTCATTGATAGGTTCCCTGGTGGAGCTATTGAAGTCCGACAGGTCGGTGGAGGTACGGGCCTCGGCGGCCATGGCCCTGGGCAAGTTCGCGTCCCTGTCCCAGGACGGCAAAATCCTCCCCAGGGACGGGGAACTGGTGAAGGGGTCCCTGATGGATGCCCTTCAAGACGAAAACGAGCGCACGGACGTAAGGCGGAGGGCGCTGGAGTCGGTGTCCGCCTTCAACACCCCCGAAATAGGCGATTACATCCGGTGGGCCTACGACAGCGACGACGCGGAGATGAAGTCCAGCGCCATATACGCCATGGGGAAAACCGGGGAACCCGAATGGCTGCCCCTGCTCTTCGGTGAACTGGAAAGCTCCGACCCGGCTATCCGATACGAAGCGGCCCATGCCTGCGGAGATATGTGTGAGGAGGAGGCGGTTGTCCATCTCATACCCCTCCTCCAGGACGACGACCTTCAGGTCCAACTGGTCACCATAGATGCCCTGGGCCAGATAGGGGGCGAACTCGCCAAGAGGGTCTTGAGAAGGTGCCTGGATATGGGAGACTCCATACTGGCAGACGCGGCCCAGGAAGCCCTGGACATGGTCCAGGCTATGGAAGACCCCTTGGGCTTTGAGCCCGAATTCTAAATTAGAAAGCTGAAGTATCTATCAAGACCCTATCGTTCATCGTATATTTCCGCGAGATAGGCGTCATGGTTTTCAGCCACATCCGACTGCGTATCTGAGCCAATGCCTATGATAGACAGAGCCTTCCGACGAAACTTCAACTCTTTAGCGTCAAGGTCCACCTTGATAAGCCTGCCATCCCAAGTCAGGGATAAAGTCATTCCTCTAACTAGGGAGTAGGTATGATGTACCAGTCTGCCCTCGTGAAATATGACAGACACCGACTCTTCGGGGACCAAAGGCAGGTCAAGGGTCATAATGGCTATATCCAAGACTTCCTCTCTGGAATGCCAAGCGTGCTCTCCCAATGCGGCGGCATCCTCCAAAGCCTTGACGGCTTCCTCTTTGGAGATAACCTCGCCATTGCCAGCTTTATCCAGGGTGGCGAGAAGGGAATTCTGGCGAAACCCCCGCTCAATTTCGGTGAGGGGTGAACGGCCAATGGACTCAGCCTCGGATGGAGGACTCGTCGGGGTGATGAGTTCCTTCACTTTGGCCGCCAGTTCAGGGAAGTAAGAATTTAGCTCCTCGGGATATTCCCGGTAAGCCTTGACCAGTAGGGTCACTAATTCTTCCTTTTGTGCGTCTCCAATCGGTTTCCCGGTACGTCCCTGGGTGTTAGCAGGCATTATTGACACCTCTCCACAATCCCTTCTGCAAGATTCTCCCGCCGGTAATAAACATTATATATAGTAGTGAGTGACCTGGCACGCCTATTTTCATGGTAATTCCCCATGTCCTTGCAGGCCACGTAAGGGGATGAAAATGGCGTCGGCGGTGACCACCGTTCCCGCCAGGGATAGCAACTCCAGCAGCTTGGGTACGGCGGTAATCTCGTTGGACTTCCCGTCCACCGCCGGTTGGCCCAGGGACAGCCGCTGCTCGGCGGCCCAAGCGCTGACCAGGTGCAAGGGCGAACTCCCCTCCGCCCGGTCGTAGGAACGGCGCAGGGTCTTGCCGTCCAAGGCTACCACCCCCTGGCAGGCCTGGGCGAATTGCCCCATGAAGTCCAGAAACCAGGCGTGGAAGACTCCTGGGTCCAGCAGCCGAAAGACTCGGGAGAAAGTATCGTGGCTGGGAATCCCGTTTTCCAGCTTCAAGAAAGGTCCCAGGAACTCCCGCTTGGCCCGGCCGAACAGAGCCATGTCAGTACAGGTCTCCCCGCCACACAGCAACGTGCAAAGGGCAATCACCAGGATGTCGTGCAGCGAGTGCTGGCGGCCGTTGGTCCTCCGCGGGTCAGTGAGACCATCAAATACCTTTTCCATTTCCCCCATCACGCCTTCCTCCACACTATTGTCTGCTTCCTCCCTCGTCAGCTTCCCTTTATTCTACCCAACCCTCTTTTCTCATGCGATAGCCCTGGAGAATACCCACAGGGGACTTGTAATGAATGTGCCCCGGCCCCTACAATAGATGCGCACTCTGTGCTCAATGAAAGGCGGGATTGATGAATATGCGACAGGTGACAACATGGCTGACTCCCCTGCGCCTTTGCGCCCTGGCGCTGATTTTTCTGGCCGTGCTCTTGGGCTGCGGGTCCGACTCTTCGCAGCAGGGAGAAATGGACGCCACAGCGACACCCACAACGGACGTGGCCCCGTCGCTGCCGGGCTCGCCCGCAACGGACAGGGAAGCCTTGGTCGCCCTCTACAATGCCACGCATGGCCCAAACTGGAATGACAATACCAACTGGCTGAGCGATACGCCAATTGGCGGATGGTACGGCGTCACCATCGATGCCAAGGGCCGCGTTACTGTACTGCGCCTCAACGACAACCAGTTGATCGGGGAGACACCGTCAGAGTTGGGCAACCTTTCCGAATTGACAGAGTTGGATTTCGAGGACAACCAGTTGATCGGGGAGATACCGCCGGAGCTGGGCAACCTTGAAACCCTGACCAAGCTGAACCTGGATCTTAACCAGTTGACCGGGGAAATACCGCCCGAGTTGGGCAACCTCGACCGCCTGACAGAGTTAAGCCTCTATGGGAACCAGTTGACCGGGGAGATACCGCCTGAGTTGGGCAACCTCGACCGCCTGACAGAGTTAAACCTCCATGGGAACCAGTTGACCGGGGAGATACCGCCTGAGTTGGGCAACCTCGACCGCCTGTGGACTCTGGGGATCGGTGGGAACGAGCTGAGCGGAGAGATACCCTCCGAGTTGGGCAACCTCGCCAACCTGGGTAATCTGGACCTTAATGGCAGCCAGTTGAGCGGGGAGATACCCTCCGAGTTGGGCAACCTTGACAACCTGTCAACACTGTACCTCTATGGCAACCGCTTGACCGGCGAGATACCCTCCGAGTTGGGCAACCTTGACAACCTGTCAACACTGTACATCGGTGACAACGAGTTGAGTGGGGAGATACCGTCCGAGTTACGCAACCTTGGCAACCTGTATGCTCTGATCGTCTCTTATAACCAGTTAAGCGGGGAGGTACCGTCCTGGTTGGGTAACTTTGCCAACTTAGAAATCCTGGAGCTCGTGGGAAACCAGTTCACCGGGTGCGTACCAGGCAATTTGCGAGACCAGTTGAATCAGGACTATACCGACCTTGGTGACCTGCCGTACTGCTGAGGCCCCGGCAGGCCACGCCCTCGACCCTGCAAGAATTAGCTGTGGAGCGCACATAGATCCGGGAGTTCGTCCGGTTCACGCTGCAGCGTAGGGAGAGGAACCCCGCCGCCAGTGGCTTACCCTTCTCTCCGCCCGTCTCGCTGCAACCCGGGACCCCACGCCGGCGTTGTTCCCCAGGCTCTCTCAGACGCCGCAGCGCCCCTCGCACTCGTTGCCGAACCCGTCTCTCTAGCCGTCGGCTCCCAGGTCCGCCTCATCCAGCATGACCGCCTCGGCAAAGGGCAAGACCTTATAAACGCAACGCCCTTGCGACGGTTGACAGCCCAAGTAGTAATATGCTATGTTCTGGCAGTGGCCCGCTTCGGATTGTGTCAGCCACGATGTGGCCCACTGCCATAGAGACTTCCTGAGACCGAGACATTACCCCAGTCCGGGCACATACCAACTACCTGTCACCGACGACCTATGGCAATGCTTTTTTGAGGAGGTGTAGCTTGCCCATCCAGAAATTCGCGCCAATGACCAAGGACTATGCAACCTTTGACTGCGATGCCCACATCGTGGAGCCCGCAGTGCTGTGGGAGCGAGCATCCGACCACCTTACCAAGGAGGAGATGGACGCTCTCAAAGACACCATGTGGTACGAGGCCGAGACCAACCAACTGCTCATCAACGGCAAAGCCGGGATTAACGGGTTCTCCCCAACCCCCCGGGTGGGTTCCGGCATGATAGATATAGTCAGGCTTGCCGGGCCCGGCCTCAAGCATGACATCCAGCGGGCATTCAACGTGCGGAACCTGGACCCCGAGACCGCGGTCACCAGGGAGCAGGCCGAGTACCTGGCCCACGGTGGCGCCGACGAGCCCGGCCCCCGCCTGCGGGACATGGATGTCCAGGGCATTGACCAGGTGATGATCATCCCTACCAGTATTGACACCTATCCCTGGCTTCAGAGCGCCATAGGCGCCCGGGCCATGTGCAAGGCCTACAACGACTGGGCCTATGAGTACACCCTGGCGGACCCGGAGAGGCTTTACTTCGCCGCCCTGATTCCCATGCAGAACCCCCAGTTTGCGGTGGACGAGGTCTATCGCGTAGCCGCCAAGGGCTGCCGCGTGGGCCTCATCCGGCCTATGGACGCTATGGGCAACTACCCGCTCCAGCCCAAGTACGAGCCCGTTTGGAACGCCCTGGAGGACACGGGTATGGTGTACGGAATGCACCCGTTCCCGGCCTCGGGTTTTGCCAAGCCCCCCGGCTACTCCGAGCAGTATTCCGGCGCGGAGCTAATCCGGAGGACCATCTCCACCTCGGGAATCCCCCACTCCTTCCTCACCAATGTCCAGAACTTCCAGGCCGAGGCGTCTCTGTGGGTGACTATGGTGCTGATGTCCGGGTTCTTTGACAAGCACCCCGGAATCAACGCCGCAGTGTTTGAGGCGTCATCCACCTGGCTGAGCTTCCTGCTGGACGAGTGCGACAAGGTGTACAAGCTCTATCGCAACGACCGGCAGATGCCCGCCCTGAGCCAACTGCCCAGCGAGACCTTCTTCGAGCACTGCATCACCGGCTTCGAGGGCGATGAGGCTCCGCCGTCCCGCTTCCCCGAGTTCTACAGGGACATCCTGGCCTGGGCCTCGGATGTCTATCACCACGACGGCGACGACGCCTGGCGGGCGATGGAAACGATGCAGGAGTGCGAGCTGCCCGTTGAGGACCAGGCCCGGTTCCTGGGGACTAACGCGCGCCGGCTGTACAAGGTCAAGCCCCCAAGCAAGATCATCCGCCAACGGGTCACCGAAATCCAGAGGCCCGACTGGTGGCCCACTGAAGAGGAGATTCAGGGAGCCCTCAAGCCGGAGGCCAGCGTCATTCGTTGGTAGGCGTGGGTCAAAGAAAACGCTTGTAGTGAGTAAGCCCCTCCTGTGAGGGGCTTACTATTCGCTGAAAAGGTTACGAGTATAGGGAATACTCGTGGATAGGAGAGACAATGACGAGCAGGAAGCGATTTGCAGTCTTTGACAGCGATTCTCACGTCGTGGAGCCGCGTGAAGTGTGGGAGAAGTACCTGGAGCCCGAGTACCGTGTCCTGGGCAAGCACGCCCTGTGGCGGGAGGAAGGGGAGCTAAGCTCTTACCTCAAGGTCAACGGCGAGATGTTCCGGGACACCGGCAACACCAACATCCCCAGGCAGGCCATCTGGCGGCCCGGGATGACGTGGGAAGACGTGGGCGGGTTGGACCCCGATACCCGCCACCCGATGAACCAGGGGGCTTGGGACCCCCAGGCCCGACTTCAGGACATGGATGCGATGGGCGTGGACCAGGCATTCCTCTACCCCACCTGGTTTGCCGAGGGCTTCTACCTGGTGGAGGACCCGGACGTGGCCTACGCGCTGGCCCGGGCCTACAACAACTGGATTGCCGATTTCTGCAAGGCAGCGCCCGACCGGCTCTTCGCCGCTGCAATAGTCCCCATACAGAACATGGACTTCGCCCTTGAGGAGCTCCAGAGAGTCTCCAAGAACCCCAGCTTCCGGGGAGTCTTTATCCGGCCTATGTTCATCGAGGACCGGTATCTGAACCACCCCTACTATGACCCCCTGTGGGCCGAGTTAGAGAAGCTGGGCCTGACGGCAGCCGTCCATCCCACCCCCGGCCTGTTCAACCCTGAGTGGACCTCCCACGGGCAGTTTATCGAGAAGATGAAGGGCAGGCTCAATCAAGGCTCCGTTACCAATGCCGGAGGCGGCCCCTTTGCAGGAGGCGGCAGCGGGGACAGCCGCACGGCCTTCGCCCTGGCCGGCAGGCCGATGGGACACCCCATCGCTCCCATCCTGTCCCATTGGCTGGACAATCACATGTTCGTAGCGTCCACCCTGATTGGCTACACTGTGATGCAAAGGTATCCGAACATGAGGGTGGTGGTCGCTCACGGCAAGGCCTCCTGGATGGACGAAGTCCTGGAGAAGATGGAGGCGTCCACCCGTGTCATCCCCCTCCTGCACTACTACCCCGTCAGGACTGACCCGGAAGAGATGTGGGACGAGGGACACACGATGCTGGGCTTTGACGCCGAAGAGCGTCTCATCCGCAGGCTGCCCCACGACTTTGCGGATAAAGTGGTCTGGGGCTCCCGCTATCCCCACCAGGACACCACCAGCGCCTGGGACGCCATCGAGGCCCTCGCCGGATCGGACATAGATGAAACCACCATTGCCCGCATGATGGGCCACAACGCAGCCCAGCAGTACGGGATCGAGTTGGTACAGAAGGTTGGCGTCTAGCAGCATCCCATCCATCCCTACGGGTGTCCGATGGACCGATGGCCCACGGACCCAATGGACAGAGATGCTACCTACTATCAAGCAAGGGCGGCGCGAAAACGCCGCCTGTGCTTTTTATCGTCATTACCATGAAAATAGCCCATTTTCATACTCTTATGTGGCCCGCAAGGGCCATGGGTGATTCCGGCGTAGGCCGGAGTCCAAGGTTAGTGTTGTGGGCGACTTGGCAATGGCGTCGGCGTTGCATAGCCTTGGAGTCCTCCAGTAAGGACAACCGGCGCCAGAATGACGGGTCGGACACATTGTCATTCCGGCGTAGGCCGGAATCCAGGGGTGGTGTTGTGGGCGACTTGGCAGAGGCTTCCCAGGTTGCGGAATCTAGGATTCCCGCTTGCGCGGGAATTGCCCATCGCCCTTGCGGGACACGTAAGGGGATGAAAATGAGACGGGCAGCCTTCCACCGTCACTCCCGCTTTCGCGGGAGTCCAGAGGCTGGGCCATAGTGGACTTCGCAGAGGTGGCGACATTGTGGTACTCTGGATTTCGGCCTACGCCGGAATGACGGGTTGGGCACTGGCTATTTTCGTGGGATGCCAGAGCAAAAAACAGGGTGTGGTAAGTAACCCGACACTCCTGCTTTCACAGCAGTGATAACCGGATTGAGAGGTCCGCCATGTCTGTACGTTATGGTATTATGTTGACCCCCGACCCCACCTTTACGGCACGGGCCTATCAGTCCCGCCAGATAATCTGCGGCCAGTACGGGATGTGGGCTGCGGAGATGCTTCCGGTATATATAGACCTGACGGGGTTTTTCCCATGCCACGAGGGGACGGTCTCAGACATCCTTAACCGCCTGGGCAACATCACCCGGCAAGACCGCGGCTCCAGGGAACTACATCATCGTGGCGTGAACACATTCCCCGACCTGGATACGACAATCTTCCTGGACTTCTCGCCCACGATGAATGATGGAAGGGGCCGGTGGTTAGGGGAGCTTCACAACAGGGTCATAGACCTGCTGAAGAACACCTTGAAGGACACTGGGGGGGCTGAGCCTGATGCCGGGTCCACCAAGGAGGACTACCATCCCCACCTCCCTCTGATGCGGAACGCCAAGCTAAAGCCGGCCGTGTTCCAGAGCGCGGTGGAGTTTGCCAGGGAAGTGGTGGGGCAGATAGGACTCCCCAGTGAGGCCAATGGCAGGTCAATAGAGATGATGAGGTTTGAGTCGGACATGGCCGGAGATACCTGGGAGCCGGACCAGTGGGAGAAAGACATCAGGTGGAGTGTCTTGGACAGCTTTCCACTATAGACACAGTACGCTTATAGACACGGTATGGTCAGCCCGCGCCCATGATGGAGACCAGGGTTTTCAGGTCCGGCACCTCCAGGTCGGGCTGGCCGCTGACGGTGGGGGTGGCCCCGATCCCTCCCCTGCTTCTGTTGACCCACACTGTTGATAAGCCCTCAGCCTTTGCCGGGACCACGTCGTGGTAGAGGCTCTCGGCAACGTGCAGGACCCTCTCCCGGGGAAGGCCAATCCTTTCTATTGCGGCTTTGAAATTGTTTGGCGAGGGCTTGTAGGTCTCCAGTTGTTCCGAGGTTATCACCCAGTCAAACTCTACCTGGAGACGCCTCGCAGACCCGGCAAATAGCTCATCGTCTATGTTGGATATTATGGCAAGCCGGAAACGTTGCTTTAGGGCGCTCAACGCCTCGAGGGTATCCGGGAAGGGCATCCAGTCCTTCAGGGAGTCGGCCAGGCAGTAGGACTCCGAGGCCGACGGGGTGAATCCCAGCGCCCGGCCCATCCGTTCCGCCACCTTGCGGAGGACTTCCCGGTATTTGACATAGCTCTCCGCCTCTGCCGATGCCTCAGCTTCCGCAAAATGCCGGAGGACTTGCTGGCCGGTTGCCTGTACATTGTGGGCCGCGAGGACGGGCCTTATCCCGGCGATAATGCCGCCTTCCCAGTCAATGAGGGTCCCATAACAGTCAAAGCTCAATACCCGGTATTGGCTAAAGTCAATCATATCTATTCCGTTGCTCCCTTATCCACGTCTGCCAGCCATTTTTACAGATAATTCGGCAGGTTACAAGACACGCCGATATTGTATAATGTCTCAAATATCGAATAAGCCGAGCAATGGAAGAGGGGACGGGGAGAAAAGGGAGCATCGGCCAGGAAATACACAGGAGATACGAATGTCGCAAGTCCCACGAGATGAATGGGTATCCATTGATAGTTTGAGATTCCACTTTCGCGATTGGGGTGGACAAGGGCAGCCTATTGTGCTGCTGCACGGCCTGGCGTCAACTTGCCATATATGGGACCTGGTGGCTCCCTTGCTTGCAGAGGACTTCGCCGTGTTGGCCTTGGACCAGCGAGGGCATGGCGAGAGTGACAAGCCCGACCATGGCTACGATTTTGCCAGGGTGAGCAGTGATCTCCAGGGGTTCATCCACGCAATGGGCCTGAATAAGCCGGTAGTAGTGGGCCATTCCTGGGGCGGGGACGTCGCCCTGGAACATGCTGTGATGCACCCCGACACGCCAAAGGGACTGTGCTTTGTGGACGGCGGCATGATCGAGATTTCCGCCAGGCCCGGCAACACCCTCGACAAGGCCAGGGAGGAGATGGCGCCTCCCGTCTTCACCGGCGTCACGGCGGATGAGTTCAAGAGGCGGGTAATGTCCCAGGGCCAGTGGTCCCAGATGCCCCCGCACCTGGCGGATATTATCCTGGAGAACTTTGAAGTCCTGGAGGACAACACCATCCGAGCCAGGCTGAGCAGAGATAATCATATAAGAATCATCGAGGCCCTGTGGGAGCACCGTCCTTCCACCCTCTATTCGCGGGTAAAGTGCCCCGTACTGATAATGCCCGCCCGCCGGCAAGGCGACGAGTCCGCCACAGCCAGAAGGCTCCGAAGAGAAGAGTCGGTGGCGGCGGCATCTGCGGCCATGCCGGCGGGCAAAGTAGTATGGCTGGAGGACAGCATCCACGACGTGCCCCTCCAACGCCCCGAACTGGTCGCCGGCGTTATCAGGGACCACATCAAAGAAGGATTTTTCTCCTGGAATCTTCCTTACTGAATCAGGGCCTTTCGGTTTCCAAGGGTCCATCCCGTCATTACTGTGAAAATCCGGCTTCCTCCCTCCTTTGCGGGGGAGGATTGAGATTGGGGGCGTTTCCCTCGTCGAGGGTATGACCCCCATCCTAACCTTCCCCCATTGAATGGGGAAGGAACTTCTGAAACCGGCTCCAGAGACCTGCCCCCTTCGCATCCACTAATAGGCATCGCCCAGCCTACTCGTAGGGCTTCAGCTTGATCTCGTGGAGGGCGGGTATCACCTCTTTGCCCAGCAGTTCAATGGATCGCATCACGTCGGCATGGGGCATAGCTCCCTCATTCCCATAGACGTGAAGATAACCGGGGTTGATGCGGTCCATAATCTCCATCAGCTTATTGGTGACGGTCTGGGGGCTCCCTATTATCAGGCTGCCCAACTCCTGGAGCTCCTCATAGCTCACCTGGCGGCCAAAGGGCCCCGCCCCCGGCAGAATCCGCTGTATTCGCACAGCCTCCCTGGACTGGTATCCGGGAGGGTCGTTATGTTCGCGGGGGCCCTTCTGCTTGAGGTGCCGCGTCCACATGAAATGTTGGCCGACTTCCTGGGCCTTCTCATCGGTATCGGCCACCACAACAGTGATGAGGTAGCCAAAGTGCTCTGGCCCGGGAACAAAACCGACCTCCTTGGCCGTGTCTATGTAAACATCCCTCAGCACTTCGGTATGCTGCATCAGGGACCCCAGGTTCATGTAGGGGTGCTGGTGGCTGGCCGCCCACACCACGCTCTCAGGGCTGGACAGCCCGGGGAACCAGACCTCCGGGTGGGGCTTCTGTATGGGCAGCACCCAGGGGTTCACCGCCCGGTAATGATAGTACTTGCCTTCGTACCGGAAGGGGCCGGGCTCGGTCCAACACTTGATGATAAGGTCGTGGGCTTCCTCGAATCGCTCCCTGTTCTCCGTAGGGTCAATGCCTCCCTGGATGCTCTCCACCGCAGTTCCCCTCACGAAACCGGAGATTACCCGTCCGCCGGAGTAGCAGTCCAGCATGGCTATCTCTTCGGCCATCCTCACCGGGTCGTTGACCGCTATCACGTTCCCCAGGATGGCTATCTTGGCCCTTTTAGTAACCTTGCTTATAACCGCAGCGTCCAGGTTCACCGAGGGCTTCATGCACCAGTAGGAGGCGTGATGCTCGTTGGACATGATGCCGTCGAATCCTATCTCATCGGCCCAGGCGTACTGCTCATGGTACTGGTTGTAGAGGACGTGGGCCTTTTCGGGGTCGAAGAAGGTGTTGGGGAAGCCCAGCCGCCCGGAATCGTACTTGTTCAGGTCATCTTCAGTGACATGCCCATAGGGCTGCTCTGAGAACCAGAAGACTTCTACTTTGTCTTTCATCAGCGCCTCCGTTAATTGGTTGGGTATAGTATACGCTATGTCAACTTAGCCACCATGAGGCCCATGAGTTGTCCTTTACCGCACAGCCTGGCTCCCTGCGGATGTTATGGTGATGTGGGACATATAGGAGTCCTTCCTGGCCCCGTGCCAGTGCCGCTCCCCTGCCGGGATATGAACGATGTCCCCCACCGTGACCTCCCGCTCCTCGTGCTCGGTGGCTACTATGCCTACGCCATCGGTTATCACCAGGACCTGGTCGCTGGTGTGGGCGTGAAAGCCCGTAGTCGCCCCCCGGTCAAAGTTCACCATACCGCAGCTAAAGTCCCCGGACATATCTGGGGATACCACCGTCTGCCGGGTCCGCGTCACCGGCCCTCCCGTCCAGCCGGGCACCGGGGTCGCAGTCGGCATAGTCTCTTCCTCGACTTCGCTCACTCTTACCACCTTCATATCTGCCTCCCTTATCTTAATCCTAGCTTCCCTTGATTTTAGACCGCCTTGGTTCTTTAATCTGATGGGCTAATTTTAGCGAATAATTATCCAATAGGCTATAGGCGGGACATCACAACTGAAGCCCTTTACAATATATATGTTAGATATATGCAAGTGGTAAAATATTTGCATAAGATGCGCCATATTCCGGGCCGATTACTTTATGATGTACGAAAACGTCAAGCATGGAAGCAGGCTCCCTAACAGGATGATGATTTAGGAGGGATGCCATGACCGAATACCAGGTGGACCACCTGCATATCAAGACCCCGTACCTCAAGAAGATTGAGGAGTGGCGATTTGTTGACTCGAAAGTATGGAAGCTCAATCTTGGCGGTGATACTGCTCACTCCATCCCTTTGACATAATGGCAATCTATGCCCTGTACCAGAACATACCATGATGAGCAAAACGAATGTATTCACTCGGATCTCTGCCTACGCCTTGGTAACGATGGCAGTTCTGCTTTTCGGAGCGGCCTGTGGGTCTCGGTGTGCAATTGAGCTGCTCGAGGGACCTGGCCTTTGGGTCGGCCAGATAACTACAAGGCAACCGAGTTTTGCACCCAGTTGGTCAGAGGACGGGGAGACGATAGTATTTGGGTATCTGGCCAACGTGTACGTTGTGGACGCCTTCGGCACCGAGGTTAAGAAATGGCTCCCTCAAGGGGCGCCGGACGACGAAGATTTCGCATTCGACTTTGGGCCTGTCGTGACCTCTAAGGCCACCGATCCCGCTAGTGGCCACGCAACATCCAAGGTCGTTTTCTACACCCTGAGGCATTCTAACGGCTCCGAGATAAAGTTCGATATTGGGGCAGCGTACTTGGACGGGTCAGACTACAAAAGGCTAACCGACGAAGACGGTTCGGACCTGGCGCCAGCCTGGTCTCTCGACGGCTCCAGGATAGCCTTCGTTTCCAATCGTGCTGGACTCGCTTCCAGGGAGGATACTCTGAGTCCAGCATGGGCTTTCAACGTCTATGCTATGGACGCAGACGGCTCAAACGTGCGAAGCGTAGCCCCCGGCATCTTCCTTTCATATCCCGGTGCCGGGCGCTCACTGCACCGGCCCGTATGGTCCCCCGATGGAGCTTGGCTGGCCTTCCGAGGATGGCGCTCATTGTACACTGTCCACACCGAGTTTTTCGTACCAGTGAATTTGGGATTTACCAACACAGACCCTGCCTGGTCGCCCGACGGGGAATGGATCGCCTTCGTTCACCTTGAGCCCGACCTTGAACAGCCGGGAACGATATACGTCGCCAGACCTAACGGCTCGAAGGCGCGCGAGGTGTTCCGATTTGATTCCCAGGATGTGGTTTATCCAGATGCCCTGAATCTTTCCTGGTCGCCGGACGGCCTGAGTCTTCGATTCTCATTTCGCCCCGGGGACTCCGATCGCGACAAAATATACGGTCTTTACCAGGTGGGGATTGACGGGTCTGACCTTCAAAAGGTCTCAGATGTCCCATCGAGAGCAAAGATTGTCTGGTCTCCTGATGGCAGCAAGGTCGCCATATCGCATATAGGGGTTTCCAAGTATCCAAAATACGAACATGGTGAAGTGCTTCTATATACGATGGCATCAGATGGGTCCGACAGGCGTATCTTGGTGAGACAGGGCCGGAACGGCCCGGAGGCGGCGAATGGCGAATGACCGCGGCCTGCGACCACAGAACATACCATGACGGATGGTGTGCATATTGTGAGGAATCCATTTATATATGCGCTGATAGCTCTGAGCATCCCGCTTGGTGGAATAGCATGCCACCTATGGTTCGGGATTCACCTCGAATGTGGAATATGTCAAGCGTTTGAGAGTCTCAGGGGCCGAACCCATTTTACGCTAAGTTGGACTGATGACGGGCAAAGCATAATATGGGGCGATACACTGTCCAGCAGGATATACATTATCGATTCCGAAGGCACCGAGGTAACGCTGTGGATTCCACCTGACGCACCTATCCTAGAGGTAATAGGTCCAGCTGATTATTCCCCCGACGTGAAGGGGTCTAAAATAGCTTTCTCCACGTTGCGGCACATCAGCGGAAATAATTACAGGGCCTATGAGATCGCCACCGCGAACCTCGACGGTTCAGACTACAAAAGGCTAACCGACGAAGAAGGTTCGGACCTGGCACCCTCCTGGTCCCCTGACGGCTCCAAGATAGCCTTTGTTTCCAATCGCGCTGGATACGCTTCCAGGGAGGATACTCTGAGTCCAGGATGGGCTTTCAACGTGTACATTATGGACGCAGACGGCTCAAACGTACGAATCGTAGCTCCCGGCATCTTCCTTTCATACCCGAGCGGCAAATTCAAACCGCACCGGCCTGTGTGGTCCCCCGATGGAGCTTGGCTGGCCTTGCGAGGATGGCGCTCATTATACACCGTCCATATAGAGCCTTTCCGAACAGTGAGCTTGGGACTTACCAACACAGACCCTGCCTGGTCCCCCGACGGGGGATGGATCGCCTTTGTTCACCTTGAGCCCGACTTTGAACAGCCGGGAACGATATACATCGCCAGACCTAATGGCTCGAAGGCGCGTGAGGTGTTCCGATTTGATTCCCAGGATGTGATTTATCCAGATGCTCTGAATCTTTCCTGGTCGCCGGACGGCCTGAGTCTTCGATTCTCATTTCGCCGCCCTGGGGACTCCGATCGCGCCGAAATATACGGTCTTTACCAGGTCGGGATTGACGGGTCTGACCTTCAAAAGGTCTCAGATGTCCCATTGAGAGCAAAGATTGTCTGGTCCCCTGATGGCAGCAAGGTTGCCATATCGCACATAGGGGTTTCCCAGTATCCAAAGTACGACTACGGTGATGTGATTCTATATACGATGGCGGCAGATGGGTCCGATAAGCGTATCTTGGTGAGACAAGGCCGGAACGGCCCGGAGGCAGCGAATGGTGAATGACCGGGGTCTGCAACCATTGATTCGGAAGTTGTTGAGAGTCAAGGTCCTCTCGATACTCCTGGTGCTTGGTGCGTGGGTCCTGGTTACGGCTATCTCGTGCGGCGACTCCGGCAATCAGGGAGCCGTTCCACCGGCGCGGGAATCGAGCCTGAATCCAGTGTATTGACCGGGACCCTCCCGCCGGAACTGGGGAATCTCACCAAGCTGGAGTCCCTGAGAATCGGACCAAACTTCCTGAGTGGCAACATTCCCCCGGAACTGGGGGGCCTGTTTAACTTGCAGACTTTGGAGATAGGTCCAAACTTCCTGAGCGGCTGCGTTCCGAAGGGACTCTCACGACTGTGGGTTGAAAGGACTGGGTTGGAGCGATGCACTTCAACAGGGGCAACGAGTCCATGAAGCTATAGGCGCAGCGGCCCACCTGAGACCCTTTACAATATATATGCAAGTGGTAAACTACTTGCATAAGATGCGCCATATCCTGGGCCAATTGCTATATGGTGTACGAAACACCGGGCGCGGAAGCAAACTCCCCAACAGGATGATTATTTAGGAGGGATGCCATGACCGAATACCAGGTGAACCACCTGCATATCAAGACCCCGGACCCCAAGAGCATGGTCAAGTTCTATACCGAGGTGCTGGGAGCCACAGTACAGGCGGAGATGGGACAAAACGGACTGGACGGCTATCGTCTCGACCTGCACGGCATCACCATAAACCTGACCACCTTTGCCGACTGGCAGTCCCGGGTGCAGGACTATGGCCTTGAGCACATAGCCATCAACACCGATGACCCCGACGGTGTTATCGAGAAGCTGAAGGCCAACGGCGGCCAGGTGCTGGAGGAAATCCACCGGGACACCGGGACCATCTATTGGGCCAAGGGGCCTGACGGCGTGGGGTACGAGATACTCCCCCTGAGGCGCTAACCGATGAGTAAACAGGGCAACCACAAGGGTTGCCCCTACCAACGGCGGACCGTTCCGTAGGGGCGTCCCTTGTGGACGCCCTTGTTGCTATGGCTGAGGGAGCCTGCCATTATGTTAATCGTCCCTTCCTTCCTTTGATGGGGGAAGGGATTTTTTACGAGCCTGTCGCAGAATGCCTACCCATTTGTGCCCTGCTCAAGGTAGTATAATTAAAGGGTGCAAAGCTACACTTCACCCCTGGGGCAACACGGCAAGCCGGTCCTCAACGGGAGGTTATTGTCCCTGTGGCCGGCCAGTGGTTGAGTCGAGAGGAGGGAGGACAGACAATGCCAGCGAGAACAGGACAGGAGTATATTGACGGCCTGAGGGACGCCTCACCTGAGGTCTATATTCACGGGGAACGGGTGAAGGACGTGACCACCCATCCCGCCCTGCGCAACGGGGTGAAGACCTTGGCCCGCCTTTACGATATGCAGCACGACCCGGGCCTGCGGGACCAGATGACCTATGTTTCTCCAACCACCGGAGACCGGGTAGGGCTGTCTTTCATCGCCCCCAGGAGCATTGACGACCTCGAGAAACGCCACGCCATGATGTCCCAGTGGGCAAGGGTCAGCTGCGGCATGATGGGGCGCACCCCCGACTTCCTCAACGTCAGCATAATGGCTATGGCGGCGGCGGGGGGCTACTTCGGGCAGAACAGGCCGGAGTTCGGAGAGAATATCCAGCGGTACTATGAGCACATCCGGGAGAATGACCTGGTCCTTACCCACACCCTGGTGAACCTGCAACGCAGCCGCGCCCCCATGTCAACCCCCCTGGAGGACAGCACCAATGTAGCCCTTGCCCTGGTGAAGGAGACGGATGCCGGGATAGTGGTCAGGGGAGCGCGGGTGCTGGCTACCCTGGGACCTCTGTCCGACGAGATAGCCGTTTACCCCGCCAGGTCCCACCGGCTCCCCGGCAACGCCCCCGACCGCTACTCCTTCGCCTTCTCCATACCCTGCAACACCCCCGGCCTGAAGTTCCTCTGCCGCGAGAGTTTCGACCTGGGCCGCTCCCACTTCGACCACCCCCTGGGTTCCAGGTTTGAGGAGATGGACTGCATAGTATTCTTCGACGATGTTCTGGTGCCCTGGGAACGGGTCTTCCTGCTGGGCGACGCAGATATGTGCAACAACATGTCCATGAACACCGACCAGTACATCCACTCCGGGCACCAGGTAGTGACCAAGAACGTGGTCAAGTGTGAATATATCCTGGGCCTTGCCAACCTGATGGTGCGTATTCTGGGTTCCGACCAGCTTCCCCAGGCCCAGCAGATGCTGGCCGAGGTGATAGAAAACCTGGAGGTGACAAAAGCCTGCCTCAGAGCGGCGGAGGTTGACGCTCAGATGAACCGTTGGGGTATCATGTGTCCCTCCCGGTTCCCCCTGATGGTAGCCCGCAACCTGTTCATCAGGATGTACCCCAGGATGGCGGAAATCCTGCACCTGCTGGGGTCCAGCAGCCTCATGGCCCTCCCCACCGAGGCGGACTTAGACGGCCCCCTGGCCTCCGAGATAGAGCGCTACCTGGAGACGGACACCGCCTCTGCCGCCGAGAGGGTGCGGCTGTTCAGGCTGGCGTGGGACACCTGTTGCAGCGCCTTCTCATCCAGGCAAGTGCTATACGAGCGCTTTTTCCAGGGCGACAGCGTGCGCAACGCCGTCCTCCTGAACAACCTCTATGACAAGGAGCCTATGACCAACTGGGTCAAGGACTTCCTGGACCAGGAATTTTAGCTAACCATTGCCATAAAAATAGAGGATTCAGGTCCCTCCACCACACCCTGAAGGGTGTGGCATCCCACGAAAATAAGGGTCCCCAGCCCTGGACTCCGACCTTCTCTGGAGTGACGAATAGCCTAACCGTCATTCCGGCGTAGGCCGGAATCCAGGGGATGAGGGCGAGAGCATCGGCTCAGAGGCCCGGCACCTGTTTTCATCCCATTACGTGGTTCGGCAGAGGCATGCAAGGGAATGGGAATATCCTATTTTCGGGAACTACCCCTCTCTGCCCTAACTACCAACCCCTAGCTAAACAGCTAAGCTGAGGCCCTAGCTGATTAACCAGGGTTCCAGGTATAATCCAACCAGCCGGAAAACGGAGAAGGGAGAACTATGACAGATGCACCTAATTGGGTAGCCGAGCGTGCTATGTGCAATCTTGATAGGATATTCACAGAGCTACGTGATGTGGTAGAACGTGACGTTGAGCAGGCTAACCACCACCTATCCCTTGGTGTGTACAGGGTTAGCACTGCCAGCAGTGGTACGCCTCGGTTTGGGGTGCGTAAGGACAGCCCTCTTGCCAGTTCCACCGAGGTAATTAGGTTTGTGAAGGAATCTTACTCCATACAAGTCAAGCACGGGACTAGGTTGATTATGGAGGCGTACCCTAGCTGGAACCATCAGTATGACTGTTGCGTGTTGCGGGTAGGGGAGGATGAGTACAGAGTGTGGGAGTTCAGCAGGCTTGTATTGGAGGATGAGTTCTTTCCCGCCTAACGCTGACCAAACCTGGAAAGACTGAGGCCCCAACCCTATTGCCAGGGAAGGGGCCTCTGGTGTGGGGCCTTGAGAGCAGGAGCGGGTTAAGACCTGAGTACCTTTAGGGTTTGGATTAGGAGATGCCAGGCCATCAATGCGATGGTGACATATTCTGTTGTTGGGGTTAGTTCCATGTACGCTCCTTTGGTAGTTGTCGCTATGGGACTTTTCCTCCTCCTTCCTCCTCCTCCTAGTGCTCCTCTCCCCTGGGCCCCTTACACCCTAACCCTAAAGCCTCTGGTTAATCCTTCAACCCAATTGACCTACGCCCTCGACGGATTTTCCACTCGTAGTACCCATCCGCTCCTAACCAGATACGCATAAAGCCATGATGCAACACGCCTAGTAGGAATACGGGGATAGCAAGAACGATGAACAACGGAACCATAACCACAAGAGCAACGGCAGGCATGACCGCAGAGGCAGCTTGTATTGCTTTTAACATGGGAAGCCCCCTTACACCCTAACGTCTCTACTTCATCCAACCCGACCGCTTCAGTCTGCGCTTCATCATTGGACGGAAGTACCATTTCATGTACCAGTTGAGATAACGACGCTCGCCCATGAGGAAACGTAGGGGTATTAGGAATGGCAAGGTTACGAGGAACCAAAATGTGCTCGGCATGGGAAGCCCCCTTGCTGCCTCAGACTTCGGTGAATGACCAATCATCCGTAAATCCAACGTGGGTACAAGGGGGGCATGATATAAGATGTCAGAAGCCCTCTGCTAGATACCCACGTCGGTTTACGAATAAGGCACGGAATGACTGGTCAGTCATCTTGCAAGCTACCATATTCCTAGAACTATATCAACCCTTAAATCAATACAGGGTGTGCGTCATAATTTTGGAGTGGTGAGTAAGGGAGTAAAATATAGAGGTTTGGGAAACAGGTGATGAGGAGTGGTGGTATGGAGGCAGAGGACATCGGGCAAACGTGGCAAGGGTTAAGCGAAGAGGTGATCACCGGGATTAGAGAGTGGCGGTTGCAGAATCCCAAAGCCACCTTTACTGAAATTGAAACGGAACTGGACCTGAGGCTGGCGAAGCTGCGGGCCCGGATGCTTCAGGATGCGGCCCTGGCCAGTTCCTCCACAGACTGGAGCAGCAATCAGCCTGGAGAAAAGCCGGCGTGCCCGGATTGCGGCGAGGAACTGGTATCTTGGGGCAAGCGGCGGAGGCGTTTGCAGACCTTGGGGAGACAAGAGGTCACGCTGGAACGCCAGTATGGGGTCTGCCCCGCTTGCGGCGGGAAACTTTTCCCCCCTGGATGAAGAACTGGAATTGTTGCCGGGCCACCTGACTCCGGGGTTGGAAGAGATTCTGGTGAGGCTTGGGAGTTGGATGCCCTTCGCGCAGGCGCAACGGTTCCTGGTGGACTGGATGAAGCTGAATTCCCTCAGTGAAGCCACGGTGAGGCGGCATACCGAAGCGGCGGGGGCGGCATATGTGACCATCCAGGAGGAGGAAGCGAGGGCGTTGGAACAGGGCGAGGAACTGCCCCGGGGGTTGCCCGGTCCCGGCTCAGCCCGGCTAGTGGTGGAAGTGGACGGGGCGATGGCGCCCCTGGTGGGAGGAGAATGGGCTGAGGTAAAGACAGTGGTGATTGGGGAAGTGGATGAGGCGGCGGCGGAGCCGGGAACTCTGAGGGAGCTGTCCTATTTTTCCCGGTTGACCGACGCGGCGGACTTTACCCGGCAGGCTCTGGCGGAGACCTGGCGGCGGGGGCTGGATGAATGGGGCCAGGTGGCTCTGGTGTCCGATGGCGCCGAATGGATTCAGGGGTTCGGGGACTTTCATTGTCCCGGCGCAGTGAGGATACTCGACTTCCCCCATGCTGCGGGGTACGTGGCGGAGATAGGCCGGGGGGTATTCGAGGAAGGCTCTTCGCTGGTTGATGAATGGCAAAGGGAGCAGGTCCACCGTCTCAAACATGAAGGCGCCGGTCCGGTATTGGAGTACTTGCGGGTCTTGGTTGAGCGCCAGGAGACTGACCTGAGAAAACCCCTGGCGTACCTGGAAAAGAGGGAAGCCCAGATGCAATACCCGGCCTTTCAAGCCCAAGGCTGGCCTATCGGGAGCGGGGCCGTTGAGAGCGCCAATAAACTGGTGGTGGAAGCCAGATTGAAGGGAGGGGGGATGCACTGGGCACGGCCCAACGTGAATCCGGTGTTGGGCTTGCGGAACATTGTATGCAGCGGACGCTGGGCTGAGGAGTGGCCCCGGATAGCCGTCCGGCTCAGAAGGCCGGCGTCTCGGGGCGCCGGGACACCCTGTGGGAAAGGCGGAGCGCCGGAAGCCAGGGAATCCAGGGCCAAACTCAGCCCGGTGGGTAGGCCGGAGGTCCCAGTGAAAAGCCCCGCCGTGGTTGCAGTATCCCACGGACGGCAAGCGTCAAAACCCCCCCGCCGGCCTGCGGCTGATCACCCCTGGCGGCGGGCTCCGGTTGGCCGCACCAGATAATCCCCAAAATTATGACGCACACCCATCAATACAGGCACCAGTCCCATCATTCCAGTACAGGCCGTAATACCCCCACCCCTGGATTCCGGCCTTCGCCGGAATGACAAATGAAGTGAGCGTGGGGGACGGGACGGGTGTGAAGGGAGCATCACGGTGGGGGATGCCGCACCCTTCAGGGTGCGGTGTGGGAGCACTAGACGGGATTTTCATGGTAGTGACGAATGATGAGGGGCGGGAATGATGGGGGGTTGGCGGGGCGGGGCGTTCATCTAAGGAGTCTTCTACGCAGGAAGGCTGCTACAATTGCAGCGCCGCCCAGAGCGCCCAGGGCGACGCATATAAGGACCAGGTGGTCGGCGGACACCAGTTGCAACAATCCGTTATGCTCGGACCAGGGAGCAAACGGCCTCACATCCGAGTGCATGATGCTATCCAGGAGGACGTGGCTGTAGCCGCCTATCAGTGCTCCCAACCCCGCCGCAATCAATGGAATCCGCGGCTCGACCCGGAGGACACCCTCCCCGCTGGGAGCAACAAGACGGTTCCACAACCTGATCACTCGCTCCAACAGTGGCCGGGCCAGCAGGACCGTGAGGACAGCCACCAACGTCGCCCCCAAGTAGGTATGAAAGAGGCGGTGGATAGGCCAGTCCCCCGTCTGCATATAGAATACCACCTCGCTGTCAATGACCACCTGGGTGACGCCAAAGGTCAGAAAGCTGAAGTACCTTGGAACGACAGCCTTCATCACCAGTGCAGGTCCCAGGTGAAACGGCGTGATGGGCATGGCGCTATCATACCGCCTGAATACCGGTATGTCTCAACAATGATAACCCTGTTGGGGAGAGACCGGGGGTGAGCGGTCCTCCCCTTCCAGCTTGGCACTTAGCTGCCGGGAACCTCGGCCTTGCCCTTGGCCTTCTCCATCTCCCGCACCTTGGGGAACACATACTTGCCGAACATCTCTATGGAGCTCAACACCCTCTCGTGGGGGATGGTCTCCGTCTGCATGATCATCATCACCTGGTCTACGCCAATCTCGTCGTACATCTGGATAGCCTTGGCGCAGCTATCGGGATTACCGGCAATGATGACAGCCCGGTCGGCCAGGGTACTGGCATCCAGCTGGGCAATGGCGGCCCGGGCAGCGCCGGGGCCTGCGTCCAGAGAAATTCCGGCCTCTGCCGCCTGCTGCTTGTGGGCCTCGTCGGACTGGCGCAACCAGCGTCCGAAGTCCGCCTGAAGGTGGTCTGGAATGCCGCCCCAGGCCTCCAGAAGCTCTTCGTATGCCCCGATACGCCCAGCGATGTAGGGCTTGTCCGGTCCGAAGAAGGTCTTCATTGACAGGGCGGCCAGTTCCTTGGCCTCCTGGTCATCCTCGCCACAGAAGGCATGGACGTTGTTACCCCAGAAGTTGTTGATCTCGGCGCCCACCGGGTTGGCGTGCTGGATGGCCTCACGGTAGACCTTCACGTGGTCGGCCAGCACTGCTGTGGCGTAGGAAGCCGAAGAAAGGACGCCAATACCCTTTTCTGCGGCCAATCGGAAGCTGTCCGTCTGGGTGCAGGCCAGGTAAATACGCGGGTGAGGCTTCTGGAAGGGCTTGGGCAGGACCCGGCGCTTGGGTACGTTCCAGTTTTCCCCTTCCCACGAGAACTCATCGGACTGCCATATCTGGGGGATCATAGTGATGGACTCTTCCCAAAGGGCGCGGGTGTTCCTGGGGTCTACGCCCAGGCCCGTCTGCTCGTAGGCGTTGGAACGTCCAGTGCCGAACTCCACCCTTCCGTCGGTCAGTTGGTCCACCAGGGCCACCCGCTCGGCGACCCGCACGGGATGATGGTAGGGCAGGATACAGACGCCATAGCCTATGCGGATATTCTTGGTGGTGCGGCTCAGGGCGCCGAAGATGGCGTCCTGGCTGGGGGAGCCGGAGAAGCCGGTCAGGAAGTGGTGCTCTACGAACCAGACGTTATCGAAACCCACCTGGTCGGCCAGTTCGCACTGCTCCAAGGTCTCCTTATAGAGGACGTTCCAGTCCACTTCGTTGCCCTTGAAGGGCCGCTGCGCTTCAAATAGCAGGCCAAATTGCATTGTTTTGCTCCTCTTCTATCGAGTTGGGGTTGGGGCCATTATACCCCATTCACCCGTATAATGGCATACCGCCGCCCAACCTCCTCCCTGGGCTGGGTGTGCCCGCAAACAGTTAGCCATGAAGGTGGTCAGCTATAAAGAATGAGGCTCCGGGCCACCTCGCCCCGGTCGAGGACATCGAAGGCGGTGTTAATTTCATCCAGGTTGAAGGTGCGGGTGATTAGCTCGTCCAGCTTCAGCTTGCCCGACATATACAAGTCCACAAACCTGGGCATATCGGCCCTGGGGTAACAGGAGCCGTAGGTGCAGCCCATGAGCACCCGGTCCTGGCGGAGGAAGTCGGGGTCAATGGTAAGCTGCGCGCCCGTAGGAGTGACCCCCACAGCCACCGCTACGCCTCCCCTGCGGGTGGTATGCAGGGCCTGGTTGATGGTCTCTGTGGTGCCTATCACCTCGAAGGCGTAGTCCGCCATCTCGCCCTTGGTAATCTCCCGGACGCTGGCCTGCACGTCCTCGGTGGAGGAGTTGACCAGGTGGGTGGCGCCGAACTGCATGGCGTGCTCCAGCTTGGGGCCGCGAATGTCCACGGCGATGATGGCCTCCGCTCCGGCGAGGGCAGCCCCCTGCACCACGTTGAGGCCCACGCCGCCCACGCCGATGACCACCACCTTGCTGCCGGGCTGCACCCTGGCAGTATGGATCGCCGCCCCCACCCCCGTAGTCACACCGCATCCTATGAGGGCCACCTTGTCCAGGGGCGCGTCCTCTCGCACCAGCACCAGCCCGTCCTCAGGCACCACCGCATACTCCCCGAAAGTGGAGAGGCCGTTGAAATGGTGAATATCCTGGTCCCCCTTGCGCAGGCGACTGGTGCCGTCCAACATGCGGCCCCGCAAGCCGTAGCGCACATCGCACAGGTTCTGCCTGCCGTTTACGCAATAGGAGCAGCGCCCGCAAGAGGGTACAAAGGACAGCACCACCCTGTCACCAGGGCGGGCATAGGTGACTCCGGGGCCTACCTCTTCCACGATGCCTGCGCCCTCATGGCCCAGCACTACGGGGAAAGGGTGCTCTCTCTCCCCTTTCATGTAGTGCATGTCGCTGTGGCAGACCCCGCTAGCCGTCAGCTTCACCAGCGCCTCCCTTTCCCGAGGCCCCTCCAGGGTAAGGTCTTCCACCACCATAGGCTGGTGCTTGTCGTACAAGACTGCCGCTTTCATATCCGCACCTCTCCCGTTTATTCAAAATCCTACACTACAGCCGAGCCGTGACCGCCGCCCTCACCGTCATTCCGGCGTAGGCCGGAATCCAGGGGTTGGAGGTATTGGGTATTCCTTCCCTCCGATGGGGGAAGGTTAGAGCCTGCCCTGAACTTGATTCAGGGATGGGGGTGATAGGCCCATTAACCGTAACCGTCGTGCAGACCGGACTGCCCCCTCACCCTGGGGGAGAGGGGACTTCCGACACGGCATCCCAACCGTGATGCTCCTTTCACGCCCTCCCTATCCCCCACGCTCACTTTATCCGTCACTCCTTCGAGAGCGGTAGTCCCACCCCCGGATTCCGGCTTTCGCCGGAATGACGAATTGTGGGCCGACTGGATTCCGGCCTACGCCGGAATGACGGTGGAGCCGGATACCGCACCCTTCAGGGTGCGGTGGGGGAACCTGGCGCCGGCTATTCTCATAGTAGTCCATATCCAATCATACGGTGACCCCGGTGAAGTTGAAGCTGCTCAGCTTCATGGTGGGGACCTTTGTGGCGAACCCTCCCTCGTTCATAAGCAGCTTCCGCTCCCCGGATACAGCCTCGACACCCGCCAGCGCCTCCACGTAGGACTGGGTGAACCGCAGATTCTTGACGGGATAGGTCAACTCTCCATTCTCTATGAGAAACACGCCGTCGCGGGTCATACCGGTCATAACGCACCCACCAGAGTGGGCCAGGCGGGTGTAGTGGAACCGGGTGATGTAAAGGCCATGACGGGTAGATGCGATCATCCCGTCAAGGGTCCCGTCCCCTTCCTTCATAAACAGGTTGTTGGGCAGCGGGCCGCCGGACACGTATGTCTGGTGCCCTGTGGAGGACCGGTCTTCCTTCCCGGCGGTGTAAGAGTTATAGACGGGGCCTAACACCACGCCGTCCTTGACTATATCCACCCTCTGCCGGGGCACGCCCTCGGTATCGAAGGGCACGGGCCAGCCGCCGGGGTCGGTGCCGTCGTCCCAGATGGAGACCGATGGGCTCATGGCCTGTTGGCCCAAGGTGCTGCTCATCCAACTCCGGCCTTCCTGCACCATCTGCGCTCCCATTCCATACAGGCTCAGCGCTCCCAGAATATCGTCCACCGCGTAGGGGTCAAGGACCACGGTGTACATGCCGGGCTCTATGGGGCGAGGGTCGCGGCCTCGAAGGGCCTTATCTATGGCTGAGTCGGCCAGGGCCTCGGCTTCAATGTCGGAAGTGCGCCATGAGCCTCCCTTTCCCCATCCCGCCGAGGTGTCGCTCATCACCGTAATAATGAGACCGGCGAAGGTGCCGGCATGGTAGGCCGCAGCGCCCCGGCTGCTCATAACCGCCATCTCCTGGGTGCCGGTGCGGTATGCCCCCGATGCTTCCAAATTCCGGTCCTGGGCTTTGCGGCAGACCATTAATACCACTTGAGCGCGGGTTTCAGGGCTGCACAGGGCCGTGTCTTCGTCGTAGGTATGTACTCCAAGGGGTTGGCCGGGAGACGGAAGGCCCTTGAAGTCCGGGTCTTCAGGCATCATCAGGGCGTTCCGGTGCGCCTGCTCCACCGCCTGCTCCAAGCCCTCGTCGCTGAGGTTGTTGGTGGTGGCCCGGCCCTGCCGCCTGCCCGCCACAGCCCGGATATTGAGAACGGCGTTACTGTGGGACACGTTCTGGTGTATGATGTTGGTGGCATAGCGGGTCAGGTCCAGGTCCTGGACGCTCAGATAGACCTCTGTCTCATCAGCCTGGGAGAGGGCCAGGGCCTTCTTCAGGATAGCTTCACAACGTTCTCGGCCTATCATCTCAGCACCCCCACCCGTATATTGCGAAATCTTGCCGGAGCGGCGCCGTGGCCGGTGTGCCCCAGCTGACCGGGCTGGCCCTTGCCACAGTGGGGAGTCCCCCACATCTCCCAGTGGCCCTCGTAGCACACCGCGTCGCAGGAATTCCAGAACTCCGGGGTGATGCCGGTGTAGGTGCAGTTGCGCAGCAGCCTCCCCAGTTTGCCCTTCTTGATCTCGTAGCCCATTTCCGTCCCAAACTGGAAGTTATAACGCTTGTCGTCAATAGACCAGGAGCGGTTGGTATCTATGAAGATGCCGTCCTCGGTATCGGCAATCAGGTCCTCCAGCTTCCATTCCCCCGGCTCCAGGCTGACGTTGGTCATTCGGATTAAGGGGAGGCGGTTCCATGACGACGCCCTCATACATCCGTTGGAGGTCAGCCCCAGCAGGGAAGCCGTCTCCCTGGACATCAGATAGCCCACGAAGAGGCCGTTTCTCACCACCGGGGTTGATTGCGACGGCACCCCCTCGTCATCCCAACCGAAGGTGCCCAGACCAGGGGCGCGGAGGCTGTCCGCAGTGATGTTGACCTGCTCCGAGCCGTACCGGAAGCTGTTGAGATTATCGGGGGTCAGGAAGGACGTGCCGGCATAGGCGGCCTCAGTGCCCATCACCCGGTCCAGCTCTATGGCGTGGCCGCAGGACTCATGGATTTGCAGGCCCAGCTGGGAGCCGCCGATTATCACGGTGGTGACGGTATCCCTTGGGCAATGGTCGGCGGTGAGCAGGGCCACGGCCTCGCTGGCAGTCCTCTCGGCGTTTGCGGCCAGGTCCATGCGGGTAATGTACTCCCAACCGGCCACCCCCTGCTGGCGGCCCATAGACTGGGGATAGGAGCGGCGCTGTATCTCATTATTCCCCACCGCCGTGGCCTGGATTCCGCCGCCTGCCTCATAAATAGTTTGCTCCACGTGGGCGCCCTCGGTATTGGCGAAGGTCTTGCGCTCCTTTATGAAGATGAGGCTTGACATGCGGGTGCGGACGCCCTTGACCCTCGCCATCCCCTCATCGGCATCCATCAGCAGCTTGAGCTTCTCATCCGAAGAGACGGCGAATGGGTCTATCCCGACGGGGGAGGTGTAGGTGCCCTGGCTGGACACCGGCGGGCCCAGGTCCACACCCCCGGTGCTTGGGGATAGGATGGCCGATGCCCTGGCAATCTGGACCGCCGTATCAGTAACCCTGTCCACTTCCGAAGGGGTTAAGTCGTAGCTTGAGGCAAAGCCCCACGCTCCATCCACCAGCACCCGCACCCCAAAGCCCAGAGACTCGTCCATGCTTATGGTGTCCACAACTCCGCTCCTGACGGAGAAGCGTTCCTGGTTGGTCTGCACCACACGAACATCCGCATACCCCGCGCCCTTCATCCTCGCCAAGTCCAGGGCACGCGCCAATAGCTCATCCACAGATTCACCCCCTTTCACCTCGCACAGTGGGCCATGTCTCACATTCCATCTACACACTCTATATACGTGATATACGTGGGCGCGCTGGGTAAAAGCCAGGCCGCCCGATGTGCTCGGCGTAGAATAGTCGGAAATTTCCATAATCATACACCAGCCAGCACCGATGCGTCATTCCCGCAAAAGCGGACCTTTGCGCAACCATGATTATTATGAAAATAGATGCCCACCGTCATTCCGGCGCAGGCCGGAATCCAGGGGTGGGGCGGTGGATTCCCGCTTTCGCGGGAGTGACGCTGAGGAAGCCATGCCATTTTCATCCGCGTATGTGGCCCGTAGGGGCATGTGGAATTACCATGAAAATAGCTGCCAACCGTCATTCCGGCCTACGCCGGAATCCAGGGGTGGGGCGTGGATTCCTGCTTTCGTGGGAGTTACGATGAGGAAGCCGTGCCATTTTCATCCGCGTATATGGCCCGTAACGGGCATGGGGAATTACCATGAAAATAGCTGGCAACCAGCGCCGTCAATGTCATTCCGAGCGAGCAGAGCGAGTCGAGGAATCTAAGGTCATGGACTTCGGCATTGCCGGGGAGTCCCCTAAACCCCCACCCCTGAATTCCGGCCTGCAATCGAATGACGGATGCGAGGTCTCCGCCCACTGACCACTGTGAGTAGGCCGGACTTTCGGAGTTTGAACTTTTCCAAGAAACTTCCCGAAAATTGACCATATTGCCACTTGAAAATTTTCCGGCTATCTTGTTAGGCTCAGGACAGATTCCTGTGAGGCTTCATCCTCGTGGGTTTACCATGAGCTTCCAACCAGTGAGGGCCTCCCGTCGCGGGGGCTTTCCGGAAGGCTCACTCAATCCCGGGGGTAGGGTACGTGGGGTAGAGACCTCTCTCCTGTTAGCATCACACACACCCCTTTTCACTCTATACACTGGTCCAGGCGCTTGGGGAGGCAGGGTTAGGGCTGTTGGGATTATTCATAGGGTCCAGGGTGAAGTAGGCGGTGCCAGCTTGGGTCGGCTCCTACTGGGGCTATCCCGTCCGATAGACTCTTCCCATCTGTGTTTGGGAAGCAGGACCGATTTCCCTTACCGGGGTGGACTCATTCTATAAGACCACCCTCCACCATCCGGTCTCGGCATGTCCTGTCCCAAACTCAGACATAGCAAGCTCAGCCCCACGAGCAGGGTGGGTTTGAAGGACGAGTGCGAATGGTAGTGGCCAAGAAGGAGGATGGGAACGTGGAGGGGTGTTTCACTCACCGGCCCGTCCTTCTCCAAGAAACGGTGCAGTATCTGGCGGTGCGGCCGGGAGGGGTGTACATAGATTGCACCATAGGAGAGGGCGGACACGCACTAGCGATCCTTCAAGCAGCCACCCCTGGAGGAAGGGTCTTGGGCATTGACCAGGACTCCAATTCCCTAGAGCTCGCGCGTTGGCGCCTTCAGAGGCACCAAGGCTCCCTGACCCTGGTACAGGGCAACTACTCCAGGGTCAGGGAGTTGGCTGACAACCTGGGATACTCCCTGCCCGACGGCATCCTGATGGACCTGGGACTGTCGTCTCTACAGTTGGAGAGTCCGGGTCGAGGGTTCAGCTTTCAGAGGGAGGGCCCCCTGGATATGCGATACGATCCCGAGGGTCCCGTAACTGCCGGCGACATGGTAAATCGCTACTCTTTCGACGAGTTGAACCGCATCATATCCTCCTACGGTGAAGAACCCAAGGCAAGGTCGGTCGCCAGAGCAATAATCGAGCGCAGACCTATCGAGACAACGCTGGAACTGGCGGCGTTGGTGGCGCGAGTGTATGGAGGGCGAAGAAAAGGGAGGACTCATCCGGCTACACGCACATTTCAGGCCCTTCGCATAGCTGTAAACGGAGAGCTGGACAACCTGGTGGCGGGACTTGGGCAGGCCATCAGCCTACTCAAGTCAGGGGGAGTGTTGGTGGTAATCAGCTATCACAGCCTCGAGGACCGGATAGTAAAGGATACCCTGGTGCGTGAGGCCAGAGGATGTATATGCCCCCCAAGAATACCTATATGTACCTGTGGGCACACACCCTCGGTCAAGCTGCTGTCCAGGAAAATAGTGACCCCATCACCGGAGGAGGTCGCAGAGAACCCCAGAAGCAGAAGCGCTCGGATGAGGGTAGCGCAAAGTATCACTTAAGGGGTGGTGATAAGAGGAGGACTGATGGCTAAAGAGATATTCTATACGGCTATTGATTTGGGCACTACCAAGGTTTGTACCGTTATCACAAAAGTAGGACCGGAAGGCGAACTAAAGGTCATCGGGACGGGGATAACTCCTTCCCAAGGAATGAATAAGGGCCTGGTTGAGAACATCGCCGAAGTCCAGGAGGTTGTCAGGGCTTCGGCAAGCGACGCCCAGAAATACCTGGGCCGAGGAGTAAGCTGGACATACCTGGGGATTACAGGCAATCATATATCTTGCATCAACACCACAGGCAGCCTGAACGGCTCCGGGGAGAACGGGTCCATCTCGTCCCATGACGTGCAAAACCTGATCAAGACCTCCTACCCGGATATACACGATGACAAAGAGGTCTTACACATTATTCCTATGAACTACGTGGTGGACGGGTTGACGGGTGTGAGGAACCCGGTCGGCTTACACGCCGGCAGGGTACAGGTGGAGTCCCACGTAGTAATGGGCGAGGCGCCCGTCCTGAAGAACCTGGTCAAGGTGGTAGAGGGTTGTAACCTTTCAGTGAGGAGCCTGGTGTTCCAACCACTGGCCTCCGCCGAGGCCACCCTTACCGAGGACGAGAGGGAGGTGGGTGTTGTGCTGGCGGATATAGGGGGTGGCACCACGGACGTGGTGGTCTTCAGGGCGGGAAGCCCCTTATTCACCTCTGTCATACCCGTAGGGGGCAACCAGATTACAAGAGACCTTTCAATCGCCTTGCGAACTCCCATGTATCTGGCCGAGGAGGTAAAGGTCAGATGGGGCCATGCCATACCGGAGCATATACCGGCTGACGAGGAGGTGCACCTCCCGGGCTTCGAGGGTCAACCCCGCAGGATGATTAAGCGGAGGGCCATGTGCCAGCCCATCCAGGAGAGGCTTGCGGAGACCCTGAAGTTGGTGCTGATGAAGGTGCGACAGGCGGGGTTGAGGCAGTTGCCACCGGGGGGACTGGTAATAACGGGAGGCACTTCAGAAATGCCGGGACTCCAGGAGATGGCTGCAAAAGCCATCGGTGTGCCCGTCCGCATAGGCTGCCCCAGGGACATCCCAGGCTTGCCGGCCTACCTCAGAAAGCCCGCTTTCTCCACCAGCATAGGTATCCTCCTGTGGGGCATAAAACACCAGGGAGAGAAGCGGGAATACACCAACGGGGAAAGGACCCTCTGGGGAAGTAAGGCACATATTCGCCGATTCAACAAGAGGAAGGGAGAAGAGAAGGTCTCCGTCTAAGAAGACATCCTCTCCTCCGCCGGCAAGGGCTTATTACACAAAGGGTTTCGCGGGGAGATAGGGCTTAGCCCTTCCCCCACAAAGGGACGGACGCATAGGCACAAATGGAAGGCTTACCTGACCCAAGCAACTATATACCAAATCGGCCAAATCAGAAGGAGGAGAAAATGGTCTCTAGTGAGCAGACGTTTCCTGGGGAGAATGACGAGCAGGATACCATGTACACGAGTCGCGATAGGTCGGATATGCCAAAGCCCCCCGGCATTCCCTCTCTAAAGGTGTTCGGCGTTGGCGGCGGGGGGTGCAATGCCATCAACCGCATGTATAAAGAGAAGCTGGCCCTGGTGGAATACTACGGCATCAACACCGATGCTCAACACCTTAGCCTATGCGACGTGGGCCACAAGATTGCCATAGGCCAGAGCCTGACCAAGGGCCTGGGCGCCGGCGCTAACCCCGACCTGGGGCGGCAGGCAGCCGAGGAAAACAGAGAGCAGCTTGAAAAGGCACTGAGCGGCGCGGACATGGTATTCGTAGCCAGTGGAATGGGTGGAGGCACAGGAACAGGGGCTGTGCCAATAGTTGCTCAATTGGCAAAGGAGGCAGGCGCTCTAACCGTGGCGGTAGTCACCAAGCCCTTCTCCTTCGAGGCCGGCGCCCGCCGCAAGAATGCAGAAGAGGGCATCGCCCGGCTGAGGGACCACGTGGATACCCTTATAGTAATCCCCAACGACTCCCTGCTTGAAATGGAGCGGCAGAGGGACCAGACAGTTACCTGGGAAGACGCCCTGAAGATAGCCGACTCGGTCCTCCACTACGGCATCCAGTCCATTGCAGAAGTGATAACCGTGCCTGGTGAGATCAACGTGGACTTCGCCGACATAAAGGCCATCCTGGGCAACGCAGGCCAGGCGTGGCTTGCAATGGGCCGGGGCAAGGGTGAGACCAGGGCCAAAGATGCGGCCAAGCAGGCAATCCAGAGCCCCTTGCTGGATATAGACCTGGCGGGAGCCAAACGCATCCTCTTCGTCATCACCAGCGGCAACACCTTGAGCCTGAAAGAGGTGCAGGACGTTGCCGGTGTGGTTGAGGACCTGGTTGACCCCGAGGCCAACGTTATCTTCGGCACCACCAAGGACCCCAAGATGGACGACGAGGTGAAGGTGACAATGGTTGCCGCAGCCTTCCCCGTAGTCGAGAGCGACATGAGCAACCGGGACGAGGACCTGAGAAGGTTGCTGCAAGACGCCATCCCGGAAGAAGGGGACGACCTGGACATCCCCAGCTTTATCAGGAGGCAGTCTAGCCAGAGAAACCGGGGATTCTTCCGGTAGGCCGGCAGGTTTAAGCCCACGATTCCATCCAAGTTAGAGTAATATTCCCGGCCACCTTCGTACTACTGAATCAGTACATATATCAGGACCAGAGGATGCCGGGAACCCCCTCTGAGGCCGCCCGATTATTTGGGCGGCCTCATCTAGTTTTCTGAGAGCTACCCCACATCCTTCAAGCCCTGGCCCGACCAACCATATTTACTGCTCTGTCCCATCCCGGCCCTGCCGCCAAGACTGGCACAGGGCCTTAAGTCTGCCAGGCCAGGATAAAGACAGACCAGACCTTGTGCAACCGTCATTAGCATGAACATAGAGATGCCAGGCCCCTCCACCACACCCTGAAGGGTGCGGTGAGGGAACCTGGCATCGGCTATTTCTATAATAATTCCCCATGCCCCTGCGGGCCGCATACGAAGATGAAAATTGTACGGCTTCCCCACCGTCATTCGGTTGCAGGCCGGAATCCAGGGGCGGGGGTGTGGGGGACTTCCCCGCAATGCCAAAGTCCAGTACCTTAGATTCCTCGACTCGCTCCGCTCCCTCGGAATGACAAAGGCGGCGCTGGGTGCAGGCCATTTTCATAATGATGACGAGTAGGCGAATGTCAAGCCTGAACGTGTCCGAACAGTCCCCCAGTAATATGGACAGCTTGACAGTCCCGGTTTTATTGCGTAAAATTGGGCAACTCCTACCAGAAGTTGTGGTTTTGCTGTATAATGGTACATAATATAGTGTTTTTAATAACTTTCTTAAAAAAGTCTAAGAAAAGGCAATGCAAGGATGCGCTGCCCATTCTGTAAAAACCCCGACTCCAGGGTGACCGACTCCCGGACGGTGGAAGATGGGGCCGGAATCCGCCGTCGCAGGGAGTGTTCCCAGTGCGGCTTGAGGTTCACAACCTACGAGCGGGTCCAGAGTTCTGTCTTGATGGTGGCAAAAAACGATGGAAGCCGGGAGGGGTTTAACCGGGACAAGCTTACGTCCGGCATAGTAAAAGCCTGCGCCAAGAGGCCGGTGACCTCTTGGGATATTGAAAAGTTGGTGGAAGACATAGAGGCCAATCTAAATCACCTGGGCCAGGCCGAGATACCCGCCAATACCCTTGGCGAGATGGTGATGGAGCGGCTGAGGCAACTGGACAGGGTGGCCTACATACGCTTCGCCAGCGTGTACAGAGACTTCCAGGACATAGACAGTTTCGAGGAGGCGGTAAAAGACTTGCGAGAGAACCCGGAGCAGCTTTCTTTTATCGAGGGCATATCTCCGCCCCCCACAAGTAGGGGGCGGAAGGGGAGGCGGCGGGGGGCGGTACTCAACACTACGTCGCCAGAACTGGATAACAATGGCCTGACAGAAGGAGTCGCCAATGAATAACTCCCCTATGGATGCCCCAGTGACCCGGTGCGAGATGCTCAAGCGGGAGATTCACGGACTGGAAAGGGCCCTTAGTATGTTTGCCCTGGTGGGAGTCTTGGACATGGATATAAATCATATCTCCGTCATGCAGGAGGAGATAGCCCGCAAAACCAGAGAAGCGCTGATGGCTTACTGGCTCAGCCTAAAAGAGGGCGAGATGCCCCAAGGAATCTATTGAGATAGGGAGATGGACGCCAATATAGTGAGTGCATAAGACTTGTAGGTCATTTCAGCCACGCCCTTGACCTGATGGCAGTCTGGGGCGCAGGCGTGGAATCGGTGGCGCTGAACGCCCCGGAGATGATGAGCATTCACAGGAAAGTGACAAAGATGGTCCCGGAACGCCTTGAAACAGCCTGGCTGCATGGAGATACTAAGGAGCGAATTTGTATGGTAGGACAGCCTGAGCCGACGGTAGATGAATTGTTTGCCGATGCCCAATATCTGATGGACTTGGCGGTACGAGAGCTAAACGCAGGCGACATCCGGCAGGCCGCGGAGAAGGCTTGGGGTGCAACAGTAGCCGGCACCAACGGCCTTCTGCTGGCCAGGCTGGGAGAGAAGCCTTCAACCACCGGCCTGACACGCCTCCGCCTGGAAGAGGAAGCCGACAAAGATTCCAGCCTCGAGTCCATCCGGTTGAGGTTCTTTACTCGCGAGCAGACCCTTCATGGGCGATGCTTCTACGAGGGCATATGCGAACCAAAGGAGACCATTGAGCGCCGTATCCGAGAGACTGCCGGCTTCATCCAGGACGCCCACCGGATGGCATCCATATTATGAAAGATGGAGCAGAGGCATGAGCACATTTGAATGGCCCATAGAGATTGGCAGTCCCAACGGCGACTACTTCGAGGAAATAGCTGCGTTGGTGGATACCGGGTCAAGCCTCACCTTTGCACCGAGGGAAATGCTGGAGCGGCTGGGGGTAGAGCCAATGGAGCAGGAGGAGTTTGAACTGGCAGACGGGCGTATAGAAACGCGGGAGGTGGGACAGACTTGGGTACGGGTAGATGGCAGGTCTCTCATCAGAAAAGTCGGATTTGGGGAGTCTGGGGATGCCAATGTTCTCGGAGCAGACACCCTTGAGGGAGCCGGGCTGTCGGCAGACCCCGTAAACCATCGCCTCATCCGCGTGCGCCGACGGTGGATGTGAATCTTGGTCCGTATCAAGGGAACGTTGATTAGAAGGCATCAACCAAAATCGTGTGGCCGTTAAGAGCCAGGAGAGATGGGACATTCACGGAATTCGCTGGGCGGTGGGCGGAAGAGAGTAAAAAGAGACATTATGCAATAATTTCTCAGGGAGGATACCACCATGACCAGCACTCGCAGGGGCTTGGCTATAGACATCACCGAGGTCAGACGCAAAGTCGGGGAGGCCATGAAGGAGTCGGGGGTTGCGGGCAAGCTCGCCCACTCCTCCCCGGAGCTTACCGACAATTCCCGTGTGGTCCTCCATAGGCGCTATCTGGCTAAGGACAGGGAGGGCCACGTTACCGAAGACCCCGATCAGATGTTCCGCCGCGTCGCCCACAACCTGGCCCAGGCAGACAAGAACTACGGCGCTGCCAAGAAAGAGGTGGCAAAAGCCGAGGAGGAGTTCTACCAGGTGATGTCTCACCTGGAGTACCTGCCCAACTCGCCCACCCTGATGAACGCAGGCAGGGAGCTTCAACAACTCTCCGCTTGCTTCGTGCTGCCCGTAGGAGACTCCCTGGAGTCCATATTCGAGACGGTGAAGAACACCGCCCTTATCCACAAGAGCGGCGGGGGCACAGGCTTTGCCTTCAGCCAACTGCGCCCTGAGAAGGACGTGGTAGGCTCGACGGGAGGCGTTGCCAGCGGCCCCACCAGCTTCATCCGCGCCTTCGACACCGCCACCGACGTGGTGAAGCAGGGCGGCACCCGCCGGGGCGCTAACATGGGCATCCTCAGCGTCACTCATCCCGATGTTCTCAAGTTCATCCGCTCCAAGGAGGACGGCAAGAACCTGTCCAACTTCAACATCTCCGTGGCCGTCACCGAGGACTTTATGGAGAAGGCCAGGCGCGGGGAGGAGTACGACCTCATCAACCCCCGCACCAGCCAGATAGATGGGCAGCTCAATGCCCGCGAGGTGTTCGACATACTTGTGGATATGGCCTGGAGGACCGGGGACCCCGGCATAGTGTTTATGGACCGGATCAACGACGACAACCCCAATCCACAGCTAGGTGAGATAGAGAGCACCAACCCCTGCTTCGCCGGCGAAGTCCGTTTGGCGACCAATCGGGGGATCTTGACTTTCGAGGAGCTATACCTGGAACAGACTAATATCTCTGTGCTGACCGACAATAGGGCGCAGGTCCTTCGGGAAGCTGCCTCCGGAGGCAGGACGGGAGTAGCTGTCCGGCTGGAGACCGGAGTTACCCTGCGGGACGCCGTTCCAGTGTTCAGGACCCGCAGGGACTGGCCGGTCTTCATGCTGGAAACTGAGCACGGCTTCGAGGTTATCGCCACCGAGGACCACAAGTTCTTCACTCCGGAAGGCATCAAGGAACTCCATGAACTCAAGCTCGACGATGAAATCCTGGTACAGTCCGGCAAGGGGGTCTGGAACCTGGACGATTCCCTGCCACCCTTCTTCCCGGAAAACAAGCTCAAGGCCCGGATAGAGAGCGGGAAGGCGAAGCTGCCGAAGAAGTGGTCCAGGGAGCTAGGCGAGCTCCTTGGATGGGCCATCGGCGACGGATGGGTGAGCCGTGAGACTCCCAAGGACCGCCACGTGCCCAACTCCACAGTGGGCCTCATGTTTGGCGACGAGGAGAAGAAAGCCCTTGCTCCCAAGTTCCAGGCCCTCATAAAAGAGTGGCTAGGCATGGACGGCGCAGCCATTGAACGGCACGGCACCCTGGCTTTGTACTACAAGTCCGCCCTGTATTACTTCCTCGAGTCTCTGGGGATTGGGGAGTCGGACGGGATAAACAAAGAGGTGCCCGAGTCTATCTGGAGAGCGCCTCGAGAGGCTGTCCTGGGTTTCCTGTCAGCGCTATTCACCGCCGACGGGACGGTGAACGTATCGGCCCTTAAAGGCTCCTGCTCCGTGAGACTCGCCAACAGTTCAAAAAAGCTGCTCAAGCAGGTGCAACTCCTCCTGCTAAACGAAGGCATTATCGCCAAGTTGTACTTCCGCAGGAAGGGGAGCAAAAAGCTGATGCCCGACTCTCGCCGGCAGCCGAAGCTGTATAGCTACAGCGACCAGTATGAGTTGGTCATTGATGGGCAGAGCCGCGACCTCTTCCTGAGCGAGATCGGATTCCTCATCCCGTCAAAGCAAGAGAAAGCTATAGCATGGCTGCAAACCAAGCGGCGCAGGTCTAACCGAAGCTCATTCACGGACCGCGTCCGGGCGATTACCTTCTGTGGCAATACCGACGTGTACTGCACTACGGAGCCTGAGACTCATTCCATTGTTGCCAACGGCTTTGTTGCCGCCCAATGCGGTGAACAGCCGCTCTTGCCCTACGAGTCCTGCAACCTGGGCAGCATAAACCTGGCCCGGATGGTGCGCTACACCAACGAGGGCGCTGAAATAGATAAGGACAAGCTGTCAAGGGTCATAAAGACCTCGGTGCACATGCTGGACAACGTTATTGACATGAACAGATACCCCATCCCGGAGATTGACCACATGAGCAGGACCACCCGCCGCATCGGGCTAGGGGTAATGGGCTTCTCCGACCTGCTGGTCCAGCTTGGCATCCCCTACGACTCGGAAGAGGCCCTGGGGGTAGCCGGAGACGTGATGGCCTTCATCAAGGAGAAGACAGACCTGGCTTCCGTCGAACTAGCAGAGGCCAGAGGCGTGTTTCCCGCTTGGGAGGGGAGCATCTACAACTACCCCGGCGGGCCGCGGATGCGCAACTCCGCCCCCACCACCATCGCCCCCACCGGCACCATAAGCATTATTGCGGGCTGTTCCAGTGGCATCGAGCCCCTGTTCGCTCTGAGCTACGTGCGAAACGTGATGGACAACACCCGCCTGGTAGAGGGCAACCCCTACTTCGAGGCCGTAGCCTTCAACGAGGGTTTCTACTCCCCGGCCCTCATGGAGCGGCTGGCCGAGAAGGGAAGCCTACATGATATAGAGGGCATTGTCCCCGATTGGGTGAAGGAGCTTTTTGTCACGTCCCACGACATAAGCCCCGAATGGCACGTGAGGATGCAGGCAGCTTTCCAGGAGCACACCGACAATGCGGTGTCCAAGACCATCAACTTTCCTGCCAGCGCCACAGTGCAGGACGTAGCCGACGCCTACATGCTGGCATACGAGTCGGGCTGCAAGGGCATCACCACCTACCGGGATGGCAGCAAAGACGGCCAGGTGCTCAGCACAGGAGATGCGGGGGAGAAGAAAGAGGATGAAGAAAAGGAGAGGCCCGCCTCCTCTCATCTCACCCCCAGGGTGAGGCCCCAAGAGATGACTGGGATCACCGAGAGGGTGAGGACCGGTCACGGCAATATGTACGTCACAATCAACTTCGATGACGAGCGCAGTCCCTTTGAGGTGTTTACCACCCTGGGCAAAGCCGGGGGCTGCGACTCGGCCCAGCTTGAGGCCATATCCCGCCTGGTGTCCCTGGCCCTCAGGTCGGGCATTGACATAGAGGATGTGATAAGGCAGCTCAAGGGCATCACCTGCTGCCCGGCATGGGACAACGGCACCCTGGTGCGCTCGGCCCCCGACGCCGTGGCCCTGGCCCTGGAAAAACATGCCGTCTCAGCGCCCAAGGAGCCTTCGGAGGTCGCCGCCGCCCAACTCAAGCTCTTCGCCAACATCAATGCCCAGACGCCGGATGTGACCACCCCAACGAATCTCAACGGCGCCAACGGCAACGGATACCAGCCCCGCAGCCGCTGCCCCGACTGCAACGCACCCCTGGCCTACCAGGAGGGATGCCTGCTGTGCACCGCCTGCGGCTGGAACAAGTGCGGGTAGGGGCGATAAGCTGCCCTTACTTGAGGGTTGTTGACTGTCCTGGTAACTCATGGTACGGTATCTGTGACATAAAATTAGCCCCGGCAGAGAGCCAAGGCTTTGCTAAAGGGTACACCTACATGAACCAAGCAATTCATTGTAGGCTGGACTCGGAGGAAAAGTCAACCCCCCTCTGCTGCTGGGCAGAAGGGGGTTTTGTTACAATCCCTGCCATCACACAGGGACTCCCAAGGGTGCCACCCATCGGTATTCTATCCGATGGTTCCCTTGGGGTCAAGCATGGCGGCCTCCTTTTGGAGGGGTTGATGCGCTGCCTGTGTGGTGAGAGCTAACGAGGAGGAACGTCATGCCTAATCAGCATGTCGTACCCCGCCCCAACGGGTGGGCCGTAAAGCCCGCTGGTGGCAAGAGGGCCTCAAGCGTCCATGAGACGCAAGAGGAAGCCATCAGCCAAGGTCGGCAGCACGCCATAAACCAGGGGTCTGAACTCCTGATTCATGGCAAGGATGGGCGGATACGGGAGCGCAATTCCTACGGGAATGACCCTTACCCGCCCAAGGGTTAGGCTATCAGCTTAGCCTACAAGAGGCCCCCGGAAATGACCGGGGGCCTCTCCCGTTAAAGGAACTTGAGGGCCAGCCAAATAGCTATGGCAATGGGAATCGCTGCCATCAGTGCCCAGAGGCCCAGCATCATGGGTATTGCGACGAGGACCATCAAAACACCCAAGCCAGTCTGAGCGATAGTTCCAAGCCGCTTCAACATAGTCACCTCCACAGCCGCTTGAACACAAACCAGACGGCAAAGAGAATTAGCGGGATGTTTGTGAGAGGGACCACCACGCCCCGGTGGACAGGCGGGGTGAAAAGAGTTATCGAGGCCCCCAGGAATCCTACGATGATGAACACTATCATCAGCTTGGTAAGGAAGATACCAACGCGCTCCATCATCTCCCCTCACTCTACCACGAGTTGCCAGTCCGTATGGGCAGCAAAGGGGCGTGGATAGCCTTTCCTCACTTATACCCATACTACCGGCGTTGTCACCTGGTGGACTGGTCCCATACTCGTGGTAGAGTGTTCACAATGTACCACGGTGAGTTGCGGAATTCAATCCCTGGGAAGGAAAAGGATGGAAAACCTGGGGTTATTGGGTCTCATAGGAGTAGTTTTACGTACGATTCAGGAGGTGGGGCAGATGGTCAGCAGGGCCAATAGGTGGATGTTGGAGAAGTTGGAAGCGCAACGGGAGCGGTACAGGCAGGAAGTCTTGTCCAAGTTGTCTGAGGAAGAGCGGGAGATCATCATCCGGGAGTTACAGAACGGCCATACCGATGTAGGTGACTGGCATGGGGATTACACACGACTATGCAAGCTGAATGTCAACACGCTCTAGTACATAGGTAACCGAGAGCCAACAGGCAAGGTAAGCTACGGCCAGGCCATGAAAAGGCCGGAAACGCTCACCTTGCCTATTTCGTTAGTTACTTGATGATGCCGTATCAGGACGCCTCCAGGGCCTCTGCCGCCGCCAGTTCGGAAATCTCCTCGTCGGAAAGGCCCAAGACGAGGGGGCAAGAAATAGCCCGTTCGCGCTGGGCCTGTTATTTATGCTTTAAGATGGCTACTGGGTAGTATATGATGGTGGAAAGCGTACCAAGTGAGGCCGAAAAATGACCAAGAGAATCGCCCTTTTTAACCACAAGGAGGGAGTGGGTAAGACCACGACCACGTTCAACCTGGGTTGGATGCTGGCCTCAAAAGGGAAAAGGGTAGTCCTGGTAGACGCCGATCCGCAATGCAACCTAAGCGGCCTGGCGCTGGGGTACAGTGGTCCGAATGACTTCGAGGAGTTCTACCAAAAGCAGGCTAGCCGCAATTTGAGGGACGGGCTAGCCCCCGCCTTCGAGTCAAGGCCAAAGCTAATTGAGGCTGTTGATTGTGTTCCCGTGAATGGTCGGGACGGCCTGTTTCTGCTTCCAGGACATATCCAGCTGTCCGAGTACGAGGTTCCGCTGGGGATAGCTCAAGCATTATCCGGTTCTATCCAGACCCTCCAGAACCTGCCAGGGTCCATCGCCTTCCTCCTAGACAGGACTGCTGAGAAGTTTCAGGCTGACTACGTCCTGATTGACATGAATCCCAGCCTGAGTTCAATCAACCAGAACCTGCTTATGACAAGCCATTTCTTCCTGGTCCCAACCAGTCCCGATTACTTCTCTGTGATGGCAATAGACTCTCTGGCAAAAGTGCTGCCGAAATGGCACTCATGGGCTGAGAAAGCCCATACCATGCCTATACTCAAAGAGGCTACATACCCCTTCCCGGATGTTACTCCGAAGTTCATCGGAACAATAGTCCAAAACTATCGGCCGCGCAGCGGGGTCCCGGCTTCAGCCTTCCAGAAGTGGATAAACGAAATAAAAGGGGCTGTGACCTCGGGCTTGGTCCCGGCCCTAGAACGGATTGATATGACCTTGCCAAATCCAAAGTACAGGAATCAGGGTATGGAAGATGATTTCTGTTTGGCCACTATCCCGGACTTTAATTCTCTTATTGCCAAGTCGCAAGATAACCAGACACCCATCTTCGCATTAACTTCGGAGCAGATTGGCCAAGGCGGTATAGTTCTTTCCAGGACTATGAAGTCACGGGATGAATTCCAACAAATCTTCTCAGACTTGGCAGACAAGACCATCGAGTTAACAAGCAATGCAGTCAGCCCTTGACCAGTCCCGGACTAATATCGGTCGCGTGCGTAACCTCGGCGCTATCCACAAAGCCTTAAATGCTCAGACCACCGATGTAATAGACCTGTCCGATATACTACGGGCCGAGCTTGTAATGGGTGTCAGCGCCCTTGACCACTTCGTACATGAGCTTGTCAGGTTGGGTATGCTGGAGGTCTATCGTGGGAATAGGGACCAAACGCCTTCATTCCTGAGGTTTACAGTTTCCCTGGAGAGCGTTCTCCAGGGTATCACTACGCCAAGGGGCGAGGGCTGGCTGGAGAACGAGATTAGGGCCCGGCACGGTCGGCAGAGCTTCCAAAACGCTAGCAATATAGCCAATGCAGTCCGTCTAATTTCCGATGTAAGCCTGTGGGAGGAAGTTACAAATCGCCTGGGCATGTCTCTTCAAGACGTGCAAAGTCAACTTAATCTCATAGTTGACCGCAGAAACAAGATCGCCCACGAGGCAGACAGCGATCCAACCTTTCCCGGCAGCCTATGGCCCATTGATGAGGCCCTGGTAGATGAGGCGGTAGATTTTATCGAGCAAGTTGTAGAGTCCATCTACTACGTCTTGTGACGCGGCATCAATCGGGCTTTCGTCAGGCCATAGCGTAGGATGAAACGTCCGGCGGCGGGCGGGTCAGGACGACTCCAGGGTTTCCGTCGCCGCCAACTCGGAAATCTCCTCGTCGGAAAGGCCCAGGAACTCCCTCAGGATAAGCTCGTTGTGCTCCCCTATTAGAGCGTAGGGCATCCGCAGCTTTCCGGGGGTCTTTGACAAGTGGAAGTCCAGGCCGCTATAGGGCATGGGGCCGCACTCGGCATGATTGAGCCACTGGAAGAACCCCCAATGCTCCAGCTGCGGGTCTTCCCACAGGTCCGACTGGGCCTGCACGACCCCGGCAGGCACCCCGGCCTGCTGAAGGAGCGCCATAAGCTGATAAGCCTCGTGTTGGGCCGTCCACCCTCCTATCAGGCGGTCAAGCTCCTCCTCATTTTCCTTGCGGCCCGATGGGGAGGAGAAGCGGGCTTCCTGGGACCATGCGGGACTTCCCATAGCATGACAAAAAGCCTGCCACTCCTCGTCGGAGGTGACGGCTATGGCGCACCATGAGCCGCCGGAAGGGGCGGCATCCAGGCCAGGGGAAGTATGCTCCCTCGGCTTGCATGGGTATGCTCCATGAGGGGCGTACTGAGGGTCCCTGTTGCCCATCCGGGCCATTACGCGGCCATTGACCAGGTAGTCCATTATGGGCGGGGCCAGGAAGTGGGCGGCGCACTCATATTGGGCTAGGTCAAGGTGCTGGCCCTTGCCCGTGCGCCGCCTGTATTCCAGGGCGGCTATGACGGCAGCGACGGCATTGGGCGGGTTTATGAAGTCCGAGTAAGCGCCATAGGGTCCGGCAGGCTCCCGGTCGGGCCACCCGGTAAGCTGGTAGAAGCCCGCCAGGGAAGCGGCCAGGTTCCCATAGCCGGCGTACCTGGAATGAGGCCCCGTCTGCCCCTGCTGACAGGTGCTGAAGTAGATTATATCCGGCTTAATTTCCCTTACGCTGGGATAGTCCAGGCCCCAACTGCGCATCACCCTGGGGGTAAAGCTCTCGGCGATGATGTCCGGCTGCCATTGGGTTATGATGCGCAGGACCAGTTCCTTGGCCCCGGGCTTGGACATATTCACCCCCAGGCCGTACTTGCTGGTGTTATAGTTGGCGGGGAACTGGCTGCGGTTGATGCCCGGCTGTGCATCCTTGAAGGGGGGAGCGGTCCTAATAGAGTCGGGGCTGCTCACCGACTCCACGTGAATTACGGTAGCCCCGTGGTCGGCCAGATACTTCACCGTGATGGGTCCCACCCCGACCCAGGTGAAGTCCAGTATCCTGATGCCGTCAAAGGCCATCTTGCCCATCATACGGTCCCCTGCTCCTTGAGTTGGTCCATCTGAGCTTTGTCCAGGCCCAACTCGCCGACATATATCTCCTCGTTGTGCTCCCCGATGAGGGGCGCCCGGCGTCTCACTTTTATGGGGGTCTCGCTGAGCTTGATATAAGGGCCGAGATAGGTGAGACGGGCAGCCAGTTCCGGGTGATATACCTCTATCCAGAAGTCTCTTGCCTTGAGTTGCGGGCTGTCCCACACATCCTGTACTGTGTTGCAGGGAGCCAGAAGCACCCGGTCGGTGATGGCCCGCTCATAAAGCTCTGCCTTGGTCTTGGTGGCAAAGAAGCCGGCTACCCGGACCTGGACCTCCTCAATCTCTCTTATGCCCTCATCCCCCTTAGCCACCAGCGCGTTCACGTCCCAGGCCACCCAGTTCATTTCCTTCATAAAGTCCGGGGCCATGCCCTCCTGGTCCATCCACCGGACAATTCCCGCCATGGAGCGCCCGCCCAGCACACCACCTCCCGCGTTGGCGCTGACGTAGCCGTCCTTACAGCGCCACACTGCCCGCCGGGCCACCGGGCCTGCCATCCTGAAAGACCCTGCCCTTTCCACGTTGGTCTTGTGGAGCTTGGGAAAGGGCGGGGTGTTCATGGTAGTCCAGACGACTGATGCCTGCATGGATACGTCAACGTGCTGTCCCTCTCCCGTCATCTGGCGGTGCCAGAAGGCCACCATAGAGCCTGCGGCGCCTCTGGCCCCGGCGTGGAGCTCTGCCTGGGGAAAGCTGACCCTCACGGGAGCGCGATCTTCGTCGCCGCTGATATACTGCATCCCCCCCATAGCCCAGGCAACTATATCCGTCGCCTTGTAATGGGCGTAAGGCCCCGTCTGTCCATAGGGAGTCATTGAAGTCATCACCAGGCCGGGGTTTATCTTACTCAGTTCCTCATAGCCCAGCCCCAGGCTGTCCAAATACCCGGGGGCGAAGGACTCCAGAAGAAAGTCCGCCCTGAGCACCAGCCGTTTGAAAAGCTCCCGGCCCGGCTGGCTCTCCAGGTCCAGGGTTATTCCCCGCTTATTCAGGCAATATGCGTACCAGTAGAGGCTGCGTTCCGGGTCGGGGTCGTCCTTGTAAAAAGGCCCTATGTACCTGGTAGGGCTGCCCCCGGTCGGCTCTACTTTGATAACGTCGGCCCCCAGGTCGGCCAGCGCCTTGCCACACCAGTTGAACCCGCCCTCAGTCAAGTCCAGCGCCCGGTAGGGGCCGAGGGCTGAGTCCGTATTCTCCGCGTCAGATGTCATCTTCGCCTCAGCAGATATTCAGGCTTATTACATTATTACAATTACAGTAGCACCATGTTATTTCTATGCACCACCTCCTGGCCGTAATGGTAGCCCAGGATAGCCGGGATGTGGTCGGACCGGGAGCCTCTTATCCTTGTGATGTCCTCGGAGCTATAATTGGCGATGCCGCAGGCCACCTGCCCCCCTTCGCTCTCCTCTATATACACGATGTCCCCCCGCCGGAACTCCCCTTCCACCCCCTCAACCCCCGCAGGCAGGAGGCTGCGGTTCTGCTCTTTCAGGGCCAGGGCGGCCCCCCTGTCCACCAGAATCTTCCCCCTTGTGGACAGGCCGCTGAGCATCCACCGCTTCCGGCTCTCCATCCTGCTGGCGGTGGGCAGGAACAAAGTTCCCAGTTCCTCCCCCTGGGCCAGCCTGCATAGAGTATCCTTCTCCCAGCCGTTGCAGATGACCATAGATATGCCGGCGGAAGTGACCAGCCTGGCGGCCTCCAGCTTTGTGGGCATCCCGCCCCGGGCAGTGGGGTTGAGGTGCTTGCCTGCCAGGGCCTCTATAGACGAGTCCACCCTCTCTACTCTGCTGATGATCCGGGCATTGGGGTCTGCCCTGGGGTCGGCGGTGTAGAGACCGCCGATGTCCGTGAGGACCACCAGCAGGTCGGCGTCCAGCAGGTTGGCGACCAGGGCCGACAGCCTGTCGTTGTCGCCAAACACCTCCCCTATTTCGTCCACCGCCACCACGTCATTCTCATTGAGAACAGGCACCACCTTAAGCTCCAGCAGGGACATGAGGGTATTGCGCACATTCAGATAGCTCTGCCTGTCTGCCAGGTCCTTCCAGGTTAGGAGGGCCTGGGCCACGCTGATGCTATGCCATGCGAAAAGCTGTTCGTAAGCCTGCATAAGGTGGCTCTGCCCCACGGCGGCCAGTACCTGGCGGGAAGGAATGTCCCTGCTCCCCTGGAACTTACCCAGGATGTGGCTTCCGGCTGATACTGCGCCGGAAGTCACCAGGATTACCTCAGCCCCCGCCGCATGAAGCCTGGCTATCTGCCCCACCAGCCCCGACATCACCTCCAAGTCCAAGCGGTCTGTGCCGCCGGTAAGGACACTGGTGCCAGCCTTCACCACCAAACGCCTGTAGCGCAGGGGCAAGGGTTTGCCTGCATGGGACGCGTTCTCAGCCAATTTCGCCACCAGCCATAAACTGGCATGATTATATCAGCGAGCCATACGTCCAACAAGGAAGGCCAAGGCCCTGACAGGGTCTTTCAATTGTCAGGGAAAATCCCCTCTCCCTCTGGGAGAGGGTTGGGGTGAGGGAGAATAAAAGGACCTGAAAGCCCTGTTGCTGGGTGGTGGGGCTTGAATGGGGCAGGCTGTTCCTGGTACAGTCCATCAATGTCGGTAATGGTGTACAATGCCATTGGGAAAGTTTAGGTGTCCAGCGCCACGGCACAGCTCCCTTGGCCCGACAATGCCGGCTCGTGACTACCTCGGCGCTTTCCACCCTCGTCAGTTATCAAGGGGCAGCGCCGGGTCGCTCTTCGCCCTACTACTGGTGAACGAGTAAAGGTCTAAGTCCCCACTTGCCCCATACCCTCCCGGATTCCCGCTTTCGCGGGAATGACCGAATAAGGGCGGTAATGTCAGAATAAGAGAGAGGATGACGGAATAGGGGACGGCATGATGGGAGGGGAAGTGCAAGCCCTAAGACTTTTAATCAGGAAAGGCGGCTATGAAGATAGCGGTTTGTGTGAAGCAGGTCCCGATTCTGGCTCGCGTCAGGTTCGACTATGAGAGCAGGACTATAGTGCGGGAGGGGGTGCCCCTGGACGTAAACATCTTTGATATGCTGGCGGTGGACAAGGCTGTTGACCTTGGCAGGGAGACCGGGGCCGAGGTTGTGGTCTTCACTATGGGGCCTCCCCAGGCCAGGGATGCCCTGATACTCTGCCAGGCTATGGGGGCCAACCGCTCCGTCCATCTCACCGACCGGGCTATGGCTGGGTCGGATACCCTTGCCACCGCCCGGAGCCTGGCCCTGGCCTTGCAGCGAGAGGAGTTCGACCTCATCCTCTGCGGCAGGAACAGCACCGACGCCGAGACCGGCCAGGTGGGGCCCGAGATTGCCGAACTGCTGGGCATCCCCTTTGTTAGCCATGCCAGGAAGCTGGAATATCACGGCGATGACAATACGGTAGTCGTGGAGCGGGAGACCGACCAGGGGTATGAGGTAATCCAGTGCCCCCTGTCGGCCCTGGTAAGTGTGACCGAAGGCATAATGAGAGAGCGATACCCCTCCAGGGACGCCCAGGAAAACGCCAGGGAGAACCCCATCATAGAGGAGGTAAGCGCAGCCCAGCTATCCTCCGACGGCTCCGTATTCGGAGCAGCCGGTTCCCCCACCAGGGTAGAGGAGATCCGCCTGGTGGAGTCCCAGCGCTTGGGGGTGGTCATCGAAGAAGAGGACCCCCGGGAAGGGGTGCGAAAGCTGGTGGAGGGCCTGAGGCAGAAACTAGATTCCGCCTCCACCGAGACAGGCAGCGCCAAAGACCGCCATCTGCCCAGGTACACGGGCCAGAGGGGAGACGCAATCTGGGTAGTGGCGGAGAGGGTGGGGACGGGCCGGGAAGTGTCTCTCCGCAGGGCAACCTTTGAGCTTCTGGGCAAGGCCAGGGAACTGGCGCCCAATACCAGGAGCGAGGTCGTCGCAATGCTCATAGGGCGGGGCGGTGATGATGACGTGAAGGCCCTGGCCGCTCACGGGGCCGACAGGGTCCTCATCCTGGACGACTCCAACATACCCCACCCCACCAGCATTGCGTGTACATCCGCCCTCGCCCAGGCTATCAGCAGCCAGGACCCCTACGCGGTGCTGTTCCCCTCCACCGGCACCGGCAGAGACATGGCATCCCGCATAGCGGCGAAGCTGAGCCTTGGCCTCACCGGAGACTGCATAGACCTGGAGATAAACGATGAGGGCGGGCTGGTACAGCTTAAACCGGCCCTGGGGGGCAACGTGGTAGCCCCCATTCTGTCCAGCACCCGCCCGTACATGGCTACCCTGCGCCCCGGCCTGCTGGACCCCCTGGAGCCTGATTGGAACCTGGAGGCAGAGGTGGAGACCCTGGAAGCCCCCGCCGTTGACAGGCCGGACATCAAGGTGTTGGAGGTCCAAGAGGAAGAGGATGCCAGGGGCCTGGAACTGGAGTCCGCCCGCATCGTCATGGGGGTGGGCAAGGGAGTGGGCGGCCCTGAGAACCTGCCCACCATCTATACCCTTGCCCAGTCCATCGGGGCCACCATCGCCGCCACCCGCAACGTCACCGACGACGGCTGGCTCCCCAAGCAGGTGCAGGTGGGACTGACGGGCCGGGCCATAGCCCCGGAACTATACATCGCGGTAGGCATAAGGGGCGACTTCAACCACACGGTGGGCCTACAAAAAGCGGGGACCATCCTGGCTATCAACAGCAACCCCAATCCCCGCCGCTCCCCCATCTTCCAGGCCGCCGACTTCAGCCTCGTGGGAGAATGGGAGACCTACCTGCCCCTCCTGGTAGAGGCCCTGAAACCCATGATAGAGACGATATAGGGGGCGGGCCTCCCAACCGTGATGCTCCCTTCACTCCCGTCCCCTCCCCCCTCGCTCACTTTAGCTGTCATTCCGGCGTAGGCCGGAATCCAGGGGTGGGGGGACTTCTCAACGACTGCCTACATCGCGGAGGCATGGATTCCCGCTTTCGCGGGAATGACGGGTTGGGCAAGATGCCGCACCCTTCAGGGTGCGGTGGGCAACCTGGCCTTAGCTACTTCTAGCTGGAATAACGGTGCGCCGGCGGTTACAAGAAGTTATCTGCTACACATCAATATTATACAGCCTCCTGGCCTCTGCCCGCAGGTCCGCCCGGAAGTCCGGGTGAGCTACAAGAATCATCTCTCCGATGCGCTCCCGTATGGTCTTGCCCCGCAGGTGAGCGATGCCATGCTCAGTTACCACGTAGTCAACCAGGGTGCGGGGCACCGTCACGGTGGTCCCTTCGGGCAGCATGGGCATGACCCGCGAGACCCGCTGCCCATTGATGACGTGACTGGAGGGCAGGGTGGTTATGGAACGCCCGCCCCTGGAGTAATTCGCTGCTATAGAGAAGGCCGTCTGACCACCAACCCCCGACCAAATCCGAGGCCCTATAGTCTCAGAGGCGACTTGGCCCGTCAGGTCCACGAACAGAGCGTTGTTGATGGCCACCAGGTTGTCCTGCCGCACCAGCATCCTGACGTCATCCACATAGCCGAAGTTGTAAAGCTCAAAGGCAGGGTGGCCGTCTATAAGGTGCATCTCCTCCTCGGGGACCAGGACGGCGCTGGCCACCACCTTTCCGGGGTGCACCGTCTTGTAACGGCCATTGACCACCCCCTGGTGCACCAGTTCTGCTACCCCGCCGGTGATAATCTCCGTCTGAATCCCCAGGTCCCTCCGGTTTTCCAGGTAGGCCCCCATAGCTATTGACACAGTGCCAATGCCAATCTGCAAGGTATCCCCGTCCCTCACCAGGTCATTGGCTACCAGGGTGCAGATGACCTCGGTGGTCAGGGTCTCCTCTTCATTGCGGCGTTGGACGGGCCAGCCGCCGGTGGGCCGCCCTGCCTCGCAGAGACGGTCAATCTGGGACAGATGAACGAAATTCTCTCCCCCGGTGCGTATAAAACCCTCGTGCACCTCGGCGATGACGGTCTTTGACCGGCGGCAGGCTATCGGAGAGAAGAACACCCCCGGCCCAAAGCTGCACATGCCATGCCGGTCCGGCGGAGAAACGGGCACGAGAAAGACGTCAGGCTCTTCCACAAAGCCGTCGGGGAGTTCACCCTCTAGCCATCGCGCTAAAGGATGGTATGACGCCTCACCGGAGACTACAGTTTCCCGGTTCACCCCCGTAGTGTAGCCCTCATGGAGGTCGAAGCCCGTCTCCTCCCCTGGAGGTGTCCAGGCAAAGAGGGACGCCAGGTGGTCAATGCGCACGTCTGTGAGGTCCTGACGCCTGTCGTACAGGGCCTGGCAGAGGGTATGGGGAGTGCAGTTAATGGGGGCCACCGCTACCTTGTCCCCGGACTTGACTCCTTGCACCGCTTCCTGGGGGCTCATCAGCTTATTGCCTACCATATCCCGCCAGTCCATGGACAGCCTCCCATCCTAGCTTATGTTGGTCGCATGATTTTAGCATATATGATATATCCATGACGATAAGTCGCCATGAGTTTTATCTCAGCGGGTGTTGGTAATGCCAGATATGAATACCAATTGGAGCAACTTTGAGAATTTAGGAGTATCGCCATGATGAAATACAAAGAGTACATCGCCACTGTGCAATATGATGATTCCATAGAGCTATTTCATGGACGAGTTATCAACGCCGCCCCGTATCCCATCGCCACATTTCAAGCCTCCGATGTGGAGGGACTGAAGCGTGAGTTCCAAACATCGGTCGAAGATTATCTGGCTTGGTGCAAGGAGGATGGGGTTGAACCCCTCAAGCCCTTTTCAGGCAAATTGGTCTTGCGTCTCGGGCCGGAGTTGCATCAGAGGGTCGCTGCATCAGCGATGCGCAAGGGCATGAGTATTAATGGATGGATTAAGTACATCCTTGATAGGGAAGCCGAGACCCTTTAAGGGAAGGGGCTTCTGGGGTATTCTCTACTTGCAGTCCCCAAAGGGACCGGTAGCGTTGCAGTTTAGGTGGTCTAGGCTTCCGAGCGGCGCGTAGGGGCGGGTTTGAAACCCGCCCCTACGTGAAGGCAAACCACCTAAAACGGAACGCTACCCCAAAGGGACCTGGGTATTTACATCCGGGAAGCAATTCTTTACGATGTAAATATACAGTGTAAGTTGAAGGTGAACTATGCAGAATTCAGCTAGCAAGTCTCACGTCATCCACTCGGAACACGACACAGTATTCCTCCATGAACACGAGGCGGACCACCCGGATATGCGGCGTCTTTATGAGAACGCCAAGCGGGACCAGTGGAACGCCTCCAAGGATATTGACTGGAGCAAGCCCGTTGACATGGAGCAGGGCTTCGTAGCCAACGAACTGATAGACATCTACGACAGCGGGTTCTGGCACAAGATGAGCCCCAAAGAGCAGGCGGAAATGAACCGCCTCTTCTCTGCCTGGCGGCTGAGCCAGCTCTTCCACGGCGAACACGGGGCGGTATTGGCCTGCTCCCAACTGGTGGAGGTATTGCCCGACGCCGACAGCAAGTTCTTCATGTCCACTCAGGTGATGGATGAAGCCCGGCATTCCGAGTTCTTCCTGCGCTACCTCAACGACCGGGTGGGGCTAATCTATCCCCAGGCGGACATAGGCCAGGAGCTATTCGACTCGATCCTGGAGGACAAGCGTTGGTATATAAAGACCATCGGGCTGCAACTGGTGGGCGAGACCTTCGCCGTAGCGCTGTTCAAGATGCTGGCTGAGACGGCCCGGGACGATCTGCTTCGCTACGGGTGCACCCTGATTCTCAGAGACGAGTCCCGGCACATGGGCTTCGGGATGCTCAGCCTTCCCGCCCAGGTCAAGGAGATGACCCCCCAGGAGTTGCAGGAGGTGGAGGACTTCACCGTTTACTTCCTCAGAAACACCCTGACCGGCGGCTTTCCCAGGGAGGCATACCTTGACATGGGATTCTCCAACGCCCAGATTGATGAAATACGCAACGTGCGCCGGGAGCGCGCCCAAAACAGTGACTACACCCTCTTCCGACAGCTTTTCAAGAAAGAGATACACAGCACCCTGGTGAACAACCTCTATCGCTGCGGTGTCCTCAGCGCTCCCATGAGGGAAAGGCTGGAGGAGGAGCTTAGGGTCAACGTGGCCGCGCACCTGGAAGCCGATTAGGGGGCTGTTTCGTTGTCCCATACCACACCCTGAAGGGTGCGGTATGGGACAACCCAGGGTGTGGTGTGGGGCAAAGACCGAAAGACCCTAAGGAGGCCGGCTATGACGGAAACCCCGGACCTGCTGGAACGAGTGCAGCACGGTTACGCTGACAACAACGGGGTCAAAATCCACTACGCCACTCTAGGCAGGGGACCCCTCATGGTGATGATTCATGGCTTCCCCGACTTCTGGTACACCTGGCGTAACCAGATGGATGCCCTTTCCGACCGGTTCCACATAGTGGCCGTTGACCTCCGGGGCTACAACGAGAGCGACAGGCCCAAAGGGGTTGAGAACTACACCCTGCCCATCCTAGCCAGTGACATCGTAGCAGTCATCCGGCACCTGGGGAGGGACAAGGCCATCGTGGTCGGGCATGATTGGGGCGGCGCGGTAGCCTGGCAGGTCGCCATGTCCCATCCCGATAGGGTTGACAGGCTGATTATCTGCAACCTGCCCCATTTCCGGGGCCTGCGGCGCGAGCTATCCAACAACCTCCAACAGAGGGAGAATAGCCAGTATGCCCGGGACTTCCAGCAAGAGGGGTCCCATAACAACCTTACTATGGAGCGCCTTACCCGGTGGATCAAGGACGAGGGCGCAAAGCAGCATTACGTCGAGGCCTTTAACAAGTCGGACTTCGAGGCTATGCTAAACTACTACAAGGCCAACTACCCCAGGGAGCCTTATTCGGAAGACGCATCCCCCTTGGTCAAGGTGCAGTGCCCGGTGCTGATGATTCATGGCCTGAACGACCGGGCGCTCCTGCCCGGCGCCCTCAACGACACGTGGGAGTGGCTGGAAAAGGACCTCACCCTGGTGACAATTCCGGGGGTCGAGCACTTCATCCAACATGACGCCGCCGACTTCGTCAACCAGACTATGCGGATGTGGCTCAACCGCTGAGGCTTGCTCATCCGGGCAACTAAACAGGATTGGCATTGGGTCCTGACCTATTACGTCCTAAAAGGGGGGCCATCAGAACGGCAGGGGCGACAGGGTATGTTGGAGCAATGAGTTCCCGCCTATAGCTCCAACATGCTCTGTGACTCTACCCCGTCAAGACCTCTACGAGAGCAATTGCGACACCGATAATAGCAGATAGACCAAGCACAACGCCTATTCCCGTTCCCACCATCCACTTAATTAAACTTTTCTCACTATTGGAGATGTGCTCCCGCAAGGTGGCATTACTGGACTCTATCTGCCCCTCCAGCGTGGCACGACTAGACTCTATCTGCCCTTCCAGCCTAGCAATGTCGGCCTTGGTTGCCAGGTGTTCGTAGGCCCCTTCCAGGTAGCTGAGTCGCTCCTCGGCAGTCGCCATGATAACCTTCTACTAGAGATGCACCTTTACCCTAACCGATTCGGGTAAGGAAAGTCAAACTCACAAAGGCTGATCATCCAACCCCCTGGGCACCCTGCCATGAGCTTCATCCTTCATTGTGTCAGTGTACCCAGCACCCGCTCAACAAACGCCCTTACCATCGGGCGGTCCATTTCCACTTCGTAGTCCTCCATGGAGCCGTTGTAGAAGTTGTAGTGGAAGCTACGGGCAGCCGATACCCCAACCCGCAAGTTCGCGTCGGCCAGTTCATCGGCCAGCCGCAGGCCAGCCTCTATAGTTTCCCTATGGGTCCCATGCCGCCATCCTCCGTACTCGGACACGGCGGCCACAGCATGGGAAAATGCTCCCCATAGCTTCTCGGCTTGGAGAACGTCCCCGTCGGCGAATTCCCTGTCTGACGCTTCCAGGAACTCACGGGCCGTCTGAACATCGGCCTCAATATCCATCTGTGCCACTTTCAACCTCCCATGAACCTTGCGGCTGAGTCGCTCCTTCTCAGTCGTTATGATACTTCCTTGCTAGGGATGCTCCGATAAACGTAGCATTACGCGAATGGTTTAGCAAGCCATGCACACCTGATGAATCCAAGGGCCTTCGATCCTTAATTCCTATGGCAACCCCAAAGGCAACCACAAGGGTTGCCTCTACAACACCCGGCGGTGTGTGTATTGCCATGTAGGGGTAGCCCTCGTGGCTACCCTGGGCCAGGACCCAAAGGCACTGGCCCCTCCCGCCTTCCCCTTGACGGCTCCACCACTGGGCTATATATTGGGCCCAGATACCCCCTGCCCCTTTTGAATTGGCAATGGGGGACTGAGAAAGGTGAGAGGAGGGAAGGCTGATATGACAACCACAGTAGGCACAGGCAAGTATACCTATGAACTGGTGGAGGACTGGGCAAAACTCCCCGAGGGCTGGACCCTGGGCCAGACGGCTATAGTCACCGATTCCCAGGACCGGGTCTATCTGTTCAACCGCAGCGACCATCCCCTGATTGTGCTGGACAGGGACGGCAACTACCTCACCTCATGGGGAGAGGGTGTGCTTACGTCCGCCCACGGCATGTTCATAGATGCCGAAGAGAATATCTACATGCCCGTCATGCTATCCCACGTGGTGCTCAAGTACGACCCAAAGGGCAACCTCCTGATGACCCTGGGCACCTGGGACCAGCCCTCGGATACCGGATGGTCGGGCAATTACAGCGACCCCGTAGAGCGGGCCGCAGGTCCCTTCCACAGGCCCACGGACGTAGGCATCGCCCCCTCCGGCGACCTGTATATCTCCGACGGCTACGGCAACTCCAGGGTACACAGGTTCAGCGCAGATGGCGCCCTAAAAGCCTCCTGGGGACAACCCGGCAAGACCGCCCCCGGCGAGTTCCACGTCCCTCATGGGGTCTGGGTGCACACCGACGGCCGGGTGTTTGTGGCCGACCGCGAGAACAACCGTGTCCAGATATTCAACCCCGATGGCGAGTTCCTCTCCCAGTGGACGGACCTCAAGCGCCCCTGCGACTTCTACATAGACGCCGATAGAGCCGTCTTCGTGCCGGAACTGGACGCTCTGATAACTGTCCTCAGCATAGACGGCGAAGTGCTGGCTAGCTGGCAGAGTCCGACAACTACCGGCCGGGGAGACGGGGGCCACGCTGTCTGGGTGGACTCCCACGGCGACGTCTATATCAACCAGAACCAGGAGGGCCGGAGGCTGCTGAAGTATCGCAGGCTTTCCTAACGGGAGTTATAGATATGAGGAGGGGCGCATAATGCCCGGCAACATGCAAATCGTGGAGGACTTCATAGCCTGCTGGAACGCCAAGGATGTAGACAAAGCCTGCGACATGCTCTCCGAGGACGTGTTCTATCACAATATCCCCACGGAGCCGATACACGGGCGCGAGGCGGCCCGGAAGATGTTCCAGGGAATGGGCGACGTCCGCGAGATTAAATGGGACCTGCTCAACATAGCGGAGAACGGCGACGTGGTGCTGACGGAGCGGGTTGACGCCTTCACCTTCGGCGATGGACGCAAGATGGCCCTGCCGGTGATGGGGATGTTCCGTATCAGGAACGGCGAGATAGTCGAATGGAAGGACTACTTCGACGTGGGCCAGTCCCGCCGCCAGATGTCGGGGGAAGAAAAGGTCTAGCAGACCAGAAGGCAAATCAAAAGGAGGACGTGATGGCAAGAACACCTACCGTTACAAGAGAAAACATTCCCGAAGACCAGAGGCCCGCTTTCGACGAGTACGTGCAACAGCGTGGAAGTGTACCCACCGCCGGCCCGGGATCAGTAATGCTCAATGCCCCCGAGGTGGCGAAGCGAGCCCTTGAGTTGGCCCGTTTTCTCCGGGAAGACACCTCCCTGTCGCCCAGGATCAGGGAACTGGCGATGCTGGTCACGGCGCGGGAGAACGACGCCCAGTTCATCTGGAACGCCCACGCCCCTGCCGGCCGCAGGGCGGGCCTGCGGGACGACATTATTGACAACCTGCGGGACAGGAAAGAGCTCACCAATCTGGCTCCCGACGAGTCCGCCGTAGTGGACTTTGGCCGGGAGTTCTTCCGTACCCGCCGAGTCAGCCAGGCTGCCTTCGATAAGGCGAAGGCCCAGTTTGGGGTCCTTGGGGTCACGGAGTTGACCAACCTGATGGGCTGCTATGCAATGCTGGCCTTCAATATCAACGCCTTTGCGGTAGAGCTACCCGATGACAGGACAGAGGAGGCGCTGCCTACTTAGTGACGTGACGGCGGCCCACTCCCCACCACGCCCTGAAGGGTGCTGCATCCCCCGCCCACCGTCATTATTATGACAATAGATGCCCGCCGTCATTCCGGCGCAGGCCGGAATCCAGGGGTGGGGCGGTGGATTCCCGCTTTCGCGGGAGTGACGGTAGAGAGGCCGACCGTCATTTTCATCCGCGTATGTGGCCCGCAAGGGGCATGGATAATTATTATGAAAATAGCCAGCAACCACCACCGTCATTCCCGCGAAAGCGGGAATCCAGGGTCCCGAAACGTCGGAGCCTCTGCGGAGTCACCCCCACCCCCCTGGATTCCGGCCTACGCCGGAATGACGGTGGGGAGGCCGTACCGCTTTCATCCGCGTATGCGGCCCGCAAGCGGCATGGGCCATTCTGACACATGCCGGAACGACTGGGGTATCTGTTCTCATCGAACGCCGGGGCTATGCTGGGGGCATTTCCGAGACCTGTCCCTGGGGGTCCACCCTCTGGTCTCCCGCTTGCGGGCTGGGGGCTGGGCCGGAGGCAGGCTGAGGGGGCACCGGATTGGGGTCTCCCAGCAGTAGGAAAAGGCAGGAGCCCAGGGCACACACCGCCGCGACGACGGTGAAGGGCACAGTATAGCTCCCAGTGGCATCAAACCACCATCCTGTGAAAGCGGGCGCGCCCACCAGCAAAATATTCATAGGAATCATGGATATACCGGTGATAGTAGCGAAGGCCCTACGGCCAAAATACACCCCCCGCACTGATGTGGTCAGGGGGGTGCGGCCCCCGAAACCCATACCCACAATGACCGCAAACAAGAAGACCAAGAGGGTGCTGTTAGCCAGGAGGAGGACAGCGATCCCAATGCACTGGAGGACCGAAAACCCGAACAGGGCTATCCGTATGGGCACCCGGTCTCCCACGTAACCCCCCACAAGGGTAAATAATGCCGTGACCCCGGCGTAAGTGGATATCACAAACCCCAGAGTTTGCAGCGAGATACCCCGGTCGCCCAGCATCAGGCCCAGATGGACCATTATGGTGACGGTCACGATGGAAGAGCAGGCATGGCCCATAGTCATAAACCAGAAGATGCGGGTGCGGATGGCCTGCTGCCAGGTGAACCCTTCCTGCCCCGGACTGGGCTGCTGGGCATTTCTACCCTGTGCCCGGGAGGATCTTATCGGGGCCGAGGTGTCACCGTCGGGGAGCAGGCCATAGTCTTCCGGACGCCTGCGGATTAACCTTGTGATGGGAAAAGATATGGCCAAGAGGGTTATGCCTATGCCCGCAGCGACGGTCCTCCAGCTCTCATCGCCGAAATTTTCCGGGTCTATGGCCCAGGCCAGAGCCGGCACCAGGACTATCCCCCCAAGGGCAGAGCCTTCCATCGCCATTGCCATCGCCGTGGACCGCCTCCTGACGAACCAACTGTTGAGCACAGTCATTAGGGGAAGCCAGGAGCCCAGCCCGGAACCTATGCTCACCAGGGCGAAAGCCAGGTAGAACATCCACAGGTCCTGCACCTGGCTGAACAGCAGGAACCCGCCCCCCATAAACATAAGACCAATGAGCATCACCTGTCTTGGCCCCAGCCTCTGTATGAGGAACCCGGCCAAGGGGCCTATAAGGGACACTTCCATAAAGGTGAGGGTGAAGGCCAGGGATAGCTGGGTCCTGCTCCAGCCGAAATAGCCCTCCATGACCCTGGACCAGACGGGCATTCCCTGGAATACGGGCACCGACCCTAAGGCCATCACCAGGGCTGCGACTCCTACCAGCCACCAGCCATAATATACCCGGCGCACTCGCCCCAGGGAGCTGATTCGTTCTCTATCCTGTATCATAGGCCCATCTGGTCTCGGAGCCAGCGTGTCCTTAGCAGAGAATGAAGGTGGCCGCCGCCTTCACTGCCGCCTGGGTACTTGTGAAGCTCCCCGTGACTGAGAGACCTAGCCAGTTCATCCCCCAGGGCAGGCGGACACTGGCCGCGGTCCCTCTCCCCTACGCTGAGGAGAACGTGACATCCCACCCGATGCGCCAGCGCCAGGGGACTAAACCCTGCCAATCCCTCCAGGACTGCCTCCTGCTGCTGTGGGTAAGTCCTGATATAGTCTTGCACCTCCTCCAAGGGGTAGCCGCTGGCCATCTCAAGGAAGCCGGGTGCGCCGATCATTATGGGGGTATCCACCGCCAGGGCCTGCACCTGGGGTCGGAAGGCCCCTGCCACTATAGCGAGGGTCCCTCCCAGTCCCGACCCGGCGGCGGCGATACGCCATTCATTATTAGTCCGGGCGACCTGGGCAACCTGGTGCCGGCCCAGGAGCAGGTCAACGGACCTGATGGCATCGGCATAGACCCCTCGGAGGATGTAGGTGTCAGGGCTGCCGATACCCTCGGTAAGCAGTCCAGGGTAGTGGGCCTGGAAAGGGGCGTCGCTGCCGCGCTGGCCCCGGTGAGTAGCATTAAGGACTATCATATCGCGCCGGAGGGAGGTGTAAGGAATGTCAACCGCGCTCCCGTAGTCGGGCATCTGGACCAGACCGGGGAACGGCCCCCCGCCTTTCGGTATAGACAGCCAGGCGAAGAGCCCGTACCCCCCAAGGCTGCTGTAACGCACCTCGAATACATCCCATTCAGCCTCGGAGTAGAAGGCGTTATGCCGGACATCCGCCGATGGCGGGACTTGTCCTAGCTCCTGCTCCACCTGCTGCCAGAAGGTCTCCAACGATGATTCACTTTGGGCCACTTTCCAGCCTCCTGAGCCGGTCTTACTCATACATGAATAGAGGCATGAATAGAGGGTCAAACTCATGGTTTGCCCTCCGCCACATTACTTGATTGTCTATCACAGGCTTCATACACAGTCACTGCCATGAAAACAGGCAGTGCCCAGCCCGTCATTCCGGCGAAGGCCGGAATCCAGGGTACCGCAACGTCGCACCTTTGCGAAGTCCACTACTGCCCCGCCTCCGGACTCCCGCTTTCGCAGGAGTGACGATGGAAGGCTGTCCATCATTTTCATTCTCTTACGTGGCCCACAAGGGCATAGGGAATCCCTGCGAAAGAGAGAATGACGGGGGAATGTTAACAGAGCCTGGCATGAGAATAGAATAGCATCAACCGGAAAGACCGATGAGATTTTCAAGCCAGTCCCTCTCCCTGTCCTGGTACTCGCTGGGGCTGCCGTGGGCTGCATCGGGTATAAGCCACACCTCTTTCGGCCCGGCCAGGTTGTGATAGGCGGCGTACTGGGTTTCAGGTGGGCAGACGGCATCCTCCATAGGAATACCAACGGCCATAGGGCACTGGATACGACTTGTGAAGTTCACGGCATCGTAATAGCTCAAGGTTGTCAGCACCTGCTCCCTGCGGTCCGGGTAGGCCCTGAGATAGCAATTCAACTCGTTATACGGGTAGGTATGGGCCAGCCTCATGGCATCGGGGAAGGCACACAGGAAGGGGCAGGCCGATGCGCCGCCCTTGATCTCAGGCCGAAGGGCCGTGGTAATCAGGGTCAGGCCCCCTCCCTGGCTGGAGCCGTGGGCGAAGATGCGGTCTTTGTCCACCTCCGGGCGATTGAGCAGAAAGTCTATGCCCCGGGCGCAGTCGGAGATGATGCCCCTATAGGCGTAGGTGTCGGGCAACTCGACGCCGCTGGTAAGGACACCCGGGTAGCCCGGGTTGATGCGGTCGTGGCTGCGCAGCTTCCCCCGGACAGCCACGCTCAGGGTAACGACGCCCCTCTGCGCCCAGTTCCGGGGAAGCCCGGGCTCACCCTTATATCCGGGGAACTGGACCAGGGCGGGGAAAGGGCCTGCGCCCTGGGCCGGCACGCAATACCAGCCGGCTATGCGTATCCCGCCGAGGCTGAGGTAATGGACTTCGTACACGTTGACTTCAGGGGTTGAGCGAAGGGGCACATGCAGCAATTCCGGCTCCAAGGGCACATTCCCCAGGTCCGCCAGGGTGCCCTCCCAGAAGGAGTCGAAGTCCGGGGGACGGACCACGCTGCTTACAAAAGTCTCAATCTCTGATGCTGTAGCCACAGATGCACTCCTCTACGATTCTGGGGCGATGCCCATCGCTTACCCTCACAAGCGGGTGTTACAGACCGTTGCTGATTATACACCATTCCAAGGGAAATGTGGGCAGTTTCCGGCAATCCCCGCGCCGGCGCACGCTCCGGGACCAGCCAGCCGCCGGCGCCCTACCATAATTGCCGGGTGTGCAGGAAGAGACGACTACTTGAACTTGGGGAGCACCTTGTCGGTCAGCAGCTTCAGGCAATTTGTCTGAAGCTCGTAGGGTATCTGGCTCCCGAAGTTGATCTCGTAGATAATCTGGGTCAGGTCCAGTTCTTCAATTAGCTGGCGAAGCCGGTCCACCACCATTTCGGGGGTGCCGTACACCACCTTGTCCCTCAGCCAGTCGTCGTAGGTCATGGCTTGAATCCGCTCGCCCTGGGCTCCCCAGTCGCCGGTGGTGCCTGCGTGGTCTGCGTAGCTGGCAACCCGGTCTCCCAACCTAGACACCGAGAACATGGCACTCTCTTCCGGCTCGGAGTAGGCCCGCTCGGCAGTCTCGGCCACGTACACCGGGACCCGCAGGCCCACCTGGGGTTCTCCCTCGTGTTCCGCCTCGTACCATGCCCGGCGGTACTGCTGTATGTAAGGCCCAAGCTCCGACATGGCGAACACCCTGGATGGGTTTATGATGATCGGATAGCCCATGCTCCCTATTATGGGAAAGGTTGCCTCCGAGGTGATTCCAACCCGTATAGGGGGATGGGGGACCTGGAGGGGTTTGGGCTCTACCCGCAGTTCGTTACAACTGTAGTACGTTCCCTCAAATGAGAAGGTCTCCGTGGTCCATGCCTTGGTGATAACCTCAAGGAACTCCTCAAACCTGGGCCTGCTGTCGGTGAAGGCGGTGCTAAACCCTTCATGCACGTTGGGGAAGGTGCCGCGGCCAATCCCGAACTCCACGCGGCCCCCGCTGATGTGGTCCAAGGTGGCTATCTCCTCGGCGATGCGCACCGGGTGACCCAACGGCAGCAGGAGCACGGCCAGGCCGATGCGCATCTTTTTGGTGCGGGCGGCAATGGCGCTGGCGATGGTGACGGGAGCGGAGAGGACCCTCCCTGGGTTGAAGTGGTACTCTGCCAGCCACACCGATTCTACTCCCATTGCCTCGGCCTCATCCACCAGAGTAAAGGACTCTTGAAAGGCTTCCTGCTGGGGCGCTCCATCCCGGCTTGGGAACTCTAAAAATAACCCAAAGTCCATGCGAACCCTCCTTACCCCGTTGGTTGGTCTGCTGTTGTCTCACCGCTATTTCTACTATATATAAGCCGACAGATGTACGGGACGCCGGCTATATGCGGCGTTGCTATGCCGGTACTAGCTACGCAGATAATAGCTATGATAGTACACGAATTTATGCCAACGTCAAGGAGATTAAAAGAAGCGGTAGAATCTCAGTTGGAATGTTACGCCTGCAGAGTGGTTGACAAAAGCGGCAGTTCTCGGTACGCTCGGTAATAACTCTCCAGGACAACAGGTCTCACTCATAGCGCGAGTTGGTAAAGGGTGGACGTGGCCTTATGCCCCCTTGAGACTCACGCCGGGATAAGGCGGCTTGTGGCAAGAGGTTTGTTCCAAGAAAACCGGCCGGAGTCAGACCCGAGGGAGTCTATCTGGAGCGTATCGCTCGAGTCGAGAGCGTTATACTTTTCCATGTTCACGGTCCTGGCCTCCATGGGCATCGGTTATCTGGTCTGGTATGAGATAACCCAACGTACCGAGGACACCGTTTACGATACCATCATGAACATTACCTTGGGCCTCGGGCCAATCGCCATCGGGGCTGCCGCCATCGGGGTTATTATAACGGGAGGTACTGCGGTTCAGTATGGTTATGGCAGAATACTTTGCAAAGAAGGTACTGGAACCCTCCATAGAAAGGACTCGCGAAAGGCTTCGCAAACAAGCACGTGAAGAGGGCCGTGAAAAAGGCCGTGAAAAAGGCCGTGAAGAGGCCAATGCCGAGGCCAACGCTAAGGTACAGGCCTGGAACCGGCGACGCTTGGACGCTGAAGCTCAGGGCGAGCGATTCGACGAACCACCGCCCCAATTTAGCTGAGTCAAATACCACCCCCCATCCCACGCTTACCCATTAGCAGGGTAATTGCATTCTGTCACCCTGCTTTTGAATCACAAACCAATCGACATCGCAATAAGTCGGTGAGATGGTATAATACCCTGTATACTCAGCCACAAAAATATGGTGGGAGGTTGAAAATGGGCTACACGCCGAGTCACCTGGGTCACGTGAACATCTACGTGCGGAATGCGGAGCAGGCGCGGGAGTGGTACGAGGACGTGCTGGGCCTGCATACCTATGACTTCATGCCTGGCCGGGCTGCCTTCATGTCTGCCAACCTGGACGAGTCCCACGAAATAGCCCTGATGCAAGTGGGCGAGGATGCCCTCGGCCCTCAAAAGGGACAGGTGGGCCTCAATCACATGGCATGGCGGATGGAGAGCCTGGACGACCTGAAGGAGTTTTATAACAGGCTCCAGGAGAGGGATATACCCTCCAGGCCGGCGGACCACGGCCTATCCCTGGGCATTTACCTCCAAGACCCCGACGGGAACGGTATTGAGGTATATTACGAGGCGCCCCGAAGCGAGTGGTACAGGCAGGAGAACCTGTTCATGCACGGCGACAGTCCCAAGGGCCAGTTCGCCGGTCCCTGGGACCAGCAGCTAGCCGAGCAGCAGGCCGCCAGAGGATAGCCGTCACTTAGCTATAGCCCTATGCTATAGCCTGAGAAGACCGGGGAGGGGACTCCTGAGTTGGTACGGATACTCAGGGGTCCCTATGTATGAATAGGGCGTGTTATTATGTTAGAATACGAACAGATATTTGGAAGAAAGTTTTATGGCAAGAGAAGAGTCTTTCGGTGATTATAAGGATGATGGAGCATCGTGGGTAACTCTATCGTCTGGCGAATATTACCCTGACATCCTCACAGAGGCATGTCAATTGTACCAACCAGTTATCACCCTATTCGGCCAATTGACACAATCTGCGCACTCTTCCTCCGACCTGTTTATGGAGATTTCTCAGATAAAAACCCAATGGTTGCGCATCCAACTCGCCAGGGTATTCAGAAAGTACGTCAGCCCTAATACCCCTGTTGAGATGCTCAAGAAGAAAACGCAAGCAGCAAATATTTGCGAGCAATTCGGAGATGGTTTCCGCAGCATCGTTGAGGTACAGCGTCAATTTATGTCTCGTCCTGTTCCCGATGAAGCATTATGCGCTGTCCTTTGGGAGTACAAAGACAGGGGTAGAAAGGGATATGACCTAACAGAAAGGGCATTTAGCATATTCCGCGAGCAATTGCCAGGGCTTACGATTATTGGTCCTGAACGCGCTGGTAGAGACATTAGGCTAGGTGATGTTTTCCCCGATTATCCTAAGCCAGATAGACCGGTTGATTTTCTGGTATTAGAGGGTAGTGAGAAAGACTTTACGCAGGTTGTAGCCATTGGACTTGCTCGATATGATTCGGACAGAGGGGGTTCCCAAGAAGATGATAGACCCGGCCAATATAGAGAGGTTGCGCAAGAGGTTCTAGGATATACCAATGCGAACTCAATGCCGGGAATCAAGCTAATCTTTGTAAATGACGGACCGGGCCTCTTACTCGGCTCTATGTGGGATGATTATTCCTATATCGAGGAACAATGGGGAAACAAAATAAAAGTGGTCACACTGAGGATGATACCGGAGCGTATCACGTCTGAATGGCTTAAGGGGTGACATGGCAGCCACAACTCCTAGATCGTATGGCGCGCGAGATTCAGGAGCAATCCACCTAGAATACGATGGTAAGAAATCCATCGAAGAAATCCTACTGACGCCCTCTAGTACGTTGGTGCGTTGTGAAGAGACCCGGGGAGATAACCGGTTGCTCTTTGCAGAGAATCTTGGGGCGTTAGCATCCCTGGCCCAAGAACAAGATATTGTTGGGCAGGTCCGACTTATTTACATAGACCCTCCCTTTGCAACACAGTCGGCTTTTCACTCCCGGAAGTTAGCACCTGCATACGAGGATATGCTTGCTGGCTCTGAGTTCATTGAGTTTCTCCGAGAACGATTGGTCTGGATGCATAAGCTACTTGCTGATGACGGTTCGCTCTATCTGCACTTGGATGAGCGTATGATCTACTACATCCGAGTTATTCTTGATGAGATATTTGGTGCGAGTAAATATCGCAATTGCATTACACGGAAGAAATCCAATCCGAAAAACTCCACACGAAACACCTATGGCAATATATGTGACTACATTCTGTTCTACACAAAGTCTCATCAGTACGTATGGAATCGCCCTTTAGAACCTTGGACAGAAGAGCGGGCGTCGAAGGAGTACCAGTACGTGGAACCAGAAACTAACAGGCGTTACAAGAAGGTTCCTGTTCATGCTCCGGAAATCCGATACGGGGAGACGGGTAAACCTTGGCGGGGTAAGTTGCCTCCACCCGGCAAGCACTGGCAATATACGCCCACTAAACTAGACGAATTAGATGCCAAGGGAGAAATTTATTGGTCTCCCTCTGGCAATCCCCGTAGAAAGGTTTATTTAGATGATAGTGAGGGAGTTCCTGTTCAAGATATATGGATGGATGTGAAGGATGCCCATAATCAAAACATCAAAATCACCGGGTATCCAACCGAGAAGAATCCCGATATATTGCGGCGTATCATCCTCGCTTCTTCCAATCCAGGTGATTTAGTGTTAGACGCATTTTCTGGGTCAGGGACCACCTTAGCTGTGGCATCAGAATTGGGAAGGCGATGGATTGGTATTGATAATAGCAGCGAAGCTATACGGACTACCCTTAAACGATTGGCTACCGGCCTAGAACCAATGGGTGATTACGTGAGTAGGCAGCCCCAGAGTGCGGGGCAATTACGCCTATTGGATATAGGTGGCCCTCCTGTCATGCCCCCTCATAGTCCAATTGAGGACTTCACTGTATACGCTGAGTTAGAATACTTTGAGGAGATTACCTCACTATTGCGAGAGTCGTCTTAGTCCTTTCCATCGGGCATCGGATACCCCGGCCCCGGCTAGTCCTCGGGCGCCGGGGTATCTCCGGTGATACCCTTCTCCACCAAGCGGTCTATCTCATCTTGGGAGAGGCCCAGCAGGGTATCCAGGACATGGCGGCTGTGCTGCCCCAGGGTGGGGGACGGTGTGCGGGTGCGGCGCGGGGAGCGGGTCAGCCTCCAGGGTGTCCCCGTGTGTAGGTACGGGCCTGTTTCCGGGTGGTCAACCTTGTCAAAGAACCCTCGTGCGTTAAGCTGGGGGTTTTCTATTATCTCAAGGGCCTTGGAAACAGGGGCACAGGGAATCCCCTGTGCCTGCAACACCTCCATCACCTCATGGGCGTCCCGGCTGGATGTCCACTGGGTGATGATGCGGTCAATCTCGCCGGTGTGCTTCAGCCTGCCGGACAATTCGGCAAATGGATGGTCCTCGGATAAGTCCGGCCTGTTCATCACCCCGCAGAGGCGTCCCCACTCCTCATCGGAGCGCACGGCGATGGCTACCCAGGAGTCATCGCCCAGGCATGGGAAGTTGCTGTGGGGTGCCATACGGGGATGAAGGTTGCCCCGGCGTTGTGGCGTTGCGCCGTTCATGGTGTATTCCATCACCTGGCCGGCGATGAGGTGTATGGAGGTCTCTTGCTGGGACAGGTCTATTAGCTGCCCTTCCCCGGTCCGGTTTCTATGGTGGAGGGCTATGAGCAGGGCGGACAGCCCGAACAGTCCTGCGACAGGGTCGGTGTGCATTATGCCCGAGGTGAGGGGCTGGCTGTCCTCATAACCCAGCAATGATGATATGCCCGACATGGGCTCCGTTGTGCCGCCGTTGCCCATATACAGGGAGTAGGGGCCACTACAGCCGTAGGACGGCATCCTCAGCATTATTATGCCGGGACTCACCCGCCGCAGCACGGGATATTCGAGGCCGAAGTTGGGAATTACCCTTGCGGAAAAATTCTCGGCTACTATGTCGGAGATGCTCACAAGCTCAAGGAAAAGCCCCTTGCCTTCTTTGGAGTTCAAGTCCAGGGTAATCCCCATCTTGTTGGTGTTTACCGAGTTGAAGTTTGAAGCGCGGTCGTAGGGGCGCTGTCCCGGCTCGTTGTCGGGGTAGGTGCCCAGGAGCCGGGGCGCGTAGCCGCCTCTCCAAGGGTCCGGCCTGTCCAGGGACTCTATCTGGATAACCTCCGCGCCCATATCCGCAAGCAGCATGGTGGTGTAAGCGCCGGCCCAGGCCTGGGTCAGCACCACCGCGCGGACGTGCTCAAGGGGCAGGCTTGTAGTACCTCGTTGTTCTGTCAATGTCAGATGCCGCCTCCTCAGATAACGCCCTGGGCGCGCCAGGTTTCAATGTCCCGTGGGCTGTACCCCAGCAATGAAGCATAGACCTCTTCGTTATGCTGGCCCAACAGGGGAGCGGGACTTTCCAATTCCCAGGGGGTCTCGCTCATCCTGAAGGGAGCGCCGGGATGTGTCACATCACCCGCCACAGGATGGCGGGACCGGACGAAGAACTCACGCTCCCCCAGGTGTGGGTCGTTTACCAGGCCGGGCATGTCAAGGGCCATCCCCACCATGATACGCAGAGGACTCAGCCCGTGCAAAAGCTCCTCCATAGTGTACTGGGCCAGCCTGGGCAGCAAGACCTGTTCCAGTTCCTTGCTCCGCCTGCGCCGGTCGGTAACGGTGGCGAAACGGGGGTCGTCGGCCATCTCCGGCTCCTCAAAGAAAAGCCACATATGCTGCCAGGTGGGTTCGTGCCTTACGTTCAGGAATACGTAGCCGTCCTTGCAAGGCAGAAGGCCGGAAGGCAGCCCAGGAGCGCGGCGGGTGGGCGACCTGCCGGAGTGAAGGGCGCCAAGAATCTGGGGGCTGAACATGGAGGTGGCGGCCTCCAGGATGGACACATCCACGTGGTCGCCAACCCCTGTCACTTCCCGCTGAAGGATGGCGGTCATAGTCCCCAGGAAACCGCAGAGGCCCGCATGGTAGTAGGACTGGTAGCCCGGCTCCTTGAGGGGTTCCCGTCCGGGAAGCCCGTTGACGTAGCTCAGGCCCGATGCCGCATACTCCACCAGGTCCGTTGCCTGGTAGTCACGCCAGGGGCCGGTCTGCCCGAAGGGCGTGATGGATGTCAGGATGATACCTGGACGGACTTGCTCCAAGGCATCGAGGCCTAGGCCAAGCCCCTCCATAGTCCCCGGAGGGAAGCTCTCCACCACCACGTCGGCGGTGGCCAACAGCCTGCCAAGGATATGCCTGCCCCGGTCATTTTTCACATCCAGGGTAACGCTGCGCTTATTGGTGTTGAGGTAGATAAACAGGCCGCTGGACTCAGGGGCTTCCCGGTTATCGGGGAATGGTCCCAGGTCCCGGGCTTCGTCGCCCCTTCCGGGAGGTTCGACCTTGATCACGTCAGCGCCAAAGTCGGCGAAGAGCTTGGTGCACAGGGGGCCGGCAATGCCCGTGGAAAGGTCTACGATATGAAGGTCAGACAGTGCGCTCATAGTAATTCCCTATGGCCTTGCCCTCAGCGATTGTCCCCGAAGCTCTCGTCCCTCTGTCTCGCCCGGTCCGTCCCGGTGCCCCGCTCAAAGTTGTCCCCGTCCCGCTCCCGGCGATAGGCGAGAGAGAGGGCATGGACATGAAAGGCGCCGGTGATGCCTGTCCTGAATCCCATCTCGTCCTGCATCCGGTTGATGGACGCCTTGGACAGTCGCAGCACAAAGGGGTCCTGGAGGGCGATCCTCTGGGCTAGGGCCATAGTCTCCTCTTCCAGCTTCTCCCTGGGGACGACCCGGTTCACAAGGCCCAATCGCTCCGCCTCATGGGCATCTATCCAGTCACCGGTAAAGAGGTATTCCTTGGCCTTGCGGACCCCGATTTCCCAGGGCAGGCTTGCGTACTGGACATGCGGGCCGCCCCACCGGACTGTACGGTCGGAAAACCTGGCGTCCTCGGAAGCAACGATGAGGTCGCAGGAGGTAGCGAGAATAAGCCCGCCCATGATGCAGTACCCCTGGACCTGGGCTATGGTAGGCTTGGGGAAGTCTCGCCATCTCAGGGTATTTTCCAGGTTCTGGTCGTAGCTGCGTTTGTAGGCTCCGGGGATTCCAGGGGCGTAGGGACGCAGCTTCCGGTCTTCCAACTCCTGGGGGCTACCCAGGTCGTGGCCGGCGGAAAAATGCCGGCCCGCGCCAGCAACTATCACCACCCGCACCGAGTCGTCTTCGGCTGCCTGGGCCAGGGCATCGTCATACTCCTCGCGCATGATTCTGCTCTGGGCATTCAGCACCTCAGGGCGGTCCACGGTTATCTTGAGGACAGCGCCATCTCGGTCAAGAATAAGCGTCTGATAGTCCATAGCCCCCCACAACTGCCGGATGATTCCCTTATGGGTCATGTATGATATGACTTAGATGATCCACCCGATTATAGGAGCGTCCAAGGAAGCAGTCAACTTCAGGTTTCAGGCCAAAGGGAGGCGACTCTGTTCGCAAAACTGAGATAGTCCCCTCTCCCTGTGGGAGAGGGCCGGGGTGAGGGGACGGCATGAACCCCAGGGAGTCGAATCCTGCGCCACGATTCCAGTTAACGAACCTATCGCCCTCACCTCAATCCTCTCCCAAAGGGAGAGGAGGCAATTGCCCAGGGATTGTGGACCGGCGCAGAGGGTTGCCAATACAACACCCAAAGCACCTCCAGGTAAGGGATGCCACGCCCCTCAGGGTGGAGCGTTACATCGCCCACCGCAGGGCGAAGGGTAGGCATTGCCGTTGCGCAGTAGGGGCAGCCATCGCGGCTACCTTGAGCGAAGAACAAATACCCCTTGCAGCCCCCTATCAACTTATAGCCGGGGCAGGATCAGGTCGTCTAGCTCGTTTTCACCCAGGGCTTCATAGCTTCCCGATAGGTAGAACAGGCCCACGATGGCAGCCGTGATGGCGTCCAGTTCATCGTGGGAGGTGGGTTGTGTGCGAAACTCACCCTTTATTCCGAAGTCCGCCAGGGCGTCGGCAAGCCCCGGAATGCTCTTACCCTTTCGAGGCATCCCCAGGATGTCCTGCACGGCCCCGGGGAAGCTCTCGATTACCGTCAGCCCGTGCTCCCTCATCGCTTCCGCAATCTTCATGCCCCTCAGGGTAAGCTGCTGCATGGAGGGGAGCAGGCACCAGAACAGGGACACACCCCGTCGTCTCAGGACCAGCTCCGAGTCTCTGTGGATACGCTGGTAGCTCCGAATGCTTCCATCCTCCCCGATAACGGTGCCCGGCGGGAGGGACAGGGGGGAGTCTATACATACTATGGAGGGACTGACCTCCAGGGTCTCACGGATGATTTCCTCGTCGGTGCGCAGCCGCCGGGTGAAGGAGGACGCCCCCGATAAAAATGCCCAGCCCGAGGGCCGGGCCTCGGATGCTGTGAGGTCAATGCCGACTATCCTGGGAACGCCCCCTCCCCCTGAAGCCCGGCTTAACAGGCCCCTGACACTTGCCCGCTTGGTCTTTGCAGGACGTGAGGCCATGCCCTGTAGCATCCGGTCCAGGGTTTCCTCAAGTCCAGGACGAACAAACGACTCATTCAAGCCGCTGCCGGAAGCCGCGCTTCCCAATATCCTTGTCTCATCCACCGGGAGTTCCGTCAATGGGGGGACCTTGCTTTTCAGGGAGTCCACCACGTACTCTGCCAGGTACTCCATCCCGACGGTATCGTCATAGTTGTAACGGACAAGGCGACGGAAGGCCTCCTCATCCCCCCGCAAGTACCTGTACCATAGCTCCACTGCTTCGCGTCCATCGGCAGCGCCTCCCGCGCCCCTTCTCATGCCCAGGGCGCGTTCTATGCTCTTGAGGCCGCCGGCCAGCCCTATCCTACGGAACAAGAATCGCAAGTCCAAGTGCACAGGGGGCAGCTTCAGGCCGGGAATCTTGTGGGTGAGGAATGGTGCGTCGAACATGGTGCCATTGAACGTGACCAGGATGGACGCCTCACCGATGAAGGACTGAAGCTGAGAGATGTCGTACTCTGGATTAGGGGCGCGGATAAGAAAGGCCCGGTAATCGCGACCGTTGTAGCAGCCCACCAGGGTGATGTCGTGGAATGTGGGGCTTAGGCCGGTGGTCTCGATGTCCAGGAAAAGGATGGACGACCTGAACTCGTCGAACACCCTCCATTGATGGGAGCGGGGCAGGTGTTTAGCGAAGAAAGACGCGTCCTGGTCCTGAAGGGCAGCCTCAGACTTGAGCAATAAGTCCCTGGCCCGTCGCCGGAGATTTCCTGAGAGGGGGCCGGCAACACCTATCCGGTCCTCCGGGTATGCCGGGCCATCGGAAAGGGCCAGGAAGTCCTGCCATGTGGTGATGCCCCGCTTCCAGAGGGCCTCTTCGGTCTTGGGGCCTATGCCGGGGATATGGATGAAAGTATTTCGGAGCATCTTACTCCCGCACCTATACTTACAGGTTATGTTGACATCTCCCCATCATTCCCGCTTTCTCAGGATGATGGGCTGGACTGGGCTACAAGCTCGTCCCTCAGAGATTTCAGCTTCAGATACCAGCCGGTCAGGTCCTCAAGGGAGAACCTGGCGTTGGCAGGGCTGGGGTTGGGCACAACGAAGACTGATGATTTCCCGATGGAAGACCCCTGGAGGCCAAGCTCAGGCTTTTGGCTCACCCCGTCAGCATATTTCAGGTACTGACTGTATGCCGTCAGGCCGTGAAAACAGGCAATCCGAGGCTGATAACGCTCCAGCTTCTCCCTGAGCGCCGGCGCCCAACGGCGGTAGTCCTCAGCCTTCAGTCCCGATGCCTGGGGGGTTGGACGCTTCACAACGTCCGTCAGCCCTATGCCATACTCCGGGAGGGTGCAGTCAAGTTCCGGCGAAAGCTCCACCTCCACCAGCCCAGACCGGTTGAAAGCCGTCCAGAAACGGTTCCGGGGGTTGGCGAAGTAGTGTCCCGCCCTCACCGAGTAGGCCGAGGGGTTTAGCCCCACCAGGACTATATCCAGGCCCTCTTTCAGGTAGTCCGGCAGCGTTTCCATTTCTATTCCTGGCCTATTTCCAGCCTATCATTATGAAAATAGATGCCCACCGTCATTCCGGCGCAGGCCGGAATCCAGGGGCGGGGCGTGGACTCCCGCTTTCGCGGGAGTGACGGTGGAGAGGCCGTCCCATTTTCATCCTCGTACATGGCCCGCAGGGGCATGGGGAATCATTATGAAAATAGCCGGTGTTGGGGCACCTACCGCACCCTGAAGGGTGCGGCATCTCTCCAAACCGTCATTATTATGAAGATAGGGTTTTCATCCTCGTATGTGGCCCGCAGGGGCATGGGCAATTACCATGAAAACAGGCATCTTTAGGGTGCCCCCACTGCACCCTGAGGGGTGCGGCATCCCTCCAAACCGTCATTCCCGCGAAAGCGGGAATCCATGCCTCCGCGACGTAGGCAGTCGTTGCGAGTTACCCACCCCACCCCCCTGGATTCCGGCCTACGCCGGAATGACGGTTAGGAGGCCGCCCGTCATTTTATATACGGGCCATCAGCCGGCGCCGGAGGCTATCGTCAGTGGCAATGTCTATGGCAGTCCAGGCCATAGCCACCGATCCGTCGAGGATAGCCCTATCAGCAGCCTCGGTCACACAGTGGGCTGTGAACTCCGGCTGGTGGTTCACCGCCGGCAGGGAGTCTATCCCGATCATGGGATGGATGGCAGGCAGGGCAAGGGACACGTTGCCCATGTCCGTCGAGCCTCCTCCCCTCTGGTTTATGGCCCCCAAGTCGGGGAAGGTCCTGCCCAGGGCTTCGGCGTTGCGCTGGTAGATGGCTGCGATCTCCAGGTCGTGCTCCATCTGGGAGTAGGGCTTGTCGCCGCCCACCATCTCAAGGGTGGCCCCCGTAGCCAGAGCGCCGGCCTCAAAGCACCGCCTAACCTTGTCATATATCTCTCCCAGGTCCTCCAGGGTCTCGGCCCTGACCATGTACCGGGCGTTGGTATGAGCGGGAACGATGTTAGGGGCGTCTCCCCCTTTTGTGACGATACCGTGAATCCGGTCCGTAGGCTTGATATGCTGCCTGAGGAGGCCGATGGCGGTCTGGGCGACGGTCAGGGCATCCGCAGCGTTGATGCCCAGCTCAGGAGAAGCCGAGGCGTGGGCCTCCTTGCCGGTATAGCCCACCTCGAACATGGACACGGCGATGTTCTTGGGGGTGACGTTATCCCGGGAGGAGGGGTGCACCATCATGGCAGCGTGCACCCCCTCGAAGGCGCCCCTCTCCAGGAGGATGATCTTGCCCCCGTTGTTCCCCACCTCCTCAGCCGGTGTGCCTATCACCCTCACCGTCAGACCCACGTCATCAGCTATCTTGGCGGCGGCAATTGCTGCTCCGACCGCCATTGCCGCAATGATGTTGTGTCCGCAGGCATGGCCGATACCCGGAAGGCAATCGTACTCGGCGCAGATGGCGAGGTGCAGGGGGCCGCTGCCGACCCTGGCCGAAAAGGCGGTGGGCAGGCCGCAGATGCCCGACTCCACCTGGAACCCGGCATCGGACAGGTACTCGGCCAGCCACGCAGAAGCCTTTTCCTCCTCGAAGCCAAGCTCCGGGTTGGCATGGATTCTGTGGCTGAGCTTGACCAGGTCGTCATAGACCCCATTGATGCTTTCTTGTGCGCCGGCTTTCAAGTCCATGTTGGTTAGTCTCCTTCCTGCGCGTTTACTGTGAGAATAGAGGAATCTGGTCCCTCCAGCACACCCTGAAGGGTGCGGCATCCCCCATCCACCGTCATTCCGGCGTAGGCCGGAATCCAAGGGTGGGGCGATGGACTCCCGTTTTCGCGGGAGTGACGGTGGGGAGTCTGACCGTCATTTTGATCCTCGTATGTGGCCTCCAGGGCCATGGGCAACTACCATGAAAATAGCCAGTTCTCAGGCCGGAAACCCAGCCCCTAGCCCCTGGATTCCGGCCTACGCCGGAATGACAGTAGGGAGGCTCCTCGCCATTTTTATCCTCAATTATAGAAGTCGTGAGATAGCCTGCTTCACCAGGTTGGATGTCAGCACTACCTTGTAGCCATTGTCCGCCATAGGCGTCGCACCTGCCAGGGCCATCCTCCCTGCCCGGACGGGGTCTATCTCGGAGATGGGCCTGCCTTTGACGTATTCCTCCACCTGTGAGGCCCTATAGGGCACGGGGGCCACGCCCCCCAGCGCTACGGAAGCACCCTGAACGGTATTAGCATGGATGGTGATGGCGGCAGCAACGCTGGCCAGGGCGAAATCCCCCGACTCTCGCTCCCCTGCCTTCAGGTAAAGGCTTCTCGTCCCCGGCGGAGACGCCGGTATGTGTACCCGGGTGACCATCTCGCCGGGGACGAGGATATTCTCACGGGTTATATCCTCTCCCGGCCCGATGAAAAACTGCTCGATGGGCAGCCTACGCAAGCCCGCAGGCCCGTCAATCTCAACGTCGGCCCCCAGGGCTGCCAGGGCAACGGCGGTATCCGACGGGTGGACGATATAGCATCTCTCGCCCCCCACAACGCACAGGTACTTGCTATGCCCCGCCAAAGCGTAGCACCGGTCGCCGCCCTTCTTCAGGCATGGGACCAAGGGGTGGCGGTAGTACCAGCACCGGGGACGCTGGCACAGGTTGCCCCCCAGGGTGCCCACGTTGCGTATCTGGGGGGTGGCGATACCCGAGGCGGCTTCCGCCAATGCACGGTATTCGGAACGGACTACAGGGTGGCCCGCAATCTCGGCGATGGTAGTCATAGCGCCGATGGTCAGGCCGTCTCCGGTCTCGGAGATGCCTTGCAGTCCGGGGACTTGTGAAAGGCTGACGAGAATGTCCGGGCTGGCAGTCCCGTCCTTTATCTCGCTCAGCAGGTCGGTGCCCCCGGAGATAACGCGGGCGTCGGCCTCCGGGTCCGCCGTCAGCAAGGACACGGCCTCAGAGAGGGATTGGGGTTCGGCGTACTCAAAGGGGCGCAAAGGGTGTAGTCTCCTATAAATAAAGTGGGTTCAGGATTGGGTTGATCTGCTTTCCATTGCCGCTGGGCCGAGGGTTTCTTCCTCTTCCGCCATAAGCACGTCGATATATTCATGCAATTGTTCGTGCATCCATTCGACCATCTGAAGCCAGTTGTCGCGATTATGGGAGTCAACTGATAGCTTTCTGACTGTACCATGATGCCTATTCCCCGAAACGGCGTCGCCGACATCATCGCCTTTCAGAGCAGCGCTGATTGACAAAATCCGCTGGGCGGTTGACTCTCTCTTATCCCCAGGTCGTGGACGGATGTATATGCCAACTTCCCTCAGCGCCAAGTATAGGGAAATCTGGACATCGGATACCGAGTATTGGGCACCGGAATCGCTGTGTAAAGGTCTGACTATCCGGTCTTCGGGATATGTCTGATCATAGAACTTCCAGAAATCATAGCGGAACTTGCGCTCTTCGCTCCAGCCACTATCTTGGTCAATTCGGGGTTGCCTTTCCCACTCGCTAGGACGTTCCAGTACCTCGAAGAGGGGCGCCACCGGCGATAAATTGTTATCCCCGATTCTTACAACCCTCACCTGCACCGCGAAGAAGGCAAAGGGGTCTGCCGTATGCTGGTTAAGCCAGCGTATAGCCGAGAGATGGGCTTCGCGGAAGTCCTTGGCAACCCAGATGATTGTTTGAGCATTAAGGCCGGCCAGGTAGGTGAGAATTTGACCCAGGTGGCTGTGGTCAGTACTCTCCAACTGATTTTCTATCAATATGAGGCTGTTGTCGGTAGGGTCACGGGCAAGGATGTCCGCCGAGAACTGTTCTACCTTTACCTCGCTGCCTTCTAACTCCATTGGAATGCCAATTACTTGGGCAAGCCGCTCCAGATTATCCGCCAGCCAAGGCGTGAAGTCGTGTGCTTCGTTTGGCCAGGCCGCCCTTAGGTCTATGTCTTTCAATTCCCCAAACTGCATGGTCATTGTGCCTCTCCTAAACCTTTTGCATCGCGGTCAGCACCCTGTCCGGGGTTATGGGCAGGCGGGTGAAGCGGATGCCTATGGCGTCGTAGATGGCGTTGGCTATGGCCGGCGCTACCCCCACAGAGGGAGGCTCTCCCAGGGCCTTGGCCCCCATCGGCCCCACCGGGTCCACCACGTCGGCGAAGATAACCCGGATGTCCGGGTAGTCCATGATGGTGGGGCTTTTGTGCTCCAGGAAGCTCCCATTCAGGGTTATCCCTGTCGGGCCATCGGTAACTAGCTCCTCGGACAGGGTGAAGCCCAACATTTGGGACACCCCCCCTTCCACCTGGTTCAGCGCAGCCCTGGGGTTAATGATGCGGCCCGAATCATGGGCGGCGACGTAGCGCAGCACCCGGACGTTGCCGGTGTCGGTATCCACTTCCACCTCGGCGAAGTGGGCGCCAAAGGAGTTGACTATATACTCAGCGCTGCCGGGCATAACCCTGGCGAATGAGGAAATCTCCTCTCCCTCGGCGCGGCCCGCCACATCTGCCAGGGACATCCTGCGCTCCGGGGCATCCCCTACGCAGATGAAGCCGTCTCGTATTTCCAGGGCATCTACCGGGGCCTCCAGACCTGCGGAGGCAAGCTCCAGCAGCTTGTCCTTCAGGTCCGAGGCGGCCTGCACCACCGCCGTGCCGGTGGAGAAGGTCGCCGTGGAGCCTGCGGTGATGGGAGCATCGGGGGTGGCTGCGGTATCGGCAAAGATTACGTCAACATCTTCATAACTGACCCCAAGGGTATCGGCGGCCATCTGGGCAAGGACGGTGGCAGCTCCTTCTCCCACATCCATCAGGCCGGCAACCAGGGCCACCCTGCCCGACTTGTCGAGCCTCACCTGGGCAGAGGAGGGGTTGCCGGGCCCGCCACGGTAAATCAACATGCTCATGCCCTGCCCGCGCTTCTTTGTGACATTCCCTTCCCCTCCCCCGTCGCTCACCTCCCTTGATAGGTCCGACGGCTGGGCCAAGGATGAAAAACTCCAGCCAAAGGCTTCCGCCCCCAGGCGTAGGCACTGTTCCAGCCCGTTGCTGGAAAAGGGGATTCCGCCTTCCACCGGCTGGGTATCCACTATCTGGTCATGGGGAGTCGTGCGGATGCCCGGCTGTCCCTCCACCCGCACCCGGTTCCTGAGACGAAACTCCAGAGGCTCAATGCCCGCTGCTTCCGCCACCCGGTCCATAATGGTCTCCAGGGCGAAATGCCCCTGGGGAGCGCCCAGGGCCCTGTAGGAGCCGGCGACAGGGCGGTTGGTATATACCAGTTGCGCCTCATACTTCACGTTGGGACAGCGGTAGAGGTACAGGCAGCCCTGTCCCAGGCGGCGGGCCACGCCAGGCCCCGAGGCCATGTAAGCCCCGGTGTTTAGGATGGCGGTGGTGTGGATGGCGGTAATAGTACCGTCCCTCTTCGCCCCCACCTTTATCCTGATGCCGGCGGCGTGGCGGGTACGCCCTGCCACGAACTCATCAGGGCGGGAATACTCCATGCGCACCGGCCTTCCAGACCTTTGGGACAATATGGCAGCCAGGACCGCCAGCCGGGACTCGTCCTTGCTGCCGTACCCCCCGCCCAGGTGAGGCCCCACCACACGCACCCTTTCCGGGGGAATGGACAGGGCTTCAGCCAGGGCATCCCTGTCCACGTGCACCCCCCGGCTGGACTTCCATACTATCAAGGAACCGCCTTCCCCGTCACGCTCCCAGGAAGCGAGGGCGGCGCGAGGTTCCAGCGACGCCGGGGAGTGGACCGGGATGAAATACTCCTCTTCCAAGATGAAGTCGGCCTCGGCGAACCCCTGGGCGACGCTGCCCCGCTCCAGGGACAAGGGCCTGCCGCCCACCAGATTTCCGCCGGGATGGATAGCTGCCGCGCCGGCCTCCAATGCCTCTTCAGGCTCCAGGAAAAAGGGCAGGGTCCGGTACTGTACCTCAATTAGCTCAATGGCGCGACGGGCCGTATCCTCGTCTGACGCGGCAACGGCGGCCACCTCGTCGCCCACAAAGCGCACCCTGGTATCCAGCGCCATCATATCCGGCGCCACCCTACCCAACCCAGAGTCAAAGGGAGTAACTATAGCATGGACACCAGGCAACCCGGCTGCCTGGGTTGTATCTATAGATGTGATGTCTGCGTGGGGGTGAGGACTTCGGAGGACCTGGCCGCAGAGCATCCCCGGCAGCTTCAGGTCGGCTGAATACCTGGCATCTCCGGTGAGTTTGCCCCGCAGGTCCTTCCTGACCTCGCTTTTGCCCACACTGGATAGTGACATTGACTGACCCGCCTACCCTTCTTCGGCTTTCAGCCTGGCTGCCTCCCGCACCGACTCGATAATCCGGCCATAGGCGTTGCACCGGCACAGATTGCCCACAAGGGCCTGTCGTATATCGTCGTCGGTGGGACTGGGGTTGTCTCTCAGCAAGGCCCAGGCCGTTATGACAAATCCGGGGGTGCAAAAGCCGCACTGACCGCCGTCGCTCCTCAGGAAAGCCTGCTGCACCCGGTCCAGGGAGCCGTCATCCCCGGATAGCCCCTCAATGGTGACAACGGGCCGCCCGCCCACCTGCACGGCCAGGATCTGGCAGGCATAGACCGGCTTGCCGTCCAGCAGCACGGTACAGGCCCCACACTCTCCCCGGTCGCACCCCCTCTTTGGACCTGTCAGGTCCATCTGCTCACGAAGCACGTCGAGGAGAGTCCAATGGTGCCGGACCTCAAGCTCATGCCTCCGACCATTCACGTGGAGGGCCACCGGGGATATGGGAATGTGAGTATGACCTCTGTCTTCCATCAGAGGGATTTTACCCCCTTTCCGGCCCTGACTGCAATCAACGCCCCGCTTTCGCTGTCATGGTGTTTCGACCATCCTTGACAGTGTTAACTCCCTGGCCCAGAATGAAGCAGTGACTAACCCATGATTATATGATTGGGTAGATACTTTGCTGCGAATAGTGACAATGTGGACCACGGATGACATAGCATAAGAGAGGTGGACTCATGCCCGACTTGAGGTCGCTTACCCTCAATCTACCTGAAGAATTTATAAACAACCTGCGCCGACGGTTGAAGGAGCGGAGCGAGAAAATCGGTAGAGAGGTGCGTAAGGCCACTGAACCTGCCTACGACCAGGTCTATGAGGAAGCATGTAAGGTGATGGCGGAAGAGGAGGGTCAAGGTCCCAACTTCCGGCCCAACACCAAATTATTAGGACCAAGCCAGGAATAGTCCGTTCTTGATTGGTGTCTTATCGGCTGACGAATATTATACCAACAAAGGAAGAGGAATCAGACGTGGAAGACATGGACAATACCGTCTCCATTAAGGAGACCCAGGCCAATGCTTCGGGGCAGGCCGCAGACTCGGAGACAGTGGGGCTTACGGCTACCGAAGCCCTCGATATATTGTGGCAGGAGTACGCACCATTCCCCTGGGAACCCCGCTATGACCCTATATCCGAATTGGTGTTCACCATACTCTCTCAGCACACCTCGGACCGCAACTCCGAGCGGGCTTTCAAGCGGCTTATGGACACCTTCGGCTCTTTCGAGGAAGTGGCCGAGGGAGATATAGAGCTTATAGAGCAGGCCATAAGCGGGGGCGGCCTCGCCAAAGTCAAAGCGCCTCGCATCAAGGAGGTGCTCAACCTCATCCTGGAAAAGCGCGGCTCCCTCGACCTGTACTTCCTGAAGGAGATGCCCCTGGACGAGGCCAAGGCATGGCTCAAGCAGCTTCCCGGCATAGGCCCCAAGTCGGCGGGTATAATCCTCAGCTTCTCCCTGGGAATGCCCGCTATGGCCGTGGACACCCATATCTACAGGGTGGCAAAGCGCCTGGGCTTCATCGGCCCCAAGACCAGCGCAGACCAGGCCCACGACATCCTGGAGCAGGCCCTGGAGCCGGATAATGTTTACCCCTTTCACGTGGCCCTGATAACCCACGGGCGGAGGGTGTGCAAGGCCCCCAAGCCCCTGTGCAACCAATGTGTCATTGCCAACAGGTGCCCCTCCAGAGACCCGGGAGATAAGAAGTAGCAAGAGACCATCACCCCCTGCGCCATATTGGGATACGGTAACGAAGGGAGCCCAGAACCCAACGCCACAAAGTCCCATTGCGAGAAAGTATCTTGACTGTGTTAAAATAGGCGGCAGCCGGTCGGTATTCAATAGCTATTCCGTTGTTGCCGACGGGACCATAATCCAGTCCAAGGGGGCAGAAGTGAACGTAGGGATAATAAATGTTACGGGATATTCGGGGTCTGAACTGGCAAGGCTCCTTTATCATCATCCCGAAGTCAAGATAACTTCCATTACCGGGCGAAGCGCTGCCGGGCAGCAGTTGGGAGATGTTTTCCCCCATCTCTCACACCTGGATATGGAGATTACAGCCGACCTAGAAGGCAGCCTGGACGTGGTGTTTTCCGCTCTGCCCCACAAGGCCAGCGCGGAGAGGGTGATACCCCTTCTGGAAGACGGCATCAAGGTGGTGGACATAAGCGCCGACTTCCGGCTGAAGCAGGTCTCGGAATACGAGGACTGGTACCAGGTCACTCACCCCGGCCCCCAATACCTGGAAGAAGCGGTATATGGCCTTACCGAGCTTAACCGCCCCGAAGTGACCCAGGCCCGGTTGGTAGCCAATCCCGGCTGCTATCCCACCAGCGCCATCCTGGCCCTGGCTCCCGTGGTCAGAGAGGGCCTGATAGAGCAGGACATCGTCGTGGACAGCAAGTCCGGGGTATCCGGCGGGGGCCGTAGCCTGACCATGACAAACCACTTCTCAGAAGTGAACGAAAACGTCATGGCCTACTCGCTGAACGGCCACCGGCACCTTCCTGAGATAACCCAGGAGTTGGGTAAGATCGTTTCAGGCAGCCCCCGGTCCGACGGGAGCGGGAATGTACCCCCGGACGTAACCTTCCTGACCCATCTTATTCCCATGACCCGTGGAATCCTCAGCTCCTGCTATGCAAAGCTGAGGCCCGAAGCCTTCTCCTCTTGGGAGGAGGCCAAGTCCCAGCTAAAACAGCTTTACCAGGACTTCTACGCCGGCGAGTCCTTTGTAAAGGTAGCATCCTCACCACCCCAGACCAAGCAAACCCTGGGTAATAACCTGTGCCTGCTCTATCCCACTGTGGACGTGAGAACGGGCAGGCTGATAGTGATAAGCTGCCTGGACAACCTGGTCAAGGGTGCGGCAGGACAGGCCATACAGAACATGAACCTCATGTTTGGCATTCCCGAAAACACCTCCCTTGAGGCAGTGGCAGTATATCCCTAGCTACTGTATAATATTAATCATAGTGGTAATCGGCCCCCATCGTCTAGCCAGGCCAAGGACGTCACCCTTTCAAGGTGAAGATCAGGAGTTCGAATCTCCTTGGGGGCACCACCTATTTTTTAATAGTATCCCCATCAAAATCCTCGCATTGGCATGTCCGGCAGACCAGAGAATTGGGTTTCAGGCATGAGAAAGCATCCTCAAGGCTGTTATGACTAATTTAGAAGATACCTTGACCAAGACCGAGCGTAACCTGTGGAACGCCATCATCAGCGAGGCGATGGCCCAGCTAAAATACAGCGCCTACGCTCACAAGGCCCTGGAGGAAGGACACCCGGAAGTCGCCCAGGTCTTTCAGGAGGTTGCCGGGGCTGAGAACATCCATGGGATGAACCACCTACGGGTATCCGGCGATGTCAAGTCCAGCCTGGAAAACCTCAAGAGAGTAGTCGAAGAAGAGTCCAAAGAGATTAGCGCCATGTATCCCCGCATGGTGCGGGAAGCCTTGGACGAGGGGCGCACCGACGTGGCCGACGCATTCATCATGGCTATGGACCGGGAGCAGCATCACTTAGAAGTCTTCTCCCGTGCGTTGAATGAGCTAGATGCAAAGCTGGCCTCGGGCGCGGCCCTGGGGGACCATGGGTCGTCTTCAACTCGCGCGCCGCTCGCCGGACAAAGGCTCAGGACTACCGAGCCTGAAGCATCGTCCACCTATGCTGCCGCTCGCGCGGAGGTCGAAGGGGAGCGCTGGCGGGTAGCATCCATTGGCCGTATCCGGGAGGTGGTGTTCGGCGCTCAGGACGGCCTCCTGAGCATTATGGCCCTGGTAACGGCAGTGGCGGCGGCGGATGTCGGGAATACCACAGTGCTGATAGCGGGGCTGGCGGGAGCGCTGTCAGGAGTGATCTCCATGGCTTCCGGCGCATACCTGGGGTCCAGGGCGGAGCAGGATGTCCAGAGAGCCGAGATAGCAAAGGAAGCCAAAGAATTGGAGGACCACCCCGCTGAGGAACTGGCTGAGTTGGTTGTCCTGTACCAGCGGGAAGGTCTGAGCTTTACCGAAGCTAAAGGTGTGGCTGAGCACATAGCCGCCGACAAGGACCTGTGGCTCAAGACCCTGGTGGAGAAGGAGTTGGGCCTCAGTGCAGAGGTAACAACCAACCCCGTTAAAGACGCCTTTGTAATGGCGGCGGCCTTCATCATGGGCGCTCTGATTCCCGTCCTACCCTACTTCTTCACCCAGGGCAACATAGCTATCATAGCATCCGTAGCTGCGACTTTGTTCGGCCTGTTCGCTCTGGGCATGGGAAAGGGGAGGATAGTAAAGAAGTCACCAATCATGCAGGGCCTGGAAATCCTGGCTGTAGGCGCGGTTGCCGGCGCCATAGCCTTTGGCCTGGGCGAGGGCATACCACGACTGATTACGTAGCGCTCGCCGGGCGGCAGGACCAGGATACCGGCGTGTACAGTAAAGGAATCACATACCCTTACCGCCCCACCAGACCCGTCACCGCTGAGAAGGATGTCTCCGCTTCCGCCTCGTCTGCCGAGTCACCGTTCACGAAACAGGTGAGGGTCTGGCCCAGCTCGAGGGATACCTCTACCGAGGTCCCTTGCTGGTAGTAGGCTGTATGGTGCTGGAGGCTGTGCACCATAGCCCCTGAAGGCAGCGAAAGACTGTACAGGTAGTGCATCCCCCGGAACACCCGGCCCACCACCTTCCCCAGACCCGTTTCCGACGGACGAATAGCAACGTCGTCCGGTCGCACCATCACCTCAACCTCTGCCTCTGATGTGAAGGGGGCATCCGAATGGAGCGCCCCGATTTCCGTCACCAGGCCGTCCCCTGTAGCCCTGGCAGGGATGAAATCGGCCAGGCCCAGGAACCGGGCTACGAAACGGTTGTTGGGACTGTGAAAGATTTCCTCAGGGGTGCCCACCTGCTCCAGGTTCCCGGAGTGCATCACTGCCACCCTGTCGCCCATGAACAGAGCCTCCTCCTGGTCGTGGGTGACATACATAGCGGTTATCCCGCCGGAGCGAAGTATATCCTTGACCTCAGCCCGCAGTTGGACCCTTAGCTGCGGGTCCAAGCTGCTGAAGGGCTCATCCAGGAGCAGGGCCAAAGGTCGAGGAGCTATGGACCTGGCCAAGGCAACCCGCTGCTGCTCTCCCCCGGAAAGCTGGTGAGGGTAGCGGTCGGCCAAGGGTGCCATGCGTACCATTTCGAGGATATGCCTGGCACGGCGGGACCGCGCATCCCTGGACCAGTTTCTGAGGCCAAAGACCACGTTCTGGATTACCGTCATGTGGGGAAAGAGGGCGTAGTCCTGGAAGACCATGCCCAGCCTCCGGGATTCCGGCGGCTCCCATATTCCTTTCCCTGCCACCGGGTGTTCTTCCAGGGTTATAGTGCCCGAATCAGGGGCCTCGAATCCTGCCACCAACCTCAGAAGCGTGGTCTTGCCACTCCCGCTGGGGCCCACCAGAGCCAGGATTTCGCCGGACTCCAGGACCAGGCTGACATCTTTCACCACAGGGGTCTCGCCGAAGGTCTTGGTCACTTCATGGCATTGAATGATAGCATTGTCCGTCATTTACAACTCACTACCCATAGGACCGGGTGCCATCTCAGCAATCAGACTACCCTTGCTAGTCGCTAAAGTCAATCTCCGGCTTGCTCCGCAAATGTTCAGACTTAGTGAGGTGACTTGGACGAATTTGGGGAATGTCGTCGCTTACCGGGTTCCCCCCGTAGGGGCGTCCCTTGTGGACGCCCAATCCATGCCTACTTGTGCGATGCACGCAGGCAGGGACGCCGACGCCCAGGGCAACCACGAGGGTTGCCCCTACAATTGGTCCGACAAATGCCCCCCAAGTCTGAACACTTGCCTTGCTCCCCCGGAACGGCTTTACTAAAAGACTAAAAGGTCTGCACGGCGCTCCACCTTCCCTGTCGGAGCACGATGAAAGCCATGGGCACCGCCGAAGCCGCCACCAGGAGCAGGGCCGGCGCTGCGGTCTGGGCAAAGAACGCGGCCTCTGCCGACGACCAGATAGACGTGGCCAGGGTATTGAATCCGATAGGGCCAAGGATTAGGGTGGCCGGCAGTTCTTTCATGGTGATGAGGAATACCAGTGAGCCTCCGGCCAGAATACCGGGGAGTACCATCGGCAGGGTAACGGATGCCAATACCTGATGGGGCCTCTTGCCCAGGCTGCGGGCAGCCTCCTCAACCCTGGGGCTGACCTGTAGCAGCGATGCCCTGGTCGCTCCCAACGCTGCCGGCAGAAACAAGACTACGTAGGCAAAGACCAGCATTATAAGGGTCTGGTACAGAGGGGTTGCATACTGGGCGCCAAAAAATACCAGGGCCAGGGCTATGACAATCCCCGGCAGGGCAAAGCCGATGTAGGTAACGCGCTCCAGCAGGCCGCTAACCCGTCCAGCATATCGTACCGACATGATAGCTATTGGCAGAGCGGCAGCTATAGCCGCCACCGCCGCCAGTCCCGAGACATACACCGAGTTTAATACGGTATTCCATGACAGCCCCAGGGACTCTCCCGTCAAGACCCCTCTGACTACCCAGTGGCCCAGGATACCCAGAGGCAAGACCAGGCTAAATAATACCACTGCTCCACAAAAGGCGAGGGCGGGCCAGCGCCACCTGCCCAGGTCCATGAGCCTGGGCGGGCGGGGCGTGCCTACTGTGCTGCGGTGGTATCTGAAACGGCTGCGGCTGCGCGCCTCGGCTGCCAGGATACCCACTGCTAACACAACCAGGACCAGAGAGCTGACCGCCGCCAGGGTGCGGGCGCCCGCATCATATTGCAGATAGATTATGTAGGTAAAGGTCTCAAAGCGCAGGAGGGACACAGCCCCGAAATCGCTCAGGGTGTAGAGAGACACCAGCAGCGAGCCGGCCACAACCGCCGGGCGCAGCTGAGGCAAGACCACCCTGAAGAAGGTGGCCCTGCCGCCATATCCGAAACTCCTGGATGTCTCCTCCAGGGATGGGTCCAGGCCCATCATGGCCCCCCGGACGCTGAGCAGGACGTAGGGATAGCTGAGGAGTACCAGGATGAGCAAGGCCCCGGGAAAGCCGTAGATTTCCGGCAATCTTTCTATGCCCAAGAGCGGCCCGGCGATGTACTCCTGGGCCATACCCTTTGGCCCCAGGGCTGCTATAATGACGAACCCACCCACGTAGCTGGGAATTACCAGAGGAAGGACGGTGAGCACTGCCCATACCCTCCGAAAGGGAATATCAGTGCGGACGGTTAGCCAGGCCAGGGGCACGGCCAGCGCTATGGAGCCTGCCGTGACAGCCAGCGCAAGGAGGACGGTGCGGCCAAGAGTCTCCAGGACCCTCAGCCGGAATAGCAGGTCCCACGCCTCCTCTCCCGCCCCCAGGGTCCTCAGGACCAGATAGGCCAGAGGCAGGGCCATAGCCAGCGCCACCAGCAGCGCGGGGAGCCAGACAATAATAGGGGGCCAGCCCCACGTCTGGAGCCGGCCCCGGTTGGGGAGGAGGAATATTGCCAGCGATCTGTAGGCCCTGCTCCCGGTAGTCATAGCTATGGTATTATGCCCACTTCCCTTATAGGTCCCTGGTGCCTCAGACATAGCCCTGCAAGGACATATCTATAAGTCTTCGCAAAAGCTGATTTGAAAACTTTAGGCCCACCACTCAGGAATTCAATATCTAGGGACTGCGCTTGTTATTCTATGCTAACAAAAATAATTTGTCAATACTTAGTAAGATGCTAAATGAATATTGCAGAGGTAGAAGTGAACGTTGCTCGCGGCAAACGCTTCTGTATTCCGGCTCAAAGCCTGCCCCGTACTCGATACGGGGGCCGGAATGACAGGTTTGGGATGCCGAAATGACGTTATGGCGGCACAATATTGTCGTAGCATTATCATCGGGATAAAGGATGGGGTTTTCGGCCGATTCACCTCACCATCCCTGAACAGTTACCTTGGCTTGCCCGGATAGCATCACTCAGGATATAATACCTACAAGTAGATACGCGTCCCTGTCTGTTAGATTGTTGAGTCATAATAGGGAACGAAATTGCCCTCACCCCTGCGACAAATCCAGGACAGTCTTGGTCCTCTCTCGCCGGGAGACGGGAAATATACTCCACCCCCATCAGGGTAGAGGGACCGAATCGAATGACGAGATTTCGCCCTCGCTCCACCTGATGGGCCTGGATATTTACTCATTCGCCAATAGGATGTAGCGCATGGGCGCTTTTAGAGTACACTAAGTATTTTGATTAGTGGAGGCTCAAAGAGATGATGCTGGGCGAGCCTAAGCCGGAAGTTAGTGTGGTAATAGAGAATTACCTTCAGGCTATCTACAAGCTAAAGGAGATGGAAGAGCGGGTCTTCCCCACGCGGCTGGCAGAGGTGATGAGCGTGTCAGTAGCCACTGTGGTGGGCACCCTCAAGAGGCTGAACAAGCAGGGCCTGGTTGACGTAGGCGGTGACAAAGAGGTCAACTTTACGTCCAAGGGCAAGGACATGGGTGAAGCCGTGGTGAGGCGACATCGCCTGGCCGAGCGGATGCTCACTGAACTCCTGGGGGTAGAGTGGCACAGAGCCCATGCCGAAGCCCACCGCATGGAACACGCCATCTCTCCCTATGTGGAAGCCAGGCTGGCCAAGGCCCTGGGCTACCCCAAGACCAACCCCTTCGGCCAGCCGATACCGGGCTATAGCAAAAACAGCGACTTGCCCACTATGAAGCCCCTCACCCAGACCAGCGATGGCGAGTCTACCATGGTGGAAAGGGTCCCTGAAGAGGACTCCCGCTTGCTGGAATTCTTCGACAGCAGCGGGCTAAAGCCTGGGGCAGCCCTGGAAGTAAAGGAACTGGCGCCCTTCAAGGGCACCATAACCCTGTTGCTGCAAGAACAGGAGGTGGTGCTGGGCACCGACGTGGCGGAAAGGGTGATGGTACGCAGTTAAAGACAAAGCAGGGGCAACCATAGCCGGTCGCCCCCATGACATCTCCTCATGTTAGATCCAAGCCAACGTCGGCTCCGCACAGCCGTGCTGCCACTCATTGTCTTTTCCCGCCGCCATCGGCAAGGCAAAAGTACACCATTAGGTGCACAACGGGGCTGAAAAGCCCTTTTCAACGGTCATTGTTGTTTAGATTCCACTAGGTTATGAACCCTCGCTCCTGCCGCTTTTCTTCCCGGCGGTTCAGCCGGCATTCTCTGCGAACTGCTTGCCGAAGAGGCCGGCCATCAGCGCGCTTGCGATAGTCACGCCGAGGCACAGGTAGCCTATTCCTCCGTAGCCCGTGTTCGCCAGCAGCGCGCCAGCGATCGCGGCCCCCAGCGTGCCTCCGGACTGGTTGCTCAGGCCGATAAGGCTAGCCCCCGTGGCCTTGGATTCTCCCGAATACTCGGTGCTAGCGGCCACCAGAGTGGGCATCGTCACGGATAGCAAACCCGTTCCAACCGTTGCAACCGCTACTGACACCCAGAGTTCGAGATCGACAGCGAAGAACAGGAACCCGCAGATCCCCCCTACGGCTGAAGTAGCGGCGATGAGTGCAGCGCGGTGCCTTCTTTTCGCCACCCATGCCGCAGAATAGCTTCCGATCACCTGCGCTATCGCGGCTATCACCAGCGGCAGGGCCACAAATCCTACGCTCACCTCGTATGTGTGTATCAGGTAGGCGGGGAAAAAGCTGACCATCCCCCAGAAAGCTACGCGTTGCATCAGACCAACCGGTACAGCCACGCGGAAATAGCGTAAGGACAGCAGCGACCAATATCTGGAGAAGAATACCCAGTTGCGAACTCGCTCCCTGCTGTCCCGCGGGAACCAGACCGAGTTGGTCAGCAACCCTAATGCCAGCAGCAGGCCTGAAACCATGAAGGGAACCCGCCAGCCACCCCAGTCCGCCAACACGGCGACCACTGGGACTGTGATGGCCGAAACCACCCCGTTCATAGCCAACAACGAGGTAACCGCCTGAGCCCGTCTGGCCGGGGAAATGACATCGGACACTACACCAACCGCGGTAGGCGGCAGCGTTCCCCCTGCCAAGCCGGTCAACACCCTGAGCGCCAACAGCACCGCGACATTGGGCGCAAAAGCCGACGCAAGGACAGATATGGCAAGCACCAACAGCCCGGCAAGAGCCACCGGGCGGCGGCCGAAGGAATCGGACAGGGGGCCCACCAAGACCAAAGAAACAGCCCAGGCCGCGAAGGTGGCGGTAGCCAACTGACCCGCTACCGCCACCGATATGTCCAGGTCCGATGCGATTTCCACCAAGAGAGGCGGAACAATCAGGACCGCGGTCAGAGTGGCAAAAACGGCAAGCGAAAGCACAGTAAAAAACCAAGCCTTGTTTACCTCTCTATCGCCTGCTTGTGCCGTTTGAGTTCCTATGTTGTTTGTTCCACTTCCGGGATGGCGGCTACTATCACTTCCAATCGGTCACGGTTGATTGAGCCGGTCCAGACCCGCAATACACGGCCCTCAAAACTGATGAAGGCAGTGGTGGGCATCGCGGGAATCCGGTAGTTGTACACAACCTGCCCGTCATCAGTATAGCACCCACGATAGATGATACCCGGCGCGTCCAGCAACACTCCGGCATCCTTAGCGTAACGACAACCCCACCCTCACCCCAAGAACCCACGGTGCAGGGTTAGCCCTTTGTCACACACCCTCTAAGACAACCACATACCTAAATCCTGTCCAACAAGGTCTGGAAAGCCTTCAGGAAGTCCACCGGGTTGTCTCCTGCTACCAGGTGGCCCGCCCTTGGGACCGTGACGGCGGTGCTGTCGGGTATGACCTCCAACATCTTCTCCATAGTCTCGTTGGAGAAGATGTCGCTCTCGCTGCCCCGGACGATGAGGGTGGGGCATTTGATGCCGGCTACACACTCCCACAGCTTCTCCACAGGCCAGCCTGCGGGCCTATTGCCGGGGGTGCGAAGCAACTTATCGTACTTCCACGTCCACTTGCCGTCGGACCGCTGGCGGATATTGTACTTCAGAGCACCCATCACCTGGTCCCTTGTGCGGCCGGTGTATTGCTGGATCCGGTCGGCAAACTCCTGGTAGGTATCCAACTCATCAATCAACTCACGGAAGCCCCTGATGCGGCCTTCCCCTTGGGACCTTATCTGGGGGCCGGTGTCCACAATCACCAGGGCCTTCACCTTCTCCGGGTGCCGGGAGGTATAGACGTAGGCATTCCTGCCGCCCATTGAGTGCCCCACCAGGATGAACTGGTCGAGTCCCACAGCATCCACAAAGGCGTCCAGGTCCCTCTGATGGGCGTCCAGGGAGTAATCGCCGTCGGGCGCCCACTGGCTGTCGCCATGCCCCCGGGTGTCCAGGGCCATCACGTGATAGTCCGCGCACAAGGGGAGCGCCACGAAGTCCCAGGTATGGGCCTGCTGCAATGCCCCGTGTAGATATAGGAGGGGCTGCTTGTCCTCGTTTCCCCAGTCCAGATAATGGAGCGTCAGGCCCTTGGCGTCCACCTCCCTGCTCTGGGGCTCCACCTCCTGGCTGAAAGACACACCCACAGCCCGGGCAGCCTCGAAAAGGGAGAGACCCTCTTTCTGCAAAGACATTATTGTTCGACCTCCGTTTCAGCCTGCCCAATCATCCGCCGGGGGTTAGGTGACCTGGTACACCCAGACCTGGTGGAATACGTCGGGTTCACCTATGGGTAGGGCATGGAACTGCTCACTTACCTCCACCAGCTTCCACTTGCCCTCGGACTCCAGGCCGGCCTGTATCTCCTTGAAGCCGTCTTTCTCGTAAATGTCGGGCCTCAGGGAGAAAGCTATATACCCCCCGGGCCTGGTAACTCGTACAAGCTCATAAAGGGAGCTGGCGGGGGCATGGCCCACAGTGAGGACCCCCACCGTGATCACCGCGCCGAAGGAGCCGGAGGGAAAGTCCAGGGTCTCTCCCATGACCATTTGGTGAAACTCCTGGTAAACACCCTTCCTCCGGGCCTCCTCCAGCATACCCTGGGACAGGTCCATAGCAACCAGGCTATGGTAGGAGAGCTTGTGCAGAAGCTCGCCCACCAGCCCCGTGCCCGCGCCGGCGTCCAAGACCCTGGCGTCCCTGGGGACGTGCTTGACAAAGTGGTCCACTACACGCTGGGGCGCGATCCACCCAAAGTCCTCGTCCAGGTCTTTGTCATATTCCTTGGCCCACTGGTCGTACCGCTCCTCCAACTCCTGGTTGTTCTGAGAGGAGTAGACCCACTGGACTCTATTTTCTTCAGTCATTGCCGCCCCCTGTGGTCCCGGCCAAGAGATAGAAAACGAACATCACCTCCGGCACCGTCACTTTCGACATAGATAAAGCCCCCACCCCAACTCGCCGTCTTCTACCGCCTGCACCGTTCTTTGGTATGCTAATGCCAGGGCCTGGAATTTTTCTATCGGCCCATCGGTTTTCTCCTGGGCCATACGGGAGAGAAGGTAATAGCTCTTCTTCAGGTGCTCAGATATGTCCTGGGCGTCAATCACCTGAAACCCTATCTCCCTGAGGGCATCCTGGTACGACTCGAAGTTGAAGGGAGTATCGAACAGGAGCCGGTCGTACACGTACCTCTGGGCTGACTCGCTGACGTTGGCCTCTGGCTTGACCAGGTCGTCAAAGATGAAGATACCCCCTTGGTCCAACACCCGGTAAGCCTCTTTCAGCGCCGCCTCTTTGTCGGGGATGTGATAGATCACCGCCTGGCTCCACACGTGGGTGAAAGAGCCGGCGGTGAAAGGCAATTCCGTGGCGGACCCCTTCTCGAAGGCGACGTTGTCTCGCAGCCCTTGAGGCTCCGATTGCAGGGCCTCTATGGCGTTCCCGATACGGACACCGCTCAGGTCAACTCCCGTCACCCGGCATCCACGATTCCTGCCTAGCCACATCGCGGTGGTGCCACTTCCACAGCCCAGGTCCAGGACCCTTGAAGCGCCATCTATCCGGCCCTTCTCAGCCATGATGTGGTTCAGGTTGGCGCACCCTTTCAGGAAGTCGTCGCCGGTACTCTGATCGAAGACCCCCCAATGGACGCTCCCTTCCCTGTCCCACAGGGAGCGATAGATTATGTCTTCGGCATCATAGTACTGCTCGGTGTCCTGTTCGGTAAACCTGTTGCTCATACCTTGACCCCTCCCAGGTATTCAACGAACTCGTTCACCTCATTCACCAGGATCATCTTGGGATCTACGGGCACGTCGGTCACGTCGAAGGACATGATTATGATGCAGTCGCCCTTCCCGGCCAGCTTCGCCGCTGCGCCCTGTATGGATATGATCCCCGACCCCCGCTCTCCATAAATCGCATAGGTCTCAAACCGGTTGCCATTGGTGACGTCGCAAATAAGGACCTTCTCATACTCCCACAGGTCAACCTTCTCCATAAGGTCCCGGTCAATGACAATACTGCCAACATAGTCAATATTGGCGTCGGTGACGTATGCGCGATGGATTTTAGATCTCAGTACGACTCTCATTAGTTTACCTCACTTTGGAATAAATTGTAGGGCCTATCGCCCGTTATGTCCTTCCCAGGAGGACCGGTTGGCTACCCTCGGACTCCCGGTCAGGTATCAATACCTGGACCCATTCGCTGTAGTTGTCACATCTCTGCCCGGGCTCGGGGCTTAAGGCCGTCCTTATCACCATGGGAGCACACCAGGAGAGATGGGCATTATGATATAGGTACACCTCCAGATTCCATTTTCCTGCACCGTCTTAAATCCCATTCCGCAAACACAGGATATCAAAAGGCAGGCAGAATTGTACAAGCGAATACGCGGGAGACTTCACCGAGAGAAAGGGAACGTCCCGGAATACATGCTCACGCAAGGATATTCGGAGGAAGAGGAGCTAAGGCTCGCAGGGGAGAAAATGCCTGTAGCGAGAGGGGACCTTTGCAGTAGATAAGGTAGAGATACTCGAAGGGCTTATGCAGCCACGCTTCGGGTTTTTTGTTTGAGACGGCCCCGGATGGGCCATATATGGTACGTCCTTACTCACTGTGTTGCCTGCCTATCAGTTAGGGATTTACTGCGCATGGCAGCAAGTGACTTGGGTATAGTACATACATCTTCTGAGGTTGTCAAATAATGGACTCTGCCGCAGTATGGCTCATAGAGTATGTGAACATGACTCATATGGGCCAATATAGTCCGTATTCACTCTAGTACATGGGGCATTGCTATAGTATTTCCGGTTGACACATGGTCTTCGCAAGAAATGCCTTTTCCTCTCATTTTATATCTGGTAATGTCAAGGATATTTATACCGGGTTTCCGAAGGAAACGGTCAACCCTCGCGCTAAACACGGTCTCTCTGCCCAATCCGGCGCACAAACTCTACGGAACACCTGTGGGCTGCTCCCCATTCCGGTGTGCCTGAACAAATAACATATAGTAAAATAAGGGAATTATATACCTGTGTACCAAGAGAACGTGAATGACGTTGGCCCATATGACATACCAGATGAGGGGCTACTGCACCGCATCCGGCTACGACCGGGTTAGGAAAGCGTTGACCGAGTGCGCCCAGCTTTACAACGCCGCACTTCAGGAACGGCGGGACGCTTGGCGCATGGCAGGCAAAGGGGTGACCAAATACGACCAGATAAAGGAGTTTACCCACGTGCGGGCCGATATGCCGGAATGGGCGGCCCTAGACATGAATGTAGGCCGGGGCGTGTTGGTTCGGGGTGATCGGGCCTTTAAGTCCTTTTTCCGGCGGGTTAAGGCTGGGCAGACGCCAGGCTTCCCCCGGTTCAAACCCAGGCAGCGATACAGCACCATTGAGTTAGCAGAGGTTCGCCCTGGTATGGTGGCGCGGTTACGCCGGCGGGCAAGACGGTTATCAAGGTCAAGGGGCTGCCCGTGATTCGGATCAAGCCGGGGCGGGAGTTGCCGATAGAAGGGATGAAGTCCCTGCGCTTGGTTCTGAAAAACGGACGCTTGACCGTGAATCTGACCTATGCAGTCAAGGTTGCGCCCCTGCCCTATTGCCCCAATGCGGTAGGCATAGACATGGGGGTGAACCAACAGCTGACCTTGAGCAGCGGGGACATAATCACTGGCAGGCGGGTCCACCGGGGCCGGGAGAAGCGATTACACCGGGCGGTGAGCCGGGCCAAGAGGGGCAGCAACCGGCGCAAGCGTAAGGTGCGAATGCTGGCAAGGGAGCAGGAACGGCTTGCAGTGCTGAACCGGAACCAATGCCACCAACTCACTACCGATATAGTCCGCAACTACGGACACATCGCCGTTGAGGGCCTGCGAATCCCCAACATGGTCAAGTCGGCGGCGGGTACGCTGGAGGAACCCGGAACCAACGTAGCTGCCAAGAGGGGGTTGAACCGGAGCATCATGGAACAGACCTGGGGGCTGATACGTCAACAGCTACGCTACAAGGCAGAGTGGGCTGGTAGAGTGTACGTTGAGGTTGACCCCAGGGATACGTCCAGGACGTGCCACCAATGCGGGGCGCTGGCGCCTGAACAGGCGGAATACCGGATATTCCGGTGCTCAGCCTGTGGACTGGAGGCAGACCGGGACGTGAACGCAGCAATCAACATTCTGAAAAGGAGCGAGGGAATACCGCTCCGGGCGCATAACCCTAGTGGGTGCGCCCGCGAAGATAGCTTGAGTTACGAGCCGTTGGCTTGGTACACAAGTATATAATTCCCTAAAATAACCTCTGGGAGAGCTTCAGCAGAGTTTCCAATGACATCCGTATGGCCGGACCAGGAAGGAGCTTTGCATGACTAAATATGGGCCTCTGCAAGATTACCTGAGTGAAAGCCCGGCAGGACAACTCACTCTATCATTCTCGAAGATTGAAGAGATTATCGGTGATTCACTTCCCGAATCAGCATGGACGCACAGGGCATGGTGGGCTAACGATCATAGTGGCTACCATCCACATGTCCAGGCTTGGTTAATGGCGGGCTGGCGAGTTGAAGAGGTTGACCAGGTTGAAGGCCGTGCAAATTTTGTCCGCTTGGAGACGGGGCAACCCTCGGAAATCGGCAATGCCCAACAAGCCTCAAGGATTATCCAGGACTTCCTGCAAGAGATGGGATGGGCGCTTTTTACGTCGCCCATTAGCGCCGATAGGACCGCCGATATATGGATAATAGAGGTTATGGTTGGGTTCCGCCGGATGAAATTCGAGGTGAACGCGGGTACAGGCGAGATCATCCGGTACGGGGAGGTGAAGTAGTCTTGCCGGAGCAAGAGGAAGAGGCGCTGGATTACCTGGAGCGCTCCAACCGGTACTGGACTCAATCCCTGGAACCCCTCAATGTAGGAGAGCCGGCTAAAGCGGCGGAGATGGCTTGGGGAAGCGTAGTGGGAAGGGTCGAGGCATTGGCCCTCCGGCGGACCGAGAGTCCCCTTGGAAGCCATCGCAGGACCCGTAACTTCGTAAGAGATATAGCCCAGTCGGAAGGCATAGAAGAGCTTTATGAGATTTTCGGTAATGCCGAGAGACTACATACCAACTTTTATAGAGAGTTTCTGGAGGAATACGACGTGAGGAGCGGCCTTCTATATGTAAGAACGTTCCTGGAGCAGATTGACAGGTTGCTATTTGGAAGCTAAGAGTATCCAAAGCCTATCCGTCATTCTGGATGAGGGCTTTGTTAGAATCTCTAATTCTGGTGGCGAGGTGAGCGCGAATGACAACTATGAGACAGGTGGAGCTTAGATACAATCCCGATGAGATAGACCGCAAGTGGCAGGAGCGCTGGGCGCGGGACGGCATTTATACGGTGCGGGACGATGACCCCAGGCCCAAGTGGTACGAACTGACCATGTACCCCTACCCCTCCGGCGACCTGCACATAGGCCACTGGTACGCAATGGCTCCCTCGGACTGCCACGCCCGCTTTCGCCGGATGCAGGGCTACAATGTCCTCCACCCAATGGGCTTCGACGCCTTCGGTCTCCCGGCGGAGAATGCGGCCATCCAGCGGGGCATCCATCCCCATAGCTGGACTATGGACAACATAGAAAATATGCGCAGGCAGCTCCGCAGCCTGGGGGCCATATACGACTGGGACCGGGAGGTAATCTGCTGCCTTCCCGAGTACTACAGGTGGAACCAGTGGACATTCCTCAAGCTGTACGAGAAGGGCCTGGCCCATCGCGCCAACGCTCCCGTAGTGTGGTGCTCCTCCTGCGTGACCGTCCTGGCCAACGAGCAGGTGGTCAACGGCAGGTGCGAGCGGTGCGACACCCCCATCACCCGCCGGGACCTGGAGCAGTGGTTCCTGCGTATCACCGACTACGCCGACCAACTCCTGGACTTCAGCGGGCTGTTGGACTGGCCGGAGAAGATTCTCACCATGCAGGCCAACTGGATAGGCCGCAGCCAGGGGGTGGAGATTGGCTTCGACATCTCCCAATACGGCCTGGAAGAAAAGGAGGTGCGCACTTTCACCACCCGCATAGACACCATCTTCGGCGTCACCTTCATGGTCCTGGCCCCTGAGCATCCCCTGGTGGAGGGCCTGACAACACCGGAGCGGCGCTCTGAGGTGGAAGCCTACGTGGACCAGGCCCGCCGACAGACGGAGATAGAGCGAATGGCCGCCGAGAAGGACAAGACGGGGGTATTCCTGGGCAGCTACGTCACCAACCGCCTGAGCGGGGAGCAGGTGCCCATCTTCATCGCCGACTATGCCCTGATGAGCTATGGCACGGGAGCGGTTATGGGGGTCCCGGCCCATGACCAGAGGGACTTCGAGTTTGCCAGGAAGTATGGCTTGTCCATAAAAGTGGTAATCGCCCCCCCGGACTGGGACGGCAGCGACTTCAGCGAGGCTTACGCCGACGAGGGGACTATGGTGAACTCGGCCCAGTTCAACAACCTCCCCAGCAGCCGGGGCAAAGAGGCCATCGCCGATTTTGTTGAGGCCCAGGGCTGGGGGACCAGCACCGTCTCCTACCGGGTGCGGGACTGGCTCATCTCTCGCCAGCGCTACTGGGGCACGCCCATACCCATGATCTACTGCGACCAGTGCGGCACTGTGCCGGTGCCGGAAGAGGACCTGCCGGTGCTCCTCCCTCCCGACGCCGAGTTCAGGCCCACCGGAGAGTCTCCCCTGGTGCTGCACCAGGGCTTTCTGAACACTGCCTGCCCCCGCTGCGGGGCAGCCGCCCGGAGGGAGACGGATACTATGGACACCTTCGTGGACTCCTCCTGGTACATGGAGCGGTTCACTAGTCCCCATCACCACAGCGGCCCCTTCGATCCCCAGATTATTAATGAGTGGATGCCCGTGCAGCAGTACACCGGCGGGGCCGAGCACGCCGTCATGCACCTGCTATACGCCCGCTTCTGGACCAAGGCCCTGCGGGATATGGGCGTGGTGGACTTCGACGAGCCCTTCCTCCGGCTGTACAACCAGGGCATCATTCTGGGCGAAGACCACGAGAAGATGAGCAAGAGCCGGGGCAACGTGGTCAACCCCGACGACTACGTGGATACCCTGGGGGCGGACTCGGTGCGGTGCTTCCTGATGTTCCTGGGGCCCTGGGACCAGGGCGGCCCCTGGAGCACCTCGGGGATAAACGGGGTGGCCCGGTGGCTCAACCGGGTCTGGGACATCTGCCAATACGACCCCAGCGGACTGGATGGCAGGCCCACCGACGAGCAGGCGGTAAGAGACACCCTCCGGGGCCTCCACCAGACGATAAAGAAGTGCTACAACGACCTGGACAGGTTCAAGTTCAACACCACCATCGCAGCCCTGATGGAGTTTTCCAACCACCTGAGCCGGGTCTGGAACGACGGCAGCGTAGATTCCGCCACCTGGAGGGAATGCAAAGAAAAGTTCCTCCTGATGCTCGCTCCCCTTGCTCCCCACGTAGCCGAGGAGCTTTGGGAACGCAACGGCCTACCCTACAGCATCCATAACCGGCTATTCCCCCAGTGGGACGAAGAACTGGCTGCCGAGGAGGTCATAACCCTGGTGGTCCAGGTGAACGGAAGGGTGAGAGACCGCCTTGAGGTGCCCGCCGACATCCAAGAGGATGAGGCAACGAGCCTTGCCATGGAAAGCTCCAAAGTACAGCCCTACATCTCCGGCAAGCAGGTACGGAGGGTGGTATACGTCCCGGGCAGGCTGGTCAACGTGGTGGTGGGGTAGGTGACAGGTATCTGCCTGGTCGCTAAACGAGATGAGTGTACTCCCTGACATACCTGCTAGAGTACGGCGATTTCAGGATGACCTCCTGTCTTTCTCCGACTCGATGATGGTGCAAAAATACATCACCTATGGCGATTGCTACTTGCTTGTTGGACCAGGATGCTTATTTTGGACTTAAAGCCGAGGTGTCCGCTCAGTTTGGGGTACATCCAGGTACATCCAAGTGAGGTGCTGGTAGTTGGATCAGGTAAGCTGGGTTTCAGCATTGTAGGGAGTAAACGTTAACGGCCCTTTGGTGATACTTCCGATATTGATATAGCCATCATATCTCCCCAACTCTTCGACAGTGTATGGACCGACGTATTTGACTATTGGCATGAACGTTCATTCTGGCCTGAATCGCAAGACTTCAGGGACTATCTGTTCAGGGGATGGATCAGGCCGGATAAATTGCCGCCGGAGGGAAGGTTCAGATTTAGTAAAGAATGGTGGGGATTTTTCCGGCGATTGGAGAGTCAAGGGAAATATGGGCCATATAAGGTTCGAGGGGCTGTTTGGAGGTCCTGGCATTTCCTTGAAAGCTACCAGATAATTTCTGTCAAGGGTTGTAGAAATGCCTTGGGAGGTCAAGAGTGAAGACTACAATTACCAACCGTAAGATTCGGGTCTTGCTGTCGGCGATACAGGACCTCAGGCTGATACCCAGCCCCGATTTCCCCAGGCATTTGGTATGGACAAACAAGGATAGGCGCAACTTCCTGAAAACCGTATTAGACCGATATCCCTTCCCAGAGGTATATATCGCGGCAGGTGAAGCTGACCCGGACACCGGGGAGGGCGCGGAGATGCTTGTTGACGGACAGCAGCGACTTACAACCCTCTATCAATACTTCATCGGATCAAAGTATCTGCAATTGGGGAAGGAAATACCACCTTATGCCGAACTCCCCGAAGAAAAGAAGACCGATTTCCTGGAGTACGAGGTGGTGGTCAGAGACCTGGGTAAAATCAGCATGGAGGAGATTAAGAATGTCTTCCAGAGGATTAACGACACCAGCTACTCACCGAACGCTATGGAGATTAGGAATGAGCGGTATAACGGCGAGTTCAAGCAGTTCGGAGACGCCGTAGCAGCCCATCCTTTCTTTGAGGCACATGGGACATTCAGCGCATCCGAGATAAGGAGCAAGGAGGATGTTAGATTTGCCCTTGTGTACATAATAACGATTATGTCAACTTTCACTCACCTGGACAAAGAGCTTGAAAGTTACATCGAAAGACACAATGATGAGTTCGACGAGAAGGATGACGTGAGCAGAGAGATAGAGAACGTGTTCAACTTTGTGGAGGACTGTGGATTCGAGGACTCATCCAGGGCATGGAACAAGGCTGATATATTTACCCTGCTGGTGGAGGCACATCGCGCTATAGAGATAGATAAGCTCTCCCTGGACCCTGATAGTGTTGGGGCGCGACTCAAGAGATTCTACGACCGGGTTAACAAGTACGCCTCTTCGGACGAAGGGGATAAAAGTGCGGCGGAGTATTACACAGCGGCGAGACAAGCCACTAACGACCGGGGCAGCAGGATAACCCGGGGGGAAATAATCGCTGACGTCATCCGCGCCGGCGAAGAATAGACGATGTTCAGCGGCGGACTCCGCCTCCCCGCAATCACCCCCAATCAAAGGAAGTGAAGCCAGAAGCGGACCCACCACACTGTTAAGCCTTGCCCCGCTCTCTCCCTACTCATGGTTAGCTCTTTGTGGTATACTCCATTGCGGTTTGTCCGCTTTGATACTTGCCTTGATAAATGCGGTCAATCCTCTCTGATATAGTCGGGTCCCCATATCCGGGGTCCCGTGTAAAGCAACTGAAAAATTAGTGGAAAGCGGTGGGTGAAAGACATGGCTGGGGAAATCAGGTTTGTGGAAGGTGGGACCATAACTACCCCCCAGGGCTATTCGGCAGCCGCTACCTACGCTGGACTCAAGACCTATGCCGAGGACAAGCTAGACCTGGGTATATTACTCTCTCATCAGCCCAGTTCCGTTGCCGGGGTATTCACCACCAGCACTGTGAAATCCCCCACAGTCACAATCACCCAGGAGCGGGTCTCCCCTCGGAGCAAGGTCAGGGCTCTGGTGGTGAACAGCGGCATAGCCAACGCCTGCGTGGGGGAGCAGGGCTATCTGGACGCCCAGGAGACTACCGCCGAGACCGCAAGGCACCTGGGCCTGGGGCCTGAAGAGGTACTCATGGGCAGCACCGGAATTATAGGGGTGGAACTGCCTATGGCCCTTATCCGAGCGGGCATCAGCCAGATAAAGCCTTCGGAGGGCAGGGGCAACGAAATGGCCAGGGCTATTATGACCACCGACACCCACCCCAAAGAAGGGGCGGTGGCTTTCGAGGGGTCGGGGAAGACCATAACCATCGGCGGCATAGCCAAGGGCGCGGGGATGATACACCCCAACATGGCTACCATGCTCTCTTACCTGGCTACCGACGCCGACGTGGAGCCTTCTTTCCTGCAAAAGGCCCTGAGCCGGGCGGTGGATACCTCTTTCAATATGCTGTCGGTGGACGGCGACAGCAGCACCAACGACACCGTGCTGGTCTTTGCCAACGGAGCGTCGGAGTCCGGGACGATACGCGAAGGCACTCCCGAAGGGGAAACCTTCCAGGAGGCCCTGGGCCTGCTTTGCGTTTACCTGACCAAAGAGTTGGCCAGAGACGGGGAGGGAGCCAACAAGCTCATGGAGGTCACCGTCGAGGGGGCAGCCACCACCTCGGACGCCCGGGCTGCCGCCAGGACGGTGGTGTCCTCCAGCCTGGTAAAATCGGCCGTCCATGGCGCCGACCCCAACTGGGGCAGAATAATCGCCGCCCTGGGCAGGAGCGGCGCCCAGGTAGTTGAGGGCAAGATAGCCCTGTATGTCAACGACGTGTGCATAATGGAAGATGGCAGACCTGTGCCCTTCCACCGGGAGGGAGTGGTAGCCCTGATGCAAGGGCCGGATGTGTCCTTCCGAATCAGGCTCAATCTGGGCCAGGGAGAGGCTGTGGCCTGGGGCTGCAACCTCAGCGAAGAGTACGTGACTTTCAACAGCGCCTATACCACCTAAGAGCAGCCGGACGCCGGCCATCGGCTTTCGGTTATCCATAAGCAGGCCGTAAGCACGGCTAGGGGTGACGGGCTGATATATAGCTGCGATATATGAGGTACTGCTTGGAAGACAACCCGCCCAAAGACATAGTTGTGGTCAAGATAGGCGGCAGCACCCTGGGTAGCCACGATACTACCCTGGAGGACCTGGTCGCCCTCCAACGAAATGGGGCCAACCTGGTGGTGGTCCACGGTGGGGGCAGTATCATATCCCAGTGGATGGAGCGTCAGGGCGCGGTCCCCCGCTTTGTGCGAGGGCTGCGGGTCACCGATGCCCAGAGCCTTGAGATCGTCACTGCCGTCCTTACGGGGCTGGTGAACAAGCAGCTTGTAGCGTCCCTCATCTCCCTGGGTGGCAGCAGCATCGGTATAAGCGGGGTGGACGGCGGCCTGTTGGAAGCGCAGGTGGCCGACGAAGAGCTTGGCTACGTGGGCGATGTAACCAGGGTGAATCCCCAGCCCATTCTCCACGCCCTCAAAGCAGGCTATATGCCCCTGGTAGCCCCCCTGGGCCTGCACTGCGTGGACTCCTCTCCCTATTCCGGGTCTCTGCTCAATATAAACGGCGACACGGTGGCGGGAGAGTTGGCCCTTGCTATAGGCGCCCACAGGCTTATATTCCTCACCGACGTGGAAGGGGTAATGGACGGCTCAGGCCGGGTCATCCCCAGGCTCAATGAGAGGAGCGCCAGGCTCCTCCTATCCTCGGGCGTGGTCAGGGGAGGCATGATACCCAAGCTGTCCGCCTGCCTGCGCGCCCTGGAACGAGTCCCCGTGACAGAGATAGTGGACGGCAGGAGACCGGGGGTCCTGATGGACTGCCTCACCGGCGCCCATACCGGCACCCAGGTCCTTCAGTCCAGGGCCCAACCCTGAGTCGGCCCAGGATATTAGGCTTTACCAGGCTATTGTATAAATTATCTAGGAGGTCAGACATCCAGCCCCCAATTAGTCAGCGTATATGTTCCACGGCTCCCTGCCAAGTTGAGGTCTATCAGACGGCTGAACGGCTGATGATGGGAGTCTCGTTATGAGCGCCAACGGAGATACCCCCCAGACCTGGGGAGAGGGCAGGGGCCCTAACCTGAAGCTGATCACCAGGATAGTCATCGCCATAGCTGCGGTGATACTGATCATCGTGTTTCTGTCCATAGCCAAGGATATATACACCGACTGGCTATGGTTCGGAAGCCTGGACTTCCTGGGCATCTTCAAGAAAATCCTGGGAATGCGTATCTGGCTTTTCTTTGCAGGCACCCTGACAGCTGCCGTGTACCTATCGGTCAACCTGTACATAGCATACCGGTTCTCCCGGGGAGACTCAGTCCTTCCCGTGCCCGCCGAGGTCCTCCGGCTGGCCCGCATAGCTATAATAGCCGTCGTAGTCCTGACGGTTATCATAATGAGCCTGGTATTCGGGTCGGTGGCCCAGGGCCGGTGGGAGACCTTCCTCCTGTACTTCAACCGGGTGCCCTTCGGCATAGATGACCCCCAGTTCAACAAGGATGTATCCTTCCACGTAGCCACCATGCCCATGCTCCACTTCATCCAGGGCTGGGTCATGGGCCTGGTAATCGCCTCGCTGGCGGCGGCGATAGCCCTGTACTTGGCTGTCTTCGCCTTCAGGGGGGTGAGCTTCAACATTACACCCAGAATAAGAGGTCATATAGCCATTCTGGGCGCTTTGCTGATGCTTACCATAGCCGCCGCCCATTACCTGGACATCTTTGAACTGCTCTTTTCCGACAGAGGCGCAGCGCCGGGCGCGGGTTATACCGACGTCAAGGCGCGGATTCCCGTCCTGTGGATTCTGGTTGCCATCTCTATGGTGTCTGCCCTGGGCTTTGTCACAAGCCTGTTCTACGGCGGTTCCAGGCTCATGGTCGCCTCCTTCTCCGTGTGGGCGGTCCTTGCCATCCTGGCTGGGGCCGTGTACCCCATAGGCTTCCAGCGGTTTCGCGTGAATCCCAATGAGTTCACCAAGGAGGGTGTCTATATCCAGCGAAACCTGGAGTTTACCCGCGCCGCCTACAACCTGGAGAATGTTGATGAGAGCGTTTTCCCATACACGCCCAACCTCACCCAGGCCGACGTTGATGAGAACCCGGAGACCATCAGCAACATTCGCCTGTGGGATACCGTACCCCTCACCGCGACCTACAACCAGATACAGTTCTTCGAGCTTTTCTACAACTTCGTCGGGGTGGACATAGACCGGTATAATATTAATGGCGAGTACCGTCAGGTGATGCTTGCTCCCCGGGAGATCTCCCCGGAGGACCTGCCCGAGGAAGCCCAGCGCTGGGTCAACCGCAAGCTGGAATTCACCCACGGCTACGGGGTTGCCATGAGCCCGGTGACCACCTATACCCAGGATGGGAAGCCGGAGTTCTTCCTGCAAGACATACCCCCCGAAGGACCGATAGACCTGGACTTGCCCCAGGTCTATTACGGGGAGAACACCATGGACTTCGTCATCGTGAACTCCAAGACCGAGGAGTTTGACTTTCCCGGCCCCGATGGAGGGCCCCCCATCCGGACCTTCTACCAAGGCGACGGAGGGGTTGACATGGGCTCCTTTATACGCAAGGCGGCCTACGCCTGGCAATTCCTGGACCTCAACGTCCTTATTAGCGGAGAAATCACCTCAGACAGCAAGGTAATGTACCGCAGGAATATCCAGGAACGGGTCGAGGCTGTGGCCCCCTTCCTGAGACTGGACTCGGACCCCTATCTGGTGGTGGCCGACGGCAAGCTGTGGTGGATACAGGACGCCTACACCACCACCGACCGATACCCCTACGCCGCCAACACGGCGGGGGAATTCAACTATATCAGGAACAGTGTCAAGGTGGTGGTGGACGCCTACAATGGCGCCCTTCACTTCTACATAGTGGACCCTGAAGACCCCATTGTCCGCATGTACCAGAAAGCCTTCCCGGACCTCTTCGAGCCCATAACCGAGCCGGACCCCTTCCAGGCCGTCCCGGAGGGCCTGCGCTCTCACGTGCGCTATCCCTTTGACCTGTTCACCATTCAGGCCAGGCAGTATCTTCAGTACCACATGCGAGACCCGGAAGACTTCTTCAACAAGTCAGACCAATGGGACTTCGGAAACGAGCTTTTCTTCGAGCAGATACAGAAGGTGAGGCCCTACTACGTCATCATGAAGCTGCCGGGGCAACAGAGGGAGGAGTTCGTCCTTATCATGCCCTTCACTCCCTATGACAAGCCCAATATGGTAGCATGGATGGCGGCCCGCAACGATTTTCCCCACTACGGCGAGCTACAGACCTTCCTGTTCCCCACCGGGAATGAAGATATCTCCGGCACGGAGCAGGTGGAGGCCAGGATCACCAACGACGACGTTATCAGGGAGAGGCTGACCCTGCTGTGCCCGCAGGAAGTGGTGCAGTGCATCCGTGGAAACCTGCTGGTCATACCCATTGGGGACTCTATCCTGTACGTGGAACCCCTGTTCATCCGGCCCACGGCCACCGACTTCCCCCTGCTGAGACAGGTCTTTGTAGCCGACGCCAACAATGTGGTAATGGCTAGTACCCTTAACGAGGGCCTGTGCGTTCTCCTGAATGGAAAGGAAGCGTGTGATGAAGGCGCGACGGTAGCCCGGCCTCCCGATGAAGAAACAAGTCGCGAGCCTCCTACTACCGGCCAGCCCTCGGGCCCTGCCGTGACACCCGTCCCTGGAATGACGGGTGTGCAGCAGGAGCTTAGCCGGATAGAGGACACTGTCGAAGAGCTTAGAGAGAGCCTTGAGACCCTGGAAGAGGCTTTGCGTAAACTAAATGAAGCCTTAGGAGGTGATTCACAATGAGCACGAGTCCAAGCTCCGACCCAACGGCCCAGTTCAGGGACTCATCCGGTCAGGTTGACTGGATGGCAATGGAAAAACAGTATTACATGTTCACAGTAAGACGGCAGCCAGTGGTCATCCTCCGAGGCGATGGGACCAGGGTATGGGACGATGGCGGCAAGGAGTACCTGGACTTCACCGCAGGGTGGGCCGTCAATAACCTGGGCCACTGCCACCCGGCCATAACCCAGGCTATCCTTGAGCAAGCGGCCACCCTCTTGCAGACCTCCAACCAGTTCTACACGACGCCCCAGTTGCTGCTGGCCCAACTTCTGGTGGAGAATAGCGCCCTGGACAAGGTGTTCTTCGGGAACAGCGGCGCCGAAGCCCTTGAGGGAGCGGTCAAGCTGGCCCGCAAGTACGGCAAGAAGAACAGGGACGGGGCATACGAAATCATAACCGCCTTCAACTCTTTCCATGGCCGCACCACCGGGATGCTCGCGGCCACAGGCCAGCCCCACTACCAGGAGCCTTTCCAGCCCCTCATCCCAGGCTTCGTCCACGTGGACTTCAACAGCGTGGAAGCGATAATGGAGGCCACCAACGACCGCACTGCCGCCGTCATGCTAGAGCCGGTGCAGGGTGAAGGCGGGGTGAACCTGCCCGATGACGATTATCTCAGAAGGGTCCGGGAGTGGTGCGACAGCCAGGGCCTGCTCCTAATCCTGGATGAAGTCCAGACGGGACTGGGCCGCCTGGGAACCCTCTTCGGCTACCAGCAGTACGGGGTCGAGCCGGACGTGATGGCCCTGGCCAAGGGTCTGGGCGGCGGAGTGCCTATTGGAGCGTTCATGTCCAAGGACTTCTGCATGGCCCTGGAGCCGGGGGACCACGGCTCTACCTTCGGCGGCAATGTCCTGACTACCGCCGCCGCCTATGCCTCCAGCAAGTACATCGTTGACAACGACATCCCCGCCAATGCAGGGGCTATGGGCGAATATCTGATGCAGGCCCTCAACAACGTAAAGTCTCGCTTCAGCTTCGTCACTGACGTGAGGGGCAAGGGCTTGCTGGTGGCAATGGAATTCAACGACGACATTTCCGGCAGGGTCGTCTCCCTGTGCAACGAGGAGGGCTTGCTCCTGAACCCGGTACGGCCCAACGCCATCAGGTTTATGCCGCCCCTGACAGTCACCCCGGAGGAGATAGACGGGGCCGCAGCCCGGTTGGAAGAGGCCCTGAAGAAACTTTAGGGCCATGCACATCATTATGAAAACAGCTAACCCACCGTCATTACCATGAAAATAGCCCATTTTCATCCTCTTATGTGGCCCGCAAGGGCCATGGGTGATTCCGGCGCAGGCCGGAATCAAGGGGCGGGGTGTGGACTCCCACGAAAGCGGGAGTGACGGTGAGGACGCCGAGGGCTATTTTCATGCCCTTACTTGGCCTGCAGGGGCATGGGCAATTACCGACAATAAGGTAAAGTGTCCTGATGGATCAGAAGGGCAGGACCGTCCTTCGGAGGATTGTAGATAAGCTGGTGGAGGAATATCAGCCGGACAAGATATTCCTCTTCGGCTCCTACGCCTATGGCCGGCCCCACCAGGACAGCGACCTGGACCTGTTCCTGGTCAAGGAAGCAAAGGAGGCTAAGGGAGACCGGTGGAGCCGCAGGGACGAGGCCAAGCAAATCATCTCCCCGGTCAGGGACGGCATGTCCGTTGACATCTTCGTGCTGACGCCCTCGGAGCTTCACGAGGAACTGCATAGGGGCAATCAGTTCTACCAGGAGATGGTATTCAAGGGCATCCTCCTCTATGGCGAACCGGAGGAGTATCCTATGGTGGACGACAGCTCTTCCTACGCCCGGGACTGGCTCTCCCCGGCCCTGGATTACCTGCAAGCAGCAGAGCTTACCCTGGAGCGGGGCCTCTCCGCCAATGTTGCGGGAAGGCTATTGCAACAGGCGGTGGAGAAATACCTGAAAGCATACCTGCTTTTCCGGGGCTGGCGGCTGAAACGTACCCACGACCTGGAAGAGCTACTGGAGGATGCAATCCCCTACGACCCCGCCTTCGAGCAGTACCGCGCTGTCTATGTAGAGGTGACTAAGTATTACGTTGACGACCGCTATCCCCGAAATCGGAGAGAGTTGACCCATCGGGAGGTGGAGGAGTCCCTTGAGCAGCTTAGACCCCTGGTTGACAAAATCATCGAGTCCTCCCATTGAAGAAAGCGGACTGGTGCGCGCCATCTCCTCCATGGTGCAAAAGCTGGCGGAGGAGTACCGGCCTGAGAGGATATTCCTCTACGGCTCCTATGTCTATGGTCAGCCCCATGAGTACAGCGACCTGGACCTGCTGATAGTCAAAGACTTCTCCGACCCTTACTGGGATGAGCATGGCCGTGTGACGGGCATTATCGGAGACCTGGCCCGCTCCCTGCCCTACCTGGACATCAAGCTCAGGACTCCGGCCCGGCTCCGGCGGCGGCTGGAGTTGGAGGACGATTTCTTTATTGAGATAGTCCGGCGCGGGGAACTCCTCTATGCGTCCCCGGATGCCGTCCCTCTGGATATAGCCGAGATCGTGGCAGGAAGCAGCATAACCCAGGAAGAGCGGCGGTTGAGAAGGGCTAGAGAATGGCTTCGAGCAGCATCTACGGATATAAAAATGTTTTCTCTGGCTTTAGGAGACCCGGACCTGGCAGAGCCGGCTGCCTTTCATCTCCAGCAGACTGTGGAGAAGTACCTGAAGGCTTATCTTATCAGCAAGGGGTGGAGGCTCCAGCGCACCCATAACCTGGGGACGCTGCTGGATGAAGCCATAAAGTACGATAGCGGGTTTGGGCAGTTTGCCGGTATATGTGAAAAAGTAGGCGGATGGTACTTCCAGGTACGCTATCCCTTTCAAGACGACGAGGAAGATAATGATGTGGAGGCCCCGCCCGTACCGCTGCTAACTCCACCGCCCATGCCTCCAACTATGCCACCGACTATGGATGAGGTGGTACAGGCCCATCAGGAGACGGGGCCGATGCTGGAGAATATCCGCCGGACCATCACACCCCCCTGAAAAGAGACCCCACCAATTGGAAGGAGACTGCCATGAGCGAGCGAAGGATAGTCCTAGCCTATAGCGGCGGGTTGGATACGTCGGTAGCCATACGCTGGCTCCAGGAGAAGTACGATGTCCAGGTAGCGACCCTCACCATAGACCTGGGAATGGTCAATCTTGAGGAGATCCGCCAGCGCGCCCTCCAGATTGGGGCTATAAGCGCCCAGACGGTGGACGGGAAGGACACCTTCGTCAAGGACTTCATCTATCCGGCCCTCCGGGCAGGCGCTATCTACGAAGAGCAGTATCCCCTTGCCACTGCCCTCGGACGGCCCCTCATAGCCCGCTACCTCATCGAGGCGGCGCGCAAGGAGGGTGCCTATGCCATAGCTCACGGCTGCACCGGAAAGGGCAACGACCAGGTCCGCTTTGACGTGAGCGTGGCGGCCCTTGCCCCGGACCTTCAGGTTATCGCTCCCATCCGGGAGTGGAGCATGACCCGCGATGAAGAGATAGAGTACGCCCGGCTGAACAACATACCCGTTCCCATGAGCAAAGGCACCTACTCCACCGATGAGAACCTTTGGGGTAGGAGCATCGAGGCGGGAGACCTGGAAGACCCCTGGCAGGAACCCCCCGAGGCCGCCTACGCCTGGACCAGAGGGATAGACGATACCCCCTCAACGCCCACCTACCTTGAGATAGGCTTTGAGCAAGGCATTCCAGTATCCCTGGACGGAGAGGATATGGAGGGCCTGGACATCATCCGCCACCTCAACCATCTGGCCGGGGAGCACGGCGTGGGCAGGATTGACCACATAGAGAACCGCCTGGTGGGTATCAAGTCCAGGGAAGTATATGAGTCCCCGGCTGCCCTGGTCCTCCACTCAGCCCACAAGTCCCTGGAAGCCATGACCCTCAGCAAGGAGCAGCTGCGCCTGAAGGCCAGAATCGCCCAGGAGTACGCCGACGTGGTCTATAACGGCCTCTGGTTTACCCAGCACCGCCGCGATATGGACGCATATATCAGCAGCACCCAGCGCCACGTAAGCGGTACGATAAGGGCGAGGCTTCACAAGGGCACCTGTACCGTTGTGGGCAGGAAGGCCCCCAGCGCCCTCTACAACTACGAACTGGCAACCTACGACCGGGGGGACAAGTTCGACCATCGCTCCTCCGAGGGGTTCATCGCCATCTATGGCCTGCCGGTGCGCACCCAAGCCCAGGTCCAGGGTGAGGACGAGGTCGGGCAGGGGTAGGAATAGGGAGTAGGAATGGGAATGAACACCTACACCGTCTCCATAAGCTACGACCGGCGATTGTACCGGCAGGACATCGCCGGCTCCATAGCCCACGTCCGTATGCTGGCGCGCCAGGGAATTATCCCGGATGGGGATGCCGAGCAAATCGTCCTGGGCCTGGCCTCCATCCGAGAGGAGATAGAGAGGGGCGACTTTCCCTGGAGGGAGGACCTGGAGGACATCCACATGAACGTGGAGGCCCGGCTCCATGAGAAGCTGGGGAGCGACGTGGCGGGGAAGCTCCACACTGGCCGCTCCCGCAATGACCAGGTAGCCTTGGACATGCGCATGTATATTAAAGAGGCCATCGCCGATACCGCCAGGGCCATCTCCCGCCTCCAGGCTACCTTTCTGGACGTGGCCGAGGCCCACAAGGGCACGGTAATGCCCGGGTACACCCACCTCCAGAAGGCCCAGCCCGTGCTCTTTGCCCATCACGTCCTGGCCTACGTGGAGATGCTGGAACGGGACCGCTCCCGGTTTCAGGACTGCTTCCGCCGGGTTGACGTTCTCCCATTGGGCAGCGGCGCTCTGGCCGGGGTGCCTTACCCCACCGACCGGGAGTTTCTGGCAAATGAGTTGGGGTTCTCCAGGGTAAGCGCCAACAGCATGGACGCCGTATCCGACAGGGACTTTATTGCCGAGTACCAGTCCTGCGCCGCCATCTGCATGATGCACGTGTCCCGGCTGGCAGAGGAGTTTGTCCTCTGGTCCTCCCAGGAGTTCGGCTTCATAAGGCTGGCAGAGGAGTACACCACCGGAAGCAGCATCATGCCCCAGAAGCGAAACCCCGATTTCGCCGAGCTAGCCAGGGGCAAGACCGGACGGGTCTATGGCAACCTCATGGGCATCCTGACGGTGCTCAAGGGCTTGCCCCTCACCTACAACCGGGACCTGCAAGAGGACAAGGAGGGCGCTTTCGACACCACAGACACCCTTCTGGCAACCCTTGAGGTGCTGGCCGGCATGGTGGCGACTATGAAAGTGGACGCCCGGCGCACGGCCCGGCTATCCCAGGACGGCTATATGTTAGCCACCGACCTGGCGGACTATCTGGTCACACGAAAGGGCGTACCCTTCCGGCAGGCCCACGGAATAGTCAGCAGGCTTTGCCAGTATGCCATCTCCCAGGACAAGGGCCTTCACCAGCTTACCCTCGATGAGTACCGGCAGTTCTCCTCCGAGTTCGATGAAGACGCCTACGAAGTAACCCCAGAAGCATCCATTGCTGCCCGCGACCTGCCGGGCGGCACGTCACCCCGCCAGGTAGAAGAAGCGCTGAGACAGGCCAGGGCGCTCCTGGAATAGATAGCAAGGACATAGGGAGAATTAATATGACCGCATCCAACACAGGCAGCAGCGTGAAATTAGCTCCATCAGTCCTGTCGGCGGACTTCAGCCGTCTGGGGGAACAGGTGGCTGAGGTTGCCAGGGCCGGGGCCGACTTTATCCACGTGGATATAATGGACGGCCACTTTGTCCCCAATATCACTATGGGGCCGGTGGTGGTAGAGGGCATCCGCGCCGCCACCAACCTGCCCCTGAACGTACACCTGATGATCGAGAACCCGGACCGCTTCATCTCCGACTTCATCAAGGCAGGCGCAGACCATATCATCGTCCACAGCGAGTCCAGCCTGCACCTGCACCGGCTCATCCACCAGGTGAAGGACGAGGGCATCCAGGCGGGCATAGCCATAAACCCGTCCACCCCCCTGTCGGCCATAGAAGAGGTGCTGACCTACGTGGACATAGCCCTGGTGGGCACGGTAAACCCCGGCTTTGCAGGCCAGAGGCTGATACCCGAGACCCTGGACAAAGCGTCCAGGCTGGACAGGCTGCTAAAGGACCGGGGATACAGCGCGGAAATAGAACTGGACGGCGGCATAAACGCAGAAACGGTCCCCGACGCGGTGAGGGCAGGCGCCACTATCCTGGTGGCAGGCTCAGCGGTCTTCAACAAGAACGAGTCGGTGGAAGATGCCATGCGCAGGCTGCGGGACAGCATCAGGGGCGCGGGCGGTTAGTGCAGCAAAGATGCCACGCCGGGGAAGGCGCTCCTTCTGCTATCAATTATCAATGTAACACTCTCAGAGAGGGGTTGACTTATGGAAAGGCAAACGTTTTTGCTCAGGATTGGAATATTGATAGCCGTAAGCTTGGGCATCATCGTAATCGGCGTCATTGTCGTTTTGCTCATCCTCAGGGATGGCAACGATCAGAGTACCTCCGCCCCGGCCTCAGTGGTTGCAACAACTCCAACCCCGACCGGCACTCCTGTTCCTGCTTCTCCGACCGAAGCTCCAACCCCAACCGCTACCCCTGTTCCTGCTTCCCTGACCGAAACTCCATCCCCAACCGCTACCCCTGTTCCTGCTTCCCTGACCGAAACTCCATCCCCAACTCCAACCCCCGTTCTGGCCGTTGACGCCGTAGATGCTAAGGGAGACCCGTTACTGCTTGAGGCGGTTTGGCGAGGGAAAACCGATACGGTACGGGCGCTGGTGGCTGCCGGTGCGAACGTAAACGCCAGGGATTCCGAGGGAGACCCCGTGCTCAAAGAGGCCATTTGGCGGAACCATGCGGAAATTGTTCAGATTATGGTTGACGCCGGTGCCGACGTAAACGCCAGGGATTCCGAGGACAACCCCTTGCTCAAAGAGGCCATTTGGAGAGGCCATGCGGAAATTGTGCAGATTATGGTTGACGCCGGCGCCGACGTTCGGGCAACCGATGCTGATGGGAATCCACTACTTCAGGAAGCGATTTGGCGGGGGCATGATGATATCGTGAGGATTTTGACCGAGGCCGCGGCAGACCACTAGACTGGTCTGCCGCCGAGTCACAGGCAAGGTTGGTTAAACAGGCATATAATTCTCAATCCGAATGGCTGCCATAAGGAAACTGCCGCCCGATGAGGTGAGGGCGGGCGCCACTATCCTGGTGGCAGGCTCGGCAGTCTTCAACAGGAACGAGTCGGTGGAAGACGCCATGCGCAGGCTGCGGGAGAGCATCAGGGGCGCGGGCGGTGCGCCGCGTTACGCGGTATAGGATACCCAACTCAGTTGGGAGGAACTCGGAGAAGGTTCCCTGGGCCAACCGGCTTGCCTCAAGGCGAAAGCCCAGAGGGAACATGGCATATCGGGGAAAAGGCTCGATCTCTACTGGACAACAGGCCTAGTCGCCGGGACTGCGCCCCTGTTCCATCTGGGCGGAACGCAGGGTTATGGCGTCATCCAGCAGCTGCGAGTTCGATTTCGCCAGTATCTGGATGTCCGTCAGGAGGATGAGGTCAGACATTCTGACCTTGCTCTCGGCCCGCCGTTTCATATTCCTCTGTAGGTAGGCCACAAACGCCGCAAGTGCGACTGCTGCCAATATAAGCCCATACGAGATCCGGACCATTAACGCATCATCAGAAAGCGAAGCCTCCCTAAATGAGGCCACAGCAACAACAACGCACAGCCACCCCAAGGTGACTATCCCATCATAGGAGCGCCAAAACTTCACTCTTGATACCTCCTAATGGGAATCACTGTGGAGGTTAGCTGAGCCCTATCCCCGAAGTCAAACGGAACGCGGGACTGCCTACGGGGGGAGACCCCTACGGCAACGGAGCCCTCGTAGTGGTCCAAGCCGGGGAAAGCCCGGCACATGGTGAAGGAGGGCAGGTAGTTTAGACGGGTTAGTGCAGCACAGCTAGGCCCTGGCTACTTTATGCCTGGTCCTCAAGCACCGGGTGCAGATTTTCACCCTCTTTGTCTCGCCGTTCACGGGCAGGGTCAGCTTCTGGATGTTGGGCATGAACTGGGTCTTGGTGCGCCGCTTGGAGTGGCTTACGTTGTTGCCCGTCATTCGGATTTTGCCGCAAAACTCACATTTCATAACTATGATCCTAATTTGACTGTCAAATATACTTTCTGTAGAATCTGAGTATCCAGAATACCATAGCCTGAAGGTGATGACAAGGATGAATCGGAGCGCGGGTGATTCAACAACCTCAAGGGGACATTTGCCCAGCGGAGATGGGCCTGCCAAGGCTTCAGTCCTGGACGGAGATGACCTGCGCAGCGCCTTCCAGGTGGCTACCGGCTACCTGGAAAGGTACAGGGAGGCCATCAACGCCCTCAATGTCTTCCCGGTGCCCGACGGAGACACCGGGACCAACATGCTCCTTACCATGCGCTCGGTGAACCAGAGTTCTTCCCAGTCCCCAGGCTCATCCGCGGGTGAGGCAATGGCCGCCATGGCCCAGGGAGCTATCATGGGGGCCAGGGGCAACGGCGGGGTTATCCTCTCCCAATTCTTCCAGGGCATGTCCCAGGGGCTTCACGAGAAGGAGCATTGCAGCGGGGAAGACCTGGCCCGCGCCTTCAAGCTGGCGTCGGAAGCGGCATATCGCGCGGTCAGCAATCCCAGGGAAGGCACCATTCTCACGGTGATACGTGAGTTGTCAATGGTAGCCGAGGAATGTGCCGCAACGGGTCTGACGGACACAGTATCCGTATGGAAGTCCGCTCTCGACGGGGCAAAAGAAGCCCTCGCCAGGACCCCCCTCCAGCTTCCCGTCCTGCTTGAGGCCGGGGTTGTGGATGCGGGAGGCCAGGGCATCGTGACCCTCCTGGAAGGCGCCTGGCGCTACCTGGCCGGAGAGGACCTGGAAGAGGAGCTTGAGCTAAGCATCCCAATTACTGACCCGCTGGCCGCCGGTGCGGCCCCCACCAGGTCTGCGGCTTCCAGCCATCCCGTAGTGCAAGAGGAGTATCTGGCGGCTACAGAGGAAGATGTATACGGCTACTGCACCCAGCTCCTCATCCACGGCGAGGGGCTGGACGTGGACAGGATCAGGGAGGAAATATCAGACATTGGCGCATCTACCGTCGTGGTAGGCGGCGGCGCTCTGGTGAAGGTCCATACCCATGCCTATGACCCGGGTAAAGTCGTAAGCTATGCCGTCTCCCAGGGGACCATCAGCCAGGTGAGCATGGAGAACATGGACCAGCAGCACCAGGACTTCATGGCCCTCCACCGGGGCCGGCCCCAGGCCGCGCTGGATGACAGGCCCGGCGGGATTTCAGCCGGGGCATCTACAGCGGAAGCCGTTGCCGTAGTAGCCGTCGCTTGGGGAGAAGGCTTCACCAACCTCTTCCATGAACTGGGCTGCTCCGCTATTGTTACCGGCGGCCAGACCATGAACCCCAGCACCCAAGAGCTATTGGAGGCGGCCATGAGCACGGGAGCGGGAGAGGTTATCCTGCTGCCCAACAACCCAAACATCATACCGACGGCCCAGCAGGCCGTAAACCTGACCGCCGACCAGCCGGACCCCAGCGTGAAGTTGCATCTGGTCCCCTCCCGCACAATACCCCAGGGTGTGGCCGCGATACTAGCCCTAACCCCGGAGGGCAACCCCGATGAGAACCTGGAGTCCATGACAAGGGCGCTTCCCAGCGTAAAGACCATAGAAGTGACCAGGGCGGTGCGCCCCGTCACCCTTGGGGGAATATCGGTGAAAGAGGGCGAGTACATCGGACTCCTGGATGGGGACCTGGTGGCTGCGGGCGACTCGGACATTTCAGTCCTCCAGAGCGCCCTGTTGGAGGCAGAAGCAAGCGACGGCGGCCTTGTGACCCTCTACCGGGGGCTGGGCATAGAGGAAGAACAGGCCGAGGAAGCGGCTGACAAAATACGAGAGAGCATCCCCGGCCTGGAGGTCGAGGTAGTATATGGGGGGCAGCCCCTGTACCAGTACATAGCCTCCCTGGAATAAGAGGCCTTTGAATAACCCCTATACGGGTCAATGTCGTAGAGGGGTGACATTGCTTTCCTAGCTAGAAGCCCCTCCCCTGGATTCCGGCTTTCGCCGGAATGACGGTTACGCAAAGTCTCGAATAATCGGGCACGGGGACCTGACGTTTTACCCAACCTATGACAGGGTGTCCAATAAGCTCCTTCCCCCTTGACGGGGGAAGGTTGGGATGGAGGCGAATCCCCATCTGACACCCTCAAGGGAATGACACATGGCAATAAAGCTGATAACGGACAGCACCAGTGATCTACCACCTGAGTTGGCACAGCAGTGGGATATAACCGTCATCCCCTGCTACGTCAATTTCGACGACCGGTCATACCAAGATGGTGTGAACATAGGCCCTGATGAGTTCTTCCGGCTTCTTAGCACCAGCCCCAGGCTGCCTACCACCTCCCAGCCTACGATAAACGACTTCTTCGAGGTGTACAAGGGCCTCGCTGACCAAGGCCATGACATCGTGTCGGTCCACCTGTCGGCCAAGTTCAGCGGCACCCTTAACTCCGCTATACAGGCGAGGGAACAGTTGCTCTCCTCCCAGTCCGGGAATCCCGCCCGCGTCGAGGTCATAGACTCGTACACGGCATCGGTGGGGCTGGGCCTGATCGTCTTGGAGGTAGCCCGGGTAATCAGGGATGGTGCCTCTTACGAGCAGGTGGTAGAAGCAGCCCAAAGCTCTGTGGCCCGGACCCAGTCCTACTTCATCCTAGACACATTGGAGTATTTGAAGAAGGGCGGACGGATAGGCAAGGCCAGCGCCTTCCTGGGGTCTATCCTGAAGATAAAGCCCATCCTGACCATCCGGGAGGGAGAGGTCCATCCGGTAGAAAGGGCGCGGAGCCTGGACCGGGGCCTGCAACGGCTGGTAAGCATCACCCAGGAGACGGCCCCCCTGAAGCGCCTGGGAGTGGTCCACAGCGCCACCGCCGGCGATGCGGAATCCCTCAAGGACCGGCTGGGAGGCTTGCTGCCCGAAGGAGAGATTATGGTAACCAGGTTTGGCCCCGTGCTGGGCACCTACGTGGGCCCCGGAGCGATGGGCATAGCGATGATGAGCTGATGCCCCAGGCAGCCGGCGCCTCCTTATCTCCCGAATCCTATCCCGTCGCTCAGCCTATTTGTTATGCTCCCATTCATCATACGCACGATGCGGTTATGAGATGACTTCCAGAGACACTCCCTCTGCCAGGTCCCGGCTGGACTCCTTCCTAAACATTCTGAAGCTGGAGGAAAGCAAGGGATTTCAGAACACCGCCGTGATGGGCGGCCTCGACCGCTTCTTAGAACGAAACGCCTCGGCCATTGCCGACATATCAGGCGACGGCGCTGGCATCCCCAGCGTTCCCTACAGAGACATGACACCCCCCCAACGCCGGGAGTGGGCAGGTCGCTGGCTTGCCAGGCTGGGGGGTGAAGGCGAGGCAGGCCCTCGTTCCATTGAAGAAGAGGCCGCCGCGAAAGGGGATGGAAGCCTCGAATCTGTCCCTGCCCCCGCTGAGGCCACCTTACAGGGTGACGAAAGCTCAGGGGGAGAAGTACCATCAGAGACGGTGGCAGAGACAGAGGCCGCGCCGCCCCCACCCACCCACCCAACCCCTAGAAAGCGCGCCCGTACCCTTCCGGGGCTTACCCTGGAATCGCCGGTGGACAGGCTTCGGGGCGTGGACGCTAAGCTCTCTGCAAAGCTGCTACGGCTGAGGGTCCACACCATACGAGACCTGATATACCTCTCCCCCCGGCGGCACAACGATTTCTCCCAGGTCTCCTCAATTGCGGACCTGGTCCCCGGCGAAGAGCAAACTATAATAGCTACCGTGTGGGAGGTGGGAGAGACCACCCTGGGGCAGGGCAGGCTGAAGGCTACCGAGGCCATTGTAAGCGACGAGACCGGCAACATGCGGGTAATTTGGTTCGGCCAGAGATATATCGCCAGGGTCCTCAAGCCTGGCTCAAGGGTTGCCATCAGCGGCAAGGTAGATGTCTATAGAGACCAGTTGCAGTTCCAATCGCCGGAGTTTGAACTGCTGGACCGGCAGGACGGCCAGATACACACCGGCAGGCTGGTGCCGGTGTACCCCCTGACCGAGGGGCTTACTTCCCGCAGGATGAGGTCCATCGTCCGGGAGGCCCTGGACCAGTGGGGGCAGGACATCCCCGACCACCTCCCCATAGAGATAAGAGATAGGTGCGGGCTGTGGCCCCTGTCCCAGGCCATCATGCAGGCCCACTACCCAGCCGACGTTACCTCTCTGGACCTGGCCCGCAGGCGACTGGCCTTCGACGAGTTCTTCCTCATGCAAATGGCGGTGCTGACCCGCCGCCAGAATTGGAATGACACCCTGGAGGGAATACCCCTCAACTACGACCCTGAGATCGTCCGAAGGTTCCTCGACTCCCTGCCCTTCGGCCTCACCGACGCCCAGGAGCGGTGCCTGGAAGAGGTCCTGTCGGATATAAAGCGGTCCACCTCGCCCATGAACCGCCTGCTCCAAGGGGACGTGGGGAGTGGGAAGACGGTGGTAGCCCTTGCCGCCCTGCTGGCGGCGGCCACCACCGGATACCAGGGGTCCATAATGGTCCCCACAGAGATACTGGCGGAGCAGCACTTTGCTACGGTATCCCGCCTGCTGGGGGGGCTGGCCCGGCCCGTGCAGGAGGATAACCTCATCACCGTGTACTTGGACCCCTCCCCGGACCCCATCTCTGTGGGGCTGCTCACCGGCAGCGTCAGGGGCGCTGTCAGAAGGGAACTCCGGCGCATGGCCTCGGAGGGGACCCTGGACATCCTCATCGGGACCCAGGCGCTAATCCAGGAAGGGTTGGACATGCCCCGGCTGGCCCTGGGGGTGGTGGACGAGCAGCACAGGTTTGGGGTGATGCAGCGGGCAGCCCTGCGGCAAAAAGGAAAGTCAACCGAGGAGGAAGAGAGTACCGCCCTGGACTCCCCCCGCTCACCCCATCTGCTGGTAATGTCGGCAACGCCCATACCCAGGACCCTGGCCCTCACCCTCTACGGCGACCTGGACATATCCACCATTGACGAACTGCCCCCGGGGAGGCAGCGAGTGCTGACCCGCCAGGTCCCCCCGGAGAAGCGAGACGCGGCCTACGGGTTCGTCAGAAAACAGGTCATTGATGGACGACAGGCTTTTGTAATTTGCCCCCTCATCGAGGAGTCGGAGACGGTAGAGGCCAGGGCTGCCACCGAAGAGTACCAACGTCTTTCCACCGAGGTGTTCCCCGACCTGCGCCTGGGCTTGCTTCACGGGCGGATGTCGTCAAAGGACAAGGATGCGGCTATGCGCAGGTTCCGGGACGGGGAGATAGACATCCTGGTATCAACGGCGGTGGTGGAGGTGGGGATAGACGTGCCCAATGCCACGGTGATGGTGGTGGAAGGCGCTCACAGGTTCGGGCTGTCCCAGCTCCACCAATTCCGAGGCCGGGTAGGACGCGGGGAGCACAAGAGCTACTGCCTGCTTCTATCGGGCTACTCGACCAGTGAGTCCAGGGAGAGGATAGAGGCTATGGAGAGCATCCACGACGGGTTCAAGCTGGCGGAGGTGGACCTGAGCATGAGGGGACCGGGAGACTACTTCGGCACCCGCCAGAGTGGCCTGCCCAGCCTGCGGGTAGCCAGGGCCTCGGACCAGGACCTGCTCAGGGTCGCCAGGGAAGAGGCATCTGCCCTTCTTCAAGATGACCCCGGCCTGGAGAAGCCGGAGCACGGCCCCCTTGCCGGCGAAGTGGCCCGGTTCCTGGACCTAGTGAAGGACGAGGCGAGCTAGGAAAGCTATGTGTCACTGCCCAGGACCTCGTTAACCTCCAGTGCCACGTCCGGGATGGCCTGCACTGATAAGCTCTCACCCCTGCCCACTTTCCGGACATCTATGTACCCGTCGGGGCCGGGACTCCCGTATATCTCGATAGCCTCAGCCGACAGGTCAACCAGCCAGACCTCAACAATGCCGTACCTGGCGTAGAGGGGTATCTTTATCTCCCGGTCGTACTCCTCCGAGGTCTGGGATACCTCCACCAGCAGCAGCACGTCCCCAGGGGTGGGATGGGCGTTTGCGTAGAAGTCGGCGCGAGGTGTGAGCAGGGCCAGGTCGGGCTGAGGTTCCGAACGCTCCCCCAGCCGGACGGGGTTCTGCACCCAGACAACAACACGCCCATCCAACCGCTCCACAAAGGCGTGGGTAAAACGGGCTACACTGGCCGCGTGGCGGCTCCCTATGGCAGCCATGTTCACAATCTCTCCTTCCAACAACTCTATCCGGTCGTCCTCGTGGAAGATGCCCGCTTCCGCCATCTTGTAGTATTCATCCACCGTAAACAGGTATCTAGCAAGCTGGGTAGCCATCCTGCGCCTCCCGTACTATTCCCAACTATTGTGCGCCCAGGACCTCGTTAACCTCCAGTACCACATCCGGGAGGGCCTGCACGGATAGGCTTTCGCCTCTACCCACCCTCCGGACATCCGCGTACCCGTCGGGGCTGGGACTCCTGTATATCTCGATAATCTCAGCCGACAGGTCAACCAGCCAGACTTCAACAATGCCATACCTGGCGTAGAGAGGCATCTTTATTTCCCGGTCGTACTCCTCGGATGTCTGGGATACCTCCACCAGCAGCAGCACGTCCCCAGGGGTGGGATGGGCGTTAGAATAGAAGTCAGGGCGCGGCCTCAGCAAGGCCAGGTCCGGCTGAGGCTCCGAACGCTCCCCAAGCCGGACGGGATTCTGTACCCGGACTATATATAGGCCAGGACTAGGGGCGCGTCCCTCCAATCGCCGGGAAAAGGCGCGGGTAAGACGGTCTACACCGGCCGCGTGGCGGCTCCCGATGGCAGCCATGTTCACAATTTCTCCTTCCAACAACTCCACCCGGTCATCCTCGTGGAAGATGCCCACTTCCGCCATCTTGTAGTATTCATCCACCGTAAACAGGTATCTAACAAGCTGGGTAGCCATCCCATGCCTCCTATGCGCTTCCTAACTATTGTGCGACCACAGCGTTGTACTGTCAACGCAGCGCCGGGACCTTTCATTATTATGAAAATAGAGGTGCTAGCAGTCAGCCATGTTTGAAATTGAAGGGATTATTGCGAAGGTGCTGGATTAGCTGGTATGAGACTACACTCCAAGTTGCCTTGCGGTGACTACTATTCCAGAGATGGCTGCCTACTAGGTCACTCACCACACCCTGAAGGGTGTGGCATCCCGCCCCACCGTCATTCCGGCGCAGGCCGGAATCCAGGGGTGGGGCGTGGACTCCCGCTTTCGCGGGAGTGACGAATTCTGGGGGGCCGGAGTGACGCAGTGGAAGGCTGCCCGTCATTTTCATACCCCTATGTAGCCTTCAAAAGGCCATGAGCCATTGCAGGGAGACTTGAAGGTCTTCTCGTTTGCGATATAATATTCCTCTACGCGAGCAAAGCCAAAAAATAGGTATAGGTATGGAGTATTTACTGTGGTAGCTATCATTCGAGACCTGATTGTGGAAAAAATCCAGGTGGCGATAGAGGAAGCCCGCAGAGAGGGTATCCTCCATCTGGACACGCTGCCACCCATTGCCGTGGAGCACCCGTCCAATCCCCAACACGGAGACTTTGCCACCAGCCTTCCCCTCAGGCTGGCCCGCGCCACCCGTGTCAACCCTATGAAGATAGCCGAAGAGCTTGTAAAGCTCATATCCCCCGGTGAAGAGGTGGCGGAGGTCCAGGCGGCGGCCCCCGGTTTTATCAACTTCCGTCTGCGGGATGAGTGGCTGGTGCAGCAGGTGGAGGCTATCCGGGAGGCAGGACAGTCCTATGGCGCGGTGGACGCGGGGGACGGCGAGAAGGTTATCGTCGAATACGTCAGCGTGAACCCTACAGGGCCGGTGCACGTGGGCCACACCAGGGGGGCCGTGCTGGGAAGCGCCCTTGCCAGGATTATGGAGGCTGCCGGGTATTCGGTAACGCGGGAATATTATGTAAACGACGCCGGCAGCCAGATGGACGCCTTCTACGCCTCCGTCTTTGCCCGCTACAAGCAGGCGCTGGGGCGGGAGGCTGAGCTTCCTGCCAATGGGTACAGGGGAGACTACATCATGGACCTGGCCCGGGAGATAATAACCGGCGAGGGAGACCGCTTCCTGCATGTGCCCGAAGAGGATGCCCTGCGGGAGATTGGCAAGATAAGCCGGGAAAAGATGGTCCACATCATACGGGAAGACCTGAAGCAGATACGGGTTGAGTTTGACAACTGGTTCAGCGAGGAGGGCCTGTACCAGAACGGCGAGTACGAGAAGGCTATAGGGATGCTGCGCCGGTCGGAGTATATCTCAGAGCGGGAAGGCGCCCAGTGGTTTACCTCCACTGCCCTGGGTGAAGACAAGGACAACGTTCTGGTGCGCTCTACCGGCGCTCCCACCTACTTCGCCTCGGACATCGCCTACCATTACAACAAGTTCCTCCAGAGGGGCTACCAGCAGGCCATAAACATCTGGGGCGCAGACCACCAGGGACACGTACCCAGGATGAAGGCCGCGGCCGCGGCCCTGGGGATAGACCCCAACCGGCTTACTATTATGATTTCCCAGATGGTGACGCTGAAACGGGGGCAGGAGGTTGTCCGGGTATCCAAGCGAGCGGGGGAGTTCGTCACCCTGCGGGAACTGGTGGATGAAGTTGGCTCCGATGCCTGCCGGTATTTCTTCCTGTCCCGGACACCGTCCACCCAGATGGAGTTTGACCTGGAATTAGCCAAGAAGGAGTCTTCGGAGAACCCGGTGTACTACGTCCAGTACGGCCACGCCCGCATCGCCGCCATCCTCAGCAATGCGCGAGACGGGGGAATAGACTGGAGCCAGGGCGATGTATCGCTGCTCAAGGACCCCAGCGAGTTGGCGCTGATACGGGAGATGGTCCTCCTGCCAGAGTTGGTGGAGAGTATGGCCCGCAACCTGGAGCCTCACCACCTGCCCCATTATGCTATGGAGTTGGCGACGGCCTTCCACTGGTTCTACGAAAACTGCCGGGTCCTCTCCAGCAACCCCGAAGATTACCCCCTCACCCTGGCGCGGCTCAAGCTGGTGGAAGCAGCCCAGATAGTCCTCTCCAGGAGCCTTTACCTCATGGATATGGAAGCGCCCCAACGGATGTAATGCCACAAGGGGAACCCTCTCCTAGCGGGCCAGGATGGGCACCCCCTCAAGGTAGCCCATCTCCACCAGCTCAACCCGTGGGGCCTGGCGCGCAAGCTCTGCGCGTATGGGGCCAATATCGGTGGGTCGGGTGGTTGGTGGCATCCAATCATCGTGATGACAGAGCACAGCCTTCCGGGGCCTCAGTATGTCGGCCTCCCTGGCGATGAACTGGGCCAGGGTCCCCTGTATAGGGTCGCCGTCTATATTGCCCCGTCCGGCGGCGGCCAGCAGGGCCACGTCGGGGCGGAGGTCCCGCAGGATGCCCGTCCAGTGCCCCGAGGTATCCTTCCAGAGGATGCTCCCTTCCGGTGTCTCAATCAGGTACGCGAAGGCGCCTCCCTCACCCCTTGGGCGCTGGGTGCACTGCTGGCGGTGGGCCGTCACATCCGCCATACCCGGCTGGGTGGAAGCCTGGCGCTGGACCTCCCGCTCATCCAACCTGGCCTGCCTCTCCTGGAGGGTAATCCCCAGGTCCCCCAGGCATACCTCGTCGGGACCTCCGGCGGTGCTCCAGATACAGGAGTGTTGGCTGGGGAACACCTGCACAGTGACCCTGTCGGAGAGCCGTATACGTTCACCACCTGACACGGCTATGAGCTGGTCCTCGGGCACTTCCTCAATCTGCATCAGCCTTACCGACTCATGGGAGCCGATGACCGATGCGCCGGTATTGTGGGCGATTCGCTCGGCGCCCCACAGGTGGTCAAAATGGGAATGCCCCACCAGGATATAGTCGGCCCGGTCCACCTGGGCGGCGCTCAGGCCCACCGGCGGCGCAGCGGGCACCCGGTCCATGTATGCGTCCAGGAAGACCACCAAGTCATCCACAATCAGCCGAAAAGTGGAGACACCCAACCAGTCCAAGGTCACAGTCATAAGGCCCCTCCTGAAATGGGAGTAGAGTGTGATGGGGGAAACTCGCCGGCTCTCGGTCAACCAACCGGTCCTGCGGGAATAGGCCAATCTTAACGACGGTGATTGTAGTGGTTAGGGATGGGGGCGTCAACCTTCCCCCAAAACACCCACGCCCCGGCTGCATTTTCCCATAATGGTATAATGGAAGCACATCATAGAGGAGCGTGTTCCATGTCTGCGATGCGAGAGAGGTTCTCCAGCGAGGCCCCCCCGGAGCTACTGGCAGCGATACGGGAGATTGCCCGCAAGGAAGGCCGCCATTTCCAGGCGGTGCTGGAAGACGCCATGCAGGAATACATTGAAAGCAGAAAACAGCAGAAGGTCCGCCCGGAGGTGATGGCCCACTTCCGGGCCAGCGTAGAGAGAAACCGACGCCTCTATGAGTTGCTCGCCCAATGACCCACAGTTTCCCGACAATCCACGAAGTAATAGCCTTACATGACGCCCTGATTGGCGAGTTCGGAGGCTCAATGGGCCTGCGTGATATGGGAGCGTTGGAGTCGGCGCCCTTACGCCCGCAGATGGGGTACTACGACAGCCTCATAGAGGAAGCCGCCGCCCTCATGGAGAGCCTTGCCAACAATCACCCCTTCGTGGACGGCAACAAGCGGGTGGCCTTCGCCATTACTGATACATTCCTGGGTCTGAACGGCCACTTCATAGATTGCGACAGCCTCGAAGCCTACGCGTTTTTCATGCAGTTGTTTGAGACGAACACATTCCGCTTCGCTGAGCTTCGTTTGTGGATTGAGGAACACGTCAGACCCCTGCCAGGGGAAAATGCAAGTTGATTCCAATCAGGAGAACTGAAATGCCCGACACCGAAATAGTCTTCCAGGCGCGGGAATCCCCGGAGGGCGGCTACGAGGCCCGCGCCCTGGGTTACAGCATATTCACGGAAGCCGACGACTGGGAACACCTGAAAGACATGCTGCGGGACGCCGCGTTGTGCCACTTCGAGGACGGGGAAGCGCCCCGGCTAATTCGCATCCATCTGGTGCATGATGAGGTTACCCTGGTGTGAGATTACCACGCAGCATTTCTGGGACAGAGTTATCTGCCCTGCTCCGACAGCGCTACGGCTACAACATCACGCGGCAAAGAGGTAGCACATGAGACTTACAAGCATTTACCGAGGCTATGAGCATCACATTTCTGTTCCCCAGCATAACCCTCTAAGGGTTGGCACCCTGAGTGACATCCTCGGAGATGTAGCGGATTACCTGGGAATTGGTCGGGATCAGTTAGCGCTGGAGTTATTTGGCGAATAGAGGACGGCACCCTCCAAGAGCTTAGGACTACCAGCTAGGCTACCCAGCCTGCTTTGTGGGTTGGGAGGGTTGGTCCTTCTCGGTGGGCGGCTGCCCCCGCAGGTGGATGAACCAGTGGGCCAGCCCAACCATCACGCCTCCCCCAACGATGTTGCCCAGGCTGACCGCCGCAATGTTGTGAATTGCCCAGGGCACAGTCAGGCGGGCCGCCTGCTCAGAGGTCAGACCCGCAGCAGCCATAGCATCGGGTTCCGTGGAAACCAGCAGCCCCAAGGGGACGAAGTACATGTTGGCTACGCTATGCTCGAAGCCTGCCGCGGTGAAGGTGATGATAGGCAAGGCGAGAGCTTGCAGCTTATCGGCCACCGTACGCCCGGCCATGGCCAGCCAAACAGCCAAGCATACCAGCATGTTGGCCAGGATACCCCGCAGGAAGGCGGTCTCGAAGGACAGGTTTAGCTTGGCGCTGGCCGACTCCACCGCCGCCGCTGCAAAGGAAAAGTCCCCCTGCGCCCACCACCGGCCGTAATAGACCAGCGAAACTATTATGAGAGCGCCGACCAGGTTTCCCACATAGACCAGCGCCCAGTTCTGCCCCAGCGCCCGCAGGCCGATGCGCCGGCTGAGCAGGCCCATCAGCATCAGGTTGTTTCCGGTGAATAGCTCCGCCCCCGTAATCACCACCATGAACAAGCCCATTGCCAGCCCCAGGCCCATCAGGAACCTGGTGGGACCGGTGCCGATCTCCGAACCCACCGCGACGGTGCCGGCCAGCACGCCCCCCAACCCTACGAAGGCCCCTGCCATCACCGCCAGCGCCAAGGTGGAGACTATCCCGGCCTGGGCCTTGGCGACCGCCGCCCGCTCCACCCGCCGGGCTATCTCTTGAGGTGAAAACGACTCGATACCGATCCCTATATTCTGTTGATCGTTCACTCCAGCTTACTTCCTACCTCTCCAAGGGGTATCCAGGGATTTCACTCTATTATGAAGGACATCCACGCCGATAGGCAATGTCCCCCGCGCCACACCGGCGGGGATGGTCCGGTATTCCCGCATTACCCTGACTAATCATTATTATGAAAATAGGCAGTCCTCAGGCTGGAAACCCAGCCCCTAGCCCCTGGATTCCGGCCTACAACCGAATGACGGTGGGGAGGTAGCCGTCATTTTCATCTCCGTGTGTGGCCCGCAGAGGCATGGGGAGTTATTATGAAAATAGGCAGCGCCCAACCCGTCATTCCTGCTTCCGCAGGAATCCAGGGTTCCACGACGTAGGGAGTCTTTGCGGAGTGACCCTCGCCACCCCCCTGGATTCCCGCTTTCGCGGGAATGACAGAATAGGGGTCGGGAATGCCAATATATGGGGCGGGAATGATGGCGGGTGAGGGATACCACACTCTTCAGGGTGTGGTGTAGGAACCTAGTGCCTCTATTTTGATGGCAATTAACCGTGAGGCAAAACTCTATGGCCGGTCGCGTAGTCCTTGTAGGCCAATATTCGCCTGGCGGCGCAGCCTGTTGGCGTTGTCTCGTTCCCGGTCCACCGCTATGAAGGCATCAACGGTGAATGGCTGCCAGGAGTTGCGCAAGGCCCGGATAGCCCCCTCTTCCCTTTCCACCGCTTCCACCAGCAGGGTGTACATGGGCAGCAGATAACCGGACTGGGGAAGGTCCCGCACCTGGCGGCCAAGCTCGTCAATGCGTATGCTGAATTGGCCCAGGGCCTGGAGCACTTCAGTCCGGTCACATCCGCCCTCGGTCCTCCGCCAGTCGTTGTAGCCCTGGTGGAAAGCGTCCCACTCCGCCAGGAGGCTCTTGTATTCGTTATTGAAGTTCCAGACATCCTCCAGTTTCTCCAAAGCGCTGCCGTCGGTGAGCTCCTCGATTGTGTCTTCAATTTCCTTGAGGGCTGCCTCGACTCCCTTGATAACGGGGGCCATCATGTCCAACAACCGGGGCTTCATCTCACCGGACTCGTCTTCTTCGGCCATTTCAGACTCCTCATCTTGGGGAGGGACATCGGCAGGGGTCCCTTCGGAGACCTGGGCCAAAGCGTCTTTCACATTAATCAGGGCCGTAAGCTCAGCTTCCGCCGCCCCTTGAAGCATCTCAATTATGTCTTCATCGACATCCGGCGTGGGCAGTCCCTCTATAGCCTCAACTACAGCGCTGAATTGTTGGATAAACTGCTCAAGCCTAGTGAGGACTTCGGCGCCGTCCAGGCTGGCCGCTTCCTGTAGCAAGCTGGTATAGTCGTCGTGGAACTTCTCCCAGTCGTCCCTGATGGCTTCAAAGGCTTCGGCGAATTCCTCCATCGCCTGCATTTCTTCCGGGTCGGCGGCTTTCTCAAACTTCTCCAGCAACTCCAATGCCAGGTCTTCTACTTCCTTTTGGGCACGAGCTGCCTCGGAACGCCGTTGCTCCACCGCCTCGAATAATGAAATGTTATTGGGCTGCCACCGGTCCCGCAGTTGACGGAATGCCGCCTCCTCTGCCTCGGCGGCTGCTATCAGCATGTTGGCAAGGTCCCGGGTGACGGAGGCCCTGGGAAGGTCTCTGGCCTGCTGGGTCACAGTGTTAAAACCGACGGCGAAGTCCTGCAGGGCCTCTTGGACTGAGCTTCTGTGGCACGAGGTCAGCCCGGCGCGCCAACTATCAAACTCTTGATGGAACCCGTCCCACTCCTGGCCGACGGCCTGCTGCTGCTTTACAAACTCATCCAACGCCTTCCGGTCGCTGTCCGATAAGGGCTCAGCAGACTGAGGAGGCGAGTCTGTGGGCAGAGTTACCGGTATGGTTATGGGATTGCCGGCTTCTCTGCAAGCTAACACCAATGCCAGCAATAATAACGCTGCGGGTAGCAAAAGATAGGAGACAAATCGTGCCTTCATGGACTATTTACGCACCCCCACGAAATCACTAACCAGGTCATTTCTAAATTTGCCAGAGAGTAAGCCGGTCACGGCGCCGGTCAAAGTCTCCGGCGTATCCGCCAAGACCACCAGCACGTGCCGGTCCTGGTCTTGGTGGAGCAAGGTAACAGCCGTCCCCTCTAGGCCCAAGTCCGGGGCAAAAGGAACGCCTAGGGCATCATCAATACGAATGCCGGCGGCCTGGAGGTATTGACTCACCAGGCGAGCATCCTCATACAGCCCCAGGAAAACCGTGTCCCGGCTTACGTCCTCCACTCCGCGAATCCGAGAAGACAACCGGTAGGCCGAAAGTCCGTTTCTCACTTCTACGCCAATATCCCAGAGGGACTGCTGCCCCAGCAGGATGTCTATACTGTTTTCCAGGCCGCCCTCATAGAAATGGGGAAAGTCCGCCAGGTCATACTCTCGTTGGCTGGCCGTCAAGTAATCCGCCACGTTCGACAGCAGCTTGTCATTGTCCAGCAAGGAATTATATGGAGGGACTATAAAGGTGAAGTCCCCAATGGACAGGACGTTGCGGCTGTCGCCCCAGGCGATGGGATAGAGACCCTCACCAGATTCCACCATCGAAGACCTGGTGTTGGCGCCGGTAAATGCCAGTCCGGGGCCGGAGGACCGGACCGAGCCGGCGATATACAGGGCTATGGCGTCCATGCCGATGGTAAGTGTGTCAGGTTGGAAGTCCCTAACGAAAATGTGACGGAAGTTCAGGTCATAATCCACCGTGTTGTAGAGGTAGTCGGCCCGGAAGTCCAATCCGAACCTCTTGGCTAGGGTGTTTATCCGGTTGGGTCGAGTCGGGTCCGAGACCAGCACCAGCTTCCCGCCCTTCCCCACGAACCTCTCCACCAAGTCTGCTTCCGCCTCCGAGTAAACATCCTGGGGAAGCATAACCAGGAAACTGTCGGCGCGCCGCAGCTTTTCCTCCAACAGAGGCAGCCGGACCTGTTCTTCCACGGGAGCAAAACCGCCAATGAACTCCACGTCATATCCCCGGTTGGCTACCCATGAACTAAGGGTAACTATTTCGCTTTCTGTGAACGCGTTCACATGGAGGGCGTCCACCAAGAGGAGGCCCCCCCGGACTTGGGCCGAAGGCGAGTCCAGGGAAGGGCCTGGGACGACACCGGGTGAAATTATCTGCTGAAAAGGAATATCCACCGAAGGCGGCGGGTCATAGCTTCCCTGGTAAAAGAAGAAGAACACTCCCGCAAAAGTGGCGACGGCGAATATAGGCAACAGGGCTAATATTACTAATCTAAGGACCATGTCCCACATACAGGTAATAAATATTTGGACGGTGTATATCCAGGGGGAACTCCGGGAGAGGGTCTTCCCCGTTTGCGCCCAGGCTTCCGTGAAGCATCAGTCCCCGCAAGGCCTGGAGTCTTGTCAGGCTGCTGTCGGACTCCGCTCCCGGTCCTTCCAGGAGGGGGTCCCCTCCGTTATAGTCCCTTGAAAGCAGGGCCAGGGCACCGGCGAGACCGGGACCACTGCCATTGTCCCCATCCCCGGCTGGGAAAAGCCGCTCTAGCTCCTGGATGAGTTCCCGCAGTACCTCCAGGTTTACATCTACGAAGCCGTAGCTGGAGATTCCCGCCAATTCAGCCGCCTTTTGGATAGCGTCACTATCGCTGCCAATCTCGTCGGCCAGGCCCAGTCTCACAGCTTCCATGCCGGGATAGATGCGTCCCTGGACCAGTTCATCCTTAGAAATGCGCAACTTGTCTCCCCGTTCGCTAATTACCATCTGAGCGAAGGCTGACTTTAGCATGTCCACTGTCCCGATCCACTCTCTTCTAGTAGCCCCATCCAGCTTGTATGGACCGCTGACTATCATGTCCCCGTCGGGCTGTTCGGGGATCAACGGCCCTGCGAAGGAAATTACCCCGACGTTTCCCACCAGGGACGAGGTCTGGGCGTAGGAATACGTGGCCCCCATTGACATCATGTACCCGCCACTGGCAACCAAATCGCCCATAACCAGCACCACAGGTTTTTCTTCGCGCAGCTTGCGGGTCTCATTATACAAGCGCTCGCTGGCAGCCGCGCCTCCTCCGGGAGTGCTCAGCCTGATGACCACCGCCTTGATGGAGTCGTCCCGGCGCGCGTAGTTGATGTACTCACCAATCACATAGGCCGATCCATCGGTGATGACGGTGAAAGGTACGTCTATCACGCCAATCTTGGGTTTCCCCGGAATGGCATAGACGAAAATCAAAGCGCCTGCCGCTATGCCCAGGCCGATCATAACCGGCGCAAGGACGTACCAGCTAATTAATAGTCTTCCCAAAGCAGAAAGGATATATATAACTCACCTCAGCAGCCCCAAGAGTCGGACGCTCCCTGGAAGTCCTCCAAAGGAGACCTTACTTAAGGGAACCAACTCAAGGATTCCATTGTATCTTAGATGTCCAGATGCTATCAACTGGCACAGCAAGTTTGAATCGGCGCGAGTCCCTTTGGGCCTGCATGTCCGGGAGGCTGTGAGGCCCAAGACTCTGTTGGATTACGCCAGGTGGACCCTACGCCTATGAGCCACCGCCATCGTTCCAGAGATGCCGGGCGGTGGTGAGGGCGACGACCACGAAGAGCGCGTCCACTATCGGGAAGTAGATTAGGTGGGAGGTTACGGCATCCCCGGTCTCGCTGTCGGGATTCAACGTCCAGAACCACCCCCAGAAGAACAGCATAACCAGCACGATGGCCCCGTAATAGGCCATGCTGGTCCGCAGATACTCAAGGGTACTGGCTCCTCCGCTTCCAAGGGCGCGCCTTCGCAGGTAGCCCACAACCAGCGTCACAAACGCCCCCACCGCCATGAACCAGTTCAGGATGCGCCACACAGGGTATTCGGGCGAGCCGTCGTGGTACACCGGCGTGAGTATGAGGTTGATCACCACGGCGACCGCGACCAGCACGAGAAAGCCTGCCAGAAGCCGCTTTGCCATGTCCATCATCCCAGGATACCTCCTTAACTCATGCAGGACCGGCTCATGGAGGAGCGCTCATCATCCATTCAGAGTAGAGTGACCTGCCCCGGGTCTTTGTACCACACTCTATGTTAGTCCGACAAGCGCCGGAACGCCCCCCTTGAGCCTCTAACTCGCAAGGGCGGCGGCGGCCACCACCTCCGGCCTATCAATGGCGGCACCAAGATAAAGTAAACGCGACCAGCGCGCTTGATGGGGTTGACAGGCTGCCAGAAACCTGCGAAATTTGACGCCAACGGCTCCGCCATTATCGTCCACGAAAAGCCGGTCACCTACGGCGAGGAGGAGTCCAACACCGGCAACCGTGGGGCTTGCTGCGTCATTCAACGCAACTAGAAACCAGGTCCAGGTGTAAACTGACATGTCTCAGTCGACAACCCTGGGGAGCTTTGGAGCAGAGCCTCACACACCAACCCGACATCTATGAATGATAAGGAGAAAGACGATGGCTACTCGGACTCCCACAATTGACGTACAAGTACATGCCTACGAGCGTAACCGTCCTGAGCGTCCTTGGAACGCATTCTTGCAGGGTCCCGATGAGGTCACCGGCGACGATATGGTGGCAGCGATGGACGCAGTCGGTGTGGACGGGGCTTTGCTGATTTCGCCATTCACCCTGTATGGCTACGATGCCAGCTACGCCCTCGAGGTATATGCGAAACACCCGGGAAAGTTCGGCTTGATCAGGCCATTTGATCCTCAGTCGGAAGCGATCGCTGACGAGATGGCTGAGTGGGCCGCGACGCCGGGTGTGGTCGGGGCCCGCGTCATGCTTGCGGCCCAGCCATTCGAAGCAGACCACCCGGGTCTCAATCGCATACTCGCCGCCGGCGCCCAAGCCAGCTTTCCGGTGAATGTCATGTGTTCGGGCAAGCTGCCTCTTTTGCGTGAGCTGGCCCGACGCCATCCGGACACCCAGGTGGTGGTTGATCATGTGGGCCTGGCCCAGCCCTTCGAGCCGCCGGCGCCGCCGGAACCGTTTGCCGATCTGGACAACGTGCTTTCGCTGGCCGAATGCGACAACGTAGCCATCAAGATTTCCGGGGCCTGTACCCTGTCCCATCAGCCATTCCCCTACCTGGACATCTGGGAGCCTCTGAGCAAGATATTCGACGCCTTCGGCTTTGACCGGTGCATGTGGGGCACCGACTGGACCCGGGCGGTGAGGCTGTTGACCTACGAGCAGGGGGTTGAGGCATTCCGGGTTACCGACCGGCTCTCGGCTTCAGAGCGTTCGACGCTCATGGGCGGGACCCTCGCGAAGATTTACAACTGGTCGCCCGTGACATAGTGAGCAGTTTGTACTCACTTTGCACATGCCCTGATTACGCGCCGAGTCAAGGAGCAACTGTTCAGACTTGAGGGCTCATTCTGGCCCCAACTCGTCATTCCCGCTTTCGCGGGAATCCAGAAGCCTCACATAAGGAACGTTGCCGGCTGAAGAGGCTGGTGGATTCCGGCTCAAGAGGACGTCAGCGATGATTTGGAGGAGTTGAACAAACTGAGAAGGGATGTAGCATACGATGGACCAGGGCCTGAACTCTAGAGATACTCCGAACAAGTCTGGTGAAGTTGTGGGGTAATGAGACTGGAAGACCCGATGCCGATCCGATGGGATGGGCGGGACACCGTTGTAACGGAACAACTCGGCCCAGGGGTGCATGGTGGGCCAAAGTGTAGCTAGGGAACTTTCGCTGGAAGGTCCTAATATAACCAGTCGTCCAGGTTAACCCAAGGAAGCCTGTACAAACCTCCACGCCTATGGATAGAGGGCCATACCATGCCCGCTTAAGCCCCCACTCCACACCACTCCCCTTCAGCGGACACAGCGGCAATCTAGCATCACTTTTATGTCTACCATGGCCAATCAGAGTTGACATCCATTGAGAAGCGGAAAGCGGTTCCTCTATAGACCTTTCCAGTAGTGGTGGTGACCCATGGACGGAGCTTTGTTTTACCTCCCTTCGTCATGGGTTTGGAAGATAAGGCTTTGAGATGACGGGCAAGTTGTTCAGCCGGAAAATACCAAGCCTTTGCGACACCGGAATCTAGGGTCGCCGGAAGCTGAAAATGGGAACGAAGTGGGGGAGCTGTCGGCAATACGGGAAAGCCGTGTGTTTTGGCAAACATGAGACGAATATCTTGAATCTCGATTTTCGTACCACTTGTGTTCTTGATAGTTACTTTCACAGCATTTTCTGTAAAGCCGTGTTCACGGCTGACTGGACCTGATTCCTCTTCTGTTTCTATACGCACGCCTCTGTGGGCTCGTAGGCGGTCCTTCAATGATGTGAATGTTACTCCCAACAATGCGCTAAGTACGATGCCGCCTATCCATTCCCACACAGTTCTTCTCTTGCACCCTATCCATAAAGTCTCAGCAGTCTAGTAGTCAGTCAACCCTGAAATAGAAGTTAGCGTAAGGCAACGTGGAGTGTGGTCCCATGCCAAATAATCCAGCCCCTCTGCAATAATACCTTTGATTTCAAACATGACTGACTACTAGTAGTCCAACATTATTGAAATGAGGAGCAGATGAGATTGGCGTGATTGCCAGGCAACCCTTGAATAATGTTGCTCCCCATTAAGATATATACCCTTGGTGTCATCAATTCAAAGCTGTTGGTCTACTAGGGCGCGTATGCAAAGTATTAGAGAGTGTCCAAAGCCAGCCACGTCTTTCGATATTTCCCTGAGATTGGCTGGATTCCAAAGCCAAGGTAATGGATTCCCGCTTTGTGGGAATGACCGATTGGGTGCCGCACCAAGTTTGCAAACACGCCCTAGGGATACTCTGAACAAGTGTGGTGAAGTTGTGGGATAATGAGAGTGGAAGACCCGATGCCTATCCGATGGGGAGGTTGAAAGTTGATGGACCAGCCAACGTTCTCAGACCTGGAATACCAGGGAAAGAAGCGGAAGACCCGTCGGGAGATATTCTTGGAACGGATGGAGGGTCTGATTCCCTGGCATCGGCTGGAAGAGCGCATCGAGCCCTTCTATCCCAAGGCGGGCCGAGGGCGCCGGCCCTACGCCCTGTCGGTGATGCTACGGGTCCACTGTGTGCAGCTATTCTACAATCTGAGTGACCCGGGCATGGAGGACCTGCTGTACGAGGCCGAGTCGGTCAGGCGGTTCGTGGGCCTGAGGCTGTCGGAACCCCTGCCCGACGAGAGCACGATCCTGCATTTCCGACACCTGCTTGAGGAGCACCAGTTGGGCCAGGGCCTGTTTGAGGAAATCAAAGGTCATCTGGAGTCTTTGGGGTTGCGGCTCAGGGAAGGGACGATAGTGGACGCCACTATCATTGAGGCGCCCTCGTCCACCAAGAATCGGGCGGGGTCCCGGGACCCGGAGATGCATCAGGTAAAGAAGGGGAACCAATACCACTTCGGGATGAAGCTGCACATCGGGGTGGACGCTGAGACGGGCTTGGTGCACAGCTTCTCCACTACCCCGGCCAATGTGCACGATGTGACGGAAGCTCACCGGTTGCTGCATGGTGGGGAGTGGCAAGTGTGGGGAGATGCGGGGTATGTGGGAGTACAGAAACGGGAGGAGAACTGGGAGCGGGAGGTTGAGTGGCAAGTGGCGATGAGGCCCGGCCAGCGCCGGAAGCTGGACCCTGGGAGTGAAGCAACCCTGGCGGAGAAGGTCAAGGCGTCGGTGAGGGCCAAGGTGGAGCACCCGTTCCTGAAGGTGAAGCGGGTGTTTGGTTACTTCAAGGTGCGCTACCGAGGGTTGAGCAAGAACACCCAGCGCCTGGCACTGCTGCTGGGACTGGGCAACCTGTTGACTGCTGAGGGCCATCAGGCAGCCTGATGGAGGGGGGAGTGGGCCCAAATCCGGCCTGGGACCATGTTCAGGGCCGATGCAAGGCATCCGCAGTTGCGATGGCAGCCCAATCAGAGGGCTGAAATCTCCCAAAATCCGGGCCAGTGAACCCAGTTCGGCTCCCGTCAGGTTGTTCAGAGGTTCCCTAGCAGGATAGTTCTTCACGACCGCTATTCTGTGAGCGTTCCCTGTCGAGGGATATTTCTTCTCTTTCGGCAGCGTGGATTCGCTTACCTGATATGACTCCAATGAGACCAACTACATTAAAGGTAGCCTGTACGCACAAAGCAGCTTCACGATAGGTGGAGTTTCTGCCATGTTGCACTGTATTCGTGAGGTCGAAGGCACTTCTTATGCACTTGCGCATTTCTTGGTTCGATGGACCACCACATTCAACTTCGACATATCTGTCCATCATGCGCTTCACATCAGTATCGCTAATGTCTTTAACATCACTGTCGAGAGACGAATGACGTCGCGGATCAAATACGGCCTGCGCCAGTGAGATAAGAGTTTCTCTACATAAGTGACCCACTTGTTGGAATTCTTCTACTGTTGATGCAGTGATCAATTGTTGCCGGAGTCTATCCATTGAACGGTCAACACGCTGCCAGCCAGTTGGACTGTTGAAAAGCGTCAACGGTTCATCGCGAAGAGAACTTGTATCGATTCTGTATTGTAAATGATTAATGTAAGTGCCACCAGTTTCATCAAAGGGCCACAGTTCTCTTATAGCATCAAGAACTGCATTATTGTCGCCCGGTTCAAGAGACCTTAGTCTGTTTACATCAGATATTGGAGCATAAACGACTGCATTGGCAAAAAATACGTCCCCATCACCACTCAGTGCATATCCAAAATCGTATACTTCAATATGGACATCTGCATAGGTTAACAAACTCGCCAAATCATGGCGGTTGTTGTAACGAAGAATCGCACACACTTCAGTTAGCGAATCCGGTGGTTTTGGTTGAATCTCGTTCTGTCCGCTCATGGTCTCCCTTATCCCACTATCCCACTCTCAGCTAGGATGTCAGTCCGCATCTCCTCTAGGTGCCATAAGGATGAGGTTCCTTGGGTTTGGACGGTACTGGACTAAAAGGCCTTGACCTAGTGCTGCTGCTGTGAAGCAGTTGATTCAAAGGCAACTTCACGCCACTCAACCTGTGCAGGCACCTTCAGCTGCTACCAAGACTTCAGGACTGGCAGCACCTCTTTGGCAAAGAGCTTCAGGCCTCGCTCCGCAACATGGAGAGGCGTGCCGCCGAAGCGGAAGGCCACGTTCCACTCGAAATCGCCGAGAAGGGCACGGCGTTCCTCAAGCCCCCGTAGAATCTTGTCCGGCGTGCCCCAGCTGGCCGCCTTCATAAAACCTTCCACCGCCCCTTCGAGACCAGCCGAACGCGCGATTTCAGCCTTCTGTTGATAAGCGTCGTAACCCTTCACCGACCTGAAGTGGTCTCCAAGGAACTCGTAGTGGTAAAAATTGCTCTCGACAAACTTGCCCTGGTATTGACGCGCTTCTTCCTCACACTGGGCAATATCAGCGCCGCATACGACGAACTCGGTGAGCATCAGGGTTGGCGACTCAGTGCCGTGAAATTCACGGTGCAAGGCTCGTCCGCGCTCGATCCCCGGCATCCGCATTTCCCAGGGACGGTCAGCGAACATTACTATGTGCGCCCCAAGTTTGGCCGCCGAGAGAACGGATTCCTCGCTGGCGGCAACGGCGTAGATGCGCCCGTCGAAGGAATGCTGAGGTCGGGGCCGGATCTCCGTCCGGGGCTGCTTGTAGTAAGTCCCGTTGCCCTCGATGAAGCCTGTCCTGAGGGCCTCAGCAATCATCGGCGCCGCCTCATCGAAACGCTCCCGCGATTCGTCCATGCTGACGCCGAAGGCTTCGAATTCACGCCGCGCCAGGCCCCGCCCCAACCCCAGCCGGAGCCGGCCATCGCTCAACATATCGAGAACGGCAGCGTTTTCCGCCACCCGCAACGGGTTATGCCAGGGGAGGATCACGGCGGCTGTCCCCACGTCTATGTTGGGATGCTTGGCCGCAATGTGGGTCATTAGCTGGAGATTGTCCGGCACGAAGGAATAATCGTTGAAATGGTGCTCTGCGGACCAAAGGCAATCGAACCCCTCGTCGGCGGCGATTTCAGCAAGGCGCAACTCCTCCTTCCACATCTGGCCGTCCGAGCCGTCTTCCCAGCCGTAACTGGAGAAGACCATCATCATTCCGACATCCATCCGAATACTCCTTCAGATTCATTCAAGTTACCCGCCCGCCCCCGGCATCGGGCATCAAAAGCTCGGCTTGGTGGAGAAGGGGGTCAACTGGAGTTCGTGGGTCCAGCAGGACTTGTCCTGAGTGTGCAGATAATAAAAGGCCTCGGCGATCTTAACGGGATTCATAATCAATTCAGGCTGCTGCTGGGCACGCGGGAGGGCATGGGTGCCCGGAGAATCAATCATGCCGTCTATCACCACATTGGCAACATGCACGCCGTACTCGGAATATTCCTCCGTCAACGCCTGCGCCAGCGTCCGCATCAGCACCCTCGGATAGTATAACGACTGTCCGGTGTACCGCTTTTTCCCCCGCAACGACGACGAGTTATTGGAAATCAGAATAGAACCCTCGCCTCGCTCCCGCATAGCGGGCAACACCTCCTGAGCGACCAGGAAGGGTCCGCTGCTGGAGATGTGCTGCGCGGTCTCCAATATCTCGAAGGGAATGTGTTCCAGCAGTTCTTTTTCCGGCGGAAGGTCGCGCCCCTCCAGGTAGCCTGCGTTATAGACCAGGACGTTTGGGTCGCCGGCCTCCTCTCGGATTTGGGCGAAGGCTTTCGATATGGAGTCGCGAGACGCTAGGTCTAGCTCGACGATCATGCTATCGCCGCCCTGTTCGCGAATCGCTGCATCCAACGGAGCGGCGTTGGCGGTATTGCGGGTGGTCAGCACCGTGAAGAAGCCCTCTTGGGCAAACTTCATGGAGATGGCTCCCCCGACGCCCCAGCGCACGCCAACAGGCAGGTCGCTGTCGTCAATATCCCCGCCGTGGACCAAATGGGTGTTGCGGCCGTCTGCCTGCCACTTGGATGTCGCCCCGATAACGACGGCGACTGGTTTTCTGGTAGAGTTCATGTCGAATTCCTTTCGTATAGATATAGATGTCGACTGTCCGGCGTCACTGAAAGTTGGGCCTGCTGGTGGCGAACATTCCGTCCACGAGGCATCCCACCCTGGGAGGAGTCGCCGGCGGATTTCGAGGCCAACACTTTCCGCTCAATCAGGCAGCGCAAGGGGTGGTGGGCCTAGTAAGACTGAATTGCGAACTTTTCGCTGGGAGGTGAAACTATGATGAGCCTCGGAACGTTAGCCGAAGGTCCCCTCAGGTCATGCGGACCTCTTTAGGCCGTCGAGCGCAGCACACGATATGACATGAACGCACGGCTGTCTGTTGTGATTGAAGGGTGAGATATCGTGTTGATTGGGAGGGCTGTCTCGTTTGTCCTTATGGCACTGGCGACACAGCAACTGTAAGTTCGTCAATTGTGCCCCCCCTCCCCTACTGCTTGGGACGATGTGGTCCACCTCAAAATCGGTCCAGCAGTCCATAAAGGAGTCGCATCGGTTACAAACGAAGCCTTGGCCATAAAGGAGCATGGCTTTCCGCTGAAGTTTCTTTGTTGGAACGTTGCTCCATCGCAACAGCTGCCCTAGCGTTAGCGTATTTCCATTCACCTTGCCCTCGTACCGGTTATCGATCTCTTGCAGCAATGAACCATAGTCAGGGTAGCCACTGGAATCCAATAGTCTCTGGAGCTCCCTATCGTATCCTTCCAGAAACTTTTCTGCTCCTTCGGCGATTGCGCCAAGGTTGAACGGAGAGCGTCGCCGTTTAGTCGATGTTCCTCTACGAAGGAAATAGTGAACGCGTGAGCGTGTGCCGCATTGAGTGCATTCCTCGACGCGCTCTCCTAGTCGTTCATTGTACAGCTCATTCCTGTCGGTCTCCTTCCAATTGTGCCGAACCTCAACTTCGTGCATGGGCTTCAAGTCCATCGTCATGCTCCCAAATGTGCCAATGGTCACGTTGGCTCATCCCCATTGGTTGTACTAGCAGTTATGTTACGCCGCCAAGCATGAGACAGGGTTGGCAGGGAGGACAGGTGCCAGTGCTGGTGGACTGTCCAAGGGACTTATCTATCGTCAAGTTAGGCCAAGAGTGGTGGGCCCGCCAGGGTTCGAACCTGGGACCTACCGGTTATGAGCCGGCCGCTCTACCGCTGAGCTACGGGCCCTCGCTTGATGGAGGTATGATGCTCCAAGGAGGGGGTACTCATATACTTATTGAGCACCCTCTTAGGTTACAGTAGGGCTATTCCGGTGTCAAGAAATGCCCAGGAGTCCCGGGCGCAATTGTGCCTTAATTGAGAAGTCCGGCCCCACCGGAGACTCGCACTACCATAAGGGATAGCCATGATGATAGAATTGTGGGGTTCATAACTAACCTTGTATGGAGGGGTGTCATGGCTTACGAATTCATCAAAACAGAGAAGCAAGACGGGATTCTGCTTCTGACAATGCACGACCCCAGCAATCGGAACGCTATGGGCCAGGAGATGGCTACCGAGATAATTCAGGAACTGGACAGGTTCGAGGATGACTCGGAAGACAGGGTGGTGCTAATCACCGGCACAGACCCATCTTTCTGCTCAGGGGCCAACGTGAGGCGTTTCAACCAGAGCATCCAGGAGCGGGAGGAGGGACCCCCTGAGGAGAAGCCCGGCCTCCCTTGGGGCAAGATGGAGTCCCGTCTCGGCAGCCGAGAGAGGATAGACCGGGTCCAAGCCAGCCAGGTGCCCCTGAGAATCCACGACCTCCAGAAGCCCTCTATCGCAGCAGTAAACGGCCACGCTATGGGTGTGGGGATGGGCGTAGCCCTGGCCTGCGACGTGCGCCTGGCTTCGGAGAACGCCGTCTTCTCCGAGGCATTTGTACGCATGGGACTGATACCCGCCGACGGAAGCTGCTGGCAGCTGCCCCGGCTTATCGGCCTGAGCAATACCTTCCTGTTGCAGTACACCGGAGACCGCATTGACGGCAACGAAGCCTATCGTCTGAACCTGGTCAGCAAAGTCCTACCACAGGATGAGCTTATGCCTTCCGCTATGGAGCTGGCATCCAGGCTCGCCCAGGGAGCCACCCAGTCTATGGCCTTGACAAAATACCTGATACAGAAGTCTCTGGAGACCAACCTGAGGGAAAGCCTTCAGATTGCTCACGTAGCCCAGGAGATAGCCAGGCAAACGGAGGACCATAAAGAGGCTGTGCAGGCATTTGTAGAGAAGCGGAGGCCGGAGTTCAAGGGGAGATGATACTTGACTTCTGCAACTCTATTCTTGCGCCCCTGTGCCCTTCCCGTGCCCTTCAATGTAAACCGCGTAAACCGCCTTGCAGGGTCCGGTTGTGGGGAGTATGATAGCAAGGATGTCTATTCTTTAATTTCAGTGCTGAGGGGTCTGTGGGTTGGGGTTTGGTGACCGGTCTCTAAATCCAAAATGGTCGCCCACATTACAACACAACTCCAGGCATTGGCCTTGACCAGAGGCCGGAGGATATTATGCTCTATGGTATATACAGGTACTCCCGCTGGGACGGAACGCAGAACATCCTCGATATGGACGCAGAGGAGCTTATGGACCACCTCTCCAACGAACTCCTCAACCATGGCGATATGTGGCGGGCGCTGCGGGAGATGATGCGCCAGGGGATGCAGGACCGGCAGGGGCAGCAGATGCCCGGGCTGAGGGACCTGATGGAGCAGCTAAAGGACCAGAGGCGGGAGCAGCTTCAGCAACACAACATGGACTCAGTGGTTGATGACCTGAAGGAGCGCCTGGACGAAATCCTGAACACCGAGCGCGAGGGCATTCAGAGGCGTCTGGATGAGGCTAACGAGCAGATGGAGGGGGCCGAGGGCCCTGAGCGGGCCCAGATGGAACAGCTGAGCAAGCTCTTGGAGCAGAGGGCCCAACGCAACCTTGAGAAGCTGGACAACCTGCCCGAGAGCATGGGCGGCGCCATCAAGGAGTTGATGGAGTACGACTTCATGGACCCGGAGGCCCAGCGCATGTTCCAGGAGCTCCTGGATATGCTGAGGCAGCAGATGGCCCAGAACTTCTCCCAGGACATGATGCAGCAGCTCCAGAATATGACTCCTGAGGATATGGCGGCCATAAGGGAGATGCTGCGCCAGCTCAACCAGATGCTCCAGGACAAGGCTATGGGCCGGGAACCCGACTTCGACAACTTCATGCAGCAATTCGGGTCCATGTTCGGCCCCAACCCTCCCCAGAGCCTGGACGAACTAATGGAACAGCTAATGCAGCAGATGGCCCAGATGCAGTCTCTGATGGACAGCATGTCCCCGGAGGCCCGCCAGCAGATGGAAGACCTGCTGGACTCAGTAATGGACCCGGAGACCCGCCAGGAGATGGCACAGCTTGCCGCCCTCATGGAGCAGCTTATGCCCATGGATGAGATGCGGCGCCAGTACCCCTTCCTGGGCGACGAGAGCCTCACCCTGGAGCAGGCCATGCAGCTAATGGGCGACCTCCAAGGCATGGATGAACTGGAGCGGGCGATACAGGAAGCGATGCGCACAGGCAATCTGGACGAGATAGACCCGGAGAAACTGGCGGAGATTCTGGGGGAGGAGGCCCGCCGCACCTGGGAGCAGCTACAGCAGCTAATGGAGATGCTCAAGGAAGCGGGCTACATCAAGGGTACGGATAATCCTGAGCTTACCCCCAGGGCAATTAGAAGGATAGGCCAGAAGGCCCTCAAGGAAGTCTTCATCAACCTGAAGAAAGACCGGATGGGCAACCATGAACTGGTCTCCCGGGGCTCAAGCGGGGACACCCTGGCCGACACCAAGATGTATGAGTTCGGCGACCCCTTCCAGCTTGACCTCAATGCAACGGTGAAGAACGCCATAGTCCGTGCCGGGCCCGACGTGCCGGTACACCTCACCCCGGAGGACTTTGAGATATACCGCAATGAGCACATGACTACGGCCGCCACGGCGGTCCTGCTGGACCAGAGCCGGTCTATGGGCCTCTTCGGGAGCTTCCAATCGGCCAAGAAGGTTGCGCTGGCCCTATTCGCCCTTATCCATAGCCAGTTTCCCAGGGACAGCCTGTACATCATCGGCTTCTCCGACTATGCCAGGGAGATAAAGGAGGAGGACCTCCCCAAGACTAACTGGAACGCCTGGGTGTCGGGCACCAACATCCACCACGCCCTGATGCTCTCCCGTAAGCTGCTGTCCAGGGAGAAGAATGGCACCCGCCAGATTATCCTCATCACCGATGGCGAGCCTACTTCCCATCTGGAGGGTGATAGGTCCTTCTTCAACTATCCGCCCAGCCCCAAGACCATAGCCGAAACCCTGAAGGAGGCCAGGCGCTGTACCCAGGAGAACATCATGATCAACACCTTCATGTTGGAGAACAACTACCAGCTTATGGACTTCGTGGACAAAATGACCCGCATAAACCGTGGCCGAGCCTTCTACAGCACCCCGGATAACCTGGGCGAATACGTGCTGGTGGACTACGTCTCCAATCGCAAAAAGAGGATTGCGACCTAGCGAATACCTCCGGTTTAGAGTCTCACCCCATAGCAGCCCCAACTCCGGTTAGTTGGGGCTGTCGCATATAAGAGAGGAGGACCCACTTTGGAGGATGTGGTCTGGCTCGCTCTGATAGCCTTCACCATCCTTGTGGTGTTGGCCCTGATATTGGGCGTCGGCATTTTCCTGTTCACCAGGTTCCGGGCGGGAATGACCGTCCATATCTCTATGCGCTTCCTGCTCCGCCTCTATTTGTACGTGATAGTCATAGTCGGCCTTCTCCTATTCACCCAGGGCCTTTCCGAGCTTCTCAAGGCAGGACTGGCAGGCGCTCTGGACAAGGACTTCAGCTATAGGCCCGCTCATATACCCACCACCCCAGAGGAGGACCAGCTACACCGGCAGCACCCCCTGGAAATCAAGCAGCAAAATCAGACCCTCACTCCGGCGGAGCAGGACGAGCTTGACCGCTACAGGACCTTCAAAAACCAAAGATTGGAGGAACTGCGGGAGGAAAGACGGGTGCAAGGGCTGGACCGCGCCCTGGAAGAGGGTCTCATCGAAGGGGTGAGCTTTGCCGTCATAGGGGCAATTATCTGGATTTTGCACGTGCTGGGCAGAAGGTGGCTGGAAACCCCGGAAGAGCGGATAGAGCTTATAAACCGCATTTACCTGATCCTTGTGGTGGTAACATTCGGCGCCATAACCATTGTGAACCTACCCCAAGCTATCTCCGAGGGCGTCACCTACTACCTGACGGTGGACCCCTCAGGAGAATTCCGTTACTTAACCCCGCCTGGAGACAAGCTGGCCCTGTCTGTCGTTGCGCTGCCTATATGGATAACCTACCTCTTCGGCACCATCCGCACAGTCAGGCAGGGGGAATGATGCCCTCTGCCCAGCCAAATTCACCCGCCCCCACTGGTCATTACCCATGGAAATAGCCAGCGCCCAGCCCGTCATTACCCTGCTTTCTCAGGGTCAGGCTCTACGAAAAGAGACCTTTGCGTAACCGTCATTCCGGCGTAGGCCGGAATCCAGGGGTGGGGGGTGGATTTCTGCTTTCGCTGGAATTGCCAATGTCCTTGCAGGCCACGTAAGAGGATGAAAATGGTGGCTGGCCTCCCTACTGTCACTCAGTTGTAGGCGGAGTCCAGAGGTGGGGTTGTGGGTAACTTCGCATCGGCTCCGACTCTGCGAGACCCTGGATTCCGGCCTGCGCCGGAATGACGGTGGGCATCTATTTTCATAATAATGACGATAGCTGGGGTTGCTAGAGTTAAGGCGCGATTGCCCTGCCTAGCTATGTGTGCTCATTGACAAGTGGGCTATAGTGGACTACATTACAGTTGAACCAGAATAGCTAGAGTTGGCAAGATATTAACAACATCTCAGTAGGAGTACGTCAAGGAGGGACTATATGGCATCGGTTGACAAGAAGCGTGCGCTGGTAGTGATCCAGCTATCAGGAGCTAACGATGCTCTTAATACCATTATACCCTACAGCAACGGCCTGTACTACGATTTCAGGCCAAACATCGGCATCCCCGCCGAAGAAGTGGTCCCAATAGACGATCAGTTGGGCTTCAACCCCAACATGGGACCGGTCAAGGAGCTTTGGGACCAGGGGAAGGTGGCAATCATAAATGGCATAGGCTATCCCAACCCCACCCGCTCCCATTTCAGGTCTATGGACATCTGGCACACGGCAGAGCCCGAGAAGATTGGCTCCGAGGGATGGCTGGGCCGGGCCATCAGGGAACTGGACCCCCAGAGTGAGAACGTCCTGACCGGCGTCAACTTCGGGCGTGGGCTGCCCAGGTCCCTTGCTTCAAGGGGGGTGCCCGTAGCATCGGTGGGCAACCTGGAGACCTATGGCCTGTTCCCCGACGTGCAGGACGAGATAACCAAGAGATATGCCCTTGATGCCTTTGGCAAGATGTACGGCGGCGCTGAGGGCAGAGATGCGGTGATGGACTTCCTGGCGCAGACCGGAAGGGACGCCCTCAAAGGGGCCGATATTCTCAGAACGGCCCCGGTCAAATACTCCTCAAACATAGAGTATGCCCAGAATCCCCTCGCCCAAAACATGAAGAGCATCGCCCAGGTGATGTTTGCAGAGTTGGGGACCCAGGTCTTCTACACCCAGCACGGCAGCTTCGATACCCACGGAGGGGAACTGCCGGTGCACGCCAAGCTGTGGCAGGACGTGGGCGGAGCTATAGGCGACTTCTACGCCGACCTCAGGGAGCATGGCTGGGAGAACGACGCTGTCATACTGGTATGGACCGAGTTTGGCCGCCGCATCAGGGACAACGGCTCCGGCTGCGACCACGGCTCCGGCGGGACGGCCTTCGTTATTGGCGGGACGGTGGAAGGCGGGATGTACGGCGAATACCCCTCCTTGAAAGAGGAAGACCATCTGGAGGGCGACCTCCACTTCAATAACGACTTTCGCTCCACCTACTCTACCATCTTGGAGCGGTGGCTGGGTATGGAGGCGGCCCCAGTAGTCAACGGCCATTTCGAGCAGTTCAACTTCCTGGGAAAGTAGCCCTGGAGGGTATGGGAACGGTCAAGCATCATGTAGAACACAGTGTCCGAAAGGAGACGATTATGAGCGATCAAGATATTGCCTTGATGGCGCACCTGATGCGTCGAGCAGGCTTCGGGGCCGGCAGGGACGAGCTCGAGGGATACGTAGCTAAAGGCTATGAGAACGTGGTGGAAGAGCTTATCAGTCCTTCCGACCCCCAGAACATGCCCGATGACATCATCCGGCGCTATCATTCGGATATGGGGGAAATGCGGGAGCTTAACGCAGTGGGGGCCTACTGGATGTACCGGATGATCACCACCAGGTGCCCCCTGGAGGAGAAGCTGTCCCTTTTCTGGCATAGCCTCCTCGCCACAGGCTATTCCAAGCTCAACCAGGCTAGGTCTTTGCTCAACCAGATAGATACCTTCCGCCGACACGCCCTGGGACCCTTCCCCACGATGTTGGTGGAGCTATCGAAAGACCCCGCCATGATTATCTGGCTTGACAACAACGATAACCACAAGGACGCCATCAACGAGAACTACGGACGGGAACTCCTGGAGCTTTTCTCCATGGGCATCGGCAACTACACCGAGGATGACATCAAAGAGTGCGCCCGCGCCTTCACCGGCTGGACCCTGGGCAACGCCGAGTATATGGCGACCCGCGCCAGCAAGGACTCCATTTGGCCCTACAGCCGCATCGCCTGGCACTTTGAGTACCGGGACTACGACCACGACGACGGTGAAAAGACCTTCCTGGGTGAGACCGGGAGGTTTAACGGCGAGGACATCGTTAACATCATAGTGCGGCAGGAGGCCACGGCGCGCTTCATCTGCACCCGCTTGTTCCAGTATTTCGTCGCCGATGAGGTTGACGAAGAGGGGGAGCAGGCCATCGGGGAGATGATGAAGTCCTACTTTGACTCCGGCTATGAGATACGGTCGGTCCTGCGCACCATGTTCAACTCCGGCCATTTCAAGTCGGAAAAGGCCCGTTTCGCCAGGGTGAAGGGGCCGGTGGAGTTGGTAATCGGCGCGGTGCGGATGGCGGGAAGCTACCGCTCGCCCACCATGGGAGTAGACCAGCTTGCCCGGCAGACCAGCTTCATGGGTCAGAGCCTGCTCCAGCCCCCCAGCGTTGAGGGATGGCACGAGGGTGTTGAGTGGATTGACAGCGGCGCTCTGGTGGAGCGGGTTAACTTTGCCAGCAAGGAACTGGGCAACGTCAACAACCCGGGCGTGCGGAGGATAATAGACCGCCTGGCATCGGACAGCAGCGGGACCCTCTCGCCCGAGGAACTGGTGGACAAGTGCCTGGACCTGATCGGCCCCATCTCCGTCGCACAGGACACCCACGCATCCCTGGTTGAATTCGCTTCAAGGGAAGGGAACCTGCATCTGGAGGGACGCCAGCCAGGAGATGAGACCGAGCAGCGGATTGGCGACATAATAAGGCTGGTGACATCCACCAGGGAGTTCCAGTTGGCGTAACGGTCCGGCTATAGGCATCGCATCCCACAGTATTTGATCGCGGCCTTGAGCGAAGCGGAGAATCCGGGTCCCCCCGGATGATTCGCTTCGCTCAGTATCGTCCCGTTATCATGAAAATAGATGCCCCCGTCATTCGGTTGCAGGCTGGAATCCAGGGGTGGGGCGGTGGACTCCCGCGAAAGCGGGAGTGACGGTAGGAAGGCCGACCGTCATTTTCATCCCCTTACGTGGCCTGCAAGGTCATGGGGAATTACCATGAAAATAGAGGTGTCGGGTCACTCTACCACACCCTGAAGGGTGTAGCATCCCGTGAAAATAAAGTCGCCCAACACCGTCATTCCCGCGAAAGCGGGAATCCAGGGTCCCGCAATACTCGGGCGAATGCGAAGTCACCCACAACACCGCCCCTGGATTCCGGCCTACGCCGGAATGACGAAGCGGTAAGCCGACCATCTTTTTCACCCCCCTACGTGGCCCTGGCAAGGCCATGAGGAATTATTATGAAAATAGAGGTGTAAGAGTGAGCACACAGGCTGCATCTACAACCTTTGTCCTTGACTATGTAAAGACCATCGGCCTTGTGACCAATAACCTGGGCCGGGGCTTCATCAACCCCTACGACATGACGGTTACCAAGGATGGCCGACTCCTGGTCCTAAATCGCTGCGACGCCGCCCGGGCGGGCCTTGTCCGCGTTGGCATCGTGAGCTTTGAGGAAGACTACCTGGGAGAGTTCGGCAAGGGCTACGGCCCCGGCGACGGCCAGCTTATGCTGCCCGTTGCTATGGCCCTGGACAGCAGGGAACGGGTGTATATCACGGACGAACACACCAACAAGATAAACGTCTTCGACCCCTCAGGAGACTTTTTGAACAAGTGGGGGGTCTCCGGCGGCGGCGACGGCGAGCTAAACGGCCCCTCGGGAATTGCCTTTGACTCTCAGGACAACATCTACATATCCGACCAGCACAATAACCGGGTCCAAAAATTCACAGCCTCCGGCGAACATATCGCCCAGTGGGGAGAGGCCGGCAGCGGCCCCGGACAGTTCAACATGCCCTGGGGCCTGACGGTGGACTCATCCGGCGACGTGTACGTGGCAGACTGGCGCAACGACCGCATCCAGAAGTTCTCGCCCGAGGGCCGGTTCCTAGACAGCTTCGGCCAGTCGGGAGACGGAGACGGCCAGTTCTACCGTCCGTCCGGGGTTGCAGTAGACCCGGAGGGATACATCTACGTTTCCGACTGGGGCAACGAGCGGGTACAGATACTCGACCCGGACGGCAGCTTCCGGTTGATGCTCAAGGGCCAGGCTACCCTGTCGAAGTGGGCCCAGGACTTCCTGGCTGTCAACCCGGAGGAGAAGGTAACCAGGGATATGGCCAATCTCATTCCCGACCTGCCCCCCCATCTGAGGTCTCCCCATCATACCTCATCCCAGACGGAACCCTACTTCTGGGGGCCTGCGTCGGTGAAGATGGACATCAGCAGCGGACGGCTCTATGTCACCGAGTCCAACCGCCATAGGATTCAGGTTTACCAGAGGAAGTAGGGTAGCTATTTTTGTGAAAATAGCCAGCAACAGGCACCGTCATTCCCGCGAAAGCGGGAATCCAGGGTTCCGCGATGTAGGCAGCACTGCGAAATCAACCACAACCCGACCCCTGGATTCCGGCCTACGCCGGAATGACGAATGGGCAATTCTTGGGCCTTTGCAGGTCTCCTGATTGAAGAAATGGCAGGGCTGGCGAGCTACTTGGTGTAGCTCGCCGGCCCTGCTACTTTATGACACCGGAGGCCGCTTGTCCGCCCAGGGCCGAGCCTGCTCGAAAGCGGCGGAGGCCCGCAGGACAGTCGCCTCATCTCCCCTGCGCCCGATAACATGCAGGCCGATGGGCATCCCCTCAGAGGAGTACCCGCAGGGAACACTGGCAGCGGTCTGCATAGTCATGTTGATAACATAGGTGAAGGGTGTAAATCCCAGGAAGGGCGCGACCTCACGGCCACCTATCACCTCGGGGCGCTGGTCCACCGGGAATGCGGGAACGGCCAACGTCGGCGTCAGGAGCAGGTCGTATTGCTCAAAGACGGCCTCCATGCGGGCCTGCAACTGCTGGATGTACAGGAGCGCCCTGGAGTAGTCCGAGGCCGTCCGGCTTCGACCGTGCTCCATGGTATCCCTCCCATACTCCGTCAATTCCTCGCTGCGGTTTTCCAGGAGGTGCCCATAGGATGTGAAGCCGGCTATGCCAAATACGTCCCAGAAGGTGGGGAAGGGGTTCTCAATGGCGATGCCGGGCTCCTCTATAGTACATCCCAGTTCCTCGAAGACCCTTGCCGCCCTGGACGTGACCTCGACCACTTCAGGGTCCACACCGGCGTACCCCAGGTCAGCGCTCCAAGCCATGCGAAGGCCCCTTGCACCCCCGTCCAGGGCCGCCACAAAGTCCGGCGGCCCTTCCCTCATGCAGCCCGTATCCCGGCTGTCGGGCCCGGCCAACTCCTGCAAGAGCAGGGCCGAGTCTCGCACGGTGCGACTCAAAGGCCCCGACTGGGAATGGGTGTTGTAGGCCGGCCTTCCTACGCCGCCGTAACGGGGCACCCTGCCCTGGCTGGGCTTTATGCCATACACGCCGCACAAGCTGGCAGGGATGCGGATGGAGCCGCCGCCGTCGCTCCCGGTGGCGATGGCGCACAACCCCGAGGCCAACGCAGCCCCCGCGCCGCCGCTGGAACCGCCGGCGGTGCGGTCAGTGTCCCAGGGGTTGCGGCAGGCGTCGCCCAGCCTGTTTTCCGTAGTCCCGGAAAATCCGAACTCCGGCGTATTGGTCTTCCCCAGGATTATGGCCCCCGACTGCCTGACCCGTTCCACCACTACAGAGTCCTGGTCTGGAACGTGGTCTTTGAAGACCAGGCTGCCCATAGTAGAGCGGATGCCCTTCGTTACCTCCAGGTCTTTGATGGAAATGGGGATGCCGTGGAGGGCTCCCTTGGCCTCCCCTCGGAGCAGGGCGTCCTGCGATGCCTGGGCTGAGGCCAGGGCTTCATCGCCGATGACCGTTAGATAGGCATTCAGCCTGGGGTTCAATGCTTCAATTCGCCGGAGAAACATCTCCGTCAACTCAACTATAGATACCTGTCTGGAATCAATCACCTGTCGCAACTCGGATACAGAGGCAAAGGCCAGGTTGTCGTCCGTCACTTCTTCCTCCTTACTTGATGAAGAATCTTCTGTACTTGAAAGTGGTCACAATGGTAGGGCACTATCTGAGACGTGTCAAGAAATGGGCAAAATATCTCTTGACATATCACTCCGAGGAGTTTACAATGCAATCAACCGTTTACTGCTCGCGCTTTAGGCGGAATTTAGAGAGGCAGCAATGCCGGGAGGTGATAGATGAGTGACTATTTAAGTAATGGGGGGCGATGGTAGGCATCTGTCTGGACCCGAATGGGCCAGTTGTTTGTCCCCTTAAAGGAAACTAACGCAAGCGTTGATAGGTTGGTCGGGCTCAGGCGAATGTCTACCATCGCCCCGGGGCCCATGAGCCTCGGATGTAAAACGGTTCAAATGGGCCCGGGCCAACCTTTATCCCACCCTTAGAATTCACCCTACCTCCTTTCGGATCTTCCTTCAGTAACCAAGGATTCCTTCTGCGATTTCTCTTCGCATACCCTTCCCCGTCCCCACCCCACTCAGGAAGCAGCATCCTGGTCCTCCATCAACTATTCAGTTTTGAGGACTCATCCTGACCGCAATTCGCCATTCCTGCCTCTCATTCCGCCACTATTATGATAGCAGATGCCCACCGTCATTCGGTTGCAGGCCGGAATCCAGGGGTGGGGCGGTGGACTCCCGCTTTCGCTGGAATGACGCTGGGGAGGCCGCACCATTTTCATCCTCGTATGTGGCCCGCAAGGGGCATGGGTAATTATTATGAAAACAGTCAACCTCCAACGCCGTCATTCCCGCGAAAGCGGGAATCCAGGGTCCCCGGACGTAGGCGGTCGTTGCGAGTCACCCACCTCCTACCCCTGGATTCCGGCCTGCGCCGGAATGACAGAGTAAGGGGCCGGACCGAGGTCTCAAGTCCGAACAGTTACGTCCCCAGGATGAAATTGCAGAGCGCCAAGGGCAGTGGTATATTAGTACACGTCAGCCATCCGTCCACCCATCTTATCTATGAAAGGTTAGTCCTATGCCTATTGCAGGGTTCGACCATGTTTCCCTTCCCACCGCCGACTCAGAGCGATGTATCGAATTCTACAAACGCCTTGGCTTCAGCATCATTGACGAGGACAAATGGCGCAACGGCGAGTCAAGGCTCTTCGCCATCCAGATAGGGCAATCCAAGATCAACGTCCACCCCCCCAAAGTATGGCAAGGGGGTATCCTGCGAGGCCCTACCGCTTTGCCCGGCTGCGGCGACCTGTGTTTCGTTTGGGATGGCACCGTTGAGGAGGTACTCCAACTCTTTGAGAAGAACGGCCTGGAGGTGGTGGCCGGGCCCGGCCCTCGCAAGGGAGGACGTGGCGGCGGCCAGACTATGGCTACCAGCGTCTATACCCGCGACCCCGATGAGAACCTGCTGGAGTTCATGGTCTATAACTAACGCCCATTGAGACTGCCCAGCGGCTCAAAACGTCATTTCCGCGAAAGCGGAAATCCAGAGTCTCATTCAGCAGGAGGCCCTGGATTTCGGCCTACAACCGAAAGACCCTGGATCTCCTACCGGGCAGCCCAGGCTTCACGAGAGCCTGAAAACTTGTCCACGTCAGGATAGAAGATTGTTTTTCAGGGAACCGCCAGGGACATCCACATCTGACCAGCGCTACATAAGAGAGATTCCGCTGATTGAAGGGGAACGGGTAGAGGAACAATACGTGCCCAGCCAGGGACTGGTATCGGATACCCCGGTCAGGGGCGAACTGCTGGCGCTTACCAACAAGAGGGTCGTCTCCTTTGTCACCCGGGAGGGGCGAAGGGAGACGTTCCTGGCTCCCTTGGAGGAGCTAAGGGGGGTATCGCTGAAAACCGCCGGCAGGGGTGCCAAAGACCTTGCCCAGGGTCTTGGCTTGGTCCTCCTGGGCATCCTGTGTTACTTCATTGTAGGATACATCCTGGAAGGGGTGCTTATAGCAGCAATTGCAGGCGCCATCATAATTTTGGGAGGGGCGCTTTTCCTTGCCAAATACCTGATTGGACAAGAGGATGAAGGCACCATCACCTTTCAGGGAAGCAATTGGGAGCTGTCCTTTCCATACAAGCACAGTAATACCAACGCCGACGTGTACAAGTTGATAAACCGGTTCTTTCAACTCAAGCAAGATGCGGCTATCCAACTCCTTCATCCTCCTGAAGACAGGAATATAGAAGACGGGCTTGTTTATCCTCAACCCATTGAGACCCTCCAGCCCTCAGAAGGCCCGGAGCTAAGGGACGAGCCTATACATCCTCAGCCTATTCAGGCCCTTCGTCCCTCGGAAGAGCGGCGGCTAAAGGGCGAGCCTGTCCATCCCCAGTCCATCCAAACCCTTCATCCCTCGCAAGACCGGCAACAAAAGGGCGACCCTGTTCATCCCCAGTCCATCCAAACCCTTCATCCCTCGCAAGACCGGCAACAAAAGGGCGACCCTGTTCATCCCCAGTCCATCCGCAGCCTCCACCCTTCCCACACCCGCTAGCAGGCCCCCCTCTGGCATAGATGCACAAGCAGCCTTGGGACTTCAGCTATTCTTGACATGGTGGGCGGTCAATCCTATACTACCACTGCCACGTCGGGCTGCCGTCACCCCCGGCCTGGACTCCGGCGAAGGCCGGAAGCACCGAAGTGGTTGTACCAAAAAGTCCGATACCGCTACCCCAGGGCAGACTCACGGATAATACCGGGAAACGGAGGTCTCCAACATGGTTAGACAGCTTGAGGTTGAAAGCCTGGTCCAGAATGAAGGCAGCCGGGTCAATCGCAGCATCTTCATTGACCAGGACATATATGACATGGAGATGGAGCGCATCTTCGCGCGAAACTGGCTCTTCTTGGGACACGAGAGCCAGGTGGAGAACAAGGGAGACTTCTTCACCACCTACATGGGGGAAGACCCTATCCTGGTCACCCGCGACAATACGGGCAAGATCAACGCATTTCTCAATGCCTGCCTCCACCGGGGAATGAGGGTCTGCCGGGCCGACCGGGGCAACTCAGTAGCCTTCACCTGCTCTTACCATGCCTGGACATACGCCAACAACGGCTCCCTGATAGGTGTGCCCCTGCACAAAGAAGCCTACTACGGAGACCTGGACAGGTCCAAGTTTGGCCTGGCCAAGGTCCCCAGGCTGGAAAACTACAAGGGGCTGCTGTTCGGCAGCTTCAACCTCGACGCCCCGCCTCTGGTCGAATACTTGGGGGATATGACATGGTATCTGGACTGCATTTTAGACCGCCGGGACGGGGGCACAGAGGTTATCGGCGGCATCCAGAAGTGGGAGACTCCCTCCAACTGGAAGTTCTTCTGCGATAATCATATCGGTGACTGGTATCACGTGCCCTTCACCCACGGCTCTGCCCAGCGGGCCAGGGGCGGCAGCTCTCGGCCTCCCGCCACCGTCGAGATAAGGCCCAGGGACGGGTTCGGACTGGGAGGCTGGTACTTGTCTGAAGACGCCCCCATCGAGCACTATGGCCCGGCGCCCAGGGAAGACCTGGTCGTTGACCTCCCATTGTACTTTCAATCAACCCTGCCAGAGGTCAAGGAGCGCCTTGGCCCCGTCCGGTCTCGTGTGATAGTCAGCAATGGGAACGTCTGGCCCAACATGGCCTTCGTGCCCGGCAGCAACACCATCCGCATCGCCCACCCCAGGGGGCCTCAGAAGATAGAGGTCTGGTCCTGGTGCATCGTGGACAAGGCGGCATCCCCTGAAGTGAAGAACGCCATCAAGCAGAACTACATTCGCTCCTTCGGCCCCGGCGGGCTGCTGGAGCAGGACGACGGAGAGAACTGGGAGCAGTGCACCCGCTCCACCAGGGGATGGATGGCCCGCCAGCAGTTCATGGACTACTCAATGGGCATGGGCCATGAGTGGTAGAACGACGAGCTAAAGGGAGCCGTTGGCAAAGCCCAGAGCGAGGGCAACCAGCGTGGACTCTACCGCCGATGGGCGTCCGACATGAGCAAAGGGTAAGATATACAGCGCCCCCCAGATGCCGCATCCTCAATGGCGCGGTATCCATGGGAATGGCACTGTGTCTATGGGATAGAATCTATGACTACAGATAATGGGAAAGGTGAGGACCGGGGCCGCAGACCGCAGCCGTCGGCAGGTAGATGGGACCTGCTCAGAGAAGTGGAGCAGTTCCTCTACCACGAGGCGCGGCTCCTTGACTGGCGCCGGTTCCACGAGTGGCTGGACCTTTTTACCGAGGATACCCACTACTGGATGCCCACCAGGTTCAACAGGCTGGGCACAGGCCGCGAAGACCCTTGGGACCCGGCAGACGAGATAGACGGCCTGGACCAGATGGCATTCTTCGACGAAAATAAGGTCTCTCTCAGGCAAAGGGTGGCGCGCCTGGACACCGGCATGGCCTGGGCAGAGGAACCCCGCTCCCGCACCCGGCACTTTGTAACCAATATCCAGGTGGAGCCGGGGAGCGTAGAGACCGAATTCAACGTGTACTCCAACTTCATCATATACCGGACCCGCCTGGAGACGGAAGAGGACTTCTTCATAGGCGCCCGGGAAGACGTGCTCAGGCGGGTGAACGGGGAACTGAAGATAGCCCGCCGCAAAATTATCTACGACCGGGTGGTCTCACAGTCCAAGAACCTGAGCATCTTGTTCTGAACGTGGTACTTGTATCCTATACCGCACCATTAATGGTGCGGTATATTCCTTAGGGAGGTCACAAACTTCATCCGAATAGATACCGCACCCTCAAGGGTGCGGCATACTTTCTGCTTCCTGGGAGTCCTTCATGCGTATTGAAATGGTTATCGGAGCCAACGCACGGCAGCGCTACCTAGTTGACGGCGAGGATGTGTCGGAAGAGGACTTCCTGCAAGCCCTCCAAAGGCGCAACCAAGAGCCATACTCCGACGCAGAGTGGGAGCTTAACGGCCAGTCCATTGACCCCGAGGTCCTGGCCCAGACCCACGGTGTCGAGTGACCGACTATGGCGACTAGGAAAAACAGGGCATTTTCCAACGTGGCAATTCCCCCAGGGGAATTTCTGGAAGAGGAAATCCAGGCCCGAGGCATATCTCTGGAGGAACTGACAACCTTTTGTAACGAACCGATGGAAACCATCGCCCAGGTCATCAAAGGAATCAGGGAAATTACTCCGGCCCTGGCCGCAAGCCTGGAGAAGGCCCTGGGCATTAAGGCTTCCGTCTGGATTAACCTGGAAGAAGGTTACAAGGAAGTCCTGGCGAGGACCGGCCAGACCAGGGCTACTGCACTTGAAAATTGAGTATCTGGCACCTACAAATTTCCACACCGGTCCCCCCTACCCCAGGGATAACCCTGGGTCCACATCCAGATCCAGGGAGTCCCGTCTGCCATTGATGCGATGGTAATAGCCGGCGGCTGCTATCATCGCTCCGTTGTCAGTGCACAATACCGGCGGCGGTATCAGGGTGGGCAGCCTGGACTCCTGGGACATCCTCTCCCGGAGCAGCGCGTTGGCAGTTACCCCACCCCCCAGCAAAATGCCGAGAGCGCCATATTTATCGGCGGCTTCCAGGGTCTTCTGGACCATGACATCCACCACCGAGTCCTGGAAGGATGCGGACATCTCCTTGACCATGCGGCCCATCTCCTCATCATCCAGTTCCCCCGGCGGATATACCTTCTTATCCTGTGCCCTATGGAGGAGGGCCGTCTTGACCCCGCTAAAGCTGAAGTCATGGGTGCCCCTGAGCCAGGCCCGGGGCAGCCTTTCCACTATCTGAGCGCCTGCGGACGCCCTCTGGATCTCCGGCCCGCCGGGAAAACCCAGCCCCAGGATTCTCGCCGCCTTGTCAAAAGCCTCCCCCGCTGCGTCATCCCTGGTCCGGCCCAGGAGCTTGTACTCGCCGTGTCCCTCCATCAATACCAGATCGGTATGGCCCCCGGAGGCTATGAGGCACATCAAGGGGAACCCCGGCTCGGTCTCCGGGTTTTTCGTATCTTGACTGCCTCCCGAATGCAGCCAGGCGGCGTATATGTGGCCCTCCAGGTGGTTCACGCCCAGCAAGGGTATCCCCAGGGAGAAGGCCAGGGCCTTGGCGAAATTGGCCCCCACCAGCAGAGCGCCAGCCAGGCCGGGCCCATAGGTGACAGCCACGGCATCTAGTTCACGCAGGCTTACCCCGGCATCCTCCATAGCCTGTTGGACGGTGGGAGCCATCTGGATAACGTGCTGGCGGGATGCCACTTCCGGGACTACCCCGCCATAGCGGGAGTGGATGTCCACCTGGGAAGCTATGACATTCGACAGGAGCTTCCTGCCATCCTCTATCACAGAGGCGGCAGTCTCGTCGCAAGATGTTTCGATACCCAAAATCTTTACAGCCATGATGCTTGATGATGGTACAGCCTTGGCGAAAGGGCTGTCAAGAAGCGGTATTCCATCCTCTAACCCCAATGGTGCGCACCATACCAGCCTCCTTAGCCTGAGTCGCCGGGCGGCGACGCTTGGCCGTGCTCGTTGCTGCCCCAGCAAGAGATGCCTCCGTCTTCTCTTAGCCCACAGGCGTGCAGGGTTCCGGCGGCTATTGCGGTGAACCGCTCGCCTTCTGGAGTCGCTGATAGGGGAATGTTGCTCAGCCGCTCCTCTTCGTCCAGATATATCTTTGAAATCCTATTATCAGGATCAGGTACACGTACACCCCTCCGCTCTGCCCATCCCTCAAAATCGTAACCCCAGCAAACGGCGGTCCCATCCGACCGCAGCGCACAAGTATGGTGATGCCCCGCAGCTATCGCCGAAAACGGCCCGTCCTCCAGCGGAGACATCTGACCCGCGAAATCGAATCCCCAACAGAGAACCCTGCCGTCTGAACGCAACCCGCAGCCATGGGCAGACGCCATACTGATGGCAACGAACCGTTCTCCAGGGGGGGCTGGCCCGATGAAAGACTCACAGAGAACGCTGCCGTCCGAGCGCAACCCGCAGACATTTGCGCCTCCCGCGCTAATCTCCACGACCTGTTCAGTTTCGAACGGTAAGTATTCGTACCTCAAATTCCAACAGACGACCACACCGTTCTCTCTTAGCCCACAGGTGAGGAAGCCACTGGCGCTGATCGCCGTGAACTGTTCGTCTTCCGGCGGAAAGGGCGGCGCGACCTGCTCACGAATTACTTCGGGCACGTCCTCACCCAGTTCATACACATGACCCCAGCAAAGGGAGGTCCTGTCCGAACGCAGCCCGCAGGTGTAGAGCCCTCCCGCCTCTATCATTGTGAAGCGTTCATCCGCTGGCACGCGCAGCTGGCCGTTGGTGTCCCTCCCCCAGCAGATGACGCTCCCGTCGGAACGCAACCCGCAGGTGTGGTCCCCTCCCACAGTGACCTGGGTGTATTGGGCGCCGCCGCCGCACGCCGTGAACCATGCAACAACCAGCACTGCCACGAGGAGTATCACAACCAAGATTGGGTTTCCATACCTTTGAGTCAACAAATCGCCACTCCTTAATCCGCAGCCACGTCTCCCAAGGAACCCACCCCCTGGTACAGAGCGTAGATCGCCATGATGTCGAACGGGTGAGGAGCGCAGTCCTTCTCTTCCCGGATAATGTCACTTGGTGTCTCCTTGCAGTGAGTAAGAGCATTAACATCGTATAGTCTTGACTCTACCTTGTCTATCCGGCCTCCACGATATTATCAGTTTATGATTATTGCCCTACTGATAATGAAATCAGCCGAAGCAACCCAAAGGGCAGCCACGAGGGTTGCCCCTGCAACACCCGGAGCGCCATCGGGTGTAATACCACAGCCTGAAGGGTGTGGTATTACACCACCCATCGCTGTGCTATAATCCGTCCAAGGCCGGGTTGGATGAAGACTTGATCTCAGGGAGGACTACCTATTATGAAAATGGCAGTATTAGGCGCCGGCGCTATGGGGGGAATCGTAGCCATCGGGCTGCATCGCGGCGGCCACGACGTGACCATTATTGACCCCTGGAAGCCCCACGTTGACGCCATACGGACCACAGGCTTCCACATGACAGGCTATTATGCCAGAGAACCCATCGAGTGGCGCGGAGTGATACCCGCAATCCACGTTGACGAACTGGACCAACTTGAAGAGAAGCTGGACGTGGTGTTTATATCCGTAAAAGGGTACAACACCCGGAGGTACGCAGAGCAGATAAGGCCCTATTTGAAGGACGATGGGATGGTGGTGTCGGTACAGAACGGCATCAACGAGCCTACCATTGCCGAGGTGGTCGGCCCGGAGAGGACCATCGGCTGTGAGACCCTGATGGGAGGGCAGACATGGGAGCCGGGGCACATTTTCCGTACCCAGGGCGGCGCTTCCGGGGTGATGGACTATATGATAGGTGAATACAGTGGAGGAATAACGCCCAGGGTCCAGGAACTTGCCCGGATACTGAATGGGAGTGTGGGCACCTGCGGGGTGTCGGACAATGTCATGGATGAGGTATGGACCAAGTTCGTGGTCAACTGTGGAGGCAACCTGCTGGCTGCCGTGACATCCTGGGACAGCCGGGAGTTGGGCCTTAACAATACGGCCCGGCTGCGATGGGCACTACAGTCGGAGACCATAACTGTCGGCGAGAACATGGGAGTGAGCTTCGGCAACTTCGCCGGAAGCGTCGGGGTTATCCTCACCGCCGAGGACATCAAGCAAGCAGCCCAGGGCCAGCGCCCGGACCTGGAGGAGCGGGTGCTGGAGCAGGCCAGGAATATGATGGTGGTAACCCGGCCTTCTACCCTGCATGACGCCCTGCGGGGCACGCCCATGGAGGTAGAGGAACTGAACGGGTACGTTGTCAGGCAGGGAGATAACCTGGAGATACCCGTGCCTCACAACAAGGCCCTGGTACGGGTAGCCAGGCTGGTAAACGAGCACAGGATCAGGCCCTATCCATCCAACCTGGCCCTGTTCCAGGAGTACATCCAGGAAGAACTGGCGGCTATCAACCGTTAGCCCGTTATACGTTAAGGCGTGTTTGCAAAGCCTTAGAGAGTGTCCAAAACCAACCAGGTCTTTCGCCATTTCCCTGGCATTGGCGAGACTTCAAAGCCGAGACAGTGGATTCACGCTTTCGCGGGAATTGCCCATGGCCCTTTCGTGCCACATAAGGGGATGGAAATGAAGGGCAGCCTTCCACTTCGTCATTCCGGCGCAGGCCGGAATCCAGGGGTGGTGTTGTGGATGACTTTGCAGAGACTCCCCAGGTTGCGGGACCCTGGATTCCCGCTTTCGCGGGAATGACGGTGCTGGTTGTCGGCTATTTTCATGGTAATTGCTCATGCCCCTGCGGGCCACATACGAGGATGAAAACCCTATTTTCATAATAATGACGGGCTGGGTGCCACGCCAAGTTTGCAAACATGCCCTAGCATCACATCGGAAGCTGTGGGGCCGAAGGCAAGACCGGCCCTTCGTTTTGAATAGCCTCCCACCCCTTGCCCACGGCCCCTCAAACCGGACAGCCCCTCAGTTATGAGGGGCTGTCCTATAGTCAGTACGCAGGTGGTCGGCGAATTGTTGGCTACTCGCTGGGCTGGTCCTTGTTGGGACCGGGGTTGTCCACGTCCACATTCTCGCTTTGGCCGGCCTCCTGGCTGTCCTGAGGAGGTGGAAAGTCTTCGGGCTGGGATGTGTCTGTTATGTCAACCGGGTCTGTGATGCCGGCAGGCCCATCCTGGCAGCCTTCCTCGGCCAGGTCGGGGTCTGCTTCTGATTCCTCAATCTCCTCCCGGATAGCGTCTTCCCTCGTAAGAGGCTCTTCTATGGTGGAGTACCCGAACCTGCTCAATGCCACGTTGCTATATCTCTCGGCTGAGAATTCCAGCAGGAGGGGGTACAGTTTCTTTTTAATAGCCATCCCAATGGACTCCCCCCGTACCCTCATGTTGGTGGGGACTATCTCCCTCAGATACCACGCCTCCATCTCGCTGAGGTACAACTCCTGGCCCTTGCCCTCTCCCTGCACCTCAAGGAAGGCTCTGCCCAGCTTCAGTATCAGGTCGGGATAGGCGGGGTTTGTCCCGTCTATCCACTTGTGGCCCGCTGAGATAATCTGCTCTATCCCCTCTATTTCTGTGGCTGTGAAATTAACAGGTTTGCCATCCACGGGACACTCCAACGCCGGATTTCCCTGTGCATAGAACAGGGCGGTGACTGAAGGGATACGCCCTCCAGGACACCCCTCTGGGTCTCAGGGATAAATAATTCAGTCCCTGACTTGGAGCTATCCCGATGCTACTTTGTCCAAGCCGACTCCGGGGGGAACACCGTGTTAGACCGGCGGCGGATTGGCTCCGCGGCGCGCCAGTCGGTGGTTGTCTCCGCCCACTTTGTATAATGGGGCATCTGCCGGTGCCGCTCGTGGTCTGCCTGCTCTCGGTACACCTCGTACAAATGCACACAGTTGGGGTCTTCTATGTCCTGGACCACGTCAAACCGCAGGCATCCGGGCTCGTTTTCCACCGAACCCCGGGCATCATCCAGGGTGGCCTCAATGAAGGCATCTCGGTGTTCGGGCTTAATCTGGATAGTCACAATCAGGGCGTACATATTGCTTCTCCTTCGTTCCGGTCTTGGGCCGGTCTTGGGCACCCACTTGCAGGATGATTATACACCCTGGCAGGTATTTGAGGAAGGTCTATCAAAGGAGACAGGTCGCCGCCAATCCAAGAGGACATTCTTTTAAGACTTGCAATTCTACCTCTTTCCTGACAAAATAGGGGCATGAGAATTGGAGCTTTTGAGTTTGAAGAGCCGGTACCGGAAGTGGAAGAAGCTCACGCCTTCGTGACCCTCCGACCTTGGGTTGATGTGGGAAGAGTTGGACGACACACCCTGATCCGCCTTGAGCGTCACACAGACGCCAAGGAAATTGCCAGGATAGCTCGTCCAGGTAATTTCTATGACTTCACTCGCTACCGACCCAGGGTGATGAATGTTGGGACTGAGCGCCGTATCACTATCCCCAACACAACTATTCTCTATGCCAAGAGAGAGGAACCCCCGGACTTCCTGTTCTTGCATCTATTGGAACCCCACGCCTACGGTGAAGACTACGTGGACTCCGTTCTGGAAGTCCTGAAGCATTTCCACGTCGGCAGGTACACCCAGGTGGGTGGAGTGGCTGATGCCGTTCCTCACACCCGGCCCCTGCTGGTAACCGGGACTGCGACCGACGAATACAGCGGCAAGTATAAGCTACAGCGCAGCAACTACCAGGGCCCCACCAGTCTCCTGACCATGATTACCCAGGAAGCCCCCAAGCTGGGCATAGAGGCCATGAATTTCCTGGTCCGACTCCCCCATTACGCCCAGCTTGACGAGGACTACTCAGGGGTGGCCAAGCTGCTGGAAATCCTGTGCGATATGTACGACTTCCCCAATCAGTTGATTGACACTGAGCGAGGACAACGACAGTACCGCCAGATTGATGCCGCTGTCAGCCGCAATCCCCAGGCCAAGAATCTGGTCCAGCAGTTGGAAACCAACTACGACGCCAGGGTGCAGGAAGCCAGGGAAGAACCCACCACTACCACCCTCTCGCCGGAGATCGAAAACTTCCTTCAAGAGATGGATAGGCGATTCGGCGAGGAAGAGCAACAACAGGGCTAGCGCCGGCTCAAGTAACTCGCACCGGTACAAGGCACAAGATAGAAGGTCATACTGAGTTGCCCACAGTTCCCCGCTTCTGGAGCAGGGAACTGTGGTATCCTGTCTTCTAAAGCTCGAAACCCAGGCGGGCGTAGCGCATAAAGATTGAACCCCCCGGAGCGCCAAGGGGACCGTTGGCTGCCAGACAAGCGATGACGTATTTCTCGCCCGGCTGTGCGTCCCTGCTCAGGGGCACCCGCTGGGGTATGTTGAAGCCCGCTACCGTGCCCCTCACCCTGTCACACTCCCCATTCACCCAGACTTCCCCGTAGTCGTCTATACAGGTCTCGAAATATATCCGGGCGCCCTTTACCGACACCCCTTGCACCGCCTCCGGGACCGTGACGGTGATGCGATACCACCCGAAGGTGAACCCACCGGAACGGCTCTCCTTGAAGTCCTCGCACACCTCCCACCTTGAGTCGTCGTAGTCCGCTAAGCGGGCCGGGCTGCCGTCCATTCCCGCAGTCAGTCCCTCGTTGGCCTCCCCTGGCACCATTCCCTGGGCAAACTTCCACAGGGCGTTTCCCAGCCTCAGGTCTTCCGAGTTTTGCAAGTCCAGGTCAACCCTTATCATAGGGTACTCCTCTCATATAATAAAGATTTCCGGTCCTTCAGGGCTTTAAGCAGGGCTTCAGGCATGGTTTCAAGAGTGATGTCGCAAGCCCACAGAAAACTCCGAAGGACCGGAGTCCCCTTCAGATATGGTACATTATACTGACCCGGAGGGGAAGCGTGTAGGCACACCGCCGTCATGCAGGGCAGGGCATTTCGGTCCTCATCTGAACGTATTGGGCAACCACAATGGTTGCCCCTACCGGGCAGCGCACCTCCGGGCATTGCGGGTATCGTAGGAGCAGTCCTCGTGACTGCCCTTGGTGGATAATATAAAAGCCTTGCCTCGCGAAGTCGCCGACGACAATTACCTATAGCCTTGCAGGCCGCGTAAGGGGATGAAAATGACGGATTCCTCCCTACCGTCAGTCCCGCGAAAGCGGGAGTCCACCGCCCCACCCCTGGATTCCGGCCTGCGCCGGAATGACGGCGGGCATCTATTTTCATGGTAATATAGATAAGGTACGACCCTCGTAGGGCCAACAACTATGAAAGATCGGAGGACAACATGAAAGAGAACAGGGTAAAGCGGGTGATGCGTGAGGGCGGCCTGGCCATCGTCAGTCACACAGGATTTGCAGACCCGGCCATAGTAGAGATTATAGCTATGGCCGGCTTTGACGGTGTGTTCATAGACATGGAGCACACGGGCTTCGACCTGCAACTTGTGGGCGAGATGATACGGGTTGCAGACCTGACGGGTATCACCTCCATAGTAAGGGTGCCGGAGAACAACCCCAAGGTTATCCTGCGGATTCTCGATATGGGAGCACAGGGCATCCAGGTGCCCCACGTGGAGGGGGCCGAGGGCGCCCGCCGGGCGGTGGATGCGGTGCGCTATCCCCCGGTGGGACAGCGAGGCGCAGCAGGAAACACAAGGGCCGCCGGATATGGCTCCGTCCCTTGGAACGAGCACGTCCAGACCTCCAACGACGAGGTCCTGCTGATTGTTATGACCGAAGACCTGAAGGGTATCAATGACATCGAGGCCATAGCGGCTATGGACGGAGTGGACCTGATTTCCCTTGGGCCTACCGACCTGTCGGCTGCCCTAGGCATAACCGACCCCACAGACCCCCGGCTACGCGAGACAGTTGAGGGGCTGGTTGCCAAGGTCAACGGAATTGGCAAAGCAAGGGTGTATGTGCCGGTGTACCACTCCGCCTTTTACCTCACTCCCAAGGAATTGCTGGAGATGGGAGTAAGCTACACGTCGGTGGCCCCCGCGCCCCCCGTGATAGTCTTGAACTCACTCAAAGACTCGGCAAGACGCATACGGGAAGAGGCCGCCCAGAAGGTGGGAGCGTAGAGCCTGGTATGGTTTGCCGCCATTGGGGGTTTTATATACAATAGCCGGCAGCAGGACACGATAGGGGGTTTTTCAGATATGCACTGTGTAGAGGAGCAGCTTTCAAAGAGCAAGACAATAGCCGTCGTGGGCTTATCCCCCAGTCCTCAAAGGGACAGCCACCGGGTAGCCAAGTACCTGAAGGAGCACGGCTACAGGATTATACCTGTCAACCCTATGATTGATGAGGTATTGGGAGAGAAGAGCTACCCGGACCTGAAGTCGGTCCCTGAGCCCATTGACATGGTGGACATCTTCCGCCGCTCGGAACTGGTGCCCCCGGTGGTGGAAGAGGCCATAGAGGTGGGGGCAAAGTATGTGTGGATGCAGGATGGCGTCATCAACCGGGAGGCGGCGGAGAAGGCAGAGGAAGCCGGGCTGCTGGTAGTGATGGACAATTGAACTATGCGGGAGCACAGCCGCCGGTCCGGTGGCAGAGTGTAAGAACCTGTCTACGATCTCTGAAATATGTTGAGTTGAGACTATTACCAAAAATGCCTTTACGCCGAGGCGACGCCAGGCAGAGGAAACGCAAAGGGGGCAAGGATTTTAGACCCCTCACGACCTTAGGGGTGACAGTGAGAGAAGACAGGGTGACAGAATGCAATTGCCCTAGCCATGAAGGGCAGGGTGTATGCTGTGACCTTCAGGGTGGGGTATCCTCATAAATATAAAGGATACATACGCTTAGGATGCCTCTTCCCCGGGGCTTACTGGGCGGTGAAGCCGCCGTCTATCACCAGCTCGCTTCCCGTCATGAAGCTGGACTCGTCGGAAGCCAGGAACAGGACTCCATAAGCGATGTCCTCGGTGGTTCCTATCCTGTTCAGGGGCGTCCTTCCCACCAGGTTTGCCCGGCGTTCCGGGTCCGTGCGAAGGCTCTCGGTCATGGGAGTGTCTATAAAGCCGGGGTGGACCGAGTTGGCCCGGATGCCGTCGCCGGCGCATTGGATGGCAGTAGCCTTGGTGAAGATGCGTACCGCGCCCTTGGAAGCGTGATAGGAGAAGGAGCCGGGGCTGCCCACCAGTCCGTAGATTGACGATATGTTGATGATGGAGCCTCCCCCTGCTTTGCGCATCTCCGGTATGGCGTACTTGGTGCCCAGGAAGACGCCCTTGGTGTTCACATCCTGCACCTGGTCCCATTGCTCCGAGGTGAGGTCTTCCAGAGGGACTGACCTGCCATCGGCGGAGCGCGACCCTCCTATGCCTGCGTTGTTCACCAGAACGTCCAGCTTCCCGAAGCGGGATGTTGTGGTATTTACGGCCTGCTGCCAGTCGGCTTCGCTGGTCACGTTCAGCCTGATATACACGCACTCGCCGCCGGCCTCGTTAATCTGGGCCTCTACCTGTCTGCCTTCCTCATCCAGGATGTCCCCGATTACCACCTTGGCCCCTTCACTGGCGAACAGCCTGGCCTCCTCGGCTCCCTGTCCCCTGGCCCCTCCACTTATCAGAGCAACCTTGCCTTCCAGCCTCATGGTGACTATAGCCTCCTCTTCTTATTCCTCTTATTCTCATCCCACCCTGGCAGTGGGGGTTACGCGCTAATCTTAAGTGTACTTCCATATTTCTATGAAAGTGGCCTGCAACCAGCGCCGTGATGCTCCCTTCACCCTCTTCCCACCCACCACGCTCACTACATCTGTCATTCCCGCGAAAGCGGGAATCCAGGGTCCCGGAACCTGGGGAGTCACCGCGAAGTCACCCACAACCCCACCCCTGGATTCCGGCCTACGCCGGAATGACGAATGATGGGGCCCGGAATGACGAAGTGGAAGACTGCCCGCTATTTTCATCCCATTATGTGGCCTTCGCAAGGACATGGTGATTCCGGGGCGGGGCGCTACTGGGCCGTCAGCCCGCCGTCAATGACCAGCTCGCTGCCCGTGACAAAGGATGACTCGTCCGAGGCCAGGTAGAGCACTCCATAGGCAACCTCTTCCGGGCGGCCCACCCGCCCGATGGGATGGCGGGCTATGTTGGCCTGCCGGCCTTCCTCATCAGATAGCATCTGCTCCGTCATGGGGGTGTCTATGACGCCTGGATGGACGGAGTTGCATCTTATGCCGTCCCTGGCGTGTTGGATAGCCGTAGCCTTGGTGAATATCCGCACCGCTCCCTTGGATGCGCCGTAGGCAGTGGTCCTGCCTCCCACAATCCCTGCAATCGAGGAGATGTTGATGATGGAGCCTCCCCCGGCCTTGCGCATCTCCGGGATGGCGTGCTTGGTGCCCAGGAATACCCCCTTGGCGTTCACGTCCATCACCCGGTCCCATTCGCCTTCCGTCAGGTCCTCTATGGTGGCCTGCACTCCGTCGGGTCGGCGGGTGCTGCCGATGCCTGCGTTGTTCACAAGAACGTCCAGCTTGCCGAAGCGGGACACGGCAGCATTCACTGCCTGCTGCCAGTTCGCCTCGCTGGTCACATCCAGCCTGACATACAAGCACTCGCCGCCCGCCTCATTTATCTGTGCCTCTACCTGTTTACCGTCCTCATCGAGGATGTCCCCGATTACCACCTTGGCGCCCTCGCGGGCAAATAGGCGGGCCTCCTCAGCCCCCTGCCCCCTGGCTCCGCCGCTTATCAGGGCAACCTTACCTTCAAGCCTCATAATGACTGTATCCTCCTTTTCTCGCCCCATTTCCGTGAGGGGATGATGGGGTGTTCTTCAGGGAATTATACCCCAAAGCGACCCTGGGGCGACCGGTTCCTGCCCCTGCATAATGCACCCCCCCACAGTGGTTGTCAATCGGAATGATGACTCCGGCCCGGTAGCACGGATAGCGTCCGTGGGAATTTAACTCGTCCTGGAATCGCCACCCGCAGACTCGTTGCTACAGCCTCTTGGGTAGGTGTTTCAATAGCAAGGTCCGCCCGATGTAACTGTTCAAACCTGAAGGCTCATTTCTGGCCCCCAACGCGTCATTACTATTATGAAGATAGATGCCCACCGTCATTCCGGCCTGCGCCGGAATTACCCATGCCCCTTGCAGACCACATACGAGGATGAAAATGGTAAGGCCTCGCCACCGTCATTCCGGCGTAGGCCGGAATCCAGGGGTGGGGGGTGGGTGACTCGCAACGACCTCCTACGTCGCGGACCCCTGGATTCCTGCTTCCGCAGGAATGACGGCGCTGGACGCTGCCTATTTTCATAATAATTCCCCATGGCCTTGCGGGCCACATACGAAGATGAAAATGGTACGGCATCCCCACCGTCATTCCCGCGAAAGCGGGAATCCAGGGGTTGGGGGCTGGGATTCTAGCTTGGGGGATGCCTATTTTCATAGGAATTGCCCATGTCCCTATGGGCCACATGAGAGGATGAAAACCGTACGGCTCCTTCACCGTCACTTCCGCGAAAGCGGGAGTCCACCGCCCCACCCCTGGATTCCGGCCTGCGCCGGAATGACGGTGGGGAGGCGGCCCCTGGATTCCGGCCTTCAACCGAGTGGCGAATTGGATTGATTTGATGTTTGCCCCTCTCTCTACTGGGCTGTAGACCCGCCGTCAATGACCAGCTCGCTGCCTGTGACAAAGGACGACTCGTCCGAGGCCAGGTAAAGCACCCCATAGGCCACGTCTTCAGGCTGTCCCCACCGGCCCAGAGGATAGCGGGCGCTGATACGCTGGCGACTCTCTTCGTCGCTGAGCAGGGTGGTAGTTGTCATCAGGGTCTCTATGACGCCGGGGTGAACGGAGTTGCATCGAATACCGTCCCCGGCGTGTTGTATGGCCGTTGCCTTGGAAAAGATACGCACGGCGCCTTTGGAGGCGTGGTAGGCAGCCGCCGACCCGCTGCCGGTCAGACCTGCCGTTGAAGAGATGTTGATGATGGAGCCTCCCCCTGCCTTCCGCATTTCCGGGATGGCGTGCTTGGTGCCCAGGAATACCCCTTTCACGTTGATGTCCATTACCTGGTCCCACAACTCCTGACTGGTCTCCTCCAGCGGCACCGGAGGGAAAATGCCCGCGTTGTTCACCAGAACGTCCAGCTTGCCGAAGCGAGACACGGCAGCGTTCACCGCCTGCTGCCAGTTCGCCTCGCTGGTCACATCCAGCCTGACGTACAAGCACTCGCCGCCGGCCTCGTTAATCTGGGCCTCTACCTGCTTCCCCTCCTCGTCCAGAATATCCCCAATTACCACCTTAGCGCCCTCTTGGGCAAACAGGCGGGCCTCCTCCGCGCCCTGGCCTCTGGAGCCGCCGCTAATCAGGGCAACCTTGCCTTCAAGCCTCATGGTGACCGTATCCTCCTTTTCTTAGGGTGTGATTAAAAGTGGTTGGGATTTATGGGAGTTTACAAAGGAGACAGCTACGCTTGGCAGTAGGTTTTCCTGGACTGTCCAACTACTTTCAGTCACACCCAAACTATTGACAATAGTGGGAAGTCTTGAGAGAATAGGTATAGATCTCAAGTATCTGTTCTCTCCCTGTGGTTGGCTCAGGCCTATAAAGTCAGCTCTGCTGGCTAATTCCACCGGAGAGAACATTTTATTTAGAGAGGTCCCTAATCCACGGATATTCCAATGCAAAATCTCCGAACATACGCGTAGGCATCAGAACAAGTCCCCACCTGTAAAGGTCTTCATCACTTGGTGGCCCTTTCCAAAGGGAAGGCTTGAATCCCTCCAAGTAGGTGGTCTCATTAAAGCGCCATGTCCGGTGTGGCTCAAGGGCCTTATAACCTGCGTTTGCGAGTCCATCAGCTATACATAAGCATTCGTCTATACCTTTTTTCATCGTACTTATCCGAGAGGCGGAAATCCATTGAGGGTCCAAGCGCGGGTCCCCCCTAGATAATAGACTCTGAATGTGCTGTCTAAATTGGTCCAAGTTAAAATTTCGACGTTCCTCAAAGTATAAAGTTGCTTGTTCGTTTAGTGAAGCCATTACGGATACCCGTTCAACTACATAGAGAGCAGCATTATTGAACTGATAATTTGGTATCGCCAGATACCCGCTCAGGAATTTTGTCGTATCCGAGGCCACGATGGTCCCGAGCCAAGGTCCCTTAGTGATAATAGAAATTATTCCACGCCTGTCATCATGGTTCAAGTTTCTGAAGTGTAGAGATTTCGGATCACCCCGCTTGGCTAATGTACACGCGCGACGGACTGTATCCCTTACCTCATCAACGTCGGAGTCAGCTACCATCGCGCATCCGATTATGAGCCATCGGGAACCTTTACCGCCAGTGCCCTCATCTCCGGCTTCGTCTATATAAGCTATCAACAGGCATTTCTCCGGTGTCCCTTATGAGTCGCCAGCTTCTCGGACAGCTATAAAAAGCCATATCTTTGGGCTGGTCCTGGCTCCATGTAATATGGCCCTCTGCCCCGCTAAGTATATCACGGGCTATTGGCCTGGCGTGGGTCAGCCTTCTACCCGCCTGTATACTCTCGCACATCTACCTGCACGCCCACCTTTACAGCCTCCTCTGCTACCTGCAACAGCCTGGCTGTCGTGTCCTGGTCAACGTATTCTTCCCCGCAGGTGCTGCACACCTCCGCAGGTACTTTCTTAACCACTAGGGGGTCATTGCGTCCCTGGTCAGCGTCACTGTAGCGTTGCCCGGCTCAGTCTCCCCATGCTTGCAAATGACACACTTCATAACCATCGCCTCTTTCCCTCTTTTGGCCTGCCCGGTTATTATTCTAATCCTACCACTCAGGAAATGTATGAGAAGCCCTCTTCTCTTTGGGAGAGGGGGGATAAGCGATGTCGGACCCGATGGTTTGGTCATGCCACGCCCTTCAGGGTGTGGAAGGGAGGAACTTCCCACACACCCTCTCAGATAGGAAATTCGCCTCAGATTGCCATACCCCTTTGGTTATGAGTTATAATATCTACCACAACGTCTAAATTATCCGTCATTATGGAAGGGAAGCCGGACTATGAAAGATGTAACCCCCAACATGACCGACTATGAGGAGACTTACCGCAACTTCAAGATGGAGGTGCCGGAGGTCTTCAACTTCGGCTTTGATGTGATAGACAAGTGGGCCGAGGACCATACCAAGCTGGCCCTCGTCTCCGTGGACCCCGACGGGGAGAACGCTCGCAGGCACAGCTTTTGGGACCTGAAGGTCATGTCCAACAAGTTCGCCAAGCTGTTGAGGGGCCTTGGCGTCCAGAAAGGCGAAAGGGCCTTTGTCATGCTGCCCAGGATTCCCGAGTGGTACATGGCAGCCCTGGGGATGATGAAGCTGGGGGTGATTCCCATGCCTGCCACCACCCTCTGCACCCCCCACGATATTGAGTACCGGCTGAACAGGGCCGAGGCCAGCGTGGCCATCACCGACCCGGAGAACGCCTCCAAGGTGGAGGAGATAGCCGCCAACTGCCCCACCCTGAAGCATATCATTATGATGGATGGCGACAAGAGGGGTTGGGTGAACTGGGACGAGGAATTGCCGAAGCTGTCCGCCCGGCTGGAGGACGTGGAGCCTACCCGCAGCGATGACCCCTTGCTCATCTATTTCACCTCTGGCACCGTTGGACCGCCCAAGATGGTCCTCCATACCCAGGCGTCCTATGCCATATCCCACACCGTCACCGCCAAGTTCTGGCAGGACCTGAAGCCCACAGACCTCCACTGGGCCATCTCCGACACGGGTTGGGCCAAGATGGCCTACGGCAAGCTCTTCGGCCAGTGGACCCAGGGGGCGGCCATCCTCCAGCACAACGCCAGGGGCAGGTTCGACTCGGACTTGACCCTGCGGATTCTGGAGAAGTATGGCGTCACCTCCTTCTGCGCCCCTCCCACTGCCTTCAGGATGATGGTGCTGGAGGACCTGAAGAGGTACGACCTGGGCAGCCTGCGTCACTGCACCGGGGCCGGAGAACCCCTGAACCCCGAGGTTATGAAGGTGTGGGAAGACGGCACCGGCCTGACTATCTACGACGGCTACGGCCAGACGGAGACGGTGCTGCTGGTGGGCAATTTTCGGTGTATGCCTGTCAAGCCCGGCTCTATGGGCAAGCCCGTGCCCGGCGCCCATATCGCGATAGTGGATGAGGACGGCAACGAGCTTCCCGCCCACGAGGAGGGCCAGGTTGCCGTCAGGGTGAGACCCCACCGGCCTGTGGGCCTGATGAAGGAGTACTGGAAGGACCTGGAGGCCATGGACGGCGCTTTCCGGGGAGACTGGTACTACACCGGGGACAGGGCCTACAAGGACGAGGACGGCTATTTCTGGTTCGTGGGCCGGGCCGACGACGTTATCATCTCGGCGGGATACCGCATCGGCCCCTTCGAGGTGGAGAGCGCGCTGATCGAGCACCCGGCGGTGGCCGAGTCGGCGGTAGTTGCCAGCCCCGACGCCATGCGGGGCAACATCGTCAAGGCGTTTATAGTGCTTGCCCCCGGATACGTAGCCTCCGACGAGCTCACCCAGAGCATCCAGGGGCACGTGCGGCGGGTCACAGCCCCCTTCAAGTACCCCAGGGCAGTGGAGTATGTCTCCGAACTGCCCAAGACCATCAGCGGAAAAATCCGCAGGGTGGAGTTGAGGGAGGCAGAGGAAGAGAAAGCGAGGTCGTGATTAGCAATGAGTAATTTTGTCCTGCCCGACGACGACCAACGGCTGCCCTGGGCCATGACCCTACCCGAGTTGCTGGACCGGGTGACGGCCCAGGCCCCGAATAAGGTGTACCTGTATTATCAGGGCTACCACGTGACCTATGAGGAGTTCCGGCATTACATCTTGAAGACGGCCAACCTCTTCCGGGAGTTGGGTGTCAGGCATGGGGATAGGGTATGCGCCTTCCTGCCCAATGGACGGGAGTTCCCCTTTATCTGGTTTGGGCTGGCCCATCTGGGGGCTATCTGCGTCCCCATCAACACCGCCTATAAGCAAGAGGAGATGGCCTATATCCTCAACAACGCTGAAGCCAAGGCCCTGGTAGCCCACCATACCCTGATGGATGTTGCACAAGAGGCTGCTCAGGTGTGTCCCTCTCTGCAAGCCCGGCTGGTGGTTGGGGGAGACCCGGACACCCCACCGCCAGGGGACGCGGAAGGGGCGGAAGCCTGGACGGACTTCTGGACCCTGCTCAGGGAGGCGGCTCCTCTGCCGTCTCACGTGGCGTCGGAGGTGAAGCCCGACGACATCTCCATGCTGGTGTACACTTCCGGGACTACGGGCAACCCCAAGGGCGTTATGATAAGCCACCAGATGTACGTGGCATCGGGGCAGGGCTTCGCCACCTGGACCCAGGCCACCTCCGAGGACCGCTTTTTCACCTGCCTTCCCTACTTCCATGCCAACTCCCAGTATTACTCCACTATGGGGTCTCTGGCGGCGGGAGCAAGCCTCATGCTGGAGGACCGCTTCAGCGCCTCCCGATTCTGGGACCAGGTGAGGGAATCCAGGGCAACGGTGGTCAACTTCATCGGGATGATGATGCCCGTCCTCCTGAAGCAAGACCCCGCCGACAGGGATAAAGACAACTCGGTCCGCATTTTCTACGGCTCTCCCGCCATGGCCCCGGAGATGCTGGAGGGGTTTGAGGAGCGTTTCGGCGCTCAGGTACTCATCGGCTTTGGCATGACCGAGACCTGCTATGGCACCATCGAGCGTTTGGGCGAGTCCCATCGCCAGGGCTCTTCAGGGCAGCCACGGTGGCACCCGGACACCCGCTTTCAGAACGAGTTGCGTATCAGGGACGACGACGGCAACCCCCTGCCCACAGGCCAGCCGGGGGAGATTACCCTGAAAAATCCTGTGGTGATGCCCGGCTACTGGCGCAACGAGGAACGCACCGCCGAAGCCCTGAGGGACGGATGGCTCCACACCGGCGACCTGGGCTGGGTGGACGAGGCCGGCCACCTGTATTTCGTAGATAGGAAGAAGGACGTGGTGCGCAGGCGGGGGGAGAACATCTCCTCCCAGGAGGTGGAGGACATCATAAAGAGGCACCCGGGCGTTCTGGACTGCGCCATTATCGCCGTCCCTTCGGAGTTGGGCGAGGAAGAGGTCAAGGCGTATGTGGTGCCCAGGGCCAATGATGGGGATAGCTCCCTGAGTCCTACCTTGGCAGAGGGGGAAGCGTCTCCTCTCACCCCTGAAGACATCATCTATTGGTGCGCCGAGCGGCTGGCCTACTTCAAGGTGCCGAGATACATAGAGATGCGTGATGACCTGCCCAGGACTCCCAGCTTTCGGGTCAGGAAGGACGTGCTGCGCCAGGAGCGGGAAGACCTGACGGCAGGCTGCTTCGACAGGGAGGAAGCCGGGATACGCCTGCGCCGGTGAAGGCTTAGGGGCTAGTTTGTTTAATAGTGGGTGGGTGACATGAAATCTCCAGAAGAAATTATCCGGCGATCTCCCGACATTCTCAGTGGGACTCCGGTTTTCGCCGGCACCAGGGTCCCTGTCCGTAACTTGATTGACTACCTCGAGGCCGGAGACAGCCTCAAGGAATTCCTCGATGATTTTCCATCGGTGACTAGGGAACAGGCTGTTGCTGTCCTGGAATTGGCGAAAGAGGCGTTGCTAGAGGATGCGCGTCCTCTTGGATGAGTGCCTCCCTCGGAGGCTGAGGGTGGAGATTCCCGGTCACGAGGTAGTGACAGTTGGGGAAGCGGGCTGGGCAGGAAAGGGAAACGGCGAGTTGCTTGCTCTTGCTGGCGGTAACTTCGATGTCCTTCTAACTGTAGACCAGAATTTGCCAAGCCAGCAAAACATCGGGAATTCAGGAGTAGGTGTTATTGTGCTGATAGCGCGAAGCAACCGCATTGAGCACTTAAGTCCCCTAATTCCAGATGTCCTCAAAACCTTAGAGACAATATCCCCTGGTGACTTGAAGAGGATAGGGTCTAGCTAAATGTGACTCCGATTTCAGATTGTGGGTAGGAGGAGCAATAATGACGGACATGAACATCCCCACAAGCCCGGAGGCGATAACCCCTGAATGGCTCACCTCCGCCCTGCGGGAGACGGGGGTCATCACCGCCGATGTCGCCGTCAGTTCCGTTGAATGGGCGGCGCTGGGCACGGGACAGGGATTTGCCACCGGGCTTGCCAAGCTGGCCGTCCACTACAACTCCCCTGAAGCCCACGAAAGGGGCGCGCCCTCCTCCATTGTCGCCAAGTTCCCCTCCAGCTACGCGCCCACCCGCCAGTTTGGGGTTGAACTGAGGATATACGAGAGGGAAGTCAGGTTCTATGAGGAACTGGCCCCGGAGGTGGAGCTTTGGACTCCCCGCCGCTATTTCAGCGCTCTTGACGATGAGTCGGGCGACTTTGTGCTTCTATTGGAGGACCTGGATTCAGGCCGCATCGGTGATCAGGTGGCCGGGTGCTCCCTCGATGAGGCTGAAATGGTCATCCGCCAACTGGCCGGGATGCACGCTGACTGGTGGGGGAGTCCGCGTCTAAGGGAATTCACCTGGCTTGGTCCCTTCAACGCCAGCGCTGAGCGCAGTGAGCAGATGTACCCAATGCTCGTGGCCGCCTTCAGCGACAGCCTGGGTCACATCCTGCCCGGTCCGGCGCTGGAGGTATGCCAGCGGCTCACGGGCAACGTGGCCTCCATCAAGCATCACCTGGCCGGGCCGCCTTGGACCCTGCTACATGGCGACTTCCGGTTGGACAACATCCTGTTCTATGATGACGCCGGCGCCAATGGAGACGCTAATGGGAACAATGGGGGCCGGCCCATAGCGGTGATTGACTGGCAGGGGTGCCGTATCGGGAGGGGGGTCTACGACGTGGCCTACTTCATCTCCACCAACCTTCAGCCCCACCAGCAGGTTGAAGAGGGAATGGACCTGCTCAGGACTTATCACGCCACCCTGGTGGAAAATGGGGTTGAGGGATATGACTTTGATGAATGTCTCCATGACTACCTGACGGCCCTGCTGGAGGTAATCGTATTTGCCGTGGAGTTGGCGGCGGTCCTCGACCTCAGCAGCGAGCGGGGACAGGCGGTGGCGAAGGGGTTCCTGACCAGGTTGTTCGCCGCTGTTTTGGGGCTGAAGGCCGGCGATCTGCTGCCTGGCGGGTAGAGTCTCTTCCTGGCCGGTGGGTGAGAAGCAGACCGCTCATCTTCGACAAGAAGATGAGCGGTCTGGCTCTGGTCTATAAGACCCCCTGGACCTGCACCCACCCGCCGCCGGGCTCTCCGGGCAGGGCCACCATGTCGCGGGTGATGCCGTCAATGCTGGTTGCCCCGCAGTAGCCCATAGCCCGGTCTAGCTCCTGGCGCAATAGCTCCAGCACCATCCGCACGCCGTCCTCCCCGTCCACTGCCAAGCCCCAGAAGAGAGGCCGACCGATGGACACCGCATTGGCTCCCATAGCCAGCGCCCTCAGTACGTCGGTGCCCCGCCGGATACCGGAGTCCAGGTAAATCTCTGCCTGGCCCTTGACCGAGTCCACTATCTCCGGCAGGGTCTCAATGGAAGATAGGGTCCCGTCCACCTGGCGGCCCCCGTGATTGGACACCAGGATGCCGTTGACCCCGTTCTCAACGCACAGCCGGGCATCTTCCCCGGTCCTGATGCCCTTCATTATGATGGGCAGCGAGGTGAGGGAGCGCAGCCAGCCAATCTCCGACCAGGTGAGGGGTGGAAATTGGGGCTGGTTCCAATTGGTGGCCTCGTCGGTGCCCGAAATCAAGCCCTGGTTGGCCTCCTCTCCCACGAAGTTAGCCAACTCCATACCCCTGGGGCGAATCCAGCGATTGCGAGCGTCCCGCTCCTTCGTCCCGGGAGCGGGGGTGTCCACCGTCACGCAGATGGCTATAAACCCCGCCTCCTCGGCCCGGTGCACCAGCATCTCCGTCAGATCGTAGCCCCGGTGATAAAGCTGGAAGATTAGCGGCCCGCTGCCCGCTCTCGATACATCCTCCATGCTGTAGGTGGAACTGGTGCTGAGCATCATAATAGTCTCCGCAGACCCCGCAGCCCTGGCGGTAGCCAGCTCTCCGTCGTTATGGGCTACCCTGTGCTGGCCTGCGGGGGAGATCATCACGGGGAAGCTAATCTTGTGGCCCATGACTGTGGTGGAAAGGTCCCGGTCCTGCACGTCCACCAGAAACCGGGGGCGCAGGGCTATGGAGTTGAAAGCGGCCCTGTTCCGCTTGGTGGTTATCTCATCGAAGGCTCCCGCCTCTATGAAGTCCCACGTGTCATGGGGAAGGGCTTGCTTGGCGCGGGTCTCGAAGTCGAACAGGCTAATGGGGTCTAGTCTCATGTCTCTTCTCCTCCTCTTTACGCGCCCTCTTGTGCTGCCACCATCATTTCCCCGTTCCCAGGCAATTCACGAGGCAATCTAGTGCGGGGCAGGGGGAGTCTGGTCCTACCCTTAATGGTGATGGGGGCACAAGGGGTTGATGAAGCGCCCCTATTCTACTTCAGATACCCCGGCGGGACAAGAGTAGTCCCTTTCCACTTCGATGGGGGAGGGGACTTTGCACATCCCCTACGTCGGGGCGACGGTAGCGTTCCGTTTTAGGTGGTTTGCCTTCACGTAGGGGCGGGTTTCAAGAGCCTGTCTCAGAAGTTCCTTCCCCCTTCGACGGGGGAAGGTTAGGATGGGGGTGATGGCGTGAACAGCAGAAATTTAAGTTCTATACGACGATTCCAGCTAGTAGAACCATCACCCCCACCTCAATCCTCCCCCGTCAAGGGGGAGGAGGCAACTGCACAAGGATTGTGAGACAAACTCTTCAAACCCGCCCCTACGCGCTCGGACGCCAACTCCAACGCTACCTCGGGGCAACCCTTCTCTTGACACCAATGGACGAAACCCATAATAATACGGCATCATACCCGCAACTCCCAGGGCCTGGGGCATGAAGGGTAGCGTTGCAGTTTAGGTGGTCCCGTTGCCCGTAGGGGCGGGTTTCAAACCCGCCCCTACCAAAGGCGATAGTTTGTTCGCCCACCAAACCGCCTAAATCGGAACGCTGCCGGACACGAAGGCACGAAATAAGGAGGATGTCATGGCGGAAGATAAAGGGTTGCTGATGGAAATGCTAAGGCGCATGGTGCGTATCCGCCTCTTCGAGGAAGAGGTAATCCGAATGGTGGAACGGGGCGAGATTGTGGGTGCGGCCCACTCCTACATCGGTGAGGAGGCGGTGGCCGTTGGCGCCTGCCTGGCCCTCCGGGACGACGACTGGATGACGGGCAACCATCGCTCCCACGGGCATCCCATCGCCAAGGGCGGCGACGTGAAAAGGGCTATGGCCGAGCTTCTGGGGAAGCGCACCGGCCTTTGCAAGGGCAAGGGCGGCTCCATGCACCTGGCCGACTTCAGTGTTGGCATCCTGGGTGAATCGGGTATCCTTGGCTCCTCTATTCCCACCGCTGTGGGCGCTGCTCTGGGCAGCAAGCTCCAGGGCAACGACCGGGTCGCGGTGGCCTTCTTCGGCGATGGCGCCAGCAACGAGGGCGCTTTCCATGAGTCCATGAACCTGGCCGCCATCTGGAAGCTCCCGGTCATCTTCCTTTGCGAGAACAACCAGTACGCAGTGACCAGCAGCTTCAAGGACATGGTAGCCACGGAGAATATCTCAGACCGGGCAGCCGGATATAACATCCCCGGCGTTCTTGTGGACGGCCAGGATGCTATCGCCATGCATGAGGCTGTAACAGAGGGGGTGAAGCGGGCCAGAGAGGGGCAGGGGCCATCCCTGATAGAGGGCAGGACCTATCGCTACTACGACCACTCCCTGGGCCTGGGCCGCATAGTCCGGGCTTCCTACCGCAGCGATGAAGAGTTGGAGCAGTGGAAGCAGCGAGACCCCATAGACATCCACAAATACAGGCTTCTCTCCCAGAACATAGCTACCCAGGCGGAGATTGACGATGTGGAGAATGAGGTCAAGGCCCTGATCGAGGAGGCTGTGGAGTTTGCCCGTCAGAGTCCCTACCCCGACCCCTCCGAGCTATTCGAGGACATGTTTGCCAACCCTATCCCGCTGGAGTAGTTGGTCCATTGAAACGACAGGTTGCCGGCGGGACGCCGATGGCAAGGTTAGGGTGAGGGGGCGGTCCTCTTTGCGCGGGTTTCACCCCCATCCTAACCTTCCCCCGTCAAAGGGGGAAGGGATTTCTGGAACATCCTCTCACGCCGTTTGTACTCTGCGGAGGGAACCGGTTATTAAACCTTGGGAGGTGAGGTATGGCAACACAAACTCAGACTAGAGAAATCACCCTGACCCAGGCCCTTAATGAGGCCATGCGGGAGGAGATGCGCCGGGATGAACGGGTGTTCATCATGGGCGAGGACATCCGGTCGGGGGTGTATGGCGCTTCGGGAGGTCTCTTCACCGAGTTCGGGGGAGAGCGGGTAAGGGACTGCCCCCTGTCGGAGAACGCATTCATGGGCGCTGCGGTGGGGGCCGCCGCCGTCGGGATGAGGCCCATCGTGGAAAGCTCCCTCTGTTTCATGTGGGTGGCTATGGACTCCCTGGTCAGCCAGGCCGCCAAGATGCGCTATATGTTCGGGGGCCAGGTAAACCTGCCAATAGTCTATCGCTCCGGCATATCCTATGGTGGCAGCAGCGCAGCCCACCACTCGGACCGCGCCCATCCCATATACATGAACATTCCCGGCTTCAAGGTAGTCTTCCCCACCAACGCCTATGACGCCAAGGGGCTTCTGAAGACGGCCATCCGGGAGGACGACCCGGTCCTCTTCTGCGAAGACCGCACCCTATCCGGCTCCCGCGCCTTTGTCCCAGAGGAGGACTACACCGTGCCCTTTGGCAAGGCTGATATAAAGCGAGAGGGCACCGACGTTACCATCGTCGCCATCGGGGGTATGCTGCCCCGCGCCCTCCAGGCTGCGGAGCAACTGGCCCAGGACGGCATCTCCGCCGAGGTGCTGGACCCCCGGACCCTGGTGCCCCTGGACAAGCAGGCCATCCTGGACTCGGTGGTCAAGACGGGCCGGTTGGTGGTGGTTGACATGGCCCACAAGACTTGCAGCGCCGCCAGCGAGATAGCCGCCATCGTTGCAATGGAGGGGTTCTGGTCCCTACAGGCCCCCATCCAGCGCCTGGGGACGGTAAACGTCCATATTCCCTTCAGCACTGCCCTTGAGCCCCTGTGCTACCCCACCGTCGACTCCATAGCCGAGGCTGCCAGGGCCACGATGGAGTAGGGACGAAGAATTCTTCAACCCCATAGACAGCGCCCAGCCCGTCATTCCGGCGAAGGCCGGAATCCAGGGTCACGTAGCGTTGGGGCCAATGCGAAGTCACCGACAGCCCCGCCTCTGGACTCCGGCGAAAGCCGGAGTGACGGAGGGGCTGACTACCTGCCGAGATGGGCGACCACAAGGGTCGCCCCTACCGATTGCTTTTCTAAAGAGGTGAAATATGGCGACCCAGACACAAACGAGGGACATTACGCTGACCCAGGCCCTGAACGAGGCCATGCGGGAGGAGATGCGCCGGGATGAGCGGGTGTTCATCATGGGCGAGGACATCCGGTCGGGGGTGTATGGCGCATCGGGTGGCCTCCACCCCGAGTTCGGAGACGAGCGGGTATTTGACACCCCCCTCTCGGAGAACGCTTTCGTGGGCGCGGCGGTGGGCGCGGCCGCAGTGGGGATGAGGCCCATCGTGGAGAGCGCCTCCTGCTTCCTGTGGGTGGCTATGGACTCCCTGATAAGCCAGGCCGCCAAGATGCGCTATATGTTCGGGGGCCAGGTTGACCTGCCGATAGTCTATCGTATGTCCATGTACTACGGCGGCAGCATGGCAGCCCACCACTCGGACCGCTCCCACCCTATATTTATGAACATTCCGGGCTTCAAGGTGGTCTTCCCCAGCAACTCCTATGACGGCAAGGGCCTCCTGAAGACGGCCATTCGCGACGACGACCCGGTGATCTTCTGCGAAGACCGCACCATCCTGGGCGCTCGCGGCCAGGTGCCCGAGGGGGACTACGCCATACCCTTCGGCCAGGCGGACATCAAGCGCGAGGGCACCGACGTCACTATAGTCGCCATCGGGGGCATGGTGCCCCACTCCCTCCAGGCTGCGGAGCAACTGGCCCAAGAGGGCGTCTCAGCCGAGGTATTGGACCCCCGGACTCTGGTCCCCCTGGATAAAGACGCTATCCTTAGTTCAGTAGAAAAGACGGGCCGCCTGGTAGTGGTTGACATGGCCCACAAGACTTGCAGCGCAGCCAGCGAGATAGCCGCTATAGTGGCGATGGAAGGGTTCTGGTCCCTACAGGCTCCCATCCAGCGCCTGGGGACAGCCAACGTCCACATCCCCTTCAGCACTGCCCTTGAGCCTCTGTGCTACCCCACTCCGGAGACCATCGCCGAGGCTGCTAGGGCTACCCTGCAATAGACCGCCGGTAGGGAAGATACGCCGCCCTGCTGCCCAGGAAACATCCTCCCGGTCCTCTCCGGCAAGGGGGGACTGGTGGTGGTGCCTACGGTAGTGGAGCGGCCCGGGGCAGGGGATGCCAGGTACATTTGGAAAAGAGACGGGGAAGGGAGACAGGCTTTCCGGTCCTTCCCCCCGGTGCCAATCTGATGTTAATTTGCGCCCTGGGGCTGGGATAACCGAAAACCCCCGGAGAAGGAGAATGGTATGGCAAGAGAGATTTTGCTGCCCCAGTGGGGCATGGAAATGCAGGACGGCACCATAGTCAAGTGGCTGAAACAGGAGGGCGATACCATCGCAGAGGGGGAACCCCTGGTTGAGGTTGAGACCTCCAAGATTGAGACAGAGCTGGAGTCCGTAGCCGGTGGAGTCATCGCTCACATCCTGGTGGACGAGGGCGCTACCGTTCCCATCCGCACAGTGCTGGCTATCATTGCGGACCCTGGGGAGCAGGTCCCCCGTCCATCGAGCGCGCCGTCCGCCACCTCTGCCACAAGGGTTATAACTCCGGGGGTGGCTGCCCCAACTCCCGCCTCCGCTCCTCCTCGACCCACAGGCCAGGGCCAGGTGACTGCCCAGGTGGTGCCGGCAGCCCGTCGGCTGGCCCAGGAGCGCGGGGTTGACCTGGCCCAGGTGCAGGGTTCGGGCCCCAGGGGTAGAATCCTCATCGAGGACGTGGAGAAGGCTATCCAGGCTGCCGCAGCCCCGCCCGCTCCCGAGAGGCCCCAAGTGCAGGTGGTGCCGGCAGCCCGTCGGCTGGCCCAGGAGCATGGGATTGACCTTGCCCAGGTGCAGGGTTCAGGCCCCAGGGGTAGAATCCTCATCGAGGACGTGGAGAAGGCTATCGAGGCGCCGGCGGCCCAGGCAGTGTCTCTGACGGGGATGCGAGGGACTATAGCCACCCGCATGTTGCAGAGCTTGCAGACTATGGCCCAGCTTACCCTCACCACCGAGGCCGATGTTACGGAAGTGATGGTGATGCGCCAGGGGTTGGCCCGCCAGATGACCGATGGCGGCCTGAGTCCCCTGCACATGGTTATCAAGGCCACGGCCCGCGCTCTCAAGGCGTACCCCCGCATGAACACCCTACAGGGAGAGAACGGGGCGGAACTGTCGCCGGAGATTAACGTGGGCGTCGCGGTGGCCCTGGAGGAGGGCCTGATAGTGCCCACCATCCGCAGGGCCGACGAGAAGAGCCTGGCCGAGATTGCCAGGGAGGCCCGGGAGCTTGCAGGCAAGGTCCGCGAGGGCAGGGCATCCTACGACGACGTGACGGGGGGCACCTTCTCCATCACCAACCTGGGACCCCAGGGCATAGATGCCTTTACCCCCATAGTCAACCCGCCCCAGGTCGGGATTCTGGGCATAGGAAGGGCTGTGGAGAAGCCGGCTGTCCACAACGGCGAGATAACCAAGCGCACTATGATGTTCCTCAGCCTGACCTTCGACCATAGGATAATAGACGGCGCGCCGGCGGCGGACTTCCTCCGCACCGTCAGGGAGTCCCTGGAAGACCCCTGGTGGATGGTCACTCCGGCTTAGGCCGACTTGGTGATGGAAATAGCCAGCCAACCAGCGCCGCCATCACCATGAAAGCGGGAATCCACCCAAGCAGTCCCTTCCCCCTTCGACGGGGGAAGGTTAGGATGGGGGTGATACCATCGCCTACTGCCTACTGCGGGTGACGACTCTGACCACTACAGGGGTGATACCCCCCACCTCAATCCTCCCCCGCAAGGGGGGAGGAGGTTCGATTCCATAGGAATGACGGTTATGCAAAGGAGAGGGTCATTGGCTCTAGTAGGTATCGTGGCAAATCCCGCTGCCAGCAAAGACATCCGCCGCCTGGTGGCGCACGGACGGGTGGTGCCCGACTGGGAGAAAGTCAACATAGTCCGCAGGGTCCTTCTGGGACTTCAGGCTGTGGGTGTAAAGCGGGCGGTGGCTATGCCCGACCTGTCCCACCTCTGCCGCCGGGCCAGGGATGACAACCAGCTATCCCTGGACATAGACTTGCTGGATATGAGCGTGTTTAGCTCTACCCAGGACTCCACACGCGCTGCGACGATGATGAGAGAGATGGGGGTGGGATGCCTGGTAACTCTGGGAGGCGACGGCACCAACAGGGCCGTCGCCAAAGGCTGCGGGCAGGTGCCCTTGATCCCCATATCCACCGGCACCAACAACGTCTTCCCCACCATGATGGAGGGCACCCTGGCAGGCATGGCGGCGGGGATACTGGCCGAGGGCATGATTGACGCCGACCAGGTCTGCACCGTCAGCAAGAGGATAGACGTGTACCTCGATGGCGAGTACCGGGACATGGCCCTGGTGGACGTGGCTGTTTCCAGGGAGAGATTCGTAGCGTCTAGGGCTATCTGGGACGTGGGCACCCTCTATGAAGTCTTCCTCACCCGCGCCGAGCCTACCAGCATTGGCCTTTCTTCCATCGGCGCCCAACTACGTCCCGTCACCATGACGGACGATGTGGGACTATATTACCGGCCAGGTAATGGCGAGAACGCCGGCGGTGGAATGTCGGTCCTGGCCCCTGTTGCGCCGGGGATCATCCGAAGGGTGCCCATCGAAGACTGGAGGCTGCTGCCTATAGGCGAGCGGGTGAGGGTTGACCACAAGCCATGCACCATCGCCCTGGACGGGGAGCGGGAGTTTAGCGTCCTACCGGACCAGAAGGTGGAAGTGGCCGTTAACTCCGGCGGCCCAAGGGTTGTAGTCCTGGAGGCCGCCCTGCGCGAGGCCGCCATCCAGCAGGTATTCGCCGCGTCGGATGTATGATGGGGCGGGGCATCAGGACGTGTGCAAAGTGACTAAAAACGACACAGGATGATGTTTCAGAAGTCCCTTCCCCCTTCAGGGGACTGCCCCCTCACCCTAACTCTCTTCCACCGGGGCGAGGGGACTTTACACATGCCCTGGGGTGGTGATCAAGGGGAGAAACTCTTAGGAGTTGCCAGTAAAAGGCTTTTACTGGCAACTCCTCTACAATGTCCTGGTAAAAGGTCCTGGGGTTACTTAGCCTGGTTCTTGAAGATGGGCATAACCTCTTTTCCGAACCATTCAAGCTGCTCCAGAGTCACCCGAAGAGGAGTGCCCATGGTGGTAGCGCCTATGTTTACCTCCTCCAGGCCCGGGTATCTCTGCTGGACCTCCAACAGCTTTCCTGCGATCTCCTCCGCCGGGCCTATCATCCACGAACCGGCCTCGACGGCAGCCTCCAGAGTAGGCAGCCCGGCGAAAGGCGCTCTCTTGGGGTCGCCCAGGGCATCAATCTGCTCCGGGGTAAGCCCACGCACAAACCCCAGGGGGCCGAACATCTTGATGTTTTCTTCAAAGTATTTCCTGACCTCATCCATACCCTTCTCTTCCGACTCCGCCAGGTGGACTGAGAAAGAGATAATGAGGTTACCGCCCAACTCGGTCTCGATACCGTGCTGGGCCTGAATTTCCTGCCACCTACGCACCACGGTGTCCGAGGCCCCGCCGGCGGCGGCCCCTCCCCCGATAATACCCTTGATGCCGTGTTTAGCCATAAAGTTGAGGCCCCGGTCGCTGGCGCTCACCACAGGCTGATAGACTTCCACGGGCAGGTTTTTGGGCCTTGGGACCAGGGAGATTTCCTCTAGCTCATATCCCCTATAGGGAACCCTGGGAGGAATGTCATAGTATTTCCCGTGGTAAGCAAAAGAAGGCTCATGGAACGCCTTCATCATAATCTCGACCTGTTCCTCGAACATCTCTCGGTTGGCGTTCTGGTCTATGATGGGAGAACCGAAGCTCTCAACCTCTCTGGAGTGGTAGCCTCGCCCGACGCCAAATATGATGCGGCCATCGGTAAGGATGTCTGCTGTGGCGTAGTCCTCGGCCAACCTCAGAGGGTGCCACATGGGGTTTATGTTGAAGCCGCATCCAAATTTGAGGTCTTTGGTCAGATGGGAAAGGTGAACATACAGCATCAACAGGTTGGGAAGGCACTCGTAACCCTCCTTCTGGAAGTGGTGTTCAGCGGTCCAGAAGGTCTCATATCCCAGGTCGTCCATCAGTTGGGCCATGGCTTGGGACTTGTCGAAGGCCGTAGCAAGGTGCTCATCCGACAGATTTCGCTCATTGGCAGGAGTGCCTTCCAGACCTATATTGTCCAGGTCTACGTTTCCCGCGTACAAGGTGCCGAACTTTGTTATCATGCTGAATCTCCCTGAGTAGGAATTTTCACGGGCGCCCCGTGCTGTAGATTATACCTCTCAATTATACCAACGTGTTCAATCTGCCTCTGATGTCTTTGGGCTATGGTATTAACTTTATGAGGGCGACTGCCAGTCCCATAGTGAGGATAACTAGGCTGCCAAGTTTGAGGATGATGCGCAACTCCAGCGCTTCAAGCTCAGCCTTTATGACCCGAAGATCAGCGTTAATGTTCCGAAGATCATCCTTGGTTGCGAGATTCCCGCTGATTGCCTCGCCAACCGTTTCGACCACTGCTTCGGCTAAAGGCTCCTCGATCCCGGCATCCTTGAGACGCCTTACGGCTTTGTGTGTATCAAATGCGGGAGCAGCCATTTCAACCCCTTTTTCCCACCTGGCCGACACTGTTTTGCAGGCTATCTCAGGACGCGGTCTTTACATCCATCTTACTGGCATCTACCTGAGCCTCGGTGTGACGGGAGAACCGGCCACACTTTGATTTACTTATGCCCCTTCAGGACTCGCGTACCGGCAATTGTCGCAGGGTGAATATACCACAATATGTTATGTTGGGGCTACCCCCAGGGATGTTAAGACCAGGACCTTTCCAAGGTTGGCTTGCTTCAGGGAGCGCATACCCCACCCCCCACCTGGATTCCCGCTTTCGCGGGAATGACGATATGCAGTTTTCGGGACAATGGAAAGGCCCTGATGTGATGTTAAGATGGTTCTCTGATTCTAAACTGAGACTCTACCTCGGCTGTTGAGGGGTTGCAAAAACTCTGCCAGCCTGTCAAGATATGAGCATGAGAATAGGAGCATTTGAGATAAAAGAACCCTTGCCTCAATTGCGGGAGCCTCATGCCATCATGGTCCTCCGCCCCTGGATTAACGTGGGACGAGTAGGCACTCAGGTGCTGGGCCGCATGGAGCGTCACCTTGATGCCCAGGAGCTAGGGCAGCTGGCCCGGCCTGGGAACTTCTTCGACTTCACCCGATACCGCCCCAGGTCCCGGATTGTCTCGGGAGAGCGGCGGCTGGTCATCCCCAACACAACCATCAGCTATGCCCATAGGGAGGAGACTCCCGAGTTCCTCTTCTTTAACATGCGCGAGCCTCATGCCCTGGGAGAGGACTACATAGATTCGGTCCTGGAACTCTTCAAGACCTTCGGGGTGAAGCGGGTCTGCCTGGTTGGCGGGATGTATGACATCGTACCCCACACCAGGCCGTTGCTGGTATCGGGCACAGCCACCGGCCAGAATACCAGCGAAGACGCCAAGAAGTTCAAGGTGCAGCAGAGCAACTATCAAGGCCCCACCAGCATCACCACCGTTATGACTCAAGAGGCGGTGAAACTCGGGGTAGAGAACATGGGCTTCGTGGTCCACCTGCCCCAGTATGTCCAGTTGGAAGAAGACTACCTGGGCGCATCGAGGCTCATGGAGTTGATGTGCTCCATGTACCAGCTTCCCGATACCTTGATAGACAAGGAGCGCGGGGAGAGGCAATATCGTGAGCTCAACTCCGCGGTAAATAATAATCAGGAGCTTAAATCGGTGCTGGACCGCCTGGAAGCCCAGTACGATGCCCGGGAGGGAGCACCGGAGGAGCCGCCGCCGCCCCTGTCCCCCGAGGTGGAGAGGTTCCTGCGGGAGCTTGACGAGAGGGAAAGTGAAGGCTAGGATGGCTGGAACGCTTGCGGGACCACCCTCGGAAGGAGACTCCTTTGGGTGAGCCGGCGTCTCTGCCTGTACCCTTGGAGGAGATTCACAGCTTGCTGGGGGAAGCGGCTTCAGATGAGTCCGGCCTTGCTCTCCTCAAGGGGTTCAAGCTGGACTTTTCCGGGAATAAGGACTTCCACAAGGTGTTCTTCTCCGTAAGCTGCAAGTGTGGCACCGCAGCATTGCTGAGTGTGGAAATCTCCAGAGCCAAGACCCTCCCTGAGATAGAGGAGAGCCTCCCCAGCCTGGTGGGGCACCTGAAGAGCAGGGCGCAGCAGTTCAAGGCGATGCCCTGTGAGATGCACACCCAAATGAGGACCGGCGGGCAGCCGGTCCAACCGCCGGGCTGACGGCGCAAGCCTTGGGCGGGTCCAAGGTCTGATATATAGGTTTGGAGGCCGGCATGGTGGAGCGAAAACTTAACTATGATGATGCCCTGGAAGGGACCAAACGCTTCTCCGAACGGTACGTGGAACGCGGCGAGTACGAGTTCTTCCCCGAACCCGAGGTGGTGGAGCTAGTCCAACAGGGCTTGGCTGAAAACCAGGTCAAGTACGGCTACCGCTACTGCCCTTGAATGCCTCTTAGTGGCGATCCGGTGGAGGACCGCAAAAAAATTTGCCCCTGTGACCGACACCACGAGGACATCTCGAGAGACGGGTTCTGCATCTGAATGTTCTTCGTCAGCGAAGAGTTTCTTCGCAAATACGAGCAGGGTGAGGAGTTCGTACAGACTATAGATGAGGCGGTTAAGCCCGGAGAGGGCCTGTTTGACCAGGAGTATGAGTCCAAGTCCGACAGGAAGACCAGGCAGCGAACATCACAAGAAGGAGGAGCTGAATAATGGATGATATAATAGTCTATACCTCGGTAGGTTGAGGCCCCTGTCACATGGTGAAAGTGTACCTTTCACGGAAAGGCATCCCCTTCATGGAGCGCAACGTTTCTCTTGACGAGGCGGCCAAGAATGACCTTCTCAGCTTGGGTCACCGGAGCACTCCCGTAACGATGATCAAGGACCAGAAGGTTGTAGGATATAGTCCTCCCAAGCTGGAAGCCGCCCTGGAAGCTGCCGGAATACAGGGCTGACCACCGCCGATAGCGCCCGGCCCTGGGTATTCCCGCTCTTGATGCCTATGGCAGCCCGAAGGGCAACCACAAGGGTTGCCCCTACAATGCCGGAGGCGGGTTGCCTTGTAGGGGTAGCCCTCGTGGCTACCCTGTGGGGCGTCCGGCGCGGCCTACATCACGGGGAGCAGTACACCCCCAACAGACTATGCCCTCCTCAGGGATAGGAGGGCATTTTCAATTTATATACTGGTATCCAGCTTCAGCGCCCAGGATGGTGTAGCTGCGCCTAGGCGAGCAACCCAAACAAAAGGAGTAATCGGCATATATGAGAGAGGGCAAGCCGGGTTATGGACAGGTTGGTGAATCACATTCCCAGACACCCGCCCAGGATGCGACGGATTTTGATGTCTCAATACCGTCGTGGGTCTATGGGAGAAGGGAGAAAGGCGGGTCAAGGGGAAATGACCCGGAAGCAGGTCCGGTATCGGGCAAAAGTTATCCGTTCAAAAGACCCATGGACCTTTTCCTTGCCATTGTTGGCCTGATGGTTGCGTCACCCCTCTGGCTGGTCTTCTCCATAGCCATCAAGCTGGAGGACAGGGGGCCTATTCTCTTTGTCCAGGACCGTTGGGGGAAGGACAAGACCATAATCAGGGTGTACAAATTCCGCACTATGGTCCCCAACGCAGTGGAGCGATTCGGCAACATCCAGGCCAGGGAGAATGACCCTCGGATTACCAGGGTAGGCCGCCTGCTGAGGGCTACCAGCCTGGACGAGATGCCCCAGCTTCTGAACATCGCCAGGGGAGATATGAGCTGGGTAGGCCCAAGGGCACTGGCCATAGACGAGGTGCAGGCCCAGGAGGAAGAGACGGGAACGCTGCCCGACGAGGCTATATCCGGCTTCGAGGCCCGGTCTCGGCTGAGGCCCGGACTCACCGGCATTGCCCAGATTTTCGCTCCCAGGGACATACCCCGGCATCTGAAGTACAGGTACGACGCCATCTATGCCGGCAGACAGAGCCTCTGGCTGGACATCCGCCTGATACTGGTGTCCCTGTGGATTACCGCGCGGGCCAGGTGGGAGTCCAAGGAAAGCAAGCTCTAGCTTGAAGGGTAGGAGAGAAAATAGCCGGCCAACTCCTCGGGGGGGCATCCCCTAGCTGCCGAGGGGTCCAGCTTCATCACTGTGTCGGTTGGTATCAGTCCGGTGAAGATTTCCGGGTGGATGATTTGCGACAGGATTTCAATGCCCTGGACTATCCTGGGGCCGGGCCTGCTGAAGTAGATGTGGTCTATCATGTACACCTGGCCCGACGTTACAGCCTGCAAGTCCCACCAACCCTCCTGCCTTGCCAGCCAGTGGACCTCCCTCAGGTTTCTCTTCAGGTCCGATGAGCATAGGGTGAGAAACAGTACCTCCGGGTCGTAGTCCCGTACCTGCTCCCAGGTCAGGCGCAGAGCAGGGCAGCCGGGGCTGAACATATCGTCCCTTCCCCCTGCCAGCAGCTTCATCTCCGGTATCCAGTGGCCTCCCGCTACCAGGGGGTCTATCCCCTCCAGGGAAAAGACTCGGGGCTTGCGTTGGGTAGGGCCTGTCTTGCCAACCAGCCAATCCACCCTGGCCTGAAGCTGTCCCACAAGCTCATCGGCCCTGTCCCTGACACCGGCGGCCTCTCCTACCTGGGTGATGGTGTCGAAGACCTCCGACACTGTCCTTGGGCTTAGCACCAGCACCTGGGGCTGAGATAGAAGGACAGTCACGGCATCGAAGACCAGGCTGGCGTCTATGTCGCATACATAGCACAGGTCCTGGGTAAGGAACAGGTCCGGGTTTTCCTTGTAAAGCCATTGGGTGTCAAGCTCGTAGGTGCTTCCTCCATCGGCGGTCAGTTCCCTCATCTTCTGCTCCACCTCAGCGCTGGTGAGTACCGAGGGGTCTATGAGGCTCCGGCTGACAACGTGCCGCGTCCTGGCTTCCTCGGGATAGTCGCAGATGTCGGTTACTCCAATTACCTGGTCTCCCAGGCCCAACGCGAAGGCTATCTCTGTGCCGCTAGGTAGAAGCGAGCAAATCTTCACAAGCGGTTTCCTCCAATAATTCGCTGATGTGTGAACAAAGAACTAAACCCTGGCACTTCCCCATCGTCACCGTCACTCCCGCGAAAGCGGGAGTCCACCGCCCCGCTCCTGGATTCCGGCCTGCACCGGAATGACGGTGGGCATCTATTTTCATGGTAATTACCCATGGCCCTGCGGGCCACGTAAGGGGATGAAAATGACAGGCAGCCTTCCACTTCGTCATTCCGGCGTAGGCCGGAATCCAGGGGCGGGGTGTGGGTGACTTCGCAGCGACTCCGACATTGCGGGACCCTGGATTCCCGCTTTCGCGGGAATGACGGGCTGGGCACTGGCTGTCTTTATGGTGCTGGTTGCTGCCTATTTTCATGGTAATTGCCCATGCCCCTGCGGGCCACATACGAGGATGAAAACCCTATTTTCATAATAATAACGAGTTGGGCGCCGCTTATTTTCATGGCATGACAGTCTATGAGGGCCCTTTGATGGAGATTCAGGGGCTGACCGAATCTTTGGCCGCCTGGGTCATCTCATAACGAATTGGCCTGCCCTTCACTTGCTTGCCTCCCATTTTCTCAAGCAGAGGCCATATCTTCTCGGCAAATTGTGATCCAAACCTGGCGTTGTCCATGGATGCCAGGGGGTGATTGGGAAAACCTTGCTTGATGATGCTCTTGCAGTCGGTGCTCTTGAAAGTCCCGATGGGCCTTTCTCTTATGATAGTAGCAGCTATGGACTCTTCCTCGGAAGCAGGTATATGGTTATCCACGGGGGCGCTCTTTTGTAGCGTGGAATCGGGCGCGGGAGCAATGACGGCGGCGCTCTTTTGCGCGGAGGCATCGGGCGTGGGAGCAGCGGCGGGGGCGCTCTTTTGCGCCGAGGAATCGGGTGGGGGAGCAGCGGCGGGGGCGCTCTTTTGCGCCGAGGAATCGGGTGGGGGAGCAACGACAGGGGCGCTCCTTTGCGCGGTAGGATCGGGCACGGGAGCAAGGACGGGGGCGCTCCTTTGTACCATAGGGCCTGCCTGGGGCTGCCGATGGTGCGGCGCGGAGGCTCCCTGGACAAAATGGAGATATTCTGAGGGAAAGAAGTCCCCTATAGTTGCCGACCGGGTCCCGTCCCGTTCCGTCAGCATCCAGATGAAGGGTATGCGGCCAAGCCGCGACCGAATATCTCCCGTCTCTTCCCTCACCTTGGCGAACAGGGAGATAAAATCACTGTCATCGCTGAAGACGGCGACGTGGCTGACCCGGCCCCTGAGGAGATCGGACATGGCGTCCACCGCTATGGCGATGTCCCCCGAGTTTTTGGACTGCTTCATGCTGGCGAAATGCTGTATGCCTTTCACCTCAACATATTGCACGTCAAACCGGCTCAACGCCCACGTCTTCCATAGCTCAACCATGTCCGCCCTGACGTAGAGGAACATGTGAGTGGGTTGGGGCACTTCGAGAGGCCAGTTGCGCATTAGAGAATCTATCAAGTTTCTGGCATCGCTCTGAAGGTTCTCAACGTCAACGTAAAGGCCCGACTGCTCGGTTGTAATTGGGGATTCTGTCAATTCACACACTGAAAGGTTTACCTCAGTTGCCAAGTATTATTATGAAAATAGGCAGTTCTCAAGGCCGGAAACCCAGCCTTCACCCCCTGGATTCCCGCGAAAGCTGGAATGACAGCTAAAGTGAGCGATGGGGGAAGGGCAGGGAGTGAAGGGAGTATCATGGTAGGGAGGCTGCCCGCCATTTTCATCTCCTTATGTGGCCTCAAGGGCCACGGGCAAGTATTATGAAAATCCACCTCCTCCCCCGCAAAGGGGGAGGGTTAGGGTGGGGGCCGTAGCCCCAGCGTAGGCCGGGCCTGAGTCCGGTGGCCGGGGGTCCCGTTTATGTCCGACCCGCTTCGCACCCGCTCCGAGCCGGGCGCTCATGGATTGTCGTCCAGCTCTCGCTCCGCGCGGGCGACGGTGCTCCGTAGCCGGTAGTTCTGGTATGCGGCCCACAGGATCATTGCTGGCGGCACCACCACGACGGCGGCGATGAGCGCGTAGGCTATCGTGATTGCAGTGACGATGCCGAACTGCTGGAAGGGCGTCAGCGACGAGAAGGCCAGCACCCCGAAGCCGAGGGCGGTGGTCAGCGCCGAGCCAAGAAGCGCAGAGCCGGTCGTCCCGAGAGTGCGACGGGCGGCAGCCTCCGGGTCTCGCGTGTGCCGGAACTCCTCCTCGTAGCGGTGAATTATGTGGATCGTGTAGTCCACGCCGATTCCGATGGACAGCGCCGTAATCAGCGCGGTTATCACGTTGTACGGAATCCCAAACAGCGTCATCGTTCCCAGAACCCAGACCAGCACCATCACGATGGGTCCAACCGCGATGAAGCCCAGCGCCGGACGCCCCTTGGTGATCCAGAAGAAGAGGCAGAGGATAATCAGCGCGGCGAGGATGGTCGTGATGATGGAGGCCGTCTGGCTGCTGGTCATAACATTGACCACCTCCAAGCCGATGACCTCGCCGGAGGTCGGCGTTATCTCCTCCTCCTTGCCGAACCATAGCCCCTGTATGTCATCAACCATGCGCCCGGCCCGCTCCTGGTCTCCCTTGAGCGCCTGGAACCGGACCAGCAGCGTATCTGGTCCGTTGGGATTGTTCAAGGCAACCTGCTTGAATCCCTCGGGGTCTATCTCTTCCATCCGGTCGACGATGGCCTGTAACTGTGCGGGGTCGAGGCGGAACTCATTCGCCGCCATGGCCATGTCGCTCAGCTGAGCATCGTAGTTGTCGCCGGGTGTGCCGTCGTCAGTGATCCAGTCGAGCAGCAGCAGACCGAGGGAGGACTGGATGCCGCCCACCACGCCCTCGGGCCGGCGCAGGTCGTCGGAGAAGGACACGGTGAAATCGAGGATGTTGCGAATGGTGCGGTCGTCGGTAATCTCGGCCTCGATCAGCACTTTCATCACGGCAGTCGAGCCGCCGAAGGCCGCATCGAGGGTCTCGATGTTCCTGAAGGCTTCGCCGCCGGTGGGCAGGAAGTCCCGCGTGTCGAACTCCGTGTCGATCCGGGTGGAGGCAACCCCCAGCAGCAGGGTGACGATGCCCATGACCACCAGAAACGGCGCCGGCCTGCGGGCAAGGAGGCCGCCCAGCGCCTCCACCGCGGGGCCTACACCGGGTATCGCGCCGGAAATGGGACGCGGCGGCGGCAGCGAACTGCGGGACTCGCGCCACCGGTCGAGGAGCGCGCGCGACGACGCAACCAGCGCCAGCATGATGATCAGGCCCGCGCCCACTCCGACGCCCGCGACGACGCCGAGGTCGCCGTTGGCTGGAATCGGGGAGGTGAGGTTGGTCAGGAAAGATACGATGGTGGTAATGGCGGCGAGGGAGAGGGGAATGATGACTGACCGCAACCCCAGACGCGCCGCCGCCCTGACCTCATGGCCCTCGTTGCGCTGCTCACGATAAAGCCCCACCGTCTGAATCGCATAATCGACCACCAGGCCGATGAGCATGATCGGCACCATGGTGGTCAGCATGTTCGGCGCACCGATCAGCCCAACACCCTCGGGACCGAGCCAGCCCTGGGCACCTACAACCCACACGATGGTGAGCACCAGGCCGACCAGTGAGAGTATCAGGTCGAAGAACGAGCGGGTGAACAGCAGCAGCAACGCGGCTATCACCGCCAGGGCCACGACCATCAGTATGATCATCTCTGAGCCGGTGGCGGCCGAGGTCTCCTCGGATATGGTGGCCGAGGACAGGCTGCTGCCATCCAGCGGCCCCTGGCTTGCCTCTGTGATGTCACGGATGGCAAGCTCGGCAGCGACGAGAGTATCGGCATCATCTTCTGTGTCGCCATCGCCGTCTATGTCATTGACCAGCTTCACGTTGGCAATGGCGACCTCGTTGCCGTCCGCGTCGGTGCCCACCAACCGGTCTAGCGGGACCTGGGCCGCGGCTTGGTCAATCTGCTGCTGCGACAGCGAAGCAAAGTCGTTGGTGTCCACCACAGAGGCGATCAGCAGGGTAGGAGAGACGACGGGATTGGGAATCGCCAGCAGCGGCGCGACCCTGGGGTCGGACGTGGCCTGGTCCAGCACACCGTCTATCTGCGTGAGGCCGTTGGGCGTCAGCACGTCCCCCCGGAAGATCAGTGTCGCCGTTTTCGTGTCCTTGGAGCCTCCGAACAGCATCTCTATCTTGCTGTTGGCGGTGGCCACCTTGCTGTCCTTGGGCAGGAACACCGTGCTATCGGCCTGCGGAGCGAGCCGCGTGAACCCTGCGCCAAGTCCGATAGTGATTGCCAGCAGCACGAGAAGCGTAGCAATCGGCTGGGCCGTGACCAACCGGCTCAGTATGTCAAGGACCTTCGACATGCCTATACATCTCCACCATATCTCATATCTTCGTTTCGTGGGGAGCTTATGCTCAATCGCGCATATTGTAGTTTCCAGTTAGGTTGGGTGACCTTCTCTCAGTCTGGCAGGTATGCTCTTCCTCGGAACATCCTACCTGAGATTGCCGGGGGGATACCATTGTAACACAACAATGCGCCGGGTAACTGTTCAGGGTTGGTGTAAATCATCGCCAAATCGCCAGGATTTGCCATCCAGTCCCCAACCGGACTGGCGCTTTGGACTTGGGGCTTCCGTTGGATGCAGATGAAGGACCCCGGCAGCCTCCTGACGGCTTAACTCGGCTGGTGTGAGGAGGCTGCCGGCAAGACTGGAAAAGCGGTAGTCGTTATAGGCTACGATCCCACGTTCATCACTACCTTGACTATGTTGTCCTCCCGGTTCTCGTACATCTGGTAAGCCTTGTTCACATCGTCGGGGTTGAAGCCGACGCGATGAGTTACCATCTTGCCGGGGTCAACCTGCCCCCGCTCCCTCAGCCCTACCATGTTCCTGATATGGGTCGTGGGGTCTCCGCTGCGCGCCCCGGTGGTGGGTATTATAGTGGGCTGCTTGTCCATCCAGGGGCGGGTATCCACCGGGACTATGTCATCGCCCTGGATGCCGAACAAAGTAACCGTGCCGAACTGGCGCACAAAACGGAAGGCAGCGTCCAGGGAATCCGGGTATCCTGCCGCCTCCACCGTTGCGTCGGCCCCCACTCCTCCGGTAAGCTCGTTCACGGCCTCTGTCAGGTCCTCTCTGCCGGGGTTGATGGTGTGGGTGGCCCCAAAGTCCCTGGACCACTGCAAGCGGTAGTCCAGCAAGTCCACAGCTATAACCTGCCTGGCTCCCTGCATAGCCATAAGCATGGTGAAGGACAAGCCGATGGCCCCCTGTCCCATAATCAGCACGCTCTTGCCCAGCACGCTGCCCGTCCTCTGACAAGAGTAGAGGACAGTGCCCGAAGGCTGGCACATGACCCACTCGGTCAGGTCTCCATGATCGGGTAGGGCAATCATCCGACCCGGATTGGAAGAGATGTACTCCGACAGGCCGCCCACCCCGGCGCCGGGCAGCACGATAACCCGCTGCCCTTCATGGAAGGCGTCGGTCTTGCTGTCGACCACCACACCGGCGCACTCGTGACACGGCCTGCCTACGTCCAGGGGATACTCCTCCTCAGGATAGATGGGCCCGTAGCCGTGCCTTATGTCGCTGCCGCAGATAGATACCTTCTCCAGTTTGATGAGACACTCGCCATCATTGACAGTAGGCATCTCCACGTCCACAAAGTCGAACCTCTTGGGTCCCATCAGTTGCGCCACTTTCATGGTCTGCTCTTACCTCCCTCAAGATATATACTGTTTGTTTCTTTCAGTTTACTGGTGCGTGAACAACAAGCTAAGTCCTGGCGCTTCTCCATCGTCGCTCCCGCGAAAGCGGGAGTCTACCTCCCCGCCCCTGGATTCCGGCCTACGCCGGAATGACGGTGGGGGGTGGATGCCGCACCCTTCAGGGTGATGCTCCCTTCACTCCCTGCCCCTCCCCCCCCCGCTCACTTTAGCTGTGCGGTGGGGGAACCTGGCGCTGCCTATTTTCATAGTAACGACAGGAGGGACTGATTGAGATTTTTACTCACGCATTAGCAACTACTTACCGGATACCAAAATAACCCATTATCCCTGCTATGGCAAGACCTCTGCCAGACCTCTCATTGACTTCCCCCAAGACGCTGATTTACACTCCCATCGTAGATAGGCCCAAAGAGACCCCATAGAGACTAATATGGGAGGTGGAGCGCATGGGAGTCCAAAAGGATACCCTGAGGGCCATGGTCCGCGACTATCACGGGTTCGAGCTTTCCGACGAGGAGTTGGACCTTATCCAGCCTGCGCTGGATGAATACTTGACAGAGATGGAGAAACTGAGGGGGCTGGACCTGTCCAGCGTAATGTCAGGCAGGCTCCTTCGGGCAATGGAAGGAGGGCAGTCCTGATGGCAAACGCCGAGCTTCTCAAGCTGACTATATCCGAGTTAGCGCCAAGGATAAGGGCCAGGGAGGTCTCTCCGGTGGAAGTCACCGAGGCGGCCCTGGCCCAGGCAGACCGGCTCCAGCCGACCCTGAATTCCTTCATCACCATACTCCACGACCAGGCTATGGGCCAGGCGAGGGAGCAGGAGGCGGCCCTGGCCCGGGGCGAGTATCGCGGCCCCCTGCATGGCATCCCCATAGGCATAAAGGACAACATCGCCACGGGAGGCATCAGGACAACCCTGGGGTCTAAAGTCCTTGCCGACCACGTGCCGGAAGAGGATGCCCACGTAGTCGGCCTGTGCAAGCAGGCCGGGGCTATCATCCTGGGCAAGGAGAACCTGGAGGAGTTTGCTGCGGGGGCGACATCCAACAACCCCCACTATGGCGCTGTCCATAACCCCTGGGCGCCGGACCACATCCCCGGCGGCTCCAGCGGCGGCGGCGGGGCTAATGTGGCCGCCTACGTCACCTTCGCCTCCCTGGGTACAGACCTGGGCGGGTCTGTGCGCCTTCCAGGGACCTTCTGCGGCGTTGTGGGGCTGAAACAGACCTTTGGAAGGGTGAGCGAGAGGGGACTTCTGGTGACCAGCTTCAATGGAGACCACATCGGCCCCCTGACCCGCTCGGTGGAGGACAGCGCCCTGGTGCTCCAGGCCATCGCGGGCTATGACCCCCTGGACCCCAGCACAGTGCCCGTCCCGGTGCCCGACTACTCCGAGGACTTGTACAGGGGGTTGCAGGGGTTGAGGATAGGAGTCCCCACCAACCACTACTTCGACCCCCTGGACCCGGAGGTGGATACCGCCGTGAGGCAGGCCATCGCCGCCCTGGAGGAGTTGGGAGCTGAGGTTGTAGAGGTATCGGTGCCGATGATGGAATACTTCGGGGCGGTGCGCGCGGCGGCTATGGCCGATGGCATCGTGACCCACGAGCCTTACATCCAGACCAACCGGGATGACTACAGCGGGGATGTGTTATACCGTATGCTGGCGGGCCAGTTCGTCCTGGGCAGGGACTACTCCAAGGCTATGAAGGTGCAGAGGTTGATAAAAGAGGACTTCGCCCGCGTCCTCCAGGAAGTAGATTGCCTGGCAACCCCCACAACACCCATACTGGCCCCCCCAATAGGCGCACCTACCATTTCTCTGGGTGGGACCGAACACCCGGTGAAAGGGCCGGGCTCCGGGCTGATCGCCAGGAACACCAGCCCCAGCAACGCTACGGGGCTGCCCTCGATCACGGTGCCCTGCGGCTTCAGCCGGTCGGGGCTTCCCATAGGCTTGCAGCTGATTGGCCGGCCCTTCGAGGAGGCGCTGGTCCTGCGGGCGGCCAGGGCATACGGTGAGGTGTCCCCCAGCAGGGGGCGCGTTCCCGGTGTTATCGAATAATCTGCGGGGCCTTTGCGGTGAAAACAGGCAGCCCCAACCCGTCATTCCTGCGGAAGCATGAATCCAGGGTCCGGCAATGTTGGAGTCGTTGCGAAGTCACCCACAACACCACCCCTGGATTCCGGCCTACGCCGGAATGACGATGAAAGGCTGCCCATCATTAACGAAAGAGGGTGGAGGTGTTTCCATGAGCTTCCAGTGGGACCATAAGACGGCAAGGGTAAACGGAATTAACATCCACTACGTCATCCACGGCGATGGGCCTCCGGTGATGCTGGTGCACGGCTGGCCCGAATTCTGGTATAGCTGGCGCAACCAGGTGCCCGTATTGGCAGAGCGGTTCCAGGTGATAGTCCCGGACATGCGGGGGTTCGGGTATTCCGACAAGCCCTTGCACGGCTACGATACCCGCACCGCCGCCTCAGACCTCTACCAATTGGCCCTGCACCTGGGCCACCAGAAGATAGCCCTGGTGGGGCATGACATCGGGGTGAGGGTCACGTACCGTTACGTGCTGGACCACGAGGAGGCGGTGGAGCGGCTGGCGCTGCTGGACGGCGCGCCCCCCACCGAGCGGCTGAACCCCCAGCCTCCCGACCAGATACGCCAGAGTTGGCATTCCTATTTCCACCAGCAGCCCGACCTTCCTGAGCGCTTGGTGCAGGGAAACGAGGAAGCCTACATCACCCATTTCCTCAAGGACTGGTCCGTCAACAAGTACCTGGTCTCCAGCGAGGACATAGCCGAATACGTGCGGGCCTATTCCCAGCCCGGCGCTCTGCGGGGAGGCTTTGGCTACTATCGGGCAGCCGCCTACGAAGACCCACCTGATTGGCTGGCTGACGCAGACCGCACGCTGTCCATACCCCTTCTGTACCTGTGGGGGGCACGCCGTGCCAGGTCTGCCACGTGCCTGGGGGTGACAGACCCCCTGGATGCCTGGAAGAAGATATTCCCCAACGCCCAGGGGAAGCACATCGGAAATTATGGTCACTTCCTACAATGGGAGGCCCCGGAAGAGGTGAACCGGGAGCTTCTTGCCTTCCTGAGCGAGGGGACAGGCTAGGGGCAGGCGGAGCGCAGGGATACCAGCACGGTCATTCCCGCGAAAGGAGACCCTTGCGTAACCGTCATTCCGGCGCAGGCCGGAATCCAGGGGTAGGGGGTGGGGGTGGCTTCGCAACGACTTCCCAGGTCGCGGGACTCTGGATTCCCGCTTTCGCGGGAATTGCCCATGGCCTTGCCAAAGCCAAGTAAGGGGATGAAAATGAGGGCAGCCTCTCCACCGTCATTCCGGCGTAGGCCGGAATCCAGGGGAGTGGTGGGGGTGGCTTCGCAACGACTTCCCAGGTCGCGGGACCCTAGATTCCCGCTTTCGCGGGAATGAAGGTGCTGGACGCTGCCTATTTTCATAATAATTCCCCATTCCCCTGCGGGCCACATACGCGGATGAAAATGGCGGGCGGTCTCCCCATCGTGATGCTCCCTTCACGCCCTTCCCATCCCCCACGCTCACTTTATCTGTCACTCCCGCGAAAGCGGGAGTCCATACCCCACCCCTGGATTCCGGCCTGCGCCGGAATGACGGTGGGCATATATTTTGATAATAGTTCCCAATGCACCTCGCAGGCAGGGTAAGGGTATGAAGAGGCTGGCGCTGCCCAACCTCAATAGTCCCTTCCCCCTTCGACGGGGGAAGGTTAGGATGGGGGTGATGCCATCGCCCACTGCCGACTGCGGGTAACGACTCTCACCCACTACAAGGGTGATACCCCCCACCTCAATCCTCCCTCCCCCGCAAGGGGGGATGAAAATCACGGGTAGCCTCCCCACCCTTCGGTGGCGTGGTGTAGCGGTTGTTGCTCTTGGGACATCCCGAGACAGACTGAGGAGGCGGAGCAGCCTAACTGCCCCGCCTCCTTGTACTTTCCGCCTTTTTACGGGCACCCAGTCCGGGTGCTGGTCATGTCTGCCGACTAGCCGGCGGCTTTGGCCATAGCCAGGGCCCTGGCCTCTACCTCAGGCAGTTTGGACTGGACCAAGTCGTTGTCCAACTCGGCGACTATGCCGGGGTAGCCGGCCCTCTGGATCATGGCGGCCAGCTTGCCCTCCTTGAACTGGTCCAGGGTCCATCTCAACGGGTCGGGGACCAGGGTTGGGTCCCAGAATATCCGCTCATCTTTGTTTCTGGGGCCGTAATGGTAGTGGCCGTCGGAACTGAAGCAGTCGAAGGCCAGAAGCTCAATCTCCTCGCCCGACACGTCGCCCAGGACATGGATAGCCTGGCCCTTGGCGTTCAGCGAGGGCACATCTCGATATTCCAGTCCGAACCTGATAACCCCAGCCTCTATCACCACGTCTCCCCGGTTGTGGGTAACGTTGCGCCTGTGCTTGAGGGCTGTCTCCCTGGCGCACTCCTCCACCTCGGGCAGCCTGGCCTCGACCAGCCCCATGTTTATCTCGCCTGCCACCTCGTCATACCCGGCTTTCCTGACCATCTCGGGGAGCCTGTCGCGAATCTGGTTAATACTCCAGCCTATGGGGTTCCCCGCCGTGGTCTTGTCCATCTGGGAAATCTGCCGGCCTATATTGGGGTTCTGCCTGCCGTAGTGGTAGTGGGGCCTCTGGTCGAAGCAATCGAACCTCAGAAGCTCCGTCTCCTCACCGGATACGTCTGTGAGTACCTGGATGACCACTCCCTGGTCGGCATGTCCGCGCCCGGGCAGGCCGCCATCCAAGGAGTTGTACCCAATGGCGAACCTTACGGTTCCGGCATCCACTCGCCCAAACTCTGTTGCTGGCATTTATTGCCTCCTTAGCCAATGATTTTGCAGCAGGTAACTCTGCTTCGGCGTCCCTGAGTCCGGCGCCGGCAATTATCCGGTCCTTGCCGCCATGACCGCGGCCTTCGACTCTATCTCTCGCACCTTGTCCCTGATCAAGTCCCGGTCCATCTCGGCCACGATTCCCGGATAGCCAGCCCTCGCGACCATGGCGGGCAGCTTGCCTTCGCTGAACTGCTCCAGGGTCCACTTGAGAGTGTCGGGCACCGACGTCTTGTCCCAGAATATCCGCTCGTTCTTGGCCCTTGGCCCGTAGTGGTAGTGGGGGTTTACCCGGAAGCAGTCAAAGGCCAGGAGCTCAATCTCCTCCCCCGACACGTTGCCCAGAACGTGAATAGCCATGCCTCCGTCCTGTCCCAGATCGCGCATTTCCAGCCCAAATCGGATGGCCCCCGCCTCGACGAAGTTGGTCCCCTTGTTATGGGTCACCGTGTCCCTCTCCTTGGCGGCCATCTCCCGGGCGGAAGCATCCAACTCGTCAATGCTCCGGGACACCAGGTCGGCGTCCAGTTGCCCGGCTACGTCCGAGTATCCGGCGCGGTCGAGCATGGCCGGCAGCCTCTCCCGCATCTGGGTGACGGTCCAGCCTATGGGATTGCCCGCCGTGGTGGTGTCCATGAAAATCCGCTCGTTCTTGTTCTCAGGACCATAGTGATAATGGGGGTGGTTATCGAAGCAATCGAAGCGCAAAAGCTCCGTCTCTTTGTCGCCCACCTTGCCGACCACCTGGATGCAAATACCCTGGTCGGCGCGGCTCCCCCCGCGGCTGCCTCTCCCCTGGGTGTGGGCTGCGCCGCCATCCAGGTAGCGGTGATGAAGGGCAAACTCTATTGCCCCGGCGTTGATTCTAGTATTTCCTACTTCGGCCATTGTACCCTCCTTATTGGACTTAATTTCCCTCGTCGAGACCTGTAGTATCCTACCCAGTGCCGAGAAGGACAGGCTGGTCCACTCCAGCCTTGCAGGACTTTCATACCCTGTGGGTTATTATAGCCCCCGTGCAGTCATGCGTAAATAGTGAGGGGATTACCGTATAATGAAAAAGATTGGGGAGGTATTACAAAGCCCTGCCTTCTCAATCTCGTGGGGCTGGGCGGGCTGCCCGCTCTTCAGCGGTGATGCCCCTTGCGTACAGACTCCTGAGGGGAATCCTGGCGAGGCTTCCAGCCATGGTGAGTATAAATAGCGCCCCGCCGCCTCCAAGCACTAGGGGGCCGGTGAGTCCCCGGATTCCCGCCATGGTGCCGTTTATCAGATTGAAGCTCGCCATGAATCCCTGGATGTGCCAGCTATAGACACTCATAAGGCGGCCTCGAATTTCATCCGGGGCTATAGCCTGGAGCATCCCGCCGCCGATGAGCATGAAACCCGCCTGGGAAGCGCCCATTCCCGCCACTGAGAGCATGGCAAGGGGCAGATTGGGAGAGAAGGCCAGAAATATGGGCGTGACCCCGCTTAGGACCCCAAGCCCCATAAAGAGCCGGCCCCTGGCGCTTTCGCTGGTTACCCCGGCCAGGGCCAGGGATGTCACCAGGGCAGCCAGGCCATAGGCCACCATCAGATAACCGAAACCGGAAAGCACCTCGGCCCCCGGGTCCATCCCCAGCTTGTCCACGGATACGGCGGGGAAAAGCGACTCGAAGGACATGGTCATGGCGCAGTGGGCAACTACCAGCAGCATAATGGACAGGAGCAGACGGTGACGGTACATGAATCTCAACCCTTCCAACGAGTTTTGAAGGATTGACAGAACGCCGCTGCCTTCTCCCACCACGCCTCTGGACCTGGTCTTAATTCTCAGAGCGAAGAATAATGCCATCAGGTAGAGGGCTGTGCATAGAAAGAACACATAGTCCTGGTTCTCATAGACAAATGGAGCGGTTATCCATAGCAGCAACAGGATCAGAAGCGGCCCGAGAAATCGGGAGCCCTGCATAGTCGCCGACTGCAAGGCCACTCCGTTGAACAGGCGCTCTCGAGGAACTGTATTGGCTAACAAAGCCGAGGCGGCGGGCATCTGGGTTGACCTGGCAGAGCCGTTGAGCAAGGCTAACAACACCAGGTGCCATGCTTCTATGGTTCCCGTCATCACCAGGATGGCTAATAGGAGGTTGTGGGCCAGGTTCACCAGGTATGCGCCGATCATAACGGTGCGGCGGTCGAAGCGGTCTGCCAGGTATCCGGCGAAGGGTGACACAAGGACTGAGGGGATCATGGCTGCGAATGTGACCATGCCAGTCCACAGGTCCGAGCCGGTCAAGGTCTTCGCCAATGCCCCCCGCGCTACGATCAAGGCCCAAGCCGAGGAATGGGAGCAGACCGACGCCATCCACAGCGAGCGGTAATCAGGGTACTGAAGCGCCGGCAGGAACCGGTCACCTAAAAAGCTACTCGCCCTGGCGAGCATTCCTCACCTACCCAATCGTGGCATGTCGTTTACTCCCTAACCATCTGCGCCGGACTAAGGCCGGACTAATGACTAATGGATGTAGCTGTCCCTACACCGCCGGGTCGGCCAGGTAGCCGGCCATGAGGATGTCCATCTGTAGCATGAGCATCTTGTTCCACGCCATGCTGGTACGGAACGCCAAGTCCTTGTCGGCCATGTGCTCTCGCAGCAACTCCCCGACGGCCGTCTGGATGAAGGACATAGTGCCTATCATCTGCCTTGAGGGTATGGGGCCCAGGTGGGCGCGGTGGGTAGGCGGGTGGCTGTGGCTTATGCCCATAGCCAAGATGGACACTGCAAACTGCTCATCAGTATCGAAGGCCATGCTACCCCGGAACCACCGGGCCAGACGATGCTTGCGCCGGTCCAGGCGCTCCTCATCTATCTCGCCGTTTTCATCAACGAAAAATCTGCGGGATGATGAAAATTTCAAGAAATTGTCATACACGGCCCCGGTAAGCTCGTCGGAATACTTCAACATGATGGGGGCGCTGTCCTGGATAAGCTGGCGGTCCTCCGCCGACAAGCCCACGAAGGCGGCCATCTCCTCTAACCTCGCGGGCCAGTTGACCACGTACTTCGTGCTCATTCTAATCTCCTGGCTGGTCTCCTGAGAGTGATGTCTGGGCTTACTGGCCGGCTCCACCAAAGGACTTGCCTGGCAGAATAGCAACCTTTGGCTAGAGCGGGTACTTGTTGCTCAGATACTAGACCTTGAGGGTTGGGGTGTCAAGCCTCTCTTTGAGTCCGGCACTTGACAACTCCTTGATTTTCCCGTCCAATACTAATGTCCTCGAACAACGGCTTGGCAGTCCAGTTTGGCAGTCCAATAAGGAGGCGAGGAGCACATGGCGCTATCTGAGTCAGAAGGAGCAAGCCTGGAGCAATTGAGGTCCATGTCACAGCAGGCAGGGCTGGGTATGAGCGACCGGGAGTTGGAGGAGCTTAAACCCCTCTATGACCTGTACCTGGAGTACATCAGAAAGGTGCACTCCATTGACCTTCAAGCCGAGGAGATTGGCATAGCCTTCCACCCTGACTGGCCTTCGGCATGAGTGGGGGCGAATGAGTATTTCCCCCCTATACACATCAAGTTAAAAGCCGCCCAACCCGGTCGTTATATAAAAATAGGCAGCGTCAGGTTCCCCCACCGCACAGCTAAAGTGAGCGAGGGCGGAGGGGCAGGAAGTGAAGGGAGCATCACCCTGAAGGGTGCGGCATCCGACCCCACCGTCATTCCGGCCTGCGCCGGAATCCAGGGCGGGACATGGGCTCCCGCTTTCGCGGGAGTGACGAATTGGAGGTATATTAAGAGATGGCAAGCACTGAAACTAATCTCTGCTTCTTAACTATCCGTGAGGCCGGCGAGTTGCTGGGCCGCCGGGAGCTATCGCCGGTGGAGCTCACCAGGGCCTTTCTGGACCGCATTGAGGCGCTGGATGACCAACTCCATTGTTACATCACCGTCTTGAGAGACGAGGCCCTGGCAGAGGCCCGGACTGCCGAGGCGGATATACTGCGCGGGGGTTACAAAGGCCCCCTCCACGGAATACCCATCGCTTTGAAAGACCTGTATGACACCGCCGGCGTCCGCACAACCTCCGGCTCCAGGGTGGACATAGACCGAGTGCCCGCCGAGGATGCCACCACTACCGCAAGACTGAGGGCGGCAGGGGCGGTGCTCCTGGGCAAGCTGTCCATGCACGAGTTTGCCCTGGGCGGGCCGGACTTCACCACTCCCTTCCCTCCGGCCCGCAATCCCTGGAACATGGCACATATCCCCGGCGGCTCCAGCAGCGGCTCAGGGGCGGCGGTGGCAGCGGGCTTGTGCATGGGCGCCCTGGGCTCCTGCACCGGGGGGTCAATTCGAGGTCCCGCCTCCCTTTGCAGCATCGTGGGCCTCAAGGCCACCTATGGGCGGGTGAGCCGGTATGGGGTTGTGACCCTTAGCTGGTCCCAGGACCACTGCGGCCCCATGACCTGGACGGTGGAGGACTCCGCCCTTATGCTCCAGGCCATCGCGGGCCACGATCCCAAGGACCCCACCACCTCCACGGCGCCGGTGCCGGACTACACCCGGTCCCTGAGAGAGGGCATCAATGGCCTTACCATTGGGGTGCCCCGCCACTTCTTCTTTTCCTCTGAGCCCGAGGTCAACCCGGAAGTGGTAGCGACGGTTGAAAAGGAACTGGAGTCCCTTCAGAGGATGGGGGCCAAGTTGGAAGAGGTGAGCATCCCCAGCCTGGAGTATGTCCGCGCCGCAAACTCCATCATCATGCTCAGCGAGGCTTACGCCTACCACGAGCGGAACCTGAAGAGCAGGCCCCAGGAGTTCGGGGAGATGGTGCGGGCCAGGTTCCGAATAGGGGGCCTCTTCAGCGCGAGCGACTACGTGCAGGCCCAACGGATAAGGCAGGTGGTAAAAAAGGAGTTCGCGGATGTGATGAAGGGGGTGGACGTGCTGGTGACGCCCACCATGACCCAGCCAGCGGCGGCCTTCGAGGGGTACGACGCCTCCATGACTGCCCGAGGCCCCAGCTTCACCGCTCCCTTCAACCTCACCGGGCTGCCAGCTATGTCGGTCCCCTGCGGCTTTACCGCCGCCGGCCTGCCCATAGGGATGCAGATTGTGGGGAAGCCCTTCGACGAGCCTACCGTCTTGCAGGTGGGCTACACCTACCAGCAGCACGCCAGGTTGTTCGAGCGCCGCCCTCCGGTCTAGGGATAAAGGGAGAGCCTCCTTCCCCCTTCGACGGGGGAAAGGTTGGAGCCTGCCCTGAGCTTGACTCAGGGATGGGGGTGATACCCATCTTGTCACGCCTCGTTAGACAGTCTTAAAAATAATCGGGAGACCCTGAATGAGCAGGAAGGTGTTATGGAACCGGAGATCATAAAGCCGGGCGATGAATCGGGTAACAGGATGGTGGTCAAGTACACGTCTCCCGACGGCCTGATAGTCTATGCCGTCGGCGTGCCCCAGATGTGGGAAAGCCGCCTGGGTCCCACGTGGAGCTACGTTGTGGAGGGTGATAAGCTGACCCTGGTGGACACGGGCTGCAATGGCAGTGACCACCTCCTGGAAGAGGGTCTGTCATACATCGGCTATCCTCTGAAGGACGTGGGCAGGGTCATTATCACCCACGGACACATGGACCATGACGGCAGCTGCTTTCACGTCGTGGAAAAGAGCGGCGCCGAGCTATGGGCACACGAGGTCTATAGCAAATTGGTGGGGGTCAACCGGTGGGAGGTGGAGAGGGAATTCGCCCAGCTTTTCAAGGTCGGGCCGAGTGGTGATGATGAGTCTTACTCCAGGACGGTAAAGGCCCACGAAGAGGCTGACCGGGAGCTAAAGGTAACTAACGTGGTCACCGACGGCCTCGCCTCCGACGGCTTCACCTTCTTTTACACGCCGGGGCACTCCCCTGACGAGTTGTGCATCCTGTTTCACGGCCTCCTCTTTTCGGGAGACCATATCCTGCCCCAGATAACCCCTCACCCCAGCATCAGCCTAAGCTACCAGCAATACCAGCGCTTCCTCCCCGAGGGATACCGGAGTGATAACAGATTCTACGGCCTCAAGGTCTATCTCCGCTCCCTGAAGAAGGTGTCCCACCTAGGGGAGGGTATTCGAGTCATGCCTGCCCACCGGGCCTACTACGCCGGAAAGTTCAATCCCATCGGCCTAGAAAGGGCCGGACAGATCATAGAGCACCACAGGGAAAGGTGCCAAGACCTCATAGACCAGGTCCGCCCGGGTCCCTTGGACCTGGAGACCCTGACCCGCAGGCATTTCGCCCATCAGCAGCTTGACGGCCGCATGTTCTACGCAGCCTTGACCGAAGTGATAAGCCACATAGAGCTTCTGGAGGAAACCGGCGACCTGTCAACAGTGTCCGCGGAAGAGGGGACCCTGGTGCGTTGGAATGGCACGGAAAACTTCCCGCGCTTCATTGATGGACTTTGACTAGTGATCAGTGGCCTTTGACCAGTGGCCCGTACTCCATTGCCTGTAATCTTGAGGGAGTCTAACAGGACCGGAAATTATCCCAGGAGGGCAAGCATGGTCAGCCCAGGACCCAAGATAAAGCTAACATACGAGGACTATGCGAAGACTCCCGATGATGAGCGCTATGAACTTATAGATGGAGAGTTGTTTATGGTCCCGTCACCGAATATACCTCACCAGAGGACTGTTGGGGACCTGGGAACTCGGCTCAAAATCTTTGTGGAAGGGAACGGTCTGGGAGAGGTCTATTTTGCTCCCATTGACGTGGTTCTGTCTGACACCAACGTGGTGCAGCCCGACCTGATATTCGTCGCCAGGGAGCGATTGGACATTATCACCCACGCCAACATCCAGGGCGCGCCGGACCTGGTGGTGGAAGTCCGGTCTCCCTCCACGGCCCAACGGGACCTGACGACCAAGCGCAGGCTGTATGCAGAACACGGCGTAAAAGAGTATTGGATGGTGGACCCGGAAGCCCGCACGGTGACGGTCCTCCTGCTTAGGAATGGCGCCTTCGAGGAAGTGGGTATCTACCGGAAGGGGCAGGTCTTGAGTTCACCCACCCTGGCAGGCTTTGCCCTTAACCTGGATGAGATATTTCGGGACTAATATAATGGCAAGGAGAACATCCTGAGCTTCATTGACGCCCTGTACCCGGTGGCCCGTAATCAGTGGCCGTTGGCCTGTAACCTTGAGGGGGTCCCACTGGAAATCGTCTCAGGAGGGCAAGCATGGTCAGCCCAGGACCCAAGATAAAGCTAACATACGAGGACTATGCGAAGACTCCCGATGATGAGCGCTATGAGCTTATAGATGGAGAGTTGCTTATGGTCCCATCACCGAATGTACCCCACCAGGGAGTTGTCATTGACCTGGGAACCCTGTTCAATATCTTTGTGCGAGGTAATGACTTGGGACGGGTCTATGTCGCTCCCATTGACGTGGTGTTGTCGGATACCAACGTGGTGCAGCCCGACCTGGTATTCGTCTCCAGGGAGCGATTGGGCATTATCACTCACGCCAACATCCGGGGTGCGCCGGACCTGGTGGTGGAAGTCCGGTCTCCCTCCACAGCCCAACGGGACTTGACTATCAAGCGCAGGCTGTATGCCGAACACGGCGTAAAAGAGTATTGGATGGTGGACCCGGAAGCCCGCACAGTGATGGTCCTGCTGCTTAGGAATGGTGCCTTTGAGGAAGTAGGTATCTACCGGAAGGGACAGGTCTTGAGTTCGCCCACCCTCTCAGGCTTCACCCTCAACCTGGATGAGATATTTCGGGACTAATATAATGGCAAGGAGAACATCCTGAGCTTCATTGACGCCCTGTACCCGGTGGCCCGTAATCAGTGGCCGTTGGCCTGTAACCTTGAGGGAGTCCCACTGGAAATCGTCTCAGGAGGGCAAGCATGGTCAGCCCAAGACCTAAGATAAAGCTAACATACGAGGACTATGCGAAGACTCCCGATGACGAGCGCTATGAGCTTATAGATGGAGAGTTGCTTATGGTCCCATCACCGAATAGATTCCACCAGGGAGTTGTCATTGACCTGGGAACCTTGCTCAATACGTTTGTGAAAAGGAATGACCTGGGAGAGGTCTATATCGCTCCCTTTGACGTGGTGTTGTCGGACACCAACGTGGTGCAGCCCGACGTGATGTTCGTCTCCAGGGAGCGATTGGGCATCATTACCCACGCCAACATCCGGGGCGCGCCGGACCTGGTGGTGGAAGTCCGGTCTCCCTCCACAGCCCAACGGGACCTGACAATCAAGCGCAGGCTGTATGCCGAACACGGCGTAAAAGAGTATTGGATGGTGGACCCGGAAGCCAGGATTATCACGGTCCTACTGCTGAGGGATGGTGACTTCGAGGAGGTAGGTATCTACCAGAAGGGTCAGACCCTCAGTTCGCCCACCCTGGAAGGCTTTACCCTCAACCTGGATGAGATATTTCGGGACTAGCCGGTGTGAATACCATTTCATGTAAGGAGGGATAAGATGCAAGATAGGTACAGCACAACTACGGTACGCTCCTACAGCAGCGGGACCCAGGGCCGGGCGCTGGTAAACGCCGGGACCAACCACTTCATAATAGACGGTCCGGGGGGTGAGGCCCTGGGAGCAGGGGAAGCCTTCCTGTCCGGCGTCGTTGGCTGCGCCGTTAACCTGGTGGAAAGGCAAGCTAGGGATGCCCAGATGCCCCTGAGGTGGACCGATGTAACCATTGAGGGGACTCGAGACAGCCAGGCCGCCCCCGTCCACGAGAATCTATCGGTGTACAACACCATCCGCATGAGGTTTGAGCTTACCGGCCTGGACGACGACCAGGCCCAGGAGTTGGTCGCCATCTATAAACGCCTTTGACCCCTCTACGGTTCGGTCGCCGTGGCGACCCCGGAGGTAACCGTGGACGTGGTGGCTATTCAGGGATAGCAGCTATTCAACACAATCTCAGTAGGGGCGGGTCTTGTACCTGCCCTTATGGGACTTATCACTGTGAGGAATACAGGTCAGGAGGAGTTTACCCAATTGGTTGATAGGAGAGGGCTGGGGCCTACCCCCGCAAGCTACATTGCCAGGATGGGGGCGAGGGATAGGATGGGGACCAGGCTCAATGACACGGACCTGGAATTCGTGGTGGCGGAAGCCGCCCCGGATGCTTCCGCCGGTCCTTCCGGGATGGAACGGCTGAAACAGCTTGTCCTGGAAGACCAGGACTTCCGCAAGGCCATGATAGGAGATGAGAAGGTCTTTCAAAAGGTGATTGGCGACCAGGAGGTCTTTCTCAAAATATCCCCTGCGTTGTACTTTGAGGTCCTCTTGCGCAGGGCCCACAGCGAGCTTCAGGCAGCTTCATACACGCTGGAGAGGTCCGGCAAGCAGAATATCCCTGTCTTTGACACCCAGGATGTGGTGGAGCTTCTGGCCCATTCGGAGGTGTTGGAGTACCTGGCCCAGATGTTGGGTTCCTTCACCAGGGTCAACAGCTACGTGAGGCCGGTGCGGGTGCGGCGGGGAATATGGCGACGGGTCCGCTATAACGACATGGATGTTGACAGCCTAATCAGCCTGTGCTCAGAGGCGGATGAGGAAAATCGCCTGGGTCTCTACAAACGTATCGCCGACGTGTGCCTTTTCATTTCCGGCATCTTTCACGAAAATACCTTTTTCGTCTATCGTCAAGGCACACCCGTCCATTCTTCGGTGCGAAGGATGCGACGCAGCATGGAAGACTATGAGTGGGAAGGACGCCGGTTCTACAGCCTGGCGGAGAAACACCCCGCGGCAAGCTCATCCGGGCTATCCGAAGTCTTTGGCATCCTCCGGGAGCGCTTTGTCTCCGCTCGCAAGCCCTTGAATTTCATCGCCGCCCAGTACCTGCACTCAGCCAAGGGCCGCCTCTTTGGTGTCCCGGAGCAGTAGGGCCTAGAGAGAGTCCATGCTGCGTGTGACGCCTGAGCCTTTTAGCCGGTCAACCTGCTCCCGGCTGTAGCCGAGGGAACCCAGAATCTCGTCGGTGTGCTGCCCGAAGCTGGGGGACACTTTCATCGGCGGCTGATAGGGGACCTGGGCGCTGCCAACCGTCTCGCTCATCTTTACCAGGGGGCCGGCCATCTTCACTCTGCCGGCCAGGGGATGGTCCATCTCCACAACCATTTCGTTGGCGATTACGTGCTCGTCCTCCAGCAGTTCCTCGGCAAACCTCACCGGGCCCGAAGGGACCCCGGCCTCATCCAGGATGGTTATCCACCCCGAGGTGGCGCGTTCGCGAAACAAGGCTTCCGCTTGGGCCGTAAGCTCCTCTCCAGAAGCCTGGGCCTCAGGGCTGTCTGCTATGTAACCCGGAGCGTACCTCATATCTCTGAGGCCCAGCACCTCGAGGAGCTTGTGTCTCAAAGGGTCGCTGAGGCAGCCCACCGCCAGGACCCCGTCCCGCGTCTGATACGTCCGGTAATAAATGTTTCCGCGGGGGGAGCCGTGATAGGAGAGGTACAGTTCTTCCAGTTCGTTGTATGGGCGTCCGCCCTGGCGAAGGGCGGCTATTTCCTCCATCAGGGCGCCCTGGGTCTCAGCATCAACGGCTTCGACAGAGAGAAACCGCGACCCGTGCATCCCCAGGGCCGTTGCCAATAGGGATGCCTCTATCTTCTGGCCCCGGCCCGTCTTTTCCCTGGCGTAGAGGGCTGCGCATATTGCCCAGGCCATGGCTATTCCAGTTGCCGTGTCCACAACCGGGGTGAAAACGTGCTGAGGGACTCCCTCGGAGCTCTTAGCCTCCGATGCCATGAGACCGCTCATGGCCTGGACTATGATGTCGTAGCCGGGGCGTTGGCTGTGGGGACCCTGGGTGCCAAATGCGGTGGCTTCGCAATATATCAGGGAGGGACTTTTCCCGGACAGGGTCTCGTAGTCTATGCCAAGCCTGGACGCAACACCGGGACGGTAGTTGTGTATGACCACGTCGGCGCCCGGCAGCAGCCTGTGTACAACCTCCCGACCCTCAGGGCGGCTGAGGTCCAGGGGAAGGCTGCGTTTGCCCCGGTTCACCGCCATGTATGTCCGGCTTTCCAATGGGATAAACTGCTGGATGAGACGCCAAGGCTCCCCCCAGGGAGGCTCCACTTTGATTACGTCAGCGCCCATGTCGGCAAGAAGCATTCCCGCATAGGGGGCTGCGATTATCTCGCTGAAGTCCAGGACCCTGACACCCTCCAACGGCCCGGCCATGACCTACCTCGCTCCCTCCAGCCTCCTCCCAACAGAGGCTTGCTGTGGATATAGGGGACCCATCGTCATTCCAGCCCCGTCGCCCGTCATTCCGGCGCAGGCCGGAATCCAGGGGCGTGGTGTGGGTGACTTGCAACGACTCCCTACGTCGCGGGACTCTGGATCCCGCGAAAGTGGGAATGACGGGCAGGCTCCCCACCGTCATTCCGGCGTAGGCCGGAATCCAGGGGAGTGGTGTGGGTGACTTGCAACGACTCCCTACGTCGCGGGACTCTGGATTCCTGCTTCCGCAGAGCCTGCCCCTGCGAAGGCAGGGGAATGACGGTGCTGGCTATTCTCATAGTAATTCCACATGACCTTGCAGGCCACGTAAGGGGATGAAAATGATGGTCGGCCTCCCTACCGCCACTCCCGCGAAAGCGGGAGTCCACCGCCCCACCCCTGGATTCCGGCCTACGCCGGAATGACGGTGGACATCTATTTTCATGGTAATTACCCATGCCCCTGCGGGCCACATACGAGGATGAAAATGGTACGACCTCCCCACCGTCACTCCCGCTTTCGCGGGAGTCCTCCGCCCTTCCCCTGGATTCCGGCCTGCGCCGGAATGACGGTGGGTATATATTTTCATGGTAATTACGGTGGGGAGGCCAGCCGTCTTTTCATCCTCTTACGTGGCCTTCGCAAAGCTATGAGGAATTATCATGGGGTAATTTTTGTGCTGTGGAGGCAAACTGCTGCCGGGCTTCCACTGCCAGGTTGGGATTCGCGTAGGTGCCTGTGCAGCTCAGGACCCCATCTACTCCCAAGCCCAGGTACTCGCCCACGTCACCGGCTGTTGTCACCCCCCCGACGGCCAGCACGATTTTGTCTTCTCCCCACTTCTCCTGGGACTTGAGGTCGGCCAGGTTGCGCGCCATTTCCATAGCCCAAGGCTTGATAGCGGCCCCGGACACCCCGGCCCTTGGGCGGTTTTCCCCAAAGAAAGGCCCTCCCAGGCTGTTGTTCACCGGCGCTGAAATACTGTTAATGGCAACGATTCCCTGCACCCAGCCTATGTTGGCTGAGACTATCTGGCAAAGCCTCTGCCGGGGAAGGTAGCCTATCTTCATCACAACGGGGGTGGGCCGCAGGGCCTTGTACATCGCCCTGGAGATACGGGCTGACATCTCAGGGTCCTGGTAAATATCGGGGTTCCCCGGAGTATTGGGGCAGGAGTAGTTCACCTCCACGATGTCCGCGCCTGCCTCCTTGGCCATCATGCCGGCGCTCACAAAGTCCTGCTCAATTTCCCTCGACTGGCTCATCGGGGAAATATCGGGACTGGCTACCACGCTCACCATCAGGACTTGATGGCCGGGGCTGAGCGCTTTTTTAGCCCGCCGGATGTCCTCTTGCCACAGGGCGGGCGGCCTGGATGCTATGCCAAATGAATTTACCATAGTTGCCTCATCAGCGTCCTTGAGAGGTGTATCCAGACCTGCCACCACTGGCTCCTCAAAAGGGTACTCCAGCTTGTCGGGTTGGTGGTGGACATAGGCCCAATTGGGCGGGGTATGTCCAAGGTGTTTACGGGTGCGAACAGTTTTATACGTCAGGATGTCGAACCCCAGACTTGCATACATCTTGATATACCAGTGGTTGCAAGTAAGAGGGCTGGCCGGCATACCTATAGGAAAGTCTACGTTGAAACCGAGGAGAGACCTGGGCGCTACAGGTAAGAAATCTACAGGTGCATCCCAATCATATCCAGTAGGGACATCCTCAAAGGAGAAAGGCTTATGTCTGTCAAACGTTCTCATTGACTGAGATGCCTTCTTTCTCAAGGCCAAGATATTGCATCCCTCGGGCGAGATAGACGGCGGCGAAGGAAATTTAGTCCTCTGTACAGGGATTCCCTATGGCCTTGCGGGGCCACGTAAGGGGATGAAAATGGCGGACAACCTTCCACTTCGTCATTCCGGCGCAGGCCGGAATCCAGGGGTGGGGGTGTGGGAGACCTCGCAACGGTGGCGACGTTGCGGGACCCTGGATTCCTGCGAAAGCAGGAATGACGGTGCTGGTTGCTCGCTATATTCATAGTAATGTTCACGGAGATTATAAGAGGCGGCGTTGCCTACTTCAAGTACAGGTGCCATGTATAATTACAAGGTAATCGTTGACAGCCCCTTAGCCCGTTGATATGCTGACCATAATTCACAGGATACGGGGTGTGTTGGCCGGCACGCCCTGGAGCAATTCCCGGCCAGGCCCGGATAGGAAGGAGTCGTATGACTACAGAAAGCCGTCTCTCCATGCCATTGGGCGAAGCTATATTCTCTCTGCGCGCCATCAGGCGTCTGAAGCCCGACCCAATCCCCGACGAGGACATCCGCGACATTCTGGAGGCGGCAATCCACGCCCCCAACGGAGGCAACACCCAGCAGTGGCATTTCCTGGTGATAAAGGACCCGGAGCTTCGGGCCCAGTTGGGCGTCCTGTACCGGGAGGCATGGTGGGCGAAACGGAAAGACGCCGGGATCAATGGGCCGGAGGACATCCCAGCCAGCAACCGGGTGATGCGTTCAGCTATGAGGCTGGCCGACGAGTTTGGGAAGGCCCCGGTGATGGTGCTGATATGCGCTACCGCCAAGGGCAGCGGCGCAGCGGCCTCGATCATTCCTACGGCACAAAACATGCTGCTGGCTGCCAGGGCCTTGAACATCGGGGGCACCATCACTACCCTGCACCCTCAAGTCGAGGAGCGGGTGCATAAGCTGCTTGGCATTCCCGATACCGCCCAGGTTGTGTACGCTATCCCCCTGGGATACCTGCGCGGGCAGTTCGGCCCCACCAGTCGGAAGCCCATTACCGAGGTGTGCTCCTACGACCACTGGGACAACCTTGTAACATAATAACGATAACATAGCCCCCCACCGTCATTCGGTGGTAGGCCCGAGTCCAGGGCCGGATGATGGTTGGCTGTTCGTTCCCCCTTCGATGGGCTGGCAGGGGTATGTAAACAAAGGTCGTTTCCATTTGTCATTCCGAACGGAGCGAAGCGTAGTGAGGAATCTAAAGCCCCGGCTCAGCTTGAAGGCATGAATTTTAGATTCCTCGTCGCTCCGCTCCTCGGAATGACTTGGTGGGCGGTCCCTGAGAATGACATAGTGAGCAGTTTGTTGAGTTGAAATGCTACTTTAGCGAGGGGGTCCTCCTATGGCACAAGCTCCTGGTCAGGCTACCGGTCACTACGAAAGGCGCCGGGTGCAGGCGTTGGATACGGAAATCGCCTATGTTGACACCGGTGAGGGAGACCCCATAGTCTTCCTGCATGGAAATCCTACCTCTTCCTACCTGTGGCGCAATGTAATCCCTCACGTGGCCCATGGGTCCCACGGTAAAGGAGTGGGGCGATGCCTGGCCCCGGACCTGGTGGGTATGGGAGACTCGGGCAAGGCCCCCAATGGCTCCTATCGCTTCGTTGACCATGCCCGGTATCTCGACGCCTGGTTTGAGGCCCTGGACCTGACGGAGAGAGTCACTGTGGTGGGACACGATTGGGGTTCGGCATTAGCCTTCCACTGGGCATATCGCCATCAAGAACGGCTCAAGGGAATCGTCTATATGGAAGCCATCGTTCGCCCCCTCACCTGGGAGGAGTGGCCTGAGCGTCCTCGGGCGTTGTTCCAGTCCATGCGCTCTCCCGACGGGGAGGATATAATCCTGGAGAAAAACGTATTCGTTGAGCGTATCCTGCCGGCCAGCGTGATGCGCGGCCTGAGCGAGGAGGAGATGGACGTTTACCGCCGGCCTTACCGGGAGCCCGGCGAGTCCAGACGCCCAACCCTGACGTGGCCCAGGGAGATTCCCATAGACGGTGAGCCTCCTGACGTGGTGGAGATTGTTGACAGCTATGCCAAATGGCTCGCCGGCAACCGCGTTCCCAAGCTGTTCGTCAATGCCGACCCTGGGGTAATCCTCACGGGCGCTCAGAGGGAGTTCTGCCGGACGTGGCCGGAACAGCGGGAGGTCACGGTTAGAGGCTCCCATTTCATACAAGAGGACTCGCCTTCCGAGATAGGACAAGCCATCTCAGAATGGTACGCCTCCCTGTAATAGAGTGGACACGTCCGCATCACTATCGTCGGGGCTTACCGTTACACCTGTACGCGGGTGGGCGGTGCTGCTCTTGTCCAGGCTCCAGGCAAGCAGCATAATCCTCACCTCATTCACCTTTGGGGTATTCCTGCCCTTTATTGCCGAGGACCTGCACCTGTCCGCTCTGGAGGCGGGACTGCTGCAAGCTGTCTGGTGGGTCACGTCTGCGCTGCTGGCCCTGCCCTTCGGCACCTGGTTCTCACGCTTCAGGCCCGTGCCCCTGGTGCTGGTGTCGTTGCTCCTGTTGCTCCCGTTTATCTTCCTGCACGGCCTGGCAGCGAGCTTCTTGATGCTGTTCCTGGCGCGTTTCTTCATTGTGCTGTTTAACGTGATAGCTACCCCGGCCCGCACGTTGCTGCTTCAGGAGTGGGTCGCTCCCCGCCAGTACGCCCTGGTGAACTCCATTGGTCTCTCCCAGCACAGCATCCTGCTGGCCGTCGCCATCAGCACCAGCGCCCTCGTGATTTCCTCTTTGGGAAGCTGGAGGCTGGCCTACTTCATCCTGGGCGGCTTCATGGCGGTGCAAGTCCTGGCCTGGGTCCTGGCGGCCCGGGAAGGGAAGGCCCCGGTAAGGGGGCTGCAACAAGCGTTGAGGGCCCAGCAGGAGTCCCCTCTAAAGGCCATCCGGTCCTACCCCCAGGGATGGATGGTGGGAGTGACCATGTTTTCATGGTCGGCCACCTGGACGGCTATGGTCACTTTCCTGCCCACCCTGCTGCTGGAAGAACGCGGAATCTCCCTGACCCTGGGCGGCCCCATCCTCGCCTTCCTGTACTATGTGCTTATTCCCAGTTCCCCCATAGCAGCCTTCCTGGCAAGGAAGATACCTGACCGCAAGCTGTTTCTGTGGGTCCCTGCCCTCTTCAACGTGATATTCGGTGTAACTATCGCAATAACCCCATACCCCTTGCTGCTCATGGCCCTTATCACGGGACTGGGTATGGTGTGGATAGCCTCGCCGGTAGTCCAGGTGCTCCCCTTCGAGTTTCCCGGCATCCGGCCCAGAGAGGTGGCGGTAATTTCCGCTCTGGTGAACACCTTCTCAGGGCTGGGCTTCGCCGCCGGGCCTGTGGTCACCGGACTGGTGGCGGACCTCACTGGCTCCCTCCAGACGGGGCTGATCGTCCTATCTTTGCTGACAGGGGTGGGCGTTATCGCGGGACTGCTCTACCCTAGCCACCGGAGACCGCCGGAATCCAGGCCCATACTTGCCAGGATATTGCGGAGGGGCCTCTAAACAGTAGTAACCTCATCGCCCAGGGAGACCTTGCCGGGGCGCTCCACGTTCCCGTACACCCCGAAAAAGGCTGCCCTGGGGTGGGGCCGGTAGCTCAGGATGAGCCGCAGGGTATCCACGTCCCGCTCTCCGGTATCGGGGTCGTGGGTTGTGATGGCGCACCGGGGGTCCCGGGCGACAACCCTGAGGCGCAGTTCATCCCCAATCTGTATGACACCCTCCAGCCAGGTGTCCTCCTCGTGGGGGTCGCACCCTGTGATGAGGAAATTGGGGCGGAACCTGCGGTTGTCCAGGCTCACAGTGCCTGCGGTGCGCTGGCCTAATAGCACCGGGTGATGGTTCAATAACTCGATGGATGCCTGGGATATTAGGGAGACGGGATATTCGTCGTAGCACTGGCCCGGCTGGGTGGCCCGCACCATTATCACGGGCTCCCCGCAGAAGTCCGACAGGGCGCTGCTCCAGTCTCCCTTCACAATATGGCCGGGCACTTGGCGGCCCCACATCCTGGTGACGACGGTATCGCCCAGCACCAGCGGCCCTTCCAGGCAGGTCCCGTCGGGGAAGCGCAAGGTCAACTTTTCAGGCTCGGTCTCGTACTCGGCTTTAACCTGCACCAGGGACCCCGCCTCTCGTTGGGTCAACAGCTTTCCGCTCCGGTTGATGAGATAAAGCCGCCGGTCTTCCACGATGCCCCTGGAGTCCACCTGCACCGATGGGGGGTGCACCAACCCCAGGGATTTCACGGGTGCAATGTTGATAGCTTCAATGGTCTTCATAGCGCCCCTTTAACACGAGGAATACAAGAATACGAGAATGATAGCCCCGTCAACCTGTCCGCGCAAGAGCGGTGGCCTTTGGGTAGCTGTTCAGACATGATGAGCCATGGCCGCCTCACCGTCATTCCGGCGTAGGCCGGAATCCAGGGGTGGTGTTGTGGGTGACTTCCCATCGGCTCCGACTTCGTGAGACCTTGGATTCCCGCTTTCGCGGGAATGACGGTGCTGGCTATTTCCATAGTTATGACGGATTGGGGCGAGAATGAGACCTCAATCCTGAACAGTTATGCCTTCGGTTGTTATGCAAAGAAATCATCCCCCGAAAGTGAAGGTGTACAGGACGAAGTTGGGGGAGGTGACTTGAAGTCTTAGGTCGTGGCTGGCTATTTGCGAGTCTCGGATGATGTTATACAGTTTGGGCGTATCAACCTGGAAGTAGGTCCTGCCCTCATCGTCGGCGCGGATGTCGTCTCCCCATATATGTTCCGGGATTGGGTCGCCGTCAATAGATGCTACAACAATGATGGGATCACTCCCCTCCGGCCTTATCACGGCGTTGACGCTGCCGGCATTGTAGAGGATGGCTATGTAGTCTTCCAGGTCTTGGGTAGCGCGTCCGTGTCTTACGCTCTCCGAGTCCAGCTCCCATACCCCATTCAGGTAGAACTCGCCGTCCTTCCGTATTCCGGTGTCGGAAAAGGACACAGGCCCGGCGCCACTTATGGGAACAGCGTTTCCCAGGTAGCCGCCGCCGGCCCACCCCAGCCCGGCGTATATCTCCCTGGTGACGGAGAACCCGGGCCCTTCTTCAGGCCTTACGCCGCCCACGCTGATGCCCGACACTTCGTAGCCCGACTCAGTGAGCAGATTTCTAATCTGATTCTCGGTCTCCAGGTAGGCCCCCTCCCCTATATGGTGGTATCTGATAATGCCGTTCCGGTCTATGAGGAACTTGTGGGGCCAGTACCGGTTTCCATAGGCCCTCCAGGTGGCAAAGTCGTTGTCCATAGCTACGGGCCACGTGACCCCTCGCCGGACCATGGCATCCCGCACGTTTGATTCCCGCTTCTCGAACTCAAACTCGGGGGAATGCACCCCCACCATTACCAGGCCCCTGCCTGCGTACTTCTCGTGCCAGTCCCGGAGATAGGGAACGGTCCTGATGCAGTTTATACAGGTGTAAGTCCAGAAGTCCACCAGCACCACACTGCCCTTCAATTCCGCAAGGGATAGGGCCTCGCTGTTCAGCCATTGGGTGATGCCGACGAAATCAGGGGCCGAGGGGCCTTCAGGCCCATCATCGGCGACTGAGGCATTGTCCGGTGAAGAACACGACCCCATCGCCAGAAAGGCTACAGCCATAATCACGGCGGCTGCGGTTACGTTGCCAAGGGCTATCCAGCGTCGGGTGCCGGTCATAGGTCCTCCGGTGCATTATTGTGAAAATAGAGGATTCAGGTCCCTACCACACCCTGAAGGGTGTGGCATCTCGCCCGACCATGATGCTCCCTTCACACCCTTCCCATCCCCCACGCTCACTGCATCTGTCATTCCGGCGCAGGCCGGAATCCAGGGGTTGGGTGTGGACTCCCGCGAAAGCGGGAGTGACGGCGGAGAGGTTGTACCATTTTCATCCTCGTATGTGGCCCGCAAGGGGCATGGGTAATTACCATGAAAATAGCTGGCAACCAGCGCCGTCATTGTCATTCCGAGCGAGCGGAGCGAGTCGAGGAATCTAAGGTACTGGACTTCGGTATTGCGAGGAAGCTCCCCACACCCCCACACCTGGATTCCGGCCTGCGCCGGAATGACGGTGGGGAGGCTGCCCCGTCTTTTTCATCCTCTTACGTGGCCTTCGCAGGGCCAGCCGCAGTTCCCGTGTCTTAGTCGGAAGGGGTTGCTCCGGCTTGAGGCTCCGGCGCCTCCTCAAGGTCGGGCGGGGCTTGCTGCCGTTGGCGGCCCTTCTGGACTGCGGACAGCACCGTCCCCAACAGCAGCAGGCCACCCATCACCATATAGGTGATGCTCAGGCCCTGCATGAAGGCTTCAAACAGGCCAGCGTCGTCAGCGGCGTCGGAGATTGCCGAGAGGCTGGGAGCGTATCCCTTGGAAGCCATAACTGCGGTCACGATAGCCGTACCCACCGCTATGCTGGCAACACTGGCCGCATTGCGAATGAGGCTGATGAGCGCCCCCACCACACCGTACTTGTTCTGCTCCACGGTGCTGAAAATGGAACTGCTATTGGGCGAGTTGAATAACCCCATGCCGCAGCCCTGGAGGAAGGTCCCCAGAATCACCAGGCCAATGGGAAAGTCGCCAGAGAGCCTGGACAGGAGGAATAGTCCGGCGGCGGATGTCATCATCCCCACTACTTTAAGGATCCTCCAGCCGTAGCGGTCGGAAAGCCGCCCGCTTAGCGGGCCCATGATGATCATGGCAATAGCAGTGGGGACCATAATGAGCCCGACCCACTTGGCATCGTAGCCGCGCACCGATTGCAGGTAGAAAGGCAGGAGGAAGAATATGGCGAAGGTCCCAAAGAATGAGATGAATCCCGTTGCGACCCCCAAGGAGAATGTGCTGCGTTTGAACAGCCTCAGGTCGAGCATGGGACTGGGGACGCGAAGCTCCCACCAGATGAATAAGGCGAGGAGGGCCAGGAAGCCTATTATGGCAGCTATAATGGCGGCGGCTTCCCATCCATACTTGGGGCCAAGGGTCAGGGCCAACAGCAAAGCTACCAACGCCCCCGCCGACAGGGTTGCGCCCATCCGGTCGAAGCTGGGGCGCTGCCCCTCCTGGAGCAGCCTGGCCTTGTCCACGATTAACAGTACGGCGGCGATGGCAATGATTCCCGCCGGAATGTTTATGAAGAATACCCAGCGCCAACCCAGGGTGCCTACCAGGAGGCCGCCCAGGGCAGGCCCGGCTACGGCCCCGGCTCCAACCACGCTCATCTGAGTGCCCAGGGCCTTTCCCCGCTCGCTGGCGGGAAAGATGGCGGCTACCATTGCCATGCTACAGCCCTGGGTCATGGCAGCTCCAACCCCCTGGATGACCTTGGCTATGATCATGGTCATCATATTGGGTGAGAACCCCGCTATTGCAGCCCCGGCAACGAAGATGACGAACCCAACAAGATAGACCTCCTTGCGGCCTATTACGTCGCCCAACCTTCCCATAGGCAAAAGCAGGGCGCTGATGGTGAGGGCGTAACCCACCATTACCCATTGAACGGTGGGGAGGTCGGTATTGAAGTGGTCTGCGATGGTGGGCACGGCTACCGTAACGCTTATCTGGTCCACCACTGAGGTGAAGATACCTATGGAGATGGCCGTAAAGGCCCACCACTTGTAGTTGGGGCTTTGGGTCAAGGTCGAGAGCAGCACGTACACGGCCCTCTTGATAATACTTTAGCTGACTGATAGCCGGCATCCGGCAACTGGGGCCATTATCATAACACGGGCATCATTCTGTCAAGAGATGCTATAGAATACATTATATTGAAACAATTGATGAGGGGCTGGGCCCGCTAGAGGCCGGCCAGCCTCTCCGCATCCTGGATATACAGGCTGGTCTCCCGGATGCGCCGTAGGGTGTGAGGGGAAGAGCATCGCCCGTTGTAGAAACACTGGCCATGAAGTTGAGTGATACGGCTGTAATACCCGCCTACCAGGCTCTTGACACCAGGGTCCGTATCTCCCAGGTCATCCAGGGCGTCCGAGGTCATAGCCGTCGTTCCTAGTTCCTGGCCGGTCCGGGCCAGGACCAGGGCGCCTGTTGCCCGTTTGGTGGCGCCCCAAGCCTTCTCAGCAGCGTTGCGGACCTTCCCTTGGTCCAACATCTCCAAGGCATCAGCATGAAGGGTCCGGGCATCGGCGAAAATGGCCCTTGCCTGGTCACTGGTAGCAACCATCACCGTACCTCCTTCCGCCCCTCTATTGGCATCATTTCAGACCCTCCTCAGAAGCCGGGGGACTCGGCAGGGCTACTCAGGGTTCTCGAATCCGGCTACCCACAGGGGAGGTTCCCCGTTCCAGACCCTCTGGATGTTGGCAAAGCTGTTGGCGGCGCGCTTGGGTATGGACTCCAGGGTGGGGCCGGCCATGTGAGGGGTGAGGATGACGTTGTCCATGGTCAGCAGGGGGTCGGTGGGGTCCGGCGGCTCTTGCTCCGTCACGTCGAGGCCGGCGGCGGCGATGGTCTCGGAGCGCAGGGCCTCTACCAGGGCCGGCTCGTCAATCACTCCTCCCCGGCTGGTGTTGATGATGATGGACGTGGGCTTCATCATCGCCAACTCATTCTTCCCGATGACGTGGTGGGTCTCCCTGGTCAGGGGCACGTGAAGGGATACCACATCGGAGGTGCGCAGCAACTCGTCCAGGGAGACGGAGCGGACTCCCAAGGCGTCCTCCTCGCTGGGAGATAGCTGGGCGTACTTGTCGTAGTACTGGAGGGACACGTCGAAGGCCCTGGCCCGCCTGGCTACCTGCCGGGCGATGTTGCCTATCCCAATGAGGCCCAGGGTCTTGCCCTCCAACTCGAATACGTCTATCCGTCGGTCCTGGGTTGGCCTCCATCTGCCGGCCCTTACGTTATCGGTGTAGAGCAGCAGCTTCCGGTAGCAGGCGAGAATCAGCAGGATGGTCTGCTCCGCCACCGCAACGCTGTTAGCGCCGCCATTGTTAGCTACGGGGATGCCCAGGTCGGAAGCCAGCTTCAGGTTCATCCGGTCATAGCCGGCGCTGAGAAGCTGTATAAGCCTGCACTTCCGGGCCGCCTGCATCACCCTGTCGGAAATAGGTCCCCACAGCATGATAAAATCGGCGTCTTCCACCAACTCGATCTTCTTTTCATCGTCCAGGGTGGTGGACTCGGCAATGACCCTCATCCCCGGCAAAGCCTGGGAGACGGCCAGGTGCCTTAGCTCCGGGTCCATGTGAGAGAAGAACACCACTTTCATATCATCAGCCATTGCCCATGTCCCCCTTCAGATTCAGAACGGTCTTGCTGTCTTATGCCCCTAGCCCTGAGTCACCCATGACCTTTTCTTTGTTATTATGAAAATAGCCAGCGCTAGGTTCCCTCGCCGCACCCTGAAAGAGTGTGGCATCCCCCACCGTCATTCCTGCTTCCGCAGGAATCCATCGTCATACGACGTGGGGAGTCGTTGCGAAGTCGCCCACCCCCACCCCTGGATTCCGGCCTACGCCGGAATGACGGTTACGCAAAAGTCTCGATTCCAGCCTGCAACCGAATGATGGTGCGGGCGGGAATGCTGCGTCCTTCAGGGCGCGGTGTAAGGAAATATGGTATGCCCCAGGTCCGCTCAGAAAGAGGCGGACTCCTTAGCTCTTCATAGTCCGGGCATCGGTCAGGTGTATTCTGGTGCCATTTGTGGACTCGGTGTCGAAGTAGATAAGCCGGTAGCCCATGAAGTTGCTGATTGGCTGCTCAGTGGCGAACTTGTACCCCTTCGCCTTGAAGTCCTCCACAGCCCTGTCAAGGTCTTCCACCACATAGCCGACGTGGTGCAGCGCCTGGGTAGCGCCTGCCAGTTGACTCATGTCGGAGGGCTGGATAAGCTCCACTTCCACCTGGCCTATCTGAACGAAGCCCAACTCCCCAGGGCCTCCCATACCCCGCCCGGTATGCTCCGCCCCAAAGGTCTTGATATACCAGTCAATGGCCTCGTCCAGGTTCTCCACCAGATAGCCTGCGTGCTGGACCTTGATAAACACGTTAATCGCCTCCTGTCATGCGCCGCGTCGTGTCATGTTGTGTATGTATAAGCCAAGCGCCATGATTGTACCAGTTGGTATGGGCTATAACAATGTTGACAATAATCTGCCTGCCTTGACCTTGCTCCCATGCCCTAGTAGTATGAACGAAACCTGAAGTGAAGGGCAAACAAGCCTTTTGCGACCGGCCCACGTCACAGGTCTTTATATACTTTACTTGATAAGGAGAGCAGGGAGTATGTCGAATGGATGGACGGAAGAGTTTGTAAATGTGGGGGGCACCAGTGTCCAACTCCTGACGGGAGGGACCGGGGAGCCTCTACTGGTCTTGCACGGCGCCGGCGGAAACCCAGGATGGCTCCAGTATCACCAGGCCCTGGCTGAGCGTTTCCGAGTATATGTACCCTCTCATCCCGGCTTTGGCAAGTCTGAACGCCCGGACTGGCTGGAGAGTATAGGGGATATGGCCTGTTTCTACTCCTGGTTCCTTGAGGAGATGGGGCTGGAAGGAGTACGCACTATAGGATTTTCCATGGGCGGGTGGCTGGCGGCTGAGATAGCCGTGATGTGCAATCATGCTTTCCAGAAGCTGGTCTTGGTGGACGCAGCGGGCATCAAGCCCGAACAGGGAGAGATTACGGATATATTCATCCTATCTCCCCAGCAGGTTACGGAGAGGATGTTCTTCGATCCCAAACAAGCCCCGGAGTATGACCAGATATACGGACAGCAGCCCACACCTGAGCAGCAGGAGATTGCCCTCAACAACCGGGAGATGGCCGTGCGTATCACCTGGAAGCCCTATATGTACGACCCGCGCCTTCCCGCCCTGCTGCGAAGGGTGAAGATTCCCAGCCTTGTGGTGTGGGGCCGCCAGGATGCCATCGTCCCCTTAAACTGCGGGGAGCTATACCACCGGGCGTTGCAGGGTTCCGCCCTGAAGGTCATAGAGGACTGCGGCCACTCTCCCCAGGTGGAGAAGCCCGGGGAGTTCGTGGACACCGTCCTTGAGTTTTTGTAATATGCCCATGACCTCCCAGGCCGCGTAAGAGGATGAAAATGGCGGCCAGCCTCTCCAGTAGTCCCTTCCCACTTCGATGGGGGAAGGCTAGTAGTCCAACATTATTGAAATGAGGAGCAGATGAGATTGGCGTGATTGCCAGGCAACCCTTGAATAATGTTGCTCCCCATTAAGATATATACCCTTGGTGTCATCAATTCAAAGCTGTTGGTCTACTAGGATGGGGGTGATACCCCCCACCTCAGTCCTCCCCTCTTTGTGGAGGAGGAGGTTGGATTTTCATGGTAATCATGCTGAATGGGCATTATTCTGCCAGATAGTCTGAAGGAGGTCCTTGAGATGGTGGATGTGTATTACTTCACCGAGATGCCTTATGCCGAGTTCCCCGAGTCCGAGGCGGAGAACTACCCGTCCATGCGCCTGACATTCCCCAATACCTATTTCGACCCCCAGAAGGCGAACTACCTGTTCAAGCGTTATCTGGACGAGTACCAGTATGCGGAAGAGGTAGGCTTTGACGGACTAATGATTAACGAACACCACAACACCCCTTCCTGCATGGACGTGGAGATAAACATCACCGGGGGAATCCTGGCCCGCATAACCAACCGGGCCAAAATCCTGATGCTGGGGAACCTGATCCCCACCAGCGACAACCCGTCCCGGGTTGCCGAAGAGATAGCTATGCTGGACGTAATCTCCGGGGGACGCATCATCTCCGGCGTGGTGCGAGGCATCGGCGTGGAGAGCTGGGCCGCCAATACCAATCCGGTGTACAACCGGGAGCGGTTTGAGGAGGCCCACGACGTGATAATCAAGACGTGGACGACCCCCGGCCCCTTCCGATGGGAGGGCAAGCACTTCCACTATCGCGCCATCAATCCCTGGGTCCTCCCCGTCCAGAAGCCTCATCCCCCCATCTGGACGCCGGGATCGGGAAGCCCGGAGACCGCCGAGTGGGCGGCCAAGCACAGGTACACCTATGCGGCCTTCCTTACTCCCCTGGACGTGGGCGAGCAGCTATTTGGCATATACCGGAAGCACGCCGAGGAGGCCGGCTACACACCTACCGAGGAGAACTTTGCCTTCATGGTCTGCTGCCACGTGGCCGATACCGACGAGAAGGCCCAGGAGAGCGGGAAACATTTCCTGTGGCGGTTGGGGCACCCCCTGAGAGCGCCCAGGGAGTACATGGCCCCGCCCGGTTACAACTCCCGCGCTGGGACCCAAATGTCCGCTCAGCGCAGGCCCAGGCCCCTCAATGAGATGAGCTACCAGGAACTCCAGGACTCCTATCATCTTGTGGTGGGCAGCCCTGAGACGGTTACTGAGAAGCTGGCCTATATCAAGAACCGGCTGGGGGTGGGTTCCCTGCTGCTGGAGGCCCAGGCCGGGCAGATGCCCCACGATGTCACCATGCGCTCCCTGGAACTGCTGGGGAAAGAGGTCATCCCTGCCCTGAAGGAGATGTAGTTAGTGGGCATCCGGGGGTGAGAAGACAAGGGCCTCAACCGCCTCCCAGTCACCTCTCGGACGAGGAGCGTCTGACATGGTTGAGCAGAGTTTCCCGGAAAGAGAGTACACTGTGGTGGCAACTAATTTGCTGCTGAGGCATTGGTGGAATTTGCCCAGGTTTCTCTCTCTAACCAATAGAGTCGGTAGGCAGTTGAAAGATACCCCCGGCTTGGTCACATATCGGCTGAAGGCCAATTTTTTGAAGCTCCGGTTCTCTACCCTATCGGTCTGGGAGGATGAAAACGCCATAAGGGACTTCGTACTCAAAGGCCCCCACCTGACAGCTATGCAGACTTTCCCAAAGCTGTCCCGTGAGGGGTCGGCCTTTGTACGGTGGACAACCACCAGTCCCGATGGAGTCACTTGGGAGGAAGCATTTCACCGGCTCCACAGCCCTGACCACAGCTACCAGGAAGGCATTAGTCAGAAGGACTAGTAGTCCGAAATCTTTGAAATGAGGGTTAGTCGGGATTGGTGTGGTAGGGGCGGCTCGCGAACCGCCCCTACGGTGGTTGTGACCAAACCGTAACCTCACTACCCATCAATACTAGGATGTTGGACCACTAGGATCATGTAGAAGGAGTAGCCATGACCATCGCCAGAGGCGTTATAGAGGAAGCTGTAAACCAGGTGGTGCACAGCCATGACCACAAGGGTCTTGTTGAAGCCTTTTCCGGCTCCCTGGCGTCCATGAGCCTGGAAGACGCTTACCGGGTCCAGTATGGCTTTATTCAAAATCTGAAGGATAGAGGGCAGAAGGTCATCGGACACAAAGTAGCCGTGACCGGACGGGCCGCTCAGGAGCGATCGGGGATTGGCGAGCCTGCCTTCGGCCACCTTATGGATGCCGGCTTTTGTCTCGATGGGAGCGCCGTATCCATGGAAAGCCTTGTGTCTCCTATAGTAGAAGCTGAAGTAGCCTTCGTCATGGATGAGGACTTGAAGGGTCCCGGCGTGACGCCCCTCTCGGTCCTGAAGGCCACCAAGGGGGTCTTGCCTGCCATAGAGATAGCCGACCCCAACGTGACAGGGCCAAGCCAAGCGATAGACATGGTTGCCCGCAACGTCTTCAATGCCGGGGTAGTCCTGGGGCCTCAGCTAACCCCGGTCAAGGACCTGGACCTGCGCTATGAAGGGGTTGTGGTGGAGCTTGACGGTGAGCTTTTCGGCTCCGGGGCGGGGATAGAGGTTATGGGGAATCCCGTCCACGCGGTGGCATGGCTCGCCAACAAGCTGGCCCAGTTTGACGACTACCTGCGGGCGGGGGAGATTATCATCTCAGGCACCATCACCCGCGCCGCCAAGGTGGAAAAGGGGAACTACGCCCGGGTGACCTTTACCCGCCTCGGCTCGGTAAGCGTGAAATTCGTTTAGCCCCCACTCGCCGGCTAACTAATGGCGGGTGTTTGGCGAGGCGCAAAACGTGGGCCTTTGGGTGATGACGGACCCTGCCCGGTAAGCCTACGGAAGGACGAATAGTTATGACGGAGCAGCGGACCCTCCTGACGGCAGACGAGTTTCTCCGCCTGTACGGCGGCAAAGACGGCTACTACGAGCTGGTGCGGGGGGAGGTGATTGAATTGGCGCCACCCAATTGGGAGCATGGAGAAGTCGCCACTAGTATTGCCAGCGCTCTGCATATCTTCGCTCGTCGGCATGGACTGGGGACGGTGGTAGTAGAATCTGGCTATCGCCTGGAGAGTCAGCCGGACACCGTGCGCGGCCCTGATGTGTCCTTTGTCAGCAAGGACCGGGTGCCTGGCGGCGGCCCGGTGCGCACCTTCTTTCCTGGCCCCCCAGACCTGGCGGTGGAGGTAGTCTCCCCTTCCGACACTGCTGCTCAGATAGAGGCCAAGGTGCACGACTATATAAGGACCGGCGTCCGGCGGGTGTGGGTAGTGTACCCCAATACCAGGAGGGTGGCAGTCCACTTCCCCGATGGAAGCGCCCGGTGGTATAGCGAGGATGAGGCCATCGAGGACCCAGAGCTGCTCCCCGGCTTCTCCCTCAGTCTGCGGGAGATATTTGGTCACTAGAGGATGTTTCAGAAGTCCCTTCACCCTTGACGGGGGAAGGTTAGGATGGGGGTGACGGTCCTGTCGGGGGAAACGCCCCCTCACCCTGGCCCTCTCCCACGGGAGAGCGGGAACTTAGGGGGTTACGTGATAATCCCAATCTGGACCCACTGCTCCACCTCCTCATCGGAGCAGCCCAGTAGCTCGACAAACACGTAGCGGTTGTGCTGGCCCAGCAGTGGGCCGGCGGAGCGGATGTCGGGCTGCGCCGCGCTCAGCTTCCAGGGCGGCCCCTGCACCCTCTGGACACCCAGCACGGGATGATGCACCTCTTGCCACACTCCACGAGTCTTCAGATGGGGGTCTTCTACCAGGTCGGCGCTGTTCATGGATGGAGAGGCTGCTACCCCTGCGGACTGGAGCATCCCCGTCACTTCCTCGGAGGTGTGGCCCTGAGTCCATTCTTCGATTAGCAGGTCGAGGGCATCCTGATTTCTCCGGCGGAGGAAGGCGTCCGCGAAGCGGGGGTCTGAGGCCCACTGGGGATGCCCCACTGCCCGGCATAATGCCTGCCATTCCCGGTCGTTTTCCACCGCGATAGTAACCCATTCGTCTCCTCCTGGCATACCGGGTACGGGCTTGCACCGGTAGCAGCCGTGGGGGGCCATGGAAGCATCCCGGTTCCCCATGCGATGGAGGACCCGGCCATTCATCAGGTACTCCATCAGAGCTTCGGCGTTGAACACCGTCAGGGCTTCCCTGGAGGAAAGGTCTATGAACCGGCCCTCCCCCGTCCGCAGCCGGTGGAACAGGGCGGTCATAATGGCAAAGGCGGTGGTTGAGGCCACCCGGGCGTCTATGCTGTCCCTCAGTTCGGTGGGAGGAGCATCGGGGTAGCCGGTCATGTGCCCCAAGCCGCTAAGAGCGTTGAAGACCGCCGCATAGCCCGGATAGGAGCTTTCGGGGCCTGTAGCGCCTCCGTTGGATGCAGAGGCCATGATGATGCTGGGGTTCGCCCGCCTTAGCTCTTCATAGCCCAACCCCAGCCGGTCCATCACTCCGGGCCGCATGTTCTCCACCACTACGTCACTGATGGACGCCAGCCTGCCCATTAGACCCACGGCAACAGGCTCCTTGAGGTTTAGCTGGATGCTCATCTTGTTCAGGTTAATGCTGTTGAACACCGGGGAGCTTTCCGGGTCGTCGTAGGCGTAGGGAGGGCGGCGGGCGCCATCCAGTTGGGCCTTGCTCTCCACCTTGATAACCTCTGCTCCCAGGAAACCCAGGAAAAGGGTGGCAAAGGGCCCGGCCAGGAGGTTGGTCAGGTCCAGTATCCTCACCCCCTTCAGCGCGGGCTGCCGGCCCCGGAGCCCGCTTGCTCCGGTCCCCAATGGGTCGCCCGCGCCATTGCCTACGGGTGGAATGATTGAGGGGGGGTGGGATGGGTGGGATGGAAGTACCACTAGACCACCCCTCCCCGGCGCAGGTCTGCCAACTCCTGGCGTCCAATGCCCAACTCCCCACAGTATATCTCCTCGTTGTGCTGGCCCAGCAGGGGCGCGGGCCTGTCGGAGCGCCCCTGCCCAAGCGCCAATCCCGTCGCCTGTCTCATTGATGGAACGGATGAAGACCTGTAGGCAGAAGTTGGGTGTTTGATTCTGCCGGCCTTGGGGTGGTCCACCTCCGCGAAGAACTGCCGGTGCTCAAGCTGGGGAGACTTGAGCACGTCTTCGGGGGTGGCGAAGAAGGCAGCCGGGCAGCCGATGGGCGCCACCCGGTAGTAAATCTCCTCCTTGGTCAGGGTAGATGCCCACTCCTGGAGGATGTGGTTCACCTCGTCGCCGTGCTCTATCCGGTCGGCCCTGGTGTGGAAGCGGGGGTCTTCTGCCAGGTGTGGGCTTCCCATGATCCCGGCGAGGGCCTTCCAGTGGCGGTCCTCCCTGGGATACAGGATGACATACCCGTCCAGGCAGGGATAGATGCCGCCGTACTCGTAGCTGCGGGACCTATCCACCAACCGGCCCTGGCCCAGATACTGGGCATGGGTCAGGCGGTACAGGGCCATGGTAGCCTCCTGCCTGGATACGTCCACCTGCTGACCGGCGCCCCATATCTCCCTGGCGTAGAGGGCGGCCACGGCGGCAAGGGCGGCTTGCAGCCCCGCGTCGTAGTCCCCCAGGTGGGCGCCGGCGGTGATGGGGGCGCGCTGGGGGAACATAGCATGGCCTATGCCCCCCGGCAGGGTGTATCCCTCGCCGGAGGCGTGGAAGCTGTTGATGTGGTGGGCCCTCCAGGGGGCTTTCGGTCCCTCCTGGCCGTAGGGGGAGATGGAGACGTACACCAGGCCGGGGTTGGCCTCCCTGAGGGCATGGTAGTCCAGGCCCAGCCTGCTCATGTCGCCGGGCTGGGTATCCTCCACCAGAATGTCGGCCCTGGCAGCCAGCCGGGTAAAAAGCTCCCGGCCCGTTGGCGAGCGCAGGTCCAGGGTGACGCTCTCCTTATTGGTGTTCAGGAATAGGAAAAGGCCGCTCTTATCCGGGTCTGGATCGTCTTCTGGGAAGGGGCCATAGTCCCTGGCGGGGTCGCCCCTACCCGGAGGCTCTACCTTGATAACCCTGGCCCCCAGGTCTCCAAGGAGCTTGGAACAGTATGGCCCGGCTATAAAGCCTGCGTACTCCAGCACGTTGATGCCTGTAAAGTCTCCGGCCACCTGCTTGTGACCTCCTTCCGGGATAATAATACCAGGTTGAGGAGGTGGATGATGACTATTCGCAGAAGGGCAGATCACTCAGGAAGCCTCCAACGTCCCGCAAAGTGGCGGGCACACAGCCTGTTAGTTTGTTGATCTCGAGATGCAAAACCCTTAGGTTGGTCAGGTTGCCCAATTCTGCTGGGATCGTGCCTGTCAGTTGGTTGTCGTAGAGGTACAACCCCGCCAGCCTGGATAGGCTACCCAATTCCGCTGGGATGCTGCCTGTCAGTCCATTGCCGTAGAGGTACATCTCCTCCAGCTTTGTCAGGCTGCCCAACTCGGTTGGGATGCCCCCTGTCAGTTGGTTGGCGTACAAGAACAACCACCTCAGATTGACCAGGTTGCCCAACTCTGTTGGTATGCTGCCTGTCAGTTGGTTGCTGCCGAGGGACATCCATCCCATATTGACCAAGTTGCCTAACTCGGTTGGGATGCTGCCTCTCAATCGGTTTCCTCCGAGGTCCAACTCCTTCAACTTAGTCAGGTTGCCCAATTCCGGTGGGATGCCGCCTGTCAGTAGATTGTCGCCGAGATTCAACATCGTCAGATAGGCCAGGCTGCTTAGCTCGGTTGGGATGATACCTGTCAGCCGGTTCGTTTGAAGATCCAGTTCCTTCAGGTTGGTCTGGTTCCCCAATTCCGGTGGGATGATACCTGTCAGTAGGTTGTAGCTCAAGAACAATCCCTCGAGCTTCCTCAAGTAGGTCAGCTCGGGTGGGACGCTGCCTGTCAGTTGGTTCTTGTGGAGTGACAACCACCTCAGATTGAACAGGTTGCCCAACTCGGCTGGAATGTTACCAGTCAGTTGGGTGTCACTGAGGAGCAACCATTGCAGATTGGTCAGGTGGCCCAACTCCGCTGGGATGCTGCCTGTCAGCCCGTCTTTGTTAAATTGCAGATTGGTCACCCGCAGGGGAGACCCTCTAATACCGATGCCATCCCAGTCCGAGATGGGAATGTCCGCCCGCCAGTTGAGGGAGGCATCGCCGGCAAGGATGTCCCTGGCTCCCAGGAGGGCTGCGCAGTCCTGGATCAGGCCGGGGTTGGTATCCGGGTTGGTAACAACCACTCCATTAGAGCACGTATCAAGCAAAGCCAGTGATAGCGCAGGTGGCGCAGGCGGCGGCGGCGGCGGGCAGAAGGTCAGCCCGCTCTGGGCTTCGGCAATACCACGCAAGGCATACAGTATGCAGCCCGTCAGTTGGTTGCCGCCGAGGGCCAACTTTTCCAGATTAGTCAGGTTGCCCAAATCTGTTGGGATGGCGCCCGATAGTTGGTTGCCGCTGAGAGACAATTCCTTGAGATTGGTCAACTTGCCCAAATCTGTTGGGATTGCGCCCGTCAATTCGTTGTTGTAGATAAATAGCCTCTCCAGCTTTGACAGGTTGCCCAACTCCGTTGGGATACCACCTGTGAGTTTGTTGTCGTTGAGGGACATCGCTTCCAGATTGGTCAAGTTGCCCAACTCGCTGGGGATACCGCCTGTCAGTTCGTTGATGCCGAGGGACAACGACTTCAGATTTAGTAGGCGGCCCAACTCGGTTGGAATGCCGCCTGTCAACCGGTTGTTGTAAAGGTGCAAAGCCTCCAGATTCTTCAGGCGGCCCAGTCCCGCTGGGATACCGCCCTCCAGTTGATTGTTGGCGAGGTCTAACGCCACTAGATTTGACAGGTTGCCCAATCCCACTGGAATGCTGCCTGTGAGTCCGTAGTTATCAAAGTCCAGAATGGTGACCCGGAGGGGAGACCCTTCAACAGAGATGCCGTCCCAGTGGGAGATGGGAATGTTCTCTCGCCAGTTGAGGGAAGCATCGCCGGCCAGGGTATCCCTGACTCCCAGCAGGGTTGCGCAGTCTTGCACCAAGCCGGGGTTGGTGTCAGGATCGGTGATTACGGTCTCATTGGAGCATATAAGGTTGCCCAGTTCCGGCGGGATGCTACCTGCTAGTTGGTTGTTGTGAAGGAGCAGCCGTTCCAGGTTAGTCAGATTGCCCAACTCCATTGGGATGCTACCTGTCAGGTTATTGCTGCTAAGGTCCAACATCCGCAGGTCCGTCAGATTGCTCAACTCGGGTGGAATGTTGCCTGTCAGGAGGTTGTAACTGAGGTCCAATATGACCAGATTAGTTAAGTTGCCCAACTCCGGCGGGATGCTACCTGTCAGTCCGTAGTTGTCGAGGTCCAGTTTGGTCACCCTCGGGGGGTCCCCTTCGAGGGTGATGCCATCCCAATCTGAGATGGGAATGTCCTCTCGCCAGTCGAGGGAGGCATCACCGGCCAGGTTATCCCTGGCACTGAGGAGGACTGCGCAGTCCTGGATCAGGCCGGGGTTGGCATCGAGGTCGCCAACCACGACCCCATTGGAGCATATGAGGTTGCCCAACTCACTTGGGACTCCACCCGTTAGTTGGTTGTTGTAGAGGAGCAACAACTCCAGATTCGGCGGGTTGCCCAGTCCCGGCGGGATGCTGCCTGTCAGTTGGTTGTCGCTGAGGCCCAACTCCGCCAACTTCGCCAGGTTCCCCAGCACCGGTGGGATGCTGCCCGTCAGTTGGTTGCCGTAGAGGAGCAGTTCCTCCAGATTAGTCATGTTACCCAACTCTGGTGGGATGGTGCCTGTCAGTTTGTTGATGCCGAGGTCCAGATGCTCCAGATTAGTCAGGTTGCCCAACTTGGTTGGGATGCTGCCGCTCAGTCGGTTGTAGCCGAGGGACAACGCCTCCAGATTTAACAGGTTGCCTAGCTCGGCGGGGATGTCACCCGTAAGTTGGTTGGAATTGGCGTCCAATTCCACCAGCTTCGTCAGGCTGCCCAACTCGATGGGGATGCTGCCCGTCAGTTCATTTTCTCTGAGGTTCAATACCAGCAGATTGGTCAAGTTGCCCAACTCTGGTGGGATGGCGCCTGTTAGATCATTTTTTCTCATGTTCAATGCCTCCAAAATGCTCAAGCTGCCCAACTCCGGTGGGATGACGCCTGTCAGCTGGTTGATGTAGAGGTATAACTCCCGCAGATTAGTCAGGCTGCCCAACTCCGGTGGGATAGTGCCGGTCAGTTGGTTGCCCTCGAGCCGCAACACTACCAGCCTTGTCAGGCTGCCCAGTTCCGGTGGCATGCTGCCACTCAGTCGGTTGTAGTTGAGGGACAATGCTTCCAGATTTGACAGGTTGCCCAACTCGGTGGGGATGTCACCCGTAAGTTGGTTGAAATTGACGTCCAATTCCACCAGCTTCGTCAGGCTGCCCAGCTCGATGGGGATGCTACCTGTCAGCCGATTGTTCTGGAGAAGCAGCCGCTCCAGATTAGCCAGGCTGCCCAACTCTGGTGGGATGGTGCCCGTCAGTTGGTTGCTGCTGAGGTCCAGTCCCGTCACCCGGAAGGGGTCCCCTTCGAGGGTGATGCCTTCCCAGTCTGGGATGGGAATGTCCTCCTGCCAGTTGAGGGTGGCATCGCCGGCCAGGGTATCCCTAATTTCCAAGAGGGTTGTGCAGTCCCGGCCCAGGCCGGGGTTAGCGGTTATGGTCTCATCGGAGCACATAGTAAGCAAAATCGGCGGTGGTGTAGGTGTGGGTGTGGGTGTTGGCGTAGGTGTGGGTGTTGGCGTAGGCGTTGGTATAGATGTCGGCGTGGGTGTGGGTGCTGGTGTTGGCGTAAGCGTCGGCACAGATGTCGGCGTGGGAGTTGCTGTTGGTACAGATGTTGGGGTAGGTGCGGTTATTGGCGTGGGTGTTGGTACAGATGTTGGTGTGGGCATCGGCGAGGGCGTTTCTGTGGGCGCGGTTGTTAGCGTGGGAGAGGGTTCTAGTGTAGCCGTTGCTGTAGGCGATGGCGTGGGCGCGGCCTCGCCGTCGCAGGCAGCCGCCAGCAGAGTAAGCAACCCGCATATCACCAGGGCCAGCGCAAGTATCCTGCCTGTCATGGGACCCGCCTATCTCCCTGTTTGTCTCAGTGATGCCTGCCCCATAAACGCTACTTTTGTGGTAGGATAGCACCTATCACGGTTTCAAACAAGGAGACGCAGCATGGCTACGACGCACCGGCTTCAGGGGGAATACCGCCCGGCTGTCCAGTCCAGGGTGGTATTCGGCCAGGGTAAAGTGGACTCTCTCAGGGAGGAGGTGGAAGGTCTGGGAGGCCGCCGGGTCCTGGTGCTGTCCGGCAGGAGCGTGGCAGAGAACACCGACGCCGTCCGCCGAGTGACCGACCTGCTGGGCGATGCCTGCGTGGGAGTTTACTCGGGCCTGACCCAACGCGCTCCCCTGCACACCGCCGTCGAGGCCACCCGGATGGCGCTCCAGTCCGAGGCCGACACCCTGGTGGGCATAGGCGGCAGCACCATATCCGACGCCGCAAGGATGATCGCGGTTATGATGGCTGAGGGCATCACCAGCGAGGAGGCATTACGGGACCTGGGCCACCAACACCAGGGTATGCTCAGTTCCAACGCGGATGTGGAAACGCTGCCGTTGCAGGTCTCCATTCCCACCACCCTCTCTGCCGGGGAGTTTAACATGGGTGGGGGCAACATCCTGGACGATGAGGCCGGCCACAAGGTCCGGGTGCGTCATCCCGGACTTCTCGCCAATCTCATAGTCCTCGACTCGGAGATGACCGTGGGCACCCCCGATTGGCTATGGCTCTCCACCGGCGTTAAAGCCCTGGACCACTGCATTGAGCGCCTCTATTGCCAGGGCCACCAGCCGGCCACCGATGCCCCGGTGCTCATGGCCGCCGAGCTTCTATTCAATAATCTGCCCAGGTCCAGAGACGGCGACGGGGACTTGGAGGCCAGGCTTCAGTGTCTCGTAGCTGCCTGGCTGTCCATGATGGGCGCTCCCAACTTCGCGGTGGGCCTGAGCCATGCCCTGGGCCACGTCATTGGGGTAAGATATGCCGTAGGTCACGGCTATACCTCCTGTGTTACCCAGCCCTACGTTATGGAGTATAACCGGCCTGTATCCGCCGGCAAGCAGGCTTTGCTGGCCCGCTCGGCAGGAATAGATACCAGGGGAATGAGCGACGAGGCCGCCGCCGAATCGGCAGCCAGGGCGGTGGACGACTTCATTCTGGGCCTGGGGATGCCCCACCGAATCAGAGACCTGGAGGTTCCCAGGGAAGACCTGCCCGTTATCGCAGAGTTTACCCTTCAGGACGGCGGCTCCGGGAACAATGCCATTCCCATCACCAGCACAGAGCAGGTCCTTGAAGTGCTGGAAAGGGCCTGGTAAGCCAACCCTCTGAGTACCACCGTCATTCGGTTGTAGGCTGGAATCCAGTCCCTGGCCCCTGGACTCCGGCCTGCAACCGAGTGACGAAGTGAAATCCTGTCAGTACAATCTGGTGGAGGTGGCGAGCATGACGACCGGGGAACACTTGACTCCCCTGGAACGCCGGGACAGGGCGCTGGATAGGATGGATGCCGGGCACCGGGCGCTGCACAAGTCCCTGGAGGGGCTGGACCCTGAGGACGCCTTTCTCGGCTCCCGGTGGTCGGTGTGGGAGGTGCTGCAACACCTGGACACCCCCAACCTGGTGGACCAACTGGAAAAGCTGGCCGCTGGGGAGTTGGACCAGTTCCCTCCATTCGGCGGCAGGGAGGACAGGCTGAGGCAGGACGTGGAACGGCTGGATGCCAACTTTCAGCGATACCGGGCGCTGGTGGCCGGCCTGTCCGAGGAGCAGCTTGCCAGGCCCATGACTCCCCCAAACCCCCAGAACGCCTACCCCAGCTTGACGGTGCTGGAGCTAATCGAGCGGCTGGCCGGGCACGAGGCCAATCACGCCCGGCAGATTGAGACCACCCGCGAGTACGTCGCCGCCTTCTCCGCCCAGCAGCGGGCCGTGACCATAGTGGGCCTGGGACTGGGAGAGCAGGCCCCCATGAGTCCCGAGACCCTGGGGCTAATCTCCTACGCCGACTACGTTGCCGGCAGCGAGCAAGCCCTCGCTGTGGTGCGCCAATGGGTGCGGGGAGTAGAGGTGGTAATTCGCGACGACAACGAGAGGGAAGTCATGGCCCGCATGGGCAGGGAAGCCCGCGCCGGCATCTGGGCGGTGGTCTGCTGCCTGGGCCACGCCGCCGAGCCGTGCCCCGATCTGGTTGCCCTGGCGCGGCAATACTGCGACCACGTGGCGGTCCATCCCGCCGCCCCTCTGGGAGAATGAGCCGGGTTCCTTCCAGCTATCCTGGCATACGCATGACGATTATTCGCAGAAGGGCAGCCCATCTGTGGATAAATCTTTAACCCTACGCAAAGCATCCGGCACACAGCCGCTCAGCTGGTTGTTGTTGAGGGACAACTCCCTCAGATTGGTCAGGTTGCCCAACTCCGGTGGGACAGTGCTCGTCAGATGGTTTTGTCTGAGGTTCAACCCCACCAGGTTGGTCAGCTTGCCTAACTCCGGTGGGATGCCCCCTGTTAGTTGGTTATAGTCGAGGGACAATCGCTCCAGGTTGGTCAGGTTGCCCAACTCTGGTGGAATACCCCCTGTTAGTTGGTTATAGTGGAGGGTCAACCGCTTCAGGTTGGTCAGGCTGCCCAACTCGGGTGGGATGCTGCCGGTCAGTTGGTTATCACCAAGCCGCAACCCCGTCAGATTGGTCAGGTTGCCTAACTCGGGTGGGATGCTGCCGGTCAACCGATTGCTGTAAAGGTCCAATGTAATTACTAGATTAGTTAGGTTGCCCAGTTCTGGCGGGATGCTGCCTGTCAGTTGGTTACTGCCGAGGTTCAACGCCGCCAAGTTGGTCAGCCTGCCCAACTCCGGTGGAATATTGCTCACCAGTCGGTTGCTGCCGAGGTACAACTCCACCAGATTAGTCAGGCTGCTCAACTCTGGGGGGATGCCCCCTGTCAGTCGGTTGACGCTGAGTTCCAACACTCTCAGATTGTTCAGGCTGCCCAACTCGGTTGGGATGCTGCCGGTCAGTTGGTTGGCGCTGAGTTTTAATACCTTCAGATTCATCAGGCGGCCCAATTCCGGCGGGATGTTGCCATTCAGTTGATTGTCCCGGAGGTCCAACACTGTCAGATTAGTCAGGCTGCCCAACTCGCTTGGGATGCCGCTTAGCAGTCGGTTGCCGCTGAGATCCAACACTGTCAGGTTGGTCAGGCTGCCCAACTCTGGTGGTATGGTGCCTGTTAGTCCATATTCACTAAGTTCCAGTTTGGTCACCCGGAGGGGAGACCCTTCGACGGTGACGCCTTCCCAGTCAGAGATGGGATTGTCCTCCTGCCAGTTGAGGGAGACATCGCCGGCCAGGGTATCCCTGGTGCTCAGGAGGGCTATGCAGTCCCGGACCAGGCCAGGGTTGGCCTCTGGGTCGCTAACAACCACACCATTGGGGCATGTAGCAAGGGGGGTGGCTGCCGGACGGGGGGTTGGTGTAAGCGTATCTGGTGTACAGAATGACAGCTTGCGCATGTATCCCTGAACACCGCGTAAAGAATACGGCACGCAGCCGCTTAGTTGGTTGCCGCTGAGTTCCAACTGCTCCAGATTGGCCAGGTTGCCCAACTCCACCGGGATGTCACCCGTCAGTTGGTTGTCGCTAAGCCCCAACGCCTTCAAATTTGTCAGGCTGCCCAACTCTCTTGGGATGCTACCTGTTAGTTGATTGTAGTCCAGGGACAACCACACCAGATTAGTCAGGTTGCCCAGTTCAGTTGGGATGCTACCTGTTAGTTGATTGTAGTCCAGGGACAACCACACCAGATTAGTCAGGCTGCCCAACTCGGTTGGGATAACCCCTTTCAGTTGGTTGCCGTGGAGGTACAGCCACACCAGATTGGTCAGGCTACCCAACTCAGGGGGAATACTGCCGGCCAGTTGGTTGTGGCTGAGCCACAGATCCGTCAAATTTGTCAGGCTGCCCAATTCCGTTGGGATGTTCCCTGTCAGTTGGTTGTGGCTAAGCCCCAACAACTTCAACTTCGCCAGGTTTCCCAACTCGGTCGGGATACCCCCCGTCAGTCGGTTACCGCTGAGCCGTAGCCCTTGCAGATTGGTCAATTTGCCGAATTCGGTTGGGATACTGCCTGTCAGTTGGTTGCTGTAGAGGTACAACGCTTGCAGATTGACGAGGCTGCCCAGTTCCGGTGGTATGGTGCCTGTCAGTTGATTGTTAAAGAGGTGCAACACTCTCAGATTAGTCAAGCGGCCCAGTTCTGGTGGTATGCTGCCTGTCAGTCCATAATTATTAAGGTTCAGCTTAGTCACTCGGGGGGGCGACCCCTCAATGGTGACGCCTTGCCAGTCGGGGATGGGAATGTCCTCATGCCAGTTGAGGGAGGCATTGACGGCCAGCGTATCTCTGATCTCCAGAAGGGTTGTGCAATCTTGGATCAGGCCGGGGTTGGCGGCGATGGTCTCATAGGAGCACATAGCAAGCGAAATAGGGATTTGTGATGGCGTGGGTGTGGGCAATGGCACCGGCGTAGGTGTTGGTGCAGATGTTGGCGTAGGCGTTGCTGTGGGCGACTGTGTCGGCGTGGGAGTTGGTGCTGGGGTGGATGTTGGTGTACGTGTCAATGTGGGCACTGCTGTGAGGACCGGCGCAGGTGATGGTGCGGGCGTCGGTGTAGGTGATGGCGCAAGTGTTGGTGTGGGCGTAGGTGATGGCGTCGCTGTGGGTATCAGTGTTGGCGTGGGCGTGGGTGTAGTCCCGCCGCCGCAGGCGGCAGCGAGCAGGGCGAACAGCGCCCATATCAGCGCCAGCGCAAATAGTCTGCTTCTCATGGGACCCGCCTATCTCATTTCAAAATGTTTTGCCCCATGAACGTTGCTCTTATGGTGCTATAATACATACATTCTTGGCTTCAAACAAGGAGACGCGGCATGACGGCTGTGGGCCGGCTTTGAGGGGAATACCCGGTGTGACTTTGTAGAGGCGGCGCTATCTTGTGTCCTATCACAAGGCCATCAACGATTCTGAAAAGGGAGGGGACTTATGCCTGAGGGAATACAGGACGTGTTTGAGATTATGAGTACCACCAGGGCGATGCGCCGTCTGAAGCCCGACCCGGTGCCCGACGATATGATTAAGAAGATTCTCCAGGCCGGGGTCGGAGCAGCCAGCGGCGGGAACCGGCAGCAATGGCGCTTCCTGGTGGTCAAGGACCCGGCAGTCAAGGAGGAGGTGCAGGCTTACTACAAGCGTGCCTTCGATGAGGTGGTGGAGCCCCGCTATCGCACCGGCGACACACCGCCAGGCGTCACCCGGGAGCAGTATCTGCGCCAGCTTAGGGCCGTGGCCTACCTGACCAGCCACTACCACGACGCTCCGGTGTGGATTGTGGCCTGCCTGGATGAGGGAGAGCAGACGCCCTCCCGCTCCTCCGGGGCCTCCATATATCCGGCTGTGCAGAATATGCTGCTGGCCGCCCGCGCTTTGGGCCTGGGGTCCACCCTCACGACACGGCACACCCGCCACGCGAAAGAGGTGGATGAAATCTTCGGCCTGCCCCCCGGAGTGCGGTCATACGCCATCCTCCCCATCGGTTACCCCATTGGCAGGTTCGGCCAGGTCAGCCGGGGGCCCCTGGCGGACGTGGTATATGAAGACCAGTGGGGAAGGCCCTATTCCGCCCTCCAATAGCAAGAGGACTGGCAGGTATGCCCAGCCTGCCAGTCCTCTCTGCGAGCATCTCAAAAGGCCCGCCAGTCCCTTCCCCCTCGACACGCGTGATGCACATTGTCATTCCGAGGAGCGCAGCGACGAGGAATCTAAAATTTACGCCTTCTGTAAAGCCACCACTTTAGATTCCTCACTCCGCTTCGCTGCGTTCGGAATGGCATAAACCCGAAATCTCGACTGAGCCAAGCTGAGAATGATGGATAAGAGGCTAATGTGCATCAAGCGTTTGACGGGGGAAGGTTAGAGCCTGCCCCCGTATCAAGTACGGTGCAAGCTCTGAACTTGATTCAGGGATGGGGGTGATACTCCCGGCCAGAGAGACGCCCCCCCACCTCAATCCTCCCCCGCGAAGGGGGGAGGAGGCTGAGTTTTCATGGTGATGACGGAGTGGACCTACAGTGAAATACATACCCTTATGTGAGGGGTGAGGGCGTTCAGTAGTTCTCCTTCTGATAGACCTGGACCCGGTGCCGGTTGCAGTCCAAGGCCAGCACCCTGCCCTGGGGGTCAATCTCTATGGACACCGGGTTCCAGAACCGTTTCTCAGGCTCTAAGTCCCTGACCAAGTTGCGTTGCCTGAGCATGTCGGGGTTGGCTTCCAGCTTGGCCCATCCCCACTTGGATATGGTAGCATCGCCGGTGAAGGTGGTGATATACCGGCCCTCGGCGGTGAATACCTGCACCCGGTTGTTACCCCAATCGGCCACGTAGATGTCCCCATCCCTGTCAACCCCTATCCCCGTTGGCCTGTGGAACTCTCCAATGCCGCTCCCCGGAGAGCCGAACTCGGCTAGGTACTCGCCCTCGGGGGTGAACTTCTGGACCCGGTCGTTGCGCCAGTCTGCCACGTACACGTCGCCCCTGTGATCAATGGTGATGCCCCAGGGAAGGTTGAACTGGCCCTCGCCGCTGCCGGCTTCTCCCCACTTTGCCAGGAACCTCCCGTCCTTGCTGAACTTCTGCACCCGGTTGTTCTTGCTGTCAACCAGGTACAGGTTGTCCTCCCCGTCGAGGGTGATGCCAAAGGGCTGGTCCATCTGGCCGTCACCATCTCCGGCCATGCCCCATTTGCCCAGGAAGTCGCCATCCTTGCTGAATATGGAAATCCGGTTGAGCCACTGGTCGGCTACATACACGTTCTCGCTGCTGTCCAGGGCTATGGACACGGGCCAGATGAACTGGCCGTCCTCCTCGCCGTAGGTGCCGAATTCCCTCAGATAGTCCTCTCCTATGGTGCAGACTGTCACACGCACGCCGTCGGGCCTGTCCTGGCGTGAGCGGCTTACCACGTATAACGTGTCATCCTGGCCGACTGCCAGGTCCATAGGGTGTCTGAACCCGGGGCCAGAGTACTCGGCCCGCCCGACGGTGTGGGTGTATTGATAGGACCGTGTTGCTATGCCAAAGAATACGCTACTCATATTCTACCCTTTCCTTTTGCCCATGGCTTTGGGGGCTTTCGCGTGGTGGGTGGTGGATTAGTTATACTGGTACTCCGCCGAGGCGGCGATTAGCTGGAGCATCTCACCCACCCTTCTTGAGAAATTGGTCCTCTGCTCCTCGGTGGCGTGTCCCAGGGGGCCGCCGTTTGCAGCGTGGGCAACCAACGAACTGCGGGTCTTCTCATCAATCTGTAAAGGCCCCATCAGGTCCAGGCACCCTTCGACAAGGCCCTCGGGAGAGGTTGTGTCCCCCAGCCTGTCAATAATGGCGCGGATGCCGGGCAATTCGGTATTCCCCACCTGGTCGGACACGAAGTTGATGCGCTCCACCAGGGTCCCGCTGTCTATCCACTCCCTTCCCGTGTGCCAGCCCTCTACTGTGGGAGGATTCATCAGGTCCTGCCCCATGTAGCCGATGGTCATGGCTATGGGGAAAAGGCCGGGCTTGGGGGCCTTGAAGTCACCCACCAGGCGCATCGTCCCTATCACAACCTCTGTGGGACTCTTTATCTTGGCGAATCTCACTGCCTCGGACTTGAAGAAGTCGGAGTTGAACAGCGCCCGGAGCGCCGAGCGGATGTCGTAGTTGCTCTCCACGAATGCCTTCTCCAGGGTTGCTATCGCCTCCATGTCCCGGGGGGGTGTATCCTTCCATGCCGGCACCTGGACATCGTCGGCCACAAAGAAGTTGTACAGGTGGCGGGAGATGAACCGGGCTGTGGCGGGCTGCCTTACGATGATGTCAACAATGTCCTCCCCGTTCCAGCGCCCTGTCTCTCCCAGAAAGGTCTTCTCGCTGTCATCATGGTCTCCAGGGTCATATACGAACTGCCAGTCGTTGCGGCCATAGGGAAAGACAGGCAGGGTGGGAGCCAGGTTCCAACCGGTGAAGGAGAGGGAAGCCGCCTTTACGTCGTCCTCGGTGTAGTTGGCCTTCCCGTCCACGCCCACGCCCAGGGAGAAAAGCTCCAGAAGCTCCCTGCCGTAGTTCTCGTTGATAGAGCCTTTGTGGTTGTCAATATTGTCCAGGTACTGGACCATAGCGGGGTCTCTGGACAACTCGAACAGAATGTCCCGGAAGCTCCCCAGGCCGTGACGACGGAACATATCTATCTGGAGGCTCATCTGCCGCCCGTTGTCCACCTTGGCATAGCCGCAGCACAGGACCCCGTGCCAGAAAAGGGCTATCTTCTCCTCCAGGGGACGCCTGGTGTTGATCATCCTGTAGGCCCATATCACCTGATTGGTGTTAACATTGGGCCTGTCCTGGAATTCGGGGTAGTCCCTCAGATAAAGGTCTTCTTCCAGGGTGGGCTGGGCCTCCGGGTACAGCAGTTCCTCCACGGTTGCCTCGTACCCTTTGGCAACGTAGGCTTCCAGTTCGTCGCGGGTGGCCCCGAACCCCGCACGACGCATCAAGTGGGCCATCAGAGCTATGTCTTTGTCCGCCATCGTCTCCTCCTTAAATCATAGTCCGTCCATAATGGTTCGTGATACCCACACCCGGATGTGGCATGGGCATGGGCCCTTTTGCCATTATGGTAGCATTGAGGGGACTAAAAATCCACAGTATGGCGGTAGGGGCGAATAATCATTCGCCCCTATTGTGGAATGAATCAAATGTGGGCGGATGCCATTATTCGCAGAAAGGCAACTCACCCGTGTCTAAGGTTCTAAGAGCCTGTTTACAATCTTTTTAGGATTAGCGTTGCGAGGGCGAGCACCACCATTTGCAGACTGGTATTGAGCTTTCGTTCGCAGTTCTTCCAGAGTCGTCGGCACTTCTCCAGCCAGGCGAAAGACCGCTCCACCACCCACCGCTTCGGCAGCACCACGAAGCTGTGCAGTTCGTTGCGTTTCACCACTTCCACCCCGGCTCCCAACAAGCTTTGCACCCCAGCGGCAAAGGGCTTCCCAGTGTATCCCCCATCCACCAGCACCTGCTGTACTTGGCTGAGGTCGGCCCGGTTTTCGTCAAACATCGCCAAAGCCCCAGCCCGGTCGGTGACGTTGGCCGTGGTCACATGAATCGCATGGGGCAACCCCTGAGTGTCCACCGCAATGTGACGTTTGATTCCGGACACCTTCTTGCCCGCGTCATAGCCCTTCTGCTCGGCGCTGTCCGTGTTCTTGACACTCTGGGAGTCCACTATGCAGAAGCTGGTCTGCTCTTTCCGACCATTGCTTTGTCGGGCCGCGCCAACCAATTTTTTTTAAGACCTGCTCCAGAATGGACTCTTTCTCCGGGTCGGGACCCTCGCTCCATTGCTGGAAATATTTGTAGCAAGTGCGCCAATTGGGGAAGTCCACGGGGAGCATTCGCCACTGGCATCCGCTTTTCAGGAGATACAGCACCCCGCAGAAAACGTCATACAAGTCCACGGTGCGAGGCTTGGTCCGGCGGCGGGCCAACTCCAACGTGGGCAGAATCCGGGTAAATTGCTCCCGGCTGATGTCGCTGGGATAGGAATGAGACATGATTACCCCTCCCCTAGTAATAGTCTCAACTTAACATATTTCAAAGATCGTGAACACGCTCTAACATCTCGCAAGGCAGCCGGCACACACCCGCTCAGTTAGTTGTTTCCGAGGAGCAACCATAGATTGGGTAGATTGCCCAATTCCGGTGGGATGGTGCCGCTCAGTTGATTGCTGCTGAGAATCAACTGTTGCAGCATGGTCAAACTGCCCAATTCCGGTGGGATGCTGCCTGATAGTTGGTTACTATCTAGGATCAGCCACCGCAGCCTTGACAGGTTGCCCAACCCCGGTGGGATGGGACCTGTCAGATGGTTGAGACTGAGGTTTAACGACTCCAGGTTGGTTAGGCTGCCCAACTCCGATGGGATAGGGCCTGTTAGTTGGTTGTCGCCGAGGTTTAAGCGTAGCAGGTTGTTCAGGCTGCCCAACTCCGGTGGGATGGGGCCTGTTAACTGGTTGAAGCCGAGGAATAACCTCCACAGATTGGACAGGCTGCCCAATTCCGGTGGGATGCTGCCCGTCAGATGGTTGTCCGAGAGGTACAACCTGTGCAGATTGGTCAAGTTGCCTAACTCTGGTGGGATGGGGCCTGTAAGTTGGTTGTAGGTGAGGTACAACTCCTCCAGATTGGTTAGGTTGCCTAACTCCGGTGGGATGGTGCCCGTCAGTTGTTTATCGGTGAGGTCCAGTCCGGTCACCCGGAGGGGAGCCCCTTCAGCAGTGACGCCTTCCCAGCGCGACATGGGAACGTCCTCCCGCTAGTTGAGGTAGCCATCGCCGACAAGGGTATCCCTGGCCCCTAGGAGGGATGCGCAGTCTTGGACGAGGCTAGGGTTGGAGCCCGGTTCGCTGATCACGACCCCATTGGAGCATATAGCGAGAGGGTCAGCTGCCGGACCGGATGTGGATGTGGTAGCCTGTGGAGGGCAGAAAGGCAGCCCACCCACGGCTATTCTAATTCTAATACCGCGCAACGCATCGGGTACGCAGCCGCTCAGTTGGTTGCCGCCGCTGAGGACCAACCACCCCAACTCGGTCAGGTTGCCCAACTCGGCTGGGATGGGGCCTGTAAGTTGGTTTTCGCCGAGGTCCAAAGTCGAAAGCCTAGTCAAGTTGCCCAATTCCGGTGGAATAGGGCCGCTCAGTTGATTGCGTTGGAGTTCCAACCCCCACAGATTAGTCAGGTTGCCCAATTCGGGTGGGATGAGACCTGCCAGTTGGTTGCCTGCAAGGTCCAACCTCTCCAGATTTCTCAGGTTGCCCAACTCGGTTGGGATGGTGCCTGCCAGTTGGTTGTCGTGGAGTCCCAACGACTTCAGATTAGTCAAGTTGCCCAACTCGGCTGGGATGGTGCCCGTCAGTTGGTTGGACCTGAGGTCCAACGACTCTAGATTTGTCAGGTTGCCCAACTCAGCTGGGATGGTGCCTGTTAGTTGGCTGTCTCCGAGGTACAACCCCAGCAGATTTGCCAGGCTGCCCAACTCGGTTGGGATGGGGCCTGTCAGTTGAGTGTCGCCCAGATACAACCACCTCAGATTGGTCAGATTGCCCAACTCTGTTGGGATGGGGCCTGTGATCCCTTTGTCGGAGAGGTGCAGTCCGGTCACTCGGGGGGGGAGACCCTTCGACGGTGATGCCGTCCCATTCCGAGATGGCAATGTCCTCCTGCCAGTTGAGGGAGACGTGGCCGGACAGGGCAACCCGGGCTTCCAGGAGGGCTGCGCAGTCCTGGACCAGGCCGGGGTTGGCGTCGGGGTCGGTATTGGAGCAAGTAACACGCGATGCAGAGCCGGCACAGGCAGCCGCGACCAGAGTAAGCAACTCGCATAATATCAGGGCCTGCGCAAGTATCCCGGGTCTCATGGGACCCTCCCGGTCTCAGTCCTCGATGATGTCTGCCCCATAAACGTCTCTCTTGTTGTGCTATACTAACATATATCCCCTATCCTTGGTCTCAGAGGATGACGATTATCGGTGGCAGAAGGGCAGCCCGCCCCAATTTCCTCGAATGTCGCGCAAAGCATCCGCCACACAGCCTGTCAGTTGGTTATAGCTGAGGTCCAACCATTCCAGATTGGTCAAGTTGCCCAACTCCGGCGGAACGATGCCCGTCAGCCGGTTGCCGTAGAGGGACAACCACCACAGATTAGTCATGTTACCCAACTCCGGTGGGATGGTGCCCGTCAGTTGGTTGTGGTTGAGGTACATCTCCACCAGATTGGTAAGGCTGCCCAATTCCGTCGGGATGGCGCCGGTCAGTTGGTTGCCGCTGAGGAACAACCACTCCAGATTGGCCAGGCTGCCCAGCTCGGTGGGGATGCTGCCTGTCAGTTGGGTGTGTGCCAGGTCCAAATATGTCAGATTGGCCAGGCTGCCCAACTCCGTTGGGATGCTGCCTGTCAGTTGGTTGCTTCCGAGGGCCAATTCCCACAGATTTCTCATGTTACCCAACTCTGGCGGGATGCTGCCTGTCAGTTGATTGTTGTTGAGGGACAACCACCTCAGATTGGTCAGGTTGCCCAACTCTGGCGGGATGGACCCCGTCAGTTGGTTGTGGCTGACGGACAACCGCCTCAGATTGGCCAGGTGACACAATTCCGTTGGGATGGCGCCGGTTAGACGGTTGTGGTAGAAGTACAACTCTCGAAGGCTTGTCAAGCCGCCCAACTCCGCCGGTATAGTGCCTGTCATGCCTTTGCTGTGGAGGTACAGCCTGGTCACCCGGAGGGCATCGAGGGGAGGCCCTTCAACGCTGACGCCGTCCCAACTGGAGATGGGGATGTCCGCCCGCCAGTTGAGGGAGGCATCGCCGGCCAGGGTATCCCTGGCTCCCAGGAGGGCTGCACAGTCCTGGACCAGGCCGGGGTTGTCCTCCGGCCTGGCGACCACTATCCCATTGGAGCATGTGGCAAGCAAGACCGGCGATAGCGCCGGTGTGGGGGTGGGCGTAGGCTCTGGTATAGGCGTAGGCGTGGACGTGGGCATCGGCGTTGGTGTGAGAGTGGGCATAGATGTAGGCGTGGGTTCCGGTGTGGGCATCGTCGTGGGTGTCGGTGTGAGCGTCGGCGTAGGTGTTGGTGATTGTGATTCCGATTGTATAAGGTTGGGCACGGCCCCGCTGTCGCAGGCAGCCGCCAACAGGGCGAACAGCCCGCATAATATCAGCCCCAGAGCAAATATCCTGTCTCGCATGGGACCCTCCTGGTCTCAATCCTCAATGATGTCCACCCCTCAGCCCCATAGACGACTCTGTTATGGTAGGATAATGCTTGTCACGATTTCAAGGAAAAAGAGACCCGATTAGGAGACGATGTACCGACTTCGGGCCGACCAACCGATGGCAACAAATGCTGAGGGAGTCCCGGGGGGGCTTTCCATTCTTTAGCGGGGGAGAAGATGAAATACGACACTATCATAGTTGGGGCGGGGTCTGCGGGCTGCGTCCTGGCTGCAAGGCTGTCTGAAGACCCCAATCGCTCGGTGCTGCTTCTCGAGGCAGGGCCCGACTACCCGGACCTGGACCACCTGCCCCATGACCTGAGGAATGGCTACAACTTCACTCTGGCCGCCGCCCAGGGCGCTCCCCACAACTGGTCTTTCATAGGCACGGGAGCGCCGGAGCAGTCCCGGCCAATCCAGGTGCCCAGGGGCAAGGCGTTGGGCGGCTCCAGTTCCATCAACGGCCAGTTCTTCATCCGGGGCGTCCCCGAAGACTATGACCGGTGGGCGGAATGGGGCAATGACGAGTGGGCCTTTATAAAGATATTGCCCTACTTCAGGAAGATGGAGACAGACCTGGACATCCAGGACGACTTTCACGGCTCCGACGGCCCCATACCCGTCCGCCGGCCCAAGCCGGAGAACATGCTCCCACAGGCAGCAGCCTTCCATGAGGCGTGCCTGGCACAGGGCTTCCCGGAGCACCCCGACCAGAACCACCCAGACTCTATGGGGGTCAGCCCCAGGGCCGAGAACAACCTGGACGGGGTGCGTATGAACATGGGCCTCACCTACGTCAACCCCAACCGTCACAGGCTCAATCTGACGGTGAGGGGCAACGTGACGGCCCGGCGGGTCATTTTCGACGCTGGCCAAGGCACGGGGCGAGTTACGGGGATCGAGGTAGAGAGCGGCGGTGAGAGATTCGTGGTGGAGGGGGAGGAGATAATCCTGGCGGGCGGGGCCGTCGGCTCGCCCCACCTGTTGCTGCTGTCGGGAGTGGGGCCGAGGGACCACCTGGACAGCTTTGGGATTCCGGTGGTGCGTGAACTGCCCGGCGTGGGCCGGAACCTGAGGGACCATCCCCTGGTGGCGGTGCGCCTGCGGGCTAAAGAAGGGGTGCCTATGGACCCCGACGCCCCCAGGATTCAGAACTCCCTCCGGTATACCGCCACCGGCTCGGACCTCCGCAACGATATACAGATTATGCCCACCTCCTATTCGCCGGGATATTACCGGGGAAACCCATCGGAGGGGGAGGTGATTAGCCTCAGCCCGATCCTCGAGCTGGCCATCAGTCCCCCCGGAGAACTGAGGCTCACCTCCACCGACCCCAACGTGCAGCCCCACCTGGACTATCGTTACTTTGTGGACCCCTGGGACAGGGAGAGGATGCGGGAGGCGGTGCGCCTGTGCGTCAAGCTGCTGGAGCACAGGGCTTACGAGGCCGTCGTCGCGGAGAGGATAAGCCCCACGGATGAGGAACTGGCCTCGGATGAATTGCTGGACGGCTGGCTGGTGGAGAACGTTGGCAGCGCCGCCCACATCTCCGGCACCTGCAAGATGGGGCCTGCGTCGGACCCGATGGCTGTGGTGGACCAGTATGGCCGGGTCCATGGCCTTGATGGTATCCGGGTGGTGGACGCATCTCTGATGCCTGACGTTATCCGGGCCAACACCAACGCAACAGTCATAATGATGGCAGAGCGTATCGCCGACTTTATCAAGGAGGGTAGATAAGGAGGGCCTTTCGCAACCCGTCATTCGGTTGCAGGCCGAGGGTTAGGCGTGTCAGTAGTCCCTTCCCCCTTTGACGAGGGAAGGTTAGAGCCTGTCCTGAACTTGATTCAGGAATGGGGGTGATACCATCGCCTACTGCCCACTGCGGGTGACGACTCTGCCCACTACAGGGGTGATACCCCCACCTCAGTCCTCCCCAGTAAGGGGCCGACAGGGGTATGTAAATTATGAGGCAACTGAAATAAGGCGGCTTTTTAACTCAACAAACTGCTCACTATGTCATTCCGAGGAGCGGAGCGACGAGGAATCTAAAATCCATGCTTCAATCAAAGCCACGACTTTAGATTCCTCGCTGCGCTTCGCGACCTTCGGAATGACACATGGAAACAGCCTCTGTTTTACATACCCCTGTCAGCCAGTAAGGGGGGGAGGTTGGATTTCATAATAATTACCCATGTCCCTGCGGGTCACATACGCGGATGAAAATGGTACGGCCTCCCTACCGTCACTCCCGCGAAAGGGGGAGTCCAGGGGTTGGGGGCTGGGATTCTAGCTTGGGGGATGCCTATTTTCATAGGAATTACCCATGTCCCTGCGGGTCACATACGCGGATGAAAATGGTACGGCCTCCCTACCGTCACTCCCGCGAAAGGGGGAGTCCACGCCCCACCCCTGGATTCCTGCTTCCGCAGGAATGACAAAATGAGGGGCAGGAATGACGGTGGGAATCTATTTTCACAGCAGGAACTCTATGAGAGCGGCGGCCAGGCCGAGAAACAGGAGAAAGCCCAGGACATCGGTGAAGGTGGTAACGAATACTGCGGCGGAGACGGCGGGGTCCATGCGAAGGCGTCGCAGCAGGAGGGGGATGCCTGCTCCAGCGAGGCCGGCAATGACCATGTTCCCCAACATAGCCAGGCCCAGCACAAGTCCCAGGATAGGCTTGCCCTTCCAGGCGTATGCTATCAGTCCTACCACCACCCCCAGAAGGACTCCATGTATCAGGGCCAGGGCTATCTCCCGTCCCAGAAGGCGAAGGCCCAGGCGCCCAGGCACTTCTCCCAGGGCCATGCTGCGGATTACCAGGGTGAGGGTCTGGGTGCCTCCGATACCCCCCTGTCCCGCCACCACTGGGAGGAAGATGGCAAGGGCCACCACCCTCTCGATGGTGGACTCGAAGAAGCCGATGACCGACGCAGCCAGGAAAGCCGTTGCCAGGTTGAGGGACAGCCAGGGCAGCCTGCTCATCAGGGAGTTGCGGATTGGGCCGAATGCCCTTTCCTCGCCAACCCCGGCTATCTTGAACATGTCCTCAGTAGCCTCTTCCTCCACCACGTCCACCATGTCCTCCGCCAGGATAACTCCAATCAGACGGCCATCTCTGTCCACCACCGGAAGCTGATTGAGGTTGTACCTCTCCATCAGGCGGGCGCAGCCTTCCTGGTCCGTCCCTGCGCTGATGGAGGTAATATCCCGGTCGGTTATGTCTCCCACGACGGTGGTGGGGCGGGCCAGGGCCAGGCGGGTTATGCTGAGGGAGCCTACCAGCCTACGCCGGTCATCTACTACGAATAGGTCACTGAGGTCTTCTGCGTTAGGCCCAAGGATGCGCAGCTGGTCTAAGGCTATGGCGGTGGTGATGCTCTCCCTTACCGAGGGGTATCCAGGAGTCATCAGCCCCCCGGCGGTGTCGTCGGGGTACTGGAGGAGGAGGACTACCTCCTCGGCCTCCTCCATAGTCTCCAGGGCCTCCTGGTATCTTTCCTGGGGAAGCTGCCTCAGGATGTCTGCCGCTACGTCGGGGCTGGCCTCATCCAGGATGTGGGAGAGGGTAGGGGTCTCTACCCCTTGAAAGACTTCTACCGCCTGCTCCGGTTCTATGTGTTCCAGGATTTCCGCGGCCTCGGTGGGGCTCAGCGCGGCCAGCAGTTCTTGACGCGGCTCCGTGGCAAGCTCCAGCAGCACCTCACCCTGGTCCACGGGGTGAAGCCGGTTGAACAGGGCCAGGGCAGACTCGGCGTTCCCTTCCAGAATAGACCTGCGAGTCTCCCTGACCAGCTCCTGCACCCGCTCTTCACGAGGGGTTGCCTGGCTGCCGGCATCCGCTTCGGGCGATGAATTCCGGGGGTGTTCCATCCTGCACCTGTCCGGGGAGTAGGGTGTCATTTATGCTGGGGCGTGTTTACAAAGCCTTAAAGAGTGTCCAAAACCAACCAAGGCCCTCGACATTTCCCTGGCATTGGTGATACTCCAAAGCTGAGACAGTGGATTCCCGCTTTCGCGGGAATGACGGGTTGGGTGCCGCACCAAGTTTGCGAACACGCCCTAATCTTCCGAGGCGGGCTTAACTTCTAGGGTGTAGCCGGCCTCCTGGCCCGTTGCAGGGGCCAGGGCCGCCACCACTACCACAACCTGCTCCAGGTCTTGCAGGCTGCCGATAATCATCTCGCCCCGGTTGTCCTCATCCAGGGCCATTTCTCTTACCCGGTCCTGCGCCAAGTCATCATCTTTGGGGTCCTGGGCTACTTCTATAACCTGAACGATGTAGTCCTGGGGCACCCGGTTGTCCGTCCAGGCGAATCCTTCCGCCTGCCAGCCCTCATCCCCGGGGCCGCTATCGAAGAAGCCTATCTCCGGGATGGAGATGCTGCCGATGCAAAACCCCATGCCGCCGATGGCCTCGTCCGTGACGTAGTGAAATCGGAGGAGGGCCTGCCCGCCTGCGTAGCCCCTCAGGTCCACCTCTTTCCGTTCCCAGCCGTCGCTGTGCCCGGTGTAGCCGGGGCCGAAGCTGTAGCCCACCGGGTTTGTGGGAGAAGTGCCGGGTGCCGGGATAATGTCCCATGTAATGCCTTGGTCGGTGGACACTTCCAGGTAGCCGTAGTCCCAGTCCTCTTCTATATCAAACCAGATGCGAAACCCCAGGGTAGCCATGTCAACAACCGAGAGGTCCAGGGAGCGGGTGAGGGTAGAGCTTATGGAGTCTCCCCGGTTGCTCCACCAGCAGCCTGCTTCCCCTCCAAGCGCTTCTAATGAGATGGGCAGCAAGGCGTTCTCCGTCTGCCCCTGGAACCGTAATTTTATATCCCCTTCACCCAAGTCGTCTATGTCAACCAGGATGTATTCGGCGGAGTATTGAGGGATAGAGGAGTCCATCGCCTCGTATCCGTCTATTCGGGCCGTGACCTGTACCTGTACATCGTCCGACGGGTAGCTATAAGGCCCGTTGCCGGGGGCATCCAGGAAATTGGCGACCACCCAGTCCTTGAACACGTCCCGGAAGGTCTCGTCATAACCCAGCCCCGACAGGTAGGAGTTTATCCCGGGGATGCCGTCCAGAGGCTCTTTCGCCAGCATCTTCAAGTCGTTGTATGTGCCGTAATGGGTGGCTAGATAGTTGAAGAAAAGGAAGGCTCCGCCGTAGTAGCTCCCTCTTTCCAATGCGGCCAGGGGCCAATTGGTCAGGGAGATGGTAGGATAGTGGAGGAAGGAGCGTCCACTGGCAACGCCGTACCCGGCGACTACAGTAGCCACCTCCGCAAGACCTTCGTTGACCCAGGTCTCCTCGGTGGAGTCGCCATTCCAGTGGACGGCGTGCTGCAACTCGTGGGAGAGAACGGCCAGGTATTCCTGAGAACCCACCCGCATGGCCCGGGTGTTCAGGTATACCATTTCTCTCTCGTTGCTGTGCCGGTGGACTATAGCGGGATATTCGTCCGCCGAACTGAAGTAGCCCGCAACTCCTCCCTCAAGCCGGGCGTGGAGGATGGTAATGTGTGGGTCATTGTCTATGCCGGGAGTCCATTCGGCGCCAAAGGCGGAAGTAACCCTGGGATATATCTCATTCTCAAAGATGCGGGCAGCTTTCTCCAGGTCCCCTTGGGATACCCTTGCCTCGTCCTCCACGTACCAGTAGGCATGGGGACTTACCAGTCGCAGGGTAGCTTGGCTGGTGTATGTCTGCAAGTCATCCAGGCTCGTTATCCAGAAGGTGTCTTCGCGCCCCTCGGTATAGCTTGGCGGCTGGGCGTTGACTATCGTGGGAATAGGCTCATGGGTCTTGAGGACCAGGGAGCGGGCCAGCTCGTACAGGTCCCGGTCCGGGGGCGCCGGGAACATCCCGTCTATCCCACTTATACTGCTGTCCGTGCCGGGGACATCTGTGGGTGTGGGAGTTGGAGTAGGGGTAGAGGCGGCTGCGGGCGTGGGCACACGGGTATGGGTAGGAGTGGGGGATGGTAGAGGCCCACTACCGGCCCCCGGAATGGTGGAAGTGGGAAGGTGGGTCGGTGTGGGGGTATAAGTCGGAGTTATAGCAGGACCCGCGCAGCCTACAAGCACAGCCACAAAGACTGCTGCCGGCAGCAGCGCCCAGACCTTCCACAATAGTATAATCTCTCCCGGACGCACTAATTGAATCGGTTCATGGCTTCCTGGATATTTTCGTGAATCAGGCACGTCACCGCATCGGAGACCCTGGCGAATACTTCCTCTATTATAGGCTTTTCTTCTGGGGAGAAAGTACCCAGAACATAGCCTATCGTTCCCTCATTGGGCTTGCCGATGCCCACCCGTATCCTGGGGAAGTCCTGGGTAGACAGAGCGGCTATGATGGACTTGATGCCGTTGTGTCCCGCGGGGCTTCCACCGGGGCGGATGCGGACCTTGCCCAAGGGGAGGTCCATCTCGTCGTATATTATGACCAGGTCCTCCGGCTTGGCGGCAAAGCGGGTAAGCAGGTACTCTACCCCTTCTCCACTGTTGTTCATGTATGTGCGGGGCTTGGCAAGCGCCACCGGACGACCGTCCACCCTGCCCTGTCCCAGCGCCGCCTTTGCCCTGCGGTCGTCCAGGCGGATTCCCCACTTGCGGGCCAGAAGGTCAATGCACTTGAAGCCCACGTTGTGACGGCTGTCGCTATATTTCGCGCCCGGATTGCCCAGGCCAACAATGAGTCTTACCCTGTCCATCAAAGCCTGTCTTTGCTGTGAAAATAGATGCCCACCGTCATTCCGGCGCAGGCCGGAATCCAGGGGCAGGGCGGTGGACTCCCGCGAAAGCGGGAGTGACGGTGAGGAGGCCATGCCATTTCCATCCTCGTATGTGGCCCGCAAGGGGCATGGGAATCGCTATGAAGATAGACAACTCCCAGGTCGGAACCCCAACCCCCAACCCCTGGATTCCGGCCTACGCCGGAATGACGAATGATGGGGCCGGAGTGACGAAGGGGAAGGCTGCCCGTCATTTTCATCCCCTTACGTGGCCCGCTAGTGTCAGGTAGAATTCCATGAAAATAGCCATCGCCTAGTATTATATCAACAGGCAGCACACATACAGTCATTCCCGCGAAAGCGGGAATCCAGAATTTCGCAACGTCAGAGTCGCTGCGAAGTCCCCCACAACCCCAACCCCTGGATTCCGGCCTACGCCGGAATGACGAATGATGGGGCCGGAGTGACTAAGGGGAAGGCTGCCCGTCATTTTCATCCCCTTACGTGGCCCGCAAGAGCGCCGGTTTAGTTTGTGACGCTCCCTTCACTCCCTGCCCATCCTCCACCGCTCACCTTAATTGTTGTTCACGCATCAGTCAGTAATGTTGATGCCTATAAGCTCCAGGAACTCCTCTTCATGCAGAAGCTCGGTGCCCAAACGCTCCGCGGTCTCCAGCTTGGATCCCGGCTCCTGGCCTACCACCAAGTACCTGGTCTTGCGGGTTACGTTGGACGTGGTAGAGCCTCCCAGTTCCTTTATGCGGGCCTCGGCGCCGGACCGGCTCAGGGAAGTCAGAGTCCCTGTGAGCACGAAGGTGCGGCCAATCAGTGGCAACTCTGTACCTTCGGCGGCCTCAAGCCCTGCGCCCTCTTCGCGGGCCGGACTGACATTCAAATAGTAAAGGCCGGCCTCCCGGAGTTTCCGGATAACTGCGAGGTTGCTCTCGACCCGGAAATAGGCCACCACGCTTTCCGCTATCTTGGGACCGATACCAGGAATGGCGGTAAGCTCCTCCTCGGTAGCCCTGGACAGGTGGTCTATGCTGGGATAATGATGCGCCAGCAGGTCTGCCATCTCCGACCCCACATGCAGGACTCCCAGAGCAAATATGACCCTGGACATGGGGCGGGTCTTGCTGGCCTCGATATTGCCCATAATCTCGCCAGCCAGCTTGTTCTTCATACCTTCCATCTCAAGAAGTCGCTCATTCCGGGTAACTGCCTGGATAACTGCTAGGTTGTTCTCGTCCTGGAAATAGGTCACCACGCTTTCTGCCGTATTTTGGGGAATGGCGGGAATGACGGCAAGTTCCTCCTGGGTGGCCCTGGACAGGTGGTCTATGCTGGGATAGCTGGATGCCAGCAGGTCTGCCATCTTCTTACCCACTTTCGGGATTCCGAGAGCATGTATGACCCTGGGGGACATGGGGCGTATCTCCGGCTTGTCCCACGTGTGTTCCGGCTCAGGAGGCGGCTCCTTTTGGAGATAGTACAGGTCGGCTACGTCCTTTACAAGCCCCACGTCTATCAGGGTGCGGCACCATTGCTCCCCAAGGCCGTCAATATTCATGGCCCCTTTGCTTACAAAGTGTTTCAGGAGCTCAAAAAATTGGGCAGGACAGCTTGTGTTGGGACATCGGTGCATTGCTTCGGTCTCGGGTTTTACCACAGGGGTGCCGCAGACGGGGCAGGCGGCAGGCATCCGCCCCGTCCATTGTATCTCCGGGGGATGCTGGCTATCAGGGTGGTAATAGCTGCCGCAGTGATAGCATATAGGAACGGGTGAAGGGCGAGCTTCGGTGATTACCCTCACCACCTGGGGGATGACATCCCCGGCCCTTTCCACCACCACCCGGTCGCCAATACTGATGTCCTTCTCTTTGATATACTCCTCGTTGTGGAGGGTGGCGTGCTTTACGGTTGCGCCGCTGACGGTGACAGGCTCAAGTATCGCAGATGGGTTCATGCTGCCTGTCCGCCCCACGTTGAGGGTGATGTCGAGAAGCGTGGTGGTGGCCTGCTCGGCGGGAAACTTGTAGGCAATGGCCCATCGAGGCTCGCGGCCCACGTAGCCCAGGATGTCCTGGGCCTGGAATGAGTTGACTTTTACCACCATCCCGTCGGCATCGTAGGGCAGATGGTGCCTCTCCTCCATCCAGGACTGGTATAGCTCCTCCACCTCCTCTAAAGTGCGGCAGAGGGTGTTCCTAGAGTTTATCTTGAAGCCCAGGCCCTTGAGGGAACCGAGGGCCTCCCAGTGGTTGTCCGGCATATCGCCGCCCTCAATGTTACCCAGGCTGTACACAAAGATGTCCAGGTTGCGGGAGGCGGTCATACGCGGGTCCAGCTGCCGGACGGACCCGGCTGCGGTATTGCGGGGGTTGGCATAAAGGGATTCGCCCTTAGCTGACATCTCCTCGTTAAGCTCCGTGAAGCTCTTCTTGGACATATATATCTCGCCCCGCACCTCCAGGACTCTGGGGGCTTGGTCCAACAGGTGGAGAGGGATGCTCCTGACGGTGCGCAGGTTCTGGGTCACGTCCTCGCCCTGGTGCCCGTCGCCCCTGGTGACTCCACGGGCCATCCGTCCGTCCTCATAGGTCAAGGAGACTGCCAGGCCGTCTATCTTCAGCTCACATACCATCTCAAAGTCGGCATCCTCAAGCAGGCCCTTCACCCTCTTGTACCATGCCTCCAACTCCTGGAAGCTGAAGGCATTGGCCAGGCTCAGCATGGGACTCACGTGCTGGACCTTGGCGAACCCCTCGGCTGGGGCAGCCCCCACCCTCTGGGTAGGAGAATCGGGGGTAATCAACTCGGGTTGCTGCTCTTCCAGCCCCTTCAACTCGCGCATGAGTCGGTCGTATTCGGAATCGCTGACCACCGGACCGTCCAGCACGTAATAGCGGTAGTTGTGATGATTGATGTCATTTTTGAGCTGCTCAAGCCTATCTACAACTGACGTGTTCACCATGTAAGACATCTCTCCTTGATGGCCTGGGATGGTCCCTCTTCCTGTAAATATAATATCATCCCATCGAGCAGCCGTACTTAGGGGCTATCAAACGAATCTGTGTCCTTTATGGCCGGACCATTTATCTCAAGCATCTCTAATTGGTGTAGCAGAGGGGAAGCCTTTGGCGGTAAAAATAGTCCGGGCAACGGGTCACGGGGCATTGGGTGACGTTGGACTGGGCAGTGGTGGCCGGATGGTCCACATACTGTATTATGAAAATCGCCAGCAACCGGCGCCGTCATTCCCGTGAAAGCGGGAATCCAGGTTCTGGCGGCGTAGGCAGTCGTTGTGAGCTACCCACGGCCCCACCCCTGGATTCCGGCCTACGCCGGAATGACGGCGGGTATGCCATACCGTTTTCATCCCCTTACGTTGCCCGCAATGGGTCATGGGGAATCATCACCGGGTTCTTCAGCAGGGCATCAATGGGTATTAGCCGCTGGTTTACGGGGTCTGCTGACAGACACAGACCTGTCAAGGTGTATCTACCTATCAGAGGCGTGGCGTCAGACTCCCCGAAGACTACCAGGGTAAACGCTTCCGAGTCTTCAATGCGTACTGCCGCCCGTCCAACATCGTAAAACACCCGCTCACCATTGGCTAACTGGAAGGGGAACTGCTTGGCGACAGCTACGCCGAGACGCTCCAGGACGGGCCTGGGGATAAAGTCATACATGGTCTCGGTATCCACCATGGCCTCCACGGTTTCCCGGCGGTCTCCATTCATGGCGCTCAACTCAATGGTAACTGAGAAAGTACCCATGTGTCTCCTCCATCGGGAAAAGTAGTGTGCGATATGGCGGTTATGCCAAAGGCTTCAGTGTGGAGGCGTGGGGATGTCAGCGTCTGCGGCGGCGGGCCAGCCCGGGATATTCCTGGGTCTCCAGCAGCCAGGTTATCCTCTGAATTAGGGCTACCACTTCCTCTTTTGAAAGGAGGCTCACCAGTTCCCGAACCCTTCCTCGGGGGGTTTTCAGCTTCTCCAGAAACGATGAGAGGGCTTTCAGCAGGTAGTTTGGGATAGGCTCGCCGCCGAAGTCCCAGACTACTGTCCTGACCTTCAGCGCCGAGTGGAAGGTCAGGCCGTGATCAATGCCCCATATCTTTTCGTTGGGCGCTTGGAGGAAGTGGACTGCCTTGCGGTCGGCGTTATTAGCCGCCAGGTCAAAGCAGGCTATCATCTTCAGGGCGTCTGGGGAGGACTCCCTGATGTTGAAGTAGCTAATCTTGGGGTCGTGGTCCACGTATAATTGCAATGATCCTATGCCGTGGGGACCATCCCGGATTATAGTAAGGGGAATGAATTTCCACCCTAGGACTTGGCTGAAGAGATACGCGGCGTACTCTCGCTTGAAGAGGGTGCCGTCGGGGAAGTCCCACAGGGGAGCCTCCCCTCTCCGGGGCTTGTAAATAGCTTTACACTCCCCGGAGTCGCTACCGACCTTGACCTCGAAAGTGTAGTTAGACCCCCAGGGAGTTAGCTCCAGGCAAGAGATTTCTCCCTGCCGGAGTAGGTGGAGAGTTTGCTGCTCTGAACGCACTGACGTATTTTTAGTCCTGAGGGTCCGGCTTGTGGCGGGTACTCATTGTCCTTCCGGCCCGGCGCCGAAGACTGTTGGGCCGGCCTTTGCAACCATCAGCCGGACGCACCCAGACTGATATATCTATTGTATCTATCGGGTTAACACACCGGAGGCAGGGTAACAGGCAGGAGGACGGGCTTGGCCGGTGTCAGGCTCCCAGCCTGGCGTGGCCGTTGGCCCGTGGGCAAATGTGGCCGTCCCGGTTCATGGGCTGTCCGCAGAGGAAGCACCTTGGTCTTCCTGCAGCGCATACCTTCAGCGCCTCGTCCGCCAGCTCCTCACTCTGCTTCAGGGTAAGCCAGAAGCTCACGGTGGCGATTTCCTCGTCTTCTTCCTCAATATCGTGGGCGATGAGGAGGAAGGCATTGGTGGAGGCATCATGGCCGAGGGCCAGCTTCCCAACCTTGAAGTCCAGGGATGCGGCACCGCCGTCCCATCCTGGTTCTGGGGTCTGGGTCTCTCCGGCGCTGTCATTCCTGGATAGGGACTCTCCGATCTCTTTTATATACGTGCCAAGCTGCTGGAGCTGCTCCTTTTCCAGCCAGATGGTCGCTGAAGCGGCTCCGGACTCCACGATGAGCCGGAATGTCCTCTCCCCAGGATCGCCGATGGCCTCGGCGCTAATGTGCGATAGTTCGCCAAATCTATATTTTGCTCTGCTTGCATCCATGACCCCTTTATGATATTCCCTGAAGTCATATTTTACAAGTCTTACAGCCTGTGAATCAGGGCCTTTCCAAAGTTGGCTTGCTTCGGGGATGGCATACCCCACGCCCCACCTGGATTCCCGCTTTCGCGGGAATGACGATTTGAGGTTTTCGGGACAATGGAAGGGCCCTGCCTGGGAATCAGGGCAATTGCCCTTGCCGGGTAGTCTGTGCATCGTACCTATGATAATATAGTGGCGCTATGATATATGGCGGATTAACCTTATACTTCTTACTTCACGGAGGGAAAAATGAAGGCGCTGGACGGAATCCGTGTCCTGGACCTCACTCGCGCTCTGGCGGGGCCATACTGTACGATGATGCTGGGAGATTATGGGGCGGACGTGGTGAAGATCGAACTGCCGGGGTCGGGCGATGACACGCGGGGCTGGGCGCCACCCCATATAGGCGACCAAAGCGCCTACTTTCTGAGCATCAACCGCAACAAGCGCAGCCTGACCCTGAACCTGCGGGATGAGCGCGGCAAGAAGATATTCATGGATATGGCAAAAGACGCCCATGTCGTGGTGGAAAACTTCACCCCCGGGGTGGTTGACCGTTTGGGAATCAACCATGAGGCGGTGAAGGCCATAAATCCAGGCGTCATCTATTGCTCCATCTCCGGCTTTGGCCAGACGGGACCCTACAGGAGCAAGTCGGCCTACGACCAGACCATGCAGGGCCTGGGTGGGATAATGAGCATCACCGGAGAAGCAGACCGCCCTCCTGTCAAAGTAGGAGTAGCCGTCACCGACATTGGGGCCGGTATGATGGCAGCCTTCGCTATTATGACTGCCTTGTTCAACAAAGAGTCCCGTCATGCAGAGGAGGGCCAGTATATAGACGTTTCCATGCTGGACTTGCAGGTCTCCTGGCTGACATATATGGCGGGGGGCTATTTCGCCACCGGAAATAATCCTGTAAAGTTAGGCGCCGCCCACCCAACCCAGGTGCCCTACCAGGCGTTTATGTGCCAGGATGGGAAGTATATCAACATAGCCGTAGGCTCGGAGCGGCTCTGGGACCGGTTTTGCAAGGTCATGGACCGGGGAGACCTCTACGAGCACCCCGACTTTTCCCGGAACGCAGACCGGGTGAGCAACCGGGCGAAACTGGTGCCCATTCTCCAGGAGGAGTTTCTCAAAAAGCCGGTGGGTACGTGGGTAGAGGAGTTGGAAGCCGGAGGCGTACCCTGTGGCCCCATCAATGAGTTGAGCGATGTCTTTTCAGACCCCCAAGTCCTGCATCGCAACATGCTGCTTGAGATTCCCCATCCAACCATAGGCAGTCTCAAGCAGACCGGAATCCCCATAAAGTTCTCCGATACCGAGGGCTCGGTGGAAAGACACCCGCCTTTGCTGGGAGAGCACAACAGGGAGATTTTGCTTCAGCTTGGCTACTCGGACAGCGATGTGGATAGCCTGACGGAAGCGGGAGTGATTTAGCCGGATAGGGAAACGCCTGAGAGTCCCTTGATTCCAGCCCTGGAGGGGTTTATCATTTAGCGGAGCCTAGCCTAAGGTATGAGGAGACGGTGGGAATATGGACTTGGGGCTTAGGGAACGCGTGGCAATCGTGGGAGTCTCCAGCAAGGGTATAGGTAAAGCAGCCGCTCTTGCTCTGGCCAGAGAAGGGGCGAGTGTCACCATCTGCGGCCCCGACGAAGCAGACCTGCGCCGGGCTGAGATTGACATAGCCAGGGTATGTTCTCAGCACCACGTTCTTGCTGTCCCCGCCGACCCTACGCGCCTTGAGGACATCAAGCGGGTGGTCCGGGGTTCCTTTAACAGGTTCGGCAGGATAGACATTTCGGTGAACAATATAGACTGTTCGGATACGGGGCGGCCCTCCGAGCTAGACGATGAAAGGTTTGGAGATGTCCTGGGGAATGACCTCCTCAGCGTAGTCAGGATGAGTCGTGAAGTAGTCCCATTTATGAAACAGCAGCAGTGGGGAAGGATTATCAATCGCTTGTCTGTTTCCGTGAAGGAGTCCACTGATGAGGTTGGTCTGTCCACATCCAATCGGATGGCCGTGATGGGATATGCCCGGATGCTGGCTCTGGAACTGGCGCCTTTTAATATAACCGTGAACAACGTCCTTCCCGGTCCCGTCCTCACCGACCAGCTAACAACCACCTTCGAGACCCAAGCTCAGGACGAGAGCCGGACTCCCAAGGAGATCATGAAGGAGGCTGCCACATCTATCCCCATGGGCAGGCTGGGAAAGCCGGGGGAAATCGGAGATTTCATCGCCTTTCTGGCCTCGGAGCGGGCCGGCTACATCACCGGCGCCAGCATCCCCCTGGACGGCGGCGCCATGCAGGCAGCCCTAATTTAGGACTCCCCGGACTCGCTACAGGGGGGCAGTGGAGCCTACACCCCCGCCTCGGCTAATGAGCGGAGATATAGCAGGGTGAGTACTGCCTTGAGATATTTGTCCCATGTCTGAGATATATCCTATCCTTGAAGTGCAGCCGGAATGGGTAGTTGATCCGGAGTTCATGGGAAGCAAGGAGAAATTCTGGTATCGCCAACCGGGAGAGGATGAGAGGAACTGGCTTTTCAAGTACCCTAGAAAAGACACCGGCGAGCACTGGGCAGAGAAGATTGCCGCAGAGGTAGCCCGCCTCTTGGGAATTCCACATGGACGTGTGGAACTGTCCGAGTATCAAGGCACGCGTGGGTCCTCTGCAGAATCATTCGCCCGCGACGACCAAGACCTGTTTCATGGCAACCAGTTATTAGCGAGAACAGTACGGAGTTACGATCCGGCCACGAGACTTCGCCAATCAAATCACACCCTGGAGAATATATGGCGGGCGCTGGATAGCGTCTTTGAAGCGCCTGAGGCTGCTGAGAGAGCCAAGCGTCAATTCGCAGAGTATTTGGTGCTGGACGCAGTGATTGGGAACACAGACCGCCATCACGAGAACTGGGGGGTATTATGGAGGTGGGCTAGAAACCGCAGGCTGGGATTGCTGGCTCCATCCTTCGATCATGCTTCTTCTTTGGGACGGGAACTTTTAGACGAGGCCCGTAACAGACTATTGGCTGAGGACCGCGTGGGCAACTATGCGGAAAGAGGAATCGGAGGAATTTACTGGTCTGAGTACCATCAACGTGGCCCCAACCCGCTGGAGTTAGTACAATTGGCCGCTCATGCCTATCCAGACCTGCTCTGTCCAGCGCTGGTGAAGCTGGAAAAGCTAGACACGAACTCATTTCGTGAAGTTGTAAACCGGGTGCCGGATGATTGGATGAGTCCTTCAGCCCGGAATTTTGCTACTGAGCTAATGTGGTTTAATTATTCTAAAGTCATAGAGATTACCCAATGAGTGAGAGGACCTTATTTCTGGCCTGGCAAGACGTGGCAGCAAGCCGGCAATGGTTTCCGGTAGGTCGGCTGGATGCGGATACAGGCTGTTCCGAGTATCGCTTTCGCTACACAGGCGGGGCTGAGCGCGCCCAGCTAGAGGCCCAGTTCGAGCCGCTTCTGGACTTTCCCCAGATGAAAGAGGACTACCGGTCGCCGGAACTTTTCCCGTTATTCAAGAACCGGGTCATGGCTCCCGGCAGGCCGGACTTTGAGGACTACCTACAAGCCCTGGACCTTACCGGCAGTCCCGATCCCGTTGAAATCCTGTCTGTGAGCGGAGGCCATCGCGTCACGGACACCTATGAGGTATTTCCGAAACTTGTTAAAAGTTACGATGGCAGCTTTGTCTGCCGGTTTTTCCTCCACGGCTGGCGGCGCTTGAATGTGTCTGTTCAAGAACGCCTTAAAGACCTGAGTCCTAGAGAAGAGCTTTATCTAGCCTTGGAACTAACCAACCCGGAGACTACGCTGGCGGTGCAAATCCAAACCAAGGACTACCAGATGATTGGGTGGGCGCCCCATTATCTCGTGCCCGATCTGACCATGGCAATGGCTGAATCGCCCGGTAAATACGCGGCGCAGGTGGTGCGGGTTAACACCCAACCTGCGCCGGCGAGTCAAAGGGTTTTGGTTGAGATGCGCAGCTACTGGCGCACCCATGAGCCGATGACTGGCAAAGATTTCGAGCCTCTGGTTGAGTAAGGCGCTACGAGCCGTAGTACTGGGCCTCAATCACGACTATTGGCCCAAGGCTGGCAGCTTATCGTCATCAGACCCCAACCCTGGGCCTTTATACCACCTGAAGCATCCGCTCCAGGGCGATGCGGGCATAGCGCTGGGTCTCCTCGTCCACCGTTATTTCATTGACGGTTTCCCCAGCCAGCAGCCCCTCCATCACCCAACAGAGGTATGCGGGATGGATCCGGTACATTGTGGAGCAGGGGCATACCACCGGGTCCAGGCAGAAGACGGTCTTATCGGGATTGTTCTTTGCCAAACGGTTCACCAGGCTTATCTCGGTGCCCACGGCCCACTTGCTGCCGGCGGGGGCCTCGTTGATAGTCTGTCGGATGAACTCGGTGGAGCCGTCCATATCGGCTGCCTGCACCACTTCCATGACACATTCGGGATGGGCGATGACCTTGATGTCCGGGTAGAGCGCCCTGGCTCCCTCAATCTGCTTGACTGTAAACCGGGTATGCACCGAGCAGTGGCCCTGCCACAGCACCATCTTGGCCTTTTTCAGCTTTTCTGGGGTGTTGCCCCCCAGGGGTTTGAAGGGGTTCCACACAACCATCTCGTCCAGGCCGATGCCCAGCTTCAGCGCAGTGTTGCGGCCCAGGTGCTGGTCCGGCAGGAAGAATACCCTGTCCGACCGCTCAAAGCTCCACTTCAGGGCCGCGGTGGCATTGGAGGAGGTACAGATAATCCCGTCGTGACGGCCACACAAAGACTTGAGGCCGGCGATGGTGTTCATGTAAGCCACCGGGAGGATTCCACCGTCGTCAGCCAGCAGGTCCGACAAGTCGTCCCAGGCGTCCAACACGTCGTCCAGGGGGGCCATGTCGGCCATGGAGCACCCTGCGGTAATGTTGGGCAGGATGACTTTCTGGTGAGGGGCTGACAGAATGCAGGCGGTCTCAGCCATAAAGTGGACGCCGCAGAAGATGATGTTGTCGGTCTCGGGATGGGAAGCGGCGTTCTGGGAGAGCTTGAAGGAGTCCCCCTGGTAATCGGCGTACTTGATTACCTCCTCCCTCTGGTAGTGATGGCCCAGGACCGTCACCTTATCCCCCAACGCCTCCCTGGCAGCGTGGATGCGCTGGTCCAACTCTTCGGCGCTGAGGTGAAGGTAATCGGTCGGGACGCGCTGCCACCGGATATTTACCTTGAACTCCTCCTGAAGGGACTTGGCGGGGAGTTCGTCCTCGGTGCGGCAGAAGGCTGAATGCTCTATCTCGGTTATGGGGATAGTGGGCTGCTTCAGTCTGGTGGTCATGAATTCACCCCCTCCTCAGTCTGGTGCTTTTTAATTGGCAGAGGCTGGCGGCCTGGGCATCAGGTAGCTGTGCCCTGTAGGGACCAGGGGCCCGTTCTGGTCACCTTGACCGTCACCAAGTCCCCCCGGCGGTCCTTCTCATCCTCAAAGAAGACCAGCTTGTCCGTCCTGGTACGGCCCTGCCATCTGCCCTTCTTATGGTCGTCAACCAGGACTTCCACCGGCTCTCCCATGAGCCGGGCGTTCCTCTGGGCAACGATCTGTTCCTGAATTTCGTCCAGGTTATTCAAGCGGTACTTCTTCTCTTCCGGGGGCACGTCGTCGGACATACTCCGGCTGGCGATGGTGCCCGGCCTAGTGGAGTAGGCGGCGGCATGGACTTTATCGAACTGCAAGTCCTTGATAAGCTCAACGGTATGCTGGTACTGCTCCCTGGTCTCGCCTGGGAACCCCACTATCACGTCGGTGCTGAGTCCGACCTGGGGTATGGCAGCGCGTATCTCATCAATCAGGTCCCGGTATTCCGCCTCGGTGTAGCGGCGTCGCATACGGGCCAGCACCTCATCATCGCCGGCCTGTATGGGCAGGTTAATGTGCTCGCATACCTTGTCCAGGTCCGCCACTGCCTGGATAATTCGCCGGCTCATAAACATGGGGTGGGAGGTGAGGAACCGGATACGGGCCAGACCCTTTAAATCATTGAGCTTATAAAGTAGGTCGGCCAGGTCCGGCTGATCAGGGAGATCGTGGCCGTAGGCATCTACCGTCTGGCCCAGGAGAGTCACCTCTTTCACTCCCCGGTCCACAAGAAGCTCTATCTCTCTCACAACATCGGGGATTGGGCGGCTCACCTGGCGGCCCCGGCGGTAGGGGATAATACAAAAGGTGCACATCAGGTCGCAGCCGTGGATGATGGGCACGTAGCAGGTCACCGAGGGCGTCCCGGGCGCCAGGTCCCCAACGCAGCCTTCCCAGTCCAGGCCCATGCGCTCTCCCAACAGGTCCAGCAACGGACCGTACTGCTGGGGGCGCATAAAGGTGTCCACATAGGGGAAGCGGGCCTTGAGGTCGTCGGCATTGGGGCCTACCATGCAGCCCATCAGCGCCAGCACCCGGTCGGGCCTGTTCGTCTTGAGGGGCTTCATCAGGCCCAGGGTGCCCACAACCTTGTCCTCGGCGTTCTGGCGCACCACGCAGGAGTTCAGGACGATGACGTCGGCGTCCCCGGGCTTACTCACCGATTGGAGACCCAGCTGGTCCAGCGCGCTGGCCAGCCGCTCCGAATCGGCCTTATTCATCTGACACCCAACTGTCCAAATGTAATAGTTATTCATGGACTCGCTCTGTGGAAACAATAAAAAATGGCGGAGGGAATGGGATTCGAACCCATGAGGGCAATTTCTCGCCCTAAGCACTTAGCAGGCGCCCGCACTAGGCCACTATGCGATCCCTCCAGCGTGCCTTAAATATATCAGAAAGTGACTGGTGAGGGCAAGACGCACCTTGGGCCTATCGGCTGGATACTTCGAGGTAATGCCTGGACTATCTCCGCGTCACTGGTAGCTGGAGGGAATGGCCATGGTCCCAATGTTTATCAGTCGGCGGGGCATCTGGGGGAGATGGCTATCCTTCATTTGCAGGTTGAATACTGCCGCTGTACCTTTCCAAATGGAGTCCTATGCTATCCACGAATATAAGCGCATCCGGGTAACGGGCGTAAATCTCTTCAACCGTCTTTTCGAGAGGAAACTGGGCGTAATTTTCATGTACCAGTGGATTACGCTCTCTGCCTATCTCTAGGAACGCCCGAATCGCATCGCGGTATTCACTATCGTTATCAACGTGCTGTTTCATATATTCTCTAAACCCACTGCCAAAAAGAGCAAAGAACGCGTTTGCATTTGTGGCCTTCCAATCCAACAAAGTGTGATACTGACGTTCAATAACTGTTTTCTGAATAAACTCCATCACCAATTCGTTGCCGGACGAGTGACCGCTCACAAAATCAAGAATCTGGCTCTTGACTTGCTCTTCAAAATAGCTGGCCGCTGCCAGTAAAAGGGACTTGCTGAAATTCACCCTTGCCGTTGTCTGTAGGGAGACCTCCGCGCTGCCAATCCCCGCTATCACCTCTTGGAAATCCTGATAGAGCCTGTCCACAACGGTCTCACCCGGCATAGCAAAGCACATCTCCTATAACGGGGTGACCAAGGTATGCCCCCGCTCGAGGCGCTTGCGGACATTGGCTGTCTGGGTAGTTGCAGCTTGCGTTGCCTCTACAAACACTGGGTCAGTCTCCAGGATCTTTATCTCAGCCAAGTCCAGCTTGCCCTCCACCAACTTGCCGTCCTGGTACTTTTCACGGCAAGCCGCTGAAAACACTGCCTCCATAAGGGCGATGTTAATGCGGCCGTTGGCCTTATTCAGAAACACGTTATCCGGCAGATGGCTGGTGGACTTGAGGAAAGACTTGAAAAGGTCTTTCAGATATTGGTTTTCCTCCTGGCCGTTGGACTGGCGTTTCTTGGAAAACTGATTGAGGAACTGGACCATTGATGGAGCGTATTTGTCTCCGTCAATCAACATGGCGAACATACGCAACAAGAGCTCCACATCCTTCAAGTGCAGGTTTGGCTGTAGGGAAGCTAATATACGCCGCCACTCCTCCTCGTAGTTAACCTGCATCAGCATGTCATAGAATTTGGAGTGGTAAAGACTCAGCCGGAGTTCTTGAGGACTAAGGGTTGCTCCCCCGGAGCTTAGGCGGCTGAAAATCTCATAGATTGAGGAGTCGTCATCTTTTGGAGTGTTCTGCCTGATTATTACGTTCCGAATCGTCCTGAGCGAGAATTGAAACTGGTATTCGCCTAGACCCTCATAGCTGAGGCCATGCAACTTATTGGGAGAACCAGGAACCTTCGCCGGCAAGCTAAGGCGGAAGTCAACAAAGTATTTATCGCTTTTAAGGACCTCATCAGGCATTTGTCCGTGCTCTGCGAAGACCCTTCGCAAATCCGGTCTCGAATCATCCTTGGGAAACCTCTGCTCCATGAAATAGTAAATCGACATGAGACGCTGCTGTCCGTCAATCACAAGAAAGCGGTTCCTTCCGGCTTCATACAGGAAAATTTGGGGCACCGGCAGGCCGATGATGAGGGACTCGATAAGTTTCGAGGCCCGCTTGATGTCCCACACGTAGTTTCTCTGGAAGTTCGGGATGACCAGCACTCCCGACTTGATGAAGTTATAAATCGTGGAAATATTGAAATCGTTTGGAGAAGTGGTAATGTCATAGTCCACTACATCTAGGACTTCATCTTCCTTTTCGGCATAGTCTTCGTACCGAACGTCACTTTCTAACAACTCAGTGGATGTCACTATACTTCCCTCCATCTCTTCTCTACTCAACCGGATAAAGTTATCATCTATGGAATTCGGGAAGTTGTCAATGACCCTTCTGCCAAGGAGCAGGCCCGATGTAAAGCTAAGATGATTAGCCTGCCAGTGTAGGCGCACTCTCATCCTCCCTCCTCCCATCGTAACAGGATGTTTACCCTAGTGTAATTCATAAGAAACAACCCGCCGGTAAGATGGCGCTAGTTCTCCTGAAGAAAGGGCTACCCTCGTATATCCATCGGGCGGTGGCCCCCAGCTTGGGGAGGGTATGGAAAGTGCCCGACTATTGGCAGACCAACCCGGGCCGGCGCCAATGAGGGTCTTGCTCGTTGGGGAGCAATGGGATGCGTTGTCTCCGGTCATCTCTGTGCTTGAGGATGCCGGGAGGCTGATATTCGCCGGCCCTGTGCATGAAGACATCCGATGGGCTGCGGTTGAGACCGAGGCGTCGGTGGTCCTTGCCAGCCCAGACTTTGGCTATACCCAAGTAGCCAGGATGAAGGATGGGCAGGGCGAAGGACTGCCTCTACCTCCCGTCCTCCTTTGTGTGCCCCATGATTTCATCCGGGAAAAGGGCTTATTCCCGGATGCCGATGACTTCCTTCTGGTCCCCTGCTCTGAGGATGAGCTTGAGGTACGTGTCAGGAGACTCTCCCTGAGGCATCTTCTATCTTCCCGTTCCTCCCTGCTTAGAGTAGGCAAGTTGTCCCTTGAACTGGACAACTACCAGGTCGCCGTGAGAGGCCGGATGGTGCAGTTGGCATGGATGGAGTTTCAGCTGCTCAAGTTCCTGATGAATAGTCCGGGCAAGGTGTTCACCAGGGAACAGCTTCTTGCCAACGTCTGGGGGGTGGACCACTTCGGCGGCACCCGGACTGTGGATGTCCACGTGCGGCGGCTGCGCCACAAGCTGGGCGCTCAGGGAGACGAGTTCTTCAGGACGGTCAAAAACGTCGGCTACGGCCTGGTAGCCGAACCGCAGGTATAGCTCTCGGTTAGACCTCTTCCGAGTGGATACTTTTACATAACTTCCCATGCCGGTCAATATCTGGGCCTCCCGTTTTAGCGGATTGCCCCGCAAGGCGTACCCTCCGGGCTTGCGCATGTTACCATCTATATCTATAATTGAGATGGGTTTGAAAAGAAGGGGCGGTTAGCTCAGTGGTTAGAGCGCCTCGTTCACACCGAGGAGGTCAGAGGTTCAAATCCTCTATCGCCCACCATTGCTGTCTGGATAATGTGGCTTGGATAACCCAAGGGGCCGAGGTGGCGGAACGGCAGACGCGCTACGTTCAGGGCGTAGTGCCCGTACGGGCGTGTGGGTTCAAATCCCACCCTCGGCACCAATCCCGATAGCACATCATACACGTATCATCACGCGCTTGTAGCTCAGTTGGATAGAGCGCAGCCCTGCGGAGGCTGAGGTCGTGGGTTCGAGTCCCGCCAAGCGTGCCATTCTTTACCCTCCCGACCCACTACCAATCATCGCCGGGCATGATGCGCAGCATGAACTGGTCGAACATCGGCACTGTGAAGGCGGTGTCTCCGTGGCTTGGACTCCACACCATGCCCTTGTTAATCAACTGGCTGCGGGTGGGGGCCAGGGAGTTCACCGACCGGCCCAATTCCTGGGCAATATCACCGGAACGATGAGGCCCCGCGCCGAGTTGGGACATCGCTCGCAGGTATCTCTTTTCGTTGGGCGTGAGCCGGTCAAACCTGACCCGGAAGAAACTTCCATCCAGCCCGGCAATGGCCTGGATGGAAGCAACTTCAGCGCTGGCAGCCCCAATGGGAGAACCCTCCGCGACATCCCATAAGTGCTTTCCCCACTCTTGCAGGAAGTAGGGGTAGCATTGGGTTTGAGCAACTATGATGTCTAGGGCGGAATCCTCTATCTCCACTCCCTCGTCTCTGGCAGGCTTGGCAATGGCAAGTTTGGCGTCTTCCTCTGACAATGATCCGATTTCGGGAAACTCGAAAAGCCTCTCGGCGTAAGACTTTGCTTTCCCCATGCGGCCTCGCACCTGGGGCAGACCGGCCCCGATCATTGTGACCGGGAGACTCCGTTGCGCTGTCCGGTGCAATGCCGTAATCAACGCCGCGAGTTCATCCTCTTTCACATATTGGAGTTCGTCGGCGAAGATCACTACGCAGCTTCCATCGGACTGGGCGGCAGCGCCGACCACTTCGATCAAGTCCTGCAAGTCGGCCTCCAAGTCCCCGTTGTCCGCCAGCCCGGGTTCCGGGTCGAAGTCCAAGCCAACCTCGATGTCCTGGTACTTCACATTCAGGGCCTTGACAAACCCTGCAAGCCCTCTGAGGGCGCGTTGGGCCAGTAGCTTGGCCTTCTCCCGGTTCGACAGTTTCAGCAAGGCGAGGCGCAGTTGAGGCGCTAACATGGAGGGCAGGGAGCGATTTTCCGGCGCTTCGATTCGCAGGGTGTAGATGCCGCGAGCGGCAGCCTCCTCCCTCATCCGGTCCAGCAGCACCGTTTTCCCCACGCCCCGCAAGCCGACCAGCAGCATACTTTTACTGGACCGCCCTATCCTGGTACGTTCCAATGCAATCCGAGCGTTCTCCAGGACCTCACGGCGGCCAGCCAGCTCCGGCGGCTGTGTGCCGGCTCCGGGTGCGTATGGGTTGCGAATCGGGTCCATGAGGTCATTTTATAGCAAAGTTAGCGATGTTACAAGAAAATCATAACTTTACTAACTTTGCTATGAATCGCTGGTTTCTCCGGTCCCATTTGTGAGGAGATTTTTCGCGATCTCTCTTGCCTCATCCAGGTTATCTACGAAGCGGTCCTTGGGAAGGTTCTTGAAAACGTTGAGGGCGTTGAGGGTGCCGGCAACGGAGCCGGAGAGACTCATTACAATACATTCGGTGTTTTCGTCGGCAGCGGTGTCTATGAGTTGTTCCACTACCAGGGCAGCGCTGTCGTCCACGTGGGTGGTGTTTGAGAAGTCGAAGATCACCACTTCATGGTCCTGGATGTCTGCGCCAATCACCCGGACAAGTTCATTGGAGGAAGCGACGGAGAAACGGCCCCGCAAGGCTACCATCCCGACTCTGGCTGCGAAAGGGTCAACCTCGGCCTCGTCTTCCCGGTCGGGAAAAAGTACCTGGTCCAGAATCGGCACGGATACCACGCTGTCCATCTCCACACGTTCAGACTCTTGCGCCCGGGCGATTCCTGCGGCGATTAGCCCCAGAGCCACGGCTGTAACCAGGTCTACGAATACGGTAAGGAGGAGGGTGATTAGCATCACCAGGATGTAATCGCGCCGGATGTGGCGGATGCGGGTGACAAAACGCCAGTCTATAATGTCCCAGCCGACTTTCATCAGGATGCCGGCGAGAACGGCATGAGGAATGGGCTCGGTGATGGTCCCCAGTCCCAGTACCAGGACCAGGAGGATGACCGAGCGCAAGGCGCCTGATACGGGGGTGCGGCCTCCGGCGCGGATGTTCACCACGGTGCCCATGGTGGCCCCGGCGCCGGGAAGGGCGCCTACCAGGCCCGCTGCCACATTGCCAATTCCCTGGCCCACCAGTTCGCGGTTGGGACTGTGGCGGGTGCGAGTGATGGAGTCGGCCACCAGGGAAGTCAGGAGGCTGTCAATGGAGCCCAGGAGAGCTAGAATGAATGCCGGTTCTATTACGCCGGCGAGAAAGCCGGGGGAGAGTTCCGGCAATTGCAGGCTGGGCAAGCCAGTGGGCACCGCTCCTATGACTGGAACATTCTTGAGCAAGAAGAACGCTACAAGGGTGCCGATGACCAGGGCCGCGAGGGGAGCGGGCAAGAATTTGCGGAGTCGGAGGGGCCAGAAGACGCCTACCGCCAGCGCAATGATGCCGACGATGAGGGCACCAGTGTTGAGGTTGGCTACCGCGTCGGGCCAGGCTCGGATGGAGTTGAGCGGCCCTCCGGAGACATTGGCGGCGCCGAGGAAGGGCAGGGTCTGGATCACTATGATGATGACGCCGATGCCTGACATGAACCCAGAGATTACCGAGTAAGGCGTATAGGAGACGAAGCTGCCTATTCTCAACACGCCCAGCGCAATTTGCAACAGGCCGGCCAGCATAACGATGGTGAAGGCTTCGGTGAAGTTGTCTGCATGTTGAGTGACGACCACGGCCATGGCGATGGTCATTGGCCCGGTGGGGCCGGAAATCTGGGAGGGTGTGCCGCCGAACACCGCTGCGAAGAAACCCACGGCTATGGCGCCGTATAAGCCGGCGATGGGACCGAGGCCCGACGCCACCCCAAAGGCCAATGCCACCGGCAACGCCACCACCGCCGCTGTAACGCCGCCGAAGACGTCTCCGGAGAGCCTCTGAAAGCTGTAGGAACTGCGCAACTGAGCAGTGGGTAAATGTCTGAACATCCGCACATCCCATACCCCAGGTCACGGAAAGGCCGGAATCCGGGGGGATTGAAGGTTGAGATGAGAGGCAAATCAGGAGGTTAACCCCCTATTCACCCCTCATCAAGTCCATCAGCTTACAAGTTTCTCTAGCGCCTGTTTGCAAAGCCTTAGAGGGTGTCCAAAACCAACCAGGTCTTTCGCCATTTCCCTGGCATTGGCGAGACTTCAATGCCGAGAAAGTGGATTCCCGCTTTCGCGGGAATGACGGGTTGGGTGCCGCACCAAGTTTGCAAACACGCCCTAGTGTTTCTTGGGCAGACTGTTATTCTAATCCAGGGAAAGGGCCACCTTCTCAACCAGGTCGGATAGGGATACGACCGTCGCCCGCCGGTGCAGCCGGTAATACAGCCCGGCAGCCTTGCCCCCCGTATAATCTCTGGCGTCGAAGGGCCTCTCCTCGATCAGTACCAGGTTCTCGGAGGCATCGGCGGCCTCCAGGTTCAGGTAGTTGTTGTTGCCTATCCAGATGTCCCCCATCACCGTGCAGTCGGCCTGCCTTATCAGCTCCACGTGGGCTTTATGAAGTTCCGGAGTGATGGGAGCGAAAGGGGGTTTGTTTGGGCAGGGGTCGCCAATCATTTGAGTGGCGTGGAAGTCAGATATGGATGGGTCGCACAGGGGATTGTGGATGCCAAGCATCTGAGCGGTATGGGAGTCGGAGTCGCCCTCGCCCAGTACCCCGGCACTGACGTGGAACCCGGCCTCCTTCAGCAAGTACATAGCCCTTCCTCCTCCCCCTGCGCCTCCGATTACGTGTACCCTGGCCGGAGTTTCCACAGAGACCCCATCTCCCGGCGCGGGCGACAGTACCTGTACCGTCAGCGAAGCCGTCACTGGGTCCATATAGGTAAGCGCCCTTATCCCAAAGGCCCTCTCCAGGTTCTCCGGCGTAAGTACCTGCGACGGACGCCCATCGGCCAGTACCTGCCCCTGGTAAAGAAGGAGCAGGCGGTGGCAGAACCTGGCTGCCAGGGAAAGGTCGTGCATGGCGACGATAACCGTCAGCCCTTCCCCCGTCAAGCCCCGCAACAACTCCATTACCTGAAGCTGGTGTTGAATGTCCAGGTTGGCTGTGGGTTCGTCCAGCAGCAGCAGGCGGGGCTGCTGGGCAAGGGCGCGGGAGATGAGGACCCTCTGCCTCTCGCCCCCCGACAGGGTGGTTATGGGCCGGTGGGCAAACTGGGTGGTGCCGGTGAAGGCCATCGCCTCGCCGGCGATGGCCCGGTCCTTGCTACCCTCTATCTGGAAGGGCCTCATGTGGGGATTCCGCCCCATCAGCACCACCTCCATACAGGTAAACCCGAAGTCAAGGAGGGTGTTCTGGGGCAATAGGGCTATGGTCTTGGCAATGTCCTTGGGGCCGAGCCTTTCCATATCCCGGCCATCAAGATAGACCTTGCCCTCCTGGGCGGACAGCAGTCCTGAGAGCGCCCTTATCAGCATGGTCTTGCCGGCGCCGTTGGGCCCTATCAGCCCTATAAGCTCGCCTTGGCCCGCTTGCAGAGAGGCGCTCTTCAGGACGGGATTCCCGTCTATAGCCACTGTTACGCCTTGGGCGTCTATTATCTTTGCAACGTTGGGGAGCTTTTCCGACATTGAATTACTCAGGGGATTACCCGGCATCGTACCTGAAGTCCTCGAACTCCACGTCTCCGAAGTCCTGCGGCCAGAGGACTTTCGCCAACTCCTCTATGCCTCTGATATTCCAGTGGGAGAGGGTGTTGAAGTAGGGCCATGAAACACCGATTATCCTGTTGTCCTGAATAGCGGGGACATTGACGAGGGCAGGATGGGCCGTCAACTCCTTCATCTTGTCCTCCACCTCCCCTTCAAACCCGCTATAGATGAAGATGTATTCGGGGGCGTACTCTACGATTACCTCCAGGCTGATCTCCTGGCCCCCCTCTATTCCCGCCTCGGCGGCGACGTTGATACCGCCGGCAGCCCTGATTATACCATCTTGAATCGTTCCCTGCCCACGAGTGTTGTTTCTTCCGCTCAGGAACATCACCCGGGGCCTCTCCGACTCGGCCTTGGCGCTGGCAACGTCCGTGATTCGCTCAAGACGCGCTCGAACCTCCTCGATAAGCTCCTCACCCCGCTCCTCCTCGCCATACATATAGGCAATCAGGCGGATATTGTCCTCGTGGGCATCGAGAGAGCTGGCAAGGGTAGGCTGGACAACGGTTATGCCTGCCTGCTCCAGCAGTTGGACGACCTCAGTCTTGGTGAACCTGCTGGCTACCACCAGGTCCGGGTTGTCGGAGATAATCTGCTCCGCGTCCCTGCTTATCTGATTGGTCATATTCCCGGCCAGGTCTGCGATATTGGAGTAATTGGGGTTGGCAGCCGAGGTGCCCACGGCAGCTATTCGTGATGGGTCCACCAGGGCAAAGGTAATCTCATCGTAGCCCACCGAGAGGGTATGTACCCGCATCGGCTTCTCCTTGATCTCGATGATGCCGTTTTTCACCTCCACCTGGCGGGGCCACCCCCGGTTCTGGGGGTCCACTATGCCCGGAGCGCCGGGAGCAGGGGGCGGCGTAGGAGTGGATGCAAGGGCCGCCGTAGGGGTTGGCGTGGGAGTAGCCGAATCTGTGGGCGTCGGCGTTGGGGTGGGGCTGTCCGAACATGCGCCGGCTATCAATGCTATCACTCCAACCAGAATCAAGGCCCAGGCCAGGTATAGCGCCTTATAGGGCAACATCTGCAACCCCTCCAACATTCGATTTGCGACCGGCGCCGTGACTGCCACCTCACCGTCATTCATTGAATTATGAAAATAGGCAGCGCCCAGCACCGTCATTCCCGCGAAAGCGGGAATCCCGTGTCCCGCAATCTGGGTAGATGTGGCGAAGTTGCCCACACCCCCGCCCCTGGATTCCGGCCTACGCCGGAATGACGGTGGGGGGCTATTCGTCATTTTCATCCTCGTATGTAGTCCGCAGGGGCATGGATAATTCCGGCCTTTGCTGCCGGCAACGTTCCTTATCTGAGGCTTCTGGACTCCCGCTTTCGCGGGAGTGACGAATCTGAGGGCCTTCCAATATTCTATTTGCGACCGATGCCGACGCCGTGACTGCCTCCCCACCGTCATTCCGGCGCAGGCCGGAATCCAGGGGTGGGGTCTGGGGGATTTCTCCGCAATGCCGAAGTCCAGGACTTTAGATTCCTCGACTCGCTCCGCTCGCTCGGAATGACATTGACGGCACTGGTTGCCAGCTATTTTCATGGTAACAACGAATTAGGTAAAGGACTAGCCTTCAAATCTGAGGGCCTCCAACATTCTATTTGCCACCGGTGCCGGTGCTGTGACTAGAGGACGTTGGCCGACCTCCGGCTTCGGATTAGCAGGAAGAGGAAGAAGGGCGCTCCCACCAGGGAGGTTACAATGCCCACCCGCAACTCTGCGGGCTGGACCACCATCCGGGCGAGGGTATCAGCAGCTATCAGGAAGATGGCCCCGGCAAGGGCGCTCACGGGTATAAGCACCCGGTGGTCGGGACCTACCAGCAAGCGGGCGGCATGGGGAACGATAAGCCCCACAAAGCCGATGACGCCGCTTACCGAGACGGCAACCCCGGTGATCAGCGAGGCCAGGACAAGGAGGACCCTTCTGGTGCGGTGTACCGGCACCCCCAGGGACTGGGCGTTCTCCTCCCCCAGCAGCATGATGTTCAGGGACCGGGCGAAGGCGTATATGAAAGCCATCCCTATGACGATGGGCAGGACGATTATCTTCAGGTGGAGCCAGAGCCGGGCATCCAGGCCGCCCGTCAGCCAGAATAGGACCTCTCGAAGGGCGTCAATATCCTGGGTATTGAGGATGATGAATGATATACAAGCGCCCAGGAAGGCATTTATGGCTATTCCGGCCAGCAGCAGGGTTGCCATGGTGTACCTGCCCCCCATGCTGGCTATGGCGTACACCAGGAAGGCGGTGGCCATAGCTCCCACGAAGGCCGTACCGGGAAGATACAGGATACTCAGTCCTTGAAGCCCCGTTACAATAGCTATGACTGCCGCCAGCGCGCCCCCGGAAGACACCCCGATAATGCCGGGGTCGGCCATAGGGTTGCGAAAGAGCCCCTGCATAGCAACCCCCGCCGTGGCCAGGGCCATGCCGACCAGGGCCGCCGTTAGGATTCGGGGGAAGCGCACCTGCTCCACGATGAGCCTGTGGGTATCGTCGTAATCGGTCCCCAGGTCTATGCCCACCCGCTCCAGCAGGACTGCCGCACTGGTGGAAAGGGGCACACGGGCGGGGCCAAGGCTGGAGGATATGACTACCACCACACCCAGGGCCACCAGCAGGAGAGCCGTGACGGTAATCAGACGGCGGGCGGATACTCCTCCCTCGGCGCTGGCACTTAGCCTTTCAAAAACTGCTATACCCTTCATAATAATCACGGTTCCGTCACTCCGACCCCTTATTCTGCCACTCCCGCGAAAGCTGGAGTCCACAGCCCCACCCCTGGATTCCGGCCTGCGCCCGAATGACGGTGGTATCTATTCTCAAAATAAAAAAGCCTCTGGAACTATGAGAACAGAGGCTGATTCAACTACCTATACGGGCAGCAGCCCAAGACAACAGCTGCCCAGGGATTCTTTCTGTAGGCGCAGAATGAAGCCCCACATCCTGGGCAGGTCTCCTGACTTATGGTTCCTCGTTGGGCCGGCGCCTTCCCATTCTTTGAATAACAGAAGAACAGTGGTGTATTTGCCGTCCAACTCCCCAATTACAGTGGCGCTACCGTGGCGGACTTGCACCGCCTTCCCTATTGAGCCTGCTTTGCACCCAGGACCGCTAAAACAACCGGTAAAGAACAAGTGGAAAGAATGTAACAAAATCCCCTATGGGTGTCAACACTGTACGGTGAATTGAATTGTCACAGGAGTTATGCAGTTGGCTACGAAATTTTATCGGATGACGGGCCGGCCCAGATACGAAATTGCTCCCAACTGCGTAACTCCTATAGCATTGGAAATAAGGGGAAAACCCTGTGCCCGATTTACAGCCGCGCCTTTGCCTGCTCGGGGTGGGATGCCAGCCGCACCTCGTATGCCCCGAACTCCGGCGGTCCCGCGATGAAATCGGCGCGCGGCCCCGAGTGGGCTGCCTTGAACGCTTCGCTGCGGGTCCACTGGTGATGGGCTTCTTTGGATTCCCAATGGGTCACTACCAGGTACTCCTCGTGACCGGCTCTGACCTCCCGCTTCCACAACTCGAACCCCAGGAACCCAGCCTGCTTCTCCACACCTCCCCGGAGTCGGAAACGCTCCTCCAACTCGTGCCCGTGCCCTTCCTTGACCATTAGCCTGTTGGTAGCCACAAACATAATCTGCTCCTCCTCCGTTCTTTATAAATACCACAGGTTAAATCCAATGGCAGGCTCAGTATGTGCTGACCGGGCGGGTTAGCCACCTGGCAGGTATAACATGGTGGTCTATGGGGTATTCCTCGTACCTGGCCTCCATATCCATCTTCCACAGCTCGAGCCATAGGAGCGCGAACTGCTGCTCTGCGTCACCTCTACGCCCGAAACCCTCCTCCAACTCGTCTCCATACCCTTTCTTAGCTACAAGCACATCGGTATCCATAAACATAGTCCATACCTCTTCAGCTTTTGCTACGGGCTGTTGCTGGCCCGGTTGATACGGGGTTGGCCTGAATATTTATCCACCACTACCTCGCGGCCGCGGCGGATGCCTTGTAGGGATAACATACGGGTCTTCCGGTGTGCGAGTCCCGGCTGACATGGGCTTCTACGCTGAATACCTCCCGCAGCACCTCCGGGCAGACCACCTCCTCGGTAGGCCCATCGTAGGCGATGCGACCCTTGCTGATGGCTATCAGCCGGTGACAATACCGGCCAGCCAGGTTGAGGTCGTGGAGCACCATCAAGACTGTGATCCCGCGTTCGGCGTTGAGCTGCGCGATGAGTTCCATAACCTCTAGCTGATGGCTGATGTCCAAGAAGGTTACTGGCTCGTCCAGCAGCATTACCCTTGGCTCTTGGGCCATCGCCATAGCCAGCCATGCCCTCTGACGCTCACCCCCTGATAGTGTGGATACCTGCCGGTGGGCCAGCGATTCCAGGCGGCACTCATTGATGGCCCTGTCTATCACTTCATGGTCGGCAGGGCCGAGGCGCTTCATCCAGGGTATATGAGGATACCTGCCATAACCGACCAACTCGCGCACGGTGAGTTCCGGTGGTGAGGTAGGGGCCTGGGGCAGCACCGCCATACGCTGTGCCACCTCCCCCGTAGATAAGCCCCGCAGCGCCTTGCCGTCGAGATATACCGTGCCGAATCGAGGCTTTAGGAGACGGCCCAGGGCCTTCAACAGCGTGGACTTTCCCGACCCGTTGGGGCCGATGATGCCAACCAACTCGCCCTCCCGGATGGCAATGTCAACGCCGGTGAGCACGTCCATTTTGTCATAGCCCGCCGTCAGATTTTCTGTCTGTACTTCCATCCAGCGCCCCCTCTTATTATTTACAGACTTCTCCCGCCGATGAACCTGGTCCTGTAGAGAAGGAATACGAAGAAAGGACCACCCAGGAGAGCGGTGATGATGCCTACCGGTATCTCCGTTGGGGCCATGACCATTCGCGCTCCCAGGTCGGCCCATATCATTAGAGCGGCCCCGCCGATGGCTGAGGCCGGGAGAAGGTAGCCGTGATTGTATCCCCCCAGAAGGCGCATGATATGGGGCACCATCAGGCCGATGAACCCCACCAGCCCTGCCACGCTCACCGCCGACGCCGCCAGAATTGCCGCAACAGCCATTGCCAGTAAGCGGGACATCTCAATGCGGACGCCAAGGCCCTGGGCAGCCTGGTCTCCCAGTTGAAGCACGTTAAGCTGCCGGACGAGAAGGAATGCTATAACCAGACCTCCCAGGCTGTAGGGCCACAGGATTTCCAGGTGATTCCAGCTTCGGCCAACCAGATTGCCCGCCAGCCAAAGGATAACCGGCTGTACCCGGTCGCTGAAAATGACCATCAGGGAGGTGGTGAAAGCGCCTATCATAGAGGTGATGGCGACCCCGGCCAGAATCATTCGGACCGGCGATGTGCCCAGCCCGGGCTGCCAGGAAAGCAGGTACACGAGGGTGGAGGCTGCCATGGCCCCTCCGAAGGCCGCCAAGGGGAGGAAGGTGGGCAGCCCGGAAAACAGCACCATGACTGCTGTGGCCGCCAGGCCGGCCCCGGCGGTGACCCCTACTATGGTGGGAGCCGCCAGGGGATTTCGCATAATGCCCTGGAGCAGTACCCCTGCCACCGCCAGGTTCATCCCCACCAGGGCGGCTACCAGGACCCGGGGAATCCGAAGGTTCCACACGATCTGGTGGGATACCCGGTCGGAGGTGTCGAAAATCCCCGTGAACACCTGGGTTGGGCTTAGAGATACTGCCCCAATACCTATCGATGTCAGCAGTCCTCCTAGAACAAGGGCCAGGGCCAAACCGATGACGCTGGCTTGCCTGAGGCTGAGTCCCCCGGCCCAGGGCACTCTAAGGGAAACCCTCCGTGCTCCTTCTGCGATACTTCCCATCTCTATCCTCTATTCTTCCGGGTACAGGATGGACCGCAATTCCTCCATAGCCAGGACCACCCGGGGCCCCGGATACCTGACGTATAGCCATTCGGACAACTCGTGTACCCGGCCCTCTTCCATCGCTCGAAGCCCGCTCCATGCCGGATTATCAAAGAGAGAAGCAAAATTCTCTTCCCGCGCCTCCGAGGGACTGCCGTGACGGACAACCAGGATTACGTCCGGGTCCCTCTCCACAACCTTCTCCATGCTGAAAGCCGTGTATTTGGGGTTGGGTACACCGGTGCGGCTACTCACGTATGTAGGATCGCCCTCGGTAATCAATTCTCCCCCCAGCAGACCGATCATGTCGCCAAGATAGGAGGAGGCCATGAATCCCAGGAAGGACTGGCTTGTTCCGAATATGGCAAATACCTTGGGGCTTGTCCCAGGCAGGCCCGCCCGGAGAGATTCAACCCTCTGTGCCAGGTCCTGAGCGGCCGCTTCCGCCTTCTGCTCGCATCCCACCAGTTCCCCGTAGGTCCTGATCTTCTCTATGATTCCATCGAAGCTGGTGACATCGTGGACCAGTACCGGGACTCCCAGGGTCTCCTCAATGGAGGGTATAAACTGGCTGTACGTGGGCGAGGAGATGATCAGGTCCGGCTGGGCAACAGCGAGCTGCTCCAGGTTGGGGCCCGCCGAGTGGGATACGCCAAAGGAGGGGATGTCATGGGCCTCCAGGGGGTATATAAACTCCGGTGAAATATCAGGCCTGGCTATGGGCCTGTAGCCGCAGGCCATGGTCAACTCCACCATGAAGGCGCTGGTGACGGCCAATCGCTGGGGGCGGTAGGGGATTTCCACCTCTCTACCCATGTCGTCAGTGACGGTAACGGTAGAGGGTGTAGGTGTTGCGGTTGGGGTCGGGCTGGGGATGGAGACCTGTGTTGCCGTTGGTTCCGGCGCTGCGGTAGGAGTTGGGTCTGGCAAGGTCGTGGGGGTCGCGCTGCCGGAAGAAGTGGGTGACGGGGTGGGCGTAGCATCGGCCCCGCAGGAGAACGCAAACAGAGATAGAATGACCAGGAGGAGTCCTCCCAGCCCAATCCTGATATAGTCAATTGAAATGCGTGGCATGTTCTTACCTCCGACGCTTCTCTGTTCCTCCGGTGGAGGCGTTTCCACATAACGGCTTCTTTTGTGGAAGGGCCTCCACCCAGCAATCCCTTGCTCTTGTTACGCGGCCATCCCCCGGTCGTCCTCCTCAGTCCTGTCGAGGGGTATGTCCAGCCCCTCAATCACCTCTCTAAAGGCGGCGGGAATCTCCGTCGCGGTCAGGGGGGCCGCTTGGCACTGGGCCGCCTTGAGCCTATCTTCATTCAGGACGTGCTCCCCCGACACGAACATGGGAATCCCCAGGTGGATGGCAAGGCCCAGGGCCGCCGCCACGTCCGTATCCACCTCGATAACCCTGTCCCCACACTCCAGGCGGAGGGACCCTGTAACCAGGCCCTTCCCGATCTCTCTCAGGATTACGCTGGCGACGGTGGCATTGAAGGCGGCTACCATGGCAGACAGCATGTGATGATGGGAGCAATGGTTAGTAGCCAGTCCGTGCATCTCGGCAGCGATAGACCTGGCTTGTTCCATGTTCACAATGAGGACAAGGCACCTCTCACAGTCCTGAAGCCGGAGCAACAGCCTCGCATTATGACCGTTCTGGTCTCTTTGCACACGGTATGGGGTGACCGGTGTCATAGTCCTCTCCTTTCTCTACACCCTCGGCTAGATGGGCTTTTATGATTACACTAATATTTTTAATATGTATATACTAAAAATATTAGCCACCTTATACTATACATCTACCTTCATGTCAACCCATCGAGGACTTTCTATGTACCATCTCGCTATTGTGGTTGCACATAAATACTCATCTAGTATTGACATGTTAATATTCCTAATTTATACTCTCCATGTCACTAACCATATTCAGGGAACAGGAGTAAGTCCATGTACATGTGTTCCTGTAAAAGCCTGACGGTATCTGACGTACTGGAAGCAGCCAACAAGGGAGTTACCTCACCGGAGGCGCTGCTGCAAAACTTTGGGCTTGAAGATGCGGAGTGCTGTGGGCGGTGCGCTATGTATATAGATGAGTTCGCCACCCTGGTCAGGATCGAGCTTAAAAAGTCCCGGAAGCCCGGGCGCTGACCGGGACCAATCATCCCCGTATGCTTTGCCCTCCATCTCTCAGTCCTCCACCAATTCCAACACTCTCCAGAATTCTTCAGGGCATCGGGGCCTCGGCAGGGCCTTTTAATTGTCACCCTGAACGTTTCTGTCATTCCGACCAACGGGAGGAATCTAAGATTCTTGCTGTTACCAAGGTTAGCTAGACGCAGGAATTTTAGATTCCTCGCTCCGCTCGGAATGACAACTAAAAGACCCTGGGGGCATCGCTGGTAGCTTGACAAATAGTATCTATAATGATACTCTTAGCAGGGAAGCTGGAAGCAAAAATCCAGTGTCTAGGATAAGAAGGAGGAGGAGGTAATCATGCCACATTTTTCAAAATTAAGTGTCATAGGAGACCTTCATGGAAATTGCATCTACTATCAGGGAACTTCAAAGTAATCCCAAAGGCATTCGGTTCACAGACTTAGCGAAGATATGCGATTACTTCTTCGGAGAGCCCCGTCAACGAGGCACAACTCACCGGGTTTACCGGACTCCATGGCGAGGCGATCCCAGGGTGAATATACAAAACGACAAGGGCATGGCAAAACCGTATCAAGTACGTCAAGTCATCAAGGCCCTAGAGAAATTAGAAGAAATTGACATCTGATCATTACACATACAGAGTTACGTGGTCCGCTGAGGACGAAGAATACGTTGGGCTGTGCACAGAGTTTCCTTCGTTGAGTTGGCTGGCGCCTACCCAGGAAGAGGCTTTCTCCGGGGTCCGGCTGTTGGTAGCGGACTGTGTGGCGGATATGCTGGCTAACAATGAACCGCCGCCAGAACCAATGGCCGACCGTACCTTCAGCGGGAAATTCATAGTGCGCATACCCCCGGAAACCCATCGTGCTCTTGCTATAAGGGCCGCCGAGCAAGGGGTCAGCCTCAATCGGCTGGTCAGCGCAAGGCTCGCTAACGACACCTTGTAACAAGCCATTCCCCTGGGCAACAGGCCGAGTCTTCTTCGGGGCTCACCACGCTTGGAGAAACCCTGCCCTCCCTTCCTTCTTACCTAATGCCATGCCTTGACGAAGCTCCCATATTCTGATATATATTCGGCGGTGTTATCTAACGGCGATGGGGCCTGTAGGGTCATAGGACCTACAGGGTCGTAGGGAAAGGGGAGGCTTCATCTTGGTATCAGTGTTTGACCTCCATGTTCATACCAACAAGGGCAGCCGCGACAGCAGCCTGACCCCCGACGAACTGGTGGAAGAGGCCATCCGCGTGGGCCTCACCGGGGTTATGGTTACGGAGCACGACGGCTGGCCCCGCCACGATTTCGAGCAGTTCGCACGGGACAAGAACGTTATACTAATCCGCGCCCTGGAGGCTTACACCCCCCTGGGCCATGTCATCACCCTGGGCCTGGATGGGCACGTGACCGGGTTTGCCGGAGGTATTGAGACCGTCCGGCAACTGAGGAAAGAGGTGGACCGGAGAGGCGGGTACATGATTCTCGCCCACCCTTTCAGGTTCCTTTTCGACCCCCACGGCATCTATACCCAGAACAAGCTGTTTGAGGACCCGTCATCTCTCCCCAGCACCCCCGAGGAAGCGGCCCAACACCCCATCTTTGACCTAGTGCACGAGGTTGAGGTGGTCAACGGGGGGAACAGCGAGAAGGAAAACCGTTTTGCCCAGGATGTGACCAGGGTGCTGGGGCGCAAGGGCACCGGCGGGAGCGACGCCCACTCTACCAACGGGCTGGGCAAGGGCGTGACGGTCTTCAGGGGGGACATCCGCAATGAGCGGGACCTGCTGGACGCCCTGAGGGCCAGCGACTTTTTCCCCTTGGAGGGCTTTCATATAAGGAGGCCTATCAGCTATGGGGAGGACTCATGGCTGGACTATGCCCTTCCCGAAATGTCCCAGCAGACGGGCCCATGAGGATAGCCTTTTACCTTACCAGATAGGGCCTGGGTAGAGGCCATACATTTCCACAAATAAAAAGACCTCCTGGTACAAGCCGGGAGGTCTCTTTTTATGTCTGGGTATTCTACGCTTCTACAAACTTGACCGGGACCAGTCTCATCCAAGCCTCACTACGGGGATAGGGCCGGGGCGAGGGCATTGTGTAATCTTTGGGGATGGTCTCTTGAGGGAAGAAGATTACTGGAGCGGAAGATGGGATTCGAACCCACGACCCTCTCCTTGGCAAGGAGATGCTCTACCACTGAGCCACTTCCGCCCGCTGACGTTGGCTGGCCGGTCCCATCCATCGCTGTATGCCCTGGTGCCGAGGGTCGGAATCGAACCGACGACACGTGGATTTTCAGTCCACTGCTCTACCTCTGAGCTACCTCGGCCGGATAGGATGGTATCCGACCCTGCTACTATCATTATATCCAAGTACCGCCGGTTTTTCAAGCCAATATCCCCCGTGATTCAGGGCCGTTTCATTCTCCCTCTCCTTGGGGGAGAGGGGGCAGTCTCATCTCAGCGACGGTTGCTCTTAGCGGGGGTATCACCCCCATCCTAACCTTCCCCCGTCACAGGGGGAAGGGATAGCCCCCTCAATGCCCCCACGGTGACACGACGGCGCGATACCTGTATCATTGGGGCATCGGAACAGGTGATAGATCGGGCTGCTGGCGGAGGCCAGCCCTGATGTTATCTATCTATAATGAATGAGTGAAGAGGTGAAGGAATGGCATACTATATGTACGTCTCTATCTCCGAGGAGGACAGAATCTCCATCTTTGCGATGGAGCCGGAGACCGGAAAGCTCCAGCACCAGGGCAGCGTGGCCGTTTCGGACCGACCCGCTCCCCTGGCGGTGGACTCGGAGCGCAGGTTCCTCTACGTGGGACTCCGGGAGCCTGGCTCCTTTGGGCTTTCCACCTTCAGCATAGACCATAGCACCGGCGGTATCTCACCCATAGGCAGCGTCGTGCCCCTGGAGGGCAACCCCGTTTACATCACGCCCGACAAGAAGGGAAGGTTCCTGCTGTCGGCCTACTACTATCAGGGCAAGGTGGGGGTCCATCCCATCGGCGACGACGGCGCTGTGGGCAGCCCGCCCATCGAATGGCAAGACTCGGACCGGGGCGCCCACTTCATCCAGACCGATTCATCCAACAGGTTCGCCCTGGTGCCCCACATCGCCGGCAACGGCCCCAACGCCATATTCCAATACAGGTTCGACGAGGCCACCGGACGCCTCACCCCCAACTCGCCGCCGAGGGTCACACCCCAGGCGGTGGACGGCCCCCGCCACCTGTGCTTTCATCCGGGCATGGACGTTATCTACTCCTCCAACGAGCAGGGTTGCGGGGTGACGGCCTACAGGTTCGACTCCTCCCAGGGCACCCTCACCCAATTCCAGACGGTCTCAACCCTGCCGCCCGAGGGCTACGAGGGCAGAAACACCTGCTCCCAGATACAGATTGCTCCCTCGGGGAGGTTCCTCTACGCTCCAAACCGGGGACACAACAGCATAGCCGGCTTCTCGGTAGATGCCTCCGATGGCAGCCTGACCCCCATCGGGCGGACGCCCACCGAGGCCGTGCCGAGGGCCTTCAGCCTGGACCCCGAGGGCAAGTTCCTCTACGCCGCCGGGCTGGAATCGGGACGCCTGGCCTCCTACCGCATCAATGGAGACACCGGCGCGCTGGAACCCCTGGACATCTACGAAGTGGGCGGTGGGCCTATGTGGGTGCTGATTATACGGGTGTAATGGCGATGCTTCCACCTAGTCATTCCCACCCCCATCATTCGTCACTCCCGCCTCCCTACCGTCATTCCGGCTTCCCTACCGTCATTCCGGCGCAGGCCGGAATCCAGGGGTGGGGGGCAGGTGACTTCGCGATGACTGCCTACGTTGTGGGACCCTGGATTCCTGCTTCCGCAGGAATGACGGTGCTGGGCCGTGCATGGGCCAGGTAAAAGGATGAAAATGGTGGGGCACCGGCCCAGGTTGTCCCTTCCCCCTCCCCACCGTCATTCCGGCGTAGGCCGGAATCCAGGGGTGGGGGGCAGGTGACTTCGCGATGACTGTCCACGTTGTGGGACCCTGGATTCCTGCTTCCGCAGGAATGACGGTGCTAGGCCGTGCATGGGCCAGGTAAAAGGATGAAAATGGTAGGGCACTGGCTCAAGTTGTCCCTTCCCCCTCCCCACCGTCATTCCGGCGTAGGCCGGAATCCAGGGGTGGGGGGCAGGTGACTTCGCGATGACTGCCTACGTTGTGGGACCCTGGATTCCTGCTTCCGCAGGAATGACGGTGCTGGGCCCTGCATGGGCCAGGTGAAAGGATGAAAATGGTGGGGCACCGGCCCAAGTTGTCCCTTCCCCCTCCCCACCGTCATTCCGGCGCAGGCCGGAATCCAGGGGTGGGGGTGGGTGACTCACAAAGACTGCCTACGTTGCGGGACCCTGGATTCCTGCTTCCGCAGGAATGACGGTGGGGTGGGATGCCACACCCTTCAGGGTGTGGTGAGTAACCTGGTACATCATGTTCGTGTTAATATTGGGGAAAGGATAATGCGATGCCCCGCCAGACCGAGCCAAGCGCCAACAATGCCCTGGGCGGCATTCTCCGGGGGACGCTGCCCGGCAGCCGGGTGCTGTCTGAGTACACCCAGGTAATAGCGGGCGTCCGGGGCCGGCGCCCTGACATCCTGATTACCGCCCCCGGACGCTCCCCGGTGGTGGTGGAAGCCGAGTATGAGCCGGCGAGCACCGTAGAGGCCGAGGCCAAGGCGCTCCTTGGCCTGGAGGTTGTGGAAGGCCGCCGTCCCATCGAGGCCGTCATCGCCCTGCGCTACCCCGAGGAGGTGGGCGCAGCCGCCGACCTGCCCGCAGCCCTGGCCGTAGCCCGCCTGTCCTATTGCGTCTATACCGGCGATAAGCACAAGCCAGACAGGTTCCCCGAATCGGGCTGGCTTGAGGGTTCGGTGTCCGATCTGGCCGACCTGGTCAGCCTGGTGTCCGTTCCCCAGCGGGCTGTGGACGAGGCCGCAGCCACCCTGGAGCAGGGCATCGAGCGGGCGGCTGCCATCCTGAACGAGATGGCCGCCCTCCGCTCCAACATCACCCCGGCCATCGCCCGGCTGCTGGGCATGGCCGACGTACCCCAGACCCGCCGCATGGCCTGCGCCATCATCGCCAACGCCATGGTGTTCCACGAGCGCATCGCCGGGATGCACGCCAACGTCAAGCCCTTGCGCCTGGTGTGCGGCCCGTCGGTCCTCAACCCTCAAGAGGAGGTGCTGTCAGCGTGGACTCACATCCTGAGCATCAACTATTGGGCCATTTTCGCCATCGCCAGGGATATTCTGGAGCAGCTGCCCTCGGGGGATGCGGCCCTGGTCCTGGGGGAACTGCGGGACACCGCCCAGAGGATTAGCGCCACCGGGGTTGACAACGCCCACGACCTGACCGGGCGCATATTCCAGAGGCTCATCGCCGACCGCAAGTACCTGGCAACCTTCTACACCCTGCCGGCATCGGCGGCCCTGCTGGCCCGGCTGGCGGTGGCGAAACTCCGCAAAGCACATTCCATCTCAATGGGGGCCTCCGCGACGGGAGGAGGACAGGATGGGGGTGAAATAGACTGGGGCGACGCCGGGGCCATCGGCAAGCTGCGGGTGGGTGATTTCGCCTGCGGCACCGGGGCGCTGCTGTCGGCGGTGTACGAGCAGATAGCCGCCCGCCACGAGCGCGCCGGGGGCGACGCGGTATCCCTGCACCGGGTGATGATGGAGGAGGTCCTCTACGGCTGCGACGTAATGCCCTCGGCGGTCCACATCACCGGCTCCACCCTGTCGGGCATCCAGCCCTCGGAGGACTATGGCAAGTCCCGCCTCTACACCCTGGCCTATGGGCGGCAGATAGATGGCAGCGTGGCCGTCGGCTCCCTGGAACTGCTCCAGTCCTCGGCCACCATGACCCTGTTCAACACCAACGACCCGGCCCAGCGCACCGGCAGCGCAGGCCAGGAGACCGCCACCCAGATCATCGCCGACATCCCCGACGCAGGCTTCGACCTGGTGATAATGAACCCGCCCTTTACCCGCGCCACCAACCACGGTGGAGCACTTGCCAACGTGGTCAATCCCGCCGTTGCCGCCTTCAATGCCAGCGCATCCGACCAGACGGCGATGGGAGACCGGATAAACCGGCTGGGGAAAGGCACCTGCTACCACGGCAACGCCGGTATTGCCTCGGCATTTGCGGCCTTGGCCCATCGCAAGCTCAAGCCCGGAGGCGTGCTTGCACTGGTGTTGCCTCTGGTTGCCGCCGCCGGGTTGTCGTGGCAGGATTTCCGGCAAATGCTTGCCCAGCATTACACGGACTTGACCGTGCTCAGTATAGCCGCTGACGACATTAACGGCATGTCATTCTCGGCAGATACCGGCTTGGGAGAATGTCTGGTTATCGCCCGCAAGATGCCGGCAGGGCCGCCGCACGACCGTAGAGGCGGGTTTGAAACCCGCCCCTACACACGGGCGCATTTCACTTCACTGACCCGTCGTCCCCTGGGATTTGCTCACGCCAGCGCAATAGCGAAAAACATCATAACCTGCGATTACGTCCGGCAGATTGAGGACGGCCCTTATGGCGGCACTCGCCTGATGGTCGGGGATGAATTGGCCGGCGAGATGCTGACCGCCATCGGTGATAGGGATGGTGGGGTTTGGGGTGCAGTGCGTCTGTCCGATTACTCTCTTGCCCAAACCGCCTACGCCTTGTCGCAATCCAAGTTGTGGCTTCCGGGCAGCCCTACAGCCATTGGACTAAAAATGGATGGCCTTGGTTCGGTAGGCAAACTTGGCTTGGTACATCGTGACATCAACGGGCCACCCCCTCGGGGACCCTTTGACAAAGTGGCGTCCAGCCCCACTGCTACCTATCCTGCACTGTGGAACCACGACGCTAAAGAAGAAACGAAGATAGTTTGCGTTCCTGACTCGTCTTTGCAGGTGCGCCCAGGAATGGAAGCTAAAGCGGCTGAGGTTTGGGCTACTGCCAGCCATGCCCACTTAAACCTTGAGGTTCGGTTCAATTCCCAACCACTGGCAGTTGCAGTCACAGAGCAAGAGAGCATGGGGGGCAGGGCGTGGCCTAATGTAAACTTTCCTGATAACCGATTCGATTACGCGTTTGCTTTATGGTGCAACTCCACGCTTGGCCTATTGTCTTACTGGTGGCACTCAAGTCGCCAGGACTCTGGGAGAGGACAGACAACCATACGTGCAATAGAGACGCTGCCCGTGCTGGACTTCCGCGCCCTCAGAGAGGAGCAGCTGGCCACCGCCCAGGAGATATTCGAGGAGTTCCGGGACAAGGAACTCCAACCCGCCTACATAGCCGACGCCGACCCCAACCGCGCCCTGCTGGACCGCCGGGTAGTCTGCGACCTGCTGGGCTTCGACGAAAGCGCCTACCGGGCAGTGCGCCGCCTATGCGCCAAGTGGTGCGCCGAACCCTCGGTGCACGGGGGCAAGAAGCGCCCCAAGGGAGCGGCGCTGGTGGTGTAGGCGGGTGGGGCGATGTCCCACTCAAGTGGCTAGTGGTGAGTGGGCGGTGGACTCCCGCTTTCGTGGGAGTGACGATGGGGAGGGCCAGCACCGTCATTCCGGCGCAGGCCGGAATCCAGGGGCGGGGGCGGGAGGCTATTCCTTCCCCCTTTGACGGGGGAAGGTTAGAGCCTGCCCTGAACTTGATTCAGGGATGGGGGTGATAGGCTCGTTAAGCGGGACCGTCGCGCAGATGGGACTGCCCCCTCACCCCTGGTCGTGGCCGTGGGCAGGCCCTAGTCCTCTCCCTGGCGGGAGAGGAGGCTTCTGACACGGCATCCCCACCGTCATTCCCCCTATTCTGTTTCTGTCATTCCCGCGAAAGCGGGAATCCAGGGTCTCGCAACATAAGCAGCCGTTGCGAGTCACCCACACCACCCCCCTGGATTCCGGCCTGCGCCGGAATGACGGTATGGGGGAGGTCACAACGCATCTTGTCAGAACATTACCGTTGCCGGAATATCCTTGGCAGCATGATATAATGATAGCGTAATTCAATTCCTACGACACAACGGCACCGGGGAGTAAAACCTGTGGCAGGCAGCAAATTTATCAGCTACGTTATCACCTACAGCCTCGCAGCATTGGCGATTGGAATTGGCTTATTATTGCTCTGTTCTTCTAACCTTGCGGTGTGTCAATTTTCCCGCACAATAATAGCGCCGATTCTCTTGGGTATAGGCGGCTTGAGTCTCATCGGCGGTATTTATGAAGCTGTTGCAAAACGCCGGTATAACGGTGCATAACCCTTCCTTTGATAGGTCATCCAAGCTATGTCGGAGGGTGGGTGGTCTAGCGTTCGCTCATCGGCAAAAATCATTGCCATCAGTCAGTTGTTGGAGTACATTATTTGGTAAGCAAGGGGGGTGTCTATACCCCCTGCATGAGAGCAGAAGGAGAGGTAGATGGCTACTGAAACTAACAGGGGCATTCCAGTCCGAGTTGTTCCACCAGGGACGATGTTGGCCGAAGAAGAGCGCAGGTTGCGCAAATATGAGCGCCGGTACGAGATGTCCAGCGAAAAGATGGCTACCCTCCTGGAACTGGACGCAATTCGCCCGACGGCAGAGGTACTTAGATGGTATTCCAGCTATCACGCCGTCAAATTGCTCCGCGAAAAGACCCCCACGACTGGAACTCATGGGACCACTACCGGACCATCCACGAAAACAGGCTGAGGGAACATCCCTTCGTGGTCAGTGACACCCTGGCCTTCACCGATGAGGGCGAGGGTGTCATTTCACTAAAGGGGATTGTTCACTGCCAGAAAAACGTGATGCTGGAAGTAGAGAAATGGTTTGAGCCCCGCTACTTTGGGCGTACCCTTCGCGTTCGATGCCACACCTACGTTTATATAGGCTGGCTGCCGGGTGAACACCTGTTGCTGAAGTACACAACCTTCACCTCGATAAAGATGAGTACCACCACCGCATCTACGACCCGGCCACCGGCGATGAAATATTCCCCGAAGTCCTCGAAAGGTATCAATTCCCCATATTCACGGAAGTGCTGGACGAGTTGCAAATTCTGGCCCAAGACTTGTAAATCAGGGCGGTCGTCCCAAACAGGTCGTTCAAGCCATGAAGATCAAGTATTTTCAGGATACGGGTCCCCTTTACATTGAGCTTTACCCCGCCGAAGTGGACGAGACCCGGGACCTGGACGAGAATACCCTCCTTGACCTGAACCGGGCGGGAAACCTCTGCGCCATAACTATCGAGCACGCCAGCGACCGGATGGCGATTCCCTCATTCTCCTACGAACAAGTCCCGTCCTAATACCCGCTCCTATTCACCTATTGCCCTAGACGCATATCAGGCGGTGCGCCGGACCCTCGGTGCAGAGGGCGGGTGGTTTGATATACTGGTTGTATACTCAGGGTATGGTACACTGGTCAAAAATCATTTAAGGACACCAGCATGAGCAAAGAGGGAAACGTTGAGTATGTCAAGGTAAGCGTCTCATTGTCGTCACCGGACGGCTTGGGCCATGAGGAGTTAGCGGATGGCCCGGAAAGTGTCCGTATTCCCAGCTATATCCCGGCTGACGACTTGGGACAGATGATCCATGAAACGCTGGGTGAGGAGAAATCCCTGAATAACGCCGCAACCATCGAGTATATGATTGCGGTAAGCTCCGTGTACTCGCCGCCGCTTTACGGCATGAATGAGATGGTCCATAGCGCCATGCGTGTCCGTGTGCCGAGGGAAGTCCGGGCCAAGGAGTTGGCACAAATCATCCTCAAATTTGTGGAGAGTAGGGACATGGAGAGCATGGCGGCCAATCGGAAGATTCCGGTTCGAGTTGTCCCAAGAGAGCAAATACTAAAGGCAAGGCAAGGCGAGTTGCGCAAATATGAGCGCCGGTACGAGATGTCCAGTGAAAAGATGGCTACCCTATTGGAACTGGACGCAATTCGCCCAACCGCCGAGGTGCTTAGATGGTATCAAATCTACTACGCGGTTCGATCCCTCCTAGAAAAGACCCCCACGACTGGAACTCATGGGACCACTACCGAAACATCCATGAAAGCCGGCTAAGCGCACATCCCTTCGTAGTCAGTGACACCCTCGTCTTTACGATGTCCGATGACGAGGGTGTTCTTTACTTGGAAGGGCTTGTTCACTGCCAGAAAGACGTGATGCTGGAAGTTGAGAAAGAGTTTGATATTGGCTACTCTGGAAATATCCTGCGTGTCCGTTGTTACAGCTACCGCTACATAGGCTGGCTGCCGGGTGAACACCTGTTGCTGAAGTACCATAACCTTCACCGCGACCAGAGTGAGTACCACCACCGCATCTACGACCCGGCCACCGGCGATGAAATATTCCACGAAGTCCTCGAAAGGTATCAATTCCCCATATTCACGGAAGTGCTGGACGAGTTGCAAATTCTGGCCCAAGACTTGTGAGTCAGGGTAGCTCGCGTCCCATTCCTGCCCCTGTCCGCGCCATCTAGCCGGCGCTACACCCGGTGAGTGAGAAGGGACTTATGACTGCCAGAATCGAAATCCCCCACGACCGGATAGCCGAATTCTGCCAACGTCACCATATCCAAAGGCTTGCGCTGTTCGGCTCGGTGATACGCGATGACTTCACCCCGGAAAGCGACGTGGATGTGTTGGTGGAGTTTGCGCCCGGCCACACGCCGGGGCTGGCCTTCTTCGCCATGCAGCGAGAGTTGAGCGAGACCCTTGGCCGGCAAGTGGACCTGAACACGGCAGCATGGCTAAGTCCATATTTCAGGCAGGAAGTCCTGGACGAGGCAGAGGTGATATATGTCTCGCCGTGAGCCGGACCCCCAGCCAGGTTATCAATGCGCGGGGCAATGTCGTGCGTTAGAGAATTGTGATAGGATATAGGGCAAGGAGGAACGCAATGGCAACAGAAGAACAACGGACTAGCAGACTAGAGGGGGCCTACGAGCAGGTTGATACTCGGCTCGATGATATGGGCCAGTCCATTAACGCTCTGCGCACTGATATGAACCAGTCCATTGAAGCTCTACGGTCCGAGATGAACCGGTCCATTGAAGCCCTACGTGCCGAGGTGAATAGCAGGCTCAATAATATGATGATCCTGATGGGCGGCTCGTGGGTTACTCTTATGGGCACTGTTATAAGTCTAAATATCATAGGCTAAGGGGCAACCACCCACGGGAGCAGAGACTGCTAGAGCCCCATCAGGGACGGGCTAGGACACAGGCGGAATGTTGGACTTTTTCAAATTCAGTTAGAGGAGGAGCGCTATGGCTGATAATGGAATTATTCGGATAGGGCTGGTGGGCGCCGGCGCTAACACCCGGCGCAGGCACATCCCCGGCTTCCGGGACCAGGAGGGGGTGGAGATCGTCAGCGTAGCCAACCGCAGCCGGGAGTCCGGTGAGCGGGTGGCGGGCGAGTACGAGATTCCCAAGGTTTATGACAGCTGGCGTGAGCTGATTGAGGCCGATGACACTGACGCCATCTGCATAGGCACCTGGCCCTACATGCACCGGACAATGACTCTTCTGGCCCTGGAAAACAACAAGCACGTGCTCACGGAAGCGCGCATGGCTATGAACGCCAGGGAAGCCCGTGAGATGCTGGACGCCTCCCGCGCCAAGCCCGAACTGGTCACGCAGATTGTCCCCGCGCCCGGGACCTTGGAGGTTGACACCACTGTCATGGAGCACATCTCCAATGGCTACCTTGGAGACCTGCTGTCCATCAGGCTGAGGGTGTGTGACGGTCACGGGCGAGCGGGCGAGGGCACCTTTATTGATACCGAAGGCCCCATGCACTGGCGCCAGGACCGGGACCTGAGCGGCTATAACACCCTGTCCCTGGGAATCTGGTACGAGACGGTTATGCGCTGGGTCGGCCCCGCCACCAGGGTGATGGCTATGACCAAGGTGCTGGTGCCCCAGCGGCTGGACGAGGACGGCCAGATACACGCTATATCCGTGCCAGACCACGTGGATGTCATCTGTGACATGGCCTGTGGCGCTCAGGCGCAGATGAGTTGGAGTTCTTCTACCGGGATGAACCCGGGCACCGAGGTGTGGTTATACGGCAGCGAGGGGACATTGCATCTCGACGGCCCTCCCATAAACGCCGTTTACGGCGGACGCCGGGGTGACAGCGAGATGTCGGAGATACCCATACCCCCGGAGAAGCGGGGCGGGTGGCGGGTCGAGGAACAGTTCGTCAACGCCATCCGGGGCAGGGAGAAGGTGACTCTGACGCCCTTTGACGCGGGTGTCAGGTATATGGAGTTCACCGAGGCCGTCTATCGCAGTTCCCAGACAGGCCAGGCGGTATCCCTGCCTCTATAGGGTAATTCGCCCAGGGTCCAAAAGTTCCTTCACCCTTGACGGGGGAAGGTTAGGATGGGGGTGACGGCCCTGTCGTGGGAAACGCTCCCTCGCCCTCCTTTGCAAGGGTGAGAGGGGACCTTGCATATAGCTATAAAGAAGAGGGTTAGGACGTTTATGTCCTAACCCTCTTCTTTATAGCCTTTGCCCAGGGGTAGTCTAACAAGCGGGGTCGCACCATATCTGGTCGTGCTTTATATAAACATAGATCAAGGGGTGCATGTTGAAACCCTGGATCTTCTGTCCTGATGATAATGCCACCATGACATTATGCCGCCATACCGTCATTCCGGCCCCCGTGTCCGGTACGGGGCAGGCTTTGAGCCGGATTCCAGAAGCGTGTGCGACGAGGAACGTTCCTTATCCTTACACTATCATTACACTGGATCATTACACTGGGATTTCCGGATTCCCGTCTGCGCGGAGCCTGCCCCTGAGAAAGCATGGGAATAATGGCGCATCAAGTCTGAACGGTTGCCCTCAGGACAGGGCATGTGACAAAGTCTCCTCTGCGGGGTCGGCCCCCCCATCCCTGAGTCAAGCTCAGGGCTTGCCCCGTACTTAATACGGGGCAAGGCTCTAACCTTGCCCCGTCAAGAGTGAATGGGTTTCTGAAACATCCTATTACGCTTACGCTGTTTGCACTCACTTTGCACATGCCCTGCTGAACCTGTTGACAAGGAGGGCCGGAAGTATTATCGTAGTCTATAATCGTTCTAATATAAGAATAGTAGTCATAGGAGGTGGAAGGAAGCAGCACCATATAGAATGGTAGAGGGCTACATCCACATATAGAGACTTTGGAGAGAATGGTCGAGTTGCATCAAGTAAAGTAACTCCGTCCCACTCTTTACCAGGGTAGTAACCTATCGTATACTTAACAAGACCACCGAAGAAAAGCAGAAAGGAGGCTTAAATGGCAGACAATGACATAGCCTTAATGGCCCATCTTATGCGCCGCGCCGGTTTCGGGGCGACCCGGGACGAGTTGGAAGCCCGTGTTGCCAAGGGGTACGAGGCGACGGTAGAAGAGCTGCTCCACCCGGAGAACCAGCCCGACGTGGACATGGACCTGATGGAGCGATACCTGCCCGAATACGGCAACCTGGGCGCCATAGACCACAACCAGCAGGCCTGGGTATACCGCATGATCAACACCGGACGGCCCCTCCAGGAGAAGATGGCCCTCTTCTGGTCTGGTGTCCACTGCACCGGCTTCGCCAAGGTAGACCACGGCCGGATGATGAGCGTGTACCTCGACCTCTTCCGCCAATATGGGCTGGGCGACTTCCGGGCCCTGCTGATGGAGCTCTCCAGGCACCCGACGATGGTCCAGTTCTTGGACAACGCCGATAACCACAAGGGATCCATCAATGAGAACTACGGCAGGGAGCTGCTGGAGCTCTTCACCATAGGCGTGGGGATGGACGGCCAGTTCAACTACACCGAGGACGATGTAAAGGCCGCTTCCCTCGCCTTCACCGGCTGGAACCTGGAGCCCTGCCTGCCCACCTTCCCCTATGGCCGCTCCATATGGCGGTTCCGCTACGACCCCGGGGACCACGACAACAGCCAGAAGACCTTCCTGGGTCACACCGGCAACTTCAACGGCGAGAACATAATAGACATCGTCATGCAGCAGCCGGCCACCGCCAGGTACGTCGCCCGCCACCTGTACAACTTCTTCGTGGCCGACGAGCCCCAGATCCCCGCCTGGAAGGATACCCCACCCCGCGACATGGATACCATCAGGCTCATGGAGCAGGCCTTCGTTGACAGCAATGGCGAGCTCCGCTCCGTCCTCCGCGCCCTCTTCAACTCCGACGCCTTCAAGAACGCCCGCTTCTCCAAGATAAAGAGCCCCGCCGAAGTGGTCGTCGGCACCATGCGCCTGGTGAAGGACCACACCGAGGTCAAGCTGGGCCTCTTCCCCATAGCTATGGAGTGCAAGTACATGGGCCAGGACCTGCTCAATCCCCCCACAGTGGAAGGCTGGCATACCGGCAGGGAGTGGATAGACAGCGGCACCCTGGTGGAGCGCATCAACTTCGTCGCCGACCAGGTGGGCAACCTCAACCTGCCAGGCGTCAAGCTAATCGTTGACCGGATGAGCGCAGGGACGTCTGCCCTGTCGCCCGAGGAGTTCGTGGATGGATGCCTCGACCTGATAGGTCCCGTAGAGGCCAATGAGAAGACCCGTGGCTCCCTGGTCGAGCACGCAAGGAGCGGGGGTGAGCTCAGGCGAGGCACCGAGGAGGAGCGCAGCACCTTCGCCCACAGGGTCGCCGAGATGTTGCAGCTCATAGTAGCTACAGGAGAATACCAGTACGCCTAATTATGAAAGGGGGATAAATTATGGCATCCAATGATAGGGATCGCGTCATAGTCGTCCTGTCGTTGTCCGGCGGTAACGATGGCGTAAACACCGTCATCCCCTACAGCAACCCGCTGTACTACGACTATAGGCCGACCATTGGGATATCCGAGGACCAGGTACTGCGCATAAACGACGACGTGGGTTTCCACCCCAGTATGATCGAGCTCAAGCAGATGTACGACGAGGGGAACGTGGCCGTGATTCAGGGGGTAGGATATCCCAAACCCAGCCTGTCCCACTTCCGCTCCATGGACATCTGGCACACCTGCGAGCCCGATACCATCGGCAGCGAGGGCTGGCTTGGCCGGGCCATCAAGCAGATGGACCCCAACGGCGAGAACGTGCTCACCGGTGTGAACTTCGGCCGAGGCCTGCCCAGGGCCTTGGTGATGTCCGGAGTACCCGTAGCGTCAGTGGGTAACCTGGACACCTACGGCGTACTAACCGGTATCGCAGGGGAAGAAGAGCGCGGGCAGGCCCTGGAAGTGTTCAACCGGATGTATGCCCCCGCCATCGGCTCTGGACCGGTAATGGACTATATCTGGGAGACCGGCCGGTCTGCCCTGGAGGGTGCCGACATCCTCAAGACGGCCCCGGCCAAGTACTCCTCCACGGTGGAATACGGCAACAACCCCATAGCACAGGGCATGATGGGAATAGCACAAGTACATCTGGCCGATCTGGGTACCAGGGTCCTGTATACCACGTCCCCCTACAACGCCTTCGATACCCACGCCAACGAGGCTGGGGACCACGCCCGGCTGTGGCGGCAAGTGTCCCAGTCTGTGGCAGACTTCTACCAGGACCTGAAGGAGCACCACCGCGGCGATGAAGTGTTGCTGTTCATGTTCAGCGAGTTTGGACGGCGAGCACGGGACAACGGCGGCGGGACCGACCACGGCACCGGCAGCGTCTGCTGGGTCATAGGCGACCACGTGAAGGGCGGCCTCTACGGAGAGTACCCGTCCCTGAAGCAGGACGACCTGGAGGATGGGAACCTACGGTTCAAGGCAGACTTCCGCAGCGTATACACGGAGATAGCAGCCGACTGGATGGGCCTCGATGAGAAGGCCATCGTGGGCGGGACCTACGAGAAGCTGGGCCTTTTGCAGTAAGCAGGCTGCTATAGCCCTCAGCCCAGCCAGGGCCAAGGGGACCGGGGCGCACTTGGTCCCGGTCCCCCGACGGTTACACCCACAGGTAGAACCCCGTTCGTAGTAGGGGCCAGATCCGCCTCTGGCGAGTTTGACCCCCCCAAGTAAAAGCGGCTCTCAAATAGGCAGGTCGAGTATGCCTATTCCTTAAGGACCGGACCAGCGTATGGGCGGAGTAGGCCCCTAGGCTGGCCAGACCCACCAAAATCCAACCAAGTGGCGAGGTGAATATGAGCAGCGTGTTCTTTGGGGTATCCAACCGGACATTCCATTATGAAAGCACCGTCGGCCGGGGCGAGATGTTCGGCCCAGGCTTCAGCTATGCCTCGGACCTTGCTCTCGCTCCCGGTGGACTCATCTACGTGGTGAGCCGCTCCTCGGAGTACCGGCCCGACGGCCTGCGTATCACCATGTTGACCCTGGATGAAGAGTATAGGGGGCAGTTCTCCAAGTTTGGTTCTGGCGACGGGGACCTTAGCTGGCCCACCTCCGTTGCCCTCGACAGCAACCAGAACGTGTACGTAGCCGACGAGGCCCTCAACCGCATCTCCATATTCGACAAGGACGGGGAGTTCCTGGGCAAGTGGGGAGTCGCGGGATCAGGCGACGGCGAGCTGAACAAGCCTGCCGGCATCAGATTCGACAAGGACGACAACCTGTACGTATCCGACGCCTCCAACCACCGGATCCAGAAGTTCACCAAGGACGGGCAGTTCATGACCAACTGGGGCAGCTTTGGCAGCGGCCAAGGGGAATTCAACCTTCCCTGGGGCATAACCATTGACAACCGGGGCGATGTCTACGTTGCCGACTGGCGGAATAACCGGATCCAGAAGTTCAGTCCCGACGGGGAGTTCCTGGCTGAGTTTGGCAACCCGAGCGCCAATGCAGTGTTCGACCGCCTCACCGCCGAACAGGGCGAGTTGAATCCCACGACGTGCGGGCCCGGCGAGTTTAACCGGCCCACGGCCGTGGCTGTTGACAAAGACGGCGACATCTACGTAGCCGACTGGGGCAACGACCGAGTACAGGTGCTCACCCCCGACGGCAGGCACATAACCACCTTCACCGGCGATGCAGACATGTCCAAGTGGGGCCAGGAGAAGTTGGACTCCAATCCGGACATGATCAGGCAGCGCGCCCTCATGCGGGACACGTCCCCGGAAACCCACTTCTGGCGTCCCAAAGCCCTAGCCATAGACGACGAGGGCAGGATCATAATCGTTGACAGCAACCGCAACCGGTTCCAGGTGTACCGGAAGGATAACTACTAGGACCCCAGGTAACGCAAGACGACCACGGGGGTAACAGCTATCCACCACTCCTGTGGCGGTAGGAGACGCTGGCAACAGATACGGAAGCAATCAGAGTCCCCCGGTTTCCGGGGGACTCTCTAGTGTCTCATCTCAGAACACTCGACGTAACTGTTCAGACTTGAGGGGCTCATTCTGGCCCCAATTTGTCATTATTGTGGAAATAGGGGCGCCAAATCGCTCTACCACACCCTGAAGGGTGTGGCATCATGCGACCACCGTCATTCCCGCGAAAGCGGGAATCCACCCCCCACCCCCCTGGATTCCGGCCTACGCCGGAATGACAGCTAAAGTGAGCGTGGGATGTAGGAGGGGTGTGAAGGGAGCATCACAAATAAAGTGAGCGCCGGAAGAGGGGAGGAGTGTGAAGGGAGCATCACGGTGAGGAGGCGGTCACGAATCCTCGTGCCTGAACAGTTGCTACCCGACTCGGTAGGAGAAGGTGATATGAGCGAAGAGCGGGTCACATGGCCCAGGGTGAAGGAACTTCTGGATGACATCATGGAGCGGTGGATTGCCCGTCACGGAGAGCCTGCACTCGGGATACACGATTACTGGTGGGATACACCCCAAGAGTTGGCCAATAACAAGCCTTATGGCAGGCAGCTCATAGAGCCCGGGCAGCCGGGGAGCGAGACCCACCTTGTGGTCTTCCTCAGAAGAGGTATCGGCACCATACCCAGGATGCCCAGGGGAGGCCCATTTCTGAACGAGGCCGAAATCCAGGAGATAGAGTCGTGGATAGATGCAGGGATGCCTGAGAGCTAGGCCGTGTTGCTTGCCGGGCCGGGCAGTCAGCCTCCTGAGATGGCACAGCCGGGGGTGGGCTTTTCCGGGAACTCACGACACCTGTGGGGGCGGTCGTTGTAGATTCTACATACCGACGTAGCGCCGTCCAGCATGGGGCAATGCTCCCCGGGGTGATCGGAGAACCTGAGCCATCCGCCCCCACCCTGAGACGGGGTTATTATCGGGCTCACTCCCAGAGATGCGGCATATCTTTCAAACATCAGGACTTCATCTGCCGTCAGACCGAGGATGAGGGGGCCGCGGCAGCACATAGCCTTGCACTCATTCATGCAAATTCTGCCGGCTTCCTGGGGAGTAAGGCCCGGTCTCAGATACGAGTCCACCTTATCCAACCAAAAACTAAGATGTTCTGGGAATTTATCACAAGCGGTATGCTGCCCATGACCTGCACAAGGGCCTACACCTGGAGGAGGTCCAGCACAGGCCCGATGTCATCCACCCTATCCAGGTCCCACAACACGTCGAGAGCGCGCCTGCATTGCCGAGGAGTAAGGACATCCCCGGCCAGGCTACAGAACTTATCCTCCAGTTCGCCATCGGTCAGCGGGTTTTGCCGGTGCCCCTTCGAATGGCTGACCTGCTCAACGAAACGCTCCCCGGATTTAGTCACCACCTCCATCCGGGACGCCTGGGCCTCGGGGAACTGTTGCGTAAGCTCCTGGGCCTCCTTTATGTTAACCCTCTGCATTAATGGCCGCAGGCCGGGGTCCCGGACTCTATCCGGGGTGAAGCTGGAAGGAGTAACCGCCCCGTCGCTGAAGGCAACTGCTACGACGTATGGAATACTGTGGTCCGCCGTTTCGCGGGTCTGGGGGTCCCATTTCTCCGGCTCGCTGCCAGCGCTTCGCCATGCCACCTGGTATGTCTCCAGGTTTATAGCCTCAATATCATTGGGGCTAACCTTTTTCCTCAGTCCAAGGGCCAGGGAGATTGGCCCCTGGGTGTGTATCTGCGAGGGGAAGTATTTGATGCTGGTGGCATCAATCTTGAAGGGTAGGCCATCTCCGCCAACGGGGTCCAGATTGATAGGCCCGGTGGCCTGCTCAAAGAGGCCCCTGGCCCCCTCAAAAGGCTCACTGGGGCCTTCCATGCCCTCCCCGGCCAGCAACGCCGCAAAGACGCCGTTACGGGTAGCGGCAGCGGTGGCGCAGCCTTTCCACATGGGCAGTTCCCCAACCCTGGTCTGGCCCAGGGGCAGGTTGGGCGTAATAGCCAGGGAAACGGCGTGAGCCATCTGCTTCTCGGTGAGGCCAAGAATTTTCCCGGTGGCGCAGGCGCTGGCAATCACCACAAATATCCCCTGGTCCCAACCACCTCCCCGGGTGGCCTGCTGCTCGGTGAACCTGCCCGCGATCTGATAAGCCAGAACAGTGGCGTTGATTACGTCCTTGCCGGAGGCGTGTCCGGGGTCTGCCACGGCCAGGACCGCAGGCAGCATGTCACTTGGATGGCCGGCCCCAAATGTGCCGCCGGAGGATATGAAGGTATCGTTGCAGTCAAGGTAGCGCACCATTACCGTGTTGGCAAAGGCCGCCATATCGGGCGAGGTGCGGTCTCCGCTACCCAATACCCTGGCGGGAAGGGCGCTGGAGGTCATGGAGGCTATCCGGCGGGCTATCTTGGCAGGCTCGCTGAGGAACCCGCCCATAGCACAGCCAAGGGCATCCATTATCCGGCGCTTGGTCTCGTGGACTGTATCCGGGGGTATATGGGAGTAGTCGAGGGACATGGCGTAGGAGCTTATAACTTCGGTGGTGTGGTCCATCGGAGTCCCACCCTTTCAACTATACAACACCATACAGGCGGGGAGACGAAAACATTTGGAGCGGGTGATGGGATTCGAACCCACGACTCTTTGCTTGGGAAGCAAATACTCTACCACTGAGTTACACCCGCGCCTAGCCTAGAACGGCGGCTTTCTCGGTTAGACCCTTCCAGGTTCCTCTTCCTTGGATAGCATACCTTCCAATATCCTCTGAAGGGCCATTGTATGGCTGCACAGATTTCGAGAGGCGAAGAACGGACAGGAGCAACCCCAAGCCCCTTCATCGTAGCTGACCTGGTAGCTGTTATGGTTGCCTCGGAAGGTGGCGCTGAAGGTGGTGATGCCTACCCGGTCTCTTTCTTCGGCGTAGGTCCTGGCTTTCTCTATCTTGCTGACGATACTTGAGTGCATACCACCTTCCTGCCTAAACATCTAACGCTTACTTCAATTCTACGCCAATCGCCCCCTTGGGTCAATGGTGTGACTGACCTCCAATCTCAAGTCTGCCACATGACACGCGACGACCGGGGCAAAGGGCCACCGGAGTGACTGGGCCGGAGCCTTTATTCTGAGAACCACATAAAAAGTAAACACGGACCAGGTTAAAACCTAGTCCGTCGTTTTTCGCTCCCGTTTCAGGTGCTCCCACTCTTTTTAGGAACATTTTGCCCTTCAATGGAGATTCCTTCTTCCCTTGCGATTCGCTCCAATGCCTCTTTCAATGTTTCATCATTCCCTGCCGCCTCCCATAGCTTGGACATCAGCTGGGCCTGCCCGACGGCTCGCTGTTCCGCCTTCCACTTTTCATTGCCCTTTTTCCAACTTTGATATGCCCAAAACACCATCCTGAGAACTCCTTCCCCTACCATAGCAATTATAGGATAAACCACGATCCCCAGGTCCACCATCCTTGCCATGGATTCCAAGTTTTCCCAGATGTTCCACTGATATGAGTTGTTAATAGCCGTCAGTGCCCAGGTTACCGCGAGGATACCGAAAGGCGCCAAAATTGCATGACCTTTAAGCCACCCGATGTCCCGCCATTCTCCCATGTATTACTCCCTGGTGGTATATAGCGTAAAGCAGGACTGGGGAAGCTGTCAACAGGTCAAGTTAGGGTGGCAGTGTTCCGTTTTAGGTGGCTTGGCCAGCCGGCTTTTGCCCTCTATCATCTATTTTCATGACAAATTTCGACCTTGGGAGACCAGGCCGGGGACTCAGGCGGGTTGCCCACCCTATGGGCGGTCGTACTGCTGCTGGGCCAGGGTGTTGTAGGTGACGGGGGTGACTGTGAGCAGCCCCGCATCCACAGGCAGGACAACGCCCGTGACCCAGCGAGCATCGTCGCTCGCCAGGTAAACCGCCGCCGCCGCCACGTCCCAGGCGGTGCCCTCGGTGCCCAGGGGTGAGGCATCTTGCCGGCGTTCTCTCAAGGCGTCGTCCATGCGAACGGACACCAGGGGGGTATAGACCAACCCGGGCGCTATACAGTTGACCCGTATATTGTCCCGCCCGTGGTCGGCGGCCATTGAAGTGGTGAGGCCGATTACCGCAGCCTTCGACGTGGTATAGGGCGTGCTGCTATGCGCCCGCAGGCCCGCTATGGAGGACACGTTGATGATGGAGCCGCCTCTGGCTTCCATCATCCTGGGGATGGCGTGCCGGCTTGCCAGGACGATGCTCTTGACATTAACCGCCATCACGTGGTCCCAGTCCTCCTCGCTAATCTCCAGGACCGTGCCCCGGCGGGATATGCCAACGTTGTTATGGAGGATATGGAGGCCGCCGTACCGTTCGACTGCCGCTTCAACCATGCGGCGGCAGTCATCGTCGCTGGTCACATTGGCTTGGAATACCGAGGCTTCGCCCCCCTCCTCTCTGATCATAGCCTGGGTCTCCTCCGCCCTCTCTGCAAAGGCGTCCACCAGCAGCACTTTTGCCCCCTCGCGGGCAAATATCACCGCCGTGGCCTTGCCATTCCCGATACCCTGGCTGCTGGAGCCAGCGCCCGTAACTATGGCTACCTTTCCTTCAAGCCTGCCCTGTCGCTCCGGCATCTAGTTACTCCTCACGCGCAATATCTGAAATACGTCATTTATCTCAGGGCCTTTGACCGTTGGAGAATACTTGTCCCTGAGCGCCACTGTCAAGCCCGGCTTATTGTGCCGCCATACCGTCACTACCATGAAAATAGATACCCACCGTCATTCCGGCGTAGGCCGGAGTCCAGGGGGCGGTGTTGTGGGGAATTTCGCAGCGACTCCGACGTTTCGTGCAGCCTCTCCACCGTCACTCCCGCGAAAGCGGGAGTCCAGGGGCGGGGGTGTATGGGACTTCCCCGGAATGCCGAAGTCCAGGACCTTAGATTCCTCGACTCGCTCCGCTCGCTCGGAATGACATAGGAGTTACGCAGTTGGCTATGAAATTTCATTGGATAACGGGCTGGTCCAGATACGAAATTGCCTTCAAGTGCGCAACTCCTATGACATTGTGACAGGCCGCTACCCCTGAACAACGGTGGGTGGGGGATGCCACACCCTTCAGGGTGCGGTGGGGAAACCTGGCGCTGGCTATTTTCATGGTAATTGCCCATGCCCCTGCGGGCCACATACGAGGATGAAAACCCTATTTTCATAATAATGACGGAGAACGCTGCTGCCGTTGACAGCCCTCTACCTGGGGGCTATCATGCCGTGTTAGATAGCCCGCCTCAAGGCACAAGACCAGGGAGGCCGGCTGAGAAGGAGAAGTCATGGGCTACGAAACAGTGGGCTTGGAGCGTATCGGCCACGTGGCGATTATGACTCTGAACAGGCCCGAGAAACTGAACGCTTTCAACCGGCAGCTTACCGATGAGTTCCATATTGCCCTGGACGAGGTGGCGGGGGAGTTTCCCGATACCAGGGCGCTGATTATCACAGGGGCCGGACGGGGGTTCTGCTCAGGAGCGGACGTGAGCGGCCAGGCGGAGGGGCTGTCCAGGAACCCGCGGGGCCGGCCCCAGGAGGACGAGGAGGAGCGGCTTCAAGGCCCCAGCATCCTTACCCTGGGTCCCCACATCCCCCAGATTCCCCAGCCGGTCATCGCAGCAGTCAACGGCGTAGCCGCCGGCGCGGGCCTGTCCATAGCCCTTGCCTGTGATATACGCATTGCCTCCGAGGCGGCCCGGTTTTCCAGCATCTTCATCAAGCGCTCTCTGGTGCCCGACAACGGGGCCTCCTTCACCCTGGCTGCCCTGGCCGGACCGGGCATAGCCGCCGAGATGGCCCTGACAGGCCGGATATACGACGCTCAGTGGGCCTGTCAGGTGGGCCTGGTAAACAGGGTGGTGCCGGCAGACCAACTCATGGAGGAGGCCCGGTCTCTGGCCGAAGAAATCGCTTCCAACCCGCCCCTGGCCGTGAAGGCCACCAAGGAGCTTCTGGGGAGCCACATCCCCGACCTGTACCACGACGTCATCCGAAAGGAGAGCC